>CAWAEV010000033.1:0-188825 GCA_963780925.1 uncultured Alphaproteobacteria bacterium | reverse complement strand
ACCTGCTCCCCAACTTGCCCTCGTTCATAAGGAGAGCCTGTTCCAGTTTTGCCCCTGCTTGGGGCGTGCTGCGAACTCGGTTGGTGTGAGCCCGTTGAGGCTCGTGTGTGGTCGGTTGGTGTTGAGTCGGTCCTCCATTCTTCGATGATCTCGTGCGCCTCTTTGAGGTTGGCGAACAGATGCTCGTTGAGGCACTCATCGCGCAGCCGGCCGTTGAAGCTTTCGACAAAACCATTCTGCATCGGCTTGCCCGGTGCGATGTAGTGCCATTCCACGCCACGCTGCTGCTGCCAGGCCAGGATGGCATTTAAGTGTCAGCTCGGTGCCGTTGTCACTGACGATCATGCCGGGATAGCCGCGCAGTTCAGCGATCCGATCGAGCTCGCGGGCGACCCGCAGGCCGGTGAGCGAGGTGTCAACCACCAGGCCGAGGCATTCCCTGGTGAAGTCGTCGACCAGGGTCAGGATGCAGAAGCGTCGGCCGCTGGCCAAGGTGTCGGCCACAAAGTCGAGCGACCAACGCAGATTGCGATCCTGCGGCACTGCCATCGGCGCCCGGGTGCAAGAGCCCGCTTGCGGCCGCCGCGCTTGCGCACCGTCAGCCGTTCCTCCTTGTACAGCCGATAGAGCTTCTTGCGATTGAGCTTGATGCCCTGTCGCTCCAGCATCAGACCGAGACGCCGATAGCCGAACCGCCGTCGCTGCGATGCCAGCTCGCGCAGGCGTCTGCGCAGCTCTTCATCGCCAGACCTCTTTGCACATAGCGATCGGTCTTCGGATGCAGGCTCACCAGGCGACAGGCGCGCCGCTGCGAATAGCCCTTTTCTCGGACAGCCCAGGTCACAGCATGTCTCCGCAAGCTGGGCGTCAGAAGTTTTTTCCGAGCATCTCCTTCAGCGTCGATGCGTCCAGCATCGTCTCCGCCAGGAGCTTCTTCAGCTTGCGGTTTTCGTCTTCCACGCCTTCGCCTGCGGGCGTCGGAGATCTCCATCCCGCCATAGCGCGATCGCCACTTGTAGAAGGTCGCATCGCTGATGCCGTACTTGCGACACAGCTCGCCGGCCGACAGCCCGGCAGCGTCTCCTTCAACACCTTGATAATCTGCTCTTCCGTAAATCTGCTCTTACGCATGTCCGTCTCCCGTAGGGAACGGACTGTCCCAAAAACGGGGGCATTTAAGGGGGCAGGTCATCGTGCTTGGCCATTAGCGACGCGACTTCCGTTCTTCGATCAATAGCCGACATTTATTGCGTCACAGCAAAACGACGCTCAGGGCCATGTGTGGACGGCTCCGAGTTGGCAAGGACTTTTTTCACGAGTGCAGCATTGGTCGGTGCAGCCATGTGTTCGGCCTTTGAGTGCGGTTCACATGACCGCTGGCCATAATGCCCTCCGCGGATCAGGTCCCGGTCAAAAGCTCGCATTCGACAATGCTCTGGCCCTGGTGGGTTGTCCTGATCGCCGGATCGACCGGCTCTGCATTACGTGCTGTTCGCCCTCCCAACCGTCAGGTCACGCCGGATGCCCGGTGTGATCTCGTTCACGCCGCGAGTGCGGCGGGTTCCTTGTAGCGTTCGCCTCTGGCCATGATCGCCCACGCCATCCTGGCGATCTTATTGGCGAGCGCGATGGCTGCAACCTTGGTAGGTCGCCGCGCCAACAATGCCGTGAGCCAGGGTCGATGCTTGGTGCCGTGGATTTTGGCATAGCGGATGACGGCGAGTGCTCCGGTCGTGAACAAGCTACGCAAATAGCGATCGCCTCGTTTGCTGATACTGCCGAGCCTGTCCTTGCCTGCGCTCGAGTTCTGCTTGGGGACGAGACCAATCCAGGCTGAGAAGTCCCTCCGGATCGGAAGGCCTTCGGATCGGCGATGCTGGCAACCAGAGCCGTTGCCAACGCCGGACCGACGCCGGGTATATCGTCGAGCCGCCGACTTGCCTCGCTGGATCGGTGCCAGACCATGATCCTACGATCGAACTCCAGGATCTGGGCCTTCAGCATCCGCAGTTGGTTGCCGAGAGCGGCGACACAGGCACGAGCAATGTCGGGCAACCGCTTGTCACTTGCATCGGCGGCGATCCCGAGCAGCTGCTCGACGCCATTGCGTCCGACCGGCGCGACAATCCCAAACTCGGCCAGATGAGCACGGATGGCGTTGATCACTGAGGTCTGTATGGCGAATGAACAAGTGCCGGGTACGGTGCAGCGTCAGGCAACTCTGTTGCTTGCGCGTCTTGGTCGCCACAAACCGCATATTTGGCCTGGTGACCGCTTGCAGATCGCCTCGGCGTCCGTGGCATCGTTCTTATGCCGCTTCACATAGGGCTTCACGTAGGCCGGCGGCATCAATCGAACGGTATGGCCGAGCGCCTGAAGTTCGCGCGACCAATGATGCGACGAGGCGCAGGCTTCGATACCAACTACACACGGTGACAGCTTCTGGAAGAAGGCCAGGACGTAGCGACGCTTCAACTGGCGACGGAGGATGACATTGCCCTCCGCATCGACACGTGAATCTGAAAGACCGACTTCGCAATATCCAGACCGATTGTCGTAATCGTTTGCATGGGTGTGCGAAAGTCTATGCTGCCAGTATTGAAAAAAATCGAGGATTAACGTCCCTACGAGCATCGCTAACAAGCCGCCAACGAAGCCATCAACACCTAATGTCCTTAGATCGATAAGGCCGAGGCCAATTGTCCGTGTCGCAAATACGATGCACGCGGAGACAAACGGCATTATTGCAGTGATAGCCGCGAGGTTTACAAAAGCGTAAGCGAGATTGAGGCGATAATGTCGGATTGGAACCTTACGCGCCGGAATCGCAACCTCAAGAAAACCAATGACGAGAAACATTATGCACATAAGGACAAATGCGTCGCTTAAAAGGAACCCGATTATCCATAGCGATAATTGCTTCACGATAACGCCCCGAATTGAAACACACCTTATTAGAGCGATGGCTTAGCAGGAAATCAAGTTTGGCTGGGGCAAATAATAAGCCTTTCGACTTCCGTTCAGGGTCAATCGCTTCACTTTCGCGATGTCCGAGTTAGTCCGCTTTTCACCCGATCGCGACCAAATCGCGGACCTCGCGGCACTTCGGTTTCGGGCCAGTAGCCGAAGCGCTTCGAGTTCGAGGTCATGGCTTTGGCAGCGTCACCGGATGCCGGCTTTGTCGCACTCAAGGATCTCCTCACTGCTGAAGTAGCCACGGTCGGCCACGACATCGAAACTCGCCACTTCCAGGGCTGTCTTGGTCTGCTTGGCCATATGGGCGAGCTGTGCCCGGTCGCTGCCGACGTTGGTTACCTCATGGGTGATGATTAGATGATGTTTGATGTCGACCGCGACTTGAACGTTGTAGCCCACTACAGCCACATCACCTCGACATTGCGCAAAGCCTCGCGCTCAAGCCGCCGGCTCGACTGAACCCGGTTGAGATAGCCATAAATATAGAGCTTCAGCAGGACGGAGGGATGATATGAAGGCCGTCCCGTTACCTCGGGAGCGACCCCGTCAAATCCCAGTGCCGCCAGATCGAGTTCATCGACAAAGACGTCGATCACTTGAACCGGATTGTTCTCGTCGATCCAGTCTGCGAGGCATTCCGGAAACAGCGTCGCCTGTCCGCGATCAATCCCCTCAACGAAGCGCTTCATGCGATCCTCCGCAGCAGCAAATCACACTGCGGAGTGAATCACAGGTACCGCGTTTTTACACAGCCAGGGTCATAAGCGGACATAGCGGCTTCAAGTCGTGATGTCCGCTTTACCCCCCAAAAGCGGACATTCATTTCGACAGTTGAAGTGTACGATACTGTCGGCAGGCTCATAATTATGAGTTATTGGTCGCACGCCCACACATCGATGTCCGCCTATCGACTTTGAGTGCGTACGCGAGCGATATCGTCAAGCTTAACTGTCACCCAGCCGACGAAGGCCGCGCGTCCAGTTGTTGGTGGGAAAATCGCCCAAGGGAGTGTTTTTCGAAATTGGCCGAATTGAGCGTCATAGAAACGGCGATTCCGCCGGGTTCCGCAAAACCGTACCTTGGCGCAAAAGTACAGAGCTCTGGAGAAAAACGGCCTGATGGAGAAGATTATCGCTTGCCGACGGCTTGTCAGAGTCCGGAGGTTCGACGTCCAAGAAGCCAAAATACGCGCTTATAAGTGGCGGTAGCGGCGACCGGAGAACGGGTTGCCGAAAAGTCCTGGCGGAGGGAAAGAGATTCGAACCCGCGGTACGGTTTGACATAATTATGCAGGGTAGGAGCTCCGAATCATTGATTCAGAGCCCACACAAGCGCTGTCGTCCTTATCAAAATATTGCCGATGGACAGCCCTCAAAGAAGTCTGAGGCAGCAGACAGCCTTTCCAAAAACATCCAATTGGGTGTGCGCCACTTCCTCATTCGCGTGACTTTGATTGTCGCAAATAATCTTTACCCGGGCCGGCCGAGCCGAACGCAACAATTGCAATCGCCGTACCACGATGCCCCCGAACGCATCGCGAATAGCATAAAGTCCATCCGGGCTGGGATCCTTGTGGGCCGTGTCGATCACTACCCGGTCGCCCGACATCAATGTCGGCGCCATTGCGTCCCCGTCGACTTCAAGCACACGAAGCTTTGCCGCAGAAGCATGTAAACGATCGGTCACGAAACTTCGCGGAAAAGACCAGCTCTCGTCCTGGATAAACTCGATGTGGCGCCCTCGTCTGCCTTCGTACGGTGCGTGCACGTCGAGTTCCGGTATATCGCCAGTCCCTTGAATAACAGGTTGCAGCTTGATTGCGTCTTCTGTGCCTGCTCCCCTTGCTCCGGTGCCGGGAAACCGCCCCCATAACAAGATTTGTTCTGGCGTATAGCCAAGGACATTGGCAAACGGCTTTAAATGATCAAGACGCATTCTGATCTGGCCATTCTCTAGCCGCGATAATTGCTGCTTCGACACGCCCGATTTTTTGACGAGCTCGGTGCGGCTCATCCCGCGCGCCTCTCGCGCATAATAGAGGCCGGTTAGCTGTCGTGTCGATTTCGCGCGTTTTGCCATTTATTCATTGTCACGGATTCGGTGAAGAATTGCTAGTGCGGATTCGGACTGTTACCGCCTATTTCGGCCTGGGTCCTCCGCTATGGGGATCCTGTGCCGCGGGTTGCATTTCGTTTTCCGGCAGTGGATGGGTTTCGAGCCACAGTTCACGGGCAGAGACGGTCGGGTCGATACCGGTTTTGCCCCACCATCTGACTTCATCGCCATGACGATGAAGCTCGCGGTGATGACCGCGGCAGAGCGGCACGGTGAACTCGTCGCTGACCTTGCGGCCGAGCGCTCGGTTTTGCGCAAAGCGCAGATGATGGGGGTCCGACGGTTTGCGACCGCAGATCAGACAGGGCTGCTGGGCCACAAAGCGCACATGGTCGCGATCGCGGATGCGCCGCGGCTCCGGATGGGAAAGAACCGATTTGTCGACGGACCTGGCACGGGCTTTTCGCTTCGGTTCCGGTTCCTGTGCCGGGTGAACAAGATCTGCTGTCGCTTTCGAACCGTCCCCTGCGGAAGGCAATCCTTCGGCGTGATGGATGGCAAAGCTCTTAAGCTTGGCGCGGAACACCGCTTCGATGTGCTTCGCGTCCGCGGCATTGAGCTTGTTCTTGTCGGGTAGCCGGCGGTGCGCCCACTTTGCCGCCTCGTCCTCGCTGCCAATGGCATTGAGTTCGCCCAGCATCTGGTCGCGCAGCCGGCCTGAAGCTTCGAAGCTGAGGAGAACAGCAGTATGCATCCCACGCGCTTTGCTGTTGCCGGCATCGGCTTTGCCCTGCCGCGGCAGCGGCGTGCGGGCTGCCAGATTTGGCGAGCGACCGTCGAGCCGGCCATTGCCGGGGCCCTTCGCAGCACCGTGACCGTTGCCGGCCCGCGCCCTCATCCGCTGGAGCGCCGAAGACCTCGCGAACCATTGCGCCGTCAGCGTAACCACCATCCGTCGCGCCGAGCTCATGCCGAGCGCGACCGCACTCACGCGAGTGAACGACTACGCCATCCGCCGTGCTCTCGAAGAAGCAGGGGTGGAATTCATCGATGCCGATAAGGGTGGCCCGGGAGTGCGGTTGCGCGTGCCGCCAGCGCAGACCTAGCCCGTTGGGGCCGCGCTACGTGATAACGATCCGCGGTGACAGCTATCGTTCGAAGCAAAAGCACCGCAGCGGGTTTCTGCAAAAAATTGCCGCTGGAGAAGCGCGAAATCGGACAAAAATCGTGAGCGCCCACCCGCGGCAGGCCGCGTGCTCGCTATATGGGCGAGATAGGTCGATACATTTGCCGGCCCAATTTCTCGCCGTAGTACCGCCGCTCCACCAACTTCCTCATTCTCTCGACTTCTTGCGGATACAGCCGGGCGATCTGTTGCAATTCGGCCGCTTCGGCGGGAGTGAGCTCCTCGTCGAGAAAACGCCGCCTTTCCAACTCATGGATTCTTGGGGTAGGCGCTTTACCGTCCCAAGGATCCGGATCCCCTGCGGCTCTGCGACGTTCGATCAGTTCTGCCTCCTGCGCCCGCTCCTGCTCGTGCCGTTCCAGGAAGGTGGGCGCTAATTCTTCCATTTCGAAGTCGGGGTCGGGCGCAGTACCGGCTGCTGCTTGCCGCCTCTTAAACTCGATAAGCTGTAAAATTGGAACGTGCGGCAGGAGCGGCTCTTTCGCGCCGAGTGGCGCTTTCGGCGGGTACCGCTTTGACAATTCATCGAGCTCCTCGCCCTGAACTCGGGTCAGTCCCACATCGCGATTTCTTTCCCGATTTGCCGCGTCCCTCCTGTACTGGAGGTCGGCGATGCGGCGACGGATTTGTCCTTCCGGGCTGCGGTTGAACGCGGCCTCGGACGTGGTAATGCGCGCGATGCCAAAGGCAAGCTCGGTCTCCTCCGCCATGCTGCGCCGCGGCCTCTTTTCGAGCAGTTCATCCCGACGCTTCAGATCCCGCTCTGCCGAATAATCCACCGGGCAGCTCAGGAATTCATCCCGCTCTGCCTGCCGGGCGAGGATCTCGGCACGCCTTGGTGCGTCCTTGGACGAGCTAAGCCTATTGAGCGCCAGCCAATCCTCCTTGATGTCGTTGGCGAGTGTCCGGCTAATCGCAAACCCGTACTCATCCACGGCCGGCTGGTTGTCTGGCGCCACCGGTACGTGTTTGTAGCGCGCCGCCACCCGCGCTGCTTTGATCCGCTGCTTGGGCGTGGCATCGGGATCATTCATCACGCGCAACAGAAATTGCAGCGGATTGAGATCGACCCCGTTGTCGCTGCCATCCACTCCGCTCGTGCCGCCTGCCCGTTCCCCCGTGCCGCCTGCCCGTTCCCGCCTGCCCCGTTCCCGCCTGCCCCGCTCTCACCGCTCCGGCCTAGCCCATCCGCGCCGACCGTTTCCGGAACCCTTAACTCCTCCTGCATTTTAAACGGCGTAAAATCAGGCGAGCTCTTAATGGGACTAGAGCCCATGGGATTGGTACGCACGCGTGGCGGAGCCTGCGGTTTGGCGTGAACGAAAGGCGCCGCTGCCACCGCCATGTCGATCCGCACATCGAGCGGGACTTGCGGATCCCACATCAATGCCAACATAAAATTTAAAGGCGAGCGATTAGGATCTGAGGCCGCCGCAAGGAACACCGCATTCTTTAGTAAGGTCTTTTTGTTAGGTGTCCCCCGTTGCCGACCGCCGCGTCGCTCGCCTGGTCTTGATCCGCGGGAGAATTTTGCTACTTTGCTACTTTGCTACTTTGCTACTTTGCTAATTTTGCTGCTGTGGGCAGATTTTCGAATTTTAACGAATTGTTAACCTGCAAATTCCGCTCCCTATCGCGACCATCGCGCAATCTCGCTAAATCTCCTACCCGCGTTTGCTTGCTAGACCGTTACTAATTTTTGCTACTCGACCGCAACAATTGCAGCATTTACAGCACACAACCTGTTCTGGTGTGTTCGGCTGGACGAAGCCAACCGGAGATGAATGAACGGCGATCGCGGCGGAATAATTATTCCGGCTTGACCACCCGGATATGCAGCTCGCGCAACTGCTTCGGCGTCGCCTCCGAGGGCGCGCCCATCATCAAATCCTCGGCGCGCTGGTTCATCGGGAACAGCACGACCTCGCGCAGGTTCTCCTCGCCACACAGCAGCATCACGATGCGGTCGATGCCGGGCGCGATGCCGCCATGCGGCGGCGCGCCGAGCGAGAGCGCATGCAGCATGCCGCCGAATTTCTGCTCCAGCGTGCTCTCGTCGTAGCCGGCGATGGCGAAGGCCTTCTTCATCACGTCGGGGCGATGATTGCGGATGGCGCCGGACGACAGCTCGACGCCGTTGCAGACGATGTCGTACTGGATCGCCTTCAAGCCGAGGATTTTCTTCTGATCGGCCGGATCGAGCGCGAGGAACTCATCGACCGGCAGGTTCGGCATCGAGAACGGATTGTGCGAGAAGTCGATCTTCTTGTCCTCCTCGTTCCACTCGTACATCGGAAAATCGACGATCCAGCACAGTTCGAAGCGGTCTTTGGCAACGAGCCCGAGCTCCTCGCCGATTTTGGTACGCGCGGGACCGGCGAATTTGACAAAGGTCGCCGGCTCGCCCGCGACGAAGAACACTGCATCGCCGTCTTTTAGGCCGAGTTGCTCGCGCAATTTCTCGGTGCGTTCGCCGCCGAGATTGTTGGCGACCGGTCCGCGGCCGACAGCGGCGCCGTTATCGAGCGCCCAGAAAATATAGCCGAGCCCCGGCTGGCCCTCGCCTTGCGCCCAGGAATTCATGCGATCGCAGAACGCGCGCGAGCCGCCGCCCGGCGCCGGGATCGCCCACACCGCGGCCGTGGCGCTGGTTTCCAGGATGCGCGCAAAAATCTTGAATCCCGAGCCGCGGAAAATACCCGAGACGTCCTGCATCACGATCGGATTGCGCAAGTCCGGCTTGTCGCTGCCGTATTTGCTTAAAGCTTCGGCATAAGGAATGCGCGGGAATTCCTTGGTCACCGGCTTGCCGTCGGCAAATTCCTCGAACACGCCGCGCATCACCGGCTCGACGGCAGCAAAAACATCGTCTTGGGTGACGAAGCTCATTTCCAGATCGAGCTGATAGAACTCTCCGGGCGAGCGGTCGGCCCGCGCATCCTCGTCGCGAAAGCACGGCGCAATCTGGAAATAGCGGTCGAAGCCGGCCACCATGATGAGCTGCTTGAACTGCTGCGGCGCCTGCGGCAGCGCATAGAACTTTCCCGGGGTGGATGCGCGACGGCACCAGATAATCGCGCGCGCCTTCGGGCGAGGAGGCGGTCAGGATCGGCGTCTGGAACTCGAAGAAGCCCTGCTCCTTCATGCGCCGCCGGATCGAATCGATGATCTGGCCGCGCTTGATGATATTTTGGTGCAAGTGCTCGCGGCGCAGATCGAGGAAACGGTACTTGAGCCTTGTTTCCTCGGGATATTCCTGTTCGCCGAACACCGGCATCGGCAGTTCGCCGGCCGGCCCGAGCACTTCGATCTCGCGGATATAGACCTCGACCGCGCCGGTCGGCAGATCGGGGTTCTCCGTCCCGCCCGGCCGGCGACGCACCTTGCCGTCGACGCGCACCACCCATTCCGAGCGCAGCGTCTCGGCGACCTTGAACGCCGGACTGTCGGGATCGGCCACCACCTGGGTGAGGCCGTAATGGTCGCGCAGATCGATGAACAGCACGCCGCCATGATCGCGGATGCGATGGCACCACCCGGAAAGCCGGACCTCGGCGCCGATGTCGCTCTCGCGCAGTTCGCCGCATTTATGGCTGCGGTAACGGTGCATGCTCATTCCGCCATGAGTTGAAAAGTGGCGCACAACCACATGGCGGCCTGTGATTTGTCAAGCGGGCGCCCAGTCCCTCGACAGAACGTCGGTGATCTGCACATTCAATGCTGCAGGGAGCACCATGAAGCGGAAAAAGCGGAATAAGGCCGGAACGGCAGCGGCGCCGATGACGACAGCGGAAGCGGTGGTCGCCACGCTTGCCGCCCACGGCCTCGACACGGTCTATGCGCTGCCGGGCGTGCAGAACGATCTGTTGTTCGAGGCGCTGTTCAAGTTTTCCGATCGGCTGCGCACAGTGCATACTCGACACGAACAAGGCGCCGCCTATATGGCGCTCGGCGCCGCGCTCGCGACCGGCAAGGCGGCGGCCTATGCGGTGGTGCCGGGACCGGGTTTTCTCAACTCCTCCGCCGCGCTGCTCACAGCTTTTTCCATGAATGCGCCGGTGCTCGCGCTCGTCGGGCAAATTCCCGACGCCGATATCGGCAAAGACCTCGGCCATCTGCATGAGATCCGCGACCAGACCGGCATCATCAAAAGGCTGGTCGACCACTGCGCACTGATCCGCAAGCCGGAGCAAGCCGCGCGCGCCACCGCTCTGGCGCTACGGGCGATGCGCACTGGCCGGCCCGGGCCGGCGGCGCTCGAATGCGCCATCGACGTCTGGGGCAAATCGGCCCCGGTCGCCGTGCCGGCGCCGCTTCCGGTTCCCACGCCCAAGATCGACACGTCGGCGATCCGCCGTGCGGCGAAGCGGCTCGGCGCGGCGAAACGTCCGATGATCGTCTGCGGCGGCGGCGTGCAGGATGCATCGGCGGAAGTCACCGCGCTGTCGGCGCTGCTGCAAGCGCCGGTGCTCGGCTATCGCCGCGGCCGCGGCGTGCTCGACAGCCGCGACCCGTTGAGCGTCACGCTGCCGCTCGGCCGCGATCTGTGGGGCGAGGCCGACGTGGTGCTGGCGGTCGGCACGCGGCTCCTCACCCAATTGCGCCAATGGGGCATCGATCGCGACCTTGCGATTATTCGCGTCGATGCCGATGCCAAGGAGCACAATCGCCTGCACAAGCCGGCCGTCGCGCTGACCGGTGACGCCAAGCCGATCCTACAAGCGCTCATCGCCGAACTACCGGCGCACAATACCAGGCGGCCATCGCGCAAAGCTGAAATGCAGGAGCGCCAAGCGGCCTGGCGCAAGCGCCTGGAAAAACTTGCACCCCAGATTGCGTATCTGGAAGCAATCCGCGACGAATTGCCGGAGGACGGCATTTTTGTCGACGAAGTCACCCAGGTCGGCTTTGCCGCGCGCCTCGCCTTTCCCGTCTATAGACCGCGCACGTTCCTGTCGCCCGGCTATCAGGACAATCTCGGCTGGGGCTTTGCCACCGCCCTCGGCGCGCAGCACGCGCGGCCCGATGTGCCGGTTCTGGCGATTTCCGGCGACGGCGGCTTCATGTTCACCGCCAACGAGCTTGCCACCGCCATGCGGCACCGCATTCCGCTGGTGACGGTGGTGTTCAATGACGGCGCCTTCGGCAATGTGCGGCGCATCCAACAGGAACGCTTTGGCAATCGGCTGATCGGCAGCGAGCTCACCAATCCCGACTTCGTGCGCTTTGCCGAAAGCTTCGGCGCCGAAGGGATGCGCGCCAACAGCCCGCACGAACTGCGCGGCGCGCTGCGGCGGGCGTTGGCGAATCGCGGCGGCCCGACCCTGATCGAAGTTCCGGTCGGCGCCATGCCGAGCCCCTGGGAATTCATCTTTATGCCCAGGATTCGCGGCCGATAGCGGACTTTTTGGACCCACACGGGCCTTGCCACGCGCGGTGCACCTGAACCACACTGCCGCCAATGGCGCTAGATTTCGTTACCCCAGTCGCAATGCAGCCAATAACAACGACATTGGAACTGGTCGCGGTGTGCCGGCGCATGGCCGCGCATCCCTTCATCACGGTCGATACCGAATTCCTGCGCGAGACGACTTATTACCCGCTGCTGTGCGTGGCGCAGATGGCCTCGCCCGACGAAGCCGTCGTGGTCGACACGCTGGCGCCCGGCATCGATCTCGCGCCGTTCTATGCGCTGATGGCGGACGAGCGGGTGATGAAAGTGTTCCACGCCGCGCGCCAGGACATCGAAATCGTCTGGCACGCCGCCAAGCTCATTCCGCATCCGATCTTCGATACGCAGGTCGCGGCCATGGTGCTCGGCTATGGCGATTCCATTTCCTACGAGCAGTTGGTCCAGCGCATCACCGGCGATGCACTCGACAAATCGCATCGCTTCACCGACTGGACGCGCCGGCCGCTGTCGGAGGCGCAGCTGGCTTACGCCATTTCCGACGTGACCCATTTGCGCGCCGTCTATCTGGCGCTGGTCGAGGACCTCGAGCGCCGCGGCCGCGCCGATTGGGTCGAGGACGAGATGAGCGTGCTCACCTCGCCCGACACCTATCGCATGGAGCCGGAGAACGCCTGGAAGCGCCTGAAGACCCGGGTGCGCAAGCCCAAAGAGCTCGCCGTGCTCATCGAGGTCGCCGCCTGGCGCGAGCTGGAGGCGCAGACCCGCGACGTGCCGCGCTCGCGCGTGCTCAAAGACGAGGCGATCGCCGACATCGCGGTGCAGGCGCCCACCACCGCCGAGCGGCTCAAGACGCTGCGCTCATTGCCCAAGGGCTTTGAGCGGTCGCGCTGGGGCGAAGCCATCGTCGCCGCGGTCGGCCGCGGCCTGGCGCGCGATCCGAAGACCTTGCCGCTGCAGGCGCGCGTGCAACCGGCCACCAACGGCGCCGCCATCGTGGAACTGCTCAAAGTGCTGTTGCGCATGATCTCCGAGCAGCATCATGTCGCCGCCAAGGTGATCGCTACCGTCGACGATCTCGAGCGCATCGCCGCCAGCGACGATGCCGACGTGCCGGCTTTGACCGGCTGGCGGCGCGAATTGTTCGGCGACAAGGCGCTGGCGCTCAAGCATGGCAAGCTGGCGCTGGCTATCGAAAAAGGCCGCGTGGCGGCGGTCGAACGCGACTAAGTTCCCTTCCCGACCACGATGACAAGAATCGGAGCGGCGCCCGCAACCTGTTGCGAGAGCTTATCGCCTTAGTTCAGTCTCAGTTGCCGCTGTACTTGCCGCGTATGGCGCGTCGGCGATTTACAATCAAGACTGGCGCGTTCACCGAAGCGACACGCTGACGCCGGAGCATCGACATGCGAGCCATGAAGTCCGTTCTTCTTGCCAGCACCATCCTATCGGTGACCGGCGCGTTATGTCTGAACGCCTCGGCGGCGCCGTTGCAGGGTGACGTGCTCGCCCAAGTCGCTCCGGCCGGCCAGGATCAGCAACATAACGAGCAGAAGGCAACACCCGCACATCCCGCGCCCCCAGCTCCTCCAAAACCAGCCCCGCCAGCACCGCCGCATCCCGCCCCAGCGCCGGCCGTTCACCCGGCGCCGCCGCCCCCACACCCGGCGCCTCCGCCACCCCCACATCCGGCGCCTCCGCCGCCAGCTCTTCATCAGGCGCCGCCGCCGCATGAGATGCCGCCAGCGCAAGGGAGCGGACAACATCCGTCACTACAGCCGCAAATTCAGTCTCCTCATGTGAATCAGCCGACACTCCCCGAACGTCGGATGGAGGAGCACGCGCCGGGAACGCCGGCGCCACACGAGGTGCCGCCAAATGGGACAAAACCTCTGGAGAACGTACACCCGGGGACCAACACTCCAGCGCCGCCGCTGCCTCAGGCCACCGTTCCGCAGAACGCACATCCCGGCCCGGCCGGCGGCGTGCAACCCAGCACGGTCATCCAGCGCGCAGCGCCGAGTGCCAACCCGGCCGCGGTGCCGCCACCGACCCAAACGATCAGCAAATCGCAGTTCCTCGCGCCGAAAGGCCAAGCGCCCACCGCCAACATCGAGGCGCTGCATCAAGAGCGTCACGAAGTGCGCCAAGGAAACCAGGTGTTCATTCAAGAGCCCGACCGCACGATCGTCGAGGAAAACAACCGGATGATCATCCGCCACAATGAGGTCGACCGTTTCGCGGTCGGTGCGCGCGACGTGCATGTCGACCGGCGCGGCAACCAGACCGTCACCGTCGTCCTGCGTCCCGACGGCATGCAAATCATCGACACCGACGATGACCAAGGCCGACTGTTGCGGCGCGTGCGGCGGGACCGGGATGGCCGCGAGATCGTGATCATCGACAACGGCTTCGCCGGCCCGCAAGCCCAAATGTTCGTCGACGTTCCGCCGCCGGTGATCGGCATTCCGCGCGACCGCTATATCGTCGATGCCGATCGTGCGGACGAAGCCGGAATCTACGGCGTCTTTATCGCGCCGCCGGTCGAGCGCATCGATCGGCCCTACACCTTGGACGAAGTGCGCTATAGCGAATCCCTGCGGGATTTCATGCCGCGCGTCGATCTCGACATCGATTTCGACACCGGGTCGTGGCAGCTCACCCCCGATCAGGTCGACCGGCTGTCGCTCATCGCCGAGGCTCTCAATCGTGCGATCGCGCGCAATCCGCGAGAGGTGTTCCTGATCGAGGGTCACACCGATGCGGTGGGCTCCGATATCGACAATCTCTCGCTATCCGACCGGCGCGCGGAGACGGTGGCCGTTGCCCTCACCGAGCAATTTCAGGTCCCCGCCGAGAACCTGGTGACGCAAGGCTACGGCAAGCAGGGTCTGTTGATTCAGACAGACGCCCCCGAGCGGGCCAACCGCCGCGTGGCGATCCGGCGCATTACGCCGCTGATCGATCCGCAGGCGGCGAATTCACCTTGAGCGCGATCATGCGCGTTTGACGAAGCGGCGTGATCGATCGCTCCCGATCACGCCGCCTCGCGTCCACTACATCCGGCCGGAGAATTCATGTAGCGTCTGCAAAGACGTCCGCGCACACAACTCATAGAATATTGTAATCAAACGCCGCCGAGATTATTGCTCGCGAACGGCTAGCCAAGGGGGAAACATGATATTTCGCGTTGATCGCAGGACCTTCTCGTTGCTCGGTCTTGGAGCGGTCATCTCGCCGCTGCGCGTCCTGGCGGCCGATGCCTATCCGTCGCGTCCGATCCACCTCCTCGTCGGTTTCACGCCGGGATCGTCCTCCGACATTACTGCGCGCGTTTTTGCCAAAGGCGCGGACCCGATCCTGGGCCAAGACGTCGTGGTCGAGAACAAGCCGGGCGCGGGATCGAGCATCGCCGCCGGACTAGCCGCCCGCGCCGCCAATGACGGCTATACGCTGCTGCTCTGCGCGCTATCGACGCTGACTTATAAGATCACCCACCCGGAAGCCACCTTCGATATCGTCAAGGATTATGAACCGATTGCGCTGTTGGCCACCGGCGCCATCGTCATGGTGGTCAATCCGAAAATCGGCGTGAACAGCGTCAAGGAATTCACCGCACTGGCCAAATCCAAGCCCGGTGAAATTCTCTTCGGCTCGGTCGGCCCGGGCAGCCTGCCGGATCTCTGCGGGGAGCTCTACGCGCAACGCGCCGGCGTCAAACTGGTGCAGGTGCCCTACCCCGGCAGTCCGCAAGTCATAACCGATCTGATCGCCGGCCGCGTCGCGATGAATTTCGCCATCGCCTCTTCCGTGCTCGGCCAGATCTCGGCGGGACAGGTTAAGCCGCTGGCGATCGCCGCGGATAAGCGATCGAGTCTCCTTCCCGACGTGCCCACCATGGCGGAAGCCGGCATGCCCGATTTCAACACGCCGCTGTGGTTCGGTCTCCTTGCGCCAAAGAGCACGCCGCGGCCGGCGATCGAAAAGCTTGCCGCGGCCGCGCAAAAGGCCATGCATGCGCCGGACGCAGTCGACGTGCTGCACAAGCAAGGTTTCGAACCGGAGTACCTGGGGCCGGACCAGTTCGCCGCTTTCATCCGCAGCGAATCCGCCCGTTGGTCCCAAGTCGCGCAGGCTGCCGGTCTGAAGACTTAAACGACTCTTTCTTGGCGTGCGTGATGCCGATCACGCCGCCGCGGTGACCCTAAACCGAGGCGCCAGCACGGTTCCTCGCAGTGTCGCCGCAAGCGCCATCATTTCATCGCGCGACAGCGGCGCGTAAGGCGGATAAGGCTCGCCGGCTGAAATGCCAATCAGATTCATCGCCGCCTTCATGGCCGGAGCGAGCCCGCGGTGCATCCATTTCGACGGGAACAACGCGAACTGCAGCTGGATTTCCGCGGCGCGCTCGTAGTCCTTGGCGACAAACGCATCGATCACGTATCGCGCGATTTCACAGCCGGGCGGCGGCATGGTGGCGCCCGAGCCGCCAAGCTGCAGCGTCGCCAGCAGCATCTGCATAGTGGTGAAATAGCGGGCATGGCCGGCGCGATCGATCTCGACGACGAGCCGCGATACGCGGGCGAGATCGCGCGAAGACTCCTTGATCAATTGCACGTTCGGCAGTTTTGCCAGCGCAATCGTATCTGGGATCGACACGTCGGCGCCCGGCCCGGGATTGAGATAGAGCGTGATCGGAAGTTTTGTCTCACGGCCGATGGCCCCGAAATAGGCGATCAGATCCGCCTGCGTCGGCGGTCCGGCAAACGGCCGCAATGGCGCCAGCACTTGCACCGCCGCCGCGCCGAGCCGTTCGGCCTCGTGCGCAAGCTCGATCGCCGTTTTGAACGAGGGATGCGAAATGCCGACCATCACCGGAACGCGGCCGTCGACGCATTCGATGGTGCGGCGGATCAGCGCTTTGCGCCCTTCGAAGCTGAGATAAGTGTATTCCTGCGTCTCGACCCCGGCGGCCACCACCATGGTAGCGCGGCAGTCGTCGACGATGTAATCGATCTGGCGCTTGAGCGCGCCCTCGTCGACCGTCAGGTCCGCCATGAACGGCGTCAGCGGCGCAACGATCAGGCCGGGTTCTTTTCGTGACGTTTCCATATGGGGCTCCTGGCGACGACGAACGCAGCGCGTGGAGCATAGCAGGTTACCCCATCAACAACACCGGCTCGCGGCCGATCAGGCGGGCGAGCGAGCGCAGCCGATTCATCACGCGCTCGCCGGCGAGCGCGGCGAAGTCGCCCGGCAGGCGCAGCGCCAGGCGGTGCCGCTCGATGGCGAGCGGGGTCTTGGGCAGAACTCCCGGCATGGCCGCGGACACCACGTAAGCGAGGCGCAGCGCCGCGCCGAGCACGCGGGCGCGGTCGAGAAGCCGCGTCGAGACGAGTTCGCGCAGCCGCGGCGACAATTCGTCGTCCATGACGAGGCCGACGTGGCGGAAGAACACCGCCAGCGCCAGATAGGCGCGGCCCTGGTGGTCGATGCCGGAAAAGCCGCCATGGGCAATGATGTTGAGCGATTGCTCGCCGCGATAATCCGGGTGGGCGCGCCAGCCGATATCGGCGAGCAGGCACGCGGCATGGCGCAGGCGGCGTTCCTCGCCGGTTTCTTCGAGACCGGAGGTGGCGATAAAACGGTCGGTCCAGCCGATCAGCTCCTCACCGTGGCGCGGCGAGCGCGAGCGCAGCTGATTGAGATGGCGCGCCGCTTCGATCAGCGCGTCTTGCTCCTTGTCCTTCTTCCTCAAGAGCGAATAGAGCAAGCCTTCACGAATGCCGAGCGCCGAGAACACGACCTGGCGCGGCTTGCCGATGCGCAAAATGTATTCGAGCACCAGCGCCGCATAGGGCAATAGCGGCCGCCGGGCATTGTTGACCACTTCGATATGCGACAGCGTCTCGACGTCGACCCGGTGCACCAGCTTGGCGAATTCGAGCGCTTCGTCGGCGGGGACGGCGTAGCCGTGCATCACATGCAGCGGATAGCCGGTCTGCCACATGTGCAGCCGCGCCAGCGACCGCCAAGTGCCGCCGACGGCATAGAAGTTGCGGTCCTCGCAAGCTTTGAGCACCGGCAGGCCGCTCAGCGTCTTCTTGACGAATTTCTCCGCCTTCTTGACCGACTTCGCCGAAATATCGGCGAGCGCGAGCCCGCCGAGCGGTCGGGTCACGCCATGCCGTGCGCGCGTGTCGTGGACATCGACCAATTCGAGCGAGCCGCCGCCGAGATCGCCGACGACGCCGTCGGCGCGATGCACGCCGGAAATGACGCCAAGCGCGGTGAGCTCGGCCTCCTCGCCGCCCGACAGCACGTCGATCGAGGCGCCGATGGTGCGTTCGGCGAGCTTGATGAAGGCCGGGCCGTTTTTGGCGTCGCGGCAAGCAGCGGTGGCGATGGCGAGCGTCTTCTTCACGCCCATCGTTTCACACAGTGCGCGAAAGCGCTTGAGCGTCGACAACGCATGCTGGACCGCATCGGCCGCCAGCAAGCGGGTCGATTGCACTTCGCGGCCGAGGCCGCACAGCGCCTTTTCGTTGAAAATCTCGGTCGGGCTGCGGGTCAGCCCCTCATAGGCGACCAACCGCACGGAATTCGAGCCGATGTCGACGAGGGCGATCGGCGGACCGTGGTCGAGACGGCCCTGAGCGTCGGTTACAGCGCGGCTCATCGATCAATTCGGCGCAAAACCATGCCGACCATATAAGGCGTGATCCGCCCGCTGGCCGCGGATATGGAATGGATCAAAAAGCGCCACCTTGGGCCCGGCAGAGGGTGGCAAGAGCAGCCTACGCGATTCGCTGCTAAATCACATTCGTTCCGGGCGATGGCGCAGGCGCGGGATCGAATCCTTGGGCGACTTGCCGCGGCCGGACAGGCTGGGATTGGTCATGAAATATGTCGTCGAATTGAATACCTCCTCGCCCGGCGCCGGCTCGATGCGCGACGACGAGCCGTCGGCGAGCAATTGCCAGCTCTGCTCGTTATCCTTCAAATTAGCCACCATAATCTGATCGAGCACCTGCTCGTGCACAGTCGGATTGAGGATCGGGCAGAGCGCCTCGACGCGGCGGTCGAGATTGCGCGGCATCATGTCGGCGGATGAAATATAGACCGCGGCCTTCGGGTGCGGCAGGCCGTGACCTGAGCCGAAGCAGTAAATGCGGCCGTGTTCGAGGAAGCGGCCGACGATGGATTTGACCCGGATATTGTCGGACAGATCGGGGACGCCGGGCCGCAAGCAGCAGATGCCGCGCACCACGAGGTCGATCGCCACGCCGGCGCTCGACGCGCGATAAAGCGCATCGATGATATCGGGGTCGACCAGCGCATTCATCTTCATCCAGATCGCCGCCGGCCGGCCGGCTTCGGCGTGCGCGATCTCCTCCTCGATATGCTCGTGAATGCGCTTGCGCAGCGACAGCGGCGAAACGGCCATGCGATCGAGCTCGGCGGGCTCGGCG
This sequence comes from uncultured Alphaproteobacteria bacterium, assembly GCA_963780925.1. GTDB lineage: Bacteria > Pseudomonadota > Alphaproteobacteria > Rhizobiales > Xanthobacteraceae > BOG-931. The sequence continues at coordinate 169,726 of CAWAEV010000033.1, read as the reverse complement.
TAGCCGGTGACGAAGTTGAAAATCCGGGTGACGTCGCGCGCGATAATGGGATCGCAGGTGAAGAACGACAGGTCGGTATAGATGCGCGCCGTCACCGGGTGGTAGTTGCCGGTCCCGACATGGACATAGGAGGCGAGCGACGAACCCTCGCGGCGCACCACCAAGGACAGCTTGGCGTGGGTCTTGAGCTCGATGAAGCCGAACACGACCTGCACGCCGGCGCGCTCGAGATCGCGCGCCCAGCGGATGTTGGCCTCTTCGTCGAAGCGCGCCTTCAGCTCGACCAGCGCGGTGACGGATTTGCCGGCTTCGGCGGCTTCGGCCAGCGCCTTGATGATCGGCGAGTTGGCTGAGGTGCGATAAAGCGTCTGCTTGATCGCGACGACTTCGGGATCGCGCGCGGCTTGTTGCAGGAAATTCACCACCACATCGAACGATTCGAACGGATGGTGGACGACGAAATCCTTCTGGCGGATTGCGGCGAAACAGTCGCCGCCATGATCGCGCACGCGCTCTGGGTAGCGCGGCGCATACGGCACGAATTCGAGGTCCGGCCGGTCGAGATTGGCGACCTGCCCCATCTCGTTGAGCGCGAGCACGCCGTCGACGCTGAACACGCTGTCGTCGGTGGCGCCGAGCGCCCGCTGCACGAAGCGCCGCAGCTCCACCGGCATGGTCGCCTCGATGTCGAGCCGGATCACGATGCCGCGCCGGCGCCGTTTGAGCGCGGTCTCGAACAGCCGCACCAGGTCTTCGGCTTCTTCCAGGATTTCAACTTCAGAGTCGCGGATGACGCGGAAGGCGCCGACGCCCTTGACCGCATAGCCGGGGAAAAGCTTGCCGATGAAAAGGCTGGTCACGCCTTCGATGGTCATCAAGCGCACTTCGCCGCCGTCTCCGGCCTGCGGCAGGCGCACAAAGCGTTCGAGCCGGTTGGGCAGGCGGATCAGCGCGTTCATTGCCCTGCCGTCCTTGGTGCGCGCCAGCTGCAAGGCGATAGTGAAGCCGAGATTGGGAATGAACGGGAACGGGTGCGCCGGATCGATGGCGAGCGGCGTCAGCAGCGGAAAAACGTGGGCCAGAAAATAATCCTCAAGCCAGCTCTTCTCCGGCCTGGTGACGTCCTGACCGTCGACCAAGACGATGCCGGCGTCGCCGAGCGAGGTCCGCAGCTCGCGCCACTGCGCCTGCTGATCCTCGACGAGGACCGAAACGGTTTCCGCGATGCGCACAAGCTGCTCCGCGGGTGTCAATCCTTCGGGACTTCTGGTGTTGATGCCCTCGCGCACCTGCGCGCCGAGACCGGCGACGCGCACCATGAAGAATTCGTCGAGGTTGTTGGCCGAAATCGACAGAAACTTCAGCCGTTCGAGCAGCGGATTTCTGGGATTGGCTGATTCCTCAAGCACGCGCCGATTGAAATTCAGCCACGACAACTCGCGGTTAATGAAACGGTCGGGGCTGGAAGCGAGATCCGAGACCGGATGCCGCGTTGCCGCGTCCGCCGACCGCGACGGCTCTTCCAGCCGCCGCGCGGTCCCGGATTCCCGTGCAGCAACAGTGGCTTGGCCGCGGTCGGCCATGGTAGATCCGTGCTCCTCAAGCGCTATGTTGGCCACGTTTATAACAATCCGATGAATGCAACTTGCCGAGATAACGCGGCGAAACAGCGTCCCGTCAAGCCCGGCACGCGTTTCTGGACGGACTTTTGCCGACCAAACTGAACGAATTCGTGGCGCTTGGCTGCGCGGGAAGGGAAAGCGCTAGCCCACACCGCGAAACATTTCGGCCGCCAGCGCCCGGCTCGCCGGGCGGCCCTGACGCAAGGCCTCTTTATCGAGCGCGATGACTGCGGCGCGGGCCGCGGCGAAGGAACGCTCGATATGCGTCGAAATATAGCCCACGACGCTTTCGTCGAGTTGCAGCTGACGGTCGGCGGCAAGCTTCACGATAACGCCGCGCAGCATCGTATCGTCCGGCGCTTGCAGCATGACCGCCGGCAAGGCGCGCAGCCGCGATACGACGTCAGGCAGCGCCAGCGGCCAGAGCGACGGCGTCGTCCGCGCCGTGAACAGAAGAAAGGCGCCCTGCTCGCGGGCAAGGTTGATCAAATGGAACAGCGCCCGCTCGTCCGTGATCGCGGCGGCATCCTCGATAACCAGCGCGCCGGTGGCGAGCGCCGCGGGAATATCGATTTCGCCAAGTGTACGGCCGGAAATGACGCGCGCGCCCGCCGCTGCCGCCCAGATCGTCGCCAGATGCGTTTTGCCGGATCCCTCCGGTCCGACCAGCGCGATGGCGCGCGCCGGCCAATCCGGCCAGGCGTCGATGAGCGCCAGCGCGCTTTCATTGGAAAGCCCCGACAGGAAATCCTCGCGGGCAAAACTCTCGGCGTGATCGAGCGCGAGCGCGAGCTGGCGCGGGGGAAGTGGCATGAGGCTTATGATGGCCGGGTTCCAGTGTAGAGCGGCGACGCCAGGTAACGCCGCAGCGTAAATCGGATCAAAACGCCGGCCACCGCCGCAAGCGGTACCGCCAGCAGCAGCCCGACGAATCCGAACAGATAGCCGAACGCGAACAGCGCGAACATCAGCCACACCGGATGCAGGCCGACGCTGTGGCCGACGAGTTTCGGCGAGAGCACGTTGCCTTCGAAGAATTGGCCGACCAGCACGATGCCGACGACCATTACGATTCTGCCCCATTCGGGGAAGAACTGCGCGACCGCGACACAGAGCGAGACGACGAGCGCGGTCAGCGAACCGACATAGGGAATGAAGCTGATGAGCCCGCAAACCACGCCGATGAGAAAGCCGAAGCTCAATCCCGCTAGAGTCAAACCGACCGCATAATAGGAGCCCAAGATCAGGCACACTCCGGATTGGCCGTGCACGTAGGCCGAAATCGACGCATCGATCTCGCGAGCCAGGCCACGCACCGTTTCGCGCTGCTTCAGCGGTATCAATCGATCGACACTGCTTACGATCCGATCCCAATCGCAGCCCAGATAGAACGCGACAACCGGCGTAATGATCAAAAGCGAAAAGATCGAAATTAGCGCCTGGCCTTTCGCCCACAGCGAAGCAAGGACGCCGGTCACATATCCCATCGCCTGATTCATGAGGTCGCCGGCAGACCCGCTGGCGAGATTGTCCCCGATGACGCGCTTGAGCCACGGATGGTTCGGGTCGCTCACCAGGGCCTGCAAACGCTGCGCATAAGCCGGCGCATTGTCAATGAAGGAGGAAAGTTGCCGCATCAGCGGCGGCGTAATCAGGAGAAGCAGCAGCACGAAGGCGAGCACGAAGCCGGCAAGGATAATGAACGCGGCGAGCGTCCGGCTTATGCCGCGCTTGGTCAGCCTTCTGTTAAGGGGATCGAGCAGGTAGGCGATTGCCATGCCGAGAACGAACGGCAGCAGGATTGGGCTCAGCAGCCACAACAAGCCGACAAAGACGGCGAGCGCGGCGCTCCAGAACACGATGTTGCGCTCGAACTGCATTGCGCTCCCTTGAAGCGGACATTCAATTGAGCATGATCTTATCCGAAAGCCGGCATCTACTTTTCGGAATCATGCTCGAAGCGATCAGTGACCGGCGCCGAATGAGTTCATATGACGGACCCACTCCGCGAGATAGAAGGCGATCGAAAGCAAGGTCAAGACGACGACCAGCGCCATGGTGATTTCCGTCACTAAGCCGGCGTCGAACGCGAAGGCATGCTCGGCCAAGACCAGGGTGGCGAGCAGGATCTGCGCCACCGTGTTGACCTTTGAGACCCAAAGCGGCCGCACCGGCATCGGCCGGCCGACGAGCCAAGCCAGCAGGAAAGCGCCGATGATCATGATATCGCGCGAGACGACGAGGATGACCAGGAAGATCGGCAGCGCGCTGGCGATGCCGAGCGACACATAGATCGACACGATCAGGGCCTTGTCGGCCAACGGATCGAGATAGGCGCCAAGCTCGCTTGCCATGTGGAAGTTCTTGGCAAGGAAGCCATCGACCGCATCGCTGATCCCGGCCGCCAGGAACAGGAAGAAAGCTATGCGCATCTCCCCCGACGTGATCACCCAGACCACGACCGGCACCAGCAGGATCCGCCCTAAAGTGATTAGATTTGGGATACTCAAACCGCGCCCCGGCGCACCATAGTCGAACACGCAATATAGCGGCGCGCTCGCGCTTGCACACCCGCCGATTCCGACGTAGGAGGCGCGGTCGGTGCCTCCCCTGGCCGGGGAGGCTCATGCGTCCGAATTGGTGGCATTCGTGGATGAGGCACGCTACGCGGCCGCCGGCGTCAATATCGATGCCGGCAACCGCATGGTGGAATTGATCAAGCCATTGGTGCGCGCAACGGCGCGCGCAGGGGCTGGGGCCGAGATTGGCGGTTTCGGCGGGCTGTTCGATCTCAAAGCTGCCGGCTTCTGCGACCCGATCCTGGTCGCCGCAACCGACGGCGTCGGCACCAAGGTCAAGATTGCGATCGAAACCTCGCGCCACGACACGATCGGCATCGATCTCGTCGCCATGTCGGTGAATGACCTTGTGGTTCAAGGCGCCGAGCCGTTGTTTTTCCTCGATTATTTCGCTTGCGGCAAGCTCGATCCGGCGGTCGGCGCCGCGGTGGTGCAAGGCGTCGCGGCGGCATGCCGCGAGGCGGGCTGCGCCCTTATCGGCGGTGAAACCGCGGAAATGCCCGGCGTCTATTCGGGCAACGATTATGACCTTGCCGGCTTTGCCGTGGGCGCCGTCGGACGCAACGACGTATTGCCGCGGGCCGACATCGCGCCGGGCGATGTCGTCGTCGGGCTCGCCTCGACCGGCGTGCATTCGAACGGCTATTCGCTCGTCCGCCGCGTAGCCGCCAATGCCGGCCTGAGCTGGAACAATCCGGCGCCGTTCGAGCGCTCGCGCAGTTTAGGCGAAGCGCTGCTGACGCCGACGCGGCTTTATGTGCGGTCCTGCCTCGCCGCGATCCGCGCGACCAAGGCAGTCAAGGCGCTGGCGCACATCACCGGCGGCGGTTTTACCGAAAACATTCCGCGCGTGTTGCCGCAGGGGCTGGGCGTTTCGTTGGAGCTTGCTCGGGTTCCCGTCCCGCCGGTGTTCAAATGGCTGGCGGCGGCAGGGAACATCGGCGAGAAGGAAATGCTGCGCACGTTCAACTGCGGCATCGGCATGATCGCCGTGCTGGATCGCGCGACCGCGCACGCCGCATGCGAGTGCTTCGCCAAGAACGGCGAGACGGTAGTTCGGCTGGGCGAAGTCATTGTCGGCACCGGCGGCGTCGAATATCGCGGACGCCTCGATCTGTCGCGGTGAGCCGGATGGCCAAAAAGCGCGTCGCCGTGCTCATCTCCGGCCGTGGCTCCAACATGACGGCGCTGATCGACGCGGCCAAGGCGCCGGATTATCCGGCGGAAATCGTACTGGTCGTGTCGAACCGGCCCGACGCCGCGGGGCTTTCGCGCGCCCGCGCGGCGGGAATTGCCACCGCGCTGATCGATCACCTGCCGTTCGGCGACGACCGCGAAGCCTTCGAACGCGCGCTCGACGCCGCGCTTAGCGCGCAGCGCGTCGATCTTGTCTGCCTGGCGGGGTTCATGCGGCTTCTCACCCCGTGGTTCGTCACACGCTGGAGCGGGCGCATGCTGAATATTCATCCGGCGCTGTTGCCGCAATTCAAGGGGCTAGATACCCATCGGCGCGCGCTTGAGGCCGGCGTGAAACGACACGGCGCCACCGTGCACTTCGTCGTGCCGGAGACGGATTCCGGGCCGATCATCGTTCAGGATTCGGTGCCGGTGCTCGAGGGCGACACCGAAGCGACGCTCGCCGCGCGCGTGCTCGAAGTCGAGCACCGCATTTATCCGCAGGCGCTGCGCCTGGTCGCCGAAGGTCGGGTAGCCTTTGCTCCCGAAGGCGATGCAAAGCGCACGCGATAGCCCAACCCCGCGCAAGCAACAATAAACCCCCGGGTGCGAAACCGGGGGCTACGAGAACCGGGCTGTCGCGGTCTTGACTCACGCAACTTTCAGATTTTCCGCCGAGGTCCTGCCGCGGTTGGTCACAAGTTCAAACTCGACCTCCTGACCTTCATTGAGCGAGCGCAAGCCGGCGCGCTCGACGGCGGATATGTGCACGAACACGTCCTTGTCGCCGCTCGACGGCTTGATGAACCCGTAGCCTTTGGTCGGATTGAACCACTTGACGGTGCCCTTCTGCATCGTCTGTCTCCTACATCATTCCAGATGTTAGCGAAGACGCCGGCGCAGCCTTTGCACGCCCGCCAAAAGATGCGGCATGCAAACTCTGCGACTAGCGTCACAAGCAGGATTTTGGGGGGAAGTCCGAAGCGTTTGTGTCGGCAAGACAGCACCAGCCGGATGGCCAAAATTCGATTGCGCGATCAGCAAGCCTCAAAAATACGGCGCAACCATGGCTGCACAAATCTGGACGGCGACGTAGAAACGCAGACATTGCCAACATCGTAACGAGGAGATGGACGCGTGCAGTGAAAATGCGCTGCTCTTTCTGCAAACTTTTGCGCGGGCGCCGGAATTCCGCGCTATGCACCGCCGCCCTGCCGGCCTACTGCGGTCGCTCTGCTTTCGTGCCAACACCGCCACAGCCCGCCCGCGGCAATCGCGAGCGCCGCTCCTGTGGCTGGCGCCGCAAATTCGATTTGCCGCGCGAGTTGCCCGCCGAAGCTCGCCGCCAGATGTGTCGACAGCGCCGCGTCGGCCACGATGATCTCGCCGGCAATCCAACCGAGCAGCGCCGTGCCGGCCCAAACCAGGATCGGAAAGCGGTTCAACAGCGCCAGAACCAAAGCCGCGCCGGCCACGATCAGCGGAATGGAGACGGCAAGGCCGATGGCCAGCAACAATAGATTGCCCTCCGCGACCGCCGCGATGGCGATCATGTTGTCGATGCTCATGACGATATCGGCGACGGCGATGATCATGACTGCCCGCCACAAATGGGCGACCGCTTGAATTTCGGCCCGATCCGCCTCCTCGGGCACGAGCAACTTGGCGGCGATGAAGAGGAGCGCCACTCCGCCGGCCAGTTTGAGATAAGGCAGCAGCATCAGCCATGCGAGCACGCCAACAAGCATGACGCGTAAAACCACCGCGACCCCGGCGCCGATGACCAGGCCCCAGCGTCGTTGTTGCGGCGGCAGTTCGCGGCAGGCCATGGCGATGACCACGGCATTGTCGCCGGACAACAGCAAATTGACGAAGACGATCCGCAGGACGGCGAACCAGAATCCCGTATAGCCAAGCTGCTCGACGCCGACATGAAGCCAATCGCGCCACTGCGCGGGATTAAAATATTCCGCGATCGAGCTCACCGCGGCCGGGCTCAGCCGACGATCTCATTGCCGGCGAAAAATTGGGCGATTTCCTTCTGCGCGGTATCGGCGGCATCGGAGCCGTGCACCGAATTTTCGCCGATCGAGAGCGCGTGCAGCTTACGGATCGTGCTGGGCGCGGCTTTGGCGGGATCGGTCGCGCCCATTAGATCGCGGTAGGCGGCGACGGCATTTTCGCCTTCGAGCACCTGCACGACGACCGGGCCCGACGTCATGAAGTCGACGAGCTCGCCGAAAAACGGCCGCGCGCGATGCACGGCATAAAATGTCTCGGCCTGCTCGCGCGACATCTTGATTCGCTTCTGCGCCACGATGCGCAGACCCGCCTTCTCGATCATCGCATTGATAGCGCCCGTCACGTTGCGGGCGGTCGCATCCGGCTTGATGATCGAAAACGTACGCTCGATCGCCATCAGATCGTCCTTTAGGAAATCGTTAACGAGGGGTGAAACCGCGCCGGCTTATAGCCTCCGCTTTCTATCGCGGCAAGCGCGGGTGACAATTGCGTGAATGCGCGGTGAACGAGCCGGCGATCCCGCGTTCAGCTCGATAAATCCGCGATAAATTTTGCTCTCAGCTCCGGTTCAGCCGCCACCCCCTAACATCGGCGGCATGAACCAGGAGGCCAGTTCGCCTCACTAAAAGACATCGACGCTACGAAACGTCATACCCGAGGAGAATTCAAATGCTGCGCAAGACGATGCTCGCTCTCGCCACGTGCGTCACGCTCGGCGCCGCGTCACTCGCACCCAGTTCCGCATCCGCCCATTGGGGCGGTGGTTGGCACGGCGGCTGGTACGGTGGTTGGCGCGGCCCCATCGTTCGCGTTTATGCCGGCCCGGCCTATGGCGGCTGCACGGTTCGGCGCTGGGTCTACACGCCCTACGGGCCGGTGCTGCGCTGGGTCAATCGCTGCTATTGATCGCAAGCGAATAGCGGTAGCTGCAAACCAAGGCCCCGGCCATTGTGTCCGGGGCCGTTTTTATTCGACGAGATCGCCTGGCGTGGACCGGCACGCTGCACGTCTGCATTGCCGAAATGGAGCGAAATCTAGCTCGCAGCGCTGGCTACGACTCGTTCTCTTTTTTCACCTTGCTCGGCTTGGCAGCTTTGGCCGCTTTGGCTGATTTTTTCTTCACCGTCTGCGGCGGAGCCGCCGCCATCGGCACGCTATCCATTTCCCGGAGCGCACCGCGCTGGAAATGATAGATGCCGGCGCGCGGTCCGGAGTTGAAGGTCAAGACCGCGGTGCGGTCGCCATTGGGCATGCTGCCGATCTGCACCGCGCTCGGCTGGCCGGCGCGGAACACCACATCGCATTCGCTCATGCCGAGCGCGACGCCACCGCCGAGCAACGCGGCGGTGCCCACAGCCGGAGCTGCGGGCGCCGCCACCGGGCTGCCCGGCGCGGGCGACGGGGCTGGCGCGACCGCAGGCGGCGGACAGGACCCATTGCTGTTGACGAGATCGTTCGCCGTGATCGGGCGCTGCTGCTGTTTCGATTCCTGCAATTCGGAAAAAGTGTAGCCGGCTTTGCGTCCGGATACGTCGAGCGGCTTGGCGAACCAGGCCTGCGGACTAGACCAATCGACGTCGGCGCAGCCCGAGAGCGCAACGGCCGCCGCCAGCGCCGCCAGCACGCCACACCTATTTGACCGAAACTGCACCCCCGCGGTCCCCTAAAGCTTTGCCGGAGCGGAACAATGCGCCGGTTTGTGTTGCGATCAAGGCGCGACGATCATCACTATAACTATATTGCCGCATCCCGGCGGCCGCGACTATAGCAGAACTCTAAAAGGAACTGGGCAAAGGGCGAAAATTTAATGATAAAGCAAAGGCTTAGACCTGTTCCCGCAATCAAAAGCCGCGCCGAGCGATTGTGATCAAGATCACGGACTGCCCTGCATTGTGACGCGAAACTGTCATGGTAACTGTTCGCGCCGAGGGCCCATAGGGTGTCGCCACGTCGGCACTGACTTCATAGGAATGTTTCATGCACCTGCAATTCGTGGGCTGCGGCGACGCCTTCGGCTCGGGCGGACGATCCAACACATGCTTTCATCTCGTCGGCAAAGAGATCAATGCCTTGATCGATTGCGGGGCGACGTCGCTTGTCGCCATGAACAAGCTTGCGATCAGCCCGAACGACGTCAACACTATCTTCATCTCGCACTTTCACGCCGATCACATCGGCGGACTGCCCTTCTTCATCCTGGACTCGAACTATGTCCTCAAACGCAAGCATGGCCTCACCGTTGTCGGGCCGCCCAGCCTCAAATCGCGCTACGGCGAGATCATGGACGTCGCCTTTCCGGGAGCGAAAGGCATGGAGTGGTCGTTTCCAGTGACGCTGCAAGAATTGGAAATCGGCAGGCGCAGCGCGGCCGGCCATCTGCATGTCACTGCCTTTCACGTCGTGCACGACGATCGCGCCGGCCCTTGTCTCGGCTTCCGCTTCGAAGCCGAGGGTAAGGTCATCGCTTTCTCCGGAGACACGCAATGGACGGAGGCGCTGATTGACGTCGGTCGCGAGGCCGACCTCTTCATCTGCGAAGCCTATATGCGGGATAAGGCCGTCACTGGGCATATGGCGCTGAATTTGCTCGAGCAGCATCTGGGACAAATTCAGCCGAAGCGGCTCATCCTCACGCATATGAGCAATGACATGCTGGCGCAGCGCAGCAAGCTTCCGTACGAGACCGCGGAAGACGGCATGATCGTCGAGCTGTGAGATCGTTCGGAAATTCGCGCTAGACAAACCGCACGGCATAGACCGGCGGCAGATGCGCGTTGACGAGGCCCCAGCTTTCGCCGCCGTCATCGCTGCTCCACAAGGCGCCGGTGGTCGAACCCATGGCGAGTCGTTCGCCGCTGTCGTCGATATCGAACCCGTGCCGGTAGATCAGATCGTAGGCATCGCGCTGCGGCAGGCCTTCGCGTAATATTTTCCACGTCTTGCCGCCGTCGCTGGTCCGCGTCACGCAGAACGCGCCGTCGCGCGGCATGCGGATCTCGTCTTTGATTGCCGGCACGAACCACGCGGTCTGCGCATCGCGCGGATGCGCCGCCACCGCGAAGCCGAAATCGTCGCACGGCAATGACAGCCGCGTCCAATGCGCGCCGGCATCGGCCGAACGGTAAATGCCGGCATGATGCTGCATCCACATCACATCCGCCGCCGCCGCGCAGCGCACGACGCGATGCGGATCCTGGACCGCGGGGTCCTCCGCCTGCTCGGGCGGCACGTAGGGCGCGACCAGCCCCTTGCCGAGCACCGACCAGCTCGCGCCGTCGTCGCGGCTCTCCCACACGCCGCCGCAAGAGATCGCGATAAAGACCCGCTGCGCATCGCGCGGGTCGGGCGAGACACTGTGAATGCCGGCGGCGTCATAACCGCCGCCGAACCAGCGCGCACGCTCCGGCACGTCCCAGAGCGACGACATCAGTTGCCAGCTTTCGCCGCGATCGTCGGAGCGGAACAGGCCGGCCGGAATGGCGCCGACCCAAAGCCGATCCGAATGATGCGGTCCGCCGCCATCAAGCGACCAAATTTGGAACAACGACGGCGCTCCCGCCGCATCGGAGGGAAAGGCCGGCGCCGGCAATTCGCGCCAGGTGCGGCCGTCGTCGTCGGAACGATGCAGCTTCGGCCCGAAATGGCCGTGCTTGAGCGCGGCGTAGATCGTGCCGTCGACGCGCAAAGCATTGGTCACCGGAATACCGGGAAAGCCAATCAAATGCGCCGTCCAGCCGGACCGTTCGCGCTCGAGCGCAAACAGACCCTTGCGCGTCGCCACCAATAGCCGATCGCTCATCGTCAGCCTCGCTCCGCTGACTTCACCCGCCCGACAGCGCCTGCATCACATAAAGCTTCGAATCCGGCCGAATGCTGCGCGTCAACGCCGAATCCCGTTGCAGCCGCTCGCCGTCGGCGAAAATGCAGACATGCTGGCGCAAGGCGCCGCGGTCGTCGAGCACATAACCGCGCACGTGCGGCTGAGCGGCGAGCAGATTCGCCAGCGCCTCGCCGACCGTCGCACCGGCCGCCGACAACGGCCCTTCGGGAACCAGGTTACGCAAATGGCTGGTGAAATGGATTTCGGCCATGTGCCGATTTCTCTTCCTGTTCTCATGGCCGAACTCCGTCCCGGCCGTCCAGGTGTTCGTCTCACCCAGGACGTTTGAGCAGGCGCCAATTCGACCCTCGCGATCAGCCGCCGAGTTCCGCCTCGATTGCTTCAAGCGCGGCGTCGGCCTTCGAGCCGTCAGGCCCGCCGGCCTGCGCCATATCCGGTTTGCCGCCGCCGCCCTTGCCGCCGAGCACTGCAGCACCTTTTCGGACAAGATCGACAGCGTTGAAGCGATTACTGAGATCGTCGGTAACGCCCACGACTAAAGTGCCTTTTCCATCGGCCGTTGAATCCGCAACTGCTACTACGCCGGTGGAAATCTTCATCTTTGCTTCGTCAACGATGCCTTTGAGCTCATTATTCGCAGCACCATCCAGAAGCACTCGATAGAATCTTGTACCATTCACATCGAACACATTTTGCGGTTCACTCGAGCTCCCCCCTCCTCCCAAGGCGAGCTTTTTTCTAGCGTCACTTAATTCGCGCTCTAGTCGTTTGCGCTCCTCGAGAAACTTGTGAACCTGCTCACCAATGCTTTCGGGAGGTGCGCGCATCGCCGAGGCTGTGGTGCGAACTATAGAAATGAAGTTGTTTGCATTCTTTCGCGCGGTGTTGCCTGTAAACGCCTCGATGCGGCGCACGCCGGACGCCACGCCAGACTCGCCTACCACCGAGATCAATGCCGATATCGCCGGTGCGCCTGACATGGGTGCCGCCGCACAGTTCGACCGACCAGCCCAGCGCGTTGCCGCCGCCTTCGCCCATCGCCACGACGCGCACCTCGTCGCCATATTTTTCGCCGAAAAGCGCGCGCGCACCAGAGTCGCCGCGCATCGTCAAGCGCCATCACCCGCGTCGTGACCGGCGCATTTTGCAGCACAATATCGTTGGCGATGTCTTCAACGCGCTCGATCTCCTCGGCTTGTCATCGGCTTCGGATGCGAGAAATCGAAGCGCAGCCGGTCGGGCGCAACCAACGAGCCCTTCTGCGCGACGTGATCGCCGAGCACTTGGCGCAGCGCTTCGTGGAGAAGATGCGTCGCCGAATGATTGCGGCGGTATCGCGCTGCGTCGTTCGTGATCGACCTCGAGACGCAATGCATCGCCGACGCTCACCGTGCCATTTTCAACGTGAACATTATGGACGAACAGATCTCCGGCTTATTTGTGCGTGCCAGTGACCCTGAATTAGCCGCACTCCGTCACCTCAATCAGCATACCGGTATCGCCAACCTGACCGCCCGACCTCGCATAGAACGGAGTTTGATTGAGAACGACGGCGCCGCTCTCGCCCTGCTCTCAGTGCCGCAACTTCATTGCCCTCCCGCGAATGATCGCCTGAACGACACCCTCGGCGCTTTCGGTCTCGTAACCGAGAAATTCAGTTGCGCCGAACTTTTCACGGAGCGGGAACCACATCCGCCTCGTCGGCGCTTCGCCGGAGCCGGCCCAGGAAGCGCGCGCTTTCTTGCGCTGCTCCTCCATGGCGTCGGTGAACGCCGCGATATCGACGCCAATGCCGCGCGGCCGCAACGCGTCCTGGGTCAGATCGAGCGGAAAGCCATAAGTATCATAAAGCGTGAAAGCGGTGACGCCGTCGAACATGTCGCCCTTCTTGAGCGTCTTGCTCGCCTCATCGAGGATCGCCAAACCGCGCTCGAGCGTATTGCGGAAACGAGTTTCCTCGAGCTTGAGCGTTTCAGTGGTCAGCGCCTCGGCACGATGCAATTCCGGATAGGCCTGGCCCATCTCGCGCACCAGCACCGGCACGAGCTTCCACATCAGCGGATCTTTGGCGCCGAGCAGTTCGGCGTGGCGCATGGCGCGGCGCATGATGCGGCGAAGCACGTAGCCGCGCCCCTCGTTCGAGGGCAGCACGCCGTCCGCGATCAAAAACGACGATGCGCGCAGATGATCGGCGATGACGCGATGCGACGCCTTGCGCTCGCCTTCGGGATCGACATGGGTGAGATCGGCGACGGCTTCGATCAGCGCGCCAAACAGATCGATCTTGTAATTGTCGTGCGTGCCTTGCAGCACCGCGGCCATACGCTCGATGCCCATGCCGGTATCGATCGACGGCCGCGGCAGGTCGATGCGCTTGCCGCCGGCAAGCTGCTCGTATTGCATGAACACGAGGTTCCAGATTTCGACAAAGCGGTCGCCTTCGGCTTCCGGGCTGCCGGGCGGGCCGCCCGGGATGTGGTCGCCGTGGTCATAGAAAATCTCCGCGCACGGACCGCACGGACCCGTGTCGCCCATGCTCCAGAAATTGTCGCTGCCGGCAATGCGCAGGATTTTTCGCTCGGGCAGGCCGGCGATCTTTTTCCACAGCCGGAACGCCTCGTCGTCGTCGACATAAACTGTCACCAACAGTTTTTCCGCCGGCACGCCGTATTCTTTGGTCACCAGATTCCAGGCGAGCTCGATGGCGCGCTCCTTGAAGTAATCGCCGAACGAGAAATTGCCGAGCATCTCGAAGAAGGTGTGGTGGCGCGCGGTGTAGCCGACATTGTCGAGGTCGTTGTGCTTGCCGCCGGCGCGCACGCATTTCTGCGCCGTCACCGCGCGTGAATAGGGCCGCTTCTCCAGGCCGGTGAAGACGTTCTTGAACTGCACCATGCCGGCATTGGTGAACATCAAGGTCGGGTCGTTGCGCGGCACCAGCGGCGACGACGGCACGACTTCGTGCCCCTCGCGCGCGAAGTAGCCGAGGAAGGCTGATCTGATATCGTTGACGCCGCTCATGGTGGGCACTCTGTAACCAGAGCCCGCTTGCCTGTCCAGAAAAGGGACCCCGCAAGTGGGCAATTCACAGCGGATTTGATGTAGTCCCATAAAGCATATATGCGCTGTGGCCGCGATGAACGAGCACGGCACCCCCCTGCCCCACACCTTGCAAGAACGCCTGCACCAGGGCCGATTCGTCATGACGGCGGAACTGGCGCCGCCGGTATCCTGCGACGCTGCTGAACTGCTGCAAAAGGCGGCAGGGCTGAAGGGCTTGGCCGATGCAGTCAATGTCACCGACGGCGCAGGCGCCCGCGCGCATATGAGCGCGCTGGCCGCATCGAGCCTGCTGCTTAGCGCCGGCATTGAGCCGATCCTGCAAATCACCTGCCGCGACAAGAATCGTATAGCCCTGCAGAGCGAATTGATGGGAGCGGCGGCGCTCGGCATCCGCAATCTGCTTCTGCTGACCGGCGACGACCCGAAAGCCGGCGATCAGCCCGACACCAAGCCGGTCTTCGATATCGATTCGAAGACCCTGATCGAGACCGCGCGCCGGCTGCGCGACGACGGCACGTTGCCCACCGGCCGCAAAGTGGGCGGCAAGGCCGCGTTCTTCATCGGCGCCGCCGATATGCCGATCGATCCGCCGGCCGGCTGGCAGCCGAACGCGCTCTTCGGCAAGGTCAAAGCCGGCGCGCAATTCACGCAGACGCAATTCTGCATGGATGCGAACATCGTGCGCCGCTATGTCGGCGCGCTTGAAGCGGCGAGCCTGACCAAACAGCTTGCGATCCTGATCGGCGTCAATCCGCTGCGCTCGGCGAAGTCCGCGGCCTGGATGAAAAGCCACCTCCACGGCACCATCATTCCCGATGCCTTTATTGCGCGGCTGGAAAAAGCCAGCGACCCCGCGCGCGAGGGCGTGCGCATCTGCGTCGAATTGATCGAAGAGCTGTCGACCATCCCCGGCGTCGCCGGCGTCCACATCATGGCGCCGGGCAACGATGCGGCGATTGCGGAGGTGATTGCGGAAGCGCGGCCGCGCCTGTCCAAAGCCGCGCGCTAGCCTAATCCTCGAGCACGGTCGACCAGCCTACCGGCATTCTCCGGAACGGCATCACCACGCCAAGCAACATGGCCGTCGGGCCGCACCAGCACTAATTGCCGCCCGTAAGACGCGGCGACCTCCGGCCCGTCGACATCGGTGACAGTCAACGGCACGCCGCGCCCATTCGCCGCTTGCTCAAGCGCGATCGTGGGCGCTTCACCGAAACGCAGAAGCGCAAAGCCGCGGCCGAACAAATCGAGCGTCGAGCGTCCGTCAGAAAGCATCGCGTGGGGTGCACGGCTTCCGGGGCGCGCCGAGGGAACGAATTTTTCCGGATCGTCGGCCGGCGGCGGCGTGCCGTCATCGATGCAGATCGGCGAGTGCTCGTAGCGGTAGCCGAGCTGCAGTCCCGCGGTGCGAAACATGCGGCCGACGTCGCGAGTGAGGCTTTCGCCGAGACGCATCCGCAATTGCCGGCCGGCTTCGCTGTCGTCTTCGATCGCCGCGATGCCGTCGGAGAATTCGCCGTGCGCCAGATAAAATTCCGCCGCCATGCCGACATTGCGCAGCCCGACCGGCCGACGCTCGGCATCGTAGGACGCGAGCAGCCCCGGACCGCCCCAGCCGGAGAGCGTCGCCGCGAGCTTCCAGCCGAGATCGATCGCATCGCCGATGCCGGTGTTCATGCCAAGCGCGCCGGTCGGCGACAGCTGATGCGCCGCGTCGCCGGCGAGAAAAACGCGGCCCTGCGAATAGCGATCGGCGACGACGCAGCGCCGCGTCCACACGCTGACGCCCTTCCACTCCACGTCGATGGAACGGCCCACCGCGCGCTGCAGCAGACCGGCGCGATCAACGGTTTCCGGCGTTTGCTTGCCGTCGCTGTCGAGCGCCATCAATCGCCACAGCCCGTTCGCCGGATCGATGACGCGAATGTTCGCCCACAGCCCGTTCCGATCGATGGCGAGAAAGAAAACGCCCGGCGCCTTGCCGCATTGGCCCAGCAGATCCGGCGTACGAAAGAACAAATGCACCGGGTGACCGAGAACGCCCTGGCCGCTCAGTCCGATGCCGAGCGCATCGCGGATCGCGCTGGTCGCCCCGTCGCAGCCGACCAGATAGTCAGCTTTGACGGTTTCGCGGTCTCCGGTTTCCAGATCGTGTAATTCCGCGGTCACGCCGTCGGCCGACGGCTCGAACGAGGAAAGCCGCGTCCGATAGCGCAAGGTCACCGACGGCTGCGATTGCGCGAACGCGCGCAAAATCGGATCGAACCAAAGCTGTGAGCAGATTTGCAGGCGCTCCGGACTGTAGCTCTCGGCCTTCTGTTGTGCGCGCGTGGGCCGCCGCATGCGCGCCAGTTCATGGCCGGTTAAGCTCGTGACGAACACCACGTCGAGCGAATGATCGCCGGGGAAAGGACAATTGCGTACCGCGTCGGCAATGCCCCAGCGCCGGCAGAACTCCATGGTGCGGGTATTGACCTCGTTCATCTTCGGCGTCGAGATCGCGCCGTCGGATTGCTCGACGAGCTTGCAGGCAATGCCGCGCCAGCCAAGCTCGGCGGCAAGCGCCAATCCCACAGGTCCGCCGCCGACGATCAGCACCGGAATGTTTCGCATGGGTGTTTTCACGGCAGCATCATTGTAAGCGCGGCGCCTAGTCGTAATTCGACATGCGCAGCGGCACGCTCTGGCCGCCGTCCATGTCGATCGCCGCACCATGGAGCAAGCGGCCGCGCGGCGAGACGACGAAACGCACCAGTCCCGCGATGTCTTCCGGCGTGCCGAAGCGCACAATGTCCAGCTCGTGGCGGTGCCGTTCGATCGCCGCAGCCTCGTCGAGGCCGGTTTTCTTCATGATGATCGCGAGCCGGTGTCGGAAGCGGTCGGTCTTGACCGAACCCGGATTGACCGCATTGACCTGGATGCCGTCGCGCTTGCCGAGATCGGCGAGCGCCTTCATGAAGGCGAGACTGGCCCCCACCACCGAAGCGCCGATCATGTAGTCGGCGACCGGTGCGCGGGCGCCGACGCCTTCGACGAAGACGACGGACCCTTGCGTTGTCTTCAGCAGCGGCCAAGCCAGCCGGCACAAGCGCACATGCGCAAAAAGCTTCAAATTGAAGCCGTCGCGCCAATCTTGATCGGTTTGCACGAAAAAGCCGCCGCGTTTCGTACCACCGGCATTGTTGACCAGAATATCGAGGCGGCCGAAGTCGCGCGCCAGCGCTTCGATCAGCCCGGCCGGCTCGGCGTCCGCGGTCAAGTCGGCGGCGTGGATCGCCGCCTTGCGGCCGAACCCGCGGATTTCCTGCGCCACGCCTTCCAACGTTTTGGCATTGCGCGCCGCGAGCATGACGTCGCAGCCGACCGTCGCCAGCTCGAGCGCGATGCCGCGACCGATGCCGCGGCTTGCGCCGGTAATCAGTGCGACCTTGCCGGCAAGCTCTTTCACGTCGCCGCTCATCGCTGGTTCAATCAACCTTGATGTGAGCCGTCTGACCGACGCCGACCCATTTTTGATAATTAGCGGCGATGAATTTGGCGAATTCGGCGGGCGTGTTCGGCTTATTTTGGCTGCTGATATTGGCGACCAGCTGCTGCATGTCCGGCGTCTGCATGCCCTCGTTCATCGCCGCGTTGATGCGAGCGACGATTGCCGCCGGCGTACCGGCGGGCGCGACGAGCCCGAAGAAAGTCTGCGCCACACAGTCCGGCACCCCGGCCTCGGCCATGGTCGGAACATCGGGCAACAGCGGTGAACGCGCGTCATTCTGCACCGCCAGCGCGCGCAATTTGCCGGCGCGGATGAGCGGCACCAGCGACGCGCCGGTTTCGAAGGTCAGGTCGACGACATGGCCCAATATGGCCGTCGCCGATTGATTGCCGCCGCGGAACGAGACGCCGGTCATCTTGGTGCCGGTGCGGATCATAAAAAGCTGGGCCGCTAAATCGGGCAGTCCGCCAGTGCCGGTGTCGCCGTAGTTGAGTTTGCCTGGATTGGCTTTAGTGTAGGCGACGAGGTCCGCAACCGTCTTCCAGGGCGAAGACGGATCGACCACCAGAATCTGAAAACCGTGCATGATCTCGACGATCGGCGTGAAATCCTTGACCGGATCGTAGCCGGCATGCGCGGACACGGCCGGGATGGCGGCGAGCGTTGAGGAATTGCCGATGAACAGCGTATAGCCGTCGGGCGCTGCCGCCGCGGCCGCCCGCGCGCCGATCGCACCGGCGGCGCCGGGCCGATATTCGATGACGATGGGCTCGCCCAAGCGCGGCGGCAGGACTTGCGACGCCAGCCGCGCCGGGAAATCGCTCGGGCTGCCGGCCGCGGCGGGAACAATGATCGTGATCGGCTTGGTCGGATAATCCTGCGCATGGAGCGCTGCGGACACGGTTAGGCCTGACGCCAATGCCGCAGCTGCCAAAAGCACATCGCGTCTGCTGATCACGCGGGCTCCTCCCCGATTTTTTGTGTGCTTCGTACCGTGCACTATTTGGAAGAGCCTACCAGTTCCTCGGTCGTGCGGATATCGATCTCCGATTGCAGCGTCCGGTGCACCGGGCACTTGTCGGCGATTTCGAGAAGTCGCTTGCGCTGCTCGGCGGAAAGTTCGCCCTCAAACGTGATCACCCGGTCGATGCGATCGATCTTGCCCTCCTTGGTTTCGCATTCGGCGCAATCGACGGCGTAGATTTTTTCGTGATGCAGGCGAACCTGCGTGCGGGTGAGTGGGATCTGCTTGAGATCGGCATAGAGCCCCACCGTCATCGAGGTGCAAGCGCCGAGCGCCGCCAATAGCAGATCGTAAGGGCCGGGGCCGCTGTTGAGACCGCCAGCCTTCACCGGCTCGTCGGCGAGCAGGCGGTGGTTGCCGACGGCAATGTCCTGCTGGAATTTTCCCCGCCGGGTTTCGCGAACGACGACGGTGTTGTCGGGCATTTCCTCCGGCGGCGGCGTATCGGCGGCCATTTCGAGATAACGGCCGGCCCAGGCTGAAATGACGGTCGCGATATAGGCGGCATCGCTCGCCTTGCTGATCAGGTGATCGGCTCCGGCGAGCGAAATAAAGCTCTTGGGATGCTTCGCCGTGAGGAAGATATGGCTCGCATTGTCGATACCGACGGTATCGTCGGTCGGCGAATGAAAGACCAGCAGCGCCCGATGCAGCGCACTGACATGCGCGGCGAGATTCTGGTTGTTGACGTCGTCGAGAAAGCTTTTGCGAACCCGAAACGGCCGGCCGGCCAGCGTCACCTCGACTTCGTCCTTGCCGGCGATCTCGGTGATCTTGTCGCCGAACAATCCGACCACATGCGCCGGGTCGAACGGCGCAGCGATGGTAACCACCGTCTTCGCCTCCGGGATGCGATGCGCGGCGGCGAGCGCCGCCGCGCCGCCGAGACTGTGCCCGATCAGAAGCGCGGGCGCGGACAAGATCGTCCGCAGATGATCGGCCGCCGCGACGAGATCGTCCACGTTGGAGGAGAACGTGGTGTTGGCGAACTCTCCTTCGCTGGCGCCGAGCCCGGTGAAATCGAAGCGCAACACGGCAATGCCATGGAGCTTGAGGCCTTCGGCGATATGCCGCGCCGCCCGGTTGTGCTTGCCGCAGGTGAAGCAATGCGCAAACAGCGCCACCGCACGCGCCGGGCCGTCCGGTCGGTCGAGCAACGCGGCGAGAGTTTGGCCCTGGGCGTTGCGGAAATCGAATTTTTCGGCGGGCATGGTCGCCTCCTCGTTGCACCACCATAAGCCTGTTTTACGACCAAGGCGCGGCGCAGGAGCCGAATAACAAAGAGCCGAATAACAAAGAAGGGCCGCCCTTGCGGACGACCCTTCCATTGTCGGGCCGTGGCCCGGTTGCGTAGGCGCTCTTTTGCCTTACGCGCGTGAGCCCGATGGCGAATTAGACCATCTAGGCGAGGACCTCGGCAGAGGCGAGGATCCAGTTCACGGATGCCGGCGACCGCGGCGATAGACAATGAGACACTGGATCACCTCCTTTCGGTTGTTGACGAAGGCGCCCAATATAACGTCTTCACGGCGATTCGGAAGTCCGCCTCACTCGACGGCGACGCAGAGGTTCAGTCAGCTACCGCCCCAACTCCCGCATCGCCGCGTCCAACCCCTCGATCGTCAGCGGATACATCCTTCCGCCGAGAATTTGCCGCATCAGCCGGATCGAAGCGGTGGTGTCCCATTCGCGCTCGGGCACCGGATTGAGCCAGACGCAGGACGGATAGGTCGCGGCGACGCGCGCCATCCACACTTGGCCCGCTTCCTCGTTGAAGTGCTCGACCGAGCCGCCCGGCGCGACGATCTCGTAAGGCGACATCGAGGCGTCGCCGACGAAGATCACTTTGTAATCGTGCGGATAGGTGTGCAGCACGTCCCAGGTCGGCGTCGTCTCGGTCCAGCGCCGCGCGTTTTGTTTCCACACTTTCTCGTAGAGGCAATTATGGAAGTACAGATGCACCAGATGTTTGAACTCATTCTTGGCGGCGGAGAACAGTTCCTCGGTTGCCTTGACGTGCCAATCCATCGAGCCGCCGACGTCGAGGAACAGTAGCACCTTGATCGTATTGTGCCGCTCCGGCCGCATCAGAATGTCGAGATAGCCCTTGTGCGCGGTGCCTTTGATGGTGCCGTCGAGATCGAGCTCGTCCGGCGCGCCGGTGCGGGCAAATTTGCGCAGGCGCCGCAGCGCGATCTTGATGTTGCGGGTGCCGAGCTCGACGTCGCCGGCGAGGTCCTTGAACTCGCGCTTGTCCCACACCTTCACGGCGCGGAAATTGCGGTTCTTGTCCTGGCCGATGCGCACGCCTTCGGGATTGTAGCCGTAGGCGCCGAACGGCGACGTGCCGGCGGTGCCGATCCATTTCTTGCCGCCTTGGTGGCGGCCCTTTTGCTCGGCAAGCCGCTGCCGCAGCGTCTCCAGAAGTTTTTCGAGCCCGCCCAGCGCCTCGATCTGTTTCTTCTCTTCCTCGGTGAGATATCTTTCCGTGAGCTTCTTCAGCCACTCGATGGGAATTTCGGCGGCTAGGGTGTCGCCGACCAGATCGAGGCCCTTGAAGACGTGGCCGAACACGCGGTCGAACTTGTCGAGATTGCGCTCGTCCTTCACCAGCGCCGCGCGCGACAGATAATAAAAATCCTCGACGCGGCGAGAGGCGACGTCCTTCTCCATCGCCTCCATCAGGGTCAGATATTCGCGCAGCGTCACCGGGACGCCTGCCTGCTTCAGCTCATGGAAAAAGGTCGCGAACATGAAGCCATTCTAGTCCCGACCGCGGCGCTGTCGCCACGCCAGGAAAGCCGTCCTCGCCCGCAAACTCTTGGGACGACGGAGAAATCTCCATCGTAAAGATATATCTTGCGTTATAGCTCATTATGATCTATCTAAAGATATATCTTTTAACTGGAGAACACTGGAAATGCACGGACATTGCGAATCTTATGGCGGCCGATGGGCCGCGGGCCGGCACCATCGCCGCCGCTTTGGCGGCTTCGGTTTTGGCGGCAGGCACGGCGGCGGACGGGGCGACATGAACCCCGACGACATGCGGGCCGGACGTATGCTGGCGCAGGGTGACCTGCGGCTTGTTGCACTGGCGCTGATCGCGCAAGCGCCGCGCCACGGCTACGAAATCATCAAGCTGGTCGAGGAGAAAACCGCCGACTGGTACTCGCCGAGCCCCGGCATCGTTTATCCGACGCTGACCTATCTGGAAGAAGCCGGCTACGTCACCGCGGCGAGCGAAGGCAGCAAAAAGCTCTACACAATCACCGACGAAGGCCGCGCCTATCTCGAGGCCAATCGCGATCTCGCCGATGTCGTGCTCGACCGGCTGACCGCGCTCGGCGAACGCATCAGCCGCTGGCGCCGCGACGCGCGCGGCGAACGCGACAACCGGCGTGCGCTACCGCCGCTGGTCGAAGCCGCCTTCAACCATCTGCGCGAGACCGTCGGCAAGCGGCTGGAAGGCGATGCGGAAGCCGAAGCGAGTCTCGTCGAAATTCTTGCCCGCGCGGACGCCGAATTGCGGCGGCGCAGCTAAGACCGCACCAAGTCAGCTCGCCGTAGCCTCCGGCGGGCGCACATGCTCCGGCCGGAGACCGATGGCGAGCAACCGTGCGGGGATGCGCCGCAGCACCGGGACCGTCTCGACCAGCCTGAACAACAGCGGCGGCTTCGGCCGCTGCTCGCTCGCCAGCAAGCGGCTGATCAGCCGCTTCTGGATGGTGAGCTGCACCCACTGGGTAAACCGCACCGGCAAAGTCCGCCGCTGTTCGATCGCCTGCAGATCGTCATCCGTCACCGTTCCCGCCTTCAGGGGCGCGGCCAGCCGGTTGGCGGCGGCGACCGCATCTTGCACCGCCATATTGATGCCGACGCCGCCGATCGGCGACATCGCATGTGCGGCGTCGCCGATACAGAGCAAGCCCGGCCGCCACCATTTTTTCAGCCGGTCGACGGTGACGCTCAGGAGCTTGACGTCGTCCCAGCTTTTCAATTCGCCGATGCGGTCGGCGAGAAATGGCGACATCTCGACCACGCTCGTCCGAAAGGCATCGAGACCCTTGGCTTTCACCTGCTCGATCCCACCCTTGGGGATGACATAGGCGCATTGCCAGTAGTCGCCCCGATCGAGCATTATCAGCAATTTGCCGGCCTCGGCATGACCGAAGGCATCGGTATCGTCGCCGGGCTTGCGCGTGAGGCGAAACCACAAGACGTCCATCGGTGCGCCGTAGTCTTCGCTTGTGAGTTGGGCACATTGGCGCACCGTCGAATGCCGTCCGTCACAACCGACGACGAGATCGGCACGGATCACGAGCGCGCCGTTTGGAGTCTTCGCGCGCAATCCAACGACCCGGCCGCCCTCCTCGATGAGGTCAGTCGCTTCCGCTTCCATGCGCAAATCGAAAGTCGGGTAGCGCTTGCCGCGCTTCGCTAGAAAATTGAGAAAATCCCATTGCGGCATCATCGCGATGAATTTGCAGTGCGTCGGCAGATGGCTCAGATCGGCCATCGTAATGCGTTCGTCGCCGATCTGGGCGCAGAGCTTTACGATCTTCTGGTGCGGCAATTTGAGGAATTCATCGAGCAGGCCGAGCTCGTACATCAATTCGAGGGTGGAGGGATGCACCGTGTCGCCGCGGAAGTCGCGGAAGAAGTCCGCGTGCTTCTCCAGTACGACGACGTCGACCCCGGCGCGCGCCAAAAGGAAGCCGAGCATCATCCCGGCTGGGCCGCCGCCGGCAATGGCGCATTTGGCGACAATCGGAGAATCCGGCATTTTAATAACTTGCGTGCGCCAAGCGCTTGCGACAAGAGAATAACGAGGCCTGCCGCTTGGCGTTCCTGATGCCACCCCTCACATTTCCGCCGCAAGCCGGGTGCTAGAAGGACTATCGCTCGCTTCCCACCCACAAAAATGCGCTTTCCCGGCATCCTGGCCCTACTATTCCTCCTCATCCCGGTCCACGGGGCTTCTGCGCAAGGCTCGGGCACGCCTGCGCAACCCGCCGCAACAGCTGCGCCGCTCGCGGGAACGGGCGATTTCCACATCGTCTGGGAGGTGAAGAACCGCTTTCGGCTATTCCGCAACGAAGCCGATTTCCTGCGGCTGGCGGCGGCGAGCCGCGGCGACGGCGTTCTTGCCGCCGAAGATCGGCTCGAGCGCGCCACCGACGGCCTCGGCTGGGCCAAGGATATCGTCCCTAACCTATGTCTCGACAATTACGGCAACCTGGTCGAGACCTGCGAACGGGACGGCGTGCGCGAAAATTACCTGACGCCGAGCGACCATCCGATCGGCGTAACCATTTCCGGGCCGGCGCCGCAAGGTGCCGACTGTGTCTGGAGTTTCAACGACGGCAGCGGACCGTCCAAGCAGACCACCGCGCCATGCGATCAGGAGGTCAAGCTGCGGGTGCCGTCCGGCCGCACCACCGTTGCCTCGGTCGATATCCCGCTCGGCGACGGCACAGCGCAGCGCGTCTCGACCGAGATCGCAGTGCGCGACATCCTCGTCGCCGGGCTTGGCGATTCTATCGCCGCCGGCGAAGGCAATCCGGACAGGGCCGTGGAGCTGGAAGGCGGGTTCTGCTTCAAGCGATTCCTCAGCGGCGGCTTCAGCCAGTATTTCCGTCCAAGCCGCGCCGGCTACGGTGACGATCGGTCCTGTGAGAACGGATCGTCTAGCCCCACCGCCGCGAGAGACTGGGACCGCCACGGCGCGCGGTGGATGAATCCGGCCTGCCACCGTTCACTGTACAGCTATCAGGTACGCACCACGCTCGCGCTCGCGATCGAGCAGCCGCACATCGCCGTGACCTTGGTCCCGCTCGCCTGCACCGGCGCGACGATCGGCGCCGGCATGTTCGCCGGTCAGCGCGCCGACGATTGTCCATGGGTGGTGGGAATCGAAAGCTGCTCGGGCACCGCCCCGGCACAATTTTCCGAACTCAAGGAAGTCATGGCCGCAACGCACCGGCAAGAACCCAAGCGCAACCTCGATATGGTGCTGTTGACGATCGGGGCCAATGACGTGAATTTCGCCGGGCTCGTCGCCAATGTCATCGTCGACGCGACGACGGAACGGATCCTGCTCAAGGAGGGCGGCGCCATCGCCAGCGTCGCCGATGCGACAAAGGCCCTGGACCGCTATTTGCCGGACGAATTCTCGCAATTGCGTACGGCGCTGAAACCGTTTGTCGGCGGCAACCTCGACCGTGTGGTTTTCGTCTCCTATCCCAACCCCGCCATGCAAGCGGTCGATAAGCCCTGTCCGGGCAGTAGCGACGGCTTAGACGTACATCCGGCTTTTGGCGCCGATAGCGAGCGGCTGCGCGACGCCGCAGTATTCGTCGACACTAAATTCCTACCCGGGATCAGGTCGCTTGCCACCTGCGACGGCAACAAAGCCTGCCGCGATCCCACGGTCGACAGGATGACTTTCGTCGATGACTATCAGTCGGAATTCGACCGGCACGGCATGTGCGTGCGCGCACCGAGTGACCCGGAATTCGATCGCAATTGCTTTTCGACGAGCGGCGACAGTTTCCAAACCGACCCGAACGCCGCGCCCGACAATCCGATGGCTTGCGGCGAACCGCCCAGCGACTATCGTCCTTACGCTCCGCGGGCGCGCTGGATCAGGACGGCGAATGACAGTTATTTCACCGCCATGACCTATCCCGAGGGCATGCCCGCGATCTTGAAGCCGAGCGACATCCACGATGCGCTGTGGGGCGTGCTCAGCGCCGTCTATGGCGGCGCGGTGCACCCCACGGCCGAAGGCTATGCCGCGATGGCGGACGCGGCGCTGCCGGCCGTGCGCGGGGTGCTCGGACTATCGGCGCCGCCCGCGATTTAAGCCGAACCGCTGCCGCCGCCAACGGCGACCGGTCCCGCGCCGGTAGCCGCGCCAGCGCCGCAACCAGCCGCTCCACCCGCTGCCGTAGCGACGCCGCCGCGGACGCCGTAATCAGGTCGTCGCGCGCTCGGGTGCAGGAGCACGCTCAGGCGCAACGCCGAGCTTTTTCTGCAGGCTGGAAGACGACGTGGTGTACTGAAACACCAGCCGCTTTTCCGGATAGACGTAGTGATAGGCCTTCTGCGCCATCAGTGCGGCTTCGTGGAATCCGGAAAGAATGAGCTTGAGCTTGCCGGGATACCAGTTGATGTCGCCGATGGCGAAGATGCCGGGCGTCGAAGTCTCGAAGGCCGCGGTATCGACCGGGATCAATTCGTTATTCTTAAGCTCAAATCCCCAATTGGCGACCGGGCCGAGCTTCATCGTCAGACCGAAGAACGGCAGCAACGCGTCGCAGGCGATTTCGAACGCGGAGCCGTCATTGGCCTTGACCATAGCCTTGCCGATTTGACCGTCGCTGCCGGACAACGCAGTGACTTGTCCGACGACGAAATCGATTTTGCCGTCGCCGACCAGCGCCATCATCTTGTTGACGCTGTCGGGTGCGGCGCGGAATTCGCTGCGCCGATGCAACAGCGTCAGATGGCTCGCGATCGGGGCGAGATTGAGCGTCCAGTCGAGCGCGCTGTCGCCACCGCCGACGATTAAGACACGCTTGTCGCGGAACGCCTCCATCTTGCGCACCGCGTAGTGTACCGATTTGCCTTCATAGGGCTCGATGCCCGGAATCGGCGGACGCTTGGGCTGGAACGAGCCGCCGCCGGCGGCGATGACGACGATCTTGCTCTCGAAGACTTTGCCCTGATCGGTCTTCACCCGAAACAGCGGATCGCCGATTTTTTCCACCGTCTCCACCATTTCGTTCAAATGATATTGCGCGTTGAACGGCTTGATCTGCTGCAGCAGACCGTCGACCAGACCGTGCGCGCTGGTATAGGGAATTCCCGGAATGTCGTAGATCGGCTTTTCCGGATAAAGCTCGGCGCATTGGCCGCCGATCTTGTCGAGAATGTCGATGAGGTGACATTTCATGTCGAGCAGGCCGAGCTCGAACACCGCGAACAGGCCAATTGGTCCGGCGCCGACAATGACGACGTCGGTCTTGATAGGTTCATTCATAGCGTACCCGTAGTTTCGCTTAATTGATGGGTTGATGGGGTGGCGAGTGTCTAGCCTGCGCAAAGCGGCAGGGGAAGGCCGAATTCGACGGCCCGGAATTCGTACCAGCGATGCTTAGTATCGTTCCGGCTGAGCATGATCCCGAAAAGTGGACACCGGCTTTCGGAAAAGATCATGCTCGATCAAAAAGCTGGAGTCATATCAGCTCAAAGTGGAACCGATATGACTCTAGGCTTGGCGGTCGGGCGTGCGCACCGTGAGCCCCTCGAAGTCTTCCCGGACTTTGATCTGGCACGACAGCCGCGAATTCGGCTGCACATTGTAGGCGAAATCGAGCATGTCCTCTTCCATCGGCGAAGGCTCGCCGACCTTTTCGCGCCAGGCTTCGTCGATATAGACATGGCAAGTCGAGCAGGCGCAGGCGCCGCCGCATTCCGCCTCGATCTCAGGCACCCCGTTCTTGATCGCCGTCTCCATGACCGTGGAACCGAGCTCGCCTTCGACCGTACGAGCAGTGCCACCGGAGTCGATGAATGTGATCTGAACCATGGCGGAATGAGCGAAATGAAGGGGTCGGCTTGATCGGACGTGGGTATGGCGGGGTGTGCCGCCGGTCATTTCTATCGGCTCGCGCCGCAACACGCCAGTGCGGGAGTGTTGTGCCGCAATCAGCGTTCGCGGCCGAGCTCGGCCAGTAACCTTGTCAACCGCGCGCCGATTGCTGAACCGGCATCGAGGCTTGCCGCCTTAAGCTCGGCAATCGCTTCAGCCAAATCAGACCGGCGGCCGGCGTCGCCGCCGCCCCCGCCGGCCGCCTGTTCCAGAAGTTCGGAAGCCTCCGCCACACGCCAGGCGCCAATCCCGCGCGCCGAACCCTTCAGTGTGTGGGCGGCCGCGGCCACCAGCGGCGGGTCGGCATCGACGATGCGGCCAAGCATGATGGTGGTTTGCCGCAGGAACAATTCGAGGACCTCTCGTTCCAGCCGGCGATCGCCGAGCGTCATTCGCCCGAGATGGCTCTCATCGATGGCGCTCGCCTTGCAATCGTCCTCTGCCGCGGTCATCTGGCGCGACGCAGTCATGACGTTCTCCCCGCCGAACCGACGTTCTTGGGTTCTGTTCGATTTTGCACACGCGGCGACGACGACAGCACAAATGGCTTACGGAACAGGGAAATGGACGGCGATATTCCTCGCCGACAGTAAGCAAACTCTTACCCAAGGCCGGTTTGAGCGGCGCACGCTCCAGGGCACGCTCCAGGAGGCGCTTAGCCAAACGGCGGCCGTATTGTTGGCACACCATTGGCGCGTTCACCCGGCCCGGCAAAGTTAATGAGGCTAGGGTGAACAACCCGTTAACGATGATTAAAGGGACGTTACCAAACCGGTTTTCTTCGATCTGCCAGATCGATAGGATGGGCGCTCGTTGTGCGACATGAGGGCTTGCTGGGGAAGCCCCCGGAACCGGCGGGGATTTAAAGAACACGCGCTCGTGGCGCGGCCTGAAGGTAGTGCCGAGCACTATGCTCGGCGTTCTCAGGCCGTCCTAGTCAAGCGTAACACGCGAGGCGACGACCGAAATGGCCAACTATCCGAAGAAGATGAAGGATCCGACCGAGGCCGCGCTGTCGGCGATCCAGGAAGCCCTCAATATCCGACAGGACGAAGAGCAACCCGCGGGCCAGCCCGAGGGCATGGCCGATCTGTTGTCCAGACCCGCCGAGGGCCGTGCGCAAGGCGCGACCGCTGATCGGATAAGCGACGACCTCTTCAGTTCCGACGCGGTGGGCACACGCGATCTCGCCGGCCCCACGGCGCGGGCCGCCAACGACGATCAGCAATCGATCGGCCAGATCCTGCACGCGTTGCAGCGGCGGCCGGCCCGCTCGTCCTATTTCGTCGCCACCGCGTTTTCCGTCGCATGGATTGTCGGCTGCCTGTCGCTGTCATTTGCCTATCTGTCGGATATCAATGCCGCGCTCGGACCCGGCCGCTCGCCTATTGCGCTGATGATCGGGCTTGGCGCCGCGGCGCTGTTGCCGATCATCTTTTTCTTCGGCGTGGCTCACATGGCCTGGCGCGCGCAAGAATTGCGGCTGATCGCGCAGTCGATGGCGCGGGTCGCGATGCGTCTTGCCGAACCCGAGAGCGTGGCGCGCGATTCCATTGTCACCGTCGGGCAGGCGATCCGCCGCGAGGTTGCGGCCATGGGCGACGGCGTCGAGCGGGCGCTGGCGCGCGCGAGCGAGCTCGAAGCACTGGTGCAAAACGAGGTTGCGGCGCTCGAACGCACCTATAGCGACAACGAGGTGCGGATGCGCGGGCTGTTGCAGGATCTCACCAGTCAGCGCGACACGCTGGTCGGTCAGGCCGAGCAAGTCCGCTCCGCGATCAACAACGTGCACATCGATCTCACGCAGGACCTTTCCACGATCAGCGACTTGGTCGGCCAACAGGTCAACGACGCGGCGGAGCGCATCACCCACGCGTTGGCGGAGCGGGGCGAGCACATCACGCTCACCCTCGGCCAGATCGGCGACAACATGATCGCGCAATTGGGCGAACGCGGCGGCGATCTCTTGGATCGGCTGGAGGCGGCAAGCGCGGAGACCTCACAGGCAATTTCCTCGGCCAGCGAGCGGCTCGGTTCGAGCCTCGATTTCAAGACCAATCACATCGGCGAGGAATTCGTCGAAATCGCCACTGGCCTGGAAGATATGATGACCTCCCGGCTCGACCGGGTCGCCGAAACGTTCTCCGAGAAATCGGTCGCCGTGGTCGACCTTATGGTCGGGCGATCGCAGGAGCTGACCGACGCCATCGTCGAAACCTCGAACCAACTCGCGGAGGCGATCGCGATCCGCGCCGAGGAGGTCAATAGCACACTCAAGTCCTCCGGCGAATCGCTCATTGTCGATCTCGATCTGCGCGGCAACGAAGTGGCGAACAAGCTGCAACAGGCCGGCAGCCGCATCGCCGAGACTTTGATTTCGCGCAGCTCGGCGATGACCGATCAGGTCCGCGAAAGCGCCGAGCACGTCGCCGGCGTCATCGCGACGCGCAACGACGCAGTGAAGGAAATGCTGGCGACGCGCCTGGCCGCCTTCGAGGAAATGTTCAATCACACCGGCGCCGAACTCGGCGAAAGGATTTCGCGCGACTCTTCGACCCTCGGCAATCTGATCACCCGGCATCTCGCTGAATTCGACCGTACCGTGAAGACCTACGGCTCCGAACTCGTCGAACGGCTCGGCGCGCGCACGCAGGATGTTTCCGAGTCGATGCGCACTTACGTCGACAGCTTTGACAGTCGCGTTACGGCAAAGGCGAATGAGGTCACCACCGCTCTCGACCAGCGTCTGGGGCGCTTCCAGGAGGCGCTGGACGGACGCTCGCAGACCCTGACGGACGCGCTGTCGGCGCGCGTGGTCGATATCGCCAAAACACTCGCCGACGGCGGCAAGGAAGTCGCCGCCGCAGTCGACAAGCGCATCAGCGACGTCACGACGCTGATCGACGCGCGCGCGGTCAAACTCACTGACACCCTCGGCGAGCGGATTGCAAAAATCGATTCAACGCTCGGCAAGGGAGCGCTTGAGGTCGCCAACACGCTCGACGGCCGGATCGGTCAGTTGGAACAGCTTTTGGTCGGACGCGCCGAGGCCGTCGTTCACCAGATGGAACTACGCAGCCGCGACGCCGCCGATCTGCTCAATTCGCGAATGGAGCAGCTGTCGGAATCGATCAAGACCAATTCGACCAGCGCCGAGCGGGCGCTCACGCAACTGGCGGTCAACACCACCGAGGCGCTTGGCAAGAGCACGGCCGCCAGCACGGCGGCGACCGAAGCGCTCAATCGCAGCGCCGCCGAAGCGACGGTCTCGCTCAATCGCAGCGCCGGCGCGCTGAGCAACACGATCACCAAGAGCGCCACGGCCGCCAGCGAAACGATCGGCAAGACGACGACCACCGCCGCCGATCTTCTCGCCAAGAGCACACAGACGACCGCCGAAGCCATCGGCCGCAGCGTCAACGAGGCCGAACGCAAACTGGTCGGCATGAGCACCGAAGTCTCGCGCAACCTGGTCGGCAAGGCCAATGAGATCCACAGCGCGATGACGCAGCGCGTCGACGACATGACGCGTGTGCTCGACCAGAATGCCAATGGGCTGATCGTGGCGCTGACCGGCAAAGGCGAGCAGTTTGCCGGCGAGGTCTCCCGCGCCACCGATCAAGCGGTGAAGGCGATCGACGCCAAGGGTTTCGTCTTTACCCAGACCATGATGGGCAAGAGCGAAGAAATCGCCCGGCTGATCAACGATGCGAGCCTGAACGCAACCGGCGCGATCACCCGGACGCTCGGCCAAATGCAGGAAGGTGCGGTGGGCGTCACCGAAGCCGCCAAGCTGACCATTACGCGGACGCTCGAGGAATTGCACCGCGCGACCAAGGGCGCGATCGAGGAGTCGAAACAGACCGCGGCGGCGACCGTCGCCGAGATGATGGAGACGCACACCATGTTGCGCTCCGATTCCACCGCACTGTTCGAGCGCTTGCGCGAGGCCAACATCCTGCTGCAGGAAGTGCTCAGCGGCGCTCAGGAGAACATGAACTCGATCGAGCATACGATGGCGACGCGCGTGTCCGAGTTCGTCGCGGCTATGAGCGACCTCTCCAGCAAGAGCGGAGCAACGACCGCCAAGGTCGAACAGCATCTCGGCACGTTCAATAACGTCACCGCCAAGGTGCTGCACGACCTCGGCGACCTGGCGGACCAGTTTAGTTCGCACGGGCGGACGCTGGCCGACGCGGTCGAATTGCTGGACACGAGCAACCGCAGAACCGACGAGTCGATCGCCACGCGGCACGCGAGTATCGAGACGCTGGTTGCGACGCTCGACGCCCGAACCGAGGATTTCGGTCAGCGGCTTGAGCGCTTCTCCGGCCTGCTCGACGAGTCGCTCGATACCGCGGCGGCGCGGGCGCGCGAAATCGCCGGCATCGTCGCCGAGAGCAGCAACGAAAGCGTACAATCGATCGAGCAGCAGTACGAACTGGTGCGCAGGACCTCCGACGAGGAACGGCTGCGCACCGGCGAGGCGCTCAATTCGATTTACGATGAGGCCTCCGCCGAAGTGCAGGCCATGTTTACCCAAACTGCCGGCCGCTTCACCGAGATCATGGAAGGCATGAAGCTGATGGCGGCGGAGATGCAGCGGGAACTCGAGACCACGCGGACAGAGCTGCGCCGCGGCATTCTCGAACTGCCGCAGGAGACCGCCGAGAGCACGGCGCAAATGCGCCGCGTGATCGTCGATCAGATCGAAGCATTGGCCGAGCTCAATCGGATCGTCGCCCGCCATGGCCGCTCGCTCGATGCCGCGGAGCCGTTGCGGCGTGAGGCCGAGCCGCTGTTTGCCGCCGGCGGCGGACGCGGGCAAGCCCGACCAGTGCGCGCGGATGTTGCCGCGCCGCCGCCGCAAGCTCCGCGCGACATTACCGGCGCGCCGGCGCGACGAACCGGTCCGCCCAATTTGAGCCCGGTGCCGGGCGGCAAGGACGAAAACGCGCCGCGCAACGGCGGCTGGCTGTCCGACCTACTCACCCGCGCCTCGCGGGACGAAAGTCCGCCGATTGCCCCACCGCCCGCCAATCGCGAACCACCGCCGCGCGGCGAGGACCGTCCGCAGCGCGAGGGCATCGATTCGATCGATTCGCTTTCGGTGGACATCGCGCGGATGATCGACCACGACGCGGCTGCCGAACTGTGGGAGCGCTATAAGCGCGGCGAGCGCGGCGTCTTCACCCGGCGTCTCTATACGCAGCCAGGCCAGAAGGCGTTCGACGAAATTCGCAACAAGTACCGCTCCGATCCCGAATTCCGTCAGACCGTCGAGCACTATATCCACGAGTTCGAGCGGCTCCTCGACGATGTTTCGCGCGGCGATCGTGGGCCGGCCGTGGCGCGCAACTATCTGACTTCGGACACCGGCAAGGTCTATACCATGCTGGCGCATGCGGCTGGCCGGTTCGACTGAGGCATCGCCGCTAATCCACCGCTGCGTGGCGCCACCGCCCTTGCTTGTGACGCAATCGCGGCGCTACCGTTGCGCCATGATTGGTGCCGGGATTGGCGCCGTTTTTTGGTGCGATGGTTGGCGCGATGGACGCTCCGGTTGCACTGCCTACTGCCGCGGACGTCGATGAGGCTGCACGGCGTTTGGCCGGCGTTGCCTTGCGCACACCGCTTTTGACCTCGGCCGCGCTCGACGCCATAACCGGCGGACGCGTTTTTCTCAAGGCCGAGACCCTGCAGCGCACCGGCTCGTTCAAATTCCGCGGCGCCTATAACAAGCTCGCGGCGATCCCGCCGGACCAGCGCGCCGGCGGCGTGGTGGCGTTCTCTTCCGGCAATCACGCACAGGGTGTCGCCGCGGCGGCGCGGCTTCTCGGCATGCGCTGTGTGATCGTCATGCCACTCGACGCGCCGCGTGCGAAACGCGAACGTACCGCCGCGCTCGGCGCCGAAGTCGTGCTCTACGACCGCGCGAACGATGACCGCGAAGCGATCGCCAACGACATCGCCGCACGCCGCGGCGCCATCCTGGTGCCGCCTTACGACGACGCCTTGATTATCGCCGGCCAGGGCACGGCCGGCCGCGAAATCGTCGAGGATCTCGGCGCGCTCGGCCTTGTCCCGGACGTCGTGGTCGTCACCGCCTCCGGCGGCGGGCTCACCGCCGGCATCGCCCTTGCCATCAAGGCGCGGGTGCCGACCGCCATGCTCTACACCGCGGAACCGCAGGGCTTCGACGATCATGCGCGCTCGTTTCGCAGCGGCCGGCGCGAAGAGAATGCGGCGCTGACCGGCACCATCTGCGATGCGCTGATGGCGCGTATGCCGGGCAAGCTCACATTCGCGATCAATCAATCGCTGGTCGGCGCCGGCGTCGTGGCGAGCGACCAGGAAGTCGCCGCCGCGGTTGCGTTTGCCTTTGCCGAATTGAAGCTCGTGGTCGAACCGGGCGGCGCCGTCGCTCTCGCGGCGCTGATGACCGGCAAAGTCGACGTCGAGAATAAGATCGCTGTTGCCGTCCTCTCGGGCGGCAATGTCGATCCGGAAGTGTTTTCCCGGCTGGTCGCCTAGCGCGCGCTACGGCGGCCCTACCGAGGCTCAGGCCCCTGCGCCGGGCAGGAAGCAACGGATCTGTGTCGTACCGTCCGCATCCTGATATGGCCACACCACCGCGGGGCCAAAGCGATTGGGCTCGGTGACTACCGCCGTGTCGGGCACAACAAACCATTGCCCCTGTATGCGCACACGGTAGCGGCCGTTCTCGGTATCCCAATCGACGTTCTCGACACTAACTCCGTCGGCGAACGAACAGCATAGGCCCTTGCCGCTTGCGAGCTGGTCGAACCAGGCTTTCAGCGGTGAACCGGCATAGCGACCGTCGTCGCGCGCGGAAACGTGACTTGGAATCGACACAAGCGTGCACAACGCCATCACCGTCAAAGCAAGACTGGTAAGTCTGTGCATCGTGGCCTCCAGATGATCGACTTGACGGACCGCGAACGAATGGCCCTGCAGACCCGGAGCACTCAGCACGCAACGCCTGCACGTCGTTGTTGATCCGCTTAAATTCACTCAAAGCAACTTCCGTGCCGTGTTATGAACGCGACAATTGGAGAACTTGAGTGTTCGACGAGCAAGCAACGCGGATCGCCGGTACTGTTTCCACCGGCGGCGGATTGGAGCCGTTTTTTTGGTTCTGATGAATCAAAACCGGGCTCTAGCATTTTGTTTGAGCATGACCTTTCCGAAAACTGATATGCACTTTTCGGGACCGTGCTCTGTGGCTAACCGAACAAGGCGATCAACTCTTCCTCAGTCAGGCCGCGCAACGCCGCGAGTGGGTTGACCGGCGCCGGCCGCGGCAGGGGCCGCACCGTCGGACCGGTCGGGTTCCGCGCCGGCGGCATCGCCGTCGCGCGAACGGCCTGGCCGATTGCCGATGCTGCCGATGCCAACGGAGTAGGCTCAGGCTTTGCAGCAGATATCACCGGCGAGGTAGGAGGCAGACTGGCGACGCGCTTCGGCGCCGGCTCGAATAACTCCGCCGGATCTTCGTCCGGGCTCGGCAGCAGCAGCGGTCCCGGCAGCAGCGCATGCGGCTGGGTGGGCTGCCAGGAGGATCCAACCGCGCGTCCCTTCGCTTCGTGTTGCGGCTGATGAAACAAAAAGTCGGGAGCTTCGATATGCCAGCGCGGACCATGCTCCGTCACTGTGGCCGGCTGCGGCGCGGAGACCGCTTCATAAGGTTGCTGCGGAATGACGGTGGTGGCGGAAGACGTGCTTTGCGGTGCGCTCCCCGGCTCGGCTTCCTCGCTGAGCGCGGTTAACGATGCGGCGAGCGCAGCGGCTGCTTCGGCAAACTTTTCGCCGTCCTGCAACGGCATGTCGAAGGGTTCGGAGGACGACCGCGAATCCGCATCAAGCGCGACCTCCGCAACCTGGCGAGCCGGCTCGGCGGTAGTCTGATCCGGCGTTGTCGCTAGATTCCCAGCGGCAGGCATGATGCCATTTTTGGCGTCGTCGTGTTCCGTGCCACCACCGCAGGCCGCGCAGATTTCGCGCACAGCGGCGTCAAGTGCATCGCACAGCGTCGCATCGGCCGCGCGTTCGCGCAGTCCGAAAGCAATGTCGGCGAGGCGTTCGGCGGCGGCACTGATGTCAGGCAAGCATGTCGATTCTTTTGCCGGCGCGTCGCTGCGAACAGAAGCCTCGATGCGCTCGATGGCGGCAATAAGCGAATCGGTATCGGCGTGGCGATTGCGGTTTGCGAACTCGGTCAAAAACCAACGGCCGCGCTCGGTTGCCGTAACCGCCGCGTAAACCGAGTCATACTCCGCTTCCTGCGGCACCCCGACATCGATGCCGGACAGCGCCAATGGATCGTTCGACATTTCAAGGCCTGGACCGAATCAATCGCATAACGGCGATACGCGCAATCCAATTAGGAACACGGGCCCCCGAGATACCCACAGATTATCCACTGAATGCGCGAACCCACTTAGCCCGCAATGCGGGGTCAAGCAGACAGGGAGGACTACCTACATACCGCCGCAACTGCCGGGCCATTTCGGCGAAGAGAAGGGACCGTCAGCGCGAGCGCTCAATCGATCCTGGCATTGGCAATCTTTACGATCGCCGCCCATTTCTGCATCTGCTCGGCGAGAAATACCTTGAAATCACCCGGTGTGCCCAGCTTGGCGACGGCGGAAAACTTGGTGAAGAGTGCCTGTGCGGCCGGCGTCTTGAGGCTGTCGTCGATCGCCGCGTTGAG
The DNA here is from genome assembly GCA_963780925.1 of uncultured Alphaproteobacteria bacterium. GTDB lineage: Bacteria > Pseudomonadota > Alphaproteobacteria > Rhizobiales > Xanthobacteraceae > BOG-931. Next base: position 133,516 of record CAWAEV010000033.1, on the reverse strand, counting down.
CTGCTCGACGATGGCTCGCGGCGTGCCGACCGGCGCCACGACGCCGGTCCAGGCGTCGATAACGAAATCCGGGAAGCCGCTTTCCACCAGCGTCGGCACGTCGGGCAGCGCCGGCCAGCGCTCGGCGCGCGCGATCGCCAGCGGACGCAGCTTGCCGGCCTTGATCAAGGGATAGAGCGTCACCAGCCCGTCGATGGTGAACTGGGTTCGCCCCGCCAATAGATCGGTGACCGACTGCGCCGAACCCGTGTAGGGCACAAAGACCATATCGAGGCCGGCCTCGGTCTTGAACAGCGTGCTGAGCAAATGCGGCGGCGTACCCAGACCAGCGCCGAAATTCAGTTGACCGGGCCGCGCCTTGGCGTAGGCAACGAACTCCGCAACGCTCTTAGCCGGTACATCGTTATTCACGACCATCACGTGCGGCAGCAGCGCCACCGTCGCAATCGTCGTAAACGCTTTGCGCGGATCGACGCCCGTCGTGGTGTAGAGCGCCGGTGACACCGCGAGCGAGCCGGACGATCCGAACAACAGCGTATAGCCGTCGGGGTCGGCGGTGGCGACCGACTTAGTCCCGATAATCGAGCCCGCACCGGGGCGGTTCTCGACGACGACCTGACCGAATTGCTGGGCCAATTCCTCCGCCAAGAACCGCGCCATCGTATCGATCGGACCACCAGGCGGAAACGGCACGATCATCTTGATTGGCCGGTCGGGATATTTTTGCTCGGTCCATGACGCACCGCTCATCGCGAATGGAATTGCGGCGCCGGCTGTGGCAATGGCAGTAAGAACGTTGCGCCTCGTCGCCATCGTGATCCTCCCCAACTACGTCGGCTCTACGGCCGCTGCTTGCCGCGCTCACAGCGCAGTCAAGGCAATCATATCATGACCGGCCTTACCCCCACAGCGCCACTTCAGGCGGATAAATCAGGCTGCCGTCGTAACGCAGCCCGTCCGCTCGATCGCTTGCGAGTAACAGCGGACCGTCGAGGTCGACCACGCTCGCGCGCTGCGCCACGAGAATTGCCGGCGCCATCGCCAGCGAAGTTGCGACCATGCAGCCGACCATGACGGCCAAGCCGCGCCGCTCGGCTTCCGCCGCGAGCGCGAGCGCTTCGGTGAGACCGCCCGTCTTGTCGAGCTTGACGTTGATCCCGTCGTATTTGCCGACGAGCGCGTCGAGCGAAGCGCGATCGTGCACGCTCTCGTCGGCGCAAACCGGAATCGGCCGCTTCATCCCTGCAAGCGCCGAGTCGCGGCCCTCCGGCAGCGGCTGTTCGATCAGCGTGACGCCGGCTTTGGCGCAGGCGGCAAGATTTTGCGCGAGATTGTCCGCGCTCCATCCCTCATTGGCGTCGACGATGAGCTCGGCTTGCGGCGCTGCACGCCGCACCGCCGCGATCCGCTCGCTGTCGGCTTCGCCGCCGCCGAGCTTCACTTTAAGCAAAGGCCGCCCGGCCGCTTGTGCCGCGGCTTGCGCCATCGCGTCCGGCGCAGCGAGCGAAATCGTGTAGGCGGTCACCAGCGGTTTCGGCGCCGCAAGTCCCGCCAGTTGGTATGCCCGCCGGCCGGTTTGCTTGGCGCGGAGATCCCAAAAAGCGCAATCGAGCGCGTTACGCGCCGCACCGGCCGGCAGCGCAGCCTGCAGCGCGGCGCGGTCGAGGCCATGCCGCAGCACCGGTCGCACGGCTTCGATTGCCGCGACGACGCGTTCCGGCGTTTCGCCATAACGCGCGTAAGGCACACACTCGCCGCGGCCGCGGTGGCTGCCGTCGCGCAGTTCGACCGTTACCACGACAGCTTCAGTCTTGCTGCCGCGGCTGATCGTGAAGGGACTTGCGAGCGGCCAGCGCTCGACATGAACGGAAAGCTCCATGCGGGGAGCGAGTATGACCGGATGCCAGCGCGGCGCTCAAGAGCAAAGCCCGCGCTTTAAGCCGCGATTTCGGTGTCTTCGTCGAGCGGCAATTCCGGTTCTTCTTCCGGCAGCGGCGGCAGCGTGGCGGCTCTATCGATCCAATGAATGATCTCGAAAGTGCCGTCGTCATGTTCGGCGAGCGCCGTACAGCTTTCCACCCAATCGCCGCAATTCATGTAACGGATGCCGAACGTGTCGTGCATCACGGCGTGATGGATGTGGCCGCAGATGACGCCGTCGACTTGGTGACGTTGTGCCTCTTCGGCCAGCGTTTGCTCGAAAGCGCCGATATAATTGACGGCGTTCTTGACCTTGTGCTTCGCCCATTGCGACAGTGACCAATAGCGAAAGCCGAGGCGGCGGCGGATCGCGTTGAAATAGCGGTTGATCAGGATGGCGAGGTCGTACGCTGTATCGCCGAGCAGCGCCAGCCAGCGCGCGTGCTTGACCACCATGTCGAACACGTCGCCGTGCACGACCAGGTAGCGGCGGCCGTCGGCGGCTTGATGGATGATGGTCTCGACCACTTCGATGCCGCCGAAATGCGTGCCGTAATAGTCGCGCAGGAACTCGTCGTGGTTGCCCGGCAGATAAACGATGCGCGAGCCCTTGCGCGCCTTGCGCAGCAGCTTCTGCACCACGTCGTTGTGATGCTGCGGCCAGAACCATCCGGAACGCAATTGCCAGCCGTCCACGATATCGCCGACCAGGTAAATGGTATCGGCGTCATGGTAGCGCAGGAAGTCGAGAAGATGCTCGGCCTGACAGCCGCGCACGCCGAGATGCACATCGGAAATAAAGAGCGTACGGAACTTTATTATGCCGGGCTCGAACGTCACCGAGCGTGATCTCGCACCTGTTTTCAATCGAATCGATTTATAAAATCATTCCATTGCAGGACCATGACAACAATCGTTAACGCGGCGGCTCAACGGATGCGGCAATAGCGTGCAAACAGGTAAACGAGTCACAGGTCTGTCACGCCGGCTGCTTAATAGTTCCGGCGATGATAGCGCCGATTCTCGCCGCCGCAATATTCTGTATCGCCGTCACCGTTGTTCAGCTCACGAGCATCGCGATCGCGATCGGCCGCTTCCGCCGAAGCACGCGCCGCGGCCCGCTGTCGAGCCTTCCTTCCCCATTCGGCAGTTGTCCTCCTGTTAGCCAAAATCCTTCCGTAAGCGTCGTGCGTCCGCTATGCGGAATAGACAACTACGCCGCCGAGACGCTGTCTTCGACGTTCGAGCTCGATTATCTGCATTACGAGATCCTGTTCTGCGTCGCTTCCGCAAAGGATCCCGTCGTGCCGTTCGTCAAGACATTGATGGCGGCGAGTCCGTCCCGCTCGGCGCGGCTGCTCGTCGGCGACGATCGCGTGAGCCCGAATCCCAAGCTCAATAACGTGGTCAAGGGCTGGCACGCCGCGCGCCATGACTGGATCATCATCGCCGACAGCAATGTGCTGATGCCGCGCGATTATATCGAGCGGCTGTTCGCGAGTTGGCGCGACGATACCGGGCTCGTCGCCTCGCCGCCGATCGGCTGCCGGCCGGACGGCGTTTGGGCCGAAGTCGAATGTGCCTTCCTCAACACCTACCAAGCGCGCTGGCAATACATCGTCGACACGTTCGGCTTCGGATTCGCGCAAGGCAAAACCATGCTGTGGCGGCGCGCCGATCTCGACGCTGCGGGCGGCATCGAGGCGCTTGGCAGGGAGGTCGCCGAGGACGCCGCGGCGACCAAAGTGGTGCGCGGCGCCGGTCTAAAGGTGCGGCTGGTCGATCGCCCGCTGGCGCAGCCGCTTGGCCGGCGCAGCGCCGCCGAAGTGTGGAACCGCCAGTTACGCTGGGCGCGGCTGCGCCGGGCCAGCTTCCTGCTCTATTTCCTGCCCGAAATCTTTTCCGGCGGCATATTGCCGATGATCGGTGTCGCGTTCCTGGCCGGCGCATTCGGTTTGCCGCTGATGCTTTGCGTCGCAAGCTTCGCGGCCTTGTGGTACGGCTCCGAAATGGCGCTCGCCGCCGCCGCCGGCTGGCACGTCTCGCCGCTCGCGCCGCTCTATGGGATCATTCGCGATCTGCTGCTGCCGGTGCTGTTCGTCAGCGCGCTGCGCGGCAACGACTTCGTCTGGCGCGGCAATGAAATGCAGGTCGAGCGCATGCAACCACGGCGCATGATTGCCCGCGTGCGCCCGCGGGTGCGCGAATTTGCCACCGGAAGCCGAAGGCGTCTGCGCTCTTTGCGCGAGCGGATGTCGTCATAGGTTCGGCAGGCTTTTAGCGAGACGAAGCAACTTCGCGCGCCACCCGGTCGGCGATGGCGTTAAGCGCGGCACGATCGTCCGGAAAATCCGCCGCAATCCAGGCTTCTTCGGCCGCGCGCATCGCCGTTCCCAAAGCCGGGCCTGCGGCAAGACCGCGATGAATAAACTCGGCGGCCTTTAGCGGAAATTTCGGCGCCGTCCAGCGCTGCGGCAGATTTGCCAGTTCGTGCCAGGCGTGGTCCGCCGCGCCGGCAGATGAGCGCGACCAGGCAACGAGAACGCGGTCGGCGAACGATTGCGGGCCGAGACGATAGAGCAGCGCACGTGCCGGCCGATCGCCGGAGGCGGGCGATACGCGCCACCAGCGCTCCAGCGCGACGAGCCGCTCGGCTTCCGTATTCGACAAACGAAGCCGCTCCGCCAGCCGCTCGCCGTCTTCCTTCACCGTGACGCCGAGCGCGCCCAATCGGCGCGCGGCATCGGCGCCGAGGCCCATAGCCGCCTCCACTTTCACCAGGTTCTCGAAGCTCGCGAGCTGCGGCACGCCGCCGAGCACCGCGCCGAGGATGCCGGTCTCCGCCATGACCGCGAGCGTCGGTGTTGCGTACGGTGCGAGCAGAAGTTTCAGCAACTCCATCCGCACCCGTTCGCGCGACAGCGTTTCGAGCCCGGCGCGTGCGACAATGCAGGCGTGCAATCCGGCGGCGTCGGGATGGCCTTTGCCGTACCAGGCGTGAAAGCGAAAAAACCGAAGGATGCGCAGATAGTCTTCGGCGATCCGCGTCGCCGGCGCGCCGATAAAGCGCACTCGGCGTGCCGCGATATCAGCGACCCCGCCCACATAATCGTAAATCCGACCGTCGGCAGAAACGGACAGCGCATTGATGGTGAAATCGCGCCGCTCGGCGTCGGTCCGCCAATCGCGGCCGAACACGACCTTCGCCTTGCGGCCGTAGGTTTCGACGTCCTGCCGCAACGTCGTGACTTCGAACGGTTTGCCGTCGATGACGACGGTGACGGTGCCGTGGTCGATACCGGTCGGGATCGATTTCCATCCGGCTGCCTCGACGCGGCGCATGACCTCCTTCGGCACCGCCGTCGTCGCGACGTCGATTTCGTCGACCGCCTGCCGCAGCAATTCATTGCGGACCGCACCGCCGACGACGCGGGCTTCTTCGCCTTCGCGACCGAGGACGGCGAGGAGGCGAGCGATCTCGCCACCAGTTAGCCAAGCCGCGTCACCGAGCTGCGCATCGTCCATCACCGCGTCGCTCCAGGCACCAACTTGCCGTTTTCGATATGCGCCGGCACGTAGGTCGAACCCGGCGGAGCACCGGAAAACTGCGCCAATATCAGAAAACTTCCGACCATAAGGACGAGCGACGCGATGACCAAAGCCGCGATGCGCGGCATCGCCCAGGCCCCGGACTGCAGCACGCCGGCACGGGTTGCCAACAGAAACGCGGTGTAAAGCACGAACGGGGTGATAAACAGCCCGATCTCGGTGAGGATTGGCCTGATCATGCGGCGTAGACCCGATCGTAGAGGTTTCGGAGAATACCCGCGGTAATGCCCCAGATGTAGCGGTTCTCGAACGGAATCGCGTAGTAATCGCGTTGCAACCCATTCCAGTCGCGCGTTTTGCGCTGGTGATTGCTCGGCGTCATGACGAATGCGAGCGGCACTTCGAAAGTCTCGACCACTTCGCGCGGATTGAGCTTAAGCGTGAAGTCCGGCTTGACGCGCGCCACCGTCGGCAAAATACGAAAGCCGGAAAATGTCAGATAGAGATCGAGATAGCCGATCGGCTCGATGAGATTGGGCGCAAGGCCGGTCTCCTCGTTGGCTTCGCGCAGCGCCGCCGCAACTGGGCTTTCGTCGGCGGGATCGATCTTGCCGCCGGGAAAGGCGACCTGTCCGGCATGGCTCGCGAGCTCCGCGGTGCGTAAGGTTAAGAGCACCGTGGGTTCGGGCCGATCGATGACGGGCACTAGCACGGCGGCCGGCTTGGTCGCCTTCACGCCTGCGCGCACCCACATTTCCGGATTGAGATCGAGATCGCCGCGTGCGCCCGCGGCATTCGGATCGGTCAATGCCGGCGGCACTTCAAGCTTAAGCCGTGCCCGCGCGTGCTCGAAAAAGTCATCGGTTGCGGCAGGGCGCAAATTCGTCGCTCGCTCGTTCACGCAAAATCCCTCATTTGCTCCGCGGGCGCCATCGGAAAGAATGCGCCGCTGGAAGCCACCCCGAACATCATCGTGCCGTCGATGTCGCGCTCCTCGCCGAGCTCGACAAGATCGAAAAACAGCGCGCGCGTCACTTTCGCCCACAGATCGCGGCGGACGTGAAGATAAGGTTTGAGGCCACCCGTCCCGGCTTCGGGCTCGAAGCGCAGCATGTGCTGCGGGCCGCAGGAGACCCAATCGTCGACATTGGTGCGAAAGTTGAGCACCTGTCCGATACCGCCGCCCTCGACACTCAGCTCGACGGCAAGAAACGGCGCGTCGTCGACTCGGATGCCGCACTTCTCGACCGGCGTGACGAGGAAGTAGTTTTCGCCCTCGCGCTTGAGGACGGAAGCGAACAATTTGACTAAAGCCGGCCGCCCGATCGGGGTCTTGAGATAAAACCAGGTCCCGTCCGTGGCGATCCGCATATCGAGATCCCCGCAAAACGGCGGATTCCAGCACTCGACCGGCGGCGGCCCTTTGCCGGAGCGGCCTAGCGCAGCCGTGATCGCCTCAAGGCCGGATTGCCCTTCCTTCGCCATGGTTTGCCTTGAATCTGAGCTTAGATGGGACTTCGGGGGCCTGGACCATTCGCGAGATTGAGATTGTCACTCTGCATCGGTGTTTCCCCCAATCCAAGACCACGCCAAGTCTTGTTTCCCGCGGATCACGTCGTGTTTCCTATGGATAAAGAATCAGCGCACAGTCGGCTGCTGGGCAGCTGGCTTATATATTGCATCTTGTGTGCCTAATTGGCGTGCAGATCGGCTGCCGTCGATACGCGCATATGGCGCGAATCCAATTCGACACAAGAACACGACCTAACACAAGGAGTTAGCCATGCCGGCTGCTGGCGGAGATGGGCTCGAAAAGCTCGAAGACATGATCGTGCGCACGGCCGAATTGACCGGAAACCACGTACGCGCGGCCAAGGCGGCAATAGGCACCGTGATATTCGGCCAGGACAAGGTGGTCGAACAGGCGCTCATCACCATCCTCTCCGGCGGCCATGCGCTGCTCCTCGGCGTGCCCGGTCTGGCCAAAACCAAGCTCGTCGACACCATGGGCACCGTGCTCGGGCTGGATGCGCGGCGTATCCAGTTCACGCCCGACCTCATGCCATCCGACATTCTCGGCACCGAAGTCTTGGAGGAAAGCGCCACCGGCAAACGCAACTTTCGCTTCATTTCCGGTCCGGTCTTTGCCCAGCTCCTGATGGCCGATGAGATCAACCGCGCCAGCCCGCGCACGCAGTCGGCGTTGTTGCAGGCGATGCAGGAACAGCACGTCACGGTCGCCGGCACGCGCCACGATTTGCCAAAGCCGTTCCATGTGCTCGCCACCCAGAATCCGCTGGAGCAGGAAGGCACCTACCCGCTGCCGGAAGCTCAGCTCGACCGCTTTTTAATGGAGATCGACGTCACTTATCCCGATCGCGACTCGGAACGGAAAATCCTGTTCGAAACCACCGGCGCCGAGGAGACGCGGCCGAAAGCGGCGATGACAGCCGACGATTTGATGGCCGCGCAGCGATTGGTGCGCAGACTTCCGGTCGGCGAATCCGTCGTCGAGGCCATCCTGGCATTGGTGCGCTCGGCGCGTCCGGGGCCGGAAGGCGGCGAAGGCGCGAAGCTGATCGCCTGGGGGCCGAGCCCGCGGGCGAGCCAGGCGCTGATGCTCGCGGTGCGCGCCCGGGCGCTGCTCGACGGCCGCCTGGCGCCTTCGATCGATGACGTGATCGAGCTCGCCGAGCCGGTGCTCAAGCATCGCATGGCGCTGACTTTCAGCGCGCGCGCCGAGGGCGAGAGCATCGAGGCGGTGATTGCCGGCCTGAAGGCTCGGATCGGATAGGCGGATGGCGGCCGAGGCCACGCGCTCAATTTCGCGCACATACCAGGACGTCGCCGCGGCCGGTCGGGCGGTCGGCGAAGGCCGGACGCTCGCCGCCAGCATGCCGCGCTTGATCCTGGAGGCGCGGCGCGTGGCGGCGACGGTCACTCACGGCCTGCACGGCCGCCGCCGCGCCGGACCCGGCGAGAATTTCTGGCAGTACCGCCGCTTCGTTTCCGGCGAGCCGGCTGCGCGGGTCGATTGGCGGCGCTCGGCGCGCGACGATCATCTTTATGTCCGCGAACAGGAATGGGAGGCCGCACATACGGTATGGATATGGCCGGACCGCTCGGCGTCGATGAATTTTGCCTCCCCGCTGGTCCGCGACACCAAGCTGTACCGAGCGCTGGTCGTCACTCTCGCGCTGGCCGAGGTCTTGGTCGAAGGCGGCGAGCGGGTCGGCATTCCCGGTCTCTTGCGGCCGACCGGCAGCCGCAACGTCGTCGAATTGATCGCGCAGGCGATTGTGCATGACCGCAACGAGCGGCCGAGCCTGCCGCCGAATTTTGCACCCTCCCCGCTCGCCGAGGTCGTGCTGTTGTCCGACCTGTGGAGCGAAATCGGCGAAGTGCGGCGCACCCTCACGCAGCTCTCCGGCAGCGGAGCGCACGGCCATGTGGTGCAAATCGTCGATCCGGCCGAGGAGACGTTCCCTTATTGGGGCCGTATCGAATTCATCGAGCCGGAAGGCGGCGGCCGCATTACCGCCGGCCGCGCGGAAACCTGGCGCGCTGACTATACCGCGCGCGTTGCCCGCCACCGCGCCGAGATTCGCAGCGAGACCGACCGCCTCGGCTTCAGCTTCACGATTCACCGCACCGACCGTTTGCCGAGTGAGCTCCTGCTCGCGTTGCACGCCCGCATCGGCGCCGGCACCGCGCATAATGCCGCGCGCTCGCATGCGTCTGCCGCATCCAGGGTGCCGGCATGATCGGCGGATTACCGCTCGGCTTTGCCGAACCGCTGGTGCTCATCGGGCTCATCACCCTGCCGGTGCTATGGTGGCTGTTACGGCTCATTCCGCCGCGGCCGCGCCGTCTCGATTTTCCGCCGACGCGGCTCCTGCTCGAAATCGCGCCGAGAGAGGAAACCCCGGCCCGCACGCCGTGGTGGCTCACGCTGTTACGGCTTGCGCTCGCCGCGCTCGTCATTATCGCCGCTGCCGGCCCGCTCTGGCATCCGCCGCTGGCGACGATGAAAACGAGCGCTCCGATTGTGATCCTGATCGACGACGGCTGGACCGCCGCCGCGACCTGGGATGCGCGCCTGCGCACTGCCGACGACATCATCGCGCGCGCTGAGGACGACCGCCGCGCCGTCGCGGTTATTCCGCTGTCCGAGGGACCGCACGACATTTCGCTGGAGACCGCGGATTCGGCACGCGTGCGGCTGCAGCAGATCCGGCCGGTGCCCTACAGCGTCGACCGCTCCCAGACATTGTCGTCGCTGTCGCAGTTTCTGTCCAGGCAACCAAACGTCGAATTGGTCTGGCTGTCCGACAGCGTCGATCTCGGTCATGGCGCCGATTTCGTGAAAAAGCTGGCGCAGACGGTCACGGGGCATCCCATCACCATCGTGGCCGGCGGCGTTCCGGGCGCCCGCGCCTTGACCGACGCCGATAACGCGGCCGGCGCGCTCAGCGTCAATGTGCTGCGCGCAGCGGCCGGCGCGGCTGAGAGCGGAACCGTGCGCGCGCTCGATCTCAAGGGTCTGCCGCTCGGCGAGGCTCCGTTCACTTTCAAGACTTCGGACCGCGAAACCGAGGCTCGCTTTGACCTGCCGATTGAGCTGCGCAACGATATCGCGCGCATCGAGATTTCTGGCGAGCGCTCCGCCGGCGCGGTGCAACTGCTCGACAAGCGTTGGCAGCGCCGCACCGTCGGCATCGTCTCCGGCGCCATTGCCGACATGGCTGAGCCGCTATTGTCGTCGAGCTTCTATATTCAGCGCGCGCTTGAGCCGTTCGCCGACATACGCATCACGCAAGGCGAATCCCCGGCCGACGCGGTGAGCCATTTCCTCGATCAGAAGCTGCCGATGCTGATCCTTACCGACGTCGGCAATGTGGGCGACGCCCACGATCGGCTGGCGCAATGGATCGAGGACGGTGGCGTTTTGGTGCGCTTCGCCGGGCCGCGGCTCGCCGCGTCCGACGACGACCTCGTTCCCGTAAAGCTCCGGCGTGGCGGCCGCATTCTTGGCGGCGCGCTGAGTTGGGATAAGCCGCAGCCGCTCGCAGCATTCTCCCGCGCCGGTCCATTCGCCGGCATGCCGGTGCCGAACGACGTCACCGTGACCCGCCAGGTGCTCGCCGAACCCGATGCGGCGTTGAGCGATAACACCTGGGCGACGCTTGCCGACGGCACGCCTCTCGTCACCGCAGCACGGCGCGGCAAGGGAATGATCGTGCTGTTCCACGTTACCGGCGATACGCGGTGGTCGAACCTGCCGCTGTCGGGCACTTTCGTCGACATGCTCAAGCGCGTCGTCGCGCTCTCCGGCACTGCGCCGGCCGCCGATGCGAGCGGCGCCAAAACCAACAATGTGCAGCAAGTGATCCAGCCAAGCCACATGCTCGACGGCTTTGGCAACTTCGTCGCACCACCGCCGACGGCGCGCCCGGTGCCATCCGACTTTTCCGGTGCCGCCAGCGCCGAGCATCCGCCGGGGTTTTACGGCCCGCCGGAAAGCCTCCTTGCCGTGAACACGCTGGCGCCCAGCGATCGTCTGGCGCCGCTCGATTTCTCCCCGCTCACCACCGCGAGCCATGAAATCTATCGCACGAGCGAGCCGCAGGATTTACGCGGGCCGATCTTCCTCATTGCGCTGTCGCTCTTGTTGCTCGATACCTTGGTAGTTCTCTTCCTCGGCGGCGGCATCCAGCGTCTCATTCCGCGCGGTTCGCGCGCCGCCACTGCGTCCGTGATCGTCCTTACCGCGCTCGCGCTCACGCTGGTGCAGGCGCGCGCCCAGGAAGAAACGCCCAATCCGGACGTGCCGCAGTCGGCGCTGGAGACCAAGCTCGCCTACGTGATCACCGGCGATGCCGACGTCGACGCGATCAGCAAATCAGGCCTTGCCGGCCTCACGCTCTTCCTGGCGCAACGCACTGCGCTCGAACCGAGCGATCCGATCGGCCTCGACATCGCGCATGACGAGCTTGCGTTCTATCCGCTGATCTACTGGCCTATCGTGCCCGGGGCGCCGCGGCCTTCCGACGACGCGCTCAAGCGCATCGACACCTATATGAAAGACGGCGGCACCGTCTTGTTCGACACCCGCGATGCCGTGGTGGCGCCGCCGGGGCCGGGCGGCGAGACCAATAGTCCGGGCATGCTCGAACTGCGTAAGATTCTTTCCTCACTCGACATCCCGGAGCTCGAACCGGTGCCGCGCGATCACGTCTTGACCAAGACGTTCTACCTGTTGCGCGACTTCCCCGGACGCTTCGATACCGGCCGGCTATGGGTCGAAGCACTGCCGTCGACGAGCGACGATGAAGCCACGAATTGACCCGCCCGCGGCGGCGACGGCGTGTCTTCGATCCTCATCACCTCCAACGACCTCGCCGGCGCCTGGGCGACGCGCTCCGACGGCCAGCCGATGCTGCCGATGGTCGACGGCGAGCCGCGCCAGCGCGAAATGGCGTTCCGCGCCGGCGTCAACATCGTCATGTACACGCTCACCGGTAACTACAAGGCAGACCAGGTCCACGTGCCGGCCTTGCTCGAGCGATTGGGGCAATAGGAGAGCGCATTGAACCTCGGCCTTGCCTTCGCTCCACTGATCAGCGCTCCGGAATTGTGGGTGGCGATCGCCGCGGCGTGCCTGTTTTCGCTCTTGCTTTTTGTGTCGCGCAGCCGTGGCGCCGCTATCCGGGCGCTGGCGCTGGCCTTGATCGTGCTCGCGCTTGCCAATCCGTCGCTGACCCGCGAGCATCGCGATCCGCTGACCTCGATCGCCGTCGTCGTCGTCGACAAGAGCCCGAGCCAGAGCTTCGGCGACCGTACCCAGCAGACCGACGCCGCACGCGCCGCGGTCGTCGAGCGGCTAAACCGCATTCCCGGCCTCGAAGTACGCGTGGTGGAAGCCGGACAGGCGGACGGCGAGACCGACGGCACGCGATTGTTCACCGCGCTCGGCTCGGCGCTTGCCGACGTGCCGGCCGACCGCGTCGCCGGCGTCATCATGATTACCGACGGCCGCGTTCATGACGTGCCCACCAACGCCGCCACGCTCGGCTTTGCCGCGCCGGTCCATGCGCTGATTACCGGACACAAGAACGAACGCGACCGCCGCGTCGCGCTCATTGCCGCGCCGCGCTTCGGCATTGTCGGTCAGCCGCAGACCATCACCTATCGGGTCGAGGATCAGGGCGCCAATGCCGGCACCGCCGAAGTGACGGTACGCCGCGACGGCGACGTGATCGACCAGGAAAGCGTTCCCGTCGGCGTGCCGCAAAGCGTCGAGATTCCGATCTCGCATGGCGGGGCGAACATCGTCGAGATCGAGGCGGCGCCGCTTTCCGGGGAACTCACGCTAGTCAACAATCGCGCCGTGGTCTCGATCGACGGCGTGCGCGACAAGCTGCGCGTGCTCTTGGTGTCCGGCGAGCCGAACGCCGGCGAACGGACCTGGCGCAACCTCCTTAAATCCGACCCGTCGGTCGATCTGGTGCACTTCACCATTCTGCGGCCGCCGGAAAAGCAGGACGGCACGCCGATCAACGAATTGTCGTTGATCGCTTTCCCGACGCGCGAGCTGTTCCAACAGAAGATCGACCAGTTCCAACTCATCATCTTCGACCGCTACGCGCGCCAGGGCGTATTGCCGATGATCTATTTCGACAACATCGCACGCTACGTTCGCGATGGCGGCGCGGTCTTGGTTGCGGCCGGCCCGGATTACGCGAGCCCGACCAGCGTCTGGCACACGCCGCTCGACGCGGTGCTGCCGTCCGAGCCGACTGGAGAAGTCACCGATCAGGCTTTTCACCCGCGACTCACCAATCTCGGGGAACGTCATCCGGTGACCCGCGGCCTCGAAGGCGCCGACAGCAACCCGCCGCATTGGAGCCAATGGTTTCGTATTGTCGACACCAGGAATACGACCGGCACGGCGGTGATGCAGGGTCCGGACCAAAAGCCGTTGCTGGTGCTGTCGCACGAAGGTGAAGGCCGTGTGGCGCTCCTTTTATCCGATCAACTCTGGCTGTGGGCACGTGGCTTCCAAGGCGGCGGCCCGCATCTCGATCTCCTACGCCGGCTCTCGCACTGGCTGATGAAGGAGCCGGATCTCGAAGAGGAGGCGCTGCGGCTCACGGTCAGCGGGCACAATCTCGTAGTGCGGCGGCAAACCATGGCCGATCAAGTCGCCGACGTTACCTTGACCTCGCCGTCGGGAGCGGCGCGCACGCTCAAGCTCAATCCGACTCAACCCGGCGTCTGGGAATCGAGTGTGGCCGCGAACGAACTCGGACTGTGGCGCGCCACCGACGGCAAGCTCAATGCGCTGGTCAACATCGGCCCGGCCAATCCGCTGGAATATGCCGAAGTGACATCGACGACCGGCGTGCTCGCGCCGCTCACCGACTCGACCGGCGGCGCCGCGGTGCGGCTCGACGACGGCTCGGCGCTCAATGTACCGCGCATCGTTGCGGTGCGCTCCGGCGATACCTACAAGGGCGACGACTGGATCGGCCTGAAAATGCGTGACGCCAGCGTGGTGCGCGGCATCGGCGTGCTGCCGGTCTTTGCCGGCATGATCGGCCTTCTGCTGCTGCTCGGCAGCCTCGCCGGCGCCTGGGCGCGCGAGGGACGGTAGGTCGCTTTCAATCCGGCCGGATCGGCCCCGAAACGCCGTCGAAAGCGCCCTCCTCCAGTTCGGCGACCAGAAGCCGCGCCGGATCGACCGGTCCGGGCATAGTCGCGCGGCCGGGCGGAATGCGTTTGAATCCGGATTTTCCGTAATAGGGCTCGTCGCCGACCAGGATGACGAGGCGATGGCCCTTGGCCTTTGCCTCCTTGAGCGCGCGTTCGATCAAAGCCTGGCCGACGCCGCGCTCGCGAAATGCCGGCTCGACGGTGAGCGGGCCGAGCAGGAGTGCCTTGGTCTCGCCGATGCGAGCTGGCGACAGCCATACCGAGCCGACCAAGAGCGTGCCGATGCGCGCGGTGAACGACGCGTCAAGCCGATGCGCTGCCTGTTCGCGCAAGCGATAAGCCGTCTTGGCGAAGCGGCCGGGGCCGAACGTGCGCTCGTGCAGCCGCTCGATCGCGGCCGCGTCGTCCGGCGTCTCGGGCAGGATGGTGAGTGAAACATCGTTCATCGTGCCGCCGCCTATCATCTCGCTCGACCGAGGTCCAGCGCGCTTGCTCGGCACGCCCTATCGCGAGCGCCGGGAATGATTAGATTGAGCGAGACGAAAAACCGGAGAAGACGATGGGCCTGCTCGTCAACGGCGCTTGGCAAGAAGACATCTCGCGGACCAAGGACGGCCACTTTATCCGGCCGACGACCCGCTTTCGCAATTTCGTGACCGCCGACGGCAGCGCCGGCCCGACCGGCGAAGGCGGCTTTGCGGCGGAAGCCGGCCGCTATCATCTCTACGTTTCGCACGCCTGCCCGTGGGCGCATCGCACGACGATTTTCCGCAGCCTCAAAAAGCTCGAAAATGCCATTTCGATTTCGGTCACCGCGCCGCTTTATGGCAAGACCGGCTGGGAATTCGGCACCGCACTTGGCGGCACGGGCGATGATGTCAACGGCAAGGCGACGCTCGCCGAAATCTATCTGCTGGCCGATCCGCATTATACCGGGCGCGTCTCGGTTCCGGTGTTGTGGGACAAGAAGCGCCGCACCATCGTCAACAACGAATCCTCCGAAATCATCCGCATGCTCAATTCCGCCTTCGATGCGTTCACCAACGTGCACACCGATTATTATCCCGCTGAGCTGCGGGCGGAAATCGACCGCATCAACGACATCGTCTATCCAAACGTCAACAACGGCGTCTATCGCGCCGGCTTTGCCACCAGCCAAGCCGCTTACGAAGAAGCGGCCCGCGCGATATTCGTGGCCTTCGATCAGCTCGAAGAACGATTGTCACGGCAGCGTTATCTGGCGGGCAGGGAGCTCACCGAAGCGGATTGGCGGCTGTTCACCACGCTGATCCGCTTCGACACCGTCTATTACGGCCATTTCAAATGCAATCTGCGCCGCGTCGCCGACTATGCCAATCTCTGGAATTACCTGCGCGATCTCTATGCCGTGCCGGGCGTCGCCGAGACGGTCAACATGGATCACATCAAGCGGCACTATTACGGCAGTCAGCGCCAGGTCAATCCGACCGGCATCGTGCCGATCGGTCCGCTGATCGACTTCACCGCGCCGCACGACCGCGGCCGCTTTGGCTAATCGAAAGACACGCCACAGAGTCGGCAAAGCAGCCTTCTGCCGCCTATCAATCACCAAATTTCGGACGGAGCACGGCCGGTGAGCACTTCGGCGATACGCTCGCGTGTCGCGCGCGACGTGTCTTCAGGCAACTCGCCGGTCGCGAAGAACCCGTGGGCGATGATTTCGCTGTTCGGCTGCGGCGGCGCGATTTGCCGGAACGAGCGCACGATATAGAGCGCGACGTGATCGCGCCGCGACGCCCGGCGATTGAAATAGACCGCATAGAAGACCGGCGGCTCGGTCAGCTCGATATTGCCCTCCTCGCGCAATTCGCGCTCCAGCGCGGCGACCAGAGTCTCGCCGGTCTCGACGCCGCCGCCAGGCAAGTGCCAGCCGGCGACATAGGAGTGCTTCACCAGAAAGACGCGGCCCTCGCCGTCGAAAATAAGCGCGCGGAGCGCCAAGCGTAAGGCCGCGGCAAAAACGCCAATAGGCGTGCGAAAACCTCCGGATAACCGGCTCGAAAGGGCGACGGATCGAATCAAGTCCCATCTTGCATTCCCGACTCGCGTCAATAATTAGAATTGTTCTAAGATAGTCTTACCCGCCACATCCAATGTGCGCCGCCGAGGGAAGCCTGTGAAACGCTTTGCCGACTTGAACGAGCAGGAAATTCTTGCGCTCGCGATCTCCAATGAGGACGAGGATAACCGCATCTACCGCTCGTTTGCCGACCGGCTGCGTGCGTCCTATCCCGACACCGCCGACATGTACGACCGCATGGCGCAGGAAGAGATCGGGCATCGCGACATGTTGCTCGAACTTCATCGCAAGAAATTCGGCGATTTTTTGCCGTTGATCCGCCGCCAGGACGTCAAGGGGTTTGTCGCGCGCCGGCCGATCTGGCTCAACAGCACGCTGAGCCTCGACGCGACGCGCAAATTCGCAGAAGAAATGGAATACGAAACCGCGCGTTTCTATCGCCGCGCGGCGCAAACCACGCAGGACGACGCCGTGCGCGATCTGCTGCGAAAGCTCGCCGCGGCCGAAGACAAGCACGAAGCGCTAGCCCACGAGCTCGGCGAAAAGCTCACGCCGCAAGCGCGCCGCTCCGAGGATCAGGCCGCGCGGCGCATGTTCGTGCTGCAATATGTGCAGCCCGGCCTGGCCGGCTTGATGGACGGCTCGGTCTCGACGCTGGCGCCTTTGTTCGCCGCGGCCTTCGCCACGCACAATACTTGGTCGACCTTTCTGGTCGGCCTTGCGGCAGCGCTCGGCGCCGGCATATCGATGGCCTTTGCCGAAGCGATGTCCGACGACGGCTCGCTCACCGGGCGAGGCGCACCGGTGATGCGCGGTGCCGTAACCGGCACGATGACCGCGCTCGGCGGCCTCGGTCATGCGCTGCCCTATCTCATTCCCCATTTCTACGTTGCGACCTCCGTCGCCTTCGCCGTCGTCGCGGTCGAGCTGGTCGCCATTGCCTGGATCCGCACGCATTACATGGATACGCCGTTCCTACAGGCGGCATTCCAGGTGGTGGTTGGCGGGGTCTTGGTGTTCGCCGTCGGCATCCTCATCGGAAGTTCGTGATTTATTATGACCCGTCTGCGATGCTGAGCACGCACCGCCGCGGCTCACCCAATGTTCACGCTCGCGCATCTATCCGACCTGCATATGGCTTGCGAGCCGCACGGCTGGCAGCTTTTGAGCAAGCGCGGGCTCGGCTACATCAATTGGCTGCGCAAACGAAAGAGAATCCACCGGCCCGAAGTTCTCGACGCGATCGTGCGCGATCTGAAAACGCAAATCCTCGATCACATCGCGGTGACCGGCGATCTCGTCAATTTCTCGCTGCCGGACGAATACGCCCGCGCCCGCGACTGGCTTGCGGCACTCGGCAATGCCCGCGACGTTACGACGCTGCCGGGCAATCACGACGTCTATGTCCGCGGCGTCGAACAAATGCCGGCGCAATTCTGGGGCGACTGCATGCGCGGCGACGACGGCTTCGATCGTTTTCCGTTTCTGCGGCGGCGTGGCGAGGTAGCGCTGATCGCGCTCTCGACCGGAGTGCCGACCGGACCGTTCATGGCGACCGGACGGCTCGGCGAGCGGCAGCTTTCCCGCTTCGCCGAAGTGCTTGATCGGACGCGTGAATTCTTTCGCGTCGTGCTGATCCATCATCCGCCGGTCAGTCCGCTACGGCGTTATTTGCGACGGCTCGTAGACGCGCCCGCGCTACGCCGCGTGCTCGCCGAAAAGGGCGCCGACCTTTTGCTCCACGGCCACGATCATCGTTCGTCGCTCGTTTGGCTCGACGGACCCAACGGCACAAAAATTCCCGCGGTCGGGGTGCCGTCGGCTTCCGCCGCGGCGCCGCACGGCGAAGAAGGCGCCGCCGCTTATCATCTGTTCAAGATCGACACGGCGACGAACGGCGCCAAAAAAACTTGGCACTGCGAAATGATCGCACGGCAATCGCGGCCCCGACCGCATCATTCGCGAAGTCGAGCGAAGGATTCTGTTTTAGGAGCCCGTCGCCATCAGCACAGCGACGGCGAACAGCGCCGCGACGCCGATGAGAAAGCCGAGCAACAGCACGCCGAAGGTTCGCCAGCGCCGCCGGCGCCGGTAGCGCTCGGCTTCCTTCGCCGGAGCGCGTGCCAACAGATCGGGATCTTCGGCGAGCGCGCGTTGCCGTTCGACGAGGCGGCGGGCGACATAGGTGGTGACCGCCCGCGCGATCTCCGGAATCTCGTGCGACTCGGCGAGCACGTGCCGGCCCATGCGGCTGTCGTGCAGAAAGGCGATAGCCGCGCTTGTCGCGACCCATGGTGACATGCGCCACCGCGTCGATCCACAGCCGCGGCGTCTCGCCGCGACTGATGCCGCGATCGAACAATTCGACTTCGGCCGGGATTTCGGCAAACAACGGGTCGAGCGCCTCGTTCAACAGTTCGAGCCGCGCTACCTCGGCGTCGCGCAGATCGACGACGACGGATGTGCGCTCGGCGGCTTCGACGCGCGCCTGATGCATCGCCTCTTGCAAGGGCGACGGCGGCGCGGCGTCCTTCGCCGGCGCATCGGCTTTGCGTTTGCGACCCCACATGGTCCCCACCCGTCCCTACGGTCCCACCAACGCACGATACACCAACAATTGCGCCTGCAAAAAGTCGGCCAACCGGCAAAAATGAGCGGAGCGAGTTCCGCCCTAGATGCACCTCCCGCCGTCGACCTCGATGATATTGCCGGTGACGAATTCGGCATCCGCCGAAGCGAGGTATAAGGCGGCATTGGCGATGTCTTGCGGCTGCGCCAGCCGGCCGAGCGGCACGGTGGCGATGAACCTTTCGCGCTGCCCCGGCGCGGGCCCGAGAAAGCTCGGCAACAGCGGCGTGTCGGTGGCGACCGGCGCGATGGCGCAGACCCGGACGCGGTCCGGCGCGAGTTCGACCGCAAGCGATTTGGTCAGCGTATGGACCGCGCCCTTGGTCGCATTATAGGCCGACAGCCCGGGCCGCGGCCGCAGCCCCGCGGTCGAGCCGATATTGATGATGGTGCCGCCGCCGGCTTTGCGGAAATGCGGCACCACGGCCTGGCAGAACTGAAAGAAGCCTTTCACATTGACCGCAAAAATGCGGTCGTACTCGACCTCGTCGATGTCCAGCATCGGTTTGTTGACGTGGGTCGCGCCGGCATTGTTGACCAGAATGTCGAGCGCGCCGAAGGCCGACAGCGTCTCGTCGAGCGCCGCGGCGATGTCGGCCTTCTTGGTCACGTCGCAGCGCACCGCGATGGCATTGTTGCCAATGGCGCGGGCGGCCGCTTTCGCCGCGTCGAGATTGACGTCGGCTAGCGCCACGCGCGCGCCCTCTCGTGCGTAAGTCTCGGCGATGGCCCTGCCGATGCCCGATCCGGCGCCGGTGACGAGCGCGGTCTTGCCGTCAAGACGCATGAATGAAGCTCCGTTTCGGCACGACGCCGTAAGGTTTCGCCCAGCCTAAACCTTCCTCGGTGCGGGTGCGCGGCTTGTACTCGCAGCCGATCCAGCCGGCATAGCCGGATTTGTCGATCGCCGCGAACACCGCCGGATAATTGATCTCGCCCTCGTCGGGCTCGTGGCGCGTCGGCACCGCGGCGATCTGCACGTGGCCGATCACCGGCAAAAATTTCTCGAAGCGCTTGATCAGATCGCCGCCGACGATCTGAATGTGATAGAAATCGAACTGCACGCGCACGTTCGGCGCGCCGATCCTGCCGACGAGATCGGCGGCGTGCTCGACGTGGCTGAGGAAATAACCGGGCCGGTCGCGCGGATTGATCGGCTCGATCAACAGTGTGATATTCGATTTGGCTGCCGCGGCGGCGGCGCGCGTCATATTCGCGATGAAAACCTTCTCCGCCGCCGGCCGCTCGTTGACCGGCACGACGCCGGCCATACAATGGATCGCCGTGCCGCCGACGGCGACGACGTAATCGAGCGCGCGGGTGAACGCGGCGTCGAAATCGCGCTCGCGGCCCGGCAGCGCGGCGAGCCCGAATTCCGCGCATTGCGGGGTGTTGACACCGAGCTGCGTCAGCCCGTGCCTTGCCAGCTCCGCCTTCACCGCGGCCGGGGGAATGTCATAGGGAAATTGCAGCTCGACGGCAGAAAAGCCGCAAGCCGCCGCGGCGCCGAAGCGCTCGAGCAGCGGATATTCGGTGAACAGATGGCCGAGATTGGCGGCAAAGCGCGGCATTCGATTGTCCTTGGCGTTTCCTTTTACCGGCGAAGCCTAGCGCGGATCGTCCGGTTAAAACAGGCCGGACCACGACACTCATCATGCGGCGCTTTGATTTGAATCAAGGACACTTGGTTGCCGGAGTAACTAATAGAATTCGGCCAAGCTTTGATCGTCCGCGACGAAATAAGGTCGACATCCTAGTTGCGCCGTGAAAAGCTAAGGAGAACAACCGTGTCTTTGAACATGATCGATAAGCCGACCAATCGTCGCAGCAAAGAGCAATGGCCGGCAGCGATCCGGCAAGAGTTCGAGCACGAGGCAAACAATCCGAACGGCTGCGTCGGCCAGCAATTGATTTCGGAAACCGACAAGGTGCGGATCTGGCGCATTCATCTCAAGCCGGGGCAACGGGTCGGTTTCCATCGCCATGTGCTCGATTATTTCTGGTCGGCGGCGACCTCCGGGCGCGGCCGGCAATACTTTAACGACGGCGAGATGCGCGAGTATACCTACAACGCCGGCGAAACTCGCCACGAACATTACGGGTCGGGCGAATACAAGGTGCACGATCTACAAAATATCGGCGAGACGGATCTGACTTTCGTCACCGTCGAGTTTCTCGACAGCGCCAATAAGCCGCTGCCCATCCCGCAAGCCGCCCGCGTCACGATGGCGGCGTAACGGAAGTGGTTCGACATCTCGCCCTGCGAAGGCGGAGGCGGATGGGAAAACAACCCCGCGGCGCGTCAGAATGCAACCCAACCTGCTGAAATCCCTGGAGCGACGGGTTCCGCGCTACACCAGCTATCCAACCGCCGTGCAATTCGGCCCGGAGGTCGGTGCCGCGACTTATGCGGAGTGGCTCGCCGATCTGCCGCCACGCGCGCCCGTTTCACTTTATCTTCACGTTCCGTTTTGCGCCGAGCTGTGTCTCTATTGCGGCTGCAACACCACTGTAGTGCGCCGCTATGGCCCGGTCGAGGCCTATGTCGCGTTGCTTGAGCGCGAGATCGCCGCGGTTAGCGCAATCGCCGGCGCGCGCGCCGTCACGCACCTGCATTGGGGCGGCGGCACGCCGACCATGCTGTCAATGCCAGATTTCGGGAAATTGATGGCGCTGCTGCGAAGGAAATTCCGCTTCGCGGTGGATACCGAAATTGCCGTCGAGATCGATCCGCGCACAGTGACGCACGGCCATGCCGCGGTGCTGGCGCAGTTCGGCATCACCCGAGCGAGCCTCGGCGTGCAGGATTTCGACGCGCGGGTGCAACGCGCCGTCGGCTGCGTGCAGAGTTTCGAACAAACGCAGCGCGTGGTGGAGTGGTTCCGCGCGGCCGGAACCGCCGGCATCAATCTCGATCTGATGTACGGCCTACCCTATCAGACCGTAGCGACGCTGGCAGAGACCATGACGCGCGCGCTTGCACTCGATCCGGATCGCATCGCGCTGTTCGGCTACGCCCACGTGCCGTGGATGAAACGGCACCAGCGGCTCATTGCCGAGGAGGCATTGCCGGGCACCGAACAGCGGTTCGCCCAAAGCCAAGCCGCGGCCGAAATGTTGACCGGCGCCGGCTATGTGCCGATCGGGCTCGATCATTTCGCCAAGCGCGACGATCTGTTGGCGCGCCGGCAGCGCGCGGGCAGGCTTCGTCGCAATTTCCAGGGCTACACTACCGATGAATCGGAGATTCTCATCGGCTTCGGCACCTCGGCCATCGGCTCGCTGCCGCAGGGTTATGTGCAGAATGTCGGCACCGGTGTCGCCTACCGCGCCGCGCTCGGCGCCGGGACGCTGGCGACCTCGCGCGGCGTTGCGCTCACCGGCGAGGACAGGCTGCGGCGCGATATCGTCTCAGACTTGATGTGCAATTTGCGATTGGACTTGGCGGAAATCTGCGCGGCGCACGGGATCGGGATCGATCACTTCGCCGCTGAAATCTCACGTCTCGACGAGTTTGCGAAAGAAGGCCTTGTCGAGCGCGCCGGCGCCCGTATCAGCCTGCCCGAGCATGCGCGACCGTTCGTGCGGACGGTGTGCGCGGTGTTCGATCAATATCTGGCAAGCGGCGAGACCCGTTATTCCCGAGCCTCATAGGGTGGGCGTACCCTCAGCATCATGGGTTTCGCCTTCGGCTCAACCTATCCTACGAGTTACAGAGACTACATAGAATTATATAATCAAATCAATTAGTTGGTGCGAATCCTGCACTGCTTTTCCCCAGCTTGTTCAGCGGCTGCGTGCGGGGCGATGCCTGCCCACCATTGGTGGGTTACGTCCCATCAATCTGCCCACTATATGAGTGGGCGAAATTGTGGTTGACCCCTGCCCAACGGATTTGGTTCGCTGGCTTCAACGCCGCGCAATCTTAAAGCACGCGTCAGCGGCCCTGCGCGGCGGCGAGGAAACGGATCAATGGGGAGCGGCGTGGCTCCGCCGCACGTCAGCATGAACGCACAACAACTCCTTACCGAAATCTCCGACTATTGCCGCCAGACGGGGCTAGCGGAATCAACCTTCGGCCGCCGCGCCGTCAACGACGGCAAGCTCGCGGCGCGGCTGCGCAACGGCGGCCGCATCACCACCGACACGCTCGACCGTATCCACGGTTTTATGGCGGCGCATCCGGCGCTAGGCGAGCGGCCCGCGATCATCGAGCGCGCGCGCGAGCCGCGCCCCATCGTAGCGGCGGTGCCCGCGGCGCCGCTCACGCCCGGCGATCCGGCGCGCAATTTCCGCTTCTTCGACAACCGGCAAAAGTATCTGCTCTTCGTCAATACCTGCAGCGAAAAGTGGGAGGTCGCACACCGCGTCTCCGAGGAACTGGCGCATATCCATCCGCACCCGCCGGCGGTGCGCATTTTCGACGCCGGCGTCGGCGACGGCTCGGTGCTCACTCGCGTCATGCGCGCCGCCCACGACCGTTTCAGCCACATGCCGTTCTACGTCGTCGGCAAGGAGATCTCGCTCGAAGACGTGCGCTTGACGCTGCAAAAAATGTCGGACCGTTTCTTCGAGCATCCGTCGACAGTGCTGGTGCTGACCAACCTCGCTTATGCCGACGCGCCGTGGCTGCACGTCAAATCGCTCAATGCGGCGTCTAGCCTTGTTTGGCACGAACTGCCGTTGCTCGGCAATTCGGCGCACCGCTTCGAGCAACAGATCATCGCGCTTGAGCCGTTCCTGGCGCAGAACTGGAAAGCCGGCGTGTCCGCGCGTACCGGCAATCCGATCTACGAGCGGCCGGTGGTGCTGGTCATGTATCGCGACGACCACCGCTTCCTGCTCGATCCGATCATTCCCAAAGCCGGCGGCACCCGCGCCGACTACGACCTCGTCATCGCTTCGCAGCCCTACCGCGCCCGCGCGCCGCTGGAGTTCAAAGCCAAGCGCGTGATCGCGCCGCTCGCCCGCGCGCTCGGGCCGGGCGGCAGGCTCATCGCCATTCATTCGCACGGCCAAGATCCCGGCATGGAAATCATCCAAAGGGTCTGGCCGGACGACCATCCATTCATTCACGACCGCCATGACATTCTCAAAGCGGTCAAGCACGAGCTCGGCCCGGCCGGGCGCGAGCTCAATTTCAACGCTTACGCCGATAACCGCTCGCTGTTCCGCTACGAGATGCATACGCTGCCGTCGGAAATCTCCGAATCGATCGGCACCTCGACGCTGTTCGCCGCCTGGAACGCGGCGATCTATGTGGCGCAAGTCGAGGACGATCGGGTGGCGCAAGCGGCCGCCGACGGCAGTTATATCGACGCTACGCGCTCGGTGCTGCGCGAGCGCGGCGGCCTGTGGTTCTTCGACGAGTCTTACGTGATTTCGCGGCGAAGGGTGTAATTCATTTCCTCCCCCGCAAGCGGGGGAGGACGCCAGCGAAGCAACGCGGGAGAGGGCAAGTTACCCCGCTGAGCGAGCCAGAGAGCCCCACCCTGCCCTCCCCCGCGAGCGGGAGAGGGTTTAGGATGCGGCTCCGACATTCGCGGAGCCCGACATGCATTTCGTGGTCCACGCGCTCGACAAGAAAGACATCCTGCCGGTGCGGGCGAAGCATTATCGCGACCACCGCATCCATCTCGATAAATCCGCGGAGCATGGTGTCGACGTGGTGACGGCGGGCACGCTGGTCGCCGACGACGGCGAGACGCCGGTCGGCAGCATTTTCGTCATCGACGCCGCCGATCGCGCCGCGGTCGATGCTTTCGCGAGGAGCGATCCCTATCACGTCAACGGCGTCTGGGAGCGCGTCTCGATCCACGGCTACAACAAAAAGCGCGGCACGCCGATCGTGAGTAAGAGGTGACGCTTCACCGTCATCATCCGCGAAGGCGGATGATCCAGCAAGCACGGACCGACATCAGTGTGCAGCGATTACGGGATGCCCCGCCTTCGCGGGGCATGACAAATTAGGCCCGTACCTTCTCCCGCAACCCCATGCGCTCCAGCCGGCCGATCACCTCGTCGCAGAAATACGGAAGCTCGTTAAGATAATTGACCAGCGAAATGGCGATGCCGGTGAGGCCGGCTTTAGCGAGATCGGCAAGGTGTGCGGCGACGTGATCGGGATCGCCGACGATCGGCAAGCCGCCCATGCCCTGCGCATAGCCGGAGCGTTGGGCGAGAAATTCCGCCATCGGCACGGTCTGCGGCGAGATGTTCTTCAGCGCCAGAATGCTGTCGACGGCGTTCCAGTCGGCGCGCTCGACGATGCAGTGATGGAAATACTCCTCGGCTTCCTTCTTGGTCGGCCGGCAGGTGACGACGCCGACGGTGTAGCAACCGATCTCGCAGCCTTGCGCGCGCGCCGCGTCCTTGGCCCGGCGCACGCGCTGTGCGCTTTCTTCCAATGACGTGCGTGACGCCTGCAGGAAGAACGCGTCGCAATTCTTCACCGCAAAAGCCTGGCCGGTCGCCGAGGCGCCGGCATTCATGATCACCGGGCGCGCACCGCCGAACGGTTTCGGTTTGCCCTTGATGCCCTTCATGTGCAGGTATTTGCCGTCGAAGTCGAAGTTCTCGCGGTCGGACCAGATGAGCTTGATGACGTCGATCCATTCCTGCGCGTATTCGTAACGGTCCTCATGCGCGCGCTGTTCGACGCCGAACATGTCGAACTCGCCCTCGTTCCAGCCGACCACGATATTGAGCCCGAAGCGGCCTTCGCCGATGTGGTCGGCGGTGACCATCTCCTTTGCCGCCACGACCGGATTGAAGATCGGCGCGTGCACGGTGCCGAACACGGTGATGCGCCTGGTGGCGCCGAGGAGCCCGGTGGCCCAGGTGATCGTCTCTAGCGTGGTGCCCTGATAGTCGGTGTCGCCGCCATAGCCCTTCCAGCGGCCGATCGGCAGAAGAAAATCGATGCCGGCCTCGTCCGCCATCTGCGCGAGCTTCTTGTTGTCGGTCCAGCTGCCCGACCAGCGCTCGGGGACGAGCGTCACCGCACGGCCGGACGAGCAATTGGCGCCGAACAGGCCGATCTGCAGCGCGTTGTTGCCGTGCATGGCGCGGCGTGAATTCAGCGAAGGCGAAGGGGCGTGCATCAGTTCCACAGTTTCTTGGTTGCGATATCGGCGCCTTGGCGCAGCGCCTTGAACTTTTCCCAAACCACAGTCTCATGGACTTCGGTCCGGTACAACGCCTGCGAGGAGAAGCCGCAATCCGCGGCGGCGATGACATTTTCGCGGCCGACCAGCTTGGCAAAGCGCATGATGCGCTCGGCGATCAGCTCCGGATGCTCGACGATATTGCTGGCATGGGTGATCATGCCCGGGCAAATCACCTTGCCATCCGGGACTTTGACGGTTTCGAACAGATGATATTCGTGCTCATGGCGCGGATTGGCGGCTTCGAAGCTGTACGAGCCGGCATTGATCTTCAGCACATAGTCGATGATGTCGGCTAGCGCCGCCTCGTAAAGGCGGGGGCCTTCGTTGATGCCGTAGCAGGTGTGAAAGCGCACGCGCTGGGGTGGAATGCCCTTGAGCGCGGTGTTGGTCGCCTCGACGTAGATTTCCGCGCGCCGCTTCATCTGCGCGCGGTCAAGGTCGGGCTCGAAGAAAATATCCGGCAGGAACGGATCGTCGATCTGTACCAGAATGCCGGCGTCGGCGATGGCGCGGTATTCCTTGCCGAGCTCGGCCGCCAGCGCATGAAAATACTCTTCATCGCGCTTTTGTAATATTCGTTCAGCCCGACACCGGACGCCGCGGTGGCGGGCAGAAAGACGTGATGATCGGGAACTCCGGCGGCGGCCGCCGCGTTTTTGACGTTGGCGATGTCGCGCCGGACGAATCTCTCGCCGCGATATTTGACGGGGCCGACGCAGACCACCGGCGCCAGCGCGACGATGGCCCCGCCCATCATCGCGGTCTTGAAATACTCCTTGTAGTAGTCCGGAAAGGCGGCGACCTCCTGGACGAACAGCTTCATCTTCTGCCCGGGCCGGGCTTCGAAACCTTCCAGGCGCTCCTGGATGTAGGTGAAGAAGCCGGGTTTGGAGAATTCGCCGTCGGTGACAATCTCGATGCCGCAGTCGACCTGCTTGCGCACCACATCGTTCACTGACTGGGCCAGCAGCGCTTCGAACTTGTCGGCGTCGAACGGCTGGCCGGTGAATTTCGCCTTCATCAGATCGAGCAGCGCATGCGGGCGCGGCAGGCTGCCGATATGCGTGGTCTGGATGTGGTCGGTGTTCTGCTGAAGGGTCATGGCGTTCCGTCCCGCTTATCGTTCTTGTTCCGCCGGCCGTGCACGAAAACCAACCTTACACCGAAACGATTCCAAGCGCTGCTCCGGCGCGAGCTGGCGGCGCGCCGCCTCGATGTCGCCGAGCACCCAAAGCTCGGTGATCAAGTCGCCGCTGACTTTGAAAAAAGCCGCGCCGCTCCAGCGGATGTCGCGACCGGTGGCGGCGACGCCGAACATATTGCCGCGGTGGCGGCCATGAAAGCTCATCCGCGCCGCGGCGCGGTCCTCGGTCGCGATCAGTTCCTCGATGGTGCAGGTGAAATTTTCCAGCGCCGCGCGCACCGAGCGCAGATAAGCGATAAAGCCGCCAGGACCGCGCAGTTCCGGACCGAGCGAGGCGCGGAAGCGAAAATCGGGCTTAAGGATTTTGCGCGCCTCGGCCTCGTCCGCCTGGTTCCAGACGACGTGGTAAAAGCGCTCGACAAGCTCGCGCGTCGTCGCGCTCACTGCAGTCCTCCCTAGAGGCGGAAGCGCTGCCGGATCGCGAGCAGCGCCGCAAGGCTCAACAGCGCGGTGGCGATCATGTAGTAGCTCGGCGCGAGCTTGCTGCCGGTCAGGTCGATCAGCGATTGGGCGAAGAACGGCGCAAAGCCGCCGAAGATCGGCACCGCAATGTTGTACGCAAGCGACATGCCGCTGACCCGCGTCGAGACTGGAAAGATCTTCGCCATCAGCGACGGCAGTGCGCCCGAGAAGAACGATTTCAACAAGCCTATCCAGCACACCATCGCCATCAGCACGGCGAGCGAGGCGTGGGCGTCGAGCAGCACGAAGGCCGGATAGGATGTCAGCACGAACAGGATCGCAGCGCCGATCATGACGCGAATCTGACCGACGCGGTCGACCCAGATGCCGACCAACGGCACCACCACGGTCTGCAGCGCGGCGGCGGCGACCGCCGCGGTAAAGCCGATCGTTTGCGGCAAGTGCAGTTCGCGGATCGCGTAGGTCGGCATGTAGACCAGCATGTATTGCGAGCTGGTCGAGGCCACGACCGCGCCGATCGTGAGCAAGAGCCGGTCCCATTGGTCGACGAACAGGTCGCGCAGCGGCGCGTGCGCTTGGCCGGCGTCGAGGAATTCCGGCGTCTCCGCCAATTGACTGCGGATGTAATAGCCGACCGGCCCGATCAGCAGGCCGAAAGCAAAGGGAATGCGCCAGCCCCATGCCTGCAAATCGGCCGCCGACATGGTCGTCGTCAGCAACACGCCGAAGCTCGTGGCGATCACGGCGGCAAAACCTTGGCTCGACCATTGCCAGCTGCCGAAAAAGCCGGCGCGATCGGGCCGGTGCTCGACCAGGAAAGCGGTCGAGCTGGCGAACTCGCCGCCGACCGAAAAGCCTTGCAGCAGGCGGGCGCCAATGACCAGGATGGGCGCCAACAGGCCGACCGAGCCATAGCTCGGCATGACCGTCATCAAGCCGGTGCCGATCGTCATCAACAGGATCGACAGCGTGAGCGCGCGCTTGCGGCCCTTGCGGTCGCCGTAGGCGCCGAGAAATATCGCGCCGACCGGCCGCGCCAGAAACGAGATGCCGAAAGTGCCGAAGGTGACCAGAATCGAGACGGCTTCGTCGGCCGCGGGAAAAAATACCTTGGAGATGATGACGGCGAAATAGCCGTAGACCAGGATTTCGTAAAACTCCAGCGCGTTGCCGACGGAAGCCGCGATGATGAGCCGCGTCGCGGCGCCGGCGCCGTGCATGGGGGCCGCTGCTGCCGTATTGCCCTTCATTGCCTGTCCCCGAACGCCGCCAAGATTTATCGACCGTACACAGCGGCACTTGCCGAGTAAATGAATTCGCTCATTGGCTCGGTGAACGGCTTTTGCGTTCGCTGCACCTATGCAACTCTGCGCATTGCCCGAATACATTCGGATTGAACTGCCGATGCCTACCCCCACCCTCCTCTCCCCACTCCACCTCGGCCCGCTCACCTTCCCCAACCGCGTGGTGATGGCGCCGATGACGCGCAACCGCGCCGGGGCGGGCAATGTGCCGGGGGCACTGAACGCCACTTATTACGCGCAGCGCGCCGGCGCAGGGCTCATTGTCAGCGAGGCGACGCAGGTGTCGCCGCAGGGCCTCGGCTATCCGGGCACGCCCGGCATTCACTCGGCCGAGCAGGTCGCCGGCTGGAAGCTCGTGACGGAAGCGGTGCATCGCGCAGGCGGGCGGATCTTTCTGCAGCTCTGGCATGTCGGACGCATCTCGCATCCGTCGCTGCAGCCCGGCAGCGCGCTGCCAGTGGCGCCGTCGGCGATCGCACCTGCGGGCCAAGCCTGGACGCTCGATGGCATGCAGTCTTACGTCACGCCGCACGCGCTGGAAGCCGACGAGATTGCCGGCATCGTCGCGGATTTCCGCCGCGGCGCGCGCAACGCGCGTGAGGCGGGTTTCGACGGCGTCGAGCTGCACGGCGCCAACGGCTATCTGGTCGATCAGTTCTTGCGCGACGGCGCCAACCGGCGCACCGATCGCTACGGCGGCAGCGCACAGAACCGCGCGCGCTTCCTCCGCGAAGTGACCGAGGCGATCGTCGGCGAATGGGGCGGCGCGCGCGTCGGGGTGCGGCTGTCGCCGACCAATCCGTTCAACAGCATGAGCGACAGCAATCCGGCGGCGACTTTCTCCGCCGCTGTCGATGCGCTCAACCCGCTCGGCCTCGCCTACCTGCATATCGTCGAGCCGGCCGCGAGCGACCCCGTCGCCGCAGGCGAAATGCCGGATCTGAAATTCTTCCGCAAACTCTGGCGCGGCGTGCTGATGGGCAACAAGGGCTACGATCTGGCGCACGCCAACGCCGCGATCGGCGACGGCACCGCCGATCTCGTCTCGTTCGCGACGCTGTTTCTTGCCAATCCGGATTTGCCGGAGCGCTTTCGCCGCGGCGGCCCGTTCAACGTGCCGGACCGCAAGACGTTCTACGGCGGCGCGGCGGCAGGCTATACCGATTATCCCGCCCTTGGCGGCTGAATTAGCAGCCGTAATTCTGTATAATCAATGACTTACATCGAAAGCGCCGAACTGTGACCGCGATCACTTCAATCGTCAGTGGTGCGGCTTAGTTTGCGAGCATGGTTAATGAAGCGTTAACAGGGGACTTTGCCATGACCGCCGCCCTGAAATTTTTGAGCCAAATGACCGACGCGATTTTCGCCGTTCAGATGCAGCGCGCCTCGGTGAAGATTGCCGCGCGCCGGCATATGTTCGCTCGCCGCTGACGGCAGGCACTGCGAAATTCACACCCCAAGTTTTTCCGCCAGCTCTTCGAGACTTTTCGCTGCAAAATCGACCGGTACGCTCGGCCCGAGTTCGCCGCGGCCGGGACCGTGCTCGTTCGGCCGCGCGACGTGCGCGGTGCGCAAGCCCAATGTTGAAGCTGCCGCGAGATCTTTCGAGTGTGCAGCCACCATCATGCAAGCATCCGGGGCAAGGTCGAAGGCCGCGGCGGAAGCGAGATAGACTTTCGGCTTCGGCTTATAGTCGCCTGCGATCTCGGCGCCGAGGATGGCGTCCCACGGCAAATCGTTGTGCCGGGCCAGATCGACCATCAGCGAAATGTTGCCGTTCGACACCGGCGCCAGCAGATATCGCCGCTTGAGCCGGGCAAGTCCGCTGGGCACGTCGGCCCAGGCGTCGAGCCGATGCCACGCCAGATTGAGACGGCGCTTGTCGTCCTCCCCAAGCGCCGTGACGCCGAAGCGCTTGAGCGTGATTTCGAGGTTGCGCCGGTGCAGCACATCGAGCTTGCAAAAGGCGATGCGGCCGGTGCGCACCTCGTCCATGGCGCCCTGATATTCGCCGCGCCAGGCGTCGGCGAAAGCCAGCCAATCGAGCGCCGCGCCGTACGGCGCCAGCTGCGCCTGCGCCTCGCGCGCGATCGAGCTGCGCCAATCGACCAGCGTGCCGAACACGTCGAAGAACAAAGCTTTGACCGCGATCGCCATGGAATAGTCCTAGCGTAAATATGCCGAGGATGCCAAAAGGCACGCCGGCAGCAAGGCAAAACATATCCAGGGAGGCAATAATGGCCGACGATCTTGCGGAGCTGTTGCACGAACTCCAGCATGAATTGATCTTGGCGACGCGCATTCTCGCCAACCAGAAGGTCCTCGATGCGTTCGGCCATGTCAGCGTGCGCCACCCGCGCGATCCGGGGCGCTACTTCATCTCGCGCCATCAGGCGCCGGAACTGGCGGAAGTTTCCGATCTCATCGAAATGAATCTCGACTCGCAGCCGGTGCGGCCGACCGAATTGCGCATGTACAGCGAACGGGTCATTCATGGCGAAATCTACAAGGCGCGCCCGGACGTCAATGCGGTGTGCCACCATCATTCCCATGACGTGCTGCCGTTCTGCATCTCGGGGCGCGAACTGGTGCCGGTCTTCCATCTGCCTGCGGTGATCGGCCACGTGCCGTTCTGGGACCAGCACGACGAATTCGGCGACACCAATATGCTGGTGGTCAAACCGGAAGAGGGTGCTTCGCTGGCGCGGGCGCTCGGCAAGAATTGGATGGTGCTGATGCGCCGCCATGGCGCCACCGTCGCCGGCACGAATCTCCGCGAAATGACGTTCCGCACCGTTTACGGCTGCGAGAACGCCGCCCTGCAGAGCCAGGCCATGGCGCACGGCCATGTCGATCACTTGTCGCCCGGCGAGATCAAGCTATCCTCGGAGCACAGCGTGCGGCCGCCGTCGACCAACCGCGCCTGGAATTATTGGGTGCGCCACGTCGAAAAGGCGGGCTTGATGCCGGCGAAAGCGGGCGCCAGGCGCAAAACGGCAAAAAAACGCAAGAGCGGAAGGCGCCGGTAGCGACCCTGGTGACGGACCTCACTTTCCGTCACCTCGCCTCTCGCGGCGGCGAGCGCCCGCGCTGTGCCCATCGCGGCTGCAATCGCTAGGACACCGGCCAGCGCAATTGGACCATCTGCTCGAATTTAAGGTGCTTGCGGAAACGCGATACTGCCAGCGGGACATCCTGGTACAGCTTGCTCTCGTCGACCTTGGTCAGACGAGAGCCGGCGACGACTTGCTCGCCGGCGACAAACACGTCGCGAACGGAATCGCCGGTCGCGCTATAGACCAGATTGGCGACGGGGTTGATCAAGGGCTGCCATTCCGGCCGCCTGGTATCGAACAGAACGATGTCGGCTTCCTTGCCGACCTCGATGCTGCCGATGCGGTCGCTCAAAAGCGCGGCCTTGGCGCCGTTGATTGTCGCCATTTCAAGTCCGGTCTCCGGCGGCATGACGCGCGGATTGACGCGCGTTTCCTTGTAGCAGCAGCAGGCAAGTCGTATCTCCTGGGGCATGTCGACGATACCGGAACTGGCATGGTCCGATCCGACCGTGACGTTGACGCCGAGCGCGAGCAGCTCCGGCAGCTTGCCGAACAGGAAGTTGCCGTAGCCGTTATGCAGGCTCGAACTGGGCGCGCAGACGAGCGAAGGCTTGCGCCGCGCCAGGATTGCGAGCTCTTCCGGTTCGAGCCAGCCGGAATGCACGATCAGCATGCGTTCGTCGATGACGCCGAGTTTTTCCAGCCGCTCGATTTCAGCCATCCCGGTGCGCGCGACGCTGGAATCGTGCGTCGAATAGGAAAAGCACGCATGGGTCTGTAACAGCGTGCCGTATTTGCGAGCGAGCTTGTCGAGGCCGACGATTAATTCGTCGGAAGCATTGTTAAGGCCGCGAAAGGAGGCGCTGGCGCCGAGCCGGGGATTGCCAGATTTGGCATAGCGCTCAAGCACGCTTTCGGCGCGTTGCAACGCCACCGACGTCGACTCGATCATGCGTTCGGGCAAAATGCCGAGCACTGATTTTGTCAAATCGAACGACGAGCGCGAGACGATGCAACGGATGCCGGTCGACATCACGCCGTCGACAGACGCCTCCGGATGATAATTACCGGGATCGATGAAGCAAGTTACGCCATGCCTAAGCAGTTCCGACCCGGCAAGCGTCGCCGAGACGCGAACGTCGTCGCCGTCGAGCGCAGCCTCGTAGGGGTACATGCGGTCGAACAGGAACGATTGCGCGTTCGCCTCGTCCGCCAGCCCGCGCGACAGCTGAAACGACGCATGCAGGTGGCAGTCGATGAATCCCGGCGTCGCCACCGTATGCCGGCCGTCGACCTTGCGCAGGGCGGAATAGGCCTTGGCGATGTCGTCGGTCTTGCCGATGGCGACGATCTTGCCGTCCGTCACGGCGATCGCGGCATCGCGGATGATGCGGCGGGCGGGATCGACGGTGATCAGCCAGTCAATGCCGGCGATCACCAAGTCAACGCTTTGCACGGGCTGCCCGCCTATCTGTTGTCGCCGACATAGGTCAAATCGTCGGCGATTTTCAGCTCGATGAGCACATTATCGTCGGTCGAATCTTCGCAAAGCATGGAGCGGTGACCGATGCCCTTGGGAATGAACAGCATGTCGCCCGGATGCATGATCTTGATGCCCATCTCGGTCTCCCATTTGAGCGCGCCCCGCACGCAGAAAATGATTTCGTGGGCGTCGATATTGCGATGCCAGAAGCCCATGTCGTGCTTGCGGCGCTTGGAGACGTCGACCTTGACGCGATCCGAAGTGTAAAGCCGCAACGGCGTGCCGTCGGCCTTGTCGATATTGGTCGGCGAGAATTTCTCGTCGAAAATATTGAACATGCGGAAAATCTCCGCGTATTCGAGTACGCCGGCATTGATCACCGGCGGCTCGTTGTGGGCGAGCACGACGTTCTTGCCGTTGATGGTGACGAGCTCACGGTAGACCTGTTTGGCCGGCTGGTCGGTATCCTGCTTGGTTTGCGGCTTGTTCATGACCGTCTCCTCGGTTCCAATGTGTGCTGATGGCTCGTCGCACCGAGTATAAGCGCCACGTGTGCCCTTTCGATAGTCTCAGGACGCGGTCAAACTGTCTCTTTACCCGGAGCTTTGCGTGCACGATTAAATCCACGGTTGCGTCGCAACATCCGACGGCGCGTGGCGCACCCCTCCAACACCAATGCAATGCGCTCGACAGCGGGATGAAAGCTCGCTATCGCGTCGTTGTCGTCCGCTTCCGCCGATTTCCGAGCCAGCGATCAAGATAGAATAATCGTGCGGGCCAGCGAGCCCGCTTGAAGAGGAAACCATGCCCAAAAGTATGCAATCGCCCCGCCTGCCCGAGTTATCCGAGGACACTTTCACCGCCGAGCAGCGCGCGCTGGCGGAGTCGATAAAGTCCGGCCCGCGCGGTCAGTTCAAACTGTCCGGCCCGTTCGCGATCTATCTGCATTCGCCACCCTTCGGCGAGCTGGCGCAAAAGCTCGGCGGGCACCTGCGTTTTAAGACCAGCGTGCCGCCGCGGCTGTCGGAATTCGCAATTCTATGTACCGGCGCGCAGTGGAAGGCGCAGTACGAGTGGGCGATGCATGCGCCGATGGCCGAAAAACAGGGCATAAAGCCGGAGACCATTCGCGCCATTCAGGCCGGCCGGGCGCCGAAATCGGCGCCGAAGGACGAAATGGCGATCTATGCCTTCGTCAAGGAGCTCTACGGCAAACGGCGCGTCAGCGCCGGCACGTTCAATCGCGTGAAGAAAATTCTCGGCAATGCCGGAACGGTCGAGCTGGTCGGCATTCTCGGCTATTACGCCATGGTGTCGATGACGCTCAACACGTTCAAGGCGCCGCTGCCGGAAGGGACAAAGGCGCCGTTCGCCGAACCGAAATAGCGCAGCGAACGGCTCAAGCCACGCGGCCGCTCGGTCGCGCGACCGGCCCTGGGTGGCTCGTCGCGGCGCCGCCGCGCGGCCGGTTCAGGCGCTGGCGCAAGAGATCGAGGAAGCGCTCCTTCGGCAACGGCGGCGCGATCAGCGCGCCTTGGCCGAAATCGCAACCCATCACCATCAGCGCCTGCAGGTCCGCCTGATTTTCGACGCCTTCGGCCGCCGCGGCGCTGCCGAAGCGGTGCGCTAGATCGATTGCGGTCTGGCAGATCGCGGCATTGGCGGCGTCGGTGGCGCAGTTGCGGACGAAGGAACGGTCGATCTTCAGTTCCGCGAAGGGCAGATTGCGCAAGCTCGAAAACGACGAATAGCCAGCGCCGAAATCGTCGATCGCGATCGAGATGCCGCTGCCGCGCAATTGCGCGGCGATGTCGTTGGCCAGCGCGATATCGCGCGCGACCTGATCCTCGGTGACTTCAAGGATGATACCGGGCCATTGCTCGGATTGCGGGCGATACTCGGCGACCAGCGCCGAAATCGGCATCCGCAGCAAGACACCGACCGGCACGTTGACGGCAAGGTGCAGATTGAACCCGGCCTCGTCGAACATGGTCCAGTCGCACAGCGTCGCGACGAGCGCATGCTGCGCGAGCCCGACGACGCCGTCTTCGTCGACGTCGGGGAGGAAGCTGCCGGGCGATAGCACGTCAAGCTGCGGATGGCGGATGCGCACCAGCGCCTCCGCGCCGGCAAGGCATTTGCGCTTGAGATCGATCTTCGGCTGATACCAGACTTCAACCCAATCGTTGCGCAGCGCTTCCGCGATCGCGATGCGCGGCCGCGCGCCGGCGGCATCGGAATCGCCCCCGGCCAACGGCAAATTCGACCCGGATCGGCTCGGTGGTTCGTTGGGATCGGCTGGGCTCATGCGCATAGGATGATGACCGGGATCACAATCCTATAGGCCCAGCGGTCTTAACCAATCGTAAGGCGACGAATTTGATTACCGAGCCGCAAACCGGCGCAGCGATGTTCGCTGCGTCGGCGAGAGGCGCATGCGCTCACGGCTTATTCATCTGCATGCCGCCGCTTGGGGCGCCGCTGGGCCCGCTCATGGCACCGCTGGGCCCGTTCATGGCGCCGCTCGGGCCTTGCATGTTCATCGTCCCGCCGCCTGCGGCGGCGCCGGGCGCCGGCGCCCCGATCGCCGCGATCGGATAGTCGATGTCGACTGTGCCGGCGTGATCGAATTTCAGCGTCGCTTTGACCATTTGCCCTTGGACCAGCGGGTGTTTGAGGTCGACGAACATGATGTGGTAGCCACCGGGGCTGAGCGTGACGGTTTGGCCCGGCTTGATTTCGAGGCCGCCCTCGACCGGCCGCATTTTCATGATGCCGCCTTCCATGGTCATGCTGTGGATCACGCATTGCGTGCTGGCGTCGTCGGATACGCAGCTTACTCGGTCCGGCGCCGTGCCCTTGTTGGTAATCGTCATGTAGCCGGCGCCGTCGTCAGCGCCTTTCGGCGTCGCCCGCGCCCAAGGCTGCGAGATGTGCATCGAGCCAATGTCGTAGTCGGCGGCGATTGCGGGACTTGCCGAGAATTGCGCCAGTAAGAGCGGCGTTGTGAGAAGCGCGAGGATCGCGGCAATGCCGCGTGAGATGGATTGCATCGTGAAATGCGTCATGGACTTACTCCGTGTTGAAAGCTTGCCGAAGCGGCAAGAATTTTGCCGCCGCCGAGAGTGACTTAGGCAAGCGGCGGAGCGCGCGAGCGGTGGTCGTCCGGGATGGCGACGACCAGAACCGGCGCCGCAACGGAGGCAACGGCCATGGTATGCGCCGGCGCCGGCACATAAGTCATGGCCGGCCCGGGGATGGGGCACAACGGAGGACCGCAACAACAGCCGAGACACGTCCCGGGGCAGCCGCCGGTATGCTCCAACGGCGCGGGATGGCCGGCGGTAAGGCTGGAGCAAATCGGCAGGGCGCCGATCTCGCCTGCCCGGGCACTTATGGGACCGCCGACGGCGAGCAATATCGCTTGCAGCGCCAGCGCATACGCCGCCGCCAGCGCCACCAGAGCGCGTATATGATGCCGCATGTTCATGGGCGGAAATCTAAAGGAATTGGCGTTGTCTTGGAATGGCAGAACGCGACCGGGCCATTCCGCATGGTCCGACCAGCGCCGTAATTCCGCGCTTAATAATTTAACCGCAGGAGGATATTCTACGTCCATGAATCGGAGTGGTTCTCAGGCCGCCAAAAACCGACCCGACCCGCACGACACCGGCGCGTTCGGGCAAGTGCTGCCCTTCCGCCGTCCGGGCCCGCTACCGATGCCGCCGGCGCAGCCGGCCCACTCCGATCTCGAGGGACCCCACGTCGAGCTGCCCGACGATCTCGCTCAATACGAACAAGACCAGGATGAAGTCGTCGATTATCGGCAGCGCATGTTGATGAACGTCATCGCGCTGGCGGTCGTTGCATTCCTGGTCAGTACCGGGGCGTGGCTCGCCGACACCATCGCCGCGATGGAGCGCGACCAGGATTGCGTGATGCAAGGGCGCGTCAATTGCGCTCCCATCGAATTGCCGGCGCCGCCGCAGCAGTGAGCTATTGCGAAGATCCCGCTGGTTTCGCCGACGCCGCAGCGGAATCCGAGCTTACTGGTTTAGCGCTTTTTTCCGGCGCTGCGATGACCGGCGTGCCGCTCTCGGCAACGGGCTTCGCTAGGCCTGTCGCGGCGCCGTCGCTGGTCTTTTCGCCAGTCTTGGCTGGCGCCGCCGCGGGCCGTGCACTCTCCGGCTTGACCGCGTCACCAACAGCGCCGGTACTCACGCTGGCCGGTACCGGTTTGGCGGCGACGGTGGGCGTTTCGATGCGGTGCGACCCGACAATGGCGAGCACTTCGGCAATCACGCGCGCATGCAACCGCGGCGATTTATCGATATTGAGATGGTCGATATTCGGATCGGACCGCAGATCGACATTGATCAACGAGCCGTGGAAGCCCGGTCCGCGCGCCATGTAATAGTGCTGCGTCAAGTTGAGCACCCGCGCGACATTCGCCGACGCCGTATACGATCCAGTGCCGTCGAACGGCACCACGAGCGCCACCGGAACGCCTTTCTTGCCTAGATAGGCGGCCATGGTCATGACCGCATCGGCGCCCAGCGAATGACCGATGAGAATAATCGGCCCTTCCTTACCCGCTTTGTAGTTTGCCGCCGCGCTATCGGCGAGCGACTCCCAATCGGCGTGATTGTCGACCGTCGAATAGACGCCGCGCCTATTGAGCTCTGCGGCGAGCGTATCCATGCCGAGCGAGAAGATGTTCAAGAGCCCGCGCAGCAAGTAAACATGCGCGCGCGGCGCCGCCATGCTCGGGTTCGATCCGAGCGCGAGCATCATTCCCGCCGTCAGCATGCCGATTGTGGTAAGACGCCACCAACTTCTCATGACCTCCTCACGATTTGCCGCATCAGGCCCGGCGCTGGAATCCGAGCTCACCCATCTTAAGCAATTCATATTGCACTGCCAGATTTCGCGGTCGAATTCCCCCCTTTTCCTCGATGCTCTGCAATCCGGCGCGGACCTGTAGCAAAAATGCAACGTGCCTAAAGTCGTCAATATAACCAAGGCACCACGCGGGCAGTCCGCCGCATATAGCTTCGATATTCATCGCCAAATGCGGCAATCATCATCTCCTCTTCACGCCGCACTCGGCCAAAAAATAGGATGCCGAAACCGACTAAACCGGCGGGCCCTGCGATCCAATTGGGCAAGAGCAACGCCTGGGCCACCGCCATGAGCCAAAAGCCCGCATACATGGGGTGCCGAACGGTTGCGTAGACGCCGCTTGTGACCAGGGTATGGCGTTCGCGAAGGTCGAGGCTGACCGACCAATTGTGGCCGAGATCTCGGTGGGTCCGATAAAACAGCCAGAGGGCGGCGCTATCGACAGCAACGCCCAGGTAACTTGCTACCGGCACGAAGGAATAATCGGCAAACCGCAGGACATGAGTCGCGACATAAATGCACGGCACGATGCCGAGGCCCGTCAATGAAGCCGCCATCAGCGCAAATTCACGTAAATCGCGGCCGGAATACCGCACCGCCGTTTTCCTTGCCCGACGATTCGGGCTGAGCCGCAGCAGCGACCAGCCGATGCCGAAGGCCAGCCAGATGATTTTGGAGAGCGTCGCCGTCACGCACTACTCCGTTGTGTTCGTGGCCACCGCCGGGGCAACGCCGTTGCCGGCTGCGGCGTCGGCCAACGCGCCATCGGCGGCAAACGCAGCAACCGCTCCATCCGGGCTCTCGACCCACCGGGCAAGCGGGAGCGGACCGCAGCACAGCATGTAATAGTCATAATAATAGCGCCGCTCGTTCCCCATCACCGCCTGGCGGTGGATGCGCAGGAAATTGAGACGGAAGCGCCGATAGGTGTGCTCATCCACCATCAGGCGGATGCGAATGATTTTCACCATCGGTCTCCCGGTCGCCGCCATGCCGAGCGCCACCACCGGATCGACCTTGTAGACGTTGATGATGTCGACCAGCGCCTGATACTCGGCCCAGTAAATGGCGGGTGCATTCGCCAGCCGGCCGACGGCTTCGCGCAGCCAGCCGGCCGCCGGATGCAGCGCTACTTTGAGCAGCGACGAGCCCGTCGAAACGAGGTGAATCGGCTTGCGGGCGCCGAGCTGCGGATCGAGCCGTAACGCACGATCGACCACGCAAAGCGACAGCGGCGCGCCGAGACTATGGCCGTGGATGACGATTTCGTCGGCGTCGGTTTCCCGCACCAGGCGCACCAATTCGCGGGCAAGACAATCGAGCCGCGCTTCGACTTGCGGCCGCGCGTGATCGATGAAATCGCGCGCAAAATACCAATCGTCGAGCGCGTAGCCGATATGGATGAATCGCCCGAACGTCCAGCGCAGCGCGACGAACAATGCGAGCCAAAGCAAAGGTGCGATCAACATCGGATACGGCAGGCCAAGATGCCCGACGGCAAAGCGCGTGAAACCGATCGAGAGCCATGCCATGCCGAAGAGGTAAAGGAGTGGAAACAGGAAGAAACTGCCGTAGCGCCAGGCGACGATGAAATACTTCAGCATCGTTCCGCTCAGGATGAATTCCATCAATGCGGCGATGCCGAGCGGGAAACGCAACCAATCGCTTCGCGTGCCGTCGGCCCTGACAAAGTCGTCCCAGCGAAACCAGTGAAAATCCGTCGTGACGCACCAGTTCGGTCCGCAGGTCTCGACCGTCCAGCTTGCCACCGCGCCATCGGCCGACAGTTGCGGCGGCGAAACCTCGCCTTGGACGTTCCAGGTTTTGTGGAACCGCGCCATTTCGCGGATGAAACGCCGATGCTGGTGTTCCAGTCCGACGGGCTCGTAGCCTGTCATCTGCACGAAACAACGCTTGCGCACGAGCGCCTGCGGCATTGCAGACTCCTGGCTGAGCTCTCGGGGGCTTCCTTAGGTGCTATGTCTTGGCCGATCAAGCGCCGCAGCATGGGTCGCGTGCCAAGACCGGCCGGATAAGCTGTTGGCACCAAGAGCAAATCGGCCTTTTGCGCGCCGGCAAAAATGCAATATTTACCGCGGTTGCCGCCGTTGAACTTGACCCCATCCTTCGCTATACGGGGCGTTCACATTGAGGAGCCCGAACCGACGGGCTTGCTCGCGCCGGGCTGGGCCGGCGCTTATTCCTGCAGACCAAAGAGCACGCCCGATGTCCACTACTTTCGATAAAGTGGCTGAAATCATTGCGGAAACTTGCGATATCCCGCGTGAAAATATCAAGCCCGAAAGCCACGCCATCAACGATCTCGAGATCGATAGTCTGGATTTCCTCGACATTGCCTTCGCCATCGACAAGGCGTTCGGCATCAAACTTCCGCTCGAACAATGGACTCAGGAAGTCAATGACGGCAAAGCGACGACCGACCAGTATTTCGTGCTGAAGAACCTGTGCGAGCGGATCGACGAGTTGATCGCTGCCAAGGGCGCCTGAGCGCCGCCGATGCGTCTTGAATATTTTCAGATGATCGACCGCTTCGTCGACGTCGACGTCGCAGGACGCGTGGCGCGCGCGGTCTGCACGGTGCCGAAGCAGAGCACGGTGTTCGAAGGCCATTTCCCGGGCTATCCGCTGATGCCGGGCGTGCTGCTGATCGAATGCATGGCGCAGACGACCGGCTGGCTGGTGAGCGCGGTGACGGGTTTTACCGGATTGCCGGCGCTCGCTGGCGTCAAGGAAGCCAAGATCCGCAGCGCCGTCTTTCCGGGCGATGAACTCGAATTCGAGGGCAGAGTTGTGCACGATGGATCGGGCTATGCCATCGGCGAAGCCAAAGGCTGGTGCAAGGGCGCAGCCGTTTGCGACGCCACGCTGACCTACCGCATCATCCCCTATCCGAGCCCCGAGCTGCGCGCCGGTTTGTGGGATTGGGCCGATCGCATCAATTTCCCAGCGAGGGAGTTCGCGAAGTGACCGAACGCCGCGAGGTGTGGATCACCGGCGTCGGTCTGCTCACCTGCCTGGGCGAGGGGTTGGAAGCGGCCTGGAGCCATATCGAGCGCGGCGATCCACCGGTTTACGACGACAAGAGCTTTGCGCCCTACATCGTGCATCAGCTCGCGCCGATGAGCTTCGACAAGCAGATCCCGAAAAAAAGCGATCAGCGCCAGATGGAAACCTGGCAGCGGGTCGGCGTCTATTCCGCGGGCCTGGCATTGAGCGATGCCGGCATTGCCGGCAACGCCGAGGTGCTCGACCATACCGACATGATCGTCGCCGCCGGCGGCGGCGAGCGCGACATTTCCGTCGACACCGCGATCATGGCCGGCGTGCGCAAGACCAACAAGCCCGGCGCATATCTCAACGAGCGGCTGATGAGCGACCTGCGGCCGACCTTGTTTCTAGCGCAGCTGCCCAATCTGCTCGCCGGCAACATCTCCCTCGTTCACGGCATCGTTGGCTCCTCGCGCACCTTCATGGGAGAGGAACCTGCCGGCGTCGACGCCGTGCGCGTGGCGCAAGCGCGCATCGCCGCCGGGCAAAGCGAACTGACGCTGGTCGGCGGCGCCTATCACGGCACGCGCTGGGACGTGCTATTGGCCTTCGAGCTCGGCGGCGTGGTGCTCAAGGACAAGTTTGCACCGGTTTGGGATCGCGGCCCCCAAGGCGGCATCGCCTTTGCGACCATGGGCGCCTTCCTCGTCTTGGAGAGCCGAGACCACGCCAAAGCCCGCGGCGCGCGACCGCGGGCGCGGATTTCGCAGGTGTTTTCCGACCGCAATGTGCGCCGGCCCGGTGAAACCGAGGCCTCCTTGCGCCGGCAATGGGATAAGATTTCCGGCCAGGTCGACCGCTCCCATGCCGCGGTGATTTCCGGGGCCGCGGGCCTCGAACCGGCGACTTCAGCCGAACGTGCCGTGCTTGCGGAAATTGGTCTTCCCGTACGCAATACCGGTACGTATATCGGGCATGGCGTCGATACCCAGTTCATGGCCAATCTGGGCATCGGCTGCGGGGCGATCGAGCATCGCAAGCTATTCGCCCCAACGGGGACTGGGGATTTCGGCGAAAGTCCGCCCGATTTATCCCAAGTCGTCGTCACCAGCGTCGGCAACTGGCGCGGCGAAGGGCTGGTGCTGCTCGAACGGGTGAATTGACGGAGAGGGTCATGACTTCGACACGTCCCACCGCAAGCGCGCATCGCGACAAAGCCGGCCGGCCGGTGATCGCGGTCACTGGCATGGGCATAGTCACCTCGCTCGGCGTCGGCAAGGCTGACAATTGGGCGAAATTGACCGCCGGCAAATCCGGCATCAGGCGCATTTCGCGCTTCCCGCTCAATTCACTGCGCACCACGATCGCCGGTACCGTCGACGACGTGTACAAGGACTATATGCCGCCGGCGGAACTATCCGAGCGCATTGCGCTGCTCGCCGGTGAAGAAGCGATTGCGCAATCCGGCATCGGCAGTAAAGGCCGTTTTCCCGGGCCGCTGTTTCTCGCGCTGCCGCCGCTCGAAATCGAGTGGCATTACCGTATTCAGATGGCCGAGGAGGCCGCACCCGATAGAGATGCCGGCTATCCCGATCTCATGCGGGTGGCGCACGAGCCGCAATTTTCGCCGATTTACGAGACGCTCAAATACGGCATCATCGGCGAGCATCTCGCCGACCATTTCGGCACCGAGGGCTCGCCGATCTCGCTGACTACGGCTTGCGCCTCGGGCGCGACCGCGATCCAGCTCGGCGTCGAGGCGATCCGCCGCGGCGAGTGCCAGGCTGCGCTTGCGCTCGGCGCCGATGGTTCGCTCACGCCGGAATCGCTGGTGCGATTCTCGCTCCTTTCCGCGCTGTCGACGCAAAACGATCCGCCGGAACATGCCTCAAAGCCGTTTTCGAAGAACCGCGACGGCTTCGTGCTCGCCGAAGGCGCCGCTGCTTTGGTGCTCGAAGATTACGACCACGCCGTTGCCCGCGGCGCCAAGGTGCTGGGCATCCTCGAAGGTTGCGGCGAGAAGTCGGATTCGTTCCACCGCACCCGATCGAGCCCGGACGGCAAGCCGGTCATTGCCTGCATGCGCAATGCGCTGGCCGACGCCGGCGTCGAGCCACAGGATGTCGATTACATCAATGCCCACGGCACCTCGACGCCCGAAAACGACAAGATGGAATGCCTCGGCGTCTCCACCGTATTCGGCGAGCGCATCCGCAACATTCCCATGTCGTCGAACAAATCGATGATCGGGCACACGCTGACAGCAGCCGGGGCGGTGGAGGCGGTGATCTCGCTGCTCACCCTCGAACATCAGCGCATTCCGCCGACCATCAACCACAGCGTTCCCGACCCGGCGATTCCGCTCGATGTGGTTCCGAACGTGGCGCGTGACGCGAAGGTCACCCGCGTCATTTCCAACTCGTTCGGTTTCGGCGGTCAGAACGTTTCGCTGGTGCTGACGCGGGAGCCGGCGTGACCGGCGTTGCCGAAACGGCATTGACCGATACGCGCCAGGCGACTGCCTCGGCAAAGCCTATGCGCGCGCTTACTCTGGTCGCCGACCGCAAGATCGAGCTCCTCGAAGTTCCGGCGCCGCCGGCGCCGGGTCCGGGCGAAGTTCAGATCCGCATCAAGGCGATCGGCCTCAACCACATCGACGTCTGGGGCTGGCGCGGCATGGCCTTTGCCAAGCGCAAGCTGCCGCTCGTCGTCGGCGTCGAAGCGGCGGGCGAAATCGCCGCAACAGGGCCGGACGTAACCTCATGCAAAGTTGGCGACCGTGTCGTCGCTTACGGCGCGCTGACCTGCGGCACATGCAAGGCCTGCCGCGAGGGCCGCGATAATCTCTGCGAAAACGTCGCCTCGATCATGGGCTTCCATGTCGATGGATTTGCCCGCGACCTGATCAATATGCCGGCGCGGCTCGTGGTGCAGATCCCGACGGGCGTAAGCTTCCGCGACGCCGCCTGCGCGCCGGTCGCCTTCGGCACCGTGCAGCACATGCTGTTCGACAATGCCAAGCTCGAACCGGGCGAAACCATCCTGGTCCAGGCTGGCGGCTCCGGCATCGGCTCGACCGCAATCAAGATGGCGAAGGCGATCGGCTGCACCGTCATCACCACCGTCGGCGACGACGCCAAGGCGGAGAAAGCCAAGGCGCTCGGCGCCGATCAAGTCATCAATTACAAGACCGATCGTTTCGAGAGCATCGTGCGTAAGCTCACCGGCAAGAAGGGCGTCGACGTCGCCTTCGAGCATGTCGGCCCCGACACATTCAACGGCTCGCTGTTATGCCTCAAGCGCGGCGGTCGGCTGGTCACCTGCGGCTCGACCTCGGGCCAGTCGATCACGATGAATCTGTTCCAGCTTTATCTGCAGCAGTACCGCATCTTCGGCTCGTTCGGCTGCTCGATGCGCAATATCCGCGAGAGCCTCGCCAAGATGGCGTCCGGTCTCACGCCGGTGATCGATACCGAAGTGCCGCTCGCCGAGTTCGAACGCGGCC
Source organism: uncultured Alphaproteobacteria bacterium (assembly GCA_963780925.1). Classification (GTDB taxonomy): domain Bacteria; phylum Pseudomonadota; class Alphaproteobacteria; order Rhizobiales; family Xanthobacteraceae; genus BOG-931. The sequence continues at coordinate 88,587 of CAWAEV010000033.1, read as the reverse complement.
TCAGCCGGCTCGAAAGCCGGCAAGTATTCGGCAAGATTATCGTCATTTTTTAGCATGATCTTTTTGGAAAACCGGTTTCCACTGTTCCGGATCATGCTCTGATGGCGGCCGGGCGCCTGAAGCCTCTGCTCGACAGGACGGCCGGCGCTTTGACCGTCGGCCTCCTCGACGCGATCAAGCATACCGATCGCAAGCGCATGGCCAATTTCGCCGGCGCGTTCATGCGCAAGATCGGCCCGTTGTTCAAAGAGCATCGCATCGGCCGCGAGCAATTGCGCGCCGCGTTTCCGGAAAAATCCAACACCGAGATTGAAAAAATCCTCGGCGGGGTGTGGGACAATCTCGGCCGCATCGCCATTGAGTTCGCCCATCTCGACGAGTTCTGCGTCGAAGGCTTCGGCCGGCAGACGCCGGACGTCATCACCTATCCGCCGGAATCGAAGGAGCGCTACGATTGGATCACCAAGAGCGGCAAGGCGACGATCGGCTTTGCCGCGCATCTCGGCAATTGGGAATTGCCCGGCGTTGGCGCGAAACTGATCGGGGTGAAATCCGCCGTGCTGTACCGGCGGCCCAATATCGGCGCCGTCAGCGATGTCATCGTCAAGCTGCGCGAGCCGCTGATGGGCGAACTCATTCCGACCGGGCTCGATGCGCCGGTCAAGCTTGCCCGCCTGCTGCAATCCGGTATTCACGTCGGCACGCTCGCCGACCAGCACTACAGCAAAGGGGTCGAGGTCAACTTCTTCGGCCGGCCCTGCCTTGCCAATCCACTGATCGCGATGCTGGCGCGGCAGACGGAATTGCCGATCTACGGCATGCGCGTCGTGCGTAAGCCCGACGGAAATAGTTTCTGGGGTGAGGTGTCCGATCCGGTCGAGCCGGCGCGCGACAAAAGCGGCCGGATCGACATCAAAGGCACAATGCAGGCGGTCACTGCGGTGATCGAAGGCTGGATCCGGCAATATCCCGAGCAGTGGCTATGGCTGCACCGCCGGTGGCGGTGAGGAGCTAAATCAGATGCGCCGGCAGAATATCCAAGGCCGTCAAAAGCGCTCCCGATAGACTCGGCAGATTGGCGAGCGCCAGCCCGACAAGAGCGCCGGCGACGATATAAAAGCCGGTCCGCAAAAATTCCTGGCTGGACTGTTTTTGCGCCCGCGCCGCTGCAATGGCGCGCGCGGGTTTAACCCGCAGGTAATAGACGTTGTCCTCGCTCCGCATGATCTTCACTCCCATTGGAGTCGTATGGTTTCCTTTTTAACCATGGCTCCGACGGGCGAAATTCAGATGTTGTCCCTAAGGTGAATCCCGTAGGTCCGGGCCGGTTCGATCCCGGCGTGTACATGATCGGTAAGCCGTATTCGTTCAGCGCGCTCGGCGCAAAAGTCGGTGCGCTGCTCGATAGCTGATGCGATTTATTTGCGCATGATCCGATCCGAAAACCGGTGGCCGCTTTTCAGGATCATGCGCCGCGCTACATTTTCTTGATGCCGGCCTGGTCGATGATTTGCTTGAACGCGACGATTTCCTTGGTCACGCGCGCCCAAGCGGCGTCGGCGCCCTGCGGCCGCACCAGGAAGCCGGCCTTGAACAGCTTATCTTTCATTTCCGGCGTCTTGAGAACCTTGAGCGTCTCCGCCTCCAGCCATTTGACGTTGGCGGGCGGGGTCTTAGCCGGCGCCAGCAGCACGCAGTCGACCGCAAACACGAAGTCCTTGTAGCCGGACTCTTCCATGGTCGGCACGTCCGGCAGATCGGGCCAGCGCCCGGCGGCGCTGACCGCGAGACAGCGCAGCGTGCCGGACTTGATGTGCGGCAAGGCCGGCGCCAGCGAGCCCGAGCTTAGCTGCGCGGTGCCGCTGAGCAGCGCCGTAATGGCGTCGCCGCCGCCCTTGAATACGATGTCCGCGAGCTTCGGCAGCTTGTCGCGGATTTTCAGAAGCTCCAACTGCAGTTGCGCAGTCGTGCCGATGGGCGGCGTGGCGCAATTGTATTTGTCGGGGTTGTCGCGGGCTAGCGCTACGAAATCCTTCATCGTTTTCGCCGGCAGGTCGGATTTGACCACGAACGTGTTCGGCGAAGTCGCCAATTCGCTCACCGCGACAAAATCCTTGATCGGATCGAACGGCAGATGGTTGTACAATCCGACATTCACCGAAACGGCATTGGTCGCGAGCAGGATGGTGTAGCCGTCCGGATCGGAGTGCGCGACGTATTCCATGCCGATATTGCCGCCGGCGCCGCCGCGATTGTCGATGACGAATGTCTTGCCGGTCGATTGCCCGAGCGCGGCGGTAACGATGCGGCCGACGATATCGGACGGTCCGCCGGGCGTGTTGGCGACCACGAATTTGACCGGCCGTTCCGGATAGTCGGCATAGGCCGAACGCACGCCAACGAGCGCCGGCGCGGCAAGCCCGACCGCGGCCACACTTGCCGCCTTCAGGATATTGCGCCGCGACGGCTTCGATTGTGCGGTGAATTTTGTCATGACCCTTCCCCTTCTTGTGCGAATTCCCATCGCTTTCGGGCGCGATACTAGAACAAGTCAAGCGCCCACGGGCTATGAACTGCGCGGCCCCGGTACGGTTGGCGCGGCGCTTTATTGTCGCAGCATTATTCCCCGGTCTTGATGCGGGTCCACAGCCGGTTGATCAGCCGCTGCGTCTTCGCGTCGTGGGCGACGATGGTGTAGAACTTCGCCATGGTCGCGGCGTCCGGATAGATGGTGCGGTCGTTGCGGATCGCCGGGTCGATCAACTGGCTCGACCGGTCGCCGTTGGCGTACCACACGTAATTGGTATTCTTCGCCGCGACCTCGGGCTTGATCAGGTAATTGATCAGTTCATGCGCCTCTTGCGGATGCGGCGCGTCCTTCGGAATGGCGAGATTGTCGAACCACAGCTGCGCGCCCTCCTTCGGAATCGAATAGCCGATGTCGATGCCGCTTTTGGCCTCCGCCGCGCGCCGCTGCGCTTGCTTGACGTCGCCGGACCAGCCGACGGCGAAACAAATTTCGCCGGTGGCGAGCGCGTTGAGATATTCCGAGGAATGGAATTTCCGCACATAAGGCCGAATGCGCATCAACAGGGCGGTCACTTTTTGCAGGTCGCCCGGATCGCTGGTGTTCGGATCGAGGTGCAGATAGTGCAGCCCCGCCGACATGACGTCGTCGGATGAATTGAGCAGATGAATGCCGCAATCCTTGAACTTCTTGATCTTGTCGGGATCGAAAGCGTAATCCCAAGAATCGATCTTGGCGTCAGGACCCAAAATTTGCTCCGCGTCCTTGACGTTGTAACCGATGCCGGTCGTGCCCCACATATAATCGACGGCATACTGATTGCCGGGATCGTAGAACGCGAGTTGCTTGGCGATCTCCGGCCAAAGATAAGCGGCGTTCGGCAATTTCGATTTGTCGAGTTTCTGAAAAATGCCGGCCTTGATCTGGCGGGCGAGAAAATAGGCGGTCGGCACCACGACGTCATAGCCGGACTGCCCGGCCAGCAACTTCGCCTCCAGGGTATCGTTGGAATCGAAGGTGTCGTAGCGAACGGCGATGCCGGTCGCCTTGGTGAAATCGTCAAGCACCGTCGGATCCTGATAGTCCGACCAATTGTAATAATTGACGACGCGCTGGGCCGGCAACGCCGGTCCGGAAGCCAGAAAGACCGCAAGGCCGAGGGCAAAAATAATTCGGCTCGAATTCATCATGTCTCGGTCGGCAGCCCGGCGGCTTTCCAAGCCAGTATGCCGCCGGCGAGATGCGAGCCGTAGGCAAAGCCCCGTTCCTGCGCCGCCAGCGACGCGGTCACGGAACGGCGGCCAGAGCGGCAGGCGAATACCACCTCGCGCCCGGCCGGCTCGGGGATGGCTGCCGGATCGAACGACGACAGCGGCACCACGACGGCGTCGGGAAAGCGCTCCACCGCAGTTTCGTTCGGTTCGCGCACATCGACCAGCAAGACGCGGCCTTCCTGCAGCCCGCGCGCGACCTCCTGCGGCGTCAGATCGCGCACGCTGGGATTTTGATCGGGCATTGGCGGCCTCCTCGAGATCGTGAAGTCAAGCTTACGGCCTCCCGCTCCGAAGGTGAAGGCGCTAAACCTCACACGGTCACTTGCGTGCCGACCTCGACGACGCGATCGGTGGGAATCTGGAAATAGTCCGTTGCGTCGTTGGCCGAACGCGCCAGCGTGATGAACAGCCGGTCCTGCCAGCGCGGCATGCCGGAATGCGGCGCCGGCCGCAACGCGCGGCGCGACAGAAAGAACGACGTCGACATGATATCGAATTGCCAGCCGAGCTTGCGCGCGATCGCGAGCGCCTTCGGAATGTTCGGCGTCTCCATATAGCCGAAGCGCAGTAGCACCCGCATGAAGGTCGACCCGACCGGCTCGATGCGCACGCGCTTTTCGGCTTCGACACGCGGCGTATGCATGGTCTCGACGGAAAGAATGACGTTCTTTTCGTGCAGCACCTTATAGTGCTTGAGGCTGTGCATGAGCGCCGTAGGCGCGCTTTTCGGATCGCTGGTCAGAAATACCGCGGTGCCGGGGACGCGCTGCGGCGGCTTTTTCTCCAGGATACGCACGAGATCGTCGAGCGGCGTTTCCAAGCGGCGGGTTTTTGCGAACAGGATGCGGCTGCCGCGCCGCCAGGTGTACATCACCAGCATCACCACGCCGCCGAGCGCCAGCGGCACCCAGCCGCCTTGCACGACCTTGAGCATATTGGCCGAAAGAAAGGTCAGGTCGATGACCAGGAACGGCACCATCAGCGCCGCCGCCGCCAACGGCGACCAGCGCCACATCCGCCAAATGACGATAAACGCCATCATGCAGGTGACCACCATGGTACCGGTGACGGCGATGCCGTAGGCCGAGGCGAGCGCGCTCGACGAACGGAACAGCGCGACCAGGAGAAGGACGCCGACCAAAAGCAGCCCATTGACGCGCGGCATATAGATTTGGCCGGCCTGCTCCGCCGAGGTGTGGCGCACTTCGAACCGCGGCAACAGCCCGAGTTGGATCGCCTGACTGGTAAGCGAATAAGCCCCGGTGATGACCGCCTGGCTCGCGATCACGGTCGCCACCGTGGCGAGGACGACCATGGGGATCAGCGCCCAGTCGGGATACATCAGGAAGAACGGATTTTCGATCGCTTTCGGATGGGCGAAGACCAGCGCGCCCTGCCCCAGATAATTGACCGCCAGCGACGGCAGGACGATGGCGAGCCAGGCCACTTGGATCGGACGGCGGCCGAAATGCCCGAGATCGGCATAGAGCGCCTCGGCTCCGGTGACGGCGAGGAACACCGCGCCCAGCGTAAACAGTCCAACGATGCCGTGCTGCAGCAGGAAATTGATGCCGTAAAGCGGATTGAGCGCCCACAACACGCCCGGATCGCTGCCGATCCAGACGAGACCGGGTAACGCGGTTGCTACGAACCAAATCAGCATGATCGGGCCGAACAGGGCCGCGACCTTGGCGGTACCGCGCGACTGCACCGCAAATAGGACGAGCAGGACGACCACCGTCAACGGGACGACATATTCGCGGAACGCCGGCGTGGCGACATCGACGCCTTCGACGGCGGACAGCACCGACAATGCCGGGGTAATGACGGCGTCGCCGTAGAACAGCGCGGCGCTGATGATGCCAAGCAGCGCGACGACGCCGGCAGCCTTGCTGACGCGGCCGACGGCGCGCGAGGCAAGCGCCATCAGCGTGAGCGTGCCGCCCTCCCCGTTATTATCGGCCCGCAGTAGGATCACCACGTATTTCAAGGTGACGATAACGAACAGTGCCCACAGAATAAGCGACAACACGCCGAGCACAGTCGCACGGTCTATTTCGCCGCGTTCCGGCGCGGAAGCAGCGACGATCGCTTCGCGCAAGGCATAGAGCGGGCTGGTGCCGATATCGCCGTAGACGACGCCGATGCTGCCGAGCGCCAAGCCCCATAAGCCGGCGTGAGAACGAGCAACGCCGACGCCATTCGCCGGCATCTCGCTCCCGGCCGCGGGAGCGCTCACACTATCTGTCATGAATTTTAAGACAGGACGTTGCCCTGTTCCTGGTGCCGCACCGAGACCGATGCAGGGCCGCGCCTATACACCCTTCATGCCGGAGAGTCATGAGCAGTTAAGCCGAATAAATCGCGAGCCGGCTCAAGCGCAGCTCGTGAACAGGCAAATAGTATCGGCCGGTCGGGAAGGCTATGCGCCGGCGATCGCGATTTATCTATAATGAATCAATGATTTAGGCCATCAACCCTAACGCTGGCGAAGGCTGCGTAGGTAGTACTGGCGGTCAGGGTTGCAGGTCCGGTGGGACCGGCGGCGCTTCATGCATCAAGGTGATGGTCACCCGCCGATTGGCCGCCATATATGGATCGTCCGGGAACAGTGGGTCGGTATCGGCCTTGCCGGCGACCTCGTAGATATTCGAAGACGGGTAGCCCTGTTCCTCGAGGATTTGCCGCACTGTATTGGCGCGATCGACCGACAGATTCCATGGACCGTAGTTGGGCTGCGGCGCCGCCTGCGACGCGGAGGTATGACCGGTGATTGAAATCCGGTACGGCACCGCTTTGAGCGGGCCGGCTATTTTCTCAATGATCGTCCGCGTGCGCTCATACGGCTCCTTGGAGCCTTCCGGGAACATCGAACGTCCGTCTTGGTCGACGATGTTGATGTTGAGCCCGTCCTTGGTCTCCTCGAACACGATGTGCTTACTCGCTTCGGTCAGCTCCGGCATATCCTCCAGCGCCTGGCGCAACGATGCCGCAGCGAGCGCGAAAGCCTGGTCATTCTGAAACTTGCCGCCGTATTGGCGCTCATGAGCGCTCTCGTCGGGCGTCGGCGTCGCGGAGGCATCCTCGGGCTGGACGTGTGCCGCGTTCTTTAGCCTGGGCCGGGTCGGTAAGCCGTCGACCTCGATGATGCCGGAATAGCGCACATTGGTTTGCGTGCCGAAGGCGTCGCGCATCGAGCCGGCGACGATCTGCAGCTTCTGCTGATCCTGATTGGAGAAAGCGACCAGCATAACGAAGAAGCTGACGAGCAGCCCCATGAGATCGGCGAAGGTGACAAACCAGCCGTGGCCGCCGCCATGTGCTTCCTTGCGCCGCGCCATTGTTCAGATCTTCGCGCTCAAGCCGGTACCGGCTCCGGCTCGGGCTCCCCGCGGTGTTTCTCCGGCAGATAGGCGATCAGCATCTCGCGTACGAGCGTCGGGCTCTTGGATTCGCGGATCATGAGGATGCCGTCGATGATGAGCGTGCGATTGATCTCCTCATCGGCCAATTTGAGATGCAGTTTATCGGCGATCGGCAGGGTCAAGATATTCGCCACCACCGCGCCGTACAGCGTCGCGAGCAACGCCGTCGCCATGAACGGGCCGAGCTTCGACGGATCGGTCATGTTGGCGAACATTTGCACCATGCCGATCAGGGTGCCGATCATGCCGAAGGCGGGCGCGCAGTCGCCGATCGCGCGGTAGATTTTCTGCCCTTCGTCGAGATGGCATAGAAAATTGTCGCGATCGCGCTCAAGATTGTCACGGATGAATTCGGCGTCGTAGCCGTCGGCGACGAAGCGGATGCCTTTGGCGAGAAAGGGATCCTCGATCTCGACCTTCTCCAACCCGATCGGGCCTTGCTTGCGGGCGATCTCCGCAAGGCCGGCGATTTCGTCAACGAGCTCGCGCTGCGAGATGCGGCGCATGCTGAAGACGAATTTCAGGCCGAGCGGCAGGCCGTGAAAAATCGACGACAGCGGAAAGCGGATCAAAGTCGCGGCGAAAGACCCGCCAAAAATGATAATGACGGCGTGGTCGCTCACGAACATGCCGAGGCCGCCGCCCATGAGCATCACGGTCATCACGACCGTAGCGCCGGCCAGGAGGCCGAGACCCGTGGCAATATCCATGAAACCGCACCCAACCCGCGACGGCGAGCCCTACGCAATTGCCCTTATACGTAAGGTCATTGCGCTTAAGGGACGGTTACTGATGGCGTTTGCCGCCTTGCTAGACCAGGTGTCCTCATTCCTGTTGTCGCCGCCGGCGCTATTGAGGCCCACGATGGGGATGACCGCCCCGGAAAAAAGCAGCAAGATGAGCGCGGCTGCGGAGCCTTTCGCCTAGGGAGGATAGAATATGCGTGAAATCGGCCATTTCATCGGTGGCAAAGAGGTGAAGGGCGCTTCGGGGCGTTTCGGCGACGTCTTCAATCCCAATACCGGGGAGGTGGCGGCCAAGGTCGCGCTGGCCGCAAAATCCGAGGTCGAAAAAGCGATTGGCAATGCGCAGGCTGCCTTTGCCGGCTGGGCCGCGACCAATCCGCAGCGTCGCGCCCGGGTCATGTTCAAGTTCTTGGAGCTGATCCAGAGCCAATATGACGATCTGGCGCGGCTGTTGTCCTCCGAACACGGCAAAACCTTCGCCGACGCCAAAGGCGACATCCAGCGCGGGCTCGAAGTGGTCGAATTCGCCTGCGGCATCCCGCATTTGATGAAGGGCGAATATTCCGAGGGCGCCGGGCCGGGCATCGACCTCTATTCGATCCGTCAGCCGCTCGGCGTCGTGGCCGGCATCACGCCGTTTAATTTTCCGGCCATGATCCCGCTGTGGAAATGCGCGCCGGCCATCGCCTGCGGCAATGCCTTCATTCTCAAGCCGTCGGAGCGCGATCCGTCGGTGCCGATGCGCATCGCCGAACTGTTCCTCAAGGCTGGTCTGCCAGAAGGCGTGCTCAACGTCGTCAACGGCGACAAGGAAGCCGTCGATACGCTCCTCACCGACGCGCGGGTAAAGGCGATCGGCTTCGTCGGCTCGTCATCGATCGCCGAATATATTTATGCGATCGGAACCGCGCACGGCAAACGCGTGCAATGCTTCGGCGGCGCCAAGAACCACATGATCGTGATGCCGGACGCCGACTTGGATCAGGCGGTCGATGCGCTGATCGGCGCCGGCTACGGCTCGGCCGGCGAACGCTGCATGGCGGTATCGGTCGCCGTTCCGGTCGGCAAGAAGACCGCCGACGCGCTGATGCAAAAACTCATTCCGCGCGTCGAGGGGCTCAAAATCGGCCCATCGACCGATCAGCAGGCCGATTACGGCCCGATGGTCACGCGCGAGCTGCTCAACAAGGTGCGCGGCTATATCGATAGCGGCGTCAAGGAAGGCGCCAAGCTCGTCGTCGACGGCCGCAACTTCAAGCTCCAGGGCTACGAGAACGGCAATTTCATCGGCGGCTGCCTGTTCGACGAGGTAAAGCCGAATATGAAAATCTACCAGGAGGAGATTTTCGGGCCCGTGCTCTCGGTGGTGCGCGCCAAGGACTACGAGGAAGCGGTACGGCTGCCGTCCGAGCACGAATACGGCAACGGCGTCGCCATCTTCACCCGTGACGGCGATACAGCGCGCGATTTCACCAACCGCGTTCAGGTCGGCATGGTCGGTGTCAACTTCGCAATTCCCGTGCCGCTCGCCTATTACACGTTCGGCGGCTGGAAACGCTCCGGCTTCGGCGACCTCAACCAGCACGGTCCCGACTCGATCCGGTTTTACACCAAGACCAAGACCGTGACCGCGCGCTGGCCCTCGGGCACCAAAGAGGGCGCGGAGTTCGTCATCCCGACGATGCGGTGAGCTGCTCCCGGTTGCCGATGAGCGGCATGATGCGCATCAGCCATCTTTCCGCAACCGGGACGAAAATCGCCGCGCTGTTGTGCGCGCTCGCGGCGGTCGGCGCTTGCACCAATACCGCTCGGTTCGGCGGCGGCCAGCCGGAGACGGCAGCGGCTCCTCCTCCAACGGCTTCGCCTCCCGTCACCGCGCCGGCGCCACCCTCACCCGCTCAGCCGCCCCCGGTCGATCTCGCCGGCAAATGGAAACTGTCTGCGGCCGGCGGCGCCTGCCTGCTGACGCTCACCGATGAGCCTGGCGCAACTGACGGCAAGATCGCTCCCGCCGGCGGCTGTCCCGGCGATTTCTTTACAAGCCGGAAGTGGACTTTCGATCACGACGCGCTGATGATCCAGGACTTCAAGGGGCAGATGCTGGTCCAATTGTCATTCACCGGTGGCCATTTCGAGGGCAAGGATGCCAACGGCGCGGCGATTACGCTTGCCAGACCATGATCGATTTTTGCAATCGCCATTGAGGATGTGATGGCCGAATATCAGCTTTACTGTTTCGCCCAATCCGGCAACGCCTATCGCGCGGCATTGATGCTCAATCTGATCGGCGCCGATTGGCAGCCGATCTATGTCGACTTCTTCAAGGGCGGCGAGACCCGAACGCCGAAATACCGCGCCGAAGTCAACGAGATGGGCGAGGTGCCGGTCTTGGTGCACGGCGACAAAAAGCTCAGCCAGTCCGGCGTGATCCTCACTTATCTCGCCGACCGCACCGGTCGCTTCAAGCCGGAGAACGAGGATGAGCGGCTCGAAGTGCTACGCTGGATCATCTTCGACAATCAGAAGGTCAACGGCTTTCTCGGGCCGTACCGCTTTCTGCGAAATTTCGCCCGAGCGCCCGGCGATGCTGCGGTGATGGCGTTCCTCAAGGGCCGCATCGATGGGAGCCTCGCGATCCTCGATCAGCGGTTGGCCAAGGCGCCGTTCGTGCTCGGCGCGAGGCCCACCATCGCCGATATTTCGCTCTGTGCTTATCTCTATTACCCGGCCGAAGAATTCGGCTTCGACATTGCCGCCGGGCACAAGAACATTGCCGCGTGGCTTGACCGCATCAAATCGTTGCTTGGCTGGGCGCACCCTTACGACTTGATGCCGGGCTATCCACCGCAGCTCTAGTCGGAGGCACTTAGAGTGGAATGTTCAGGGTCGTCGGGGGCGGCGGAGGCGCCGGCGCGGGCGTGGGAGTCGGAACCGCCGGCGGAACAGGCTTCACCACGGGCGCCACCGACACCGCGGGCACCGGCGGCACCACCGGTGCCGTCGGCGCCGGCGCCAGGGCCGGCGTTGCGATGCGCGGCGGCGGCGCATGGATCGGCTTGGCGGCCGGGGGCGCCGAAGAGACGGCCGGCGTAGGCTTGGCAACGGACGCGGGTGGCGTGGGCGTCTGGATCGCGATATGAGGCGGCGCCGGTTTGGCAATGGGCCCCGGCGGCGGCGAGGTAGGAGCCGAATCCGGGACCGTCGTTACACCGGCCGAGCGTGGCTGCAGTGGCTCGGTCACAGCCTCCTGCTGCGGCGGCGGAGCTTGCGGAGGCTGCGGCTCCGGCAGGATCGCGTATTTTGCCAAGAGCGCGTGCGCACTGCCGAGCATTTTGCCGCCGTCGACCTTGGCTTCCTTCATGTCCTTTAGCCAAGACGCCACGACCGGCTCGGTCGCCTTGCGCCAATGCGCCACCGCTTCCGGCAACAGCGTGACGATCACATCGCCGCTCTGGGCGACATTCTCGGCGACGGCATGGGCCTGAATATCCCACATCACGCCGGCCATGCCGGCCGCAAGCTCAGCCGAATTATTATCGAGCACGGTTTTAAGATCCCGCGGCAGCCGCTCATAGGCCGGCTTGTTCATCGCCAAGACATAGGTCCGGCTGCTCAACGACAGATCGGAGAATTCCGTGTGCGTTTTGAGGAGATCGTTCAGCCGCAACGGCGGCACCATGTGCCAGGGATCGACACAGCCGTCGATAACCCGTTCGGTGAGCGCAACCGGCAGCTCCTCGCTCGGCATCGGTACCGCATGGGCGCCCAGCGACTGCATCGCCTCGCCGGCCAGCCGGGTCTGCACATGCAGCTTTAATCCCTTGATGTCCTCGATCGAGCGTACCGCCGCATAAGCGTGAATGACGCCGCGATCCGCACAGGAGAAACAGAGCGGGTGAACCTCGTCAAATTCATCTTTCAGATAGATCGCGGCGAAATCCTGCAGCGCCCGTGAACTGACCAGCGCGCGGCGCGACGGCAGAAACGGCAGTTCGAACGTTTCGATCTTGGGAAAGCGGCCGGGCGTCAAACCGGGAACAGCCCAAACGATGTCGGCATCGCCATCGCGCACCTGGTCGAACAGCTGCGCCGGCGCACCGCCCAGCTCCATCGAGGGGAAAACGTCGATGCGAATTCGCCCGTTCGATTCCGCCTCGACCTTGCGCGCCCACGGCGAGAGGAATTTGTCGTGCACGCTCGACACTGCCGAGAACGCGTGGTGCAGCTTGAGCGAAAGCGGCGGCGCATCGGCCCGCGCCAGGCGCATGACGGCGGGAGCCGCCAGCGACGCCAACGTCGAAGCCAGAAAGCTGCGCCGGGCAACACGCATCGACAGACAACTCTCGCGGTCGTTCGTCCGCGCCGGCGCCACAGCTCAGTTGAGACGCGCCGGGCGGTCGTCGTCATCCGACGCGCGGCCCAGACCGGGCACGATCGTCGGCGAAGATGATGCTGCCAGTGGCGCAGGCGCGGTCGCCGCCTTGCTCTCGCGCGATCGCCGCTCGTAGCCGCGATAGGACAGCCAGCCGAACGGCAGGCTGACGATGTAGGCAATCGTGCCCGCCGTCAGCAATATCCACGGATAGGCGATCAGGAGCGCAATCGCCAGCACCACCAGCACGATCAGCGGGCCGACCATTTCCGGCGGCACCCGGGTGCCGACGCGTTTGCCGGAAAATACCGGGAGCCGCGACACCATCAGCGAGGCGACGCCAAGCGTGTAGAACAGGGTCAGCCAGGTGAGAAATCCCGAGCGCGGCACGCCGAGGAACACCGCATAGATCGGCAACAGCACCGTGATCGCGCCGGCCGGCGCCGGCATCCCGACGAAGAAATTGCCGGTCCAGGCGGGCCGATCCGGATCGTCGACCATGACGTTGAAACGGGCAAGACGCAGCGCGGCGCAAATCGCAAACGTCATGGCGGCAATCCAGCCGGCCGATTTCAGGTCATGCAAGCCCCAGAAATAGAGGATCAGCGCCGGCGCGACGCCGAAATTGACGAAGTCGGAGAGGCTGTCGAGCTCCGCGCCAAAGCGCGAGGTTCCCTTGAGGAAGCGCGCCAGACGGCCGTCGATGCCGTCGAGGATCGCCGCGAACACGATCGCGGCCAGCGCCAGCACATAACGGTTCTCGAACGCCATCCGGATCGCGGTCAAGCCGGCGCACATCGCGAGCAGCGTGATCAGATTAGGCGCCAGCGTGCGCACGGGAATGCGGCGGAAGCGCCGTCGCCGCGTGTCGCCGAAACCGGGGGGTGGCATGGCCATACCGGCAATATAGCGGGTTACGGCCGCGCCCGCCACGCGGCGTGCCGTTCTCGTTAACGCCTTCTCAGCTCACGCGAAACGTCCGTCCCGCCTCGACTGCCGTCAGATCGGCGAGCACCGTCTCCCCGGCAATGGCGGTTTGGCCCTCGGCCACCAGCGTCCGCGTCCCTTCGGGCAAATAGACGTCGACACGCGAGCCAAACCGGATCATGCCGATGCGCTGGCCGGCGCCGACGGCTTCGCCTTCGCGGGTGAAGGAAACGATGCGGCGCGCCACCAGACCCGCAATCTGGATCACCGCGATGCGCTGGCCCGTGGGCGTCGCAATCAGCAAAGCGTTGCGTTCATTATCCTCGCTCGCTTTGTCGAGATCGGCGCTGAGGAACTTGCCGGCGCGGTAGACGATACGCTCGATGCGGCCGGCAACGGGGCTGCGATTGACGTGACAATCGAACACGCTCATGAAAATAGAAATGCGCGGCAATGGCCGCGCGCCGAGACCAAGCTCCTGCGGCGGTACCGCATTGGCGATCTGGCTGACGCGGCCATCCGCCGGCGCCACCACGATGCCATCGCGCACCGGCGTCACCCGCGGCGGATCGCGGAAGAAATAGGCGCACCACAGCGTCAGCAGCGTCGCCAGCCAGCCCAGCGGCGCCCACAGCCAAAACAGGATGAGGCTCGCCAGCGCAAAGCCACCGATGAACGGATAGCCCTCGGGATGGATCGGCGTGACTTGCCTGCGGATCGAATTGTAGATCGACATTTCTATTCTGCGGCGTCCGCGGCGGGCAGCAGCTCCGGCTCGGGCTCGTTGATAATTCCCGGCGGGTTGCGATTGGGCGCTTCCGTTTCGTCGTCCACTGTCGCCAGAATCTCGCGCGCCATCTGCGCTTCGCGCTGCCGGTTCCACATGCTGGCATAGAGCCCGGCATGCGCGAGGAGTTCGCGGTGCGTGCCGCGCTCGACGATCACGCCACGATCGAGCACAAGGATCTCGTCGGCGTCGACGATGGTCGAGAGCCGATGCGCGATGACGAGCGTGGTGCGATTGCGCGATACGCGGTCGAGCTCGTCCTGGATGTCTTTCTCGGTATGGCTGTCGAGCGCGGAGGTCGCCTCGTCGAGCAGCAGGATCGGCGGCGCCTTCAAGATGGTGCGGGCGATGGCGACGCGCTGCTTTTCGCCGCCGGACAGCTTCAGCCCGCGCTCGCCGACTTCGGTCTCGTAGCCTTTCGGCGCGCGGGCGATGAAACCGTCGATCTGCGCCTGTCGCGCCGCCTCCTCCACTTCGACGTCGCTTGCGTCCCAGCGTCCGTAACGGATGTTGTAGCGGATGGTGTCGTTAAACAGCACCGTATCCTGCGGCACCATGCCGATCGCGGCGCGCAGCGAAGCCTGGGTGACGTCGCGGATATCCTGGCCGTCGATGAGGATGCGGCCGCCGCTCACTTCGTAGAAACGGAACAGCAGCCGCGAAATCGTCGACTTGCCGGCGCCGGACGGACCGACAATGGCGACGGTGTGGCCGGCGGCGACATCGAAGCTCAGTCCTTTGAGGATCGGTCGCGCCGACTCATAAGCGAAGGTAACGTTTTCGAAGCGAATAGTGCCGGCGCGAACCTGCAGCGGCGGTGCGCCGGGCCGGTCCTCGATTTCCGGCGGGCGCGACAACAGCGCGAACAGATTTCTCGATGTCGATCACCGCCTGCTTGATCTCGCGATACACCATGCCCATGAAATTCAGCGGCGTGTAAAGCTGAATCATCATGGCGTTGATCATGACGAAATCGCCGACCGTATTGGTGCCTTGCTCGATGCCGTAAGCGCACAGCACCATAGCGCCACAAAGTCCGATGGTGAAGATCACCGCCTGCCCGGCATTGAGCACGGCGAGCGATACGTAGGCCTTGACGCTGGCGTCCTCGTATCGCGCCATGGAGCGGTCATAGCGCGTGGCCTCGCGCGTCTCGGCGGAAAAATATTTGACTGTCTCGTAATTGAGCAGCGAATCGATCGCCTTGGCGTTGGCGTCGTTGTCGCTGTCGTTCATCTTGCGGCGGATGCCGATTTGCCACTGCGTCGCGGCATAGGTGAACCACATATAGACCGCCACCGTGACGCCGATGATGGCGACGTAGCGCCAGTCGAAATGCACGAGCAGAACGGCGACGATCAATACCAATTCGACGACGGTCGGCGCGATCTGCAACAGCACCATGCGCACGATGGTCTCGATGGCGTTGCGGCCGCGCTCCAAGACGCGCGTCAGCCCGCCGGTCTTGCGCTCCAGATGAAAGCGCAGCGAGAGCAGATGCACGTGCTCGAAGGTGAGCATCGCCAGCCGCCGCACCGCGTTCATCGCCACTTTGGCGAAAATGCCGTCGCGCCATTGCGTGAGCAGCCCCATCACGACGCGGGTGCCGCCATAAGCGAGCGTCATCGCGACCGGCGCAGCGAACGCCCAAGCCAGCCAATTGCCGGCCGCAAAGGGCGCAGTGCCGTGGCCGGCGAGCGCGTCGGTCGCCCATTTGAACGTGTAGGGCACCGCGATGGTGGCAAACTTGGCGAGGAAAAGCAGAACCGTCGCGAAAATAACGCGCAGCTTCAGGTCGCCGCGGTCGGCCGGCCAGATATAGGGCCACAGCCGGATGAGCGTCGGCAGCAACGCCGCGCCGTCGACTTTGACCTCGCGCTTGAAGTGTTCGGTCGGTCTTTGAAAATCGCTCATCGTAAGCCCGGACGGGCCGCGATGCGCCCCGGCGTCCCTCATAGAGTGTTTGCCGTCATATAGAGCTTTCCGCCGGGCTCCGCACGGGATGTAGGGGCGGGTTTAAAACCCACCCCTATGGCGCAAAATGCTTGCGGTGAGCGCGAATTGACGCCACATCTACCGTTTAATGAGAATGACTCCATGAGCAAAATCAATGCGATCTGCGTTTATTGCGGATCGAGTCCGGGAACCGAGCCGGCCTTTATCGAGGCGGCGGAAAAATTCGGCAAAATCCTCGCCGAGAACGGCGTGCGGCTGGTTTACGGCGGCGGCTCGGTCGGCCTGATGGGCGCACTCGCCGAATCCGTGCTCGAACACGGCGGCAAGGTGACCGGGATTATCCCCGAATTTCTGATCAAGCGCGAGCGGCCGCGGCGGCTCGCGCAGGAACTCATCGTCACGCGCGACATGCACGAACGCAAGCGCACGATGTTCGAGCGCGCCGATGCCTTCGTCGCCTTACCGGGTGGGATTGGCACGCTCGAAGAGCTGGTCGAGCAGCTGACCTGGGTTCAGCTCGGCCGCCATAAGAAGCCGATCCTGATCGCCAATATCGCCGGCTATTGGGGTCCGCTGCTGGCCTTAATCGACCACATGCGGGCGGTGAAATTCGTGCCGTCGGCGCTACGCGTCGATTATCTGGTCGCTCGGCGCGTCGAAGAGATTTTGCCGATGCTGAGCGAAGCCGCGCGCAAGGTTGCCGAAGCGGACAAGGTGATGGCGGTGCCGGCGGAGAGGTTGTGAGTTCCGTCATTCCGTCGCACTCTCTAAAAACGTCACGGCTTCCATGCGATTGCCGTCCGGGTCGCGGATAAAGGCTGCGTAATAGCCGCCATGATATTCGGGGCGAGGTCCCGGTGCGCCGTCGGAAGCGCCGCCGGCTTTTAGCGCCGCTTCGTGGAATGCATCGACCGCCGCGGCATCTGGCGCGCGCAGGCAGATATGCACGCCGCTGTCGGACGCGACGCGATCCATTGCGCTGCGCTTATTGATCCAAAATTCCGGATATTTCTTGCCGAAGCCGACCGCTGCATCGGGCCACTCGCGCAGTTTGGTCAGGCCGAGCGGCGCCAGCAGCGCCACATAGAACGCCTCGGCGTTTTTCAGATCGCGCACCGCGATGGAGATGTGGTCGATCATGACGATTCCTGTTCCCCTCCCCCTTGTGGGGAGGGAAGTTTGATCACGCCGGCGCGCCGGACTTCACCAGCTTGTAGATGATGGAATCCATCAGCGCCTGGAACGAGGCGTCGATGATATTGGCGGACACGCCGACCGTGGTCCAGTGGTCGCCGGTCTCGTCGGCGCTCTCGATCAGGACGCGGGTGACAGCCCCGGTACCGCCATTGAGGATACGCACCCGATAGTCGGTGAGCTCGAGCCCGGTGATGAAACTCTGATATTTGCCGAGATCCTTGCGCAATGCGAGGTCGAGCGCGTTGACCGGACCGATGCCTTCGGCGACCGAAATGAGCTCGTCGTCGCCGACCTTGATCTTCACCACCGCCTGGCTGACGGTATGGGATACTCCCTTCGCGTTTATGCGTTGTTCTACATTGACGTCGAATTTTTCGACGTCGAAATAATGCGGCACTTTGCCGAGGAGACGTCGCGCCAGCAATTCGAACGAAGCGTCGGCCGCTTCGTAGGCGTAGCCGATCGCTTCACGATCCTTGACCTCGTCGAGCAGCCGGGTGACGCGCGGGTCGTCCTTGACGACGGCAAGCCCGATGCGCTCAAGCTCGGCGAGCACGTTGGAACGGCCCGACTGATCCGAGACAAGGAGCTTTCGTTTATTGCCGACGCGCTCCGGCGCGATGTGCTCGTACGTCGCGGGCTCCTTCACGATCGCGGAGGCGTGAATGCCGGCCTTGGTGGCGAATGCGCTCTCACCGACATAGGGCGCATGACGGTCCGCGGCGCGATTGAGCAATTCGTCGAGCGCATGCGATACGCGGGCGAGACGCGACAGCGCTTCGTCCGACACGCCGATCTCGAATTTCTCGGAATATTCTTTCTTCAGCTTCAGCGTCGGAATGATGGAAACGAGATTGGCGTTGCCGCAGCGCTCGCCGAGCCCGTTGACCGTGCCCTGGATCTGGCGCGCACCGGCGCGCACCGCGGCGAACGAATTCGCCACCGCCTGCTCGGTATCGTTGTGGGCGTGGATGCCGACATGATCGCCGGGAATTTGCGCGCAGACCTCGCCGACGATGCGCTCGACCTCGTGCGGCAGGGTGCCGCCATTGGTATCGCACAGCACCACCCAGCGCGCGCCCTCGTCATAAGCGGCCTTGGCGCAGGCGAGCGCGAAACCGGGCTTAGCTTTGTAGCCGTCGAAAAAATGCTCGCAGTCGAGCAGAACTTCGCGGCCCTTGGCCTTGGCGGCGCGCACCGAGTTGCGAATCGAGGCGATATTCTCCTCTTCCGTGGTCTCCAGCGCGACACGCACGTGATAGTCCCAGGATTTGGCGACGAAGCAGATGGCGTCGGCCTTTGCGTCGAGCAACGCCACGAGGCCGGGATCGTTCGACGCCGAACGGCCGGGCCGGCGCGTCATGCCGAAGGCAGTCAGCGCGGCGCGCATCGGCCGCTTTTCGGCAAAGAAATCGGTGTCGATCGGATTGGCGCCGGGATAGCCGCCCTCGACATAGTCGATGCCGAGCTCGTCGAGCATGCGCGCGATCGTGAGCTTGTCCGCAAGCGTGAAATCGACGCCGTTCGTCTGGGCGCCGTCGCGCAGCGTGGTATCAAAAAGATAAAGCCGTTCGCGCGGCATGATGCGGTCTCACCACAGATGATAGTTCGACGCCAACGCCACCGCGATCAGAATCGCAACGAGCGCGATCACCAAATGGTGGGTGCGTAGGCCGAGAAAGGTCGAACGCGGTTCGGTCATGGCGTCTGTCAACCGCGATAGAGGCGATAGATCGTATAGAGCGAAACGACAACGGCCGCGGCGATCACCGTGTATTTCAGGATCAGATAATAAAGCCAGTGACGTTGGAACGGCGAGTCGGTGCGTTTCATAGCGCAGTCTCCTTCGCGGCAAGCGGCTTGGTCATCGTGGTATTGGCGAGCCATTCGCCGCCGATTGTCACGGTGTTGCGCGTCTTTGCCGAAAAACCGCGCTTCTCGAAAAAGCCGCACGCCGTGTCGCTGGCATCGACCGTCAATTCCTTGGCGCCGCGCGCGGCGGCGAGCTTTTCCAGCGCGTCGCACAGCGTGGCGCCCGCGCCCTGCCCGGCCGCGGCCGGATGCACGTAGAGCATGTCGATCTTGGTGTTATCGGCCAACGAGGCAAAGCCGATCGCGGAGCCGCCATAGGTCGCGACCAGGGTCAATTCGACGGCAAGTTTTCTGCCGAATTCTTCCTCATCGTCGGCAGTCGAGGCCCACGCCTCCTGCTGCGCCTCGCTGTAGTCCTCGGCGGCGAGCTCCTCGATGGCGGCGCGGAAAATCTCAGCCAAAAACGGCACGTCCGTCGGCAGCATCGGGCGCAGCGCGAGTTGCGGCAGGGCGCGGTCGTTCATCGCGCGATCTCCCAGGTGGTGCCATCTTTGGTGTCTTTCAGCACGACGCCCATTTTGGCGAGCTCGTCGCGGATGCGGTCGGATTCGTTGAAGTTTTTCACTTTGCGCGCCGCGTTGCGCGCTGCGATCAGAGTCACGACCTTTGTTTCGTCGACGGCGATCGATGCCGGCCGAAACGCAGCCCATTCAGCCGGCCTTTTCTCCAGCAAGCCGATCAATTGCGCGCTGGCCTTCAGGCATGCCGCGGCAGGTTTGCTGCCTTTGACAGCTTCGCCGCGCAATTCGTGCAAGGCGGTGAGCGCCTTTGGGGTATTTAGGTCGTCCGCCAGCGCATCGAGCGCATCTGCACACAAGAAGCCTACCGATGCCTCGCCAGTCAGCACGTACCAATGATCAAGCGTCTTCTGCGCCTCGCGCAAGCCGACCGTGGTCCAGTTCATCGGCTGACGATAGTGCGTCTGCAGCATATTAAGCCGCACCACCTCGCCGGGCCAATCCTTCAGCAGATCATGGATCGTCACGAAGTTGCCGAGCGATTTCGACATCTTCTCGCCTTCGACCTGCAGGAAGCCGTTATGCATCCAGTAATTCGCCATCACCGGCGTATGGAAGGCGCAGCGCGATTGGGCGATTTCGTCCTCGTGATGCGGGAAGACGAGATCGATGCCGCCGCCGTGAATGTCGAACATCTCGCCGAGATATTTCCATGACATCGCCGAGCATTCGATGTGCCAACCGGGGCGGCCCGGCGCCTTGATACCGCCGGGTGACGGCCAGGCCGGCTCCCCGGGTTTCGACGGTTTCCACAGCACAAAGTCGCGCGGATCCTTTTTGTAGGGCGCGACTTCGACGCGCGCGCCGGCGATCATTTCGTCGAGCGGGCGTTTGGACAACTGGCCGTAATCGGGGTCCGACGGCACCGAAAACAGCACATTGTCTTCGGCGATATAGGCGTTGCCGGACGCGACCAGCCGCTCGATCAGCGTGCGCATTTCGGCGATGTGCTCGGTGGCGCGCGGCTCGACGGTGGGCGGCAGGCAGCCGAGCGCGGCGACGTCGTCGTGGAATTGCCGGTCGGTCGTCTCGGTGACCTTGCGGATCGCTTCGTTGAGCGGCAGGCCGGGATATTCTTCCGCCGCGCGCACGTTGATCTTGTCGTCGACGTCGGTGATGTTGCGCACGTAAGTGACGCGGTCGGCGCCGTAGAGATGGCGCAGCAGCCGGAACAGCACGTCGAACACGATCACCGGCCGCGCATTGCCGATATGGGCGAAGTCATAGACCGTCGGCCCGCACACATACATGCGCACGTCGTTCGGATCGAGCGGCGCGAAAACTCGCTTCTCGCGCGCGAGCGTATCGTAGAGTTTCAGGTCCATCGTCGAATCAAACCATGCGAAATCGTATCGTACGCCATCGGCCTGCTGGCCGGGCGTGTCCAAAATCTCGACGGTGAGAAAAGACGGGCCGCAGCCAGCGTTTGACGCTAGCGAATAATCTCCCGGCAAATGCCGCAGATGGAGGCGTGACCGTTCATGGGGCGCAGAATGGGCGAGGTGGCGCATGGCGTCAAGGTCCCCATTTGCCGCCATAACTGTCGCTGTCGTGCCACGCCCGCCTGGAACAGCGCGCCGCGTGCTGTGGATACGGCACCATCGCACCGCCATACGCGTTGCACGGGCGCGGAAAACATGAGAGCCGAGATAGCTCTTGCCGGGCTTGAAATTAACTCCCTTAAGGGAAGCTTAACCCCGCGGTCGCATTCTTAATTTTATTGGAATCGAAAGTCGGTCGGGTGTTGGCGCGCAAGCGCCGGGTGGGAGAACCATGCGTTTCGTGATTGCGGCGACTGCCGCCGCGGCCGTGCTTCTTGCCGCAGCTGCGGCCCAGGCCGAAAAGCGTATGTTCATCATCGCCAATGACGGCGACGGCTACGGCGTCGACCGCTGCCTCGCGTCCGACGCGCCGTGCGGTGAGGCCGCGGCGAGCGCCTACTGCAAGTCACGCCAATTCGCCCAGGCGCTGTCGTTCCGCAAGGTCGACCGCGACGACATCACCGGCGCCATCCCGACCAGCGACCCGGCCACCTGCAAAGGCGGCAACTGCGACAACTTCGTCGCCATCGAGTGCTCGCGCTGAACTAAACAACTCGGCAAATTTCTACTCGTCACGGCCTGGTTCGTCCTGGTCATGACGATTTGAATTGCACTGTGCCCATCGAATAGAGATGCCCGGCGCATAGGCGAGCGACGCGACGCCGTTCTCGAAAGGCCATGGCCGCGCACGACCGCGCGCGGCGCCTACAATTCTCAGATTTAGAACTCTTTGCTGAGCAGCCGGTCGACCGAATATCGGCCGCCGCCGCGGAAGAAAATCGCGAGGCAGAGCAGCCACCACAACAAGGCGTATTCATAACCTTTGACAGTCCAGAAGTAGCCAAATTGCCATTGGAAAAAGACGATGATGACGCCCATCTCGATCCAGATGATAAACGCCGCCAGACGAGTGAAAAGCCCGACAGCGAGGCAGATCGCGCCCACGGATTCGGCGAAGACCGCAAAATAGGCCCACAGCAGCGGATAGGGCACGCCCATCTGCTTGTCGATATAAGGCGCCAGATTCACCGCGCTGCCAAGCATGATCTTCTGGATGCCGTGCGGTACCAGCACGGCGCCGGTGGCGAAGCGCATGAAGGAATAGCTCGCAGGTGAAAATGTCTCGTAGAGTCCGGCGAGGCCCGGAAAGAGCAACCGCTTTCTGTCGATCATGCCCGTGGTCATGTTCCCCCCATTTACGTTTGCTACGTTTGCAGTTTCATTTGCGCAGTAGGCCCCTTTACCGGAGTCTTTTCAAGAAATGATAGCATCGCTGCATCGCGCTAAACCGATCACTTTGGCGTTAGCATGGACTTGTGTGCGCCGCACACGTTCCAGCCTGCCGCCGATAAGAACACCGATGAGGGCATGTATTCACCTGAATACTGTTGGGATGCAGCCCAGGGCGCGCACACACAGTGGGATGCCGTTGCGTGGGCCAACAACTTCGTTCATCTTCGCCCGATGGCTGGCCGACATGCGATAGAAAGCGATATCGAGGGCAAGGCCGGCGCCGCCGCCGGTGGCGATGCGGCGCCGCTAAAGCTCGAACAGTTCCTGCCCTACCAGCTCAATGTCGTGGCGAGTCTCGTCTCCCAGGCGCTGTCTCGGGTCTATGCGAGGCGCTACCGGATCGGCGTGCCGGAATGGCGGGTGTTGGTGACGCTCGGCCAGTTTGGCGTGATGACGGGCAAGGCGATCGGCGCTCACACCCATATGCACAAGACCAAGGTGTCCCGCGCGGTCGCGCTCCTGGAAAAGCGCAAGCTCGTCGTGCGAAGGGCCAACCGTGCGGACATGCGCGAGTTGTTTCTGTCGCTGACCGGCCCCGGCCGGGCGATCTACGAGGAATTAGCGCCTCACGCGCTCGATTTTGCGCAGCGGCTGACCGAAATCCTGACCCCGAGCGATCGCGAGGCGTTCAATCGCGCGTTGCGGCAGATCACCGACCGATCGGCGCAACTCGTCGCCGAGACGATCAAGCAGGACGGCCCGATGGAGGATGCGTGAAGCTTTATTCCTATTTCCGTTCCTCGGCGGCCTACCGCGTGCGCATCGCGCTCAATCTGAAGGGCATCGCCTACGAGACGGCGCCCGTTCATCTGATCAAGGAGGGCGGTCACAATAAGCGGCCGGAATTTCGCGCCGTCAATCCGCAGATGCGCGTGCCGGTTCTGGTTACTCCCGCCGGCAATGTCCTGATCCAGTCGCTCGCCATCATGGAGTATCTCGAAGAGACCCATCCCGACCCGGCGCTGCTGCCGAAAGATCCGATTGCGCGTGCCAAGGTGCGCGCGCTCGCCGAACTGATCGCCTGCGACATCCACCCGCTCAACAATACCAGCCCGCTGCGCTACCTGAAGAACGAGCTGCATCAGGAGCAAAGCGCGATCGACGCCTGGTACCACCATTGGATCATCGCCGGCTTCGAAGCGCTCGAGGCGCTGATCGAGCCCGGTCCCTATGCCTGCGGCGACAAGGTCACGCTGGCGGACCTCTGCCTGGTGCCGCAGGTCAATAATGCCCGGCGCCTGAAGGTGCCGCTGGACAAATTCCCCAAAATCGTCGGCGTCGACGCCGCCTGCCTGGCGCTTCCCGCGTTCGACCGCGCGCGTCCGGAAAACCAGCCCGACGCGGAGTGACTATGGCGCGTTCACACTTTAGTCACCATTGCGGGGCCTTATCCGCGACCCATTTGCGGGAAGGTTCGGAACCGGATCGGGACCCAATATGCTCAATAAGTTGCGCTGGTTAGGCCAAGCCGGCCAGCAGACCAGGCTGGGCGCCATCGTTGGCGCCATGCTTGGCGCAGCCGCGCTGGCCGCGCCCGCGCTGGCGCAAGGCTACCTGGTCCCGCCGGCGCCGATTCCTCAGGCGCCGAATCAGCCGGCGCAGTACCCCCAACCGGCCTATAAGCCATCGTCAGCTCCGCCATCGCCAAACCAAACGCCGCTAAATCCGGCGACGACCAATCCGGTTTGCGTGCGGCTCGAAGGCCAGCTCGCCGCTTTCGACCGCGGCGGCGCCGACCCCGCCCGCGCCGACCAGATCAAGCAATCCGAAGACGCCATCGCCAAGAAACAAGCCGACATCGATCGCGCCACCGCGCAAGCGCACAAGTCCGGCTGCGCCGGCTCGGGATTCTTCGCCCTGTTCTCTGCGCTGTCGCCGCAATGCGGGCCGATCACGTCGCAGATTCAGCAGATGCGCGGCGATCTCGACCGCATGACGAGCGATCTGCAACAGTTGCAGAGCGGCACTTCCAATCAGGCCGACCAGCGCCGCGCGCTGATCGGGCAATTGGCGCAAAATAGCTGCGGCGCGCAATACACCGCCGCGGCCAATTCGCAGGGCGGCCCGCAAGGATTCTTCGACGCGCTGTTCGGCGGCGGCACGATCGTGAACCCGAACGGCGACGGCGCACCGAACGGCACCTATCACACCGTCTGCGTGCGCAGCTGCGACGGCTATTATTTCCCGATCTCCTATTCGACGCTCCCGTCGCACTTTGCCGAGGACCAGCTCACGTGCCGGCGCGAATGCCCCGCGGCCGATGTCGCGCTCTATTCCTACCGCAATCCCGGCGAGAGCATGGATCAGGCGGTGTCGACCGACGGCCAGCTCTATACGGCGCTGCCGACCGCCTATCGCTACCGGACGCAGCTGATCTCGGGTTGTTCGTGCCGCCGGCCGGGCGAGAGCTGGGAAGATGCGCTCAAGAATGCCGACGACTCCTCGACGCTCGAAAGCGGCGACATCGTTGTGACCGACCAGAACGCGAAAGCGCTGTCGCAGCCGCCGAAGCCGGCCGGCAAGCTGCCGGCCGCGCCGAACAAACCCGTCGCCAATGCGACGCCGGCGCCGGCGAGCACTGCCGCTCCTGACGAGGCCAAGCACCCCGTGCGCGTCGTCGGGCCGCCCTTCCTGTCATCGTCGCAAATGCAGTCGCAACCGACGCCGCGCTGACGCGACCTCAAAAATCCGACGCGCCGGCCTTGGCCATTGCCGCACCTTTGGCCGCGCCCTCGACCGACGAGCCGTCAGGCGCGGGATTCGGCGTGCCGGGATCGGTGAAACGATTGACGATCGGGTAACGGCGGTCGCGGCCGAAATTCTTCAGCGTCACCTTCACCCCCGGCGCCGCTTGCCGCCGCTTGTATTCGGCCAAATTGAGCATGCGCTCGACCTTCATCACGGTGTCCCGGTCGAAGCCCGCCGCGACAATGTCGGCAGTCGATTCCTCGCGCTCGACCAGTCGTTCGAGAATTTGATCGAGCACGTCGTAGGGCGGCAGCGTGTCCTGATCGGTCTGGTTCTCGCGCAGCTCCGCGCTCGGCGCCCGGATCATGACGTTTTCCGGAATGACCGCACGGTCGGGACCGCGCGCGCCGTCCGGTTTCCAGCCGTTGCGCAGCCGCGCCAGCCGATAGACTTCGGTCTTGTAGAGATCCTTGATCGGATTGAAGCCGCCGTTCATATCGCCATAGAGAGTGGCGTAGCCGACCGACATTTCCGACTTGTTCCCCGTCGTCACCACCATCAAGCCGAATTTGTTGGAGATCGCCATCAGGATGACGCCGCGGGCGCGCGCCTGCAGATTCTCCTCAGTCACGTCGCGCGGCGCGCCGGCAAAAATGGCGCTGAGCGCCGTTTCAAGTCCATGGACGGCGCTTTCAATCGGGACGATGTCGTAACGGACGCCGAGCGCGTCGGCGACCGCGGCGGCGTCGGTTCGCGACTCCTGCGAGGTGTAGCGGTACGGCAGCATCACGCAGCGCACCCGCTCGGCCCCTAAGGCATCGACCGCCATGGCCGCGCACAGCGCCGAATTGACGCCGCCGGAGAGCCCAAGCACGACCCCCTTGAAGCGGTTCTTCTCGACGTAATCGCGCAAGCCCAGCACGCAGGCGGCGTAATCCGAATTATCCAGTTGCTCGGCCGGCGCGATCGGCCCCTGAGTGCAGCGCCAGCCGCCGGCAATGCGCGACCAACGCGTCATCGCCACCATTTCGCGGAAGGCCGGGAGCTGGAAGGCGATCGAGCGATCGGCGTTGAGCGCGAACGAGGCACCGTCGAACACCAGTTCGTCCTGGCCACCGACTTGATTGATGTAAATAAGCGGCAACCCCGCTTCGGTGACGCGCGCGACGCAGACATTGAGCCGCACGTCGATCTTGTCGCGCCAATAGGGCGAGCCGTTGGGCACGATGAGGATTTCGGCGCCGGTCTCGGCCAGGCATTCGACCACATTCTCGTAATCGCCCCAGTCGGTCCAGGTGTCCTCGCAGACCGGCAAGCCGAGCCGCACGCCGCGAAAGTTTACCGGCCCGGGCACCGGTCCGGAGGCAAAGACGCGTTTCTCGTCGAACACGCCGTAATTCGGCAGGTTGACCTTGAAACGGACGGCGTCGATGCGCCCGCCGGCGAGCAGCACATAGGCATTGTAAAGTTTGTCCTCTTCCACCCAGGGCGTGCCCATCAGTACGGCGGGCCCGCCATCGGCCGTGTCGCGCGCCAAGGCCTCGACGGCAGCCCGGCACGCCGCCTGAAACGCCGGTTTGAGCACCAGATCCTCGGGCGGATAACCGGCGACGAACAGTTCGGAAAACGCGACGACATCGGCGCTCTCGCGCGCGGCCTGCGCGCGGGCCTTGCGGGCGCGCTCGAGATTACCGGATACGTCGCCGACGATCGGGTTGAGCTGCGCCACGGCAATGGCCAGACGGTCGGCGGGACGCTCGTTCATGGCCAAGGTCTAAAACAAGTTCCCGGCAAGTGGAACCGCCTGCACACCGCTCGGTTTACAACCCCGCGACGGCCGGCAATGGCGTCGCCGCACGCTGGCGTTTCGATTTGAGCAAGTCGGCCAGCAAAAACGCAAGGTCGAGCGACTGTTCCGCGTTGAGCCGCGGATCGCAGACCGTATGATAACGATCGTTAAGGTCCTCGTCGCTGATGGCACGGGCGCCGCCGGTGCATTCGGTGACGTTCTGGCCGGTCAACTCCAAATGCACGCCGCCGGGATAGACGCCTTCGGCGGCACAGACCTGAAAGAATCCGCGCACCTCTTTGATGATCTGGTCGAACGGCCGGGTCTTATAGCCGGTCACCGACGTGATGGTGTTGCCGTGCATCGGGTCGCACGACCACACCACGTTGCGGCCTTCGCGTTTGACCGCGCGCACCATAGCCGGCAACAGATCGGCGACCTTGTCGGCGCCGACGCGGCAGATTAGCGTCAGGCGGCCGGGCTCGTTATCCGGATCGAGCAGGTCGATGAGCTTGAGAAGCTCGTCTGGCTTCTGCGTCGGACCGGTTTTCAGGCCGAGCGGGTTCTTGATGCCGCGGCAATATTCGACATGTGCATGATCCGCCTGCCGCGTTCGATCGCCGATCCATACCATGTGGCCCGAGGTGCAGTACCAGTCGCCGGTCGTCGAATCGACGCGGGTAAAGGCCTGCTCGTAACCGAGCAGCAGCGCCTCGTGGCTGGTGAAGAAATCGGTCGTGCGCATTTCAGGATGCACTTCGGGATCGATACCGCAGGCGCGCATGAAGTCGAGCGCCTCGGTCAGCCGGCTGGCGAGATCCTGATAGCGCTTGGATTGCGGACTATCCTTGACGAATGACAACATCCATTGATGCGCATTCGACAGGTTGGCGTAGCCGCCGGTGGCAAAGGCGCGCAGCAGATTGAGCGTCGCCGCCGATTGGCGATAGGCCTCCAATTGCCGGCGTGGATCGGGCGTACGCGCCTCGGGCGTGAAATCCGTACCGTTGATGATGTCGCCGCGATAAACCGGCAGTTCGACACCGCCGCGCTGTTCGGTCGGCGAGGTGCGCGGCTTGGCGAATTGTCCGGCAATGCGGCCGACCTTCACCACCGGCGAGGCCGCCGCATAGGTCAGCACCACCGCCATCTGTAGGAACAGCCGGAAAAAATCACGGATATTGTTGGCGCCGTGCTCGGCGAAGCTCTCGGCGCAATCGCCGCCTTGCAGCAAGAAAGCCTGGCCGGCCGCAACCTGTGCCAAGTGCCTCTTAAGATTGCGCGCCTCGCCGGCGAAGACCAGCGGCGGGAAGGTGGCGAGCTGCGCCTCGACTTCGGCAAGCGCCTTGGCGTCCGGATAATCCGGCACCTGCAGGATCGGCTTGCCGCGCCAGGAATCCGGGCCCCACTTCTCCGTGTTTGACAGCCTGGACATCACATTATCTCCAACCTCCGTCATCCTGAGGTGGCCGCGAAGCGGCCCTCGAAGGATGCACGGCAATCGAAATCGCGATGCGATTTCGAGAAATTTTACTAACCAAGTCGGCTATAGCCGACTTGAGTGGCCGTCGCCATTCGAGGCTCGCTTATACACGGGCGCTGTATAGCGCGACAGCCCCAGCATTTCCGCGCTTTTAGCTTATTCCGCTGCTTCCCTGGCAAAACTCGCCGTCTTCTTACGCATGGTGACCAACTCTTCGGCGGCAGTTGGATGCAGGGCAATCGTGGCGTCAAGGTCGGCTTTCTTAGCGCCCATCCTTACGGCAACGGCCGCAAGTTGAGCCATCTCGGCGGCCCCCTCGCCGACCACGTGGCAGCCGACCACGCGATCGGACAGGCCATCGACGACAAGCTTCATCAACATCGATGTGTCGCGGCCGGAGAGCGTCGCTTTGAGCGGCTTGAACATGGCCTTGTAAACGTCGGTACGCGCCAACCGCGCGCGGGCTTGCGTCTCGGTAAGGCCGACAGTGCCGACCTCGGGTTCGGAGAACACCGCGGTCGGCACATTGGTGTGATCGACGGCCGTTGGCTTGCCGCCGAATACGGTATCGGCGAAAGCATGGCCCTCACGGATGGCGACCGGCGTGAGATTGACGCGGTTGGTGACGTCGCCCACGGCGTAGATGTTCGCCACCGTGGTGCGCGAATATTCGTCGACCGCGACGCCGGCGTTGCCGGCGATCTCGACGCCGGCTTCTTTCAGCCCGAGCTTGGCGACGTTGGGATGCCGCCCGGTCGCGAACATCACGCGGTCGGCCGGGATGTGATTGCCGCTCGTCAGCTGCACCGCATAATGCCCGGCCGCTTTTTCGATCGCCGCCACCTTGCAGCCGGTGAGAACCCTGATGCCGTGCGCTTCCATCTCGACGCGCAAGTGCTGGCGCACGTCGTCGTCGAAGCCGCGCAAAATATTCTCGCCGCGATAAACCAGCGTCACCTGCGAGCCCAGCCCGGCGAAAATGCCGGCGAACTCGACGGCGATGTAGCCGCCGCCCTGGATCACGACGCGGTGGGGAAACTCCGGCAGATGAAATGCTTCGTTCGAAGTGATGGCGTGCTCGATGCCGGGAATGGGATCGCCGTAACTCGGCGTGCCGCCGGTCGCGACCAGGACATAGGCCGCGCGCACGCGATCACCGGTCGCCAACTGCACGGTGTGAGCGTCAAACACGACGGCCCGGCTTTTCGCCACTTTGACACCGGCCCTGTTGAGGGTGGCGCCATAAGCCGCCTCCAGCCGGGCGACTTCGCGATCCTTGTTGGCGATCAACATCGCCCAGTCGAAGGAGGTTTGCGGCACGGACCAGCCGAAGCCGGCGGCATCCTCGAATTCACCGCGAAACCGCGACGCGTAGACCAAGAGCTTCTTCGGCACGCAGCCTCGGATAACGCAGGTGCCGCCGAGCCGATACTCCTCGGCGACCATCACCCGCGCGCCGTGCTCGGCGGCAATGCGCGCGGCCCGTACGCCGCCCGAGCCACCCCCGATAACGAAAAGATCGACGTCGTGATCAGCCATGTTGCTTTGTCGCGTTACATATCGTGTCCGCGTTTTTTCATTTGTTCGCGCATGTCGCCGATGACTTCCTGGGACAGATTGTCTCCCCACGAGCCGGCATTAGCCATCGACTCCTCGAGCACCTTGGGCTCCTCGACCAGCGCCTTTTTGCCGACCGGCGATTGGTAGAAGGCAAGCAATTGCTTCAATTCCTGCTCGGTGAAATGGATCGCATAGATGCGCGCGGTGGCGTCGACGAGTTCGCTCACGCGCGGAGCGTACTTTTTCTGCTCGATGGCGGCGACTTCGTTGAGGTCCTTCGCCCACATGAAGTTGGTTTGCATGAACATGTTCTTGGTCTTGTCGACCACGCCGCGCACCAGTGGCACGAATATATTCTGGACGCCTTTGATCTCGACGATCTGCTTGGCCAACAGCAGCGAAGCAGGCGACGGCTGAGGGGCGGCTGGCGCCGGAGCCTGGGCCGCAGCAGGTCCAACGACACCGATCACAAACAGCGCGATCAGCGCAACCATAACGTGACGCGTGGAGAGACGAGCGAACATAGGCGCACTCCCTTCGTGCTTGAGATCAGGGTCGTTCGACAAGCCGAACCCCGTCCGGACCGGCGACAATAGCAGTCCCGGCGAGGCCGATGAACAAACCGTGTTCCATGACGCCCGGAACGCCGGCAAGCCTATTCGCGAGATCTTGCGGATCGGCAATGCGCTGCAATTGGGCGTCCAGGAGCCAGTGCCCGCCATCCGTGACGAAAGCGTGGCCGTTCTGGGCCATGCGAAGCGGCGCCGGACCGGGACACCCCGCGGCGACGGCGGCCGCTTCGACCGCGCGGCGGGTGGCGGTAGCGCCGAACGGCACGATTTCGATCGGCAGCGGAAAACGGCCGAGGACCGGGACCCATTTCGACTCGTCGGCGATGACGACCATTTTTGCCGACGCCGACGCCACCACTTTCTCGCGTAACAGCGCCCCGCCGCCGCCCTTGATCAAGGTCAGATCGGGCGCGATCTCGTCGGCGCCGTCGACGGTGAGATCAAGCTCGGGCGTGTCGTCGAGCGTCGTGAGCGGTATGCCGAGCCGAGCCGCCTGCGCGCGCGTGGCCTCCGAGGTCGGGACGGCGACGAGCTCAAGGCCCGTATGCACGCGCGCGGCCAGCAACTCGATGAAGGCCTGCGCGGTCGAACCGGTCCCCAGTCCGAGCCGCATGCCCGAGCGCACCAATTCGACCGCGCGGGCGGCCGCGGCCCGTTTGCAAGCATCGACGTTCATGACGGGGTGTGTAGCCGCCTTCCGACTTCGATCCTAGAGCCTAATCGGTTTTGGCGGAATCAAAACCGGACTCTAGCCTTTTGATTGAGCATGATCTTATCCGACCTTCCTTCGCCCGCCGAAGCGGGCTTCGCGAAGGCGGAAACCGGTATCCACTTTTCGGGATCATGCTGTAGAGCCTTGCGTTACCGCCCCACCGCGGCTACCCGGAAGAACATGCTCACCATCGTTTTCGATCTCGACGGCACGTTGATCGATACCGCCCCCGATCTGATTTCGACGCTCAACCTCATTCTGGCCCAGGAGGGTCTGCCGCCGGTCGAATACGACGCCGCCCGGCGAATGATCGGCGGCGGCGCGAGGGGCATGATCGAGAAGGCGCTCGCCGCCGAAGGCCGGGCCTGTTCGAAAGCCGAACTCGATCGGATGTTCGCGGCATTCATCGAATATTACGCCGCGCATATCGCCGACCACTCACGCCCGTTCCCGCAGCTTGAGGCGGCGCTGGAGCACCTGGCCGGAGAGGGTCATCGCCTCGCGGTCTGTACCAACAAGCTGGAATGGCTCTCGGTCAGGCTCCTCGACATGTTGCAGCTGACCCGGCACTTCGCCGCAATCTGCGGCCAAGATACGTTCGGCGTGCAAAAACCCGATCCGCAGATGCTGCGGCTTACGATCCAGCGTGCCGGCGGCGAGGCCAGCCGGGCCATCATGGTCGGCGATTCCGGAACGGATATCCGCACCTCCCGCGCCGCGACGGTGCCCGTGATTGCCGTGGATTTCGGTTATAGCGAGGTGCCGATTGCGCTTTTGCGTCCCGACCGGATCATTGGCTCATTTGCCGACCTGCCGGCGGCGATCCGCGACATTGAAGCCGGTTGCTTATGACCGATCGGGTGTGGTCGTCTGGCCACACCCGAGTAAACGATACATTAAGGTTAACAGAACTGCCCTAGGCCCGGCCGGCGCCATGCGTGGGAGAACCCCAGCGCGGCACCGATAAATCATTGTCGTTCCATCATTTCTTTGCTGTCCTCCGCTGCGGCTGATGGCGCCATGATTCATTGTGCCGTTTTGAGCAGTCGCTCGCGCCGCAAGGCGTTAAACAGCTTCCCGCTTTACCCAAAAACCCGAGCGGCCTAGGTTCGAGCCCAGGCACGGGGAGTGCGTTATGTTGCGTGTTCGGCTGTTCGCCGTCGCCACGATTGCTATGTGCGCTGCTGCCGCACTGGCAGGCTGCTCGAGTTCGGGCTCGTCCTTGTCCGACATGTTCAAGCCGTCGCCTCCGCCGCCCCAGGTCACCCGGTTCGAATCCGTGCCGGCCGGTGCGAACGTTCAGACCGCACAAGGCCAAACCTGTTCGACGCCATGCTCGCTTGCGCTGCCGGTGACGAGCCAGGCAGTCGCCTTTTCGCTCAACGGCTACGTACCACAGACAATTCAGCTCTCGGTGCAACAGCCGGAAGGCTCCTTGTTCAGCACTCCGCCGCCGAATTTGGTGCCGAACCCCGTCGTGGCGCAGCTGCAAGCGGTCCCTCCCCCGCCGCGTAAGGTGGTCAAGCCGAAGCCGCGCAAGATGGTCGCACGTCCCAAGCCTGCCGCGCCAAGGCCGATGTCGGGCCCGACCCAGCCGTCGATCGCCGCCCCCGAAACGCAACCGGCGCAGGACAATGTGTTCCCACCCCCGCCGCCGACGAATTCGCCGTCGCCCTTCCCGCCGCCGCCGCAAACGCGATAACGGACCGGTAGCCCGAGGCACGCGCGCCTTCGGGAAACATTCTGGACGATCAGGGCTTTATCCGGCACACTCGCCTGATTATCTGGCGAGAGATGGATAGCGTGCCAGCCACCCTGCAAAGCTTGGAACTCGAAGGCGCAGCCGGGCGTCCGGAACTGGTCGACCCGTTCGGCCGCGCCATCACCTATCTTCGCGTCTCGGTGACCGACCGCTGCGACTTCCGCTGCGTCTATTGCATGGCGGAAAACATGTCGTTTTTGCCCAAGTCCGAGGTGCTGACGCTCGAGGAACTCGACCGCCTGTGTTCGGCCTTTGTGGCGCGCGGCGTGCGTAAACTGCGCCTGACCGGCGGCGAGCCGCTGGTGCGGCGCGGCATTATGACACTCGTCAACTCGCTGTCGCGGCACCATGACTCGGGCGCGCTCGACGAACTGACTTTGACTACCAACGGCTCGCAACTCGCCAAATATGCCGAGGAACTCGCCGCAGCAGGCATCCGGCGCATCAACGTGTCGCTCGATACGCTCGATGCGGAAAAATTTCGCGCCATCACGCGCTGGGGCGCGCTCGATCAGGTGCTCGCCGGAATCGACGCCGCGCAGGCTGCGGGTCTCAAGATCAAGATCAACGCGGTTGCCCTCAAAGGCGTCAACGACGAGGAATTTCCCCGGCTGATCGAGTGGGCGCATGGCCGCGGCATGGATCTCACCTTGATCGAGGTGATGCCGCTCGGCGAAATCGGCGCCGGCCGTCTCGACCAATATCTACCGCTTTCGCTGGTGCGCGCCGAGCTTGCCAAGCGCTTCACGCTTGAAGACATCGACTATCGCACCGGCGGCCCCGCGCGCTATGTGCGCATCGCCGAAACCGGCGGCCGGCTCGGCTTCATCACCCCGCTCACCCACAATTTCTGCGAATCCTGCAATCGCGTGCGGGTCACCTGCACCGGCACGCTTTACATGTGCCTCGGCCAGGAAGACGCCGCCGATTTGCGTAAGCCGCTGCGCGCCTCCGAAGGCAACGATCTTCTGTTCGCCGCCATCGACGAAGCCATCGGGCGCAAGCCCAAGGGCCACGATTTCATCATCGACCGCCGCCATCAGCGGCCGGCCTTGGCGCGGCATATGAGCGTGACCGGCGGGTGAAGCGTTCACTCCGCGAGCAAATTAAGCACCATCGCCGCCGCCGCAAACTCCGCGAAATGGAACGCGCGGCGCTGCAATGCCATCTCGTCCTTGCCCCATTGCTCCATATTCCAATCTTCGTCGACATGCGCGGCCTGCCATGCCGCGTCTTCGGCTAGCGCGCCGCGCGTCATTGCCAGCGCGATCAACGCCGAGCCGGTGAGCGCCGTGATCACATGCAGAGCGCCGAGCCGCCAGGGCTCGGTCGGAATCGCGATGGCGGCGGCATTGAGTGCAGCCTCGGACTGGCCGACATGAACGACGCCCTCGCCGAGCTTGAAACGCGCACCGAGCGTATCGCGCGCCCAGGCGAGGATCGGGTCCCAATGCGACGCTTGGCGCTCGCGTAATTGCTGCGGGGCGCCGGCGCGATAGAACAGCAGATCGGAGGCGAGATATTTTTCGAGTTCCGCCACGACCGGAGCGGGCTTTTCGGCGACGCCGTCGATGATCGCGTTGGCAAGCCGTGTCAGCGGCATTTTTGCCGGATCGATCACGTCGCGCTGCGCATCCCATTCCGCGGCGATCGCCTGCGCCAGCGTAAGCGTCGGCGCGGCAAGCACGCGGCGGGCTGGCGTGCGAACCGGCTTGTCGTCGAGGGTCACGGCATAGCTGCCCTCGGCTTGATGCACCCCGGCCGCGGCGTAGAAGCGCGACTGCAATGCCAGGCGAGCGCCCCGGCGGGCCGCGGTCACCGGGTCATCGCGCAAGATGGTTTCGAACAGATCGCGCATTTTCGACGATTTATTCCATATATTCAATTGGTTACATCACCCCTACGGGACTGGGTGCCGGGGCCGCCGGACCCCGTCCGGTAATGGTCGCTCCCAGTCGCGCTCTTGTTAACAGCCATCGGCGGGAAATCCTTGTTATAACAAGGCAGAAGCGGTGGAAATCCGTTCCCCTCTCTACTAGTATCCGCCGCCGGATTCGGCTACGGGACCGCCGGAAGAGGGAAATCCACGCAGCAGCGTTCCTACCGCCGCGTAAAGAGCGGGTCGCTGCGTGTACGAGGAGTCGATGAAACCTACCGATATTTCGGTCCCGGACTATTTCCACAAAGTGGTGGACTGTCAGTGGGCCTGCCCGGCGCACACGCCGGTTCCCGAATACATCCGCTTGATCGCTGCGGGCCGCTACAGCGACGCCTACATGATCAATTGGGAATCGAATGTGTTTCCGGGCATCCTCGGACGCACCTGCGATCGACCCTGCGAGCCGGCCTGCCGCCGCGGCCGCGTCGAGAAGGAGCCGGTCGCGATCTGCCGCTTGAAGCGCGTCGCCGCCGATTTCAAGGATGACATCCGCGACCGGCTGCCCAAGCCGCCCGAGAAGAAGAATGGCAAGCGCATCGCGCTTGTGGGCGGCGGCCCTGCCTCGCTTGCGGTGGCGCGGGACTTAGCCCCGATGGGCTACACCTGCGTTATATTCGATCAGGATCCGCAATCCGGCGGCATGATGCGGACACAAATTCCGAAATTTCGCCTGCCGGAAAAAGTGCTCGACGAGGAATGCCAGTATATTCTCGATCTCGGCATAGAATTTAGCGGCGGCAAACGCATCGACAGCCTCAAAGCGCTGCTCGCGCAGGACTTTGACGCCGTCTTTGTCGGCTGTGGCGCGCCGCGCGGCCGCGACCTCGATATTCCCGGCCGCAAGGAAGCATCCAAGAACATCCATATCGGCATCGATTGGCTGTCCAGCGTCTCGTTCGGGCACATCGATAAGATCGGCAAGCGCGTGATCGTGCTTGGCGGCGGCAATACCGCGATGGATTGTTGCCGCTCCTCGCGCCGGCTCGGCGGCGAGGAGGTCAAAGTCGTCGTGCGTTCCGGCTTCGAGGAGATGAAAGCGTCCCCATGGGAAAAAGAGGACGCGATGCACGAGGACATTCCGATCTTCAATTACCTGGTGCCGAAGGAATTCACCCACGACAACGGCAAGCTCACCGGCGTCTTGTTCGAGAAGGTCAAGGCGGTGCGTGATGCCAAAGGCCGCCGCGAGCTCGTTCCGACCGGCGAGCCGGACGAACTGTTTCCGTGCGACGACGTGCTGGTCGCGGTCGGCCAGGAGAACGCGTTTCCGTGGATCGAACGCGATTGCGGCATCGAGTTCGACAAGTGGAATATGCCCAAGGTCGATCCGAAAACTTTTGTCTCGTCCCATCCCAAGGTCTTCTTCGGCGGCGACGCCGCATTCGGGCCGAAGAACATCATCTGGGCGGTGGCGCACGGCCACGAGGCCGCGATCTCGATCGACCGGCTCTGCCGCGGCGAAGACATCAATGTGCGCCCGGCGCCGCAGGTCGCGGTGTCGAGCCAGAAGATGGGCATCCACGAATGGTCTTACGACAATGAGATCACGCTGGATAAGCGCTTCCGCGTCCCGCATCGCGAGAAGGTGGTGTCGCTGCGCGACATCAAGGCCGAAGTCGAGCTCGGCTACGACGTCGAACTGGCGCTCAAAGAGGCCGAGCGCTGCCTCAACTGCGATGTGCAGACCGTGTTCACCGGTCAGCTCTGCATCGAGTGCGACGCCTGCGTCGACATCTGCCCGATGGACTGCATCACCTTTACGGCAAATGGCGACGAGGCCGAGCTTCGCTCACGCCTGCAAGCGCCGGCGAAGAACCTCACCCAGGACCTCTACGTCGCCAACGATCTGAAAACCGGCCGCGTCATGGTCAAGGACGAGGACGTCTGCCTGCATTGCGGCCTATGCGCCGAACGCTGCCCCACTGGCGCGTGGGACATGCAGAAATACCTGATCGATATGACTCACGCGGAACAAGCATGCCACTCCAGAGCGTAAACGACTTCGTCGTCCGGTTCGCCAACGTTAACGGCTCGGGTTCGGCGAGCGCCAACGAGCTGTTCGCCCGCGCCGTCCTGCGAATGGGCATCCCGGTCGCCCCGCGCAACATATTTCCGTCGAACATCCAGGGGCTGCCGACCTGGTACGAGGTGCGTATTTCGGAAGCCGGCCATCTCGGCGCGCGCGGCGGCACCGATCTCATGGTGGCGATGAACCCGCAGACCTGGGACAAGGACCTAGCCTCGATCGAACCGGGCGGCTATTTGCTGTACGATTCGACGAAGCCGATGCCGAAGTCGAAATTCCGCGACGACATCGGCGTCATCGGCGTGCCGCTGACCGCGATCTGCAATCGCGAATATACCGATCCGCGCCAGCGCCAGCTGTTCAAGAACATCATCTATCTCGGCGCGCTTTCGGCGCTGCTCGACATGGACGTCGCCGAGATCGAGAAGCTCATCGCCGAGCAGTACAAGGGCAAGGAAAAGCTATTCGACGCTAACAAGCACGCGCTCCATCTCGGCCGCGACTGGGTGATGATGAACCTCGATCATCCGATCGGACTGCGGCTCAAGCGCGCCGACGCCGTCGGCGACCGAATTTTTATCGAGGGCAACGCAGCCGCGGCGCTGGGCGCCGTCTATGGCGGCGCGACGGTGTGCGCCTGGTATCCGATCACGCCGTCGTCGTCGCTGGCGGAGGCCTTTACCCGCTATTGCGGCCGGCTGCGCGTCGATGCCGGCAACAAGAAGCACAAATTCGCGATCGTCCAGGCGGAAGACGAGCTCGCTTCGATCGGCATGGTGATCGGCGCCGGCTGGAACGGCGCGCGGGCCTTTACGGCAACGTCGGGTCCGGGAATTTCGCTGATGCAGGAATTCCTAGGTCTCGCTTATTTCGCCGAAATCCCCGCCGTCGTATTCGATGTGCAGCGGGCGGGGCCGTCGACCGGCATGCCGACCCGTACCCAGCAGACCGACATCATCTCTTGCGCTTACGCCTCGCACGGCGATACCAAGCATGTGCTGCTGTTCCCCGAGGATCCGCGGGAAACCTTCGAATTCGGCGCGATCGCTTTCGATCTCGCCGACCGGCTGCAAACGCCGGTTTTCGTCATGATGGATCTCGATATCGGGATGAACCATCGCCTGTGTCAGCCGCTAGCCTGGGATGACGCGCGCAAATACGACCGCGGCAAAGTGATGACGGCCACCGCGCTCGAGGCCGGCGCGGATTTCGGCCGCTATCTCGACGTCGACGGCGACGGCATTCCCTATCGCACCTATCCCGGCACCCATCCGACCAAAGGCTCATTCTTCACCCGCGGCACCTCGCGCGACCGCTATGCGCGCTACACGGAAGAAGGCTCGGCCTATGCCGACAACATGCAGCGGCTCCTGCGCAAGTTCGAGACCGCGAAGGACCTGGCGCCGCGCCCGCTGCAGGCCAATGCCGAGAAACCGACCAAATATGGCGTGATCTATTTCGGCTCGACCTCGCCGGCGATGGACGAGGCGATCCAGATGCTCGAAGCTAATGGCCAACACCTCGACCGCCTAAGGGTGCGCGCCTTCCCGTTCCATTCCAGCGTCACGAGCTTCATCGCCGACCACGATTTTGTGTTCGTGGTCGAACAGAACCGCGACTCGCAACTGCGCTCGCTGATCGTCAACGAATGCGGCATCGATCCGGTGCGGCTTGTGCCGATCCTACACTACGACGGCACGCCGATTACCGCGCGCTTCATCGCGCGCGCCATCGGCGAACATCTCGATGCGCTGAAAGTGACGCCGTTGCGCAAGGTGGTGTCATGACCCAGCTGAGCTCGTGCCACAGGTGATTTCATGACTTACGTCGTCAAGCCGAAATTTCATCATCCGGAACTGCCGAAGAACGCGCTGGGCTACACCCACCGCGATTACGAGGGCAAGATATCGACTTTGTGCGCCGGCTGCGGCCACGATTCGATCACGGCGGCGATCATCGAGGCCTGCTTCGAACTGTCGATCGAACCGCACCGGGTGGCGAAGATTTCCGGCATCGGCTGCTCGTCGAAGACGCCGGACTACTTTCTCGGCAACTCGCACGGTTTTAACTCGGTACATGGCCGCATGCCATCGGTGCTCACGGGCGCCAACCTCGCCAACCGCGACTTGATCTATCTTGGCGTATCGGGCGACGGCGACTCCGCCTCGATCGGACTCGGCCAATTCGCCCATTGCATGCGCCGCGGCGTCAACATGGTCTATATCGTTGAGAACAATGGCGTTTATGGCTTGACCAAGGGCCAGTTCTCGGCCACTGCCGACCGCGGCTCGAAATCGAAGCGCGGCGTCACCAATACCGACAGCGCCATCGATATGGTCGGGCTTGCGTTGCAGCTCGGCGCCAGCTTTGTCGCGCGCTCGTTCTCCGGCGACAAGAAGCAGCTGGTGCCGATCATCAAGGCGGCGATCGAACACGAAGGCGCAGCCTTCATCGACGTGATTTCGCCGTGTGTCGCGTTCAACAACCACGCCGGCTCGACCAAGAGCTTCGATTACGTGCGCGAGCACAACGAGGCGGTCAATTTCCTCGACGTCATGACCGGCCGCGCGCCGATCCACGTCGACTACGCTCCGGGCACAGTCGAACTGGTCGAGCAGCACGACGGCACGACGATCGCGTTACGAAAATTGAATTCCGAATACGACGTGCACGACCGGCTGGCCGCCATGACCTTCATCCAGCACCATGCCTCAAAGGGGCAGATCGTCACCGGGCTGCTCTATGTCGAGGACGAAGCCGCGGACCTGCACGGCCATCTCAATACGGTCGAGGCGCCGCTCAACGCGCTGGGCGAGAAGGATTTGTGTCCAGGCTCGGCGGCGCTGGATAAGATCAACGCCGGCCTGCGTTGATCGGCATCCGGTCTTCAGGCTTTAAGATTCCTGATCGCCTCGATCATTTCCTTTGGCGGCTCCATTTTGATCGCCGGCACCTTGCCGGTTTCAAGGAGACTCTTCAGCGCGGATAAGATCGCCGGCCAGCCCGTGCGGCCGCCGGAGAGGATCGCGTCGGGTATCTCCCACGAATGGGATTCCGTCATGGTGAGGCGTACCGCGTCGCCGGCCGGCGCGATTTCGTAGGTGACGCGGCATGCGGGGAGCTTGCGGAAATCTTCGGGCCAGGCAACCTGCCAGGTTACCGAAAGCCTGCGCGGCGGATCGTATTCCAGAACCTCGCCGTGCACATTGACGCTGCCGTCCGGCAGGCGGAGCTTGAACGCGCCGCCGCGTTTCGGCTCAACTTCGATCGTCCGCTCCCAGAAATATTTCCGGGTGAATTCCGACGATGTGAGCGCCTGCCACACCTTTTCGGGCGTGGCGGCGATGTAGATGACATAAATGGTTTTCGGCTTGAACGATGGACTCATCGTGCCACGACCTGATCCGCATAGCTCGTATCATAAACCGCGAAGCGGATCACAAGTCACTGCACACAGCCGCCCATGTATTGGCTGCGTGCGGTGCCGGGCACGTTATAGAGCCCGGACTGAAAGGCGCAGCGCGAGGCGCGGTCCTGAAATGTCTCGGTGCCGTGCGGCAGATTGGGCACCGGGTTTGCCACCCCGGGCACCACGGACGGCCCTGATTGCTGCGGCAGTGCCGGCAGCGTCAGCCTGCTGCCGCCTTCCGGCCGAATAAGTTCGGTCCGCGGCAACGGCGTCGGCAGCACCGAACCGGACGAGCTGCGGACGACGGATGGATTGCCGTGCGGATATTTCTTTGTGAGCGCCTGCGGATGCGGCACCGTCACGTGCCGCTTTTTGACGGACACTTTTCCACGGTGACGCGGTGCGGCGCCGCGCTCCGGCGCCATGATCGAGTAGGCATTATCGGCGTCGCCGCCCATCTCGAAATCGCGCGCCTGCGCAACCGCACCGACGTTGAGGGCAAGCGCAAGCCCGCATATCAGGTTATATCGAATACCCATGCGCGCCTCGTCTGGCCGAAGGCAGGGTCATCGAGATAAACCCCGCGCAATGCGCGTTGTTCCTGCCGGGCATCACTCGACGGGGGCCTCCTCGATCGGATCGTAGCGCTTGGCGTCGAGCCCAAGCAGATTCCACGACTGCTGCATATGCGACGGCAGCGGCGCGGTGACGTCGATCGTGCCGCCGCGCGGATGCGGCACCGCGATGCGGCGGGCCAGCAGATGCAGCTTGTTCTGCATGCCGCCGGGCAGCTGCCAATTTTCGAGCGAAAAATATTTCGGGTCGCCGACGATCGGATGACCGATATGGGCCATATGCGCGCGCAGCTGGTGGGTGCGGCCGGTCACTGGCTTGAGCGAGAGCCAGGCCAAGAGCGGCCCGGAGGTTTCCACCACCGCGTAATAGGTCACGGCATGGCTCGCGCCCTTCTCGCCGTGGCGAGCGATGCGCATGATGGATTCGTCCTCACGCTCCTCCTTGGCGAGAAAGGTCGAGATGCGGCCTTGCTGCACCTTCGGCACGCCGGCGACTAGCGCCCAATAGACTTTGCGCGCTGAGCGCGAGCGGAAGGTTTTGGCCAGCGCCGCCGCCGCAAACCGCGTCTTGGCGACCAGCAGGCACCCGGCAGTGTCCTTGTCGAGCCGGTGCACCAGCCGCGGCCGCTGGCCGTGGGCATCGCGCATCACGTCCAGCATACCGTCGAGGTGGCGCGTGGTGCCGGAGCCGCCCTGGACCGCAAGCCCGATCGGCTTGTTGAGCACCAAGACATCGGCGTCTTCGTACAACGTGATCGACTTAAGGAACTCGCGCGTCTTGTCGTCGCCCGCATTGCCCGGCGCGCGCGGCTTCGGCGCATCGAGGCGAAGCGGCGGAATGCGCATGGTCTGACCCGCCTCAAGGCGGGTTTTCGGCTGCGTGCGTTTGCCGTTGACCCGCACCTCGCCTTTGCGGATGACGCGCTGGATGTGGGAGAAGCTCAACCCTGGAAACCGCGCTTCGAGGAAACGATCGACCCGCATGCCGGCTTCGTCGGCGGACACACTGACGTTTTGAACGCCGGTCGGCATCAAAACGGGAGCCACCGCTCTTTGCTTCCGGTCATCCTGAGGTGCACGCCCAACGGGTCCGGCCTCCGGCCGGCCCGATGACAAGTTCCGGCGCGCCTGGAAGGATGCCGCCCGGCCCGGGCCGTTGCCCCGCCCGAAATCGGGTTTACCCGATTTCGGATTTCGAACTGCCAAATCGGCGGCAGCCGACTTGGTGGCTCGCTGCGCTGGCACCTCAGGGTGACCGGAAGCAAAATGGCGATGTCGGTGCCTTGGCCCGGCCATTTGTTTGCCGCCGCCCGGCTGCCGTGGTCCGCGGCTGCCCCTCAAGTGCCGCTCCGCTCACGCCGCAGCTTGGCCCAATAGTCCAGCCGCTTCCTGATCTCGCGCTCAAAGCCGCGCTCCGGCGGATCGTAGAACTGCCGGCGGCCGAGTGCATCCGGGAAGTAATCCTGGCCGGAAAACGCTTCCGCCGTATCGTGGTCGTACTCGTAGCCCGAGCCGTAGCCCTCGGTTTTCATCAATTTCGTCGGCGCATTGAGGATGTGTTTGGGCGGTAACAGCGAACCGGCCTCCTTCGCCGTGCGCATGGCCTCGCCGAACGCGACGTAGGTCGCGTTCGATTTCGGCGCGGTCGCGACATAAATCACGGCTTCGGCGATAGCGAGCTCGCCTTCGGGTGACCCAAGAAAATCGTAGGCGTCCTTGGCGGCATTGGCGACGATCAGCGCCTGCGGATCGGCAAGCCCGATATCCTCGACCGCCATGCGCACCACGCGTCGCGCCAGATAGAGCGGGTCCTCGCCGGCATCGAGCATACGGCAGAGATAATAGAGCGCCGCGTCGGCATCGGAGCCTCGCACCGATTTATGCAGCGCGCTGATCAGATTGTAGTGGCCGTCCTGTTTCTTGTCGTAGATCGGCGCGCGGCGCTGCACCACCTCTTGCAAGCCCGCGGCATCGAAGGTCTCGCTCTGGCGCGCCGCCCGCCAGACTTCTTCGACAAGCGTCAGCGCCGCGCGGCCGTCGCCGTCGGCCATGCGGATCAACGAAGCGCGCGCGTCTTCATCGAGCGGCAGTTTTTTGCCCTCGATCGCCTCGGCGCGGGCGAGCAGCTTCTCGATCGCCTCGGCGTCGAGCGGCTTGAACACCAGAACGCGGGCGCGCGACAACAGCGGCGCGATCAGCTCGAAGGAGGGGTTTTCAGTGGTTGCGCCGACCAGCACAATGGTGCCGTCCTCCATCACCGGCAGAAAGGAGTCCTGCTGCGCGCGATTGAAGCGATGAATCTCATCGACGAAGAGCAAAGTGCCCTGCCCGGTCTCGCGGCGTAGCCGCGCGGCGTCGAACACTTTCTTCAAGTCGGCAACGCCCGAGAAAATCGCCGAGATCTGCTCGAAATACAGTTCGGTGGCATGGGCAAGAAGGCGAGCCACCGTGGTCTTGCCGGTGCCGGGCGCCCCCCAAAAGATCAGGGAACCGAGCGAGCGCGTGTCGAGCATTCGGGTGAGCGCGCCGTCGGGGCCGAGCAGATGATCCTGCCCCACCACGTCGCCCAACTGGTCGGGGCGTAGCTTATCGGCGAGCGGCCGCGGCGCATCATGCTCAAGGCCTGCGGCGGTGAACAGGCTAGGTCCTTTTTGCTTGGGGCGCGAGCTCATCCGGAAAACATGACGGAGATCTGCTGCCCGCCGCGCATGAGCGTGATGCGCCATTGCCGGCTGCCGGCGCCGGCGATGCGCTCGAGATCGGCTGGCTTTGCGATCTTCTGATTGTTGACGGCAACGATGATGTCGCCCTTTTGGAAGCCGATCGACTGCGCCGCCGAACCATCGGCGACGTCGGTGATGACCACCCCTTGGGCGTTCGGATCGAGGCGCATTTCATCGGCCAAAGCCGGCGAAAGATTTGCCACCGTGGCGCCGCGGAACGGCGATTGCGCGCGGATTTCGACCTCTTCGCGCGGCGTATCGGGCAGGCTCTGCAAGGCGACCGGCACGACAATGGCGTGGCCCTGCCGGATGACGC
Organism: uncultured Alphaproteobacteria bacterium; assembly: GCA_963780925.1. Lineage (GTDB taxonomy): Bacteria > Pseudomonadota > Alphaproteobacteria > Rhizobiales > Xanthobacteraceae > BOG-931. The sequence goes on along the minus strand of CAWAEV010000033.1, from coordinate 44,598 downwards.
CGATCTGCGCGCTGCCGCCGAGCGGCTTGGTGGCGAAGCGATAATTGAATGCCGTCGGATCGTCGACCGCGGTACCGTCGACACTGACGATCACGTCGCCGGTCTTGATCCCGGCTCGCGCTGCCGGGCTGTCGGCGACGACGCTCGCCACCAGCGCGCCGCTCGGCCGTTGCAGACCGAGACTGTCGGCGATGTCCGGCGTCACTTCCTGAAGCCTGGCGCCGAGCCAAGGCCGCTTGACCGCCCCGCTGCCGCCCTCCGCGGAAGCCACCACCACGCGAACCATATTCGCCGGGATGGCGAAGCCGATGCCCTGCGATCCGCCGGAGCGCGAATAGATCGCCGAATTCAACCCGACCATGCGGCCGTTCATATCGACCAGCGGACCGCCGGAATTGCCGGGATTGATCGCGGCGTCGGTCTGGATGAAGAACTGGTAGTCGCTGATGCCGACGTCGGTACGCGCCACCGCCGAGACAATGCCGTGCGTCACGGTCTGGCCGACGCCAAACGGGTCGCCGATCGCGAGCACCACGTCGCCCACTTGCAGATCGTCGGAATTGGCGAATTCGAGCGTGGGGAAGCGCTCCTTGGCGCCCTTGATGCGCAACACGGCAAGATCGCTGCGCTGGTCCTTGAGTACGATATCGGCGGCGAATTCGCGCTTGTCGGACAACGCGACCTTCACCTCGCTGGCGCCTTCGATGACATGATAGTTGGTGACGACGAGGCCGGACGGATCGACGATGACGCCGGAACCGAGCGAGCGCTCGACCTGCTGGCGCGGCACCACGCCGAAGAACTGGCGGAAAAACGGGTCGGCCAGAAACGGATTGCTGTTTTCGACGACGCGCGCGGCGTAGACGTTCACCACCGCCGGCGCCACGCGCTTAACGATCGGCGCGAAGGACAGCTGCAGCTGGGCCGGCGAAATCGGGACCGCACGCTCTTGCGCGTCGGCGCCCTCCACCGAAATTGCGAGCAGGACAGCGGCAAGGGCCGGAATGGCCAAAAGATGCAAACGCGGCATGAAAAACCCCAATTCCATGCGCTCGGATATAGGCATCCGACCGAGGCCGCAGAAGGCCGACGATGTCGCCCCTCGTGCTCGCAGGCCAGCATTTTATTTGAGCATGATCTTATCCGAAAACCGGCCACCAGTTTCCGCGATCCTGCTCTACGCCGGCGCGGGTGCTTCCGCTTCGGCTCGGCGTTCCTGGACCGGTCCGGAATCGAGCCCCTTCGCATCAACATCGCGGTCGACAAATTCGATAACCGCAACCGGTGCGGAATTGCCGTAACGGTAGCCGGCCTTCATGACGCGGGTGTAGCCGCCATTGCGCTCCTTGTAGCGCGGGCCGATCACGTCAAACAGTTTCTTGACCATGGCGAGGTCGCGCATTTGCGCGATCGCCTGGCGGCGGGCATGAAGCCCGCCGCGCTTGCCGAGCGTGACCAACTTCTCGACGACCGGGCGCAAATCCTTTGCCTTCGGCAGCGTCGTGACGATCTGCTCGTGCTTAATCAGCGAGGCGGCGAGATTCGCCAGCATCGACTTGCGATGATCCGAGCGACGATTGAATTTGCGGTGTGTCTTGGCGTGACGCATTCCAGATACCAGTGTTCAGCAGTCAGTAATCAGAAAAGAACTGATTACTGACTTCTGATTACCGTCCCCTGCTCAGTAATGATCCTCAAACCGCTTGGCCAGTTCCTCGATGTTTTCCGGCGGCCAGCCCGGCACTTCCATGCCGAGATGCAGCCCCATCTGCACCAAGACTTCCTTGATCTCGTTGAGCGATTTTCTGCCGAAATTCGGCGTGCGCAGCATCTCGGCTTCGGTCTTCTGCACCAGGTCGCCGATATAGACGATGTTGTCGTTCTTCAGGCAGTTGGCCGAACGCACCGAGAGTTCGAGCTCGTCGACCTTCTTGAGGAACGCCGGATTGAAGGCGAGATCGGGGATCGCCTCGTGCGCGGTCTCGCGCTTGGGCTCCTCGAAGTTGACGAACACGTTGAGCTGATCCTGCAGGATGCGCGCGGCATAGGCGAGCGCGTCTTCGGGGCTCACCGCGCCGTTGGTTTCGATCGACAGCGTCAGCTTGTCGTAATCGAGGATCTGCCCTTCGCGCGTGTTCTCGACCTTGTAGGAGACCTTGCGCACCGGCGAATAGAGGCTGTCGACCGGAATGAGCCCGATCGGCGCGTCCTCCGGACGGTTACGCTCCGATGGCACGTAGCCCTTGCCGGTGTTCACCGTGAATTCCATGCGGATCTCGGCGCCTTCGTCGAGCGTGCACAGGACAAGGTCGGGGTTGAGCACGACGACGTCGCCGACCGTCTGGATGTCGCTGGCGGTGACCGTTCCGGGTCCCTGCTTCTTCACCACCATGCGCTTGGGTCCGTCGCCCTGCATCTTGATGGCGATGTCTTTGATGTTGAGCACGATGTCGGTCACGTCCTCGCGCACACCGGCAATCGAGGAAAATTCGTGCAGCACGCCGTCGATATGCACCGACTGGACCGCGGCGCCTTGCAGCGAGGACAGCAGAATACGCCGCAGCGCATTACCGAGTGTCACGCCGAAGCCGCGTTCGAGCGGCTCGGCGACCACCGTCGCCGAACGGCGCGTATCGGTACCGGCGCTGACCTGCAGTTTGTTGGGTCTGATCAGTTCCTGCCAATTCTTCTGGATCGTCACGTTATCACCCATCGCGTTGCGCGGCGCCAACGTCTCGCGCGCCCCACTCCGCTCCGCGGGGCCAAAATTGGTTTGCTGCTCAAGCGGCGGCAGATGTTCCATTTGTTCCATCGGCCGGATGTCCTATACGCGCCGCCGCTTGCGCGGGCGGCAGCCATTGTGCGGGATCGGCGTTACGTCGCGGATCGAGGTGATGGTGAAGCCCGCCGCCTGCAACGAGCGCAGCGCCGACTCTCGCCCCGAGCCGGGACCGGCGACCTCGACTTCCAGCGTACGCATGCCGTGCTCTTGCGCCTTCTTGGCGGCGTCCTCGGCGGCGACCTGCGCCGCGTAAGGCGTCGATTTGCGCGAGCCCTTGAAACCCATCGTACCCGCCGTCGACCAGGCAATAGTGTTGCCTTGCACGTCGGTGATCGTGATCATGGTATTGTTGAACGTCGCGTTCACATGCGCGACGCCCGAAGCGATGTTCTTGCGTTCGCGTTTGCGAACGCGCGTGGCTTCCTTACCCATTCTGAACCCTTTCACGGCCCGGAGCCGGCGGCTCCGCTGCCGTCACTTAGCCCTGCTTCACGCGCTATTTCTTCTTGCCGGCGATCGCCTTGGCCGGGCCCTTGCGGGTCCGGGCATTGGTATGCGTGCGCTGGCCGCGGACCGGCAGACTGCGGCGGTGGCGCAGACCGCGATAGCAACCAAGATCCATCAGCCGCTTGATGTTCATGGCGACTTCACGCCGCAGGTCGCCCTCGACGATGTAGTCGCGGTCGATCATTTCGCGCAGTTGCAGCACTTCCTGGTCGGTCAATTGCGACACCCGGCGCGATTCCGGGATCGACACTTTGCCGAGGATTTCATGAGCCTTGGCGCCGCCAATGCCATAGATGTACTGCAGCGCAATTACGATGCGCTTGTTGGTCGGCAGGTTGACGCCAGCGATTCGAGCCAAGTCAGTTACTCCTCAAGTAAGTTACTTAAAGTCAGTTACTTAGTACGGCGGCTCGGCCACGGACGACCCGTAGCGCTCGGCCGCTCTCCATCAATGTCACCCGAGAAGGCCACGAACGTAAAAAGCCAGCGCTGCCTGCCGCTCCGGCCTGGCATCGCTGTTAAATCTCCGCCTGGATATTCCAAGCTTATTAATGGATTCCAAGCGCTTTCGTCAACCTCGGCTAGCGGATTCTTGTATAAACTTGCTCAGTGGTGGCGGCGGCTTGGGCCGCGCTTGGGCCTGTGCAGCATTGCCTTGGCTTTGGCCGGCTTTCTGCCCGGCGCAGTCGCGCCGCTTGCGGACTTTTTTCCTACTATGGTTGCCCTCGGCCGCCTAAGGGGCCGCGATTTCAGTGGTTGAGCTCTTCGCTTTTTTTTTTGCCAGCGGCAGACCCGCCCGACGGCTGATCCGCCGGCAGCAGTTTATCGATGGCGGCCGTCACATCCGAAATGGGCGCCATGCCGTTAACCGTCCGCAGCACGCCCTTTTGCCGGTAATAGGCGATCAACGGGGCGGTTTGTTGGCGGTAGGCCCGCAGCCGGTTATGCAGCACTTCGGGATTGTCGTCCTCCCGCAGCGTCTCGCCCCGCGCCTTCATCTCGGCGATTCGGCTTTCGATGCGCCGCATCAGGGCCTCCTCGTCGACGCGCAGCTCGATCACGGCATCGAGCCCGAGCCCTTTGGTCTCCAGCAAGCGGTCAAACGCCACAGCTTGGGGCACGGTGCGCGGGAAGCCATCGAGAATAAAACCCTTGCGAGCGTCCGGCGCTTCGATGCGTTGGCCGACGATGCCGATCACGACGTTGTCCGCGACCAAGCCGCCGCGCGCCATGATCTCCTGCGTCTGACGGCCGACCGGCGTGCCGGCCTTTACGGCGGCCCGCAGCATATCCCCGGTCGAGAGCTGTACTATTCCGTATTTGCCGACGAGGCGCAGGGCCTGCGTCCCCTTGCCAGCCCCCGGCGGGCCGAGCAGGATCAATCTCATCTACGGCGCCCCCTCAATTTCGATCTTTTTATCAGGCCTTCATACTGGTGAGCCAGCAGATAGCCTTGGACTTGCGCCACAGTATCCATGGTCACACTGACGACGATCAAGAGCGATGTGCCGCCGAAATAGAATGGCACCGCCGCGTAGGAGATCAATATCTCCGGAAACAGGCAAACAACGGCAAGATAAGCCGCGCCAATTACCGTGATTCGCGACAGGACGTAATCGATATATTCGGCCGTGCGCTCCCCGGGCCGGATGCCTGGGATGAAGCCGCCGTGCTTTTTCAGGTTGTCCGCGGTCTCCGTCGGATTGAATACGATCGCCGTATAGAAAAATGCGAAGAAAACGATCAGTCCGACATAAAGAATGAGGAACAGCGGCCGGCCGTGCGCCAGTTGCGTCGTGATGACGGTCAGCCATCCAGGCCCCTGCCCGGCCGTGAAGTTGGCCACGGTCGTCGGCAACAACAATAGCGACGAGGCGAAGATCGGCGGGATGACGCCGGACGTGTTGAGCTTGAGCGGCAGATGCGAGGACTGACCCTCGAACATGCGATTGCCGACCTGGCGCTTGGGATACTGGATCAGGAGCCGGCGTTGGGCCCGCTCCATGAAGACGATGAAGGTGATGACCGCGATCACCATCAGGATGACGATGAGAATGAGCCCGGTCGACAGCGCCCCCTGGCGGCCGAGTTCGAGGGTGCCGGCAATGGCCGACGGCAATTGCGCGACGATGCCCGACATGATGATGAGCGAAGTGCCGTTGCCGATGCCGCGCTGAGTAATCTGCTCGCCGAGCCACATCAGGAAAATCGTGCCGCCGGAGAGCGTGATCACCGTCGAGATGCGAAAGAACAGGCCGGGATCGCTGACCACGTGGCTTGCGCCTTCGAGGCCCACGGAAATGCCGTAGGCCTGGAACGCCGCCAGCACCACCGTCAGATAACGGGTGTACTGGTTGATCATCTTGCGGCCGGCCTCGCCCTCCTTCTTGAGCTGTTCGAGGGTGGGCGACACGGTCGTCATCAACTGGATGATGATCGACGCCGAGATATAGGGCATGATATTGAGTGCGAAGATCGCCATGCGGTGGATGCCGCCGCCGGCGAACATATTGAACATGCCCAGAATGCCGCCTTGCTGCGACTGGAAGATCTGGTCCCAGGCATTCGGATCGATGCCGGGCAGCGGGATGTAGGTGCCGAGCCGGTAGACCAACAGCGCGCCGAGCGTGAACCAGATGCGCTTCTTCAGCTCTTCGGCTTTGGCAAGCGCCGAGAAATTAAGATTGGCCGCCAGTTGTTCTGCTGCAGAGACCATCCACCAATGCTCCGTATGCGCCCCTGCCTATATAGGGATGGCCCATATAGTCGTCAGGCCGCCTGCTCGCTCGCCTCCGCCTTGGGTGCGAGGATTTCGACCGTACCGCCGGCCTTTTCCACCGCGGCGACCGCCGATTTCGAGGCACCATAGACGGCAACCGCGATTTTCGCCTTGATTTCGCCGGAGCCGAGAAGCCGCACGCCATCCTTGGCCCGGCGCAGCACGCCGGCCTTCACCAAAGCCGCGGCGTCGATCTTGCCCGCGGCGTCGAGAGTACCGGCATCGATTGCCGCCTGGATGCGCCCGAGATTCACCTCGTTGAGCTTGCGGGCGAACATCGTGTTCTTGAACCCGCGCTTGGGCAGACGGCGATGCAGCGGCATCTGGCCGCCCTCGAAACCTTTGATGCGCACGCCGGAGCGCGCGGTCTGGCCCTTGCCGCCGCGACCCCCGGTCTTGCCTTTGCCCGAGCCGATGCCGCGACCGATGCGCTTGCGCACCTTGCGCGCGCCGGGACGGCCGGCGAGTTCGTGAAGGTCCATGGCTATTTCTCCACCACTTCGACCAGATGGGCGACCTTCGCGATCATGCCGCGGGTCGCCGGCGTATCGAGAAGTTCCGCGACCCGCCCGATCTTGTTGAGCCTCAATCCGACCAGCGTCTCGCGCTGGCCGTGGTGCCGGCGCGACGGGCTGCCGGTTTGCCGGACTTTGACGATCTTGCCGGATTTCTTGTCGGCGTTCATGACGGGCTCCGCGCTCAATCCGCCGGCGCTTCGGCATCGACGTCGCGGCGACGCGCTTGCAGCGTCGAAACCTTGACGTTACGGCGCGCGGCTACCGAGCGCGGCGAATCCTGGTGCTTGAGCGCGTCGAACGTGGCGCGCACGACGTTATAAGGATTGGACGTGCCGATCGACTTCGCCACCACGTCCTGCATGCCGAGCGTCTCGAACACCGCGCGCATCGGACCGCCGGCGATGATGCCGGTGCCGGGCGGCGCGGCGCGCAGATAGACCCGGCCGGCGCCGTGGCGGCCGGCGACGTCATGATGCAGCGTGCGGCCTTCGCGCAGCGGCACTCGCGTGAGCGCGCGCTTGGCGGCATCGGTCGCCTTGCGGATCGCCTCCGGCACTTCGCGCGCCTTGCCGTGGCCGAAGCCGACCCGACCCTTTTGATCGCCGACGACGACCAGCGCGGCGAAGCCGAAACGCCGGCCGCCCTTCACCACCTTGGCGACGCGGTTGATATGCACGAGCTTGTCGACGAACTCGCTGTCGCGCTCTTCGTTTCTTCGCTCGCGGGGTTCACGTGCCATATTTGTGCGCCTTTATCGCTCGAACTCGTTTGCTGATCTTTAGAAATTAAGCCCGCCCTCGCGGGCGGCTTCGGCTAGGGCTTTGACCCGGCCGTGATAGAGATAGCCGCCGCGGTCGAACACGACGTCCTTGATGCCTTTTTCCTTGGCGCGCTCGGCGATGAGCTTGCCGACCGCCTTCGCCGCATCGACGCTGGCGCCGGTTTTCAGGCCCTCGCGCGCGGTCTCCTCGATCGACGAGGCCGAAGCCAGCGTGACGCCCTGATCGTCGTCGATCACCTGCGCATAAATGTGCTTGGACGAGCGGTACACCGACAGCCGCTTGCGTTCGCCCGCGGCGTGCCGCAAGGCGCCGCGCACGCGGCCCTGCCGCCGCATGAATCTGTCGCTGAGCTTGGTCATTGCGCGCCTGCCTTACTTCTTCTTGCCTTCCTTACGGAAGATGCGTTCGTCGGCATATTTGATGCCTTTGCCTTTGTACGGCTCCGGCGGCCGATACTCGCGGATTTCGGCGGCGACCTGCCCGACTTTTTGCCGGTCGCTGCCGGTAATGACGATTTCGACCGGCCGGGGCGTCGCGATCGTGATGCCTTCGGGGATCGGATAGACGATGTCGTGGCTGTAGCCGAGAGCGATCTGCAGATTCTTGCCCTGCACCGCCGCGCGATAGCCGACGCCATTGATTTCGAGCCGCTGCTCGAAGCCCTTGGTGACGCCGGAAATAAGATTGGCGATGAGCGTGCGCGACGTGCCCCACTGGGCGCGCGCGCGCTTGGTCTCGGCGCGCGGCTCGACCTTGATCTGGCCGCCCTCGATCTTGACCGCAACGTCGTCGTGCACGGCGACCGACAGCGCGCCCTTCGGGCCCTTCACCTTCACGGTCTGGCCCTCGACATTGGCGGTGATTCCGGACGGCACCGCGATTGCTCTCTTACCGATACGGGACATTAGAACACCGTGCAGAGGATTTCGCCGCCGACATTGGCGTCGCGGGCGTCATGGTCGGCCATGACGCCTTTCGGGGTCGAAACGATCGTCACGCCGAGCCCGTTATTGATGCGCGGCATGTTCTTGACCGAGGTATAGACGCGGCGGCCGGGCTTCGACACCCGCTCGATTTCGCGGATCACCGGCTCGCCGTCGAAATATTTCAGCTCGATCTCGATCTCGGTGCGACCGTCTTTCTCGACCACGGCGTAGCCGCGGATATAGCCTTCGGACTTGAGCACTTCGAGCACGCTTTCGCGCAGCCTCGAATTCGGCGAGCTGACTTTCGACTTGTTGCGCATCTGCGCATTGCGGATGCGGGACAGGAGATCGCCGAGCGGATCGTTCATGGCCATCGTGCGCTCCTCCTACCAGCTCGACTTCACCAGGCCGGGGATCAGCCCCTTCGAGCCGAGCTCCCGCAGCGCGATGCGCGACAATTTATGCTTGCGATAGTAACCGCGCGGCCGGCCCGTCAATTCACAGCGGTTGCGGATGCGGGTGGCGGACGAATTGCGCGGCATTTCGGCGAGCTTCAGCGTTGCGGCAAAGCGCTCCTCCACCGGTTTCGACTTGTCGCGCGCGATCGCTTTGAGCCGCGCGCGGCGGCCGGAATATTTCTTCGACATCCGGCGGCGCCGGTTGTTCTTTTCGATCGAACTCTTCTTCGCCATCTAGTGCTCCTGATGTCCCGCGTTTGAGGTCGCTTCGGTCCTCACTGCCGGAACGGAAAATTGAACGCCGTCAACAAGGCGCGCGCCTCTTCGTCATTGCGCGCGGTGGTGCAGACCGTGATGTCCATGCCCCAAATGTCGGTCGCCTTGTCGTAGTCGATCTCCGGGAACACGATGTGTTCCTTGATGCCGAGCGTGTAGTTGCCGCGGCCGTCGAAACTCTTCGGATTGAGGCCGCGGAAGTCGCGCACGCGCGGCAGCGCGATATTGATCAGCCGGTCGAGAAACTCGTACATGCGCGCCTTGCGCAGCGTCACCTTGCAGCCGATCGCCTGGCCGGTGCGCAGCTTGTAGGTCGCGATCGACTTGCGCGCCTTGGTGACGACGGCCTTCTGTCCGGCGATCAGTCCGAGATCGGCGGCGGCGCCGTCGACCTTCTTCTTGTCGGCGACGCCTTCGCCGATGCCCATATTGATGACGATCTTGTCGAGCGTCGGCACTTGGAAGCGGTTCTTGTAGCCGAACTGCTCGGCGATCTTGCTGCGGATCGTCTCCTCGAACTGTACTTTCAGGCGCGCCGGCACGCGCGGCTCGGGCTCGCGCGGCACCGCCGGCTTGCCAGCCTTGCCAGCCTTGCCCTCCGCGGCGGCCTTGTCGGCGCGCGCCTGCTTGGCGGCCTTCTTGTCGTCCTTCTCGGCTCTGGCGGCTTGCTCGGGTGTCGGCGGCCGTTGGGCTTTGTCGGGCCTTTTCGCTTGCTTTTCGTCCGTATCAGCCATCGATCTCGACTCCCGAACGCTTGGCGAACCGCACTTTCTTGCGCTCCTCGCCTTTACCGACGAATTTGAACCCGACGCGCGTCGGCTTGCCGTCCTTGGGATCGGCGAGCGCGACGTTCGACAGGTGAATCGACGCTTCCTTGGAGATGATGCCGCCCTCCTGCGAGGCGCTCTGGCGCTGGTGCCGCTTGACGATATTGACGCCGCGCACCAGCACGCGCCCGTCGTCGCGGTGCATTGCAATGACCTCGCCGGTACGCCCCTTGTCGCGGCCGGCGATGACGATCACGTTGTCGCCCTTTTTGATGCGCGCCGCCATCACAGCACCTCCGGCGCAAGCGAGATGATTTTCATGTGGTTCTTCGCCCGCAACTCGCGCGGGACGGGTCCGAAAATGCGGGTGCCGACCGGCTCCATCTGCGGGGTGATCAGCACCGCGGCGTTGCGATCGAAGCGGATGATCGAACCGTCGGCGCGCTTGATGTCCTTGGAGATGCGCACGATCACCGCCTTCATCACGTCGCCCTTCTTGACGCGGCCGCGCGGGATCGCCTCCTTCACCGAGACGACGATGACGTCGCCGATGGTGGCGTATTTCCGCTTGGAGCCGCCCAGCACCTTGATGCACATGACGCGGCGCGCGCCGGAATTGTCCGCCACGTCGAGATTGGTTTGCATCTGGATCATGGGTTACCCCACTCGTTCAATTCCGGTCGCATCACGCTTACGAAGCCTTCTTCTTCTCGCCCCGGACCACCGCCCAACGCTTGAGCTTTGAAATCGGGCGATGCTCTTCGATCCACACCATGTCGCCGACCTTGAACTCATTGTTCTCGTCGTGCGCGTAGTACTTTTTCGAGCGGCGAATCGTCTTTTTGAACATGGGATGGGTAAAGCGACGTTCGACCTTCACCACCACCGTCTTGGCCTGTTTGTCGCTCACCACGACGCCCTGCAGGGTACGCTTTGGCATTTTGTTCCTCTTAACTCTTCGCCGCCGCGGGACGCTTGCCGCGCGCAATGGTCTTCAACCGCGCGATGTCGCGCCGCACTTCGCGCACGCGCGCGGTATTTTCCAATTGCCCGCTCGCGCGCTGGAAACGCAGATTGAAGTGCTCCTTCTTAAGCTTGAGCACCTCGTCGTCGATCTGATCGATCGTCATCGCTCTGATGTCGGCCGGTTTCATGTCACGCGCCTACTCGCTGATCCGTTCGACGAAACGGGTCTTGATCGGCAATTTGGCGGCGGCAAGCGCCAGCGCCTCCTTGGCGACCTCGATGGTCACGCCGTCGATCTCAAACAGAATGCGTCCGGGCTTGACCCGCGCCACCCACAGTTCCGGCGTGCCCTTGCCCGATCCCATGCGTACTTCGAGCGGCTTCTTCGACACCGGCACGTCGGGGAACAGCCGGATCCAGACGCGCCCGGAGCGTTTCATGTGGCGCGTCAGCGCCCGGCGCGCGGCCTCGATCTGCCGCGCGGTGACCCGATCGGGCTCGGTCGCCTTCAAGCCGTACTGGCCGAACGCAAAGGTGGCGGCACTCGTGGCCAAGCCGTGAATGCGGCCCTTGTGCGCCTTCCGGAATTTCGTTCGCATCGGTTGCAGCATGGCTTACGCCTCGATTCCCATTCGCTCGTTCACGCCGCGTCGCGCCGCGGCCGGCCGGCTTCGCCCTCGGCCATCTTCTTGTCCTGCGCCATGGGGTCGTGCTCCATGATCTCGCCCTTGAAGATCCACACTTTCACGCCACAGGTACCGTAAGTGGTGAACGCGGTGGCAACGCCGTAATCGACGTCCGCGCGCAGCGTGTGCAGCGGCACGCGACCCTCGCGATACCATTCCATGCGCGCGATTTCCGCGCCGCCAAGCCGACCCGAGCAATTGATGCGAATGCCGCCGGCACCGAGCCGCATCGCCGATTGCACAGCGCGCTTCATCGCGCGGCGAAAGGCGACGCGGCGCTCGAGCTGCTGGGCGATCGATTCGGCGACCAACTGAGCGTCGAGCTCGGGCTTGCGAATCTCGATGATGTTGATCACGACGTCGCTGTCGGTGAGCTCGGCGACCTTCCTGCGCAATTTCTCGATATCGGCACCCTTCTTACCGATGACGACGCCCGGCCGCGCGGAGTGGATAGTGACGCGGCACTTTTTGTGCGGCCGCTCGATCACGATTTTGGACACCGCGGCCTGCTTGAGCTCGGCCATCAGGGCTTTACGGATTTCCATGTCCTCGTGCAGCAGCGAGCCATAGCTCGCCTTGCCTGCATACCAGCGCGAATCCCAGGTGCGGTTGATGCCGAGGCGAAGCCCGATCGGATTGACCTTTTGACCCATTGTGCTCTCCTCGCCGTTCCTGATTACGCCTGTGCCTCGACCTCACGCACCACGATGGTGAGATGCGAGAACGGCTTGAAAATCGCGCCGACACGACCGCGCGCGCGCGGCGAATGCCGCTTGATCACGATCGCCTTGCCGACATGGGCCTCGACCACGACGAGATCGTCGACGTCGAGGTCGTGATTGTTCTCCGCATTGGCGATCGCCGATTCCAGGCACTTGCGCACGTCGCGGGCGATGCGTTTGCGCGAAAATTCGAGGTCGGCGAGCGCGGTCGCCACTTTCTTGCCGCGGATGAGCTGCGCCAACAGGTTCAGCTTCTGCGGGCTGACCCGCAGCATGCGGGCGACCGCCTTCGCCTCGTTGTCGGAGAGCGCGCGTTCGCGCTTTTTCTTGCTCATCGAACCTCTCCCGACCTCACGATGCGCCACCCGCCGGCGCAGCAGCCGGCGCCGCTGCGCCGCCGCCTTCGGCGGGAGCAGCGCCCGGCGCGCCCGGCCCCGCGGCGCGCTTGGCTTTGCGATCCGACGAGTGGCCGTAGAACGAGCGGGTCGGCGCGAATTCTCCGAATTTATGCCCGACCATTTCCTCGGTGACGATCACCGGGATGTGTTTCTGGCCGTTATAGACGCCGAATGTCAGGCCGACGAATTGCGGCAGGATGGTCGAACGCCGCGACCAGATGCGGATCATTTCGTGACGTCCGGACGAGCGCGCGGCATCCGCCTTTTTCAGCAGATAACCGTCGACAAACGGACCCTTCCAGACCGAACGCGTCATAGTCGCTCCTACTTCTGCTTCTTGCGCGCGTGGCGGCTCATCATGATGAACTTCGCCGTGCTCTTGTTCTTGCGAGTCTTCTTGCCTCTGGTGGGCTTGCCCCACGGCGTGACCGGATGCCGGCCGCCGCGTGTGCGGCCGCCGAGCGGATGGTCGACCGGGTTCATAGTCTCGCCGCGGACATGGCCGCGCCGTCCCATCCACCGGGTGCGGCCGGCCTTGCCGATCGAAACGTTCATATTGTCCGGGTTCGAAACCGCGCCGACGGTGGCGAGACAGCGGCCGTGAACCAGGCGCTGCTCGCCCGAATTCAGCCGCAGGATCACGTATTCGCCGTCGCGGCCCACGATCTGCGCATAGGTGCCGGCCGAGCGCGCGACCTGACCGCCCTTGCCGATTTTCAGCTCGATATTATGGACGATGGTGCCGACCGGAATATTGGCAATCGGCATGGCATTGCCAGGCTTAACGTCGACATGCTCGCCCGCGACGATGCTGTCGCCGACCGCGAGCCGCTGCGGCGCCAGGATATAGGCGAGTTCGCCGTCGTCGTATTTGACCAGCGCGATGAAGCCGGTGCGGTTCGGATCGTATTCGAGCCGCTCGACCTTGGCCGGCATGTCGAACTTGCGGCGCTTAAAATCGACCTTGCGATAGGCCTGCTTATGGCCGCCGCCGCGATAACGAATTGTGATCGAACCGCTATTGTTGCGGCCGCCGCTCGAGTTTTTGCCTTCGGTCAGCGCCTTGACCGGCTTACCGGTATGCAGCCCGGCGCGATCGACCAGAACAAGCTGGCGCTGGCCCGGGGTAACCGGATTGTACGTTCTCAGTGCCATCGCGCGCTCCCTACAGCCCCGTGGTGACGTCGATCTTCTGGCCCTCTTCGAGGGTCACGATCGCGCGCTTGGTGTCGGAGGTCTGGCCGTAGCGGCCCTTGAATATTTTCCACTTGCCGCGGCGGCGCAGCGTGTTGACGCTCTTGACCTTGACGTCGAACAGCTTCTCCACCGCTTCCTTGATCTGCGGCTTAGTCGCGGTCATGGCGACCTTGAACACGACCTTGTTGAACTCGGACGCGTTGGTCGCCTTCTCGGTGATGAGCGGCGCGATGATGACGTCGTAATGGCGCGGATCGGTGGTAGTCATTTGAATCGCGCCTCCAATGCGTCGACGGCGGCACGGGTCAGAACGAGCTTCCGCCGCCGCATGATGTCGTAGACATTGATGCCGGCGACCGGGAGCACGTCGATATTCGGAATATTGCGCGCCGCGGTGCGCACCTCCGCCGCGACCTCGGCGCCGTCGACGAACAGCGCATTGGCAACGCCGAGCTTGTCGAAATGGCCGCGCAACGCCTTGGTCTTGGCTTCCTTCACGGCGAGCGCCTCGATTACGATGATGCCGCCATCCTTGGCCTTGGCGGAAAGCGCGTGCCTTAGGGCCAGCGCGCGAACTTTCTTCGGCAGACCGATGGCGTGGCTGCGCGTGTGCGGGCCGAACGAGCGGCCGCCGCCGCGAAACAGATTGACGCGCGCCGAGCCGTGACGGGCGGAGCCGGTGCCCTTCTGCCGGTACATTTTCTTGCCGGTGCGGTCGATATCGGCGCGATTTTTCACTTCATGAGTGCCGCGCTGGCGCTTCGCCAGTTGCCACACGACGCAACGATGGATCAGATCGGGGCGCGGTTCGAGGCCGAAAATGGCATCGGATAAAGTGACCGAGCCAGCTTTCTTGCCGTCGAGCGTGGTGACTTGCAGTTCCATGTCACGCACCCTCCCCGGCTGGGCCAACCGCGACAGGAGCCACGGCCGCATTGTCGGCGAGCTTGAACTTGCCGGGCTTTGGCACGCCGTCCGGCAGTTTCCTCTTCACTGCGTCGCGCACCGTGATCCAGCCGCCTTTGACGCCGGGTACGGCGCCTTCGACCATGATCAGCCCGCGCGCAACGTCGGTCTGCCGCACCTTGAGATTGAGCGTGGTCACCCGGTCGACGCCAAGATGGCCCGACATCTTCTTGTTCTTGAACGTCTTTCCGGGGTCCTGCCGGCCGCCGGTCGAGCCGATCGAGCGGTGCGAGATCGACACGCCGTGGCTCGCCCGTAAGCCGGCGAAATTCCACCGCTTCATGCCGCCGGCCCAGCCCTTACCGGTCGAAGTACCGGTGACATCGACATATTGTCCGACGATGAAATGGTCCGCGGTAATTTCGGCGCCGACCGGAATGAGCGCGTCGTCATCGACGCGGAACTCGGCGAGCTTGCGCTTGGGCTCGACCTTGGCAACGGCAAAGTGGCCGCGATCGGCCTTGGTGGTGCTCTGCACCTTGCGTGCGCCGGCGCCGAGCTGCAGCGCGACGTAGCCGTTCTTTTCCTTGGTGCGGTGACCGACGACCTGGCAATTGCCGAGCCGCAGCACCGTCACCGGCACGTGCTCGCCGGTCTCGGTGAACAGCCGCATCATCCCGACTTTTTGCGCAAGCACCCCGGAACGCATTTTCTTCTTCCCCACGCCTTAGAGCTTGATCTCGACGTCGACGCCGGCGGCGAGATCGAGCTTCATCAGCGCATCGACGGTCTGCGGCGTCGGATCGACGATGTCGAGCAGGCGCTTATGCGTGCGCATTTCGAATTGCTCGCGGCTTTTCTTATCGATATGCGGCGAGCGATTGACGGTGAATTTCTCGATCTTGGTCGGCAGCGGGATCGGGCCGCGGACCTGCGCGCCAGTGCGCTTGGCCGTGTTGACGATCTCGCGCGTCGACGCATCGAGGATGCGGTGATCGAACGCCTTCAATCGGATTCTTATGTTCTGGCCGTTCATGGTGCCGTCTTTCTGCCTGTCATCGCCCGCGCCGGCGGGCGATCCAGTAAGCGCTAGTCCCTAAATTCATCCGCAACGCCGCGGATACTAGGTCCCCCGCCTTCGCGGGGGATGACAGTACGTTTGCCCTACTCGATGATGCTCGCCACCACGCCGGCGCCGACGGTGCGGCCGCCCTCGCGAATGGCGAAACGCAGTTTCTCTTCCATGGCGATCGGCACGATCAGCGTCACTTCCATGGCGATATTGTCGCCGGGCATCACCATCTCGGTGCCTTCCGGCAGCGTCACCACGCCGGTCACGTCGGTGGTGCGGAAGTAAAACTGCGGCCGGTAGTTGGTGAAGAACGGCGTGTGGCGGCCGCCCTCCTCCTTGGTCAGGATGTAGGCCTCCGCCTTGAACTTGGTGTGCGGCTTGACCGAACCCGGCTTGCACAGGACTTGCCCGCGTTCCACCTCTTCGCGTTTCGTGCCGCGCAACAGACAACCGACGTTATCGCCGGCCTCGCCTTGGTCGAGCAGCTTGCGGAACATTTCCACGCCGGTGACGACGGTCTTCTGCGTCGGCTTGATGCCGACGATCTCGACTTCCTCGCCGACCTTGATCACGCCGCGCTCGATGCGGCCGGTGCAAACGGTGCCGCGGCCCGAGATCGAGAACACGTCTTCGACCGGCATCAGGAACGGCTGATCCTTCGGCCGCTCCGGCTGCGGGATGTATTCGTCAACCGCCTTCATCAAAGCCAAAATGGCGTTCTTGCCGAGCTCCGGATTCTTGTCTTCGAGCGCCATCAGCGCCGAACCCTTGATGATCGGAATCTTGTCGCCGGGGAAATTGTACTTCGACAGGAGCTCGCGCACTTCGAGCTCGACCAGTTCGAGGAGCTCGGGATCGTCGACCATGTCGACCTTGTTGAGGAACACGACCAGCGCCGGCACGCCGACCTGGCGGGCGAGCAGAATGTGCTCGCGGGTTTGTGGCATCGGGCCGTCGGCGGCGGACACGACGAGGATGGCGCCGTCCATCTGCGCCGCGCCGGTTATCATGTTCTTCACGTAGTCGGCGTGGCCGGGACAGTCGACATGCGCATAATGGCGCTTGTCGGTCTCGTATTCGACGTGCGCCGTTGCGATTGTGATGCCGCGCGCCTTCTCTTCCGGCGCCTTGTCGATCTGGTCGTAGGCCGTATAGGTCGCCTGACCTTTCTCCGCCAGCACCTTGGTGATCGCCGCCGTCAACGACGTCTTGCCGTGATCGACGTGCCCAATCGTACCGATATTGCAATGCGGTTTGGTGCGCTGGAATTTTTCCTTGGCCATGGGGACTCTCCGTTCGGGTCTCTCTAATCCTTGTGAATGTTCGTCAGGCGAACTTCGCTTGAACTTCTTCGGCGATGGCTTTCGGCACTTCTGCGTAGTGGTCGAACTGCATCGTGAACGTGGCGCGCCCCTGTGACATGGAGCGCAGGGTGTTGACGTAGGAGAACATGTTGGCGAGCGGCACCATCGCATTGATGACGTTGGCGTTGCCGCGCATGTCCTGGCCCTGAATCTGGCCGCGGCGCGAATTGAGGTCGCCGATGACCGAACCGGTATAGTCTTCCGGCGTCACCACCTCGACCTTCATGATCGGCTCGAGCAGCGCGGGGCCGCCCTTTTGCAAGGCCTCGCGCATTGCCGCGCGGGCGCAAATTTCGAACGCCATCGCCGAGGAATCGACGTCGTGCGAAGCGCCGTCGATGAGGCTGACTTTGATATCGACCACCGGGAAACCGGCGAGCACGCCGGAGCCAAGCGAGCCTTCAAGGCCCTTCTCGACGGCCGGGAAAAACTCACGCGGCACCGATCCGCCAACGATCTCGTTCTCGAATACGAACCCCGCGCCGGCCGCGCTCGGCTCGGCGACGATCTTGATGCGCGCGAACTGGCCGTGACCGCCGGTCTGTTTCTTGTGCGTATAGTCGACGGTGGCCGGGCGGGTGATCTTTTCGCGGTAGGCGACTTGAGGCGCACCGATATTGGCGTCGACTTTGTAGGTGCGCTTGAGAATGTCGACCTTGATGTCGAGGTGCAGTTCGCCCATACCCTTGATGATGGTCTGGCCGGATTCCTGATCGGTATGGACACGGAACGAGGGATCTTCGGCCACGAGCTTGGCGAGCGCCACGCCGAGCTTTTCCTGGTCGGCTTTCGACTTCGGTTCGATCGCAATCTCGATGACCGGATCGGGAAATTCCATTTTTTCCAGGATCACCGGCTTCTGCGGATCGCACAGCGTGTCGCCGGTGCGGACCTCTTTGAGGCCGGCCAAGGCGACGATGTCGCCGGCGAAAGCTTCCTTGATGTCTTCGCGGTTGTTGGCGTGCATGAGCAGCATGCGGCCGACGCGTTCCTTGCGGTCCTTGGTCGAGTTCATCACCCCGGTCGAGCTCTCGAGCTTGCCGGAATAGATGCGGCAGAAGGTGATGGTGCCGACGAACGGATCGTCCATGATCTTAAATGCGAGGAGCGCCATCGGCTCGGAATCCGACGCCTTGCGCTCGACTTCGTTGCCCTTGAGATCGACGCCTTTCACGGCCGGCACGTCGACCGGCGACGGTAGATAATCGACGACGGCATCGAGCAGCGGCTGCACGCCCTTGTTCTTGAAAGCGGAGCCGCAGAGCACGGGGAAGAACGCGCCGGAAATGGTGGCTTCGCGGATGAGCCGCTTGAGCGTGGCCACGTCCGGCTCTTTGCCTTCGAGGTAGGCGGTCATCGCGTCGTCGTCGAGCTCGACGGCGGCTTCGATCAGCTTCTCGCGATATTCCTTGGCCTGATCGAGGAGATCGGCCGGAATTTCGATGTCGTGATATTTCGCGCCGAGCGTCTCTTCGTCCCACACCACCCCGACCATGCGGACGAGATCGATAATACCCTTGAACTGGTTCTCGGCGCCGATCGGGAGCTGGATCGCCACCGGCTTGGCGCCGAGGCGATCGACAATGTCCTTCAGGCACTGGAAATAATCCGCGCCGGTCTTGTCCATCTTGTTGCAGAAAACGATGCGTGGCACTTTATACCTGTCGCCCTGGCGCCAGACCGTCTCGGTCTGCGGCTCCACGCCTTGATTGGAATCGAGTACGCAAACCGCGCCGTCGAGCACGCGTAAGCTACGTTCCACTTCGATCGTGAAGTCGACGTGGCCGGGCGTGTCGATGATGTTCAGCCGCTTGCCGTTCCACTGCGCGGTCGTCGCGGCCGAGGTGATGGTGATGCCGCGTTCCTGCTCCTGCTCCATCCAGTCCATGGTCGCGGCGCCTTCGTGCACCTCGCCCATCTTGTGGCTCTTGCCGGTGTAGTAGAGGACGCGCTCAGTCGTAGTCGTCTTGCCGGCATCGATATGAGCCATGATGCCGAAGTTGCGATAGTCCTCGATCGGATTTGTCCGGGGCATTTTTGGGGTCCTTCGCTGTCGCTGGCTTTACCAGCGATAGTGCGAGAACGCGCGGTTGGCTTCCGCCATCCGGTGCGTGTCTTCGCGCTTCTTTACGGCGTTCCCCCTGTTATTCGACGCATCGAGCAGCTCCGCGGAAAGCCGCTCGGTCATCGTTTTTTCGTTGCGTTCGCGCGCAGCCGAGATGATCCAGCGGATGCCGAGCGCCTGGCGTCGCGACGTACGCACTTCGACCGGCACCTGATAGGTGGCGCCGCCGACGCGGCGTGACCGGACCTCGATCGACGGCATGACATTATCCAGCGCCTGCTGGAAAACGCTGACCGGGTTGCCGCGGGTCTTGCCCTCGATGATGTCCAGCGCGCCATAGACGATGTTCTCGGCGACCGACTTCTTGCCGGCATGCATCACCGAGTTCATGAATTTCGTGACCACGACGTTCCCGAATTTCGGGTCCGGCAGGATCTCGCGCTTATCTGCCCTGTGGCGGCGGGACATCGATCGTTTCCTTACTTCGGTCGTTTGGCGCCGTATTTGGAACGGCGTTGCTTGCGGTTTTTTACGCCTTGCGTATCGAGCACACCGCGGAGGATGTGATAACGCACGCCAGGCAGATCTTTGACGCGGCCGCCGCGGATCATCACCACCGAATGCTCCTGCAGGTTATGGCCCTCGCCGGGGATATAACCGATGACTTCAAAACCGTTGGTCAGCCGGACCTTGGCGACCTTGCGCAGCGCCGAGTTCGGCTTCTTCGGCGTCGTGGTGTAGACGCGGGTGCAAACGCCCCGCTTTTGCGGGCTTTGCTGCAAAGCCGGCACCTTCTTCTTCGCGTGCTGCGTAACCCGCGGCTTGCGAATGAGCTGGTTGATCGTCGGCATCCGTTACGTCGCTCCTCGTCGTCGTCCACTTCGTCGCATTGCACGAATCCATCCGCGCAAAACCAAACCGCGCCATCCGCTTCCCGGCGCGGAAGGGCGCTTGGCCTTCGCAGAGGACCGCGATGCGAGCGCGGTCTTGCCCAATAATCTGACTTTCCGAAGTCAGAGACAGCGTTTGAGCTTCCTTCGTCGAGGCGTCACGCCGCGTCCCTTGGCCCAAGAAGTGCCAACAAAGCTATCGCGTTCAATAGCTTACAAGGGGACCCGGCAGGGCCGTTCCGACGGGCGAAGCTCACCGCCTGCCGTAAAGTGGGCGGTATGTATCGGCGCTACCGCCCCAAGTCAAGCCGATATGGGCATAAAAGTGCGATGGCGCAAGCACATCTGCGACATCAAGCGGTAAACCAATCAGCCCGGCTCCATGCCTTTGGCACGGATCAGGCGCACCGCCTCCGCGGTCCGCATGAAATCGATGAAGCCGCGCGCCGCCGCGGGGTCGGGGACGCAGGCGGCCAACCCGGCCGCATAGATAATGACGTTTTGCAATTCGCTCGGCAGCGGACCGACGAGTTCGGCGCCTTTGACCGGCAGAATGGCGACGATCTGCTGCATGCCGATCTCGGCCTCGCCTGCCGCAACAAGCTCGGCGACCGGACGGCTTGTCAGCTTCGTCTTCGGTTTCATTTCCCGCGCAATGCCGAGGCGATACAGGAGATCCGCGATATAGGCGCCGCTCGGCCCGTCGCTATAGGCGATCGACTCTGCTTCGAGGAGCGAGCGCTTGAATGCATCGACGGTGCCGATATCGGGTTTCGGCGCGCCGGCGCGCACTGCAAAGCCGACGGCTGAGCGCGTCACGTCGGCGGTAGAGTCCGCTGCGATCCTACCGGCCCGCGCCAGCGCATCGAGTTCCGGCCGCGGCAATAGCGCGAGGTCGAAAGCCGCGCCGTCCTCGATTTCCTTCTGCAATACCGAAGTCAGCCGGAATTCGACCTCGGCTTTGACGCCGCTCGCACGCTCGAACAGCGGCACGATGTCGGCCATCAGCGAGCGCATGGCGCCGCCGGAGACGATTTTGATTGTTTCGGACATGAATTCCTTGTTTCCCGGGCGCGGTGCAGCACCTAGCGTAGCGAAGTGCTGCACCGCAGAACTGTGATCGTAACATATGCCGCGCGTGCGACGATCCCCGGTCAGCGGTGCACCTCTTACGCGCTGCACCGCGTCCGGGAAAAGAAAAAGGGCCGCCCACCGGACGGCCCTCGTTTTCGTCTTAAGCGCCGGCGTTACTCCGCCGCGGGCAACGCCGCAGGCTCGGCGGCGGCTTCGGCTTTGACGGCGGCTTCCTTCTCGCGTTCGGCGAGAATGAGCGCATCGCGCTTGACGGCGATTTCGCGGATTTTGTTCATCATGGCGCCGGTCCCGGCCGGGATCAGGCGGCCAACGATGACGTTTTCCTTCAAGCCGTCGAGCGTGTCGGCCTTGCCATTGACTGCGGCTTCAGTGAGCACGCGCGTCGTTTCCTGGAACGACGCCGCCGAGATGAACGAGCGTGTCTGCAACGAGGCCTTGGTGATGCCAAGCAGCACCGGATGCGCGGTCGCCGGTTTCTTGCCTTCCGCCACGAAACGCGCATTGACCTCATCGAACTCAGTCTTGTCGACCTGTTCGCCCTGGATGAGATCCGTTTCTCCGGAATTGACGATCTCGACCTTTTGCAGCATCTGCCGGACGATGACTTCGATGTGCTTGTCGTTGATAGCGACACCTTGGAGCCGATAGACGTCCTGGATCTCGTTGACGAGGTAGCCGGCAAGCTCCTCGACGCCCTTGATCGCCAGGATATCGTGCGGCGCCGGGTTGCCTTCGACAATGAAGTCGCCCTTCTCGATCACGTCGCCGTCCTGCAAGTGGATGTGCTTGCCCTTGGGCACGAGATACTCCCTGGGCTCCTCATCCTTATTGGTCGGCTCGATGGTGATGCGCCGCTTATTCTTGTAGTCGCGGCCGAAGCGCACCGTGCCGGAGATTTCCGCAATCACCGCGGACTCCTTCGGTCGACGCGCTTCGAACAGTTCGGCGACGCGCGGCAGACCGCCGGTGATATCGCGCGTCTTGGCGCTTTCCGTCGGGATACGGGCGATGACATCGCCCGCGCCCACGTGGCCGCCGGGATCGACCGAGATGATGGCGTCCACCGCCAAGAGATAGCGGGCGTCGCCGCCGCGGGCGAGCTTGAGGATCTTGCCGTCCTTGTCCTTGATCACCAGTGCGGGGCGCAGGTCCTGCTGGCCGCGGGCGGAGCCCGAGCGCCAATCGATGACCACGCGCTTGGCGATGCCGGTCGATTCGTCGAGCGTTTCCGTCAACGACTGACCGTCGACCAGATCCTCGTAGCCGACCATGCCCTCGACTTCGGTGAGGATCGGACGCGTATACGGGTCCCACTCGGCGATGCGCTGGCCGCGTTTGATGTGTTCGCCGTCGGTGACCTTCAACCGTGCGCCGTACTGGATGCGGTGCACGGCACGCTCGGTCCCGTCGGGATCGAGCACGGCCACGATCAAGTTGCGGTTCATCGCGATCATGTCGCCTTCCGAATTGCGGGCGACGTTGAGGTTCTTGATCTTCACCGTGCCTTCGAAGTTCGACTCGACGAACGACTGCTCCGAAATCTGCGCCGCGCCGCCGATATGGAACGTGCGCATGGTGAGCTGCGTGCCCGGCTCGCCGATCGATTGCGCGGCGATGACGCCCACCGCCTCGCCCATATTGACCGGAGTGCCGCGGGCGAGATCGCGCCCGTAGCACATGGCGCAGCAGCCGCTCGTCGTCTCGCAGGTGAGCACCGAGCGGATCTTCACCTCCTGCACGCCGGCATTGACCAGGCGTTCGACATGCTGCTCCTCGAGCAACGTCGCATTCGGCACCAGCATTTCGTTGCTGGTCGGGTCGCGCACGTCCTCGGCGGTGGTACGGCCGAGGATGCGGCTCGCCAGCGAGGCAACCACCGTGCCGGCGTCGATGATGGCCCGCACCTTGATGCCGCGCGTCGTGCCGCAGTCCACATCGGTGATGATGCAGTCCTGCGCCACGTCGACGAGGCGCCGGGTCAGATAACCCGAATTCGCCGTCTTGAGCGCGGTATCGGCGAGGCCCTTGCGCGCGCCGTGCGTCGAGTTGAAGTACTCGAGCACCGAGAGGCCCTCCTTGAAGTTGGAGATAATCGGGCTCTCGATGATTTCGCCCGACGGCTTCGCCATCAGACCGCGCATGCCGGCAAGCTGGCGCATCTGCGCGGGCGAACCGCGCGCGCCGGAATGCGCCATCATGTAGATCGAGTTGACCTGCGCCTCCTGGCCCTTCTCAGCCGACGGCCGCGCGGTGGAGATCTCCTTCATCATCGCTTCCGCGATTTCCTCGGTGCACTTCGACCAGGCATCGACGACCTTGTTGTACTTCTCGCCCTGCGTGATCAGGCCGTCGTTATATTGCTGCTCGAATTCCTTCACGAGCTCGCGTGTCTTCTCTACGCTTGCTTTCTTGGAACGCGGCACGACCATGTCGTCTTTGCCGAACGAAATGCCCGCCTTGAACGCGTGGTGGAAGCCGAGCGCCATGACGCGGTCGCAGAAGATCACCGTCTCCTTCTGACCGCAGTGACGATAGACCGTGTCGATCATGCCGGAGATTTCGCGCTTCGTCATCAGCTTGTTGACGAGGTCGTATGGCGTTTTGGCGAGCTTCGGCAGGACCGAGCCGAGAATGACGCGACCGGGCGTGGTGTCGTACCAGCGCGACACCGGCTTGCCGTTCTCGTCGAGGCCTTCCCAGCGGTATTTGATCCGCGAATGCAGGCTGACGACCTTCTCGTGCAAGGCAAGCTCGATCTCGGACAGGTCGCCGAATAATTTGGGCTTTTCGCCCTCTACGGCGTCGCGAATGATCGAAAGGTAGTACAGGCCGAGCACGATATCCTGCGACGGCACGATGATCGGCGCGCCGTTAGCGGGATGCAGAATGTTGTTGGTCGACATCATCAAGACGCGCGCTTCGAGCTGCGCCTCGAGCGACAACGGCACGTGAACCGCCATCTGGTCGCCGTCGAAGTCGGCGTTGAATGCCGCGCAAACCAGCGGATGCAGCTGGATCGCCTTGCCCTCGATCAGAACCGGCTCGAACGCCTGAATGCCGAGCCGATGCAGCGTCGGTGCACGGTTGAGCAGTACCGGATGCTCGCGAATGACCTCATCGAGAATGTCCCAAACCTCGGGTTTCTCCTTCTCGACGAGCTTCTTCGCCTGCTTCACGGTGGTCGACAGCCCCTTGGCGTCGAGCCGCGAATAGATGAACGGCTTGAACAGTTCGAGCGCCATCTTCTTCGGCAGTCCGCACTGATGCAGTTTCAGCTCGGGGCCGACCACGATCACCGAACGGCCGGAATAGTCGACGCGCTTGCCGAGCAGGTTCTGCCGGAACCGGCCCTGCTTGCCTTTGAGCATGTCGGCGAGCGACTTCAGCGGCCGCTTGTTGGCGCCGGTTATGACGCGGCCGCGGCGGCCGTTGTCGAACAAGGCGTCAACCGCCTCCTGCAGCATCCGCTTCTCGTTGCGGATGATGATATCCGGCGCGCGCAACTCGATCAGCCGCTTCAAGCGATTGTTGCGGTTGATGACGCGGCGATACAAATCGTTGAGGTCGGACGTGGCGAAGCGCCCGCCGTCGAGCGGCACCAGCGGCCGCAGATCGGGCGGGATCACCGGCACGTGGGTGAGGATCATCCATTCCGGCTTGTTCTTGGACTGGGTGAAGGCCTCGATCAGCTTGAGCCGCTTGGCGAGCTTCTTCGGCTTGAGCTCGGACGTCGATTCGATGATCTCCTGGCGCAGATCCGCCGCCATCTTCTCTAGATCGAGCGCTTTGAGCATTTCGCGGATCGCTTCGGCGCCGATCATGGCGGTGAAGCTGTCGGCGCCGAATTGGTCCTGCGCCTTGACGTAGTCGTCCTCGCTCAGAAGCTGACGATCCTTGAGCGGGGTAAGGCCCGGCTCAAGCACGACGTAATGCTCGAAATAGAGAATGCGCTCGAGGTCCTTGAGCGTCATGTCGAGCAAGAGACCGATCCGGCTCGGCAGCGACTTTAAGAACCAGATATGCGCCACCGGCGCGGCCAATTCGATATGGCCCATGCGCTCGCGCCGCACCCGCGACAGCGTCACTTCGACCGAGCACTTCTCGCAGATGATGCCCTTGTACTTCATGCGCTTGTACTTGCCGCACAAGCACTCGTAATCCTTGATCGGCCCAAAGATGCGCGCACAGAACAGCCCGTCGCGCTCGGGCTTGAAGGTCCGGTAATTGATGGTCTCGGGCTTTTTGATCTCGCCGTAGGACCAGGACAAAATCTTATCCGGGCTCGCAATCGAAATCCGGATCTGGTCGAAGACCTGAGCCGGCACCTGCGGGCTGAAAAAATTCATGAGCTCTTGGTTCATCGTCTGCTCCTTGGCTGCCGCGGCAGCCCGAAAAATCCTGATTTGTCATGCCCCGCGAAGGCGGGACACCCAGTAATCACCGCATCTGCGGGTTACTGGATCGCCCGCCTGCGCGGGCGATGACGATTGGGAGAGCGGCACGCTTGCCGCTCCTCCCTCGCTATTCCGCCGCCTCGGGCATGCTGCCGTCGCCGCCGCGCTGCTGCTTGGAATTGTGCAGGTCGACGTTCAATCCGAGCGAGCGCATTTCCTTGACCAGCACGTTGAACGATTCCGGAATGCCGGACTCGAATGCGTCGTCGCCGCGCACGATCGATTCGTAGACTTTGGTGCGTCCGGCGACGTCGTCGGACTTCACCGTCAGCATTTCCTGCAACGTGTAGGCGGCGCCGTAGGCTTCGAGCGCCCACACCTCCATTTCGCCGAAACGCTGGCCGCCGAACTGCGCCTTGCCGCCGAGCGGTTGCTGGGTGACGAGGCTGTACGGGCCGATCGACCGGGCGTGGATCTTGTCGTCGACAAGGTGATGCAGCTTGAGCATATAGATGTAGCCGACCGTCACCTTGCGATCGAACGTATCGCCGGTGCGCCCGTCATAGAGCGACACTTGCCCGGAATGATCGAGGCCGGCGAGATCGAGCATATGCTCGATGTCGGCCTCCTTGGCGCCGTCGAACACCGGCGTCGCAATCGGCACGCCATGGCGCAGATTGCTGCCGAGCTCCATGAGGCCCTTATCGTCGAGCGACTTGATGGTTTCTTCCTCGCCGTAGACCTTCTTCAACAGCTCCTTCAGCGGCTTGGAATCCTTCTTGCCGTTGTACAAGTCGACGGCATGGCCGATTTTCAAGCCGAGCCCGGCGCAGGCCCAGCCGAGGTGGGTTTCCAGGATCTGGCCGACATTCATGCGGCTCGGCACGCCGAGCGGATTGAGCACGACGTCGACCGGCGTGCCGTCGGCGAGGAACGGCATGTCCTCCGCCGGTACGATCTTCGACACCACGCCCTTGTTGCCGTGGCGGCCGGCCATCTTGTCGCCGGGCTGGATCTTGCGCTTCACGGCGACGAAGACTTTGACCATCTTCATGACGCCGGGCGGCAACTCGTCGCCGCGCTGCAGTTTTTCGACCTTGTCGAGGAAGCGCTGTTCGAGTCGCTTCTTCGATTCGTCGTACTGCTTACGAATGGCTTCGATCTCCGCCATGATCTTGTCGTTCGGCGAAGCGAACAGCCACCATTGCGAGCGCGGATATTCTTCGAGCACCGCTCGCGTGATCTTGGTGTCCTTCTTAAAGCCCTTCGGCCCGGCAATGCCCTGGCGGCCTTCCAACAGTTCGGCAAGGCGGCCATAGACGTTGCGGTCGAGGATCGCCTGCTCGTCGTCGCGGTCCTTGGCGAGCCGTTCGATCTCTTCACGCTCGATGGCGAGCGCACGCTCGTCCTTCTCGACGCCGTGCCGGTTGAAGACGCGGACTTCGACGACGGTGCCCTGCACGCCGGGCGGAACACGCAAGCTGGTGTCGCGCACGTCGGAGGCCTTCTCGCCGAAGATGGCGCGCAGGAGCTTTTCCTCCGGCGTCATCGGGCTCTCGCCCTTCGGCGTGATCTTACCGACCAGGATGTCACCGGCGCGCACTTCGGCGCCGATATAGACGATGCCGGCTTCGTCGAGGTTCTTCAGCGTCTCTTCCGAAACGTTCGGAATATCACGCGTGATTTCCTCAGGTCCCAGCTTGGTGTCGCGCGCCATCACTTCGAATTCCTCGATATGGATCGAGGTGAAGACGTCGTCTTTGACGATGCGTTCGGAAAGCAGGATCGAGTCCTCGAAGTTGTAGCCGTTCCACGGCATGAACGCGACCAGCGCATTGCGCCCGAGCGCCAGCTCGCCGAGATCGGTCGAAGGACCGTCGGCGATGATGTCGCCCTTCTTGACCTGATCGCCCACTTTCACCAGTGGCCGCTGGTTGATGCAGGTGTTCTGGTTGGAGCGCTGGAACTTCATCAGCCGATAGATATCGACGCCGGGCTTGGTCGGGTCCGGTTCGTCGGTAGCGCGAATGACGATACGGGTGGCGTCGACCTGATCGACCACGCCGGTACGGCGCGCGGCGATCGCCGCGCCGGAATCGCGCGCGACGACGCCTTCCATGCCGGTACCGACAAACGGCGCCTCGGCACGCACCAGCGGCACCGCCTGACGCTGCATGTTGGAGCCCATCAGCGCGCGGTTGGCGTCGTCGTTCTCCAGAAACGGGATAAGCGCCGCCGCCACCGAAACGAGCTGTTTGGGAGACACGTCCATGAAATCCACCTTGTCGGGCGGAATGAGCTGGACATCGCCGGCATGCCGCACGACGACGAGATCGTCGGTGAAGCGGCCTTTCGCATCGATCGCGGAGTTGGCCTGCGCCACGGTGTAGCGCCCCTCCTCCATCGCCGAGAGATAGATCACCTCGTCGCTGACGCGGCCGTCTTTGACCTTGCGGTACGGCGTCTCGACGAAGCCGTATTTGTTCACCCGCGCATAGGTCGCGAGCGAGTTGATCAGGCCGATATTCGGCCCTTCCGGCGTCTCGATCGGACAGATGCGGCCGTAATGGGTCGGATGCACGTCGCGCACTTCGAAACCAGCGCGCTCGCGCGTGAGCCCGCCTGGCCCAAGCGCCGATAGGCGCCGCTTGTGCGTGATCTCCGACAGCGGATTGGTCTGATCCATGAACTGCGACAGCTGCGAGGAGCCGAAGAACTCGCGCACCGCGGCGGCCGCCGGCTTGGCGTTGATCAAATCCTGCGGCATCACGGTGTCGATATCGACCGACGACATGCGCTCCTTGATGGCGCGCTCCATGCGGAGCAAGCCGATGCGATACTGATTTTCCATCAGTTCGCCGACCGATCGCACCCGGCGATTGCCGAGATGGTCGATGTCGTCGATCTCGCCCTTGCCGTCACGCAGATCGACCAGCGTGCGGATCACCGCGATGATGTCTTCCTTGCGCAGGATGCGCATGGTGTCTTCGGCGGTGAGGTCGAGCCGCATGTTCATCTTGACGCGGCCGACGGCGGACAGATCGTAACGCTCCGAATCGAAGAATAGCGACTGGAACATGTTCTGCGCCGTGTCGATGGTCGGCGGCTCGCCCGGGCGCATGACGCGATAGATATCGAACAGCGCGTCTTCGCGCGTCATATTCTTGTCGATCGCCAGCGTGTTGCGGATATAGGCGCCGACGTTGACGTGGTCGATGTTGAGGAGCGGCAGCTCCTTGTAGCCGAAATCAATCAGCGACTTCAGCGGCGTCTTACCGACGTTGATTTCCCACTCGCCATCTTTCTTCTCGGTGCCGGTGATCTCCTCGCCGGCTTCGGCGTAGATCTCGCCGGTCTTCGGATTGACGAGGTCTTCGGCGATGTAATGGCCGACCAGTTCCTCGTCGGACAACCGCAGCGCCTTGAGTCCCTTCTCGGCAAGCTGCCGAGCCTGGCGCACGGTGAGCTTCTTGCCGGCTTCGAGCACGACCTTGCCGGTATCGGCGTCGACCAGATCGTTGATCGCCTTGTAGCCGCGCAGGCGGTTGGCGTCGAACGGCACGCGCCAGCCTTCCTTGGCGCGCTTGTAGGGCACCTGCTTGTAGAAAGTGTTGAGGATTTCCTCGCCGGTCATGCCGAGCGCGTAGAGCAGCGACGTGACCGGGATCTTCCGGCGGCGGTCGACGCGCGCATAGACGATGTCCTTGGCATCGAACTCGATGTCGAGCCAGGAGCCGCGATAGGGGATGATGCGGGCGGCGAACAACAGCTTGCCCGAGGAATGCGTCTTGCCCTTGTCGTGATCGAAGAACACGCCGGGCGAGCGATGCATCTGCGAGACAATGACGCGCTCGGTGCCGTTGACGACGAAGGTGCCGTTATTGGTCATGAGCGGAATGTCGCCCATGTAGACATCCTGCTCCTTGATGTCCTTGACCGACCGCGCGCCGGTCTCTTCGTCGATATCGAACACAATCAGACGCAGCGTCACTTTGAGCGGCGCGGCGTAGGTCATGCCGCGCTGGCGGCACTCGTCGACGTCGTATTTCGGCGGCTCGAATTCGTATTTCACGAATTCCAGCTGCGAGGTGTTGGAGAAATCGGAAATCGGGAATACCGACTTGAACACGGCCTGCAGGCCCTCGTTGGGCCGGCCGCCTTGCGGCTCCGCCACCAGCAGGAATTGGTCGTAGGACGCCTTCTGAACCTCAATGAGGTTCGGCATCTCCGCGACTTCCTCGATTTTTCCGAAAAACTTTCTTACGCGCTTCCGACCGATAAACGTCTGCGCCATCATGTCCTCTCGCTCAATCGAACCATCGGGTTCGAACCGCCGGCATCAGGCTTCGCTACCGTTACCGTCCGCTCAAACCATCACGCTCGCACCGCAAGGCAAAAAGCCCGGCGGCCCGAGGTACCGAGGCGATCAAGACGACTCTCCAGAAGGCCGCAATCCATCGCGACCGTCGGGACAGGCGTCACACGCCCTGAATTTGCGCCGCATTTTCCGGCGATTCGGCCAAAGTTCCGAATCAGCGGATTACGCACGACTAAGGCCTCTCTCGGAATCCCCGGGCCTCGCTCCGCTCGCCCGGGAATTTCCCTTAAATAAGCACTGCTTACTTAAGCTCAACCTTTGCGCCGACCTTTTCGAGCGTCGCCTTGATCTTGGCGGCCTCGTCCTTGTTGACGCCTTCCTTGACGTTCTTCGGCGCGCCCTCGACCAGATCCTTAGCCTCCTTCAAGCCAAGCCCGGTAATGGCGCGAACTTCCTTGATGACCTCGATCTTCTTTTCGCCGGCGGCGGCGAGAACGACCGTGAACTCGGTCTTTTCCTCAGCCGCCGGGGCCGCGGCAGCCGCGGGGCCTGCCGCGACCGCAACCGCGGCAGCGGCCGAAACGCCCCACTTCTCTTCGAGAAGCTTGGCGAGCTCCGACGCCTCGAGCACGGTGAGGCTGGAGAGGTCATTCACGATTTTTTGCAGATCAGCCATGAGATTTGTCCTTTGGTTCTAACCTTCGAAATTGATGCCTTAGGCAGCCGCGCTTTCGGTTTTGCTGGCATAGGCCTGCACCACACGAGCGACCTTGGCGGCAGGGGCGTTGACCACCTGCGCAATCTTGGTCGCCGGCGCCTGGATCAGGCCCACGATCTTCGCCCGCAACTCGTCGAGCGAGGGCAAAGCGGCGAGCGCCTTGACCCCATTCGGGTCGAGCGTGGTCGTGCCCATCGCTCCGCCAAGAATTATGAACTTCTCGTTCGTCTTGGCGAAATCGACGGCGACCTTGGGCGCCGCCACCGGATCGCCGGAAAAGGCGATCAGGGCCGGCCCTTTGAGCAAGGGCGCGATCGAGGCGACGTCGCTGCCTTCGAGAGCGATCTTGGCGAGACGGTTTTTCGCGACCTTCACACTCGCGCCAGCCTGCTTCATCTGCCGACGCAGAGTCTGCATCTGTGCGACCGTAAGGCCGGAATAATGAGCCACGACGACGACCTTGGTGGCCTTGAAGACCTCGCCAAGCGCGGTAATGGCTTCGCTTTTTGCCGCTCGATCCAAGAGCTCTCTCCGATTGGCGGTCCAATTCGCGGAACCGCCCGGTTGATGCCGGCCGTCCCGCAAAACCTCCCCCTTGAGGAAGGAGGACCCAGGCAGGACGACGTTCACACCCTGCCCCCCGGGCCGGCTCGCGCCGTTCCGGGCCATCGAGGTCAGAACCAAAGGGCATAGACTTTGTAAGAGGCCTAGCCCTTGTCCTTCACCCGTCTATGCTGGCTCTTTCGAATTAAGCCGTTGTCGGCGCCCGCAGTCTCGGACAGGATGCACTTACCGAATCCACTAAGCTTTCCAACCTCTTAGAAAATCCGAACAGGATGTACCCTAAGAGGAAGTCTCGCTCACATGATTTTCGAGAAGCGCACAAAGGCGCGCCGACAAACCGGGCCGGCACGCCCATGGCCTCTATTTAGACCGCAACGTCGCTCTTGCCAAGTGATTTTCCAAGTGATTTTCGGCGGCTTTGCCGAAGCTTCACGGCGGCTTACCATCCCGACAAGATTAAGGGAGGCTCGACCCGATGCCGCAAAATACCGATCGCATCCTGACCACCCATGTCGGCAGCCTTATCCGGCCGCCGAAACTGATCGAATTTTGGCGCGCCATCGAGGCCGGCAAGCCCTATGACGAGGCTGCGTTCGAGGCATGCCTCACCGAATCCGTCGCCGACATCGTGCGCCATCAGGCCGAAACCGGCATCGACATCGTCAGCGACGGCGAATTCAGCAAAGGCGTCAACTGGGCCTTCTACGTCCACAAGCGGCTATCTGGCATCACAATCCGGCCGGCAACGCCCGAGGAAGCCAAGGATCCGATGGCGTCGATGTCCGGCGGACGCGATCGCGAAGCGTTCCCGGAATTTTATGCGGAATACGACGTGGCATCGGGCTTAGGCAAACGGCTCGGCAATCGCGTGGTCGTCAACGGCGCAATCTCCTATTCCGGCCAAAAGCTAGTCGGCCGCGACATCAAAAATCTCACCGCCGGCATCGCCCAGATAAAGGATCGCTCCCCGTCATTGGCCGGGTTCTTGCCGGTTGTGGCGCCCGCGAGTGCGACGCCCGGCGCCAAGATCGAGCACTACAAGAACGAAGAGACATTCCTATTTGCGCTCGCCGACGCCCTGCATCAGGAATACAAGGCGATCGTCGACGCCGGGCTTTACGTTCAGGTCGACGATGCCTTCCTGCCCTACATGCACGAGCGCATGGTGCCGCCGATGTCCAACGCCGAATATCGGCGGTGGGCCCAGCTGCGGATCGATGCGCTCAATCACGCGCTGCGCGGCATTCCGCGAGGAGCGCTCGCGCTATCACATCTGCTGGGGCAGCTGGAACGGCCCGCACGCTTTCGATGTGCCGCTCAAGGACATCATCGATCTCGTGCTTCAGGTGCGCGTCGGACATTACTCGTTTGAAGCCGCCAATCCGCGTCACGCGCATGAGTGGCGAGTGTGGCAGAGCGTAAAGCTCGCGCCCGGAAAAATCCTGATCCCGGGCGTGATCAGTCACGCCACGAATATCGTCGAGCATCCCGAACTGGTTGCCGAGCGGATCGTGCGGCTCGCCAAGATCGTCGGTCGCGAGAACGTCATGGGCGGCACTGATTGCGGCTTCGCGCAGAGCCCGTTCGCACGCCGCGTTCACCCGACCATCATGTGGGCGAAGCTGAAAGCGCTGGTCGAGGGCGCGCGCATCGCGACGCAGGCGCTGTGGGGCAAGCGCGCGGCGGCGTGATGAAGCCCTCCCCCTTGTGGGGGAGGGGATACTTAGTGCGGCTGCTGCGAGCCCGGGAACAAACTGCCCGGCTCGACCTTCACGCCCGGCCCCATGGTCGAGGAAATCGCCACCCGGTTGATGAAGTGGCCCTTGGCGCCTGCCGGCCGGGACTTCTGCACCGCGTCAGCAAAGGCCATGATGTTCTCGATCAGCTTTTCGGCGGAAAACGAGGCCTTGCCGACGCCAGCTTGGACGACGCCGGCCTTCTCGGCGCGGAATTCGACCGATCCGCCTTTGGCGCCCTTGACCGCGTTGGTGATGTCCATGGTCACGGTGCCGACTTTGGGATTGGGCATCAATCCACGCGGTCCCAAAACCTTGCCGAGACGGCCGACCAGCGGCATCAAGTCCGGCGTGGCGACGATGCGGTCGAAGTCGATCGCGCCGCCCTGCACTTTCTCCACCAGATCCTCGGCGCCAACGACGTCGGCGCCGGCCGCCTTGGCCTCGTCGGCCTTGGCGCCGCGGGCGAACACCGCGACGCGCACCGAACGCCCGGAGCCGTTCGGCAGATTGACCACCCCGCGCACCGTCTGGTCGGCATGGCGCGGATCTACGCCGAGATTCATCGCCACTTCGACGGTCTCGTCGAACTTGGCTTTGGCGCGATCCTTGACCATCTTCACGGCTTCGGCGAGCGGATAGAGCTTTTCGCGGTCGACACCTTCGCGTATCGCGCGCGTGCGTTTCCCAATCGTGCTCATGCCTTCACCTCTAACCCCATCGAGCGCGCGGACCCTTCGATCATGCGCATGGCGGATTCGATCGTGTCGCAGTTCAGATCCTTCATCTTCTGCTCCGCGATCTCGCGGACCTGGGCTTTGGTCACCGAGCCGGCGATATCGCGGCCGGGCGTCTTCGAGCCGCTCTCGAGCTTGGCCGCTTTCTTGAGGAAGTGCGACACCGGCGGGGTGCGCAATTCGAAGGTGAAAGAACGGTCGGCATAGACCGTGATGGTGACGGGGATCGGCGCGCCCTTCTCCAGCTTCTGGGTCTGCGCGTTGAATGCCTTGCAGAACTCCATGATGTTGAGGCCGCGCTGGCCGAGCGCAGGGCCGATCGGCGGCGACGGATTGGCCGCCCCCGCCGGCACCTGCAGCTTTACATATCCGGTGATTTTCTTTGCCATTCTCTACTCCTGTTAGTGGTGCGGCTATTGACGGCTGGCAGCCGCTTCGCCTCCCACGACTTCACCCTCTCTTCGTCATGCCCGGCCTCGTGCCGGGCATCCACGTCTTAAACGCCGACAAGCCAGACGTGGATGGCCGGGACAAGCCCGGCCACAAGGCTACAATTTCTCCACCTGCCCGAATTCCAGCTCGACCGGCGTGGCGCGGCCGAAGATCGAAACCGCGACTTTGAGCCGCGAGCGGCCTTCGTCGACCTCTTCCACCGTACCGTTAAACGAGGCGAACGGACCGTCCGACACGCGAACCTGCTCACCCACTTCAAACGAAACCGACGGCTTCGGCCGCTCGATGCCTTCCTGCACCTGTTGCAGAAGACGCTGCGCCTCGGCTTCGGCCAGTGGCATCGGCTTATTGTCGGAGCCGAGGAAGCCGGTCACCTTGGGCGTGTTCTTGATCAGGTGATAGGCTTCATCGGTCATTTCCATCTTCACCAGCACATAGCCCGGGAAGAACTTGCGCTCGGCGTCGACTTTGCGGCCGCGCCGCACTTCGACGACCTTTTCCTTAGGCACAAGGATTTCCTCGAACAGGCCGGACAGCCCGCGTTGTTTGGCCTGCTCACGGATCGAATCCGCCACCTTGTTCTCGAAATTCGAGTAGGCGTGGACGGCGTACCATCGGCTCGTCATGTCATGAATTCCGGATCATCAATTTGGATCGTGAGTGTTGTGAATTGCAAAGCTCAAGAGTTGATGCCGAGAAGAAAGCTCACTGCGATACGCATGACCTGGTCGGCGAGCAGGAAGAAGATCGAGGCGATGAAGACCATGACGAACACCATGATGGTGGTCACGGTGGTCTCCTTGCGCGTCGGCCAAGTGACCTTCTGCGCCTCGGCGCGCACCTCCTGCAGAAACTTGAACGGACTGACTTTCGCCATTCGCTTAATCCAATAGTCATTCCCCGCCCGATTCTTAAGGACGAGACCGACACCGCGGTTCCTTTTGGGGGAATATGCTCGTCGCGGATGTCCGTTACCGGGCCGCTGACGATGGCAGTTAAGTACTGCCGGCCCACCGCACCGTCAAGGTATCTGGCGTCAAAGATCAGGAATCAGGGCTCTAGTAAGGCCAAGTCACCAACCATTTGATGTTTGGCGGCCTGATTCCTGCCCCTCGGATTGGCAGGAGTGGAGGGACTCGAACCCCCAACCCCCGGTTTTGGAGACCGGTGCTCTAGCCATTGAGCTACACTCCTAGGCCCTGTTCAGATGCCTCGTCGCGCGAAACGACGCAAGGCCCGCCTTCGCTGAAGCTACGGCGGGCAACCTTCGCCGTCTCGGTTGGCTTGCCAACCGACCCCTCCTGCGCTCGCTTCGCGAGCTTCGGGGGGTTCAAGTCCACCGAAGCGCGGAGCGCGTAGGTGGAAGCGCTGTAAGCGCGAAGGTTGGAGCGGGTGAAGGGAATCGAACCCTCGTCATAAGCTTGGAAGGCTTCTGCTCTACCATTGAGCTACACCCGCGTACCGCGATCTGCCGCAGCAGGCGGGCAAAATAGCGCATCTCCGCCGACCGGCAAGGGTGAAACGAGTGTTGCTACGGATTTAGTTCGGCTAAAGCGGGATAATTTTTTAGTCGAGTCGACATCTCGCTCTAGCTATTTGTTTGCGCATGTCCTTTTCGCAAAACCGGTTCCCACTTTTGCGGGACATGCTCTAATGCGTCAATCGCGCCGCTGCCACCGCCTGCTGGAACAAGGTCTGCATCGCCGCGGTAATATCGCCGTCGGTGGTCACCGAGAAAAACATCCCCGGCGACGCGCAACTTTCCATGTTCGGAGCGATGTTGCTCTGAAACGGCGCGATCCAATTATTGTACCAGGAATTGGTCGGCAATGGCAGATAATCGGTGTACAACACCGCGATCTGGATGCCGCGATTCTTAATGGTCGTGCACCAGGTGGTGTTGAACGGTTGCTGACAACGGTTGCCGTCGAGCGTCTGCGAGCAGGACGACGACACTTCGTCGTCGACGCCGTCGGTGACGATAAACAGCACTTCTTGCGGCGTGCTGGCCGGCGTGCCGGTGCCCGGCAGCGGCATCAGCGTGTTGATGGCCGACATAGCTGATTCGAAATTCGTGTCGGTATCGCTATTTTGGTTGGTCTTCGTCAGCCAATTGTTGGAGTAGACCTCCTCGACATTGATATTGGCGGCCGCCGCTTGCGCGTTCGTCAGATTCGACGTCAACAGCTGGATGGTGTTGAGACTGGAATTGTTGAAAGTGTAGATCGCCATTTGATATTGCTGATTCGACCCCTCCATCGACGCTGCCGAGCTCATCAGCGACTGGGTCGCGCTCGCCAAATTCTGCATCCGCGTCACCACACCCAGATTCTTTGCCAGCGTATAGTTGTCCTCGCCGCCCGGATTGCCCAGGTTATCCGCAGCGGGATTAGATTCATGACAGGCGAAGGCACAGCCGCCCTGCGCCGACGTGTTGGCGACCATCGTCGCGATGCCGGTGCTCGTCGCGGCGATGTTCATCGACGGCGAATTGTCGAGCAGCAGGTAGAAGTCGATATTGGTCGTCAGACCGGCTTGCGCGGTCGACGAGCCGGTGATCGTCGTCGTTGGATAGCCGAAAATGCCCATGAATATGTTGGACTTCGTCGCCGTGTAATTGACCATTGCGGTCCGTCCGGTCGTCGAATCGGTCACGGTTGCGGATACATTGCTCACCGTGACATTGGGAATATTCACGGCTTCGGCATTGAAAGTATTTTGCGCGGTGGTCCGCGCCGCGTCCGGCGTGCCCGTTATGGCCTGATGATCGACCGCAGAGAGCGCGGCGGTGTCGGCCACCGCATCGAGCTTGGCCTTCGCCATGTTGGCGGTGCCGTAATCGACGCCGGCGCCGACGGCGAAGATAAGGGGAATTGCGGTCAGGCCCATCATGATGGCCATGCTGCCGCCGTCGTCGCGGCGGAAGCGACGCACTCGGCGCATCGCGCCGCGGATCAAGCGAACGACATTCGTCATCGGACAAAACCCTTACTGTTGCGGGAGCGCGTCCTCAAACAGTTGCCAACGCCGCCCAGCACAAGAGCTTGAGCCGCCAGGTTCTACACGCAGTGTTTTGCCGTGGGATTCCTAAAGATGACGTGAAACTACTCAGCGACGAACCGTTGCTTCACAGCGCCGCCTTTTTTGAAAGCGTGTCTCAAATGTTCGTTTGTTTGCTAACCTTGTGATAAGCATCGACGCCGTTCGCCAAATCTCATCAAAGTTCGCCGCGTCCGGCCATAGTTTTGATGCAATCAGTGATCCGGCAGGCGATCGCCTGGACGGCCAGCGAAGGATTGACGTCGCTCACCGCCAAAAACACCGGATCATCCCAGATCCAGAAATTAGGGATATCCGTCGACCGGCAGTCGGAATTTACGACGCCGGTTTTCGGATCGGCTCCCATGCGGGCGGTACCTTGAGGCGGTAAGTGTCGTCGCTCTCGTCCCAGATTTCGATAGCTCCCGCCGCGTCGAGACCAAAGTTCCAGGGCGCGAAGCAGCAGGGGAAATGCCGCGGTTAGCTCGCCATCGCATTTTGACGCGTAAGCGTGCTGCTGCCGACCTTGCCGATCATCGATGCGGCGTACTCATCGCATAATCGCGCCAGAACGCCGGCGACTTCGGTCTTGGCCTGTCGCTGAGTACAGTAAGCGGCAATCGTACTCGTTGCGATATGAGACCGAAGCAACTCAATGCGTATTTGAGTGGTACTGGATTTGGCTCGCGAAACAGCGCCGCGGTCAGCGGCGCGAGCGCCAGCCAAAGCCGCTGCGCTCTCGCACATTCTCCCTGACGCAATGCAAGGAACGCATTCCGGCAAAGCGCCGGCGCGGCATTGGACGTAACCGAAATACAGCCGTCACCGCCCTGAGCAAGAAAGGCCAGCGCGGTGAAATCGTCGCCGGAAAACAGTCTAAAATCCGCTCCGACAACCGGCCGCAAGCGCGCCGGCCGCGCCACATCGCCGGTGGCATCTTTGAGACCGATAATCTGCGGCACCTCGGCCAACCGCCCGACGGTTTCATCGGCGAGGCCGCATGCGGTTCGCGAGGGAACGTCATAGAGGATGACCGGCAAAGCAGTCGAAGCGGCAATTTCGCAAAAATGGCCATAGAGCCCGGCCTGGGTCGGTCTATTGTAATAGGGCACCACGGACAAAATCGCGTCCGCACCGTTCGCTTCTGCGCCTTTCGTCAACTCGATCGCGTGCTTGGTCGCGTTTGAGCCCGCTCCGGCAATGATCGGCACGCGGCCGCCCGCA
This sequence comes from uncultured Alphaproteobacteria bacterium, assembly GCA_963780925.1. GTDB lineage: Bacteria > Pseudomonadota > Alphaproteobacteria > Rhizobiales > Xanthobacteraceae > BOG-931. Next base: position 6,259 of record CAWAEV010000033.1, on the reverse strand, counting down.
ACTCCGACGGCGATACGGATAAGCTCACCGCGCTCCGTGTCGATTAAATTCGGCGCCTCGCCGGTCGTCCCACACACTACCAGGGCTGTCGCGCCGTTCCTAATCTGAAGATCGCAAATCCGTTCGAATCCTTCACCGTCGACGCGGTCATCATCGTCGAAAGGCGTCGGCAGCGCGGGCGCATAACCTGACAATTTCGAGACGTGCCGGCCGATCGCGCGCATCGGTGTTCCTCAAGCGAAGTAAAAAAAGCGATCGGCTGGACCGCGTTCATCGACTGACTCTCATTGGTGCCGAATAAGGAGGAATCGTCAGGCCACCCGGAGTTCGCGCTTCGCGTCGACGCCAGGCTGCCGTTGTGGCGCTGCGTCCTGTGCGCGGGTCATGTCGAGTTCGAAAATTCCAGAAACTGTTACGAAGGCTTGAGGGCGATTTCCGTTTTCGAAGCGAATATATCGAAGGGCTTCCGCACGGTTCACGAACAGACCGCCGCGGGTCCCACTTTGGTCTCGCGCCACCCAGTTGCCCTGGCTGTCTTGACCGATCATGAAGATTGGAGGGCGCAAGCACGACGGAGGTTCAGCTTGGTTTTTCATCGAATTTCTCCTTCGAAGATCGGCGACGAAATCCGGTCGCGAAAGCGCGATGCGATACCGAATTACGGAATTGGCAGGTCGTCGTCGTTTTTCGACGACAGCGTGTACTGGCCGCGAAACAGCTCGCGCTCGATCGCTGCGCGGTTTCGCCGCTCGCCGGCAAAGGCGCGGGAGATTTGCGCAACGAGTTTGCGCCATTCGGCAATCGCCATCGCGACGAAGGACGCGAGTTTCGGTGTCCGCCGCGTTGCGATATCGATTGCCGCGGCAAGAGGCACGAGAAGGCGGCTGCCCTCGTTGTCGAGATCGAGTTCGAGCGATTCGTTGAGAAACATCATCGCGCAGCCCGCCGACGCGCTTGTGTGGCGGGCAAAGCGCACAGCCGAACGCCGCAACAGAAATACGCCGCCGCACCGGCCCCCCGCCTCGCGCGCGACCCAGAAGCCATGTTTGTTTCGGGCGATGTAGAACAGTGGGATTGTTTCGCTGAGAACGGTGAGATCCGGCCGCTTGGGGAAATTGACCACCGTGCCGCGCCCAGCGGGGCTCTGGCCGCGAGATAAGGAGTTCGGCGCCGAATTTGCCACGGCGAGCCTGACGCCTTGCGGCGCAGTGGAACTGGCAAAGCCGAAATTCTTGAAGAGGCCGCTCATCGACTTGATACGTTATCTGCCTTTCATGGCCCGAACCGCGCTCGGGATCGGGACGCCGCCGAGCTTCGCGTTCCGCTGGTGCTGCGTTTCTTCACCATCAGTTGCCGGCAGCGTCTGATGTCATCGTCGACCCGGCGCAGTTCCTGTTCGGAGATTGCGTGCTTGGTCGGATAGGCGACCAGCGCATCGAGCCGCTCGGCAAGTCCGCGCCAGAACCGCCGCCGTTTCACCGCGCGATTCGCAGGCTTTAGACTGGAGTCGTCAGAAAGGACGCTCATTGGGCCCTCTCCTTCTCGTTGTTTTGGCTGCGCCGAATCTGCGCTTGAGGCCATATAAATTCGAGACCGAGCGAGCGCCTTTCTCATAAAGGCGGCATAGGAGCGTAAACGAAGCGGAAAACGCCACTGCGCTCATGCAAAATTATCGCAACAGATCGGCCCGGCCGGCGCCTGATCGAAGGCGGGCGCCGTGGGCGCGGTTTGCGCGGCAACGAACGTCCTGCGGCGAGCCTGAAGAAATGCCAGCAAGATGGCGAGCGGCATGACTTCGTGAGTGGCATCAGCCGTATCGTCGAGCGCGACAGGCACGTTGGGTTGCCGGGAGAGCGAGCAAAGCCACTGCCCGTCTTCACGGATAAGCCGCCGCAGCGTCCAGCCCGGCAATTCCAGCTCGATCAGGGTCAATGCGACATCGGCCCATGCGCCTGATTCCACCAGTCGGTCAATTCGGGCGGTCTTTCCTGCCTTGCTCAGCACTGGAATACGGGTACACGCGCCGGCGACGATCTTCGCAACAAGGCCACGCGTGGGCTGTGGCGCGAAGCGAACCGCTTCGTCCAAACGATCAAGCAGAACGTCCTGGTCATGACCAAATAACGTTTTTGCGAATTCGCGCATGGAAGCTCTCGACCTCGCGTCATAAAATGGCGTCAAAGGCCGTAAAGAAGCGAGAGCACGCGAGAGGGAATGATATAAAGGCGGCATAAGCAAACGACCGCCCGCTCATAAATATCCCGAGCGCGGACCTTTGCGGGACTAATGCGGCAAGCGAAAATACTTACGCCAGTTCGGAAGTGATCCGGAGATTCTCCGGTTAGATCGTCTGGAAGCCTTGCTTTGAGAGCCGCAGGCGCCTTTGGCAACGCGGCTGGTGCCTGATCGGGTGCTCCAGAGCTTCTTCTGAGCATTTAAGAAGTCGCGATATTGACGCGGATTGAAATCGAGCAGCGTCCCGCCCGAGGCAAAGTGTTGGATGAAAGCCATGCCGATCGCGTAAGTCGCGCCGGCGGATAACGCCGGCATCACCACCGCGCTCACAGCCGTCCCCACGACTGGCACGCTCTTGGTCATGCTCGCGGCTCCCATTCCACTGCTCGCCGGGATCATCGAGCCGGCTAAGCTGGCAATAAGCGCCTTGCCTCGGTTTGCGGAAAACGGAACGCCGTAAATCCGTGAAATGCGCCGCAGCATTTCAATCTGCACGCCGCCGACGGCTGCCAGATCGAGGAACGGCACCGGGATAATTCCGGCCACCCCGGACCACAAGGAAAAGCGTTCGACCAATTTCACCGCATTTGCACGCCGACCATCGGGCGGGGTCTCGATCACGACGGGTAAATGCACTTCTGCTGCGGTGGCCGGCGCCCCGTTTGCAGCTTTCGACGGCGCCGTGGTTTCCGTTGCCGGTACTGTCTCGGACTTTGCGTCCGCGACACGAAGCCTGACTGGCGGCCCTGGTTCTGTGCGGACCGCCGCCGCTGCGGCAATGACTCCTTCAAGCCGCGCGATATTCTGCAGCAGACGGTCGCTGGCGAGACGGAGAAAGAAATAGCCGAACTCCGGATTATCGAAATAGATTTCGAGCAGCCGGTCATAGGTAATAGCCAGCACCTCGCCGTTCTCGATACATTCGACCGTCTGCGTCCTTCGGTTATTGGGCGTGACAAAACCAAGTTCGCCCACCAAGCGACCGGGCGGCAGTTCGACGCCGATCTCAGACACGAGAAATTTTCCTGTGACCGTCAGAAACATCTCATTGGCAGTTTGCCCTTTTCGAAATAGGACATCGCCGCGGCGATAAATCCTGCGGTTCATGAACGGCTTGAGCCAGTCCATCGATAGATCGCCTTGCGCGGCGACGCGCGCTTTCTTGACAAGGCTGCGCATCTGAAACAGGCGCCAGCTGTTGATGGGCAGCAGGAGCAAATACATGAAGAAGGTCGACATCGCTCCGGCGAGCGCCCCATATGCCATAAAAAACAAGGCGCTGATGATGCCGAAAACGCGCAGCGGCACCATTGTCCGCATCAGCAGAGTCGCGCCGTAGAAAACCGCGCCGATCAGCGCACACGCACTGGCAAAATTGAGATGTGCCGACGCGACGTCGATCAGCCGCTCGAATATGGCGTGCCACGTGACGTTGGTGGGATCGAGGCCGAGTTGAATGAGCAGCTTGTCGAACGTGAGATTCTGCGTCAAACGATCGAGTTCGCGATCCAGCATCGCCGTCAGATTTTGATCTGCGCTATTCATTCCCCCTCCGGCACGATCTGCGCTGGCGATCAGAGCAACTCCAAGCCAAGAACATATCCCGGCACAATCCAGGGCCGAAATTCTAGAGCATTTCCAACGCAAGCAGTCGGGGATCCGGCCCTCCGCGAGGCCACGAGCGAGACGCCCTTTATGGAATTCCTACAATGTTATCCCACCTCCCGTCTCGACTTCTTATGACCCGCGTTTCACATCCATCCCAGAATTCAGCCCGCATGCACGCGCGCTGAAGCCAACGAGACGGCTCTTGCGATGAGGCGAAATCCTAAGGTTCAAATTGAAGGCGGCGAGAAGTGCTCCGACCTTTCCGCGTTGCTGACGGTCCTGGCGCTCCTGGCGGCCGCGGCGATCGCCAAGCTCGGCGCTGCGACACAATTCCTTCACCTTGCCCATTCGCATGCGGCCGGCTTGCTGTAGGCATTGTGGAACGAGCACTGAAGGCTGAGACCAACGTTTTTCATTGTGGCGCCGCCGTCACCCTGCGTCGCGCAGGCCGACAGCCTTTATTGGGCGACCGCATTGGGCAACATCTCACCCCTCGGCCACGATAGTGGTCTCGATCGCTGCGACACGCTGCTGTAATTTTACCAGCTCGTCTTTTGGCAAGTGCCCAGCGCATCCGACCGCCACACGCCGCGCGCGCTCGACCATTCCGGTACGAAGATCAGCGTGCTCGGTAGCGATTGCGATATCGTGAAAAGCGCGCGCTAGCCGCAAACTTGCCGCGATATCGGCGGCGGCATAGTGTCTGATCTGCTCGAACGCCGTATCGAGCAGGCCATCGAAGCTCATCCACGGCACGAAGAGGCGCGGTGCGTGCGGCGGCGCGTAATAGTGAGATGGCGGCGGCATGCGGCCAATCCAGAGGATCATGATTCGGCTGAGCTGGTCCACGCAGCTGATCGCGGTACTGGGATCTTGACCGCCGGGACATCGCACGTAGCGCGATATCGACGATCTGGATGATGCCGAATTCAACATCCTGCTGCATAGTACGCGTCGGGCCGATATCGAAGGCCGGGATAGAGATGGAGCGCGCGGTCGGCCGGCACGCGCTCCGGTTTCGACACGCGCGCAACGGAACGCCGGCCGGCACGAACTGGCCGACGCGCCGCTCCAAATGCACCGAAATGCGGTAGGCCTGCGCCAGGGCAATAAGGTGTTTGATATCGACATAGCGGATGTAACCAGAGCGCCGACTGAGAAGGGGTCCGTCTCTGGCGGAGCGCCTCACTCCGATCCGATGACGGGAACGGACCCCGCGGATAGGGCATAAGTTCTTGATGACCAACTCGGTTTCGCCGCAATACGATCGACGATGTGATTGACGCTGATTGATTGAGAGATGTGGTTGATGAAGTAAATCAACCAGCCCACGCACACCAGCGCGAGCAGCATCGCCCCGTACGGTCACGACGGGCACGAATGGATGCGGCAATGCACGCGCGGCAGGCAATGCCGCCATGCAGTAAGAAAAAGTTCCGAGGAACACACCAAGTGTCCACTGCGTGGTGCGGTCCCGGACGAAGCTGATCAGGATGCGCGGCGAGAATTGCGTCGATGCGAGCGTGAGCGTCATTAGCAGGATCGCGAACACGATCGACACGACCGTCATGATCGAAGTCGCGATGCTGCTGAGGATTACTTGCGCCACGCCAGGATCCTGATGCGAAGGAAAAAGGATGTTCGGGATCCGGCGCCGATTTGGGGCGTCGCTTCTTCCAGCGAGCAGAGAACGCGCCCGCTCTTCCCAGATCAATGCGATGACCAATGCCGAATGAGGAAGCCGCCGCGAAGCGCGTACATCGCGGAACGGGCTAGGACAGGCAGGCGCTCAAACATTCCGGATGCCCTATTCGGCTCAAAGCCGATTGAGGGTCTCATCCGACTGAGCTAAATTCAACCAAAAGCCGCCGAATTTGCTCAGACAGGCTGTTCCCGTTCAGCCATTTACGGCGGGTTTATCTTTTCGCTACCGCTGAAAGCCCTTTATCAGATTCCTATAACTTTTTCGTCGCTCACGTCTCGAATTCATATGCCATTGGTGACACCTAATCGCGCGTGAGAGACGGCGGAGTTTTTTAGCGCGAACTTGATGCAGATCGAAGACAGCCGCGCCGCCAAACGGGCGAGGCCTGCTTCCTTTTGCCAGATGTTTATTCCCCCTGAGCTAAGGTCAGATGATGGACGCCGGTGTATGATGGCGATCGATTTTCGTCTTTTTCGCGCTATCGATCGCCTATTGGCTACGCCTGCGACCGGCTTTCACAGGAGACTGCCGTGATCTTCGACTATTCGCTTGCCGGTCTCGTGACAGCAGGGGCTGCTCGATCTACCTGATTTTACGCCCTGCTCAAGCCCGAACTTTCTGAGGAACAACGACCATGACCGCCAATGGTTGGCTTCAAATCGCGTTCTATTTTGTCGTCCTCACCGCGCTCGTTGTGCCGCTCGGCCGCTT
>CAWAEV010000032.1:0-31977 GCA_963780925.1 uncultured Alphaproteobacteria bacterium | reverse complement strand
AAATGGGTCAATTTGTACCGAAAATCGATGTCTGCGTTGCGTCCGATCATCCCCCCATTGCCGACATGCGACGAGGCGCAGTGAACCGTCGAAACGGGGAGCCGGTGTGCCAAGTGCTGGCGCGGCACGGGCTCGCGCCGCATTGACGCGCACAATCGCGGCATAAACTCTGAAGTTTAAATCTTTTCGGAGCCTTCCGCCTTCATGGCCCACAATATGGCCGCCATGATTCCCTTGCATCGCGGCAGCAGAAAGAGGGTCAGTCCGACGATCAGCGGCAAATAGATCGCCAGCGCTAGCGCTATGGGTGGATGGAAATTGATCTCACAGATAAGGATGATCGGCACCGTGAGGTGACCGACGACAAGGATCGTCAGCCAAGGCGCGGCGTCATCGGTGCGATAATGACCGTAAGGTTCGCCGCATACCGAGCAACGATCCACCATTTTGAGGTAGCGGTGCAACAGCCGGCCTTGCCCGCAGCGCGGGCATCGCCCGAGCGCACCGCGAAAGATCGCCGTCGGCGTCGATGGACGCTTCGCATCGGCTCCGGCCATGGTATCGCGCCTTCTTAAGTCCACGGCCGCAGCGTGCCGATAGCGTTGGGTCTATCATCGCGGAATCGAGGTTCCTAGCGCAGTTTTCCTCCAGTAACCTCCTGCTGGCGCGGGAATTTTATTACGACTAGGGTGTTATCTTATGCGGTACCCTCCGCATTTGGGGATCGGCTGTGCGATATTACGGCAGGCAGACCGGTAAGCACATTTGGCGCCGGCGTATCATCGCGCTGGCGGCCGTTTACGTCATTGCGCTGTCGAGCCTGCTGGCAAGCTTCGGCGCCGCCCGCGCCGCCGTTGAGACCGCCGCCAATCCGTTCGGGCTGATCTGCCACCACGATCATGCGGGCCAGTCCTCGCCGGTAAACGACGGCAGCAACAGCAATACCTGCATCAATTGCTGCTGCGTCGGCTGCCTGATGCCGATGGCCGCACTGCCGCCGCCACCGGCAATTGCAGCGCCGGCATTGGTCGCTGTCGCTTACCGTCTCGCGCCGCTCGCGCTGGCTCCGCTCTCCGGGGCGCGCGCGGCAAAATCGCATCGTTCCCGAGCACCTCCATCCGGCGCGTGATCCGCGGCCGCCGGCTTCGCGGCGGCCGCAGCGAATTCCGCTGCCGGAATGGAGAATTCCTATGTCCCGCAATTGCTGGCGTTGGCGCGCATGCGCGCTGGCACTGCTATTCGCCTGCCTGCCCTACTCGACCGCCTTCGCCCACTGCTTTGTCGGCGCCCGGTTCTTTCCGGCAACGCTTGCCATCGACGACCCGTGCGTGGCGGATGAGATGTCGTTGCCGACGGTGTCCTGGTCGAAAACCGGCGACGTTCCGCCGGCCGCCCAATGGGACCTCTCTGCAGAACTTTCGAAACGCATCACCGAAGGCCTCGGCATTTCCATCGGCGACACCTGGAGCCAGATCCGCCAACCGGGCAATCCGACGCGGGCGGGCTTCGCCGACCTCGAAACCACGCTGCAATACCAGCTCATGAAAAACGACGAGCATGAAACGGCGATGCTGCTTGGGCTGATCGCCGACTGGGGCGGCACCGGCGCGCTGAATTCCGGAATCGGAACGCCCTACAGCCTGCTCACCCCGACCTATTATTTCGGTAAGGGGCTTGGCGACCTCCCCGACGAGGCCGGAGCCTTGCGCGCTTTCGCCGTGACCGGTCAGGTCGGCTATCAGTTTCCGACCACGTCCTACGAAGTCGCGCAAGGCGCCTATATTCCTCAGGTGCTGGTCTATGGCGGCTCGATTCAATACAGCATGCCGTATCTCAAATCGGAGATTCAGGATTACCAGTTGCCCGATTTCATCAATCACCTGATCCCAATCGTCGAAGCGCAATTCGCAACGCCGGTCGCTAATAATCTCGGCAACAGCCCGATCACGACCGGCACCGTCAATCCGGGCGTGATCTGGGTCGGCAGCTATTTCCAGGTCGGCCTTGAAGCGCAGATTCCGGTCAATCGCGCCAGCGGCACCGGCGTCGGCGTCCTCGGCCAGCTGCATCTTTATCTCGACGACATGTTCCCCTCGACGATCGGTCAGCCATTGCTTGGCGGCACTGGCGCCGCTCCCCGCAAAATCAGCTTTTAAGGTGACGCCATGCGAACACTCCTCACGATGACGACTGCGTTGTTTCTATCGTTCGCCGCCATGGTTCTGGCATCGAACGGCGCGCAAGCCCACGCCTTCCTCGATCATGCGAGCCCTCTGGTCGGAAGCACGGTGCCGAGCGCGCCGCACGAACTCTCGCTCTCGTTCACGCAAAATCTGGAACCGGCCTTCAGCACCGTCGAAGTGACCGGCCCCAACGGCGCCCGCATCGATCAGGGCAAGCCGCAGATCAGCGGCAACGCCATGCGCGTCGGCCTTAAAACCTCCGGCTCCGGGACCTATCACGTGCACTGGCACGCGCTGTCGGTCGACACCCACACCACGCAAGGCAGCTTCAGCTTCCACGTCGGCCAATAGACCGGGCGAGCCCATTAACGTGGACAATCCGCTGTTTTACGTGCGCGCACTGCATTTCGCCGCCACTATCACGGTGGCGGGCGTGGTAATTTTTATTGTCTGCATCGGCGAACCGGCGTTCCGCTGCGCCGAGGCCGATGATGCGAACGGCGCTTTCGCCGTTCGCATCCGTCTCGCCTGGATGGCGTGGATCGGTCTTGCAATAGCCCTGCTATCGGGCGTGTTCTGGCTCGTCCTCACCGCCGAATCGATGAGCGGCCAGCCGCTGGGCAGCCTCGCATCGCAAGGCGTGCTGTGGACGGTGCTGACGCAAACGGAATTCGGCAATGACTGGCTGTTGCGTTTCGCGCTGGCCTGCCTGCTCGGCGGCCTGTTCGTGCACTTCCTCTCCGCCAAAAACGCCGCCTCGCTTGGACTGCAAGCGGTCACGACGGTTGTGGCCGCCGCGCTGGTCGGCACTTTGGCCTTCGCCGGCCACGCCATCGGCGGCCAAGGCATCGAGGGGGTTGCCCATCCCACTGCCGACGTCTTGCACCTTGTCGCCGCCGCGGCCTGGGTTGGCGCGCTCATGCCGCTTGCCGTGCTGCTGACGATGACCGGAGCGGACGCTGCCGGCCTCGCCGTCGCCCGGACGGCGACGCTGCGCTTCTCCACGCTTGGCATTGCCAGCGTCGCCACGATTCTTGTGACCGGCGGCATCAACACCTGGTACCTCGCCGGCGGCATCGACGCGTTGCTCGACAGCGATTACGGCCGCCTGCTGCTGGTAAAAATCGCGTTGTTCTTCGTCTTGGTTGCGATCGCGGCCGTCAACCGGCTGCGCCTGACACCGCGGCTGGTCCAGAACGCGGACGTAACGGCCGCGCAGGATGCGCGGCGTCGATTACGCCGCAACGCCGCGGTCGAGGCGTCGTTGGGCGCTGTCATTATTGTGATAGTCGCCGTGCTCGGCATCCTGCCGCCCGCCGGCCACATCCATCAGCACGGGGCGTCCGGCGCCATTCCGGCGGACGCTTCTTTCCAACACATCCATACTGAAGACGGCATGGCAGACGTGACGGTCGAGCCGGGCCACGTCGGCGTGGCGAATGTCACGATCCATTTGTGGGACGCCGACGAGAACGCGCTTGACGCACAGCAGGTGACCGTGACCCTCACTCCGCCGGCGGCCGGCGGTAAACCGATCACACGCTTGGCCTTGCAGGGTTCCGACGGACTATGGCGGGTCAAGCGGATCGAACTCCCGCAGCCCGGCGATTGGACCGTCACAGTGAGTGCCGCACTCGGTCACGGCAAGCGCGTCGTGCTCACCGCTCCGATCGTCATCGACGCGAAGTAGCGCGCTCGCTCACGAAACGTCCAGCGGTCCTGAGCGGTCTACAGATCTAAAACTGCGAAAAGAGGCGGAAAGCGACAAGCGAAACCGGACCGCGATCGCGGTTGTAAGACGGGTTGGCGACGAACTGATAATCGAGCGTCGCCTGCCAATCGTACACCGGGAATTCGTAATAAGTCTCGACAATCTGCTCGAGCCCGGGATGCGGCAGCATGCCATCGCCAACCTCGATGCCGATGCCGCCGGCATTGAGATAGGCCTCGTGCGCGGCCGAAATGCCGTCGACCACACCGGCCAGGCCGAATGTGTCGTCGGGGCGTCCCCATTGCGTGCCTTTGAGCTGCAATCCGGCCGCGACCGTGCGATCGATGTCGGTATAGACGTCGGGCTCAATATCGCCGTTGGCGACGCCGGCGCGCACGAAGATGCCGAGATCCGACGTGATCTCCTGTTCGGCGTTCATGCTGATGCCGCCGCGGCTGCGGAGCTGCCGCACGGGGACGGTATCGGCTGGCCCGCCGACGATCTGCGCCATCTGGACGGCATCCTGATAGCTGCCGAGCCGGGCGCGGCTGAGAAAGCCGGTGACCGCGATTTTGCCCGGATGTGACCACAGCTCCCAGCGGCGTTCGATTTCGCCGATCCATTGGAATTGCCTGAAATCGGCATCGAGATCGGTACTGTTGGGAACGACCGGCAGATCGAACAGGCCGCCGCGCACGGTCCAGTCGCCCTGGTACCATTCGGCGGCAGCGCCGTAAGTATAACCCCAGGCGTCGCCGGCGTAATCGAACGAGCCGGTATTGATCAGCGCCCAGTTCATGAAATCCTGGCGCGGATTGGTCGCGTATCGGTTTTGATCGAACATGTCGGTCGGCGCGAACTTGCCGATGATGAGCACCAGCCGGTCTTTTGTGTTCGAGCCTTCGAATTGATTCTGATCGGCCTGGACCTTCTCGGTGTCACCCCCAAGGTCGATGGTTTGCCGGACAAAGGCGCGCTGGATTTGCGCATAAGCTACCGAAGCGCCGACCTTGTAGGCGGCGCCGCCCGGATAGCCGGCGGCGCCGACCGAGTCGCTCGGCCCGAAACCCTGATCGATTTCCGGGTCGATCCACAGTTCGGCGCCGTCCCAAAGCTTGACGCCGGCAAAGAACATGGCGCCCCAGCCCTCCCGGCCCTGATTTGCATCGAGGCTGTTCTGGCCGTGATAGGGCGCATGGAACGGCGGCACATATTGCTCGACGAAGGTGGTTTGACCATGCAGGGCGAAGCGGTCCAACTCGAGCGCGTCCGGCGCCTTGATGAAAGTGTCGGCGGTGATGTCGTTGCCAAGCCTGTAATCGAGACCGACGCGCAACGTCTGCAAGGCTAGGTCGGAATTAAAACGCTGCGCACCGGCCGGGAACGTGACGCTGCGACTGGCGTAATCGGTGAACAGATATTCAAGCCGCGCCGTCCAGTTCGGCGCCAGCGCGACTTCGACCCCGGCGCCAACCGCGCCGCCGACGCGCGGCACCATGAACAGGTTCTCCACCGTTCCAGGCGTCGCGGTGCCGCCGGCCGGGACGCCGGCGAGCTGCGTGCGGGTAAATTGGTCGTAGCTCCAGGCGAACCCGCCGGTCGCGTAGAACAGCCAGTTGCCAGTCTCGCCAAAATTTGGCGCATAACCGACGCGGCCGCGCAGCGTGCCAAAAAACTCGGCCTGTTCGGCGTAGCTCGCAAGTCCCGTCGCCGGCGTGCTGAAGGTGGCCGTGCCGCCGACCGTATGCGCGGAAAAACTCGGGAAAGACACGTCGGCCTCGATGCCGACGAGCCAGCGCGAGGCGAATATGCGGTCGTAACCGGCCTGGAGACCGAGAAAATAGCTGCCGGTCCCCTTGAACATGTCGAATGAATTGTAGAAATCGAGAGCACCGGAGAGCCCGCCCGCCGACGACCAGTTCGACGAACCTCCCGCGTAGCCCAGATGGCCGCCGATATAATAACCGGCCCAGTCATAGGCGACCGGAAGTGGCGGCGGCGCCTTGGTCGGCAGCACTGCCGACAAATCGGCAGCGTCGGCGTTCCCTGCAAGTACAATCAATCCCAGGCCGGCAATGCCGAGACCCCTGCCCAATCCCCTGCCATATCCCCGCATCGCCCGCCCAAACCCCAACCACACGGCACCCGACTCGCCCTTGCTGCCATCGCGCCGACGACAATAGCGTGACGGCAGCAATGGTCGAGCACCTGCAAGTCCGACGATAGAAGTTATTGTCCGAGTGACCGCACACCCGTTTGTAGTTAAGGCTACATTCTACAGCCTGCACTACGGATCGCAAGATGTTCTAATGTTACAAAAGTCCCGCGGCGCAAAGTGCGGTGGCCAAATCTCGCGCGGCCCAGCCGCCGACTTATTCCCGGTTCTTCGACCTTGGATGCGGCGGCCGCTTCCATATGCCAGTCGCATTCAAGCCCGCCCGTCGCCGCCGTACGCCAGCGGCAAAGCAAGACCGGCCGATGCAGCGGCCGCGACAGCGCGGTGAAGCGGTGGACCGGCTGATTGTCGTTGCCGGGCGTGGCGGCCGGCGCGGAGCGGCGTCCTGCCGCGAGGTTGAACGCCTTGAACGTTGCGAGTTTTGCGAACATGACTAACCTCCTTGCCGCGGTCGGCTGGCGCGAGCGTGACGCGGCCTCGGGAAAACCGGCCGTCACTCTTGGCGCGCCATTGCGCCGCGATCGGTGTTTTCACGATGCGGAAGCGCGTCCGGCCGACGGCTAGATCGGCGCTTCCTCGGGGGAGGCATGCGACGACACTCGACTTTCCGAGCGCCTTCGTATACCCTACCCCCTATCCTATCTATAGGATACCCCCTATCCTATCAAAGAAGGCCGTCAACCTTGTCTCACACCAAACGCGAAAAAATGAAGCTGCTCAATCGGGTGCGCCGTGTCCGCGGCCAGATCGAGGCGCTGGAGCGCGCGCTGGAGGATGAACAAGGCTGCGCCGCGGTGTTGCACCTGATCGTGGCCGCGCGCGGCGCCATGAGCGGTCTCATGTCCGAGGTGATCGAGGACCATATCCGCCTCCACGTCGTCGATCCGACGAAGGACGCCGAGCGCAGCCGCGGCGCCGACGAACTGATCGAGGCGGTGCAGGCATATCTCAAGTAATCCCCGTAGCGACTGAGGGACCGACCATGGCGGACACATTGCCGGGCGCCCACGACCACGTTTTTCTCGGCGAGGGCCACGCGCAGAACGAGCGCCGCACCTGGATGGTGATCGCGCTGTGCAGCTTCATGATGGTCGCCGAAATCGTCGGCGGCCTGTTGTTCGGTTCGATCGCGCTGGTCGCCGACGGCCTGCACATGTCGACCCATGCCAGCGCGCTGTTGCTCGCGGCGTTGGCCTATCGCTACGCGCGCCATCATGTGGACGACGAGCGCTTTTCCTTCGGCACGGGCAAGCTCGGCGATCTCGCCGGATTCACCAGCGCCATCGTGCTGGCCATGATCGCGCTGTTGATCGGCTACGAGGCCGTCACCCGGTTGTTCTCCCCAGTCGCGATCGATTTCAATGAGGCGATTCCGATCGCCGCGCTCGGCCTGGTCGTTAATGTCGCGAGCGTGTTGCTCCTAAGCGGCGGGGGCCATCATCACGATCACGGCCATGCCCATGCCGGTCATGACCACGAGCACGATCAGGCCCACACCCTGCAAACGAGCTCCGGTCCTTTGACGCTCGAAATCTTCGAAGACGGCCTGCCGCCGCGCTTTAGGTTATCTTTTGCGGACCGCCCGCTTCCGGCGGATGACGTCACGGTCGAAACCGTGCGCCCGGACGGCACGCGCCAGCTCTATCCCATGACGCCGCGCGCCGGCTATCTGGAGGCCATCGGCGAAATTCCCGAGCCGCATACCTTCACGGCACGGCTGTCGCTCGGCCGCGGCGGCGAAATTTATGCCGTCGAATTTGCCGAGCACGACCATGGTCCTCATGCGGCGCATCGCGACAACAATATGCGCGCCGCCATCGTTCACGTCTTGGCGGATGCCGCAGTGTCGGTGCTGGTCATTGTCGGTCTTTCGCTCGCGCGCTTTCTCGGCTGGATGTGGATGGACCCGGTTGCGGGCCTTTGTGGCGCCGTCGTCATCGCCGCGTGGTCCTATGGTCTCGTGCGCGACACCAGCGCAATTCTGCTCGACATGAATCCGGATCGGCAGATGACCGAGCGCATGCGCGCAATCATCGAGACCGACGGCGACCGATTGACCGACCTGCATCTGTGGCGGCTCGGCCCCGGCCATCTCGGCGCGATCGTTTGCGTCGCGACGCAAAGGCCGCGGCGCGGACCCGGTTATTATCAGTCGTTGCTCGCCCGATTTCACGCTTTGTCGCACGTCACCGTCGAAGTGCAGCATCGATGACGCTTTACCACGCCACCGGGAACCGATAATTCAGCCCGGCCGCACCAGATTCTCTCTCACCTGGCCTGGCTGGAAACGGTCGTGGCGCCGATGAAGCCCGTCGTGGCGTTGCCGGTGTCGAGATAAAGGTATTCCAGACGCGCGCTGAGATTGTCGGTCATGGCATATTCGAGGCCGGCGCCGGCCGTCCATGTGCCATAGGTACGGGTCGTGCTGGTCCCTAGGCCGCCGGGTATAGTGAAATTGGACCGAAGCTCTCCGGCCGCGCCACCGGCGGTCCAGTAGATGAGCAGCCGATCCAGGGCGACGCCCAATCGACCCCGCAGCGTTGCTAGCCAGGGCATTTGGCTGGTGCTGCCTGAGAGGATTGCAGAATTGATCGATGTCGTCTGGGTGGAGCCGTCGAAGTCGGCTTCCAGTCCCCATACCATGGAGCTGACCTGGTAGTTCACGCCGACCTGCGCGCCACCGACAAAACCAGGAAGGCTTTCGCTCGCCGACGCGCTCACGCCGCCCCCTGAAGCGGTGGTCGCGTCGGTGCCAAATGCGTAGCCGGCGTTTAAACCGATATAGACGCCATTCCAATTATAGGCTGCAGGCGCAGGCGAAGAGACCGGAGCGGGTGACAAGTCGGCGCTCCATGCACCCCCGGTGACGGCGAAAAGGCCGATCAGCGCCATCAGCAGAGGCCTGATCAAAGAGGACATTGCGGCCGAGCCGTTGTGCGTGAAAATTGACGCCATCACACACCTCATATCTTTTTCTTGATGCCGATGAAGTAGCCGCGGCGGGGGCCGTATTGCGAAGCGAACACGCCGATGCCGCTGCCGTTTCTGATCTGATAGATCGTGTCGAAAATGTTGACGACGTCGAAGCGCACGGTGAGCGGCTTGCCGTCAGGCATGGCGAAGTCGTGCGCGAGGCCCACATTGAATTGCGCATAGGGGGGTTGGGCATCGATGTTGGCGTCGCCGGTGCGCAGGCCGGAACCGTAGATCATGTCGGTCGAGAACGTCGTGCCGCTCCACAAATAGGACAGGCCGGCCGAGCCGGTGACGAACTGATTGTGGTCGGTGTAGATCCAATGCGACTGGATGTATTGGAATTCGTTCAAGCCGCCGAGGTCCGCCAGCCCATCGGCGGGATTGTTGTCAAACAGATATTGGTTCGACACGACCTGGGTGGCTTTCTCCTGACCCACGGCGAGGTTGCCGTAAGCCTGAAAATTGCCGCTGTGGTATTTGGCGGAAAGCTCAACGCCCTGGCTGACGGCCTTGGCGTAATTAAACGCGCTGAGCACCAGAGCCTGGCCGAAATTGCCGTTGTCGATCAGGTCTTTGGCGATCTTGTAATAGGCGTCGATACCGAGATCGAGCGTCGAGCAGTCTTTTTGATCGGCGGTGTAACAGCCGAACGGGATTTTTTGATCGATGCCGGCATCGAAATAATGCGAGCGCTCCGGCAATACTGGGCTGGTGCCGCCGCTTGCCGGCGCGCCGGTGGTGCCGGTGAACAGCGCGATGTTGGCCGGCGCCGCCTCGACCAGAACAGGCGGCGTGAAATAGCGCGCATAGCCGGCGTGCAGCGTGGTGTTGGCGAACGGCTTGTAAGTGAAGCTGACGCGCGGGCTTAACTGGTTGGCGTCGGTATATTGCCACATCTGGTCGAAGCGCAGCCCGGCATTCATCGTCAGTTTGTCGGTGATCTTCCATTCGTCCTGGGCATAGACGCCGGCGAGCCAGCCGAGCTTGGCGACGTCGTCGCTGATGGCGACGGGAGGCGGCGTCGCTACACCGCCAGGAGTTGGCTCGACCCACGACGTATTGTCGACCCAGCTCTGTTCGGCGCTCACCGTGAAACCCATGCGCAGCGTGTGTGCCGGGTTGATCACATAGGAAGCGTCGCCCTGGACGCCGTTGGTATAGGCTTGCCGGCTGATATCGGAAGCGATGCCGTTCAACAACAGATCGCCGACCGGGTCCGGCATGAAGTGCAGAGCGTCGTAGCGGGTGAAATAGGATAATTGCCCGTCGAAGCCGTTGATCGACCTTTGCAAGGCCAGCACGCCGAACTGCGTGTCCTCGTATTGATTTTCGTTGAGCGTCGAGGAATTGAACGTGCTGGCGCCGAACGCCGGAACGCCAATGCCCATAAAGAGCGGCGCCCCCGGCACGTTGGGTATCTGGAAATTGCTGGTGGCCGTTCCCGCCATCAGAGTCAGGCGGGTATAGGGGTCGAGGAAGGTCGAGGCGTAGGCGAAGCCTTTTTCTTGCTGCGAAAAATCGTGGATCGCGTTGAGCGTCGGCAGCGGGTTTTCGATGCCCTCGGTGGTCTGCAGGTAGCGGCCGGTGACGAAATATTGCACGCCGCCCAAGCAGGCCGCGCCGGAGGATTTTGCCCCTGTGCCGGAGGTGTTCGCGGGACAGTAAGTGCCGCCGTATTCGAAACTCGGCTCGATCGTTCCGCGGCTGCCGAAGTAATAGCCGATGCTACCCGAATTATTGAAAATGTCTGTGCGGGTGGTGATGTCGATGAGGCCTACCGTGCGCAACCCGTATTCGGCCGGCAGCGCGCCGGTGATCAGCGATATGTTGCCGATCAAGTCGGTGTCCAAAAAGCTGCCGAAGCCGGTGACGCCGTCGGGCAGCATGATGCCGTTGATGCGGAATTGCACATTGGCGTGATCGTTGCGGACATGGAACGAGCCGCTGGAGGCGGAGTCCTGCGATACGCCGGGCGCTTGCAAGAGCACGCGTTCGACCGGCTGATTGGTGCCTTGCGGCAGCGCCTGGATGGTGTCGTGGCTGAGCGTGTCTGAGGTGGTGCCGATGGTGGTGTAGAGATTGCTACGCGCTATGTCGAAGCCGTTTTGCTTTGCCGTGAGTTGCTCGGCGGGCGAAACCGGCGGCACTGTCGGTGGCGGCGCGCGGCGGACGACCTGACGCGGCGCCGGCTTTCGAATCGGAGCCGTCACGGTCATTTGGGGAAGCTGCTTTGCGCTGCCGCCCAGTTGTGGTGACGGCCCTGCAGGAGCCGTCGTTGCCGGCGTAGCTGTTGGCGCCGGGACCCCAGGCGTGGCTGCCGAGGGAGTTGGCGCTGCAGGCGATGGCCCTGCAGGCGACGATTCTTGGGGCGACTGTGTTTGCGCGGGTGGACTTTGTGTCGGCTGATCCTGCGCGCTCGCCATCGAACCGAAGGAAAGCAACGCGACCAGCGCCGAACTGCCGAGAAAACACACGCGACGGGCGCGATAAATATGAACCGACATGATACTCCGCCAAGCACTATTGTGGGTGACGACCCGGCTATTGGCGGTCGTGCAATCGCGGCACGCTACGTAACATCGCAAACGAAGTGAAATGCCACGCTCGCTCTTGCGGTCATTGCCGGCGCAAAACCGCGCCGCAATGCCGAAGATCGGCACCGACCGCAGGCTAGGCAGCCGGCGGAGCGCGCGAGCGGAAAGCGACGCGCAACAGCGGAGTAACTCCGCGCGCGACGCTGACAGAATGCCTGATCCGTTCGAACCCATCCGGCACCGGCAATTGCGGCGGCTCGGACGCGACCGAATTGGAAACCAGAAAGATCGAGGCGCAGATCGGGCAATAACCGTCGTCGTCGCCGGGCGTCTGCGCCGGACCGCGCTTGGAAGTCTCGGCGACTACGGTTTTATGCGGTCCAGCTAAAGTAAGATGGGCGGAACCGACCATACCGTCGAGATCGACATGGCCGAACGACACTGCAATTTGCAGCAGCAGCGCCGCAAGCGCGAGATACGCGCCGCGCCGTCTATGGCAATGAACCCACCCCATGCCGGCATGCTAACGTTATAATATTACATTAAGCAAGAGGGACGGCCTGCCGCAATGAAACGGTCCATATTGCGGCGCCATCGGCATTAACGGCATGGACCATTCTTCATCGAATGGCGACGGTTGTCGTGCTAAAGGGCCGCAATGCCGCAGCAAATGCAGCATTGTTAATGGCCGGCTTTAACTCCGGCCACGAGTGAGAAATATGGCGAGCGACGCGCAGACCGATCCGGATACGCAGGCGCAAACGCTGGTCGCGTCCTATGTGCGCGCCGGCTATGCACGGCTCGAGCCGCCGGTGCTGCAACCTGCCGAGCCGTTCCTCGACTTGTCCGGCGAGGACATCCGCCGCCGCATGTTTCTGACCACCGATCCGCAGGGCCGCGAATTGTGCCTGCGGCCCGATCTGACCATTCCGGTGTCGCGCGATTATCTCGCTTCATCCGATGCCGGAAAGCCCGCGGGGTTCTGTTACCTCGGCGCGGTGTTCCGTCATCGCGACGGCGCGGCTTGCGAATTTCTCCAAGCCGGCATCGAGAGCTTCGGCCGGGCGGACAGGGCGGCCGCCGACGCCGAAATGCTGGCGCTCGGGCTGGAAGCGACCACGCAATATGGCGTGAGCGCGCCCGAGATCCGCCTCGGCGACGTCGGGCTGTTCTCGGCTTTCGTCGCCGCGCTCGATCTGGCGCCGGTGTGGAAGCGGCGCCTCATCAAGGATTTCAACCGCAAATCCTCGCTCAAGCACGATCTCGAGCAAATGACGCTCGCTCCCGCCAACGGCTCGAAAGAATATCAAGGCGTGCTCGCCGCGCTCGCCGGCTCCGATCCGAAGGCCGCGCATCATCTGGTCACCGATCTGCTCTCGATTGCCGGCATTGCCACGGTCGGCGGCCGCTCGGTCGCCGAAATCGCCGACCGTTTCCTCGAGCAATCGGCGCTCAATGCGCCGACGCGACTGCCGCGCGAGACCCGCGCGCTGATCGAACGCTTCCTGTCGATCGCCGGCGATCCGGACGACTCAGCCGGCGAGCTCCGCGCGCTTGCGGCAGACGCCAATATCGCGCTGGCGCCGGCGCTCGATCTGTTCGAGACGCGCACCGGCTTTCTCGCCGCCCGCGGCGTCGACGTGCGTGCGATCAAATTCGCCACCGATTTCGGCCGCGGCTTCGACTATTACACCGGCTTCGTCTTCGAGTTGCACGATTCGCGCGCCAAGAGTGCGCTGGTCGCGGGCGGCCGTTACGACGGCCTGCTCACGCGGCTGGGCGCGAAAGAGCCGATCCCGGCAGTCGGCTTTGCCGCCTCGATCGACGAACTCGCCAAAAGCGGAGGCGGTGAAACAAATAGATGCGGAGGCGCGTCATGAGCGCGCCGCTCATCCTCGCCGTGCCCTCGAAAGGCCGGCTGCAACAGAACGCGGAAAGCTTTTTCGCCCGCGCCGGGCTTGAACTCGTCAAGCCGCGCGGCGCGCGCGATTATCGCGGCGCCATTGCCGGATTCGACGGCATCGAAATCGCTTGTCTCTCGGCGGCCGAAATCACCGCGCAGCTCGCGCAAGGCGCCGCTCATCTCGGCGTCACCGGTGAAGACCTGGTCCGCGAGATGATCCCGCAATCGACCGAGCGCGTCGTGCTGATAGCCGGACTCGGCTTCGGCTTTGCCAATGTCGTCGTCGCGGTGCCGCAGGCCTGGATCGACGTGCGCAACATGGCGGATCTCGATGACGTCGCCACCGCCTTCCGCCTTAAGCACGAGCGCAAGATGCGGCTCGCCACCAAATACGCCAATCTGACGCGCGATTTCTTTGCCGCGCATGGCGTCGTCGATTACCGCATCGTGGAAAGCTTCGGCGCCACCGAGGGCGCGCCGGCGGCCGGCACCGCCGAAATGATCGTCGACATCACCACGACCGGCGCGACGCTCGCCGCCAACGGCCTCAAAGTGATCGAGGACGGCGTGATCCTCCGCTCGCAGGCCAATCTCGTCGCCGCGCGCGCCGCGGCCTGGACCGGCGAACAGCGCGAAACCGCGCGGCTTCTGCTCGACCGCATCGCCGCGCAAAAGCGCGCCGAGGCCTTTGCCGAGGTGCGCACGCGCTTTGCCGGCATGAACGAAAAGCTCTTCGGCATCGCGCGGGAAAAATTCGGCGTCGCCTCCCCGTTCGGCGGCCCGACATCGTCCGGCATGCTGACGCTGCACTGCCCGCCGGAGCATGTACACGCGCTGGCAAGCTTCCTACGCGACAGCGGCGCCGAAGCGGTTTCGGTCGCGGCGCTGGACTACGTCTATACGCGCGACAATCCGCTTTACGCCAAGCTCGCGGCGGAGCTGGATAAGCGCGCGCAGCGCACCGTCACTGCGCTTTGATCGCCGCGAAACTGATGACCTTGGCCCACCTGGCGCTGTCCGCCGCGATCAGTTTGCCGAATCCGGCCGGCGAATCCAAGACGGGAATATTGCCGACCTGGGCAAGCTGCGCCTTGAACGCCGGGTCGGCCACGCTTGCATTGACCGCCGCGTTGAGCTTGCCGACGATTGCCGGCGGACAATCCTTCGGCGCTGTGATGCCGTTCCAGGAATAGGCCTCGTAGCCCGGCACAAAATCGCTGATCAACGGCACGTCGGGCAGTGCGTCGGTGCGTGAGCTCACGGCAAGCGCGCGCAGCTTGCCGGCGCGAATAAACGCAAGCGAGGACGTCAAATTGTCGAACATGACTTGGAGCCGCCCGGCGAGAAGATCGTCCAGCGCCGGCGGCGAGCCGTGATACGGCACGTGGGTGAATTTCGTTCCGGTCAGCATCTGAAACAGCTCGCCGGCGACATGGGTGGACCCGCCGGTGCCGGCGGAGCCCATATCGATCGCGCCCGGATGGGCCTTGGCATAGGCGATGAACTCCGGAACGGTTTTCGCCGAGAACGTCGGGTTGACCTCCATCACCATCGGACTGCGAGCGAAGATCGCCACCGGCGCCATGTCGCGGGCGAAATTGAAATCAAGATCGGGATAAAGCGACACGTTGATCGCATTGGCCATGCCGGCGAGCAGCAGCGTATAGCCGTCGGGCGCGGCATGCACGACTTGATCGGCAGCGACATTGCCGCCGGCGCCCGGATGGTTTTCGATGATAATAGGCTGGCCGAGCCGGTCCGACAGCTGCTTGCCGATCAACCGCGCCAGAATGTCGCTGACGCCGCCGGCGGCGTAACCGACGAGAAGATGCAACGGACGCGCGGGATAATCGTCTTGCGCAATGGCGCCTGTGGTCGCGCCCGGCACGATCGCCGCGCTCATCGCCAGGCGCAGGAATTGACGGCGTGGAAGCTTCATGGTGCACTCCGCGTGACTTCAAGCGGCGCTCGCGCGCTCCTATCAGCATGCAATTCGCATACCGCCCGCACAATCCCATTTGAGGGACTATCCGATGGCAACCTCACGCACGATCCGAAACGCGCTCACCGCGCTGGCGCTGGTCTCACTCGCTTTCGGTTGCGGTGGCGCGCAAGCGGCAATCTATCCGGCGGAGAAGATCACGGTGATCGTCGCCTTTGCGCCGGGCGGCATTGCCGACACGCTGGCGCGCCTGATCGGTCAGGGCTTGAGCGAACGGTTGCATCAAACCGTGGTGGTCGAGAACCGCGGCGGCGCGGGCGGTAACATCGCCGCCGCCTACGTGGCGCGCGCCAACCCCGACGGCTATACGCTGCTTGCCACCACCACTGCGCTCGCCATCAACGAGACGCTATTTGCCGACAAGCAATTCTCGACGAGCGACTTCAAGACTGTGGCCATCGCCGCGTCGAGCCCGGAAGCGCTGGTGACGAGCCCGAATAATCCGGCGAAAGATCTTCCCGATTTCGTCAAGTCGATAACCGGGCGTCCGATCAATCTCGCCATACCGGGCGTCGGCACCGGCTCGCATATCGAAGCCGAATATTTCTTCAAACAGCTCGCCAAGGTGGCGGTGCAGCCGATTCCCTATCAAGGCGGCGCACCGGCGATCAATGCCACCATCGCCGGCCAGGTCGATCTGATGGCGACCACGCTCGGCGGCGGCGCCGCCGCGCAGATCGCCGGCGGCAAGCTCAAAGGACTCGGCATCGCCGCCGACAAGCGCGCCGCGGTGGCGCCGAACGTGCCGACTTACGCCGAACAGGGTTATCCCGCCTTCACCGCGGCGTCCTGGGTCGGCTTCTTCGCCCCTGCCAAGACCGATCCGCACATCCTGCAAACACTCAACGAGGCGATCAACGATATCGTCAAGAGCCCGGCCGTAGCGAAGAAGCTTACCGACATGGGCTTCGACCCGATCGCAGGCTCGCAGGCGCAGGCAGACGCCATGTTCACCGCCGAGGTCAAGAAATGGGGCGACATGGTCAAGGCGCTCGGACTGTCGATCAAATAGCTGCGCGCCGCTGTCAGGCCACCGCGGCCGTTGACTTGACCTGCTCGTGCCATAAACGCAAAAGTGCCGATCAGGAGCGAGAGTCGGCTGGCTCTCAACTTCCGGGGCGGTGAGTTGCGTCGCAAAAACGAGAAAATTTTCAATCGCATTCTTCTGGCGCTGCCGCGCGACGTTCGCGACCAGGTGTTACGTCAATGCGATCGCGTTGAGCTTCCATCCGGCCAAATGATCTATGCCGGCGGTGCCGCCGTCGAACACGCCTATTTCGTCAACGGCGGCTTGGTATCGCTTGTCAAAGTTATGGAGGATGGCCGAAGCGTCGAAATCGCCGCAGTTGGGACCGAAGGCCTTCTAGGCCTGTTCGGCGCTTACGGATTCGGCCGCGCTCTCGTGGACCATATCGTGCAGGTTCCAGCAACGGCGCTGCGCATCAACCGCAGTAAATTACAAAATGAATTAACGAAGCACGCCGCGTTGCGCCGCGTCATGACACATTACCTCCTCCTGGTCGCCGAACAACTCGCGCAAATCTCGGCCTGCCATCGTTTGCACTCGCTCCAACAGCGCTGCTGTCAATGGCTGCTTATCGCTCATGACAATGCCTTATCGGATCAATTTCAGCTCACTCATGAATTCCTTGCCTCGTTGCTCGGCGCACAACGAACCAGCGTAACGACGACAACGAGGAGGCTGCAAAAACGCGGCCTAATCCGCTACTCGCATGGCCGGATTTCCATCTTGGATCGAACCGCGCTTGAGGCGACTGCATGCGAATGCTATCGCGCGCGGCGCAATCAGATCGATCTCGTTTTCGGCGACAGAAAGACCGCCGGCGGGCCGGCGAGTAAGACGACCGCGTGACGCTGCTTCACGAAACTGTGAAGCCAAACCGTCGCCGAGCCGACAGATTTGTCACAGCGCGCCTCAAATAATGTTTTGTGGATTTAGGAATTCACGCCTCGCTAGTACCGAGACGGCGCGGCGTTTCCGGGTCTTCGTCATGAGCGAGATCGAGATTATCCGCCTCAATGTCGAGCGCTATCGGCGCATGCTTAAAATTGAAGCCGATGAAACGATGCGGCGGGTGATCCAAAAAATGCTGGAGGAGTTCGAGGCCAAGCTCGCCTCGCTAAAACCGCGCGCGGTTGATCCACATCAACGCTGAGTCTTCTGAAATGGGTAATTTTTTCACCGAGGGAGTTGCATAATGGCGCAAAAGGAAGCTCACACCGAGCGGACCGAGAAATCCTCGCTCCCCAATTTGATTCCCGCGGAGTTTGCCGCGATGGGAAAGAAGCGTTTTGACGAGCTTGTCGCCATGCAGACGGAGCGATTGGAAAAGCTGCAAGAAGCGAACCGGAACTGGTTCGACCGGATGCAGGCAGAGGTAACGCTGGCGTCCGATTTCGCCGCCAAGCTGACGTCGGCTCACTCGATCCCCGAGGCCGCAACCGCCTATCAGGAATGGGCCAGTAGGCACATGGAAATGGCAGCCGAGGACGCCAAGCGCATCTTCGCCGACTGTCAGACATTGGCGGAGACGGGGGCGCGCTTGCTCTTGAACGGCTGGCGGCCAAATGGCGGCGGCGGGGACAACGCGCAAAAATAGGCATCTACACGCTTCCCCTACGCCGTGTGCCCGTCGAACTCGCCGGTCTTCGGCAGTTTCTTTTCCCGCTGCGGTGTCATTTTCGCGGGGTCAGGCGCACCCGGCACGCCGCGCGGGCCGAGCTTG
The DNA here is from genome assembly GCA_963780925.1 of uncultured Alphaproteobacteria bacterium. GTDB lineage: Bacteria > Pseudomonadota > Alphaproteobacteria > Rhizobiales > Xanthobacteraceae > BOG-931. Next base: position 13,745 of record CAWAEV010000032.1, on the reverse strand, counting down.
CGCCGCGCCATCTGGTCTTCGGTCTCGCGCTCTTCTTCGCCGATGCCTTCGCGGAGCTTTCCGGCCATTGCGGTCCTCGAAGGAAATCCCCGACCGTTAACGCGCGAAAGCCCGCAAAAGTTCACAATCCAATATTCCACCATCCATCGGGTTGATTTCTCCGCGCGGCGCACCGCGGAACCGATCGCCGCTTCCACGCGTTCCATGTGCGAATGGTAACCATAACGGGAGGCCGCCGTGCCGATCTTGCTCGGATTTATCCTCGGAGTGGCGCTGACGATCGCCGGCGCTTACGCGTACGATTCGACGACGGGCCGCGCCGCCAATGGTTTGTCGGCGAGCTCGGCCAGCGGCCAGCCGCCGATGGTCAATTGGGGCGTCGTCAGCGACGACTGGCAGAACCTGCAAACCACCGTCCGCGCCAAGGCCGAAAATCTGGAACAGAAGCTGAAACAGCACACCGGCTGATAGCACTCGGCCGGTGAGGTATTTCCCGAATGGCGATGGTTTTCGCGCGATGAAACAGGTTGCGCGCGCCAGTTACGCCGCTTTGCGCGCCGCCTCGTCGCGATTCTCCAGCACCACGGTCGCCGCCGCGGTGTTGGAAATCGGGATGTGATAGTTGCGGTGCACTTCACGCACTTGCCCGGTCAGCGCGCCGCGCATCGCTATCCAGTTGAGGAATTCGACGCCCTGGGCGCCCGATTCCTCGACCCAATCGTGGATCGAATATCGCGCCAGAAATTCCGGCTCGCCGACGAGCTTGTCCATGCAGAGCTGATCGAATTCCTTGTTGATGAAGCCGGCCCGCTTGCCGTCGAGCTGATGCGACAAGCCGCCTGTGCCGACGATCATGACGCGCAGATTCTGCGGATAGGAGTTGATGGCGCGGCCGACCGAGCGGCCGAGATTGAGGCAGCGCTTCAGCGACGGCAGCGGATGCTGCACGGTGTTGATCGAGATCGGCACGATGCGGATCGTCCATTTTTCGCCCGGCCACATCAGCGTCATGGGAATGGTCACCGCGTGGTCGACCAGCATCTCCTGGCACGTCGTGATGTCGAACTCGTCGGCGACGAGATTATTGATGATATGCCACGACAAAGCCGGATCGCCGGCGATCGAGCGCGACACCGGGATGCCCCAGCCTTCGTCTTGGTTGCGGTACTCGCTGGCGGCGCCAACGGCAAATGTCGGCATTTTGTCGAGGAAGAAATTCAGCCCGTGGTCGTTGGAGAACACCACGGCGACGTCCGGTTTCTCGCGCGCCAGCCAGTAATGCACATAGTCGAAGCCGCGGAAGAACGGCTTCCAATACGGATCGTTCTGCTTTTGCTCGGCGATCGCCTTGCCGATCGAGGGCACATGCGTGGTGGCGACGCCGCCGATGATCTTAGCCATGATGCTTCCCTCTACCTGCCCGCCGCGGCGAGTTTTTCCTTGAATTGATCGACCGTGGTGCCGGTCTGCTGCGCGCCGATGTCCTGAACGTTGAGCCCGAAAATGCCGGCGAGCTTCGCCAAGTAATAGACGTTGCCGCCGGCCGCGATCATGGCCAGCACGTTGCGGCTCTTCACCGCGGCGCGCTGCGCCTCGGTAAGGCCGAAATTGCGGCAATAGCCATCCTCGTCCGCAAGAAAGGCGGCGCGGCTTTCGGCGCTGTTGAACGAATAGCACATGCGATTGAGCGCAAGCCCCTTCTGCGCTTGCTCGCCGTCGAACATGGTCGTGCCGGGGATATCCTGTTTCACGGCCCGCTTTCCTTTCCGCATGATCTCGCCGTTGCTTCGCGCGGCGCCCGCCTAGGCGGCGTGAACCGGTTCACGCGCTTCCATCGCGGCGTCCTTGAGCGCAGCGACACCGGCCGCCGTTGCCTGCCGCTGCCGCGCCTTGCGGGCCGGGTTGATATCGCGCGTCTGATGATCGCCCCATGCCAAAACCGCGGCAAACAGCACAAAGGCGCCAATGATTGCGCTTAGGCAGACAATTCCGAGAATCGACATGGCCGGTCTCCTGGGGCGGTTCTGCTTTTGCCGACAACGGTTACGTCGAACGCGATGGGAGTTATTGACGTGGATCAAAGCCGAGCGGGATCAGGCATGAAGCCCGGCGCGCACTGCTATGCGCACCATGCGTGCCTCGCCTGCCCTACCCGTTGTCGCGCGCCCGAAACACCACAAAGTGCGACAGCGAGAAATTGACGACGAAGCTCGCCAGGATCGCCAAGGCTTTTGCCACATAGACCGGCAGCAGCAGAATTTGCGCGGCAAACACCAGGGTCGCCGTGTTGGCGATGAGCCCGACAATGCCGGCCACGAGAAAAGCCAGGTAACGGCGCCACCGCAATTTGCGACCGGATTCGGCGGCAAAGGTGATCGAGGAATTCAAGATGTAGGAGCCGCTCACCGCGACGATCCATGACGTCATGTTGGCGGCGATCAACAACATGGTCGGCGCGGCGCCGCAGCGGCAAGCCGCCGCCAGCGCGGCGAATGCCGAAACCGCCGCCGGCGATCTTTCGTAGACCGCTTGCGCCAGGAGGAAAACGCTGTAATCGACCGCCGTATTGACCAGGCCGATGAGCGCAAACGACGCCGCCTTGAGGCTGAGCGCCCGCGTGCGCCAAGTCTCACCAAGCTTGGCGCGGATGAACTTGGCGCGGGTTGAATCGTAAGGGTAGCGGGGGGCCATTCGCCCCGCATATCACGTCCGGGAACGCCCGGCAGCAGGTCGCAAATCCGTCCTAGGCGCCGGGCGTTAACCATGCCAGGCGCCGGCCCCGGTCGCGACAGGCTTGACCGATTACGCTATAGAACGGGCGCGAAAGGGATGCGAAATGGCGACGACTGCGGACCCCATATTCAGGCCGATGGCGCGCGAGCGGGTGTTGCCGGAATCCCGCGCCCAGGGCCTGTCCATCGTGGTGCCGGTCTATAACGAAGCGACGGCGCTTACGCGTATGCACGGCCGGCTGGTCGAGATCGCGCAGCGCCTCGCCGCCTCCCGTTCGCTGTCCTGCGAAATCGTCTACATCGATGACGGCAGCCGCGACGGCACGCTCGCCATCGCCCGCGAACTGCCGGCCAGCGGCGTCGACGTCCAGGTGATTTCGCTGTCGCGCAATTTCGGCAAGGAGGCGGCGCTGCTCGCCGGCCTCGACCATGCGCGGCGCGGCGCCGTGCTGTTCATCGACGGCGACGGCCAGCATCCGCCGGATCTGATCGAGCGGCTGGTCGGCCACTGGCTCGATGACGACTGCGATGTCGTCTATACCGCGAAGGCGCACCGCGCCGGCAAATCGATGCTGCGGCGGCTTTCGGTCAAGGCCTTCTACGTGCTTCTGAACTGGGGCGCGCGACCGAAGATTCCGGAGGACGCCGGCGATTTCCGGCTCTTGTCGCCACGCGCGGCGAACGCGCTGCGGCAACTGCCGGAGCGCAACCGCTTCTTCAAGGGCCTGTCGAGCTGGATCGGTTTCCGCCAGATGCGCATCGATTACGAGCCGGCACCGCGCGTCGACGGCCGCAGCACCTGGAACTTGCGCCGGCTTATCGGGCTGTCGATCGACGGGGTCACCGCTTTCTCCGTTGCGCCGTTGCGGCTCGCCACCGTCATGGGCACGGTGCTCGCGGTCATCGCATTCATGTACGGATTGCAGATCGTCTACGAGACCCTGGTCTATGGCGTCAGCGTTCCGGGTTACCCGTCATTGTTCGTCGGCGTCATGGTGCTCGGCGGCGTCCAGCTCATCATGATCGGCGTGGTCGGCGAATATATCGGTAAGATCCTGGAAGAGATCAAAGGCCGGCCGGTCTATTTCATCGCCGAGCATGACGTGAAACTCGCAGACGCCAAACAGACCGAGCGCGACGCCCGCACCGCGGCCGAATGAGCGAGGCTGAGCTGCGTCACATCTGGCTATGCGCCGACGATTACGGCATGTCGCCGGCGGTCAGCGCCGCGATTTGCGACCTCATCACGCGCCGCCGCATCAACGCCACCTCCGTCATCGTGCTGGCGCCGAGCTTTTCGCCGGCCGAAGCGACCGCCCTTGAAGCGGCCGCCTCGTCGCACGCAGCGATCGGATTGCATGTGACATTGACGGCGCCGTTTCGGCCGTTGACCGCCGGCTTCGCTCCCACCCGCAATAGCGCCTTCCTGCCGTTGCCGGCGATGGCGGGCCGCGCGCTCGCGCATTGGCTTAGGCCCGAGGATTTGGAGCTTGAGATTGCACGACAATTCGCGGCGTTTACAGCCGCATTCGGCCGCCCGCCGGATTTTGTCGACGGCCATCAGCATATCCATGTGTTTCCGCAAATCCGCAATGTGTTGTTGCGCGTCATCAAGGATGCCGCGCCGCGCGCCTGGCTGCGCCAATGCGGCAGGCCCGCCGCCGCGCCCAAAAGCCTCGCCGATCCCAAGGGCTTTGTGCTCGATGCGCTCAGCGCAGGCTTGCACCGGCTTGCAGCGCGCGAGGGCGTGCCCACCAATCCGGCCTTTGCCGGCACATATTCCTTTGCGCCGGGCGCGGATTTCGCCAAATTATTTCCAGGTTTTCTTGACGGCCTGCCCGACGGCGGCGTCGTTATGTGCCATCCGGGACAGGTCGACGCCGAACTGCGCCGCCTCGATCCGCTCACCGATCTGCGGGCGCGCGAATACGCCTATTTTCTCGACGAAGATTTTCCGCGGCTGCTTGCCGCGCACGGCATCGCACTAGTTTAGATAATGACGACTCGGGTGCCGATCTTTACGCGGTTATAGAGATCCTCGACGTCCTCGTTGCGCATGCGGATGCAGCCCGAAGAGACGTTCTGGCCGATGGTCCAGGGCTCATTGGAGCCGTGGATGCGGTAGAGCGTCGAGCCGAGATAGAGGGCGCGCGCGCCGAGCGGATTGCCGATCCCCCCGGCCATGAAATGGGGAATGCCGGGTTGCCGCGCGATCATCTCCGGCGGCGGCGTCCAATCCGGCCACTTTTTCATCGCGGTGACGCTCTTGACGCCCGACCAAGTGAAGCCCGGACGGCCGACGCCGATGCCGTAGCGCAGCGCCTTGCCGCCGTCCTCGACCAGAAACAGAAACTTGTCCGGCGTATCGACGATGATCGTGCCCGGCTGTTCACTGCCGTTATAGGCGACAAGCTGGCGCGTGAATTTCGGATCGATCGGATAGTTCGATTCGTCCGGCGGATTGGATGGCGCATAGGCTTGCTGCTGCGGCGGAGCGACGGGCACGGCCTGCGGCGCCGGCGCCTGGTAGCCGGGATAAATGTGCGACACCGGAACGCTGATGGTCGGACCGCCGAAAATCGCCTGCAGGAAACCGCCGCCGCCGGGACTTGACGGCGCGGCAGCGGGCGCCGGCGCGGCGGCCGCGTAAGTCTGCGGCGCCGGCGCTGCGTAGGGTTGCGGCGGCGCGGCCGCGTAAGTCTGCGGCGCCGGCGCCGTATAGGTTTGCGGCGCGGCAGCGACGTAGCTTTGCGGAGCAGCAACCGCGTAACCCTGCGGCGCGGCCACCGCGTAGCCCCGCGGGGCGGGCGCGTAGTTCTGCGGATAATTCGCTGGCGCGCTCACGTACCGCGGTTGCTGCACGTAATAGTACTGTTGGGGCGTGGGCTGTTGCGCTGCGTAAACCGGCTGACCGCCGTAGGGATAGACGGTGACTTGCGCGAAAGCCGAACCGGAAAGCGCGCTCAGAAGGAGCACGGTGAAGCAGATACGCCGCATTGCTGTACTCGTTACGCAGGTTTCACGCCGAGCGCCTGGTGTGTGCGCTCATGCATGAGTACGCCCGTAAACCTCGACTGTTTGGTAAACAAATTGCGGCGGCGTGTTATTGGTACATTGTTCATCAAGTTAGAGTTGATTTTGTGTCAATGGTTGGAGGTCTTGGTTAATCGGAGGTTCGCATCACCGGCGATAGGGTGTGAACGCCGTATTAATCGGACGCCCGATACGGTTAGGTGAGGTCAGTCGGCAATGACAGGCTCGCCAGTAAACATGGCCGAACCGCGCAAGGTTTTCCGCATCGAACAGACCGCCGCCGCGCGGCTGGTGCGCCCCGCTCCCGGCGCGCGCCATGCGCCGCACGACGGCGAGATCGTGCAGGCGCTCGCCGCACTGCAAGCCCTGATGGCGGCAGCGCCGGCTTTGCCGGCAGCGAATACGGCCGCGCCCCGCCAATCCGACGGTCCCGGCAATGACGCACCGCCGCAAGCGGACGGCGTGACGCGCATCGCGCACGAGCTCGATGCGGTGACCGCCGGCACCGCGCAAGCGACGGCGAAAGATTCTCGCCGCCGCCGAAGAGATCGATCAGCTCGCCGATAACTTATCGGCCGCGCTCAAGGGCCGGCTCGAGCAGGAATTGGCGCAGGATATTTCGGACAGCGTGTTGCGCATTTTCGAGGCCTGCAATTTCCAGGACCTGATCAGCCAGCGCGTCGCCAAGGTGATGAAGACGCTCACCGCAAACGAAGCGTCGGCGGAGTCGGCGCACGATGCTGCGCCACACATTGTGCCGGATTTGCACGGCCCACGGCTCGACGGCGACAAAGGCCACCTGTCGCAAAGCGAAATCGACGCCATGTTTGACGGGTAATCCAGTCGACGGCTGATTTTGCAGCCGTGTTCTATTTGGGCTGGCGGATCGTCAAGAAGCAGACAAACGCTGTGACGGCAAACGCGGCGACCAGCGCCAGGCCCGTTGCATCGGATGCGCGATCGGCGACATAGGTCACGACTACCGGCGCGAGCGCTTGCACCACCAAAAATGGCCCGCCGATCCGTCCGACCAGGCGGCCATAGCCTGCCGCGCCGAACAAAGCGAGCGGCACCGTGCCGCGCGCAATGGTCAAAAGGCCGTTCGCCATGCCGTACATCACGGCGAAGGCTGCTGCCACCGCTGCGGAGAACGGCAGCAGTGCCAATAGCGCGAAAGCCACGACCAGAAGCCCGACTGCAGAGCGTGCGATCCACAACGGATGCAGCCGCCGGCCGAAGCCAAGCTCGCAGATGCGCGCCAAAACCTGCGCCGGGCCAAACAGCATGCCGATCGCAACGACGATATCCGGCGCCAGCCCAAATCTCTTGAAAATGGCGAGAAGCTGCGCTGACAACGCCGACGGCACGAAGGCATAGGACGCGAAACCGGCAACGACCAAAATAAAAGCGAGGCCGTGCGCCGGAATAATCGTTGCAGGCTTTTGCTCGGGCGCGAGCACCGGCGCCGGCCGGGTCACAGTCTCGGTGCGATGACGCGGCAACGCGAAAGCGTGCAAGGGCGCCGCGACGAAAGCCAGCAATGCGGCATAGACGAGATAAGCGCCGCGCCAGCCGACCCGATCGATGAGGAATTGCGTCGCCGGCCAACTCACGGTCGAGGCGAACCCGGCGGCGAGCGTCAGCGTCGTGATCGGCGCCCGCGCGGCGGCGCCGAAAATGCGGCCGAGCGTGGCGAAAGCCGGATCGTAGAGCGAAGCCGCCATGGCGACGCCGAGCACCATCCATACCGAGAAATAAGCGGCCGCGCTGTTCGTGTGCACGAGCGCAATTAAGCCCGCAGCGCCGATGAGCGAGCCGATCGGCATCACGACATGGCCGCCGAGGCGATCGATGGTGGCGCCGACATAGCGCGAACACAAGCCCCCGACGAACAGAGCCGCCGAAAAGCCGCCCATCGCGAACGAGCGCGACCAACCGTGATCGGCCGCGATCAACGGTACCGTGAGCACCGGCGGATAAAACAACGCGCCCCAGGACAAAATCTCGGTGACGCCGAGCACGCTCACCGCGCGCCAAGGCCCGAAAAAAAATTCGCGGGGGGAAGGCATCGATTACGTCATACCGTCATTCCGGGGCCGAGCGAAGCGAGGAGCCCGGAATCCATAACCACCGCCTGTGATTCGCACTGCCCCCGGAGCCTGTCATCGGGCCGCGCGACTTTGCGCGGGCCCGTTGGCGGCAATCCGGAATGACGAGAACTACTGCCCCGGCGGCTTCATCGGCGGGCGGCCGACGGCGCGCGCGGTGCCTTCGGGCGCGCAACGCACATAGACGCCGGTGCCGTAGCGGCCGGCGACTTCCGGATCCATCCACTTCAGCACCATAGTGCGGCCGTCGAACGACACGATCTCGCGATCCTGCGCTCCGCCGGGATCGCCGGGCGGGCCGATATAATTCTTGCCGCTCTGCGAGCCCTTAAGCTGCAATTCCTGCAATTGGGCGCTGTCGGCGAGATACATCATGACGCCGCCGTTCGGCCCGCGCGTGATCTCGACCGGCTGGCCGCATTGCTGGCGGGCGGCCGCGGCAGTGCGCGCCAAATCCTCGTCGCGGTGATAGGCGCCGTAGCCCCAGCGGCCGACGATGTCTTCCGGGCGGTACTTCGATGGGATTGCCGGCTGCGCCATGGGCGGCGGCGCTGCCGCCTCTTGCGGCGCCGGTGTGTTCGCGGTGCAGGCCGAGAGCAAAAGCGCGCCGGCGGCCGCGATGCCGAAAGCCAATCGCCGAGATGACGCGCTCATGCAGGGATCCTCCCGGATACGGGCGCGGAACGGAACTGCGCCCGTTCTACCGCCTCGACCTTTCGACTTTGTTTCAAATGGGACCCTCGATGTTAACCATGCACCGTTGGCGACGATTACGGTCCGGATTTGGCAGCCTGCGCGCCGCCGGAGCGCCCATTGCGCCCGGAAGCATGTCGGGCGGCACGACCGCCATTGCCGCCCTGCTCGGCGCCGCGGCTCTTGCCTCGACCCGTTTTGCCTTGACCCGTTTGGGGGCGCGGATCGACGAGCGGCGCCGACTTGTGGATGCTCAAAGCCCGCATCGTCACCGGATCGTCGAAGAAGTCGCTGTCGGCGCGGTAGCCCGCGGCATGGATGCCGGCAATCGCGCAAATATCGTCCATCTCATTGGCGTCGCCGGTGACGCCGATCGCGGCGACCACTTCGCCGGATTTGTCGCGGATGAGCTGCCCGCCGCCTTCGAGAAACAGCGGATAGTCGGCGAGGTTCTCGATGGATTGCATGAACAGCGGCTTCTCGTTGGCCTTCTGCAAGACGAGCTTCGACGGCCGCCCTAGCGCCAGCGAACCATAAGCCTTGCCGTAGCAGACTTCGAAACGCAGCATCGAGGCGTTGTCCTGTTTCTGAAATGCCTTCACCCGACCGCCGGCGTCGAGAACGATCGCGCTCATCGGCCGGCATTTATGTTTCTTGGCCGCAGCAAAGGTCGCCGCAATGATGGTATTGGCCTCGTCGAGCGTCAGCGCGCGCATTTTCGGTTGCCTCCCACGGCCCCGCGGCAGATTAGCAGCGAATAGCGCGTGACGAATAGGGAATTGGAGCGGCGATCCGTTTGCCATTCCGACGCAGCGCGGCTTGACAGTCTAACGCCTAAACCCTATGTCCCAGGTGCCATTTGGCACTCCGCGATAAGGAGTGCTAAGGCACTGCAAAACAAGCGCTTTTCTCTAACGCCAAAAGCCGCCAAATCCTCAGCAAAGGTTCGTGCGGCGACGAGGGTGAACATGGCAAAAACGAAGTTCCGGCCGCTCCATGACCGGGTGGTGGTCAAGCGTATCGATGCCGAGGAGAAGTCCAAGGGCGGCATCATCATTCCCGATACCGCCAAGGAGAAGCCGTCAGAGGGCGAAGTTGTCGCCGTCGGTCCCGGCGGCCGCGACGAAAACGGCAAACTCATTCCGATCGGGCTGAAGTCCGGCGACCGCGTGCTGTTCGGCAAATGGTCGGGCACCGAGGTCAAGCTCGACGGCGAGGAACTCCTGATCATGAAGGAGTCCGACATCATGGGCGTGATCGCCTGAAACAAACTCCGTCACCCTGAGGTGTTCGGCGCGTAGCGCCGAGCGACCCAAGTCGGCAAGTGCCGAGTTGGAAACCTCAAAGTCCGAAATCGGCTAGCCGATTTCGGGTGGGGCGACGGCCCAAAGCACCTCGGCCGCTCATCCTTCGAGGCTCGCTACGCTCGCACCTCAGGATGACGGTCAAACCAAAGAACCCCTAGGAGACAACTGCAATGTCCGCGAAAGACGTAAGATTTTCCACCGACGCGCGCGACCGCATGCTGCACGGCGTCGATATTCTCGCCAATGCGGTGAAAGTGACGCTCGGCCCGAAAGGCCGCAACGTCATCCTCGACAAATCGTTCGGCGCCCCGCGCATCACCAAGGACGGCGTCACCGTCGCCAAGGAGATCGAGCTCGAAGACAAGTTCGAGAATATGGGCGCGCAGATGGTGCGCGAAGTGGCGCAGAAGACCAATGACGTCGCCGGCGACGGCACCACGACCGCGACCGTGCTGGCCGCCGCGATCGTCAAGGAAGGCGTCAAGTCGGTCGCCGCCGGCATGAACCCGATGGATCTGAAACGCGGCATCGATCTCGCGGTCGCCGCCGTCGTGGCCGACATCAAGAAGCGCTCGAAGAAAGTCGGCTCCTCCGCCGAAGTGGCGCAGGTCGGCACCATTTCCTCCAACGGCGACGCCACCGTCGGCAAGATGATCGCCGACGCCATGCAGAAGGTCGGCAACGAAGGCGTCATCACCGTCGAGGAAGCCAAGGCGCTCGACACCGAGGTCGAGATCGTCGAGGGCATGCAGTTCGACCGCGGTTATCTGTCGCCCTACTTCATCACCAATGCCGAGAAGATGGTGGCGGAGCTGGAAGACGCCTACGTGCTGCTGCACGAGAAGAAGCTGTCGCAGCTGCAAGCCATGCTGCCGGTGCTCGAAGCCGTGGTGCAGTCGGGCAAGCCGCTATTGATTATCGCCGAGGACCTCGAAGGCGAGGCACTCGCCACGCTGGTGGTCAACAAGCTGCGCGGCGGACTGAAAGTCGCAGCCGTGAAGGCGCCCGGCTTCGGCGATCGCCGCAAGTCGATGCTCGAAGACATCGCCATCCTCACTGGCGGCCAGCTCATTGCCGAAGACCTCGGCATCAAGCTTGAAAGCGTCACGCCGGCGATGCTCGGCCGCGCCAAGAAGATCGTGATCGAAAAGGAAAAGACCACGATCGTCGACGGCGCCGGCAAGAAGAAGGACATCGAAGCGCGCGTCAATCAGATCAAGGCGCAGATCGAGGAGACCACCTCCGACTACGACCGTGAGAAGCTGCAAGAGCGGCTCGCCAAGCTCGCCGGCGGCGTCGCGGTGATCCGCGTCGGCGGCGCCACCGAAATCGAGGTCAAGGAGAAGAAGGACCGCGTCGAAGACGCGCTCAACGCCACCCGCGCCGCGGTCGAGGAAGGCATCGTGCCGGGCGGCGGCGTCGCACTGCTTCGCGCCAAGAAGGCGGTCGGCAAATTGACCAACGACAATGCCGACGTGCAAGCCGGCATCAACATCGTGCTCAAGGCGATCGAGATGCCGCTGCGCCAGATCGCCGAGAACGCCGGCGTCGAGGGCTCGATCGTGGTCAATAAGATCCTCGAGAACAAGTCGGAGACTTACGGCTTCGACGCGCAGACCGAGGAATACGTCGACATGCTCGACAAGGGCATCGTCGATCCGGCCAAAGTGGTGCGCGCGGCGCTGCAAGACGCAGCCTCCGTCGCCGGCCTTCTGGTCACCACCGAAGCCATGATCGCCGAAACGCCGAAGGAAGCCCCCGCCATGCCGGCGATGCCGGGCGGCGGCGGCGGCATGGGCGGGATGGGCTTTTAAGCCCATCCGCCCCAAGGAATCTTAAATGTTCGAAATCGGCCGGTTCTAAGCAAATAGGGCCGACTTCGAATGGCGGGATGGGCTTCTAAGCCCACGCACTTTCTCCTCCCCCGCTTGCGGGGGAGGCCGGGAGGGGGCAAGTCTGCAATCGAACAACAAAGGGCGTGGAGAAATCCGCCCCTTTTATTTGTTCAATTCGTCATCAGCCGGTAGCGCAGCGTGGTCGGCCCCGACAATTCGACGAGGTCGCCGCTGCGGCGCCACTTGGTGACCTGGGCAAGCGCGGCAAGAAGCGTGGCGTCGCTGGCTTGCCGGTCCGGATCGCATGGCGCCTGCGCATCGCCTGCCGGTTGTCCGGGGACGAGGCTCGCCGGCTGCCCTGGCACGATCGTGATCAAATCGTCGGCGATCGTGGCCTGCCCGCGCAGGCTCGTGCACCACAGATCGATCGAGGCGGTGCCGTCGTCTTCGATTTCAAGCATCGGGATACGCTTTGAGCCGTGCATCGGGGCGGCGTCGAGCATCAGCTCACTGCCAAAGGGAAAGCCTTCGCCGGCGGTCGCGGACCACAGCGCGGCCGATGCAAGAAACACGGCAAGCCCGCAGGCAGCGCGCCGGCACAGGCAGAGCATCGTCCTCCCCGAATTGAATTTAGGGAACCGCCCGACCGGGCGGCCGAGCAAACGATTTAATCCGCACGCCGCTGGTCGGCGTCAAGTTCATTTATCGTCCGGTTGCGATTGCAATCCCGCCGCGGCGTAAAACCAAAACAATGGGGCCGCGACATGGCGGCCCCATTGCACGTCAGAGGAGTCGCGCGGTCAGTGGCCCGGCAACACCGTGATATTCGGGAAGAACAGGTAGCAGGCGACCCCGATGACGACCAGATAAGCCAGCAGCACGAGGCACCAGCCGAAGTTATGGCGGATCACCTCGCCTTCATTGCGCACGAACTTGCTGGTCGATACGCCGACGCTGGCGGTTTGCGGCGCGATCGGCTTGCCGATCTCGGCGCCGACCGAATTGAGCGTCGGCAACAGCAGCACGGGAAAGCCGAGCACCTTGCCGACCAGCGCCTGGAACGCCCGAACATGGCGTTGGTCGAGGTATTGCTGCCCGACAGCGCGACGCCGATAAAGCCGAGGATCGGCGCCACGACGATGAAGGCCGGCCCGATCTTGGCGAAGGCGTTGGCGAGCGAACCCGCCATGCCCGAGTAGTTGAACACGTAAGCCAGGCCGAAGATGAAGACGCCGACGAGGCAGGCGCCCCACATTTGCGACAAGGTCTTGGCGAAAATCGCGCCGACCTGACTCAGGCTCACGCGCAGCAGAACGGCAGCGATGATCCAGGACGCCAGGATGGCGGAACCGCCGACGAATGGCGTCCAGTTGAAGATGGCGCTGATCGTGGCGCCCGGCGTGATCGTCGAATTGGCGGCGACGGCGTAATGCAGGAGCACGATCGAGGGCAGATGCGACCACGGTCCGGTCCAGGCCACCACGACCGCGATCAGCACCACGATCGGCAGCCAGGCCATGACGACCTCGCCGCCGGTGAGCCCGTGGGCCTCGGCCGCGGTGTTGCCCGTGGCGGGCGCGCCGCCATAAGCCAGCACCTGCGCGGGACGCCACAGCTTGAGCAGGGCCAGCAACAGCGCGAAGCAAACGATCGAGCCGATGACGTCCGGCAGATACGGACCGAGATAGACCGCCGTCGGCAACTGCCCGGCGATGTAGCCGAGCGAGCCAACGATGGCGAGCGGCCAAGCCGACCACATGCCTTTGCTGCCCGAGACGAGATAGAGCAAGATCCAGGGCGGCGGCGGCACCAGGATGGCGACGATCTTGCCGACGGAAGCCGAGTAGATCGGCAGCAGGTCGACGAAATTCATGCCGAGCGTGCCGGCGGTCACCGTGGCGAGCGCGATGATTGGCGCGCCCAAGGCGCCGTAGGAGACCGGGGCGTTGTTGGCAATCGCGGCGACGCGAATGGCGTCGAGGTCGGGAATGCCGATCGCGATGAGGATGGGCGCGACGAAGGCCCACGGATAACCAA
>CAWAEV010000031.1:0-31685 GCA_963780925.1 uncultured Alphaproteobacteria bacterium | reverse complement strand
GAGGCGGCGCGCGGCTGAACGCCTACTGCGGCGCGGCGGCGAACGTCGTTGTTTTGCGGGCGATAGTCCGGATTAGCTACGCAGAAGCCGTGGTAATCCACGGTCTCCTCGCATTGCTGATGGTTCATGTAATAGCAGTGCAAGGCGCTCCCCTGGGTACACCAGGGGTACGATACATCCTGCGCCGCGGCGGGTGTCGTTTGGCGCGCCAATAAGGGCGGCGCCGCCAAAGCCGGCTGCGATGATCGCCGAAGATATGAGTTGTTTGAACGACATAATTCGCCTCCAAGGGCTAATGAGTTCCATTTTGGAAGTCGGCCCGCCGACACGTATGTTGCTGTCTCGGCCGTCGCCATGAGCGAATCCTCGAAAACGAGATCACGAAGTCATGAGCAGGAACGGCTGCTGGCCTCGTCGCGTCAATTCAGCTACAAATGATCGTCCGGTACGGGGTGACGCATGCTGGCGAAGCAGCGGACCGAGGCGAGTACCGCACGCAAGCGCTTCCGCATCGTGCTCATCAAGCCGTCGCATTATGACGACGACGGTTACGTGATCCGCTGGTACCGCTCGCCGATGCCGGCCAATTCGTTGGCCAGCGTACTATGGCCTTCTCGACGATTGCGCGCAGCGCAAGATTCCCCCGGCATCGACATCGAAATCGCGGCGATACGAGACCAATACACGGGTGCGCGTTGACCGCATTATCGCCGACCTGCACGCCAATGATAATTTCGGCTTCGTCGGTCTGGTCGGCGTGCAATCCAACCAATATCCGCTCGCTGCACATCGCCAAGCCGCTGCGTGAGGCCGGTATCCCGGTCATCGTCGGCGGCTTCCACGTCTCCGGCATGCTGGCCATGTTTCCAAGCGTGATGGCCGATTTGCAAGAAGCACTCGACATGGGCGTCACTTTGTTCGCCGGCGAAGCGGAAGGCCGCATGGACGAGGTCGTGCGCGATGCTGCAGCCGGCAAGCTCAAGCCGCTCTACAATTACATCGACGATCTGCCGGCGCTGGAAGACGCGGTGACGCCGTTTCTGCCCGGCAATTCGGTGCGCAAGACCATCGGCAATGTCACCACTTTCGACGCCGGGCGCGGCTGCCCGTTCCAATGCTCGTTCTGCACCATCATCAATGTGCAGGGCGCAAATCGCGCCGGCGCAGCCCCGACGACGTCGAGCGTATCCTGCGCAAGAACTACGAGCACGGCATCGACCGCTTTTTCATCACCGACGACAATTTCGCCCGCAACAACGACTGGGAACTGATCTTCGACCGCATCATCAAATTGCGCGAACGGGACGGCATGGACGTGCGCTTCCTCATCCAGGTCGACACGCTGTGCCACAAGATCCCGAATTTCTAGGTCCAGATGCCGGCCGCCTTCCAAGCCAAGAGCATGTTGCGGTATTCGGTAATTTTGTTCTGCCGCTTCTTGGCGGCAAGCAGATTGTCGGGATTGATATTTTCCCAGCCGATGAAGATGCGGGTGACGCCGGCGCGTTTCGCCTTGGCGACCCTGGGCGATCTATTACACGCCGGCGCGTATCGAGACGATTTTGCGCCGGGCCCAGGCTTGCGGCATCAATATTCTCCGTCTGGCGCAGATCATTCTGTGGTTCGCGCAATCGCTCGCCATCGAAAAAGTCCATCCGCTGCAGGGTGGCTTCGTCCGGCTTAAAGATCGTCATGAACGCCGGCCGGAATTGCCGGCGCGCCGATCTGGACGTTCTATCCGCAACTTGCTTGGGACTTAGCGGTCAAGCACGCCCGTGTTGCCGCCGCGGCCTGGGGCATTTTCCTCATCTGGCGCCGCGTCGCCAAAAGCGCAAACGTTCCCTATACCGACCAGGCCATGACGCCGGTGACCGAGGACGAGACGCAGACCTTCGAATTGTTCACGCACAACCAATCCGCGCGCGAAGCGGTCGACCATGCGCGCAAGGTCAAGCTCTTGACCGGCAGCGCCGATCACACGCCGCTCATTCCCGCCTAAACACGGATCACGTAAACGGCGCGGGCGGGTGGCGCTTCTGGCCCGCTAACAAGTGCCGCTTACGGCCTCCCCCTTCCAACGGCAGCGACGGATTTTCGCGCTCGCGCGCAATCGCGGCATTGAGCTCGCCGCCATAGATGAAGATGAGCGCGGTGAAATACAGGAAAACCAGCGCCATCATCGCCGAGGCGAGGCCGGCGTAATAGTTCACATAGGTGTAAGAGAAGTCGGACAGGTAGCGGCCGAAGGCGTAGCCGCAGGCGAGCCATAGCAGCAGGGTTGCGACAATGCCGGGCCACACCGCGCTGAAGGGTCGGCGGCCGCACGGCAGCCACATATGCAGGATCAACAGCGAGGACGTCAGCAGGATGCTGGCGATGACGAAGCGGCCGATATCGAAGTGGCTTTCCAGCTCGGCGAGCCACGGCGCGTAGAGCACCGCCGTGCGAAACACCAGCGGCCCGAGCACGACCAGAAACGCCAGCGCCAAAAGTCCGATCGCGCTGACCAGGACATAGCCGATCGATTCGAGGCGCAGCAGCCACCACGGCCGCGGCTCGATCAGCCCGTAGGCGCGGTTGAGCCCGATGCGCAGGCTCTCGACGCCGCTCGAGGCGAAATAGATGGCGAATATCGCGCCGACCGTGAGAAAGCCGCCGCGCGCGGTAGTGAGCACCTCGTGGATCTGGCCGGCGATCTGGCTCGACACCACGCGCGGCCAGGCGGCGACGATCATGCTCGCCACTTCATCGGCGAGGTCCTTCGAGCCGACAAAGCCAGCGATCGCCGTCACCAGAATCAGGAACGGGAACATCGACATCAGGACGGAAAGCGCGATGTGACTCGCGATCGCCCAGCCGTCATCGGCATTAAAGCGATAGAAGGCGTCGAGCGCGACGCGGTAGCACAGGCGAATCGTATTCAACGGCAGAGGCCTCCGCAGCCAATCTATCCGCCCACGCGAATGCGGGGGAGGGGGCGCAGGCGGTAACGCTGCACAATCGATGCCAATGAGTCCGTGACATCGCAACAACGTCCTCTACCAGGGCAGGCGCATCCGGCAGCGGCTCGTCGCTTTGTCCGATCCAGAGCGCTCGCAGGTTTACGAGTTCTGCGGCGACGCGCCGATGCCGGTGCAGCACTATCGCGCAACATTGAAAGTCACGCCCATCACGACGGCAGCCGCGGCTTTGTCGAATGGTGGGCGACGTTCGATTGCACGCCGGAGCGCCATGACGAATGGACGGTATTCTTCCGCGACGCCTTCGCCGGCTGGCTCGCTTCGCTGCGGCGACACCTGGACGGCCGCATCTCGTAGTCCGTCCGGCAGGCCGGAGATGAAACGGCCAGGACCCCCGTTTGGCACACGGAGCGATCCTGGCCGCCCGGCTTCGCGGATGTCGCCCCCGCTGGGCCGAGCCGACCCTACGTAACTCGGCCCGCGGTCATTTGACCTGGATCAATGAGCTTTGCGCCAGCAATTGGCCGCCGCCAGACCCGAGCCGGCGTCTCGATGCGGAAAGGAAAAAATTACGCCGCCTGGACGTCGGTGAGGAAACGGCGGACTTCGCCTTGCAGGTTTTCCGCCTCGACGGCGAGCGCGTCGGCCAGCGCTTTGACGTCGGCGGCGGTGGCGCGTGCGCCGGTCGAGGCGCCGGCGACCCGGCTCATGGCGTCGGCGCCGGATCGCGCCTCGGTCGAGGCGCGGTTGACGCCTTCGGCGATCGAGGCCACGGCGTTGTTCTGCTCCTCCACCGTCGAGGCGACGGTGGTGGCGATCTCCGACATGTCGTCGATGATCGTCGACACCTGCTCGATCGCCTGCGCGGCGTCCGCCGTCGCCGACTGGATCGAGCCGATTTGCGCGGCGATATCCTCGGTGGCGCGCGCGGTTTGCGCGGCGAGCGATTTCACCTCGGCAGCCACGACCGCGAAGCCGCGGCCGGCCTCGCCGGCGCGCGCCGCCTCGATGGTGGCGTTGAGCGCCAAGAGATTGGTCTGGCCGGCGATCGACTGAATCAGCCCGATGACTTCGCCAATGCGGTTCGCGGCGTTGCCGAGTTCCGACATGGTGTTGACGGTGCGCTGCAATTCGGCCACGGCGCGGCTGGCGACGTCGGTCGACCTGGTCGCTTGTGCTGCGATCTCGCCGATCGAGACCGCAAGCTCCTCGATCGAGCCGGCCACCGTGGTGACGTTGACGGAGGCGGCACTGACCGAGTTCTCGGCGCTGCGCGCTTCCGACGACACCGCATCGGCGGCGTCGTTCAGTCCGCTGGAGGCATTTTCCAGACGGCCTGCGGATTCGCGCAAGCGATCCAGCGCCTGTTCGATGGAAGCGCGGAACTCCCGGATTAGGGTCGCGATCGCTTCGCCGCGCCGCTCCCGGGCGAGGTTGGTCTCGCTCTCCACGCCGGCGAGGCGTTCGCGCTCGATCATGTTGTCGCGGAACACCACGACGGTGCGCGCCATCTCGCCGATCTCGTCGTGAGCATGGGTGGCGGCGGGGCGCGCCGAGGTGTCGCCATTGGCGAGCCGCTTCATCACCGCGGCCAGTTCCTCGAGCGGCTGCGTGATCGAGCGGCCGATGCGCCAGCTGCAGCCGAGCCCGATCAGCACCACCGCCAAGCCTATCCAGATGATGACCTGCCGGGTTCGCGTTCGCGACGTTGTCAGTTCCGTGGCGGCCTGACTAGCGTTGCCGCGCGCGGCGGTGATGATCCGATCGGCCTCCGGCAGCACGCTCTCGGTGTCGTGGTTGATGAGCGAGATCAGCGGCGTCATGTCCTCGGTGCTCGCGACCCATTGTGCGAAGGTGGAGCTATAGCTCTGTATCTCTTTGGTGAGCTTTTCCTTCATCGCCGGCGCGCCGTCGACCGATTCGAACAGTTCGTCGAAATGCTTGACCTCGTCGAGGAAATGCCGTTCGGCATCTTCGTTGCGGGTGAGCCGATATTCGATCTCGTAGCGCCGCATGGTCAGAAGCGACATCGTGAGATTGGCGCGGTCGACGTCCGCAACCCAGGACAAGTCGTTGTGGATGATGCTCTCGACCGCGTTACTCGCCGCGATGAGATCGGCGGTGACGCCTTGGGTTTCGTCGTAACCGAGCGATTTCTGCTCGTTGACGAGGCTGTCGAAGCTCGCCTTGAGGTCGCGCACCGTGATGCGCAGCGGCATGACCAAGTCCTGGTCCGCGGCGGCGAGCGAGGCCCGGATGCGGTCGAGGCAGGCCATCGCCATCGCCTGACCGTCGTCGAAATTCTTGGCTTCGGCGTCGGAAGGACGCGCGACGAAATCGGTCGTCGCGGCGCGCATGATGAGGAGCCCAGTCTTGAGATCGCGGCTGGCGTCGGCCACTTCGGTGTTGCGGTGCACCGCCTCGAAGGCCTGGCCGACTTCGACATCGCCCGTCAGGTAAGCGATGCCGTTGGCGAGAAGGCCGATAACGGGAATGACGCCGAGCACGACGATGCGGGCGCGCACCGATAGCCTGGAGAATATCTGGGTGATGAACATCCTGGGACCTGATCGGACGTCGTCTTGATCAATCGGACGTTTTATTCAGCCTTCGGCGGCGTCGGCGCGCATTGCGCCGCACACCGGCAATCCACGCCAGCACACCGTAAAATGGTTAAGATTGTGCAAGAATCGTAGGCAAAACCACGGCATGTCGCCGGCATTCCGTGCTTTCCGTCGGCGAACGCCCCGTTGTGGCCGGTGTCCTGCTACCGCATTTGCTTTTGTGCACTGCACGCGTAAGCTTTGCCGCTAAGCCGGGCCGGACCAAGTCCTTAGAACTCAGCTCATTGGAGCCAGTCATGCCGCTCGCCAACTCCCTTCTGCCCGCAGTCCACGAGTTGGTCGTTCCGCTCCGCGAGGCGGTCGCAGTCGTCGAAGCGCTCTTCGACGATGCCCGCCGTGCGGTTGCAAACCGCGTGACCATCGAGGGTCGCCCGGTTGCGCGCATACTCGATCGCGAACAGCGTGCCACGCACGGACTGGCGTGGCTTGCGACCTATGTCGAGGCAATCCGACAGCTTGAGGCCTATTCGCTGCGTTTGGCGGCGGCCGGCAGTTTCGGCGAGATCGAGGAACTGCTGGTCCGCATCGGCACCGGCGAATATCTCGCCCAGGTGATCGGCGGCATTCCGATGAGCCAGGGTGAGATCGTACGCCTGTCCGATCTCGGGCTGTCCCCGGCCGCTGTCGCGGCGCGAATGACGCCCGCCGTCGAGCATCTCATCGCCACCGGCAATACCGCTCAGCGCCGCGCCCGCCTGGTCGAACTGATCCGGCAACATCACGATGCGACCGTCGGCGCCTGCGGGCTCGACGATACGCTCGATTCGATCCGCGAGGAAATGCGCAAGTTCGCCGACGACCGCGTCGTGCCCTATGCGCAAGAATGGCACTTGAAAAACGACTACATCCCGCTCGACGTCGTCACGCAAATGTCGGAACTCGGCGTGTTCTCGCTCACTATCCCCGAGGATTACGAGGGCATGGGCCTCGGCAAGGAATCGATGTGCGTCGTCTCCGAGGAACTGTCGCGCGGCTATATCGGCGTCGGTTCGCTCGGCACGCGGTCCGAGATCGCCGCCGAATTGATCTTAGGCTCCGGCACCGAGGAGCAAAAGCGCAAATGGCTGCCGAAGATCGCCTCCGGCGCAGTGCTGCCGACCGCGGTGTTCACCGAGCCGAATACTGGCTCCGATCTCGCTTCGTTGAAGACGCGCGCGGTGCGCCAGGGCGACGTCTACAAGGTTTACGGCAACAAGACCTGGATCACCCATCCGGTGCGCGCCGATCTGATGACGCTCTTGGTTCGCACCAATCCGGCCGAGACCGGCTATCGCGGGCTGTCTATGCTGCTCGCCGAAAAGCCGCGCGGCAGCGACGACAATCCGTTCCCGGCTGCGGGCATGTCCGGCACCGAGATCGAGGTGTTGGGCTATCGCGGCATGAAGGAATACGAAATCGCCTTCGACGGCTTTGTCGTCAAGGCCGAGAACCTGCTCGGCGGCGTCGAAGGGCTCGGTTTCAAGCAGCTGATGGCGACTTTCGAGGCCGCCCGCATCCAGACCGCGGCGCGCGCCATCGGCGTGGCGCAGGCGGCGATGGAACAGGCGCTCACCTACACCACCGCGCGGGTGCAATTCGGCGAGCCGATCGCCAATTTCCCGCGCGTGTCGGACAAGCTTGCCATGATGGCGGTCGAGATCATGATCGCGCGGCAGCTCACTTATTATGCCGCGCGGCAAAAGGATTCCGGCCGGCGCTGCGATCTGGAAGCCGGCATGGCGAAGCTGCTTGCCGCGCGCGTCGCTTGGGCGGCGGCCGATAATGCCGTGCAGGTCCACGGCGGCAACGGATTTGCCGTCGAGTTTCCCGTCTCGCGTATTCTGTGCGACGCTCGCATTCTCAACATTTTCGAGGGCGCGGCCGAAATCCAGGCGCAAGTCATTGCGCGGCGCCTGCTGGACGGATCGAATTGATCGATGCGCTCGTCCCCGCGCAAGCGGGACCCAGTTGGATTCCCGCTTGCGCGGGAATGAGCGGTAATCGTGTCATTTCGGAACGAATGCGCCGTTTCCGCCATTGACCCAGGTCAAAGCGGACAAGCCAGGCTACAATCATGATGTCACCACATTGAAGAAAACCGTGAGTTGAGCGATGACCAAAGTGAGCATTCCCCATAACGCCTATGTCTTCGTCGGCGACGGCCGCAAGGCGCTGGTGCTGCGCAACGAAGGCGATGCGCAGTTTCTCGATCTCAAGACCGAGCGGGTCTTCAGCGACCAGAAAAATCCTTCCACCCACGAACAGGGCGCCGACCGTCCGGGCAGTTCACATTCCTCGGTCGGTCCGCGCCGATCGAGCGTTACCCAGACCGACTGGCACGATCTCGAAGAGCACAAATTCGCCCACGACGTCGCGGCGATGCTGGAAAAGATCGTGCGCGAGCGCAAGGTCGAGGCTTTGATCGTGATCGCGCCGCCGCGGGCGCTGGCCGATTTGCGCAAAGCTTTCCACGCCGACGTGAAGAAAAAAATCGTGGCAGAGATCGACAAGGACCTCACCAGGCATCCGGTCTACGATATCGAGAAGCACCTCGGCGGAGCGGGGTGAGGGGAAGTGTCATGCTCCGCGAAGGCGGAGCATCCAGTAATCTCGGAACTGAAGATCAGGCTATTCGATCATCCGCCTTCGTGGATGATGACATGTGAGGTGGCAATGGATCACCGTACCCGCTCTTCCACCTTCTGCTTTTCCGCCGCCGGCGATTCCTTGAGCAAAAGCCCGACATTACCGGACAGGATGCGCTCGCCGTCGGGGCCGAGCGAACGGATGTCGCGAACAAAGTCGCGCACCACCTCGCCTTTACGGATTTCCTGGGGATAGTCGGTGGCGAACACCATACGAGGCGCCGGAATTTCGGCGAGGCCGGCCTTTATCGCGCCGATGCCGCCGGCAAATCCGGCGGTGTCGAAGACGAGATTGTTGCGGATGTAATAGTCGAAATCTCTTTTCCCCTTGGCGCCGTGGCGCGCATTTTCGGCGGTGCCCCAAAACTCCTTGTCCTGAAAGCAACGGATGCGCGCCAGCATGCCGGCGACCCCGCCGGACAGATGCGCCATGTGCACCGTCAATTCGGGATGGCGGTCGAACACGCCGGAATTAATGAGCCGGATGGTCGCCATGATCAGCGAGAATTCGCGGCCGACCGCGCGCGCGGTGTCGTAGCTGTCGAATTGCTGGGCGTAATTCAGTTTCAGCGCCGGATGCACGAACACGAACATGCCGAGCTTGCCGACCTCGTCCCAGAACGGCTCGAGCCCCGGATCGTCGATCCACTTGCCGTCAAACTCCGAAGTGACGGTGACGCCTTGGAAGCCGAGTTCGTGGCGGCAGCGCGCGAGTTCTTTCAGCGCCGCGGCGCCGCCGAGCGGATGCGCGTGTGCGGCGCCGATGAAGCGGCCGGGATAGTCGCGTTCGGCCTTTTTTGCCTTGTCGTTGACCAGCCGCGAAGTGTCGAGATCGGCGCACATGCCGGCGGCGCTGGTGAGCCAGGCGGCGTCGATGCCGGCGATATCCATCATCCGCACGTGCTCGTCGAGATCGTAGAGCAGCGAATGCACCGTATAGCTCGGCGCGCCGAGCGCGTCATAGTTGAGGATGAGGCGATCGCCCGGATCGGCCTTGATCAGCTCGCGCGGCGTGAAATGGTGCTGGAAATCGACGATCATCGGGGCGGTTCCTCTGCGCAGTTGCGGCGTTGTCATAGCGCACGTTTTCTCGCGCGTCATTCCGGATTGCCGCAAGGCGGCAAGTCCGGAATCCATATCCCCTGTGGCGGGATTATGGATTTTCGGGCTCCTCGCTTCGCTCGGCCCCGGAATGACAGGGCGCTCAACCCGGGCTACAAGGGTCGCTATGGCTAATTTCATGTCGCATGTCGCGGTCCCGATCGCCATCGGCGCGGTCGCGATCGTCTTGCTGCTCGGCCTCGTCAACATGATGATGGGCGGCTCCGGCAACACCTCGCAGAAGCTGATGCGGCTGCGCGTCTTGCTGCAAGCCATCGCCATCGGCGTTATCATGCTGACGCTGTGGTTCATGGGAAAATAAAGACGCCGCACCATGGTCGTCCTCAACAAGATTTACACCCGCACCGGCGATGACGGCACCACGGCCCTCGGCACCGGCGAGCGGCGCAAGAAATACGATCTGCGCGTCGCGGCCTACGGCACCATCGACGAGGCCAATGCCGGGATCGGCGTGGCGCGGCTTCATACCGCTCATGACGCCGAGCTCGACGCCGCGCTGGCGCGCATCCAGAACGACCTGTTCGACGTCGGCGCCGATCTGTGTACGCCGGTAAAAGGCAAAGGCGGAGGTAAAGGACCTGGTGGCGCGCGGCTCACCGTAACCGACAAACAGGTCGCGTGGCTCGAAGCCGAGATTGACCGCTTCAATGCAGCGCTTGCCCCACTGCGGTCTTTTGTGCTGCCGGGCGGCAGTGCGGCCGCGGCGCATCTGCATCTCGCCCGTACCATCTGCCGGCGCGCCGAGCGGCTGATCGCCGAACTGATGGACCGAAACGACAGCAAGGAAGGACCCGGCGAGAAGGTGTCCGGCGAGGTGCTCAAATACGTCAATCGCCTCTCCGATTTCCTCTTCGTCGCAAGCCGTTACGCCAACGCCCACGGCGCGCGCGACGTGCTTTGGCAGCCCGGCGAGAACCGCTAGCGGCGTTGACCGACAGGGCGCCGGCCGTTAGGTTTCCCGCACCGCAGCATCGGTCCTTCTCACCACGGCCCAAGCGGCGAAGAAAAACACCCGAACAAGCAGCCATCGCAGCCGAAATAGCGCCAAGACACGGTCAAGATACAGCAATGAAAATTCTCGTGCCCGTGAAGCGGGCGATCGACAAGGATGTGAAAATCCGGGTCAAGGCTGACGGCTCCGGCGTCGAGCTCGGCAACGTCAAAATGTCGATGAACCCGTTCGACGAGATCGCCGTCGAGGAGGCGATCCGGCTCAAGGAAGCCGGCAAGGCGACCGAGATCGTCGCCGTCTCGATCGGGCCCCAGCAAGCCGCCGAGACGATCCGCACCGCGCTCGCGATGGGCGCCGACCGCGGCATCCTGGTCAAGGCCGACGGCGTCGTCGAGCCTTTGGCGGTTGCAAAAATCCTCAAAGGCATCGCGGCCGCGGAACAGCCCGGCCTGATCATCCTGGGCAAACAGGCGATCGACGACGACAGCAATCAGACCGGCCAGATGTTGGCGGCGCTGCTCGGCTGGCCGCAGGGCACCTTCGCCTCCAAAGTGGCGCTCGAGGGCGATGCGCTGTTGGTGACGCGCGAAGTCGACGGCGGCTTGCAGACGGTGAAGCTCAAGCTTCCGGCCATCGTCACCACCGATCTGCGTCTAAATGAGCCGCGCTACGCCTCGCTGCCCAACATCATGAAGGCGAAGAAAAAGCCGATCGACGAAAAGACCGCCGCGGATTACGGCGTCGATACCAAGCCGCGGCTCGAAGTCGTCAAGACGGCGGAGCCGCCGGTGCGCAAGGCGGGCGTCAAGGTCAAGACCGTCGCGGAGCTCGTCGAGAAGCTCAAAGAAGCGGGAGCGGTGTGATGCCGACGCTTCTGCTTGCCGAGCACGACAACAAGACGCTCAAGGACGCCACTGCCAAGGCGCTGACGGCGGCCAAGGCGGTCGGCGCCGAGGTGCATATTCTCGTCGCCGGCCATAACTGCAAAGCGGTCGCCGAGGCGGCGGCGAAGCTCGACGGGGTGAAAAAGGTCCTGCTCGCGGACGCGCCGGCTTACGAGCACATGCTGGCCGAGCCGACCGCGGCGCTGATCGTCGCGCTCGCTCCCCCTTACGAAACCATCATGGCGGCGGCGACCACGACCGGAAAGAACGTCATGCCGCGCGTCGCCGCGCTGCTCGATGTGATGCAAATATCCGACGTCATCAAAGTAGTGGCGCCCGATACGTTCGAGCGGCCGGTCTATGCCGGCAACGCCATCCAGACGGTGCGCTCGACCGAAAACAAGCGCGTTATCACCGTGCGCACCGCGGCGTTCCAGGCGACCGGAGCGGGCGGCTCGGCGGCGCCGATCGAACCCGCCGCCGCTGCGGCCGATCCCGGCCTGTCCGGTTTCGTCGGCGAGGAACTTTCCAAATCGGAGCGGCCGGAACTGACTTCGGCGAAAATCATCATTTCCGGCGGCCGGGCGATGCAGAACCGCGAGAACTTCACCAAGTATATAGAGCCGGTGGCGGACAAGCTTGGCGCCGCGATCGGCGCTTCGCGCGCGGCGGTCGATGCTGGCTATGCGCCGAACGACTGGCAGGTCGGGCAGACCGGAAAAGTGGTGGCGCCTGATCTGTATATCGCCGTCGGCATTTCCGGCGCTATTCAGCATCTCGCCGGCATGAAGGACTCGAAAGTCATCGTCGCGATCAACAAGGATGAGGAAGCCCCCATCTTTCAGGTCGCCGACTACGGATTGGTGGCGGATCTCTACCGGGCGTTGCCGGAGCTCGCCGCCGAGCTCGATAAGGTTAAGCACTGACGGAATCTGGCATACGGGCGTGGATCGGCGTAGAAGGTGAATCGAAATGGTCGACGTCAAGGAACGGCCCAAAGCGCCGCAGATGCGCGGCGAGCAGGCGAGCGGGATGCCTCACACCATTCGTAAGATCGGCGTGGTCGGCGCCGGCCAGATGGGCAACGGCATCGCCCATGCTTGCGCCTTGTCCGGCTTTCACGTGCTGCTCAACGACGTTGTCGCCGACCGCATCGCCGCGGGGATTGCCACCATCAACGGCAACCTGGCGCGCCAGGTCAGCCGCCAGCGCATCAGCGACGAAGAGCGCCAGGCGGCGATCAAGCGCATCACGCCCGCCAACACGCTCGACGAGCTTGGCGATTGCGACCTGGTGATCGAGGCCGCGACCGAGCAGGAAGACCTCAAGCGGAAAATCTTTGCCGCGCTGTGCCCGTCGCTCAAGCCGCAAACCATCGTCGGCACCAATACGTCGTCGATCTCGATCACGCGGCTTGCCGCCGCGACCGACCGGCCGGAGCGCTTCATCGGCATTCATTTCATGAATCCGGTGCCGCTGATGGAGCTGGTCGAAGTGATCCGCGGCATCGCCACCAACGACGCCACCTTCGAGGCGACCAAGCAGTTCATCGGCAAGCTCGGCAAGCAGATCGCGGTGGCGGAGGATTTCCCCGCCTTCATCGTCAACCGCATCCTGCTGCCGATGATCAACGAGGCGATCTACACGCTCTATGAAGGCGTCGGCAATGTCGAGGGCATCGACAAGGCGATGCGGCTCGGCGCCCATCATCCGATGGGCCCCTTGGAGCTCGCTGACTTCATCGGCCTCGACACTTGTCTCTCGGTGATGCAGGTGCTGCACGAGGGGCTGGCGGATTCCAAATACCGGCCGTGCCCGCTGCTTGTGAAATACGTCGAGGCCGGTTGGCTCGGCCGCAAGACGCAGCGCGGCTTCTACGACTACCGCGGCGAAAAGCCGGTGCCGACGCGGTAACCATCCACAATCGTCTTTGCGAGCCAACGGGTCCGGCCCTAAGTGGCCGGCCCGATGACAAGCTCCGCGAAGCAATCCAGTTCGGCATCGCCGTGCTGATTGCTTCGTCGTTTCGCTCCTCGCAATGACGTGTCAGGCCGCTGCGGCCATTTGCGGCGCGGTTTCGTTCCAGCACGGCAATGCTGAAACCCGCCCGAACCAGGCGCCGATATTGGCATAGGGGCCGACCGGCATGCCCGCGCCTTGGGCGTGGAACAGCGGCGCCGCGACCGAGAAGTCGGCGATCGTCAGCGTATCGTTGACGAGATATTTGTGCCGCGCCAGATGCGCATCCAGCATCTTGGCTTCTTTGTTGAAACTCTCGGTAGCTTTGGCGACTGCGGCCGGGTCGGCCGGGCCGAGATTGACGAATTTCTTCACCAGGTTCTCGAAGATCAGCGGCTGGCAGGCCTGCGCGCCCCAATGCGCCAGATCCCAGCATTGCCAGCGGCCAATGTCGGCGCGGCTCTTGGCGTCGTTCGGATAAAGCGGCGTCGCGTTCTTGCTGGCGACGTATTGCAGGATGGCGTTCGATTCCCAAAGCTTGAAATCGCCGTCGACCAGCACCGGCGTGCGGCCGGTCGGATTAAGCGCTAGGAAAGCCGGCGTGTGCTGCACGCCTTGGAGCAGATCGACGAATTCGAATTCGAGCGGAACTGTCAGATACGCGGCGAGCGCGCGCCCTTTCCAGGTGTTCGGCGAGGCGGGAAAGCCATAGAGCTTCATGATCGACTCCTACATTGTGATTTTGTAGCCCGGATTGAGCGCGGCAAAATCCGGGGTCAGTGTGCGAACTCAAACTCAGTCCCGGGTTTCGCTCTGCTCAACCCGGGCTACAACTGGTCACTTCATCAGTTCGACGAAAAGGCCGATGACCGCCACGTAGCCGAGCGTGAAAATGACCGTGCGGATGTACGGGATTGCGGCCCAGTAGACGATGGCGTGTGCGACGCGCAGCCAGAAGAACGCCTGCGTCCAGAACGCCGTCATCGCGTCGGCCTTGCCGGTGATCTGAACGAGGATCACCAGCGCCGCAAACGGCGCGAAGGTCTCGACGGCATTAAGATAGACGCGATCAGCGCGCTTGCCCCAGAGCGGCACCGGACGCGGCGCCGGATCGACGTAATTTTGCGGACTCAGAAATCCGTTGGTCATCACCTGCGCGACGACATAGGGAATCCACAGCGATGCCGTCAGCATCGCCGTAAAGGCGAGATATTTCAGATCGGTCGACATTTGAGCAGCTCTCCCGGTTCATTTGCAAAAAGCTCATTTGCAAAAGCTTCATTTCAAAATTTCGACCGCGCCACGCACGGCACTAATCGCAGCATGAGGCGGATTTGGGTTGCTGGTATGACGCTTTTGTATCGACCACCGCACCCTGGTAGCGGTCGTGGTGGCGCACCCAGGCCATGCTGTGGCGCAAGCCATCCTCGTCGCGGCCCTTCGGCGTGACATCGAGGAAATTGTAGGCGCCGATAAAAATATCGAGCCCGCGGCCATAGGTCGAATAGGTGTGGAAGACCTCGCCCGCCGCGTCTTTGAAAAACACGCT
This sequence comes from uncultured Alphaproteobacteria bacterium, assembly GCA_963780925.1. Classification (GTDB taxonomy): domain Bacteria; phylum Pseudomonadota; class Alphaproteobacteria; order Rhizobiales; family Xanthobacteraceae; genus BOG-931. The sequence continues at coordinate 17,011 of CAWAEV010000031.1, read as the reverse complement.
GGCGCCAGGGCGCTCGTCGCTTGGAAACGTCGTGATCTCGTAATTATACATGACCTTGCCCGCGGCTTTCTCCGCGGGCGATACCGAGACCTGATAGTCGTGATTGAAATCGCTGCCAAACGACGACACCCACTTGAATTTCCAGCCCATGCGCTTTTGGAACTTTTCGATCTCCGGCAGCGGCGCGCGCGACACGATGACGAAGGAAACGTCTCGCTGCGCGAGATGAATCACCGCGCCGTCGAAATGATCGGCCAAATACGAGCAGCTCGGGCAGCCCTGCTCCCAGCCGGGGCCGAGCATGAAGTGATAGACGATGAGCTGGCTCTTGCCATCGAACAGGTCGGCCAGCGTTTCCTTACCGTTCGGGCCGTCGAATAGGTACTTCTTTTCGACCTTCTCCCAGGGCAGTTCGCGGCGCTTTTTGCTCAGCGCGTCGCGTGCCTTGGAAAATGCCTTCTCCTCGGCGAGATAGGCCTTCCGCGCAGCGATCCATTCGTCGTGGGAAACGACTTTGTGCGGTTCCATATGGTTCTCCTCACTCTCCAGAATCGACAACCCACAGCACATCGACATGACTGACAGGTGCTCCAGAACTCCACTAACCCCGGACTTGCTCCGCTTATCCGGGCGATGGGGCTTAGGATGCCGGCGTCATCCAGCCGATCCCGGCGCCGCCCGGCTCCATCAGGATGGCGATGCGGCCGACGCCGGGCACCTCGAAAATAGGCTTCATGAGCTTGGCGCCTGCTTTGACCGCCTTGGCCACGCGCCCGTCGACATCGTCGACCGCGAGATAAGCCATCCAGCTTTCGGGGACCTGGCCGAACTCCGGCGTGCTGATGTCGAGGATGCCGGCCACCGGATCGCCGCCCATCTTGGCGAGCCAGTAGGTGCCGCCCCCGCCGGGCATCGGCATGGCGTCGAAACTCCAGCCTACGGTGTCGGCGTAGAATGTCTTGGCGCGCTCGACGTTGCGCGTCATCAGTTCGTTCCAATAAAACGTGCCGTGCGATCCGCGCATGTACGCCTCCACGCTATGCCTTGCCCATGGTTGCCGAGTTTGGTGTCGTTCACGCGACAAATTTCTCCAGCTTGTCGAGCGCGCCGGTCCAGCCCTGCTGATGGCGCTCGCGCGCCTCTTCATCGAAGAATTGCGCATGCGTCAGCGTCAATAACGTACCGTCGCCCTCGGGCTTGAACTCAACTGTTACCAGCGACTCCCGTTCCGGCGTGCTGGCCCACGCCCAGGTGTAGACGAGCCGTGCGTCGGGAACGACTTCGCGCATGACGCCCAAAACCTGGTGGGTCTCGCCCCCCGGCCGGGTCGCCACGATGGTGAATTTGCCGCCGACGCGCAGGTCGAACTCGGCGTGCGTGCATTCGGTGCCGGCCGGGCCGAACCAGCGTTTTATCTTTTCCGGCTCCGTCCACGCGGCGAAGACTTTGGCGGGCGCCGCCTTGAGCCGGCGCCTGATGGTGAGGCTTGGTTTGGTGGCGGTTTGGGTGGCCATGATTTTTCCCTTTCAGAAAGAGCCTCTTCTTCCTCTTCCAAGAACGCGGCGAGGCTGGACAGCCGCTCGGACCAGAACTTTTCGTAGCGGTTGAGCCATTCGAACGCATCGCGCATCGGCTCGGCGTCGAGCCGGCAGGCGACGACGCGCCCGGTCTTTGCGCGCGAGACGAGCCCGGCATTGGACAATACGTCGAGATGCTTCATGACCGCCGGCAGCGACATTTTGAACGGCGCGGCAAGTTCGCTCACCGACAGATCGGGCTCGGCGGCAAGCCGCATCACCAACGCGCGTCGCGTCGGGTCGGACAGCGCGGCGAAAGTGCGGTCGAGAGCGGCGTCATAAAACTTAACCATATGGTTTAGCATAACGCTATGCGCGGTCTTGTCAACCGTCGTCGTAGCGCGGATTGAGCCAACGGGTCCGGCCCGAAGTGGCCGGCCCGATGACAAGCTTCGCGAAAGCCGGGGTAGTCTGGGGCAAAGGCCCGCCCGACATTTTCTGACCCATCTCCTTCAAAGCTGGCATGCCGCCGCTTACGTCATACGAAACTCGGGATTCTCATGAGCGATTTACCCATAGCGCGCGAGCATCGCATTACCGTCAGGGCGTTGTTGCTCGGCGACCGGATCGAAACCGCGGGGCTTGAACGCAGCGACGTGCTGTCGACGCTGCCGCTGGCGTTCCGCGCCTGCGAGAAAGGCGTTGTTGCGTTATTCCGCTATGGCGTCGCGGTCCTGGTCGGCATGTCGCCGCTGGAAGAGGATAAGGTCATCCGCCGCTTGGAGGGTCGGATTATTGGTCCGATAAGCCCGCGCGAAGAAGAATCCGTTCAAATCGAGATCGCGCCGGACAAAGACGACCAGCCGACGCCATCGGGCATTATCGCGGTGAAGACGTTGACGACCGAACACACGCTGCTGATCGCGGATGCGCTGGCCACCAGCGTGGTGTTGGCGCACGACGAGAAAAAAGTGGCGACCGTATTCGGCGTCATTCAGCCTATTGCCCAGGAACTGGCGGAACACGGCCGCACGCCCGGCGGCCGTCGTGCGATCCTCAAGCACATCGGCAACGCGCTGCTGGTTCAACATCGCATTTCCGGACTCGTCGCGGTGGCGGAAAAACCCGACGTGCTATGGGAACGGCCCGGTCTGGAGCGTTTTTACGCCCGGCTCGAAGACGAATATGAATTGAAGGAACGGGCTGATGTCTTGACCCGCAAACTCACGGTGATCTCCGATTCGACAAAAGCGTTTGCCGATATCATCGATACCGAGCGATCGTTGCGGCTGGAACTGATCATCGTCGTGTTGATCGTCGTTGAAATCGTGATCGCCGGATTTCAGCAGCTGGTTCGTTCGGCGCGGTTCACATGTTTTTAAGCTTCAAGGCCATAATGGTCGGCCATGGACACGACGAGCCTCATCTCCGCACTGGTCGGCGCCCAGACCGGTATGGTGCAGCTTGCCGTCGCGGCGCGGCTTGCGCGGATGAACGCGGACAACGGGTCCTCGATCGTCAAATTGATCGACGCCGCGCAGCAGAACGCCAGTTCGCTCGCCAACGTCGCCGCCGGCGTGGGCACCAATTTAGACGTCACTGCGTAACGCTCTTTTCGCCGGCAATCGCTGCGCTCACGAGCTTCACGCCGTCGTCGCTCGCCCATTCCGCTGGACCTGCCATGTCGCCGATCTCGCAGCTGTTGCTATCGACGATCACCGTGGTCGGCATGCCGAACGCCTTGCCGGCTGCTTTGAGGTCCTCGAAAGCATGCGCGCTCTGGTCGGAATAATAAGAAAGGTGGGTGACGCCGATCTCTTTCAGAAAAGCGAGCGGCTTCTGCGGATCGCGGGTATCGATATTGACGGCGACGACGTCGAAGTCCGGGCCGCCGAGTTTGGCCTGCAACGCGTCGAGCGCCGGCATTTCGCGGCGGCATGGTACGCACCAGGTGGCCCACAGATTGAGAAGCACGGTGCGGCCGCGCCAGTCGGCAAGCGTCTTGTCGGCGCCTTGCGCGTCCTTGAACGCGAGATCGGGAACGCGAAACGGCGTTTGCGCCACCGCCAGCGCCGCGACTTCGCCATGAACCAGCGGCGCAATACGCTTGGCGGTATTAACCGCGGGCTGACAGGCGGCGTCGGCCGGATTGCTTCGTAGATGCTCAATCCCGTATACCCCCGCCAGCACAATAAGGATGCCGCTGGCGGCGGCGGCGGAAACAAGCCGCAGCCGGCCGATTTTGCGCAGTACCGGCGCGGTGTTGGATTCGGCGGATGGCTCGGTCATAAACGGGAAAACCTCGGCGTCGACGTCATGAGACAACCTCTAACAAGCGGTCGGTCATGAGCAACAAGATGTGGGGTGGACGGTTCGGCTCGGGACCCGATCCGATCATGGAGGATATCAACGCCTCGATCCATTTCGACCGCCACCTGTACCGGCAGGACATCGCCGCCAGCAAGGCGCATGCGGCCATGCTCGCCAAAAAAGGCATCATCACGGCGCAAGATGCAAAGCAGATCGCTCACGGTCTAGACACGATCCTGTCAGAGATCGAGGCCGGCAAATTCGCGTTCAAGCGGGCGCTGGAAGACATCCATATGAACGTCGAAAGCCGGCTCGGCGAACTGATCGGGCCGGCGGCCGGGCGGCTGCATACGGCGCGCTCGCGCAACGATCAGGTGGCGACCGATTTCCGGCTCTGGGTGCGCGACGCCATCGACGACATCGACACCGCGCTGGCCGCCTATCAGCACGCACTCGCCGAAAAAGCGCTCGAGCACGCCGCCACCGTGATGCCGGGCTTTACCCATTTGCAGCCGGCGCAGCCGGTGACTTTCGGCCACCATCTGCTCGCTTATGTCGAGATGGCCGGCCGCGACCGCAGCCGCTTTGCCGACGCGCGCCAGCGGCTGAACGAAAGCCCGCTCGGCGCGGGCGCGCTCGCCGGAACCTCGTTCCCGATCGACCGAACCATGACCGCCAAGGCGCTCGGCTTTCGGCGGCCGATGGCGAATTCGCTCGACGCGGTGGCCGACCGCGATTTTGTGCTGGAGACGCTGTCGGCCTGCGCGATTGCGGCCGTGCACCTGTCGCGCTTCGCCGAGGAGATCGTGATCTGGTCGTCGCCGCTCGCCGGCCTCGTCGGGCTGTCCGACAAATTCACCACCGGCTCGTCGATGATGCCGCAGAAGCGCAATCCGGACGCAGCCGAGCTCGTTCGCGCCAAGACCGGGCGCATCGTCGGCGCGCTCACCGCGCTGTTGGTGGTGATCAAGGGTCTGCCGCTCGCTTATCAGAAAGATCTGCAGGAGGACAAAGAAGGCGCGATCGACGCGATCGGCGCGCTGGCTTTGTCGCTTAAGGCCATGACCGGCATGGTGCGCGATCTCGAGCCCGACGTCGCGCGGATGAAGGACTTAGCGGGCGACGGCTATTCGACCGCCACCGATCTCGCCGACTGGCTCACCCGTACGCTCAAACTGCCGTTCCGCGACGCCCATCACATTACCGGTAAGATCGTGGCGGCGGCCGCCAAGGCCGGCGTGCCGCTCGACAAGCTGCCGCTCGAAACCATGCAGAAGGTCGAGCCCGAGATCACCGGCCGGATCACCAAGGCGGTGTACGCCGTGCTGTCGGCCGACAAGTCGGTCAAAAGCCGCGCGGCCTATGGCGGCACCGCGCCGAGCAATGTCCGCCGCGAGGCCAAAAGCTGGCTCAGGCGGCTAGCGAAAAAGGCATAAGCGTTTGGCAACGCCTTTGAGCGATCTTGAGCGGACACAATGTCGCCGCCGCAGTGCGGTTTGCTAGGCTGGCTTGGGGGCTTTGGGGGCGTGTTTTGACCCGTGTTCGTTTGAATAGCCCGCGAACTGCTGCGCTTGTTGCAGCTCTGGCCGGGGTTTTTGCACTTGCCGGCTGCGGGCGCGAGGGGCCGCTCGAACTGCCGCCCGGACCGGCGCCCGCAACGCCTGCCGCGACTTCGGATTTGCGGTCGCCCGACGGTACGCCGGCGCCCGGCTCGCCGCAGGATACCGCGATCAAAAACGGCTTCGACGCGCAGGGCAATCCGGTGGCGGCGTCGGGCCAAAAACGGTCCTTCATTCTCGATCCGCTGCTGCAGTGACGGCAGCCGCCGCGCGGCCGCGGTAGCGCAAACTAAAATCTCAAGCTAAAGACTTTCCATGCACCATTTCAACTATCGCGACGGCGTGCTGCACGCCGAAGCGGTCAATCTCACCGCACTGGCGGACGCCATCGGCACGCCGTTCTATTGCTATGCGAGCGCCACCATCGAGCGGCACTATAAGGTGTTCGCCGGCGCGTTCGCCGATGTCGACGCGCTGGTCTGCTACGCCATGAAGGCGAATTCCAACCAGGCGGTAATCGCGACGCTGGCCAAGCTCGGCGCCGGCGCCGACGTCGTCTCGGAAGGCGAACTCTTGCGCGCCCGCATGGCCGGCGTCGCGGCCGATAAGATCATGTTCTCCGGTGTCGGCAAGACCGCGCATGAACTTTCGCTCGCGGTCGACGAGAACATTCTGTGCGTCAATGTCGAATCCGAGCCGGAGCTCGAGCTGCTCGCTTCGATCGCCGCCGCCAAGGGCCGCGTCGCGAATATTTCGATCCGCGTCAATCCCGACGTCGATCCGAAGACCCATGCCAAGATCGCGACCGGCAAGGCGGAAAACAAGTTCGGCATTCCGATCAGCCGCGCCCGCGAGGTCTATGCCCGCGCCGCCAAGCTCAAAGGCGTGCGCGTCATCGGCGTCGACATGCATATCGGCAGCCAAATCATCGAGCTCGATCCGTTCGGCGATGCGTTTGCGCTATTGGCCGAGTTCGTCGGGGTGTTGCGCGCCGACGGCCACGTGATTTCGCATGTCGATCTCGGCGGCGGGCTGGGCATTCCCTATCGCGAGGACAACGAGCCGCCGCCCGATCCCGACGCCTATGCGGCGATCGTCAAGCGCGCGACCAAGAACCTCGACTGCAGGCTCATCTTCGAGCCCGGCCGGCTGATCGTCGGCAATGCCGGCATCCTCCTGACGCGCGTCATTTATGTAAAGCGCGGCGAGGCCAAGACCTTCGTCATCGTCGATGCCGGCATGAACGATCTAGTCCGCCCGACGCTCTATGAGGCGCATCACGACATCAAGCCGGTGCGCCAGGCCCCAGTCGGCGCACGGCGAATCACGGCCGACGTGGTCGGGCCGGTTTGCGAATCCGGCGACTATCTCGCGCTCGACCGCGCTTTGGTCGAGCCGAAGCCGGGCGATCTCCTCGCCGTGATGACCGCCGGCGCCTATGGCGCGACCCAGGCCGGCACCTATAACAGCCGCCCGCTCGTGCCTGAAGTGCTTGTTCGCAATGACGAATGGGCGCTGGTGCGGCCGCGCCAGACGCTCGACGAGCTGATCGCGCTCGACCGGCTGCCGCCGTGGCTGTGACCTTCGCGATCCTGGCTTTGATCTTGCTTCTATAAATTTTGCCGGGCTTTAAGTGCCATGAACTGGCCCTCATGTTAACGTGTTGTCTGCCACTTGCGGGCGCATGAATGCCGGCCGCCGACCCGGAAAACGGAAGAATTGTGACCGAGCAGATTTTGCCAGATACCGCTCCCGAGAAAGCCGCGCTCGAGCCCGCGGCCAAGTCGCTCCTTACCGCGGCGTTGCGGCGCGCGCGCTGGACGATCTTTTGGGAGCGGCTGTGGCCGGCGCTGGCGACGCTCTTGACCGCCATCGGCTTGTTCCTGGCGCTGTCCTGGCTCGGCCTGTGGCTGTGGCTGCCGCCGCTCGGCCGCACCATCGGCGTGATTGGTTTTGTCATCGTCGTCGTCGCGGCGCTGGTGCCCTTGGGACTGTTGCGCATGCCGGCAATGCGCGAGGGCTTAAGCCGGCTCGATCGCGGCAGCGGGCTCGCCCATCGCCCGGCGACCGCGATCGCCGACGAGCTCGCGGTCACCTCGAAAGATCCCTATTCGCTGGCGCTATGGGACGCCCATGTCGAGCGCGCCATGGCGGCGGCGCGCGCGCTCAAATCCGGCGCGCCGACGCCGCGCGTCGCCCGGCGCGACCCTTATGCGCTGCGCGCGCTGGTGCTGCTCGCCTGCATCGCCACGTTTCTCGCCGCCGGCGGCGAACGGTGGCAGCGCATCGCGGCCGCGTTCGACTGGCAGGGCGTGGTGCTGCCGGCGAATTTCCGCGTCGACGCCTGGGTGGTGCCGCCGGCTTACACCGGCAAGCCGCCGCTGGTGCTGCCCGGCATTCATCCCGGCGAGACGGCGGCGGCGCAGGGGCCGGGCTCGGCCGACGGGCCGTTCGCCGTGCCGGTTAACTCGACGCTGATCGTGCGCGCGACCGGCAACGTCAATCTCGATATTGCCGGCTCTGGCGGCGTCATCCCGTCGAAGGAGGCGGCGCGAGCTCCGGCCGGCACCGAGGAGCATCGCTTTAAGATTACCGCGACCGGTACAGCGGCGCTGCGCGGCGCCGGCGACGATCTCACTTGGCCGTTCAACGCCATTCCCGACAATCCGCCGACCATCGCGCTCACCAAAGATCCGCAAACGCAGAACCGCGGCTCGCTGCTGCTGTCCTATCGGCTCGAAGACGATTACGGCGTCACGCAAGCCGAGGCGACGTTCGCGCGCAAGGACGCGCGCACGGACGATCCGGCTGCGGCAGACGGCAAACCGCAAGCCGCGCCGCATCCGCTCTATGGCCCGCCGCAATTCCCGCTGGTGCTGCCGCAGGCGCGGACCAAGAACGGCGTCGGCCAGACGATTAAGGATCTGACCGACCATCCCTGGGCCGGCGCCGAGGTGACGATGACGCTGGTCGCCCATGACGACGGCGGCAATGTCGGCAAGAGCGACCCGGTGACATTTCGCTTGCCGCAGCGCGTCTTCATCAAGCCGTTGGCGCGGGCGCTCGTCGAGCAGCGCCGCGAGCTGGCGATGGACGCCAATACGCGCCCGCAAGTCATCACCGCGCTCGATGCGCTCGCCATCGCACCGGAGAAATTCACCCCGGAGGCCGGCGTCTATCTCGGGCTGCGCTCGATCTTCTGGTCGCTGGTTCGCGCCAAGACCGACGACGAGCTGCGCGACGTGACGACGCGGCTGTGGCAGATGGCGGTCGCCATCGAGGACGGCGACATTTCCGACGCGCAGGACGCTCTGCGCAACGCCGAGAACGCGCTGCAGCAGGCGCTCGAACGCGGCGCCAGCGACGACGAGATCAAACAGCTGATGGACAAGCTGCGCGAGGCGATGGCCCGCTACATGCAGGCTTTGGCGCAGCAGCTTAAGAACAATCAGCAGCTGGCGCGGCCGCTCGATCGCAATGCGCAGGTGATGACCCAGCGCGATTTGCAGAACATGCTCAATCGGCTGGAGAACCTGGCGCGCGGCGGCGCCAAGGACGCGGCGCAGGCGCTGTTGCAGCAGCTCGAGCAGATGATGGAAAATATGCAGATGGCGACGCCGGGCATGAACGGCGAGGAAAGCGAGGAAATGTCGGAGCTCGACGCGCTCGGCGACATGATCCGGCAGCAGCAGGATTTGCGCGACCGCACCTTCAAGCAGGGCCAGCAAGGCGCGCAGCGCGGCCAGCAAGGCCAGCCGGGGCGCACGCAGCATCCCGGCGATTCGCTCGGCGGACTGCAGCAAAATCAGCAGGCGCTGCGCGACCGGCTCAATCAGCTGCTCGAAGACTTAAAGAACCGCGGGCTCGGCCAAGACCAGGAAGGCCAGCAGGGCCAGCCGGCGCCGGGGCAGGGCCAGAACCAGGGCCAGAACGGCAACCAGCTCGATCAGCTCGGCCGCGCCGGCAATGCCATGGGCGAAGCCGAAGGCGATCTCGGCCAAGGCGATACCGACGATGCGGTGGATTCTCAAGGCCGGGCGCTCGACGCCTTGCGCAAGGGCGCGCAGTCGCTGGCGCAATCGATGCAGCAGCAGATGGGACAGGGGCAAGGCCAAGGCCGCGGCGGCCGCTTCGGCCAGGTGCGCGGCGACAACGACACCGATCCGCTCGGCCGTCCGCTGGGCGGACACGACTACGACGAGGGCTCGGTCAAGGTTCCCGGCGACATCGACGTGCAGCGCGCGCGCCGCATCCTCGAAGAATTGCGCAAGCGTTTCGGCGAATTCACCCGCCCGCAGGAAGAGCTCGATTACCTGCAGCGGCTGTTGAAGAATTATTGATACATAATTTGCCGCGCGACTCCCTCCCCCTTGTGGGGAGGGTGGGGTGGGGGTCGGGAGGGAAGTCGCGATCGTCGACGCCCGCGCGTCGCCTCACGACCCCCACCCCTAACCCCTCCCCATAAGGGGGAGGGGAATCGCCAAGCCGGTTGTGTTCGGCATGTTTCATTGACGTCTGAGGTGCACCCCCCGCGTTGACACCCGCCCGCGACGGCATAGATTAAGGGGTGTTCCGAGGGGTGCCCAGCTTTGGGCTGAGAAAAACCCTTTGAACCTGATCCGGGTCATGCCGGCGAAGGGACAGGGACTTGCTCTCACCGCAGCATGCCCTCCCAGCCGACCTTCCGGACCAACGAGAGTGGAAGCGTGACATGGAGACATCGGTTTTTCTCGCCCGGCTGCTCGGTCCGCTGTTTCTGATTGTCGGCGCCAGTGTTCTCTTCAATCCGGGCGCCTTCCGCACCTTGGCGGCCGAAGTGGTGCGCAGCGTGACGCTGGTTTATCTGTTCGGCCTGATGGATTTCGCCGCCGGGCTTGCCATCGTGCTCACCCATAATGTGTGGCTGCTGCACTGGCCCGTGCTCATCACGCTGGTCGGCTGGCTCTTGCTCATTCGCGGCGCGGTGCGCGTCCTGATCCCGGAAACGGTCATGCGCTACGCCGCAAGGCTCATCGGCAACAGGCAACTCATTCCGGCCGCGGGCGTTATCAGCGGTCTTATCGGCCTGGTGTTTTGTTATTACGGCTACGTGCACCCTTAAGGAGCGCATCATGAATAAGCCTCTCTCCGAAGCCGATCTCGCCACGCCGACGGTGACCACCGGCCCGATTGCCGGCTCGCGAAAAGTTTATGCGGCGCCCGAGGCGGCGCCGGACCTGCGCGTGCCGCTGCGCGAGATCCCGCTCTCGGAGGGCGCGGGCGAAGAGCCGGTGCGGGTTTACGATCCGTCCGGCGTCTATACCGAGGCCGACGCGGCGATCGACGTCGAGAAGGGGCTCAAGCGCGCCCGTGTGCAATGGGTCAAGGAACGCGGTGGCGTCGAAGAGTATGACGGCCGCCCGATCAAGCCGGTCGACAATGGCAACGTGTCCGGCAAGCACCTGGCGCGCAATTTCCCCAATACGTCGAAGCCGATGCGGGCGCAAAGTTCTGGTAGTTCTTCGGGCACGCCGGTGACCCAGCTCGAATGGGCCCGCGCCGGCGTCATCACCAAGGAAATGATCTACATCGCCGAGCGCGAAAATCTCGGCCGCAAAAAAATGCTCGACGTCGCGCAGGAACGCCACGACGACGGCGAGAGTTTCGGCGCTTCGGTGCCGCTCTTCGTCACCCCGGAATTCGTGCGCGATGAGGTGGCCAGGGGTCGCGCGATCATCCCGTCCAATATCAATCACGGCGAATTAGAGCCGATGATCATCGGGCGCAACTTCCTCACCAAGATCAACGCCAATATCGGCAACTCCGCCGTCACCTCGTCGGTGGAGGAGGAAGTGGAAAAGATGGTGTGGGCGATCCGCTGGGGCGCCGACACCGTGATGGACCTCTCCACCGGGCGCAACATCCACAACACCCGCGAATGGATTTTGCGCAATTCGCCGGTGCCGATCGGCACCGTGCCGATCTATCAGGCCTTGGAGAAGGTCAACGGCGATCCGGTCAAGCTCGACTGGGAGTGCTACAAGGACACGCTGATCGAGCAGTGCGAGCAGGGCGTCGATTATTTCACCATCCACGCCGGCGTCCGCCTCGGCTACATCCACCTCACCGCCAATAGAGTCACGGGAATTGTCTCGCGCGGCGGCTCGATCATGGCCAAATGGTGCCTGGCGCATCACAAGGAGAGCTTCCTCTACGAGCGCTTCGACGAGATTTGCGATCTGATGCGCAAATACGACGTGTCGTTTTCCTTGGGCGACGGCCTTCGCCCCGGCTCGATCCGCGACGCCAACGACCGCGCCCAGTTCGCCGAGCTGGAAACCTTAGGCGAGCTCACCAAGGTCGCCTGGAACAAAGGCTGCCAGGTGATGATCGAAGGCCCCGGCCACGTGCCGCTGCACAAGATCAAGATCAATGTCGACAAGCAGCTGAAAGAGTGCGGCGAGGCGCCGTTCTACACTTTGGGCCCGCTGGTCACCGACATCGCGCCGGCCTACGACCACATCACCTCCGCCATCGGCGCCGCCATGATCGGCTGGTTCGGCACCGCCATGCTCTGCTACGTGACGCCGAAGGAGCATCTCGGCCTGCCGGACAGAAACGACGTCAAAGACGGCGTCATCGCCTACAAGATCGCCGCCCACGCCGCCGACCTCGCCAAGGGCCACCCCGCCGCGCAATTGCGCGACGACGCGCTGTCGCGGGCGCGCTTCGACTTCCGCTGGAAGGACCAGTTCAATCTCTCCCTCGACCCCGACACCGCGCTCAAATACCACGACGAGACGCTGCCCAAGGAAGCGCACAAAGTGGCGCATTTCTGCTCCATGTGCGGGCCGAAGTTTTGTTCGATGAAGATCACCCAGGACGTGCGCGATTATGCGGCGACGCTGAACGATAAAGAACAAGGCATGGCGTCGATGTCGAAGAAGTTCCTCGACATGGGGGCGGAGGTTTATGTGGATAAGGCCGCGGCGGTGAAGGAGAGTAATAAGGCGCTCTGAACGCCATCGTGAGGTGCGCGCCAACGGCGCGCCTCGAAGGATCGCCTCTCCGCGGTGCGGCGGGTGAGGGGCCTTGTCGTAGCGCGACTTGCCCGCCGAAGCGATCTTCGCGAAGGCGGGAGGAGAGTTACAACGCTTTGTGACAGCAGCACTCCGGAACATGATCGAAACACCAAACGTCGAGGCGCGCTTTAAAGCCCGCCTCGACCTATGGATGCATGCCAACACTTTGATGTGGTCTCGCCTTCAATCACTGAACTATCTTCAAGTCGCGTATTTCATAGTTTCGGGTTATTCGCTTCAGCCCCAATGTGAATATTCTGATTCCGACCGCGGCGGTGTTCCTTGCGTTATTTTGCCTCGCAATGCTGTTATTGCTCGTCGTTAACGAACGTAATGACGGGGATATGCAAGGAGAAATTCTTGAAAATAAGTTTGGGTTCGATCCGACTGAGTACGGCAAGGAAGGTCAGAAACAAAAATACGGCTTCGACAAAAGAGCGCATGACAAATTGTGGGCTGTCCGTCTTGGATTTCTTATCGCCATTTTTGGAATTTGGGTCCGAGTTTCTTAGCCCGCAGGATGCGTTGCGCTTTTGCAAAACCCGTCACTCAGCCTCGCCGCCTTATGATGGGTATCGCTTCGCTCCATACATCCTTACGCATTCTCTCTCTACTGCGACGAAACGCGTCCCCATTGCTGGGTGCTACCTAAGCAGACCCATGATCTGCTGAACGGTAGAGGTTTCCTTCAGAATAACAAGTGTTGCGATTGACGACGCGAACACAATCCACCATAGGATGTTTCGTCTTCCAACTATTCTCAGTTGGAAATTGCCCCATCTGAAGTTAAAAACATATTTATGATTTGCGCTTGGCATGGCCGCACCTCGCCATTTAAGAAGACTCGATGCGGAGGCAACAAAGAGTGTGAGATCACAATTTTTGATCTTGCGCAACGCGTTGGGTCCCGCTGATATTAGCGGGCTGCTAACCTCCACCCTAGGGTAAGCCGCTGATTTTGTTGGAACGCGGTGATAGCGGCATCGGTCATCGCTTCCGCCTGCGCGATTTTCAGATATTCGGCGACCAAACGCCAGCAAGCGTAGCCCGGATAGAGCGCAGCGAAATCCGGGATAGGCCTCGCTGCCACCCCTTACTTCAGCGACAACGCCAGTCCGCTCAAATCCAGGCTGACGATCAGGCCGTTCTGCTCGCCGGTGAGCGTCAGCACGGCGCCATTTTGGTTGGCCAGCACGACGGCCTGCGCGCCCCTGATGGCGGCTGCGCCGGCGCCGCCCTGGGCGTAGACGCCGTTGACGTCGGACGGGCGGTGGATATTGCTGACGGTGCCATGGAAGCGCGTCTCCGAGGCGCCGAAGGTGAAGCCGTAGCTCAACCCGCCGATCGACAGCGGATAGCTGCGGCCCTGGAACGTCAGCACGCCTTCGCCGGCCGAGCCGCCGACGATGAAGCCTGCCTTGAAGATGCGGATGCTGATGGTGCCGCTCTCGGCGTGCGCAACCGACACCGCGCCGACGAGCGCCGCGATGGCGAGGAGGCCGGCTCTCAATCCCGACAAGACTTTCATGGCTAAGTTCTCCCTCACAGCAAAAGCGCCGCAGCGCATGGACGATTTGGGACTGTACCTCGGCGCCATGACGGGCGGAATGCCCTCGTTCTCCAAGGGCTCACCGATGATTGTCCGGATCAGTTTGTGAAGCAAACGTAGGGTGGGCAAAGGCGCGGAACGCGCCGTGCAACGCGGTTTATCGGCGCCGAAATCCGCGTGGGCTTCGCTGCACTCAGCCCACCCTACGAAGACACATCCTAAGACCTCACCCTTCCGCCATCGACATTCAGCGTCTGGCCGGTCATGAAGGCGGCGTCGTCGCTCGTTAGAAACGACAGCGCGCCGACCAGATCGTCCGGCACCTCCACCCGCTTGATCGCCTGGAGGCTGGCCACCGCGACGAATTCCTCGTCCATGGTGGCGAAGCCCGGCCGCGGCTTGCGCACCAGCGTTCCGAGCGATCGGGTCAGGCCCGGTGCGATGGCGTTCACCGTGATGCCGTCGGCGGCGAGGTCGCCGGCGAGCCCGCGGGTGAAGCCGATGATGCCGCCTTTGGAAGCGACGTAATGCGCAAAACCCGTGGTCACCGAGCCGAACGTGCTCGACGCCATGCTGACGACGCGCCCCCATTGGCGCGCGCGCATGCCCGGCACGAAAGCGGCGGTGACGAGGAAGGTGCCGTCGAGATTGATGGCGAGAACTTTTCGCCAATCGGCGAAGGTCATGCCGGCAAAATCCTGCTGCGGAAAGACGCCGGCGCAGTTCACCACGATATCGACGCGGCCGAATTTTGCCTGCACCTGTTTGCTCATCGCCGCGACCGAGTCCTCGTCTGCCACGTCGCAAACGACCGCGAGCGCCTGCCGCCCGGCGGCTTCGACGAGTTTCACGGTCTGCCCTCCGTCGGCGAGATCGACGACGGCGACATGCACGCCGTCCTCGGCGAGACGTTTTGCAAAAGCCTGGCCGATGCCGTTGGCGGCGCCGGTAATGACGGCGACTTTGTCCTTGTGCCCTTTGCCCACGAAACGTCTCCCTGAATTGTCGTTGTCCGGTCGCGGGGCAAGCTTATCGGCAATTGCTCGGCAGGCGTAGGTCGGGTCGGTCCGTAGGATGGGTTGAGCCCTCGCGAAACCCATCACTCAGCCTCGCCGGACCTATGATGGGTATCGCGGAGCCTGTCACCGGGCGGCGCTTTGCGCCGACCCGTTGGCTCCACCCATCCTACGGGCGGTATTCCGGGTTGTGAGGCGGTCGCCGGTCATGGCAAACTGATGCCGGCGCCGGCGGCTGCCACTTGCCAAAGCGCGGCGGCAAGCTTTCACGGCGTCAAAGAGGGAGGGGCCAATGGCCAAGGCCGCCGAGAAGGCCGCTGCGGGCGATAAAGCGGTCACGGTAAGACCGCCGATGATTTCGGATTACGGGTTGGCGCTGACCGTTTATATTTTATATCTGCTCGGCTTTTTCACCGGGCTTACGGCCGTGATCGGCCTGATCATCGCCTCGATGCAAGGCGACCGGGCCGACCCGGTCAGCCGGAGCCATTTCCGGTTTCAGATCAGAACCTTTTGGATCGGGCTCCTGTTCGTCGTCGTCGGCGTCGTCGCGCTGCACGTTGCGATCGGCGGATTGATCTTGCTGTGGTGGGTGATCTGGACCTTGATCCGCTGCGTCAAAGGCCTCTTGGCCCTGAACGCCGGCGAACCGATAGCCGATCCGGAGTTGTGGTTTTTCGGCTGAGGCTACTGTGCTGCCGCCTGGCTCTCCTAAGCCAGCGGTCGCGGGCGTGGGCGAGGTCGGCGTCAATCTGCGAGGAGATTTCCGGCGGCAGCGTGCAATGCGGCGACCCGGACCAACCAGCTAATGGTTACGACGCGTTTGCAGCCATGCGAGTTGCCGCGCATACTTGTCGCTTTCGTCATACGGACTACACATTGCTCTCCTGAAATCGCGGTGAGGTTCATCGGCGGCTGAGCGCAGCCAGTGCGCGTCCGGCCGATTGCTCTTAAGCTGCGAGGCCACCATGCCTGCCAAGCGCTATCTGTTTGTTCCGCCGGGCGGCGGACCGAACTACGGCTGGACGCGCGACCACACTTTCGTGAAGGTTGCAGCCGCCGACAGCGGCGGCGCCTATACGCTGATGGAAGATAATTTGAAGCGCGAATTCGCGCTCGGCCTGCATCTGCACCGCGAGCACGCCGAGACGTTCTATATCCTCGACGGCGTGGTGAACTTTTATCTCGACAGGGACCGGATCGCGGCCGAGCCGCGCGCCTGCATTCACATTCCCCCCGGCGTGCCGCATGCGCTCGATCTGCCGGCCGGCGGCACCGGACGGCTGTTGATGATCTTCCAGCCTGCGGGCTTTGATCAATTCCTCGCCGAGCTTTCGCGCTTGAGCGCCGCGCAATTGGCCGACGCACAGCTGATGGACGAATCGAATTGCAAATACGACATCGTCAATCTCGGCGAGGTGTCGCCGCAACATGCGTAGTCCGCAACGCTTCGTTATTGCGCTGCTAGCGCGGAGCAGGCTCGCCCGCCGTCCTCGCCCGATACGCCTCGATCGCGTCGCGCAAAGCCTGCGGCAGCGGCACCGGCTTGCGTGTCTCGAGCGACATCATGGCGGTGACCATGCGGGCGCGCAGCCGCTCGAGCCCGTCGCGGTGGCAGACGATGACGATGCCGAGCGAGGAGCGGCCGATGCGCTCGACCAGCAGCGTCAGCTCGATGACCTCGCCCATCATGCTCGGGATCTTAAAATAGCATTCGATGCGCACGAAGGGAAAGCCGAAGCGGCCTTCCATGACCAGCTCGGCGTAATCGCGCTTGAGCTCGTCCCTGTACCAGTCCTCGATCACGCCATTGAACATGTCGAAATAATGCGGGAAGTAGACGATGCCGGCCGGGTCGCAATGCGAAAACGGACCGCCACGTGCGCTAAAGGCGCCGTCCGGCGGCGTGAATTTCTCTTCGAGCATGAAGGCGGCGTCCTTGTTTCGGCTTGCGTGGCGCGAAGCGTAACTCTGCATCCGCCCCCGCGCGAGGGGCAGG
>CAWAEV010000030.1:0-29909 GCA_963780925.1 uncultured Alphaproteobacteria bacterium | reverse complement strand
GAAGCGGCGCGCGACTAACCGGCTTTGCCGCCTCCAATTCGTTATGCTGCGCCGTCCGGGTACGTGGTGACGCATGCTGGCGAAGCAGCGGACCGAGGCGAGTACCGCACGCAAGCGATTCCGCGTCGTGCTGATTAAGCCGTCGCATAATGATGACGACGGTTACGTCATCCGCTGGTCCCGCTCGCCGATGCAACCGATCGGCGCGCGAAGCCGTCGATCATGCGCGCAAGGTCAAACTGCTGACCGGCGGCGCGGATCAAACGTCGCTCATTCCCGCTTAAACACGGATCACGTGAACGGCGCGGGCGGGTGGCGCTTCTGGCCCGCTAACAAGTGCCGCTTACGGCCTCCCCCTTCCAACGGCAGCGACGGATTTTCGCGCTCGCGCGCAATCGCGGCATTGAGCTCGCCGCCATAGATGAAGATGAGCGCGGTGAAATACAGAAAAACCAGCGCCATCATCGCCGAGGCGAGGCCGGCGTAATAGTTCACATAGGTGTAGGAGAAGTCGGACAGGTAGCGGCCGAAGGCGTAGCCGCAGGCGAGCCATAGCAGCAGGGTTGCGACAATGCCGGGCCACACCGCGCTGAATGGTCGGCGGCCGCAGGGCAGCCACATATGCAGGATCAACAGCGAGGACGTCAGCAGGATGCTGGCGATGACGAAGCGGCCGATATCGAAGTGGCTTTCCAGCTCGGCGAGCCACGGCGCGTAGAGCACCGCCGTGCGAAACACCAGCGGCCCGAGCACGACCAGAAACGCCAGCGCCAAAAGTCCGATCGCGCTGACCAGGACATAGCCGATCAATTCGAGGCGCAGCAGCCACCACGGCCGCGGCTCGATCAGCCCGTAGGCGCGGTTGAGCCCGATGCGCAGGCTCTCGACGCCGCTCGAGGCGAAATAGATGGCGAATATCGCGCCGACCGTGAGAAAGCCGCCGCGCGCCGTGGTGAGCACCTCGTGGATCTGGCCGGCGATCTGGCTCGACACCACGCGCGGCCAGGCGGCGACGATCATGCTCGCCACTTCATCGGCGAGGTCCTTCGAGCCGACAAAGCCCGCAATCGCCGTCACCAGAATCAGGAACGGGAACATCGACATCAGGACGGAAAGCGCGATGTGACTCGCGATCGCCCAGCCGTCATCGGCATTAAAGCGATAGAAGGCGTCGAGCGCGACGCGGTAGCACAGGCAAATCGTATTCAACGGCAGAGGCCTCCGCAGCCAATCTATCCGCCCACGCGAATGCGGGGGAGGGGGCGCAGGCGGTAACGCTGCACGATCGATGCCAATGAGTCCGTGACATCGCAACAACGTCCCAAGTTCTGCGGCGACGCGCCGATGCCGGTGCAGCACTATCGCGCAACATTGAAAGTCACGCCCATCACCGACGGCAGCCGCGGCTTTGTCGAATGGTGGGCGACGTTCGATTGCGCGTCGGAGCGCCATGACCAATGGACGGTGTTCTTCCGCGACGCCTTCGCCGGCTGGCTCGCTTCGCTACGGCGATACTTGGACGGCCACATCTCGTAGCCCGTCCGGCAGGCCGGAGATGAAACGGCCAGGACCCCCGCTTGGCACACGGAGCGATCCTGGCCGCCGAGCTTCACGGAGTCGCCCCCGCTGGGCCGGGTCGACCCTACGTAACTTGGGCCGAGTTCGCTTGACCTGGATCAAAGAGCGTTCGCGCCGGCATCCGGCAGCAGGTAGATCCCCAACCTTCGGCTCGCTGCCTGTTATTTCTTCCCCGCCTCTCTCGCGTTCGCGGTGCAAGTAATGAGCATGATATAGGCCCTGGCGGCGCTGGCGATTTCCGCAGTGTGCAATTCTGTTTCAGTTAGCTCGGTGTCGTAAGGGACGACGCTGTTGTCCAAAAAATCTTACCGTCCCCGTTTTGATCGCAAAATTGACGTTCTCGGGGATATCGCCGGTGGCCTTGGCAAATTTCAGGGCGTTTAGCTTAGCCGCAACGACGCCGACCACGTGACCGCTCATGTCGAGGAGCGGACCTCCGCTGTTGCCCGGCTGCACCGGCGCGCTGATCTGCAGAAAGCGCGTATCGTTCAGAATGCCGCTGAGCGAACTCACGATTCCGGTAGTGACGGTGAAGTCGGATGTCAGGAGCCCATGGTAGGGAAAACCTATGGCGACGACCGCATCGCCCGACCGAACCGGCATTTCCCGCATCATCGCCGGTTCCTTGAAGGTTTTCTTCGCTCCCCTTGCTTGCAGCAATGCTAGATCGTTGATTTCGTCCGTCGCCACGACCCGAAGTTTCGTCGGCGCCTGTCCAACAAAGTTGCCTTGCACGTCCCCTACACAATCTTTGATGACATGATTGTTGGTGACGATGTGCCCTTCCGTGCTGATCAGAAAACCGGTGCCACTGACATCGACAAGTCTCGGCGATTCGGCGGGTGCAGTCACCGTCTCCGCTGCGGATTTTGCTTGCCTAAACGGAACCGCTGGTTTTGTCGGAGCGATGGATTTTTTTCGGAGACACGGAGAAGTCGCCCGCGCCGGAAAGTCCGCCGTCGCTCATGCGGATCACGCATTTTTCAATCACCGCCGCAAGATTGTCGGTGGAGCTTAAAGGGAATTGAAGCGTGTGAGTTTTGCCCTGGAGGACCATCACATGAGATTTGCGAAACTGAGTCACGGCTGGGTCGGGAAATACCGCTACGCCCTCCACCGGCGTGGTGGCCGTTGCAATGAGATGGAATTGAGCCTGACCGTCGAACGTGATGTCGATTGGAAATGTCGCTCCCTTGGGAAAATTGACCGATGGATCGGTGAAACCCACTAACCAAGCCCGATCAGAGCTTTCCCCCACGGTAAGTGTGACGCCGCTGCCGTAAAATTGGGCGGCGGCGCAATGTGAAAATGCCCCGGTCTTGTTATCGGTAAAGGCGCCCCCGAACCACCTACCGACGTTTATTGTTCCAAGAGGTCCGCTCGCGTAGACCTGTGGCGCGATCGAAAAAACGAGGACTACCGAAGCAAGGAAGCTTCTATACCGCGCCATACTCACCCCCCTAGGACGCCGGACTTCACTCTCGCATTCGACGTACAACTACAAATATTCGCGCTTTTGTGGTAATGCGGCAAGACCCTGCGGGGGCAGGGCTTCGGCGCCATTAATTAGAGAGGTGGCAGGTGGTTACGCCGCCTGGACGTCGGTGAGGAAACGGCGGACTTCGCCTTGCAGGTTTTCCGCCTCGACGGCGAGCGCGTCGGCCAGCGCTTTGACGTCGGCGGCGGTGGCGCGTGCGCCGGTCGAGGCGCCGGCGACGCGGCTCATGGCGTCGGCGCCGGATCGCGCCTCGGTCGAGGCGCGGTTGACGCCTTCGGCGATCGAAGCCACGGCGTTGTTTTGCTCCTCGACCGTCGAAGCGACGGTGGTGGCGATCTCTGACATGTCGTCGATGATCGTCGACACCTGCTCGATTGCCTGCGCGGCGTCCGCCGTCGCCGACTGGATCGAGCCGATTTGCGCGGCGATATCCTCGGTGGCGCGCGCGGTTTGCGCCGCCAGCGATTTCACCTCGGCAGCCACGACCGCAAAGCCGCGGCCGGCTTCGCCGGCGCGCGCCGCCTCGATGGTGGCGTTGAGCGCCAAGAGATTGGTCTGGCCGGCGATCGACTGGATCAGCCCGATGACTTCGCCAATGCGGTTCGCGGCGTTGCCGAGTTCCGACATGGTGTTGACGGTGCGCTGCGATTCGGCCACGGCGCGGCTGGCGACGTCGGTCGACCTGGTCGCTTGTGCTGCGATCTCGCCGATCGAGACCGCAAGCTCCTCGATCGAGCCGGCCACCGTGGTGACGTTGACGGAGGCGGCACTGACCGAGTTCTCGGCGTTACGCGCTTCCGACGACACCGCATCGGCGGCGTCGTTCAGTCCGCTGGAAGCATTCTCCAGACGGCCTGCGGATTCGCGCAAGCGATCCAGCGCCTGTTCGATGGAAGCGCGGAACTCCCGGATTAGGGTCGCGATCGCTTCGCCGCGCCGCTCCCGGGCGATGTTGGTCTCGCTCTCCACGCCGGCTAGGCGTTCGCGCTCGATCATGTTGTCGCGGAACACCACGACGGTGCGCGCCATCTCGCCGATCTCGTCGTGAGCATGGGTGGCGGCGGGGCGCGCCGAGGTGTCGCCATTGGCGAGCCGCTTCATCACCGCGGCCAGTTCCTCGAGCGGCTGCGTGATCGAGCGGCCGATGCGCCAGCTGCAGCCGAGCCCGATCAGCACCACCGCCAAGCCTATCCAGATGATGACCTGCCGGGTTCGCGTTCGCGACGTTGTCAGTTCCGTGGCGGCCTGACTAGCGTTGCCGCGCGCGGCGGTGATGATCTTGTCGGCCTCCGGCAGCACGCTCTCGGTGTCGTGGTTGATGAGCGAGATCAGCGGCGTCATGTCCTCGGTGCTCGCGACCCATTGTGCGAAGGTGGAGCTATAGCTCTGTATCTCTTTGGTGAGCTTTTCCTTCATCGCCGGCGCGCCGTCGACCGATTCGAACAGTTCGTCGAAATGCTTGACCTCGTCGAGGAAATGCCGTTCGGCATCTTCGTTGCGGGTGAGCCGATATTCGATCTCGTAGCGCCGCATGGTCAGAAGCGACATCGTGAGATTGGCGCGGTCGACGTCCGCAACCCAGGACAAGTCGTTGTGGATGATGCTCTCGACCGCGTTGCTCGCCGCGATGAGATCGGCGGTGACGCCTTGGGTTTCGTCGTAACCGAGCGATTTCTGCTCGTTGACGAGGCTGTCGAAGCTCGCCTTGAGGTCGCGCACCGTGATGCGCAGCGGCATGACCGAGTCCTGGTCCGCGGCGGCGAGCGAGGCCCGGATGCGGTCGAGGCAGGCCATCGCCATCGCCTGACCGTCGTCGAAATTCTTGGCTTCGGCGTCGGAAGGACGCGCGACGAAATCGGTCGTCGCGGCGCGCATGATGAGGAGCCCAGTCTTGAGATCGCGGCTGGCGTCGGCCACTTCGGTGTTGCGGTGCACCGCCTCGAAGGCCTGGCCGACTTCGACATCGCCCGTCAGATAAGCGATGCCGTTGGCGAGAAGGCCGATAACGGGAATGACGCCGAGCACGACGATGCGGGCGCGCACCGATAGCCTGGAGAATATCTGGGTGATGAACATCCTGGGACCTGATCGGACGTCGTCTTGATCAATCGGACGTTTTACTCAGCCTTCGGCGGCGTCGGCGCGCATTGCGCCGCAAACCGGCAATCCACGCCAGCACACCGTAAAATGGTTAAGATTATGCAAGAATTGTAGGCAAAACCACGGCATGTCGCCGGCATTCCGTGCTTTCCGTCGGCGAACGCCCCATTGTGGCCGGTGTCCTGCTACCGCATTTGCTTTTGTGCACTGCACGCGTAAGCTTTGCCGCTAAGCCGGGCCGGACCAAGTTCTCAGAACTCAGCTCATTGGAGCCAGTCATGCCGCTCGCCGACTCCCTTATGCCCGCAGTCCACGAGTTGGTCGTTCCGCTCCGCGAGGCGGTCGCAGTCGTCGAAGCGCTCTTCGACGATGCCCGCCGTGCGGTTGCAAACCGCGTGACCATCGAGGGTCGCCCGGTTGCGCGCATACTCGCTCGCGAACAGCGTGCCACGCACGGACTGGCGTGGCTTGCGACCTATGTCGAGGCGATCCGACAGCTTGAGGCCTATTCGCTGCGTTTGGCGGCGGCCGGCAGTTTCGGCGAGATCGAGGAACTGCTGGTCCGCATCGGCACCGGCGAATATCTCGCCCAGGTGATCGGCGGCATTCCGATGAGCCAGGGTGAGATCGTACGCCTGTCCGATCTCGGGCTGTCCCCGGCCGCTGTCGCGGCGCGGATGACGCCCGCCGTCGAGCATCTCATCGCCACCGGCAATGCCGCTCAGCGCCGCGCCCGCCTGGTCGAACTGATCCGGCAACATCACGATGCGACCGTCGGCGCCTGCGGGCTCGATGACACGCTCGATTCGATCCGCGAGGAAATGCGCAAGTTCGCCGACGACCGCGTCGTGCCCTATGCGCAAGAATGGCACTTGAAAAACGACTACATCCCGCTCGACGTCGTCACGCAAATGTCGGAACTCGGCGTGTTCTCGCTCACCATCCCCGAGGATTACGAGGGCATGGGCCTCGGCAAGGAATTGATGTGCGTCGTCTCCGAGGAACTGTCGCGCGGCTATATCGGCGTCGGTTCGCTCGGCACGCGGTCCGAGATCGCCGCCGAATTGATCTTAGGCTCCGGCACCGAAGAGCAAAAGCGCAAATGGCTACCGAAGATCGCCTCCGGCGCAGTGCTGCCGACCGCGGTGTTCACCGAGCCGAATACCGGCTCCGATCTCGCTTCGTTGAAGACGCGCGCGGTGCGCCAGGGCGACGTCTACAAGGTTTACGGCAACAAGACCTGGATCACCCATCCGGTGCGCGCCGATCTGATGACGCTCTTGGTTCGCACCAATCCGGCCGAGACCGGCTATCGCGGGCTGTCCATGCTGCTCGCCGAAAAGCCGCGCGGCAGCGACGACAATCCGTTCCCGGCTGCGGGCATGTCCGGCACCGAGATCGAGGTGTTGGGCTATCGCGGCATGAAGGAATACGAAATCGCCTTCGACGGCTTTGTCGTCAAGGCCGAGAACCTGCTCGGCGGCGTCGAAGGGCTCGGTTTCAAGCAGCTGATGGCGACTTTCGAGGCCGCCCGCATCCAGACCGCGGCGCGCGCCATCGGCGTGGCGCAGGCGGCGATGGAACAGGCGCTCACCTACACCACCGCGCGGGTGCAATTCGGCGAGCCGATCGCCAATTTCCCGCGCGTGTCGGACAAGCTTGCCATGATGGCGGTCGAGATCATGATCGCGCGGCAGCTCACCTATTATGCCGCGCGGCAAAAGGATTCCGGCCGGCGCTGCGATCTGGAAGCCGGCATGGCGAAGCTGCTTGCCGCGCGCGTCGCTTGGGCGGCGGCCGACAATGCCGTGCAGGTCCACGGCGGCAACGGCTTTGCCGTCGAGTTTCCAGTCTCGCGCATTCTCTGCGACGCTCGCATCCTCAATATTTTCGAGGGCGCGGCCGAAATCCAGGCGCAAGTCATCGCGCGTCGCCTGCTGGACGGATCGAATTGATCGATGCGCTCGTCCCCGCGCAAGCGGGGACCCGGTTGAATTCCCGCTTGCGCGGAGCGGTAATCGTGTCATTTCGGAACGAATGCGCCGTTTCCGCCATTGACCCAGGTCAAAGCGGACAAGCCAGGCTACAATCATGATGTCACCACATTGAAGAAAACCGTGAGTTGAGCGATGACCAAAGTGAGCATTCCCCATAACGCCTATGTCTTCGTCGGCGACGGCCGCAAGGCGCTGGTGCTGCGCAACGAAGGCGATGCGCAGTTTCTCGATCTCAAGACCGAGCGGGTCTTCAGCGACCAGAAAAATCCTTCCACTCACGAACAGGGCGCCGACCGTCCGGGCAGTTCACATTCCTCGGTCGGTCCGCGCCGATCGAGCGTTACCCAGACCGACTGGCACGAACTCGAAGAGCACAAATTCGCCCACGACGTCGCGGCGATGCTGGAAAAGATCGTGCGCGAGCGCAAGGTCGAGGCTTTGATCGTGATCGCGCCGCCGCGGGCGCTGGCCGATTTGCGCAAAGCTTTCCACGCCGACGTGAAGAAAAAAATCGTGGCAGAGATCGACAAGGACCTCACCAGGCATCCGGTCTACGATATCGAGAAGCACCTCGGCGGAGCGGGGTGAGCTAATTGTCATGCTCCGCGAAGGCGGAGCATCCAATAGTCTCGCATGAAGATCAGGTCTATTCGATCATCCGCCTTCCTGCATGATGACATGTGAGGTGGCCGACTGTCGATCTATCGCACGCGCTCTTCTACTTTCCTTCTCTCCGTCGCCGGCGATTCCTTGAGCAAAAGCCCGACATTGCCGGACAGGATGCGCTCGCCGTCGGGGCCGAGCGAACGGATGTCGCGAACAAAGTCGCGCACCACCTCGCCTTTACGGATTTCCTGGGGATAGTCGGTGGCAAACACCATACGAGACGCCGGAATTTCGGCGAGGCCGGCCTTTATCGCGCCGATGCCGCCGGCAAATCCGGCGGTGTCGAAGACGAGATTGTTGCGGATGTAATAGTCGAAATCTCTTTTCCCCTTGGCGCCGTGGCGCGCATTTTCGGCGGTGCCCCAAAACTCCTTGTCCTGAAAGCAACGGATGCGCGCCAGCATGCCGGCGACCCCGCCGGACAGATGCGCCATGTGCACCGTCAATTCGGGATGGCGGTCGAACACGCCGGAATTAATGAGCCGGATGGTCGCCATGATCAGCGAGAATTCGCGGCCGACCGCGCGCGCGGTGTCGTAGCTGTCGAATTGCTGGGCGTAATTCAGTTTCAGCGCCGGATGCACGAACACGAACATGCCGAGCTTGCCGACCTCGTCCCAGAACGGCTCGAGCCCCGGATCGTCGATCCACTTGCCGTCAAACTCCGAAGTGACGGTGACGCCTTGGAAGCCGAGTTCGTGGCGGCAGCGCGCGAGTTCTTTCAGCGCCGCGGCGCCGTCGAACGGATGCGCGTGTGCGGCGCCGATGAAGCGGCCGGGATAGTCGCGTTCGGCCTTTTTTGCCTTGTCGTTGACCAGCCGCGAAGTGTCGAGATCGGCGCACATGCCGGCGGCGCTGGTGAGCCAGGCGGCGTCGATGCCGGCGATATCCATCATCCGCACGTGCTCGTCGAGATCGTAGAGCAGCGAATGCACCGTATAGCTCGGCGCGCCGAGCGCGTCATAGTTGAGGATGAGGCGATCGCCCGGATCGGCCTTGATCAGCTCGCGCGGCGTGAAATGGTGCTGGAAATCGACGATCATCGGGGCGGTTCCTCTGCGCAGTTGCGGCGTTGTCATAGCGCACGTTTTCTCGCGCGTCATTCCGGATTGCCGCAAAGCGGCAAGTCCGGAATCCATATCCCCTGTACCGGGATTATGGATTCCGGGCTCCTCGCTTCGCTCGGCCCCGGAATGACAGGGCGCTCAACCCGGGCTACAAGGGTCGCCATGGCTAATTTCATGTCGCATGTCGCGGTCCCGATCGCCATCGGCGCGGTCGCGATCGTCTTGCTGCTCGGCCTCGTCAACATGATGATGGGCGGCTCCGGCAACACCTCGCAGAAGCTGATGCGGCTGCGCGTCTTGCTGCAAGCCATCGCCATCGGCGTTATCATGCTGACGCTGTGGTTCATGGGGAAATAAAGACGCCGCACCATGGTCGTCCTCAACAAGATTTACACCCGCACCGGCGATGACGGCACCACGGCCCTCGGCACCGGCGAGCGGCGCAAGAAATACGATCTGCGCGTCGCGGCCTACGGCACCATCGACGAGGCCAATGCCGCGATCGGCGTGGCGCGGCTGCATACCGCTCATGACGCCGAGCTCGACGCCGCGCTGGCGCGCATCCAGAACGACCTGTTCGACGTCGGCGCCGATCTGTGCACGCCGGTAAAAGGCAAAGGCGGAGGTAAAGGACCTGGTGGCGCGCGGCTCACCGTAACCGACAAACAGGTCGCGTGGCTCGAAGCCGAGATTGACCGCTTCAATGCAGCACTTGCCCCACTGCGGTCTTTTGTGCTGCCGGGCGGCAGTGCGGCCGCGGCGCATCTGCATCTCGCCCGTACCATCTGCCGGCGCGCCGAGCGGCTGATCGCCGAACTGATGGACCGAAACGACAGCAAGGAAGGAACCGGCGAGAGGGTGTCCGGCGAGGTGCTCAAATACGTCAATCGCCTCTCCGATTTCCTCTTCGTCGCAAGCCGTTACGCCAACGCCCACGGCGCGCGCGACGTGCTTTGGAAGCCCGGCGAGAACCGCTAGCGGCGTTGACCGACAGCGCGCCGGCCGTTAGGTTTCCCGCACCGCAGCATCGGTCCTTCTCACCACGGCCCAAGCGGCGAAGAAAAACACCCAAACAAGTAGCCATCGCAGCCGAAATAGCGCCAAGACACAGTCAAGATACAGCAATGAAAATTCTCGTGCCCGTGAAGCGGGCGATCGACAAGGATGTGAAAATCCGGGTCAAGGCTGACGGCTCCGGAGTCGAGCTCGGCAACGTCAAAATGTCGATGAACCCGTTTGACGAGATCGCCGTCGAGGAGGCGATCCGGCTCAAGGAAGCCGGCAAGGCGACCGAGATCGTCGCCGTCTCGATCGGGCCCCAGCAAGCCGCCGAGACGATCCGCACCGCGCTCGCGATGGGCGCCGACCGCGGCATCCTGGTCAAGGCCGACGGCGTCGTCGAGCCTTTGGCGGTTGCAAAAATCCTCAAAGGCATCGCGGCCGCGGAACAGCCCGGCCTGATCATCCTGGGCAAACAGGCGATCGACGACGACAGCAATCAGACCGGCCAGATGTTGGCGGCGCTGCTCGGCTGGCCGCAGGGCACCTTCGCCTCCAAAGTGGCGCTCGACGGCGATGCGCTGTTGGTGACGCGCGAAGTCGACGGCGGCCTGCAGACGGTGAAGCTCAAGCTGCCGGCCATCGTCACCACCGATCTGCGTCTAAATGAGCCGCGCTACGCCTCGCTGCCCAACATCATGAAGGCGAAGAAAAAGCCGATCGACGAAAAGACCGCCGCGGATTACGGCGTCGATACCAAGCCGCGGCTCGAAGTCGTCAAGACGGCGGAGCCGCCGGTGCGCAAGGCGGGCGTCAAGGTCAAGACCGTCGCCGAACTGGTCGAAAAACTCAAAGAAGCGGGAGCGGTGTGATGCCGACGTTTCTGCTTGCCGAGCACGACAACGGCACGCTCAAGGACGCCACCGCCAAGGCGCTGACGGCGGCCAAGGCGGTCGGCGCCGAGGTGCATATTCTCGTCGCCGGCCACAACTGCAAAGCGGTCGCCGAGGCGGCGGCGAAGCTCGACGGGGTGAAAAAGGTCCTGCTCGCGGACGCGCCGGCTTACGAGCACATGCTGGCCGAGCCGACCGCGGCGCTGATCGTCGCGCTCGCTCCCCCTTACGAAACCATCATGGCGGCGGCGACC
Organism: uncultured Alphaproteobacteria bacterium; assembly: GCA_963780925.1. GTDB lineage: Bacteria > Pseudomonadota > Alphaproteobacteria > Rhizobiales > Xanthobacteraceae > BOG-931. Next base: position 18,857 of record CAWAEV010000030.1, on the reverse strand, counting down.
ACGACCGGAAAGAACGTCATGCCGCGCGTCGCCGCGCTGCTCGATGTGATGCAAATATCCGACGTCATCAAAGTAGTGGCGCCCGATACGTTCGAGCGGCCGGTCTATGCCGGCAACGCCATCCAGACGGTGCGCTCGACCGAAAACAAGCGCGTTATCACCGTGCGCACCGCGGCGTTCCAGGCGACCGGAGCGGGCGGCTCGGCGGCGCCGATCGAACCCGCCGCCGCTGCGGCCGATCCCGGCCTGTCCGGTTTCGTCGGCGAGGAACTTTCCAAATCGGAGCGGCCGGAACTGACTTCGGCGAAAATCATCATTTCCGGCGGCCGGGCGATGCAGAACCGCGAGAACTTCACCAAGTATATAGAGCCGGTGGCGGACAAGCTTGGCGCCGCGATTGGCGCTTCGCGCGCGGCGGTCGATGCTGGCTATGCGCCGAACGACTGGCAGGTCGGGCAGACCGGAAAAGTGGTGGCGCCCGATCTGTATATCGCCGTCGGCATTTCCGGCGCTATTCAGCATCTCGCCGGCATGAAGGACTCGAAAGTCATCGTCGCGATCAACAAGGATGAGGAAGCCCCCATCTTTCAGGTCGCCGACTACGGATTGGTGGCGGATCTCTACCAGGCGTTGCCGGAGCTCGCCGCCGAGCTCGATAAGGTTAAGCACTGACGGAATCTGGCATACGGGCGTGGATCGGCGTAGAAGGTGAATTGAAATGGTCGACGTCAAGGAACGGCCCAAAGCGCCGCAGATGTGCGGCGAGCAGGCGAGCAGGATGCCTCATACCATTCGTAAGATCGGCGTGGTCGGCGCCGGCCAGATGGGCAACGGCATCGCCCATGTTTGCGCCTTGTCCGGCTTTTACGTGCTGCTCAACGACGTTGTCGCCGACCGCATCGCCGCGGGGATTGCCACCATCAACGGCAACCTGGCGCGCCAGGTCAGCCGCCAGCGCATCAGCGACGAAGAGCGCCAGGCGGCGATCAAGCGCATCACGCCCGCCAACACGCTCGATGAGCTTGGCGATTGCGACCTGGTGATCGAGGCCGCGACCGAGCAGGAAGACCTCAAGCGGAAAATCTTTGCCGCGCTGTGCCCGTCGCTCAAGCCGCAAACCATCCTCGGCACCAATACGTCGTCGATCTCGATCACGCGGCTTGCCGCCGCGACCGACCGGCCGGAGCGCTTCATTGGCATTCATTTCATGAATCCGGTGCCGCTGATGGAGCTGGTCGAAGTGATCCGCGGCATCGCCACCAACGACGCCACCTTCGAGGCGACCAAGCAGTTCATCGGCAAGCTCGGCAAGCAGATCGCGGTGGCGGAGGATTTCCCCGCCTTCATCGTCAACCGCATCCTGCTGCCGATGATCAACGAGGCGATCTACACGCTCTATGAAGGCGTCGGCAATGTTGAGGGCATCGACAAGGCGATGCGGCTCGGCGCCCATCATCCGATGGGCCCCTTGGAGCTCGCCGATTTCATCGGTCTCGACACTTGTCTCTCGGTGATGCAGGTGCTGCACGAGGGCCTCGCGGACTCCAAATACCGGCCGTGCCCGCTGCTCGTAAAATACGTCGAGGCCGGCTGGCTCGGCCGCAAGACGCAGCGCGGCTTCTACGACTACCGCGGCGAAAAGCCGGTGCCGACGCGGTAACCATCCACAATCGTCTTTGCGAGCCAACGGGTCCGGCCCTAAGTGGCCGGCCCGATGACAAGCTCCGCGAAGCAATCCAGTTCGGCACCGCCGCCCTGGATTGCTTCGTCGTTTCGCTCCTCGCAATGACGTGTCAGGCCGCTGCGGCCATTTGCGGCGCGGTTTCGTTCCAGCACGGCAATGCTGAGACCCGCCCGAACCAGGCGCCGATATTGGCATAGGGGCCGACCGGCAAGCCCGCGCCTTGGGCGTGGAACAGCGGCGCCGCGACCGAGAAGTCGGCGATCGTCAGCGTATCGTTGACGAGATATTTGTGCCGCGCCAGATGCGCATCCAGCATCTTGGCTTCTTTGTTGAAACTCTCGGTAGCCTTGGCGACTGCGGCCGGGTCGGCCGGGCCGAGATTGACGAATTTCTTCACCAGGTTCTCGAAGATCAGCGGCTGGCAGGCCTGCGCGCCCCAATGCGCCAGATCCCAGCATTGCCAGCGGCCAATGTCGGCGCGGCTCTTGGCGTCGTTCGGATAAAGCGGCGTCGCATTCTTGCTGGCGACGTATTGCAGGATGGCGTTCGATTCCCAAAGCTTGAAATCGCCGTCGACCAGCACCGGCGTGCGGCCGGTCGGATTAAGCGCTAGGAAAGCCGGCGTGTGCTGCACGCCTTGGAGCAGATCGACGAATTCGAATTCGAGCGGAACTGTCAGATACGCGGCGAGCGCGCGCACTTTCCAGGTGTTCGGCGAGGCGGGAAAGCCATAGAGCTTCATGATCGACTCCTACATTGTGACTTTGTTGCCCGGATTGAGCGCGGCAAAATCCGGGGTCAGTGTGCGAACTCAAACTCAGTCCCGGGTTTCGCTCTGCTCAACCCGGGCTACAACTGGTCACTTCATCAGTTCGACGAAAAGGCCGATGACCGCCACGTAGCCGAGCGTGAAAATGACCGTGCGGATGTAGGGGATCGCGGCCCAGTAGACGATGGCGTGTGCGACGCGCAGCCAGAAGAACGACTGCGTCCAGAACGCCGTCATCGCGTCGGCCTTGCCGGCCAGCTGAACGAGGATCACCAGCGCCGCAAACGGCGCGAAGGTCTCGACGGCATTAAGATAGACGCGATCAGCGCGCTTGCCCCAGAGCGGCACCAGACGCGGCGCCGGATCGACGTAATTTTGCGGACTCAGAAATCCGTTGGTCGTCACCTGCGCGACGACATAGGGAATCCACAGCGATGCCGTCAGCATCGCCGTAAAGGCGAGATATTTCAGATCGGTCGACATTTGAGCAGCTCTCCCGGTTCATTTGCAAAAAGCTTATTTGCAAAAGCTTCATTTCAAAATTTCGACCGCGCCACGCACGGCACTAATCGCAGCATGAGGCGGATTTGGGTTGCTGGTATGACGCTTTTGTATCGACCACCGCACCCTGGTAGCGGTCGTGGTGGCGCACCCAGGCCATGCTGTGGCGCAAGCCATCCTCGTCGCGGCCCTTCGGCGTGACATCGAGGAAATTGTAGGCGCCGATGAAAATATCGAGCCCGCGGCCATAGGTCGAATAGGTGTGGAAGACCTCGCCGGCCGCGTCTTTGAAAAACACGCTGACGCCAGGGCGCTCGTCGCTTGGAAACGTCGTGATCTCGTAATTATACATGACCTTGCCCGCGGCTTTCTCCGCGGGCGATACCGAGACCTGATAGTCGTGATTGAAATCGCTGCCAAACGACGACACCCACTTGAATTTCCAGCCCATGCGCTTTTGGAACTTTTCGATCTCCGGCAGCGGCGCGCGCGACACGATGACGAAGGAAACGTCTCGCTGCGCGAGATGAATCACCGCGCCGTCGAAATGATCGGCCAAATACGAGCAGCTCGGGCAGCCCTGCTCCCAGCCGGGGCCGAGCATGAAGTGATAGACGATGAGCTGGCTCTTGCCATCGAACAGGTCGGCCAGCGTTTCCTTGCCGTTCGGGCCGTCGAATAGGTACTTCTTTTCGACCTTCTCCCAGGGCAGTTCGCGGCGCTTTTTGCTCAGCGCGTCGCGTGCCTTGGAAAATGCCTTCTCCTCGGCGAGATAGGCCTTCCGCGCGGCGATCCATTCGTCGTGGGAAACGACTTTGTGCGGTTCCATGTGGTTCTCCTCACTCTCCAGAATCGACAACCCACAGCACATCGACATGACTGACAGGTGCTCCAGACTCCACTAACCCCGGACTTGCTCCGCTTATCCGGGCGATGGGGCTTAGGATGCCGGCGTCATCCAGCCGATGCCGGCGCCGCCCGGCTCCATCAGGATGGCGATGCGGCCGACGCCGGGCACCTCGAAAATAGGCTTCATGAGCTTGGCGCCTGCTTTGACCCCCTTGGCCACGCGCCCGTCGACATCGTCGACCGCGAGATAAGCCATCCAGCTTTCGGGGACCTGGCCGAACTCCGGCGTGCCGATGTCGAGGATGCCGGCCACCGGATCGCCGCCCATCTTGGCGAGCCAGTAGGTGCCGCCCCCGCCGGGCATCGGCATGGCGTCGAAACTCCAGCCTACGGTGTCAGCGTAGAATGTCTTGGCGCGCTCGACGTTGCGCGTCATCAGTTCGTTCCAATAAAACGTGCCGTGCGATCCGCGCATGTACGCCTCCACGCTATGCCTTGCCCATGGTTGCCGAGTTTGGTGTCGTTCACGCGACAAATTTCTCCAGCTTGTCGAGCGCGCCGGTCCAGCCCTGCTGATGGCGCTCGCGCGCCTCTTCGTCGAAGAATTGCGCATGCGTCAGCGTCAATAAGGTGCCGTCGCCGTCGGGCTTGAACTCCACCGTCACCAGCGACTCCCGTTCCGGCGTGCTGGCCCACGCCCAGGTGTAGACGAGCCGTGCGTCGGGAACGACTTCGCGCATGACGCCCAAAACCTGGTGGGTCTCGCCGCCCGGCCGGGTCGCCACGATGGTGAATTTACCGCCGACGCGCAGGTCGAACTCGGCGTGCGTGCACTCGGTGCCGGCCGGGCCGAACCAGCGCTTTATCTTTTCCGGCTCCGTCCATGCGGCAAAGACTTTGGCGGGCGCCGCCTTGAGCCGGCGCTTGATGGTGAGGCTTGGTTTGGTGGCGGTTTGGGTGGCCATGATTTTTCCTTTTCAGAAAGAGCCTCTTCTTCCTCTTCCAAGAACGCGGCGAGGCTGGACAGCCGCTCGGACCAGAACTTTTCGTAGCGGTTGAGCCATTCGAACGCATCGCGCATCGGCTCGGCGTCGAGCCGGCAGGCGACGACGCGCCCGGTCTTTGCGCGCGAGACGAGCCCGGCATCGGACAATACGCCGAGATGCTTCATGACCGCCGGCAGCGACATTTTGAACGGCGCGGCAAGTTCGCTCACCGACAGATCGGGCTCGGCGGCAAGCCGCATCACCAACGCGCGTCGCGTCGGGTCGGACAGCGCGGCGAAAGTGCGGTCGAGAGCGGCGTCATAAAACTTAACCATATGGTTTAGCATAACGCTACGCGCCGTCTTGTCAACCGTCGTCGTAGCGTGGATTGAGCCAACGCCCCCCTCCAACCTATCTCACCGCCCGACATTTCTGACCCATCTCCTCAAGCCCGCCGCTTACGTCATACGAAACTCGGGATTCTCATGAGCGATTTACCCATAGCGCGCGAGCATCGCATTACCGTCAGGGCGTTGTTGCTCGGCGACCGGATCGAAACCGCGGGGCTTGAACGCAGCGACGTGCTGTCGACGCTGCCGCTGGCGTTCCGCGCCGGCGAGAAAGGCGTTGTTGCGTTATTCCGCTATGGCGTCGCGGTCCTGGTCGGCATGTCGCCGCTGGAAGAGAATGAGGTCATCCGCCGCTTGGAGGGCCGGATTATCGGTCCGATAAGCCCGCGCGAAGAAGAATCCGTTCAAATCGAGATCGCGCCGGACAAAGACGACCAGCCGACGCCATCGGGCATTATCGCGGTGAAGACGTTGACGACCGAACACACGCTGCTGATCACGGATGCGCTGGCCACCAGCGTGGTGTTGGCGCACGACGAGAAAAAAGTGGCGACCGTATTCGGCGTCATTCAGCCTATTGCCCAGGAACTGGCGGAACACGGCCGCACGCCCGGCGGCCGTCGTGCGATCCTCAAGCACATCGGCAACGCGCTGCTGGTTCAACATCGCATTTCCGGACTCGTCGCGGTGGCGGAAAAACCCGACGTGCTATGGGAACGGCCCGGTCTGGAGCGCTTTTACGCCCGGCTCGAAGACGAATATGAATTGAAGGAACGGGCTGATGTCTTGACCCGCAAACTCACGGTGATCTCCGATTCGGCAAAAGCGTTTGCCGATATCATCGATACCGAGCGATCGTTGCGGCTGGAACTGATCATCGTCGTGTTGATCGTCGTTGAAATCGTGATCGCCGGATTTCAGCTGCTGGTTCGTTAGGCGCGGTTCACATGTTTTTAAGCTTCAAGGCCATAATGGTCGGCCATGGACACGACGAGCCTCATCTCCGCACTGGTCGGCGCCCAGACCGGTATGGTGCAGCTTGCCGTCGCGGCGCGGCTTGCGCGGATGAACGCGGACAACGGGTCCTCGATCGTCAAATTGATCGACGCCGCGCAGCAGAACGCCAGTTCGATCGCCAACGTCGCCGCCGGCGTGGGCACCAATTTAGACGTTACTGCGTAACGTTCTTTTCGCCGGCAATCGCTGCGCTCACGAGCTTCACGCCGTCGTCGCTCGCCCATTCCGCTGGACCTGCCATGTCGCCGATCTCGCAGCCGTTGCTATCGACGATCACCGTGGTCGGCATGCCGAACGCCTTGCCGGCTGCTTTGAGGTCCTCGAAAGCATGTGCGCTCTGGTCGGAATAATAAGAAAGGTGGGTGACGCCAATCTCTTTCAGAAAAGCGAGCGGCTTTTGCGGATCGCGGGTATCGATATTGACGGCGACGACGTCGAAGTCCGGGCCGCCGAGTTTGGCCTGCAACGCGTCGAGCGCCGGCATTTCGCGGCGGCATGGTACGCACCAGGTGGCCCACAGATTGAGAAGCACGGTGCGGCCGCGCCAGTCGGCAAGCGTCTTGTCGGCGCCTTGCGCGTCCTTGAACGCGAGATCGGGAACGCGAAACGGCGTTTGCGCCGCCGCCAGCGCCGCGACTTCGCCATGAACCAGCGGCGCAATACGCTTGGCGGTATTAACCGCGGGCTGACAGGCGGCGTCGGCCGGATTGCTTCGTAGATGCTCAATCCCGTATACCCCCGCCAGCACAATAAGGATGCCGCTGGCGGCGGCGGCGGAAACAAGCCGCAGCCGGCCGATTTTGCGCAGTACCGGCGCGGTGTTGGATGCGGCGGATGGCTCGGTCATAAACGGGAAAACCTCGGCGTCGGCGTCATGAGACAACCTTTAACAAGCGGCAACCATTAACAAGCGATCGTCATGAGCAACAAGATGTGGGGTGGACGGTTCGGCTCGGGACCCGATCCGATTATGGAGGATATCAACGCCTCGATCCATTTCGACCGCCACCTGTACCGGCAGGACATCGCCGCCAGCAAGGCGCATGCGGCGATGCTCGCCAAAAAAGGCATCATCACGGCGCAAGATGCAAAGCAGATCGCTCACGGTCTAGACACGATCCTGTCAGAGATCGAGGCCGGCAAATTCGCGTTCAAGCGGGCGCTGGAAGACATCCATATGAACGTCGAGAGCCGGCTCGGCGAACTGATCGGGCCGGCGGCCGGGCGGCTGCATACGGCGCGCTCGCGCAACGATCAGGTGGCGACCGATTTCCGGCTCTGGGTGCGCGACGCCATCGATGACATCGACACCGCGCTGGCCGCCTATCAGCGCGCACTCGCCGAAAAAGCGCTCGAGCACGCCGCCACCGTGATGCCGGGCTTCACCCATTTGCAGCCGGCGCAGCCGGTGACCTTCGGCCATCATCTGCTCGCTTATGTCGAGATGGCCGGCCGCGACCGCAGCCGCTTTGCCGACGCGCGCCAGCGGCTGAACGAAAGCCCGCTCGGCGCGGGCGCGCTCGCCGGCACCTCGTTCCCGATCGACCGCACCATGACCGCCAAGGCGCTCGGCTTTCGGCGGCCGATGGCGAATTCGCTCGACGCGGTGGCCGACCGCGATTTTGTGCTGGAGACGCTGTCGGCCTGCGCGATTGCGGCCGTGCACCTGTCGCGCTTCGCCGAGGAGATCGTGATCTGGTCGTCGCCGCTCGCCGGCCTCGTCGGGCTGTCCGACAAATTCACCACCGGCTCGTCGATGATGCCGCAGAAGCGCAATCCGGACGCAGCCGAGCTCGTTCGCGCCAAGACCGGGCGCATCGTCGGCGCGCTCACCGCGCTGTTGGTGGTGATCAAGGGCCTGCCGCTCGCTTATCAGAAAGATCTGCAGGAGGACAAAGAAGGCGCGATCGACGCGATCGGCGCGCTGGCTTTGTCGCTTAAGGCCATGACCGGCATGGTGCGCGATCTTGAGCCCGACGTCGCGCGGATGAAGACAATCGCCGGCGACGGCTATTCGACCGCCACCGATCTCGCCGACTGGCTTACCCGTACGCTCAAACTGCCGTTCCGCGACGCCCATCACATTACCGGTAAGATCGTGGCGGCGGCCGCCAAGGCCGGCGTGCCGCTCGACAAGCTGCCGCTCGAAACCATGCAGGCGGTCGAGCCCGAGATCACCGGCCAGATCACCAAGGCGGTGTACGCCGTGCTATCGGCCGACAAGTCGGTCAAGAGCCGCGTGGCCTATGGCGGCACCGCGCCGAGCAATGTCCGCCGCGAGGCCAAAAGCTGGCTCAGGCAGCTAGCGAAAAAGGCATAAGCGTTTGGCAATGCCTTTGAGCGATCTTGAGCGGACATAATGTCGCCGCCGCGGTGCGGTTTGCTAGGCTGGCTTGGGGGCTTTGGGGGCGTGTTTTGACCCGTGTTCGTTTGAATAGCCCGCGAACTGCTGCGCTTGTTGCAGCTCTGGCTGGGGTTTTTGCACTTGCCGGCTGCGGGCGCGAGGGGCCGCTCGAACTGCCGCCCGGACCGGCGCCCGCAACGCCTGCCGCGACTTCGGATTTGCGGTCGCCCGACGGTACGCCGGCGCCCGGCTCGCCGCAGGATACCGCGATCAAAAACGGCTTCGACGCGCAGGGCAATCCGGTGGCGGCGCCGGGCCAAAAACGGTCCTTCATTCTCGATCCGCTGCTGCAGTGACGGCAGCCGCCGCGCGGCCGCGGTAGCGCAAACTAAAATCTCAAGCTAAAGACTTTCCATGCACCATTTCACCTATCGCGACGGCGTGCTGCACGCCGAAGCGGTCAATCTCACCGCACTGGCGGACGCCGTCGGAACGCCGTTCTATTGCTATGCGAGCGCCACCATCGAGCGGCACTATAAGGTGTTCGCCGGCGCCTTTGCCGATGTCGACGCGCTGGTCTGCTACGCCATGAAGGCGAATTCCAACCAGGCGGTGATCGCGACGCTGGCCAAGCTCGGCGCCGGCGCCGACGTCGTCTCGGAAGGCGAACTCTTGCGCGCCCGCATGGCCGGCGTCGCGGCCGACAAGATCATGTTCTCCGGTGTCGGCAAGACCGCGCATGAACTTTCGCTCGCGGTCGACGAGAACATTCTGTGCGTCAATGTCGAATCCGAGCCGGAGCTCGAGCTGCTTGCTTCGATCGCCGCCGCCAAGGGCCGCGTCGCGAATATTTCGATCCGCGTCAATCCCGACGTCGATCCGAAGACCCATGCCAAGATCGCGACCGGCAAGGCGGAGAACAAGTTCGGCATTCCGATCAGCCGCGCCCGCGAGGTCTATGCCCGCGCCGCCAAGCTCAAAGGCGTGCGCGTCATCGGCGTCGACATGCATATCGGCAGCCAGATCATCGAGCTCGATCCGTTCGGCGATGCGTTTGCGCTATTGGCCGAGTTCGTCGGGGTGTTGCGCGCCGACGGCCACGTGATTTCGCATGTCGATCTCGGCGGCGGCTTGGGCATTCCCTATCGCGAGGACAACGAGCCGCCGCCCGATCCCGACGCCTATGCGGCGATCGTCAAGCGCGCGACCAAGAAGCTCGACTGCAAGCTCATCTTCGAGCCCGGCCGGCTGATCGTCGGCAATGCCGGCATCCTCCTGACGCGCGTCATTTACGTAAAGCGCGGCGAGGCCAAGACCTTCGTCATCGTCGATGCCGGCATGAACGATCTGGTCCGCCCGACGCTCTATGAGGCGCATCACGACATCAAGCCGGTGCGCCAGGCCCCAGTCGGCGCACGGCGAATCACAGCCGACGTGGTCGGGCCGGTTTGCGAATCCGGCGACTATCTCGCGCTCGACCGCGCTTTGGTCGAGCCGAAGCCGGGCGATCTCCTCGCCGTGATGACCGCGGGCGCCTATGGCGCGACCCAGGCCGGCACCTATAACAGCCGCCCGCTCGTGCCTGAAGTGCTTGTTCGCAATGACGAATGGGCGCTGGTCCGGCCGCGCCAGACGCTCGACGAGCTCATCGCGCTGGACCGGCTGCCGGACTGGTTGTGAGCTTGGCTGTTAGGCTTGGCGTCAAGCTACGGACGGCTTACCTATCGTGCTATATTTACAAAGCACACTCGTTGTCCGAGCTTCGTCATGCGCGAATTTGAACGTATCACTCAAGACCCGGCGGTCATGGGCGGCAAGCCCTGCATTCGCGGCTTGCGCGTTACCGTCGGAATGATCGTCGGACAGATCGCGGCGGGTCAGTCTATCGATCAACTGCTCGCAGATTATCCGTATTTGCAACGCGAGGATATTCTCGAGGCGCTGCGCTATGCCGCTTGGCGCGCTCAGGAGCGTGAAGTCGATCTAACTGCTGCCGAATGAAAATTTTGGTCGATATGAATTTGTCGCCACGGTGGGTCGACTTTCTTATCGGCGCTGGACACGAGGTTAGGCACTGGTCGCAGGTCGGACCCAATGATGCGCACGATGAAGTTGTCCTGCGATGGGCCATTGACCATAACCACGTCGTGTTTACGAGCGATCTCGATTTTGGCGCCATCCTCGCCGCAACGAAGGACCGCCGGACGAGCGTCGTCCAATTGAGGAGCGACCTGCTGACGCCCGACGCGATCGGCGCGCTCGTGCTCGCCGCCCTTCGCCAGTCGCATCAGGAATTGAGCGACGGTGCATTGATATCGATCGAACCGGCGCGTGCTAGGTTGCGGGTGTTGCCGTTACGCGATTGACTTGAGCCGAAATGCCCCGATTCGGCGGCAAATCTGAACAGGGTCTGCGAATTGGGCGTTTGTTGGCGTTGATTTTGCATTACAAGGCCCCGATTGGGGCCAAGTGCCACGAACCGGCCCTCATGTTATTGTGTTGTCATGCACAATTGACGGCCACGGAGCCCTTTTGTGACGGAACAGCCGGTGCCACAGACGACTGCCGACCGACATGCTGCCGAGCCCGCAGCCAAGTCGCTCCTTACCGCGGCGCTGCGGCGCGCGCGCTGGACGATCTTTTGGGAGCGGCTGTGGCCGGCGCTGGCGACGCTCTTGACCGCCATCGGCTTGTTCCTGGCGCTGTCCTGGCTCGGGCTCTGGCTGTGGCTGCCGCCGCTCGGCCGCACCTTCGGCGTGATTGGTTTTGTCATCGTCGTCGTCGCGGCGCTGGTGCCCTTGGGACTGTTGCGCATGCCGGCAATGCGCGAGGGCTTAAGCCGGCTCGATCGCGGCAGCGGGCTCGCCCATCGCCCGGCGACCGCGATCGCCGACGAGCTCGCGGTCACCTCGAAAGATCCCTATTCGCTGGCGCTGTGGGACGCCCATGTCGAGCGCGCCATGGCGGCGGCGCGCGCGCTCAAATCCGGCGCGCCGACGCCGCGCGTCGCCCGGCGCGACCCTTATGCGCTGCGCGCGCTGGTGCTGCTCGCCTGCGTCGCCACGTTTCTCGCCGCCGGCGGCGAACGGTGGCAGCGCATCGCGGCCGCGTTCGACTGGCAGGGCGTGGTGCTGCCGGCGAATTTCCGCGTCGACGCCTGGGTGGTGCCGCCGGCTTACACTGGCAAGCCGCCGCTGGTGCTGCCCGGCATTCATCCCCGCGAGACGGCGGCGGCGCAGGCGCCGGGCTCGGCCGACGGGCCGTTCGCCGTGCCGGTTAACTCGACGCTGATCGTGCGCGCGACCGGCAACGTCAATCTCGATATTGCCGGCTCTGGCGGCGTCATCCCGTCGAAGGAGGCGGCGCAAGCTCCGGCCGGCACCGAGGAGCATCGCTTTAAGATTACCGCGACCGGCACAGCGGCGCTGCGCGGCGCCGGCGACGATCTCACTTGGCCGTTCAACGCCATTCCCGACAATCCGCCGACCATCGCGCTCACCAAAGATCCGCAAACGCAGAACCGCGGCTCGCTGCTGCTGTCCTATCGGCTCGAAGACGATTACGGCGTGACGCAGGCCGAGGCGACGTTCGCGCGCAAGGACGCGGGCACGGACGATCCGGCTGCGGCAGACGGCAAGCCGCAAGCCGCGCCGCATCCGCTCTATGGCCCGCCGCAATTCCCGCTGGTGCTGCCGCAGGCGCGGACCAAGAACGGCGTCGGCCAGACGATTAAGGATCTGACCGACCATCCCTGGGCCGGCGCCGAGGTGACGATGACGCTGGTCGCCCATGACGACGGCGGCAATGTCGGCAAGAGCGACCCGGTGACGTTCCGCTTGCCGCAGCGTGTGTTCATCAAGCCGCTGGCGCGGGCGCTCGTCGAGCAGCGCCGCGAGCTGGCGATGGACGCCAATACGCGCCCGCAAGTCATCACCGCGCTCGATGCGCTCGCCATCGCACCGGAGAAATTCACCCCGGAGGCCGGCGTCTATCTCGGGCTGCGCTCGATCTTCTGGTCGCTGGTTCGCGCCAAGACCGACGACGAGCTGCGCGACGTGACGACGCGGCTGTGGCAGATGGCGGTCGCCATCGAGGACGGCGACATTTCCGACGCGCAGGACGCTCTGCGCAACGCCGAGAACGCGCTGCAGCAGGCGCTCGAACGCGGCGCCAGCGACGACGAGATCAAACAGCTGATGGACAAGCTGCGCGAGGCGATGGCCCGCTACATGCAGGCTTTGGCGCAGCAGCTTAAGAACAATCAGCAGCTGGCGCGGCCGCTCGATCGCAATGCGCAGGTGATGACCCAGCGCGATTTGCAGAACATGCTCAATCGGCTGGAGAACCTGGCGCGCGGCGGCGCCAAGGACGCGGCGCAGGCGCTGTTGCAGCAGCTCGAGCAGATGATGGAAAATATGCAGATGGCGACGCCGGGCATGAACGGCGAGGAAAGCGAGGAAATGTCGGAGCTCGACGCGCTCGGCGACATGATCCGGCAGCAGCAGGATTTGCGCGACCGCACCTTTAAGCAGGGCCAGCAAGGCGCGCAGCGCGGCCAGCAAGGCCAGCCGGGGCGCACGCAGCATCCCGGCGATTCGCTCGGCGGACTGCAGCAAAATCAGCAGGCGCTGCGCGACCGGCTCAATCAGCTGCTCGAAGACTTAAAGAACCGCGGGCTCAACCAAGACCAGGAAGGCCAGCAGGGCAAGCCGGCGCCGGGGCAGGGCCAGAACCAGGGCCAGAACCAGGGCCAGAACCAGGGCCAGAACCAGAACCAGGGCCAGAACGGCGACCAGCTCGATCAGCTCGGCCGCGCCGGCAATGCCATGGGCGAGGCCGAAGGTGATCTCGGCCAAGGCGATACCGACGATGCGGTGGATTCTCAAGGGCGCGCGCTCGACGCCTTGCGCAAGGGCGCGCAGTCGCTGGCGCAATCGATGCAGCAGCAGATGGGACAGGGGCAAGGCCAAGGCCGCGGCGGCCGCTTCGGCCAGGTGCGCGGCGACAACGACACCGATCCGCTCGGCCGTCCGCTGGGCGGACACGACTACGACGAAGGCTCGGTCAAGGTCCCCGGCGACATCGACGTGCAGCGCGCGCGCCGCATCCTCGAAGAATTGCGCAAGCGTTTCGGCGAATTCACCCGCCCGCAGGAAGAGCTCGATTACCTGCAGCGGCTGTTGAAGAATTATTGAAATCGCATTCCGTCACCCTGAGGTGCGAGCGCAGCGAGCCTCGAAGGGCGACAGCCCGGGCGCCTCGGCCGCATCCTTCGAGGCGCGCCTTCGGCGCGCACCTCAGGATGACGGGTATGACGCCGGCTGCCACCCCCGCGTTGACACCCGCCCGCGAGGGCCTAGATTACAGGGGTTCCGAGGGGTGCCCGGCAGCGGGCTGAGATAAACCCTTTGAACCTGATCCGGGTCATGCCGGCGAAGGGACGGAAACTTTTACCAAATCCCGCCCCAACCTCGCCGCCAGCCGGATCGCTCGCAAGAGCGAACGCAGAAGGAACGCGCCCATGAATAAGCCTCTCTCCGAAGCCGATCTCGCCACGCCGACGGTGACCACCGGCCCGATTGCCGGCTCGCGAAAAGTTTATGCGGCACCCGAAGCGGCGCCCGACCTGTGCGTGCCGCTGCGCGAGATCCCGCTCTCGGAGGGCGCGGGCGAAGAGCCGGTGCGGGTTTACGATCCGTCCGGCGTCTATACCGAGGCCGACGCGGCGATCGACGTCGAGAAGGGGCTCAAGCGCGCCCGCGTGCAATGGGTCAAGGAACGCGGCGGCGTCGAGGAATATGACGGCCGTCCGATCAAGCCGGTCGACAACGGCAACGTCACCGGCAAGCATCTGGCGCGCAATTTCCCCAACACGCCGCGGCCGATGCGCGGCCTCGACGGCAAGCCGATCACCCAGCTTGAATGGGCGCGCTCAGGCGTCATCACCAAGGAAATGATCTACATCGCCGAGCGCGAAAATCTCGGCCGCAAGACCATGCTCGATGGCGCGCAAGCCGCGCACGACGACGGCGAAAGTTTTGGCGCGTCGGTGCCGCTCTTCGTCACTCCGGAATTCGTGCGCTCTGAGGTGGCCAGAGGTCGCGCCATCATCCCGTCCAACATCAATCACGGCGAACTCGAGCCGATGATCATCGGGCGGAATTTTCTCACCAAGATCAACGCCAATATCGGCAACTCCGCCGTCACCTCTTCGGTGGAAGAGGAAGTGGAGAAAATGGTGTGGGCGATCCGCTGGGGCGCCGACACCGTGATGGACCTCTCCACCGGCCGCAACATCCACAACACCCGCGAATGGATTTTGCGCAACTCGCCGGTGCCGATCGGCACCGTGCCGATCTATCAGGCGCTGGAGAAGGTCGACGGCGATCCGGTCAAGCTCGACTGGGAATGCTACAAGGACACGCTGATCGAGCAGTGCGAGCAGGGCGTCGATTATTTCACCATCCACGCCGGCGTACGGCTCGGCTACATCCACCTCACGGCGAACCGCGTCACCGGCATCGTCTCGCGCGGCGGCTCGATCATGGCGAAGTGGTGCCTGGCGCATCACAAGGAGAGCTTCCTATACGAGCGCTTCGACGAGATTTGCGACCTGATGCGCAAATACGACGTGTCGTTCTCGTTGGGCGACGGCTTGCGTCCCGGCTCGATCCGCGACGCCAACGACCGCGCCCAGTTCGCCGAGCTGGAAACGCTCGGCGAATTGACCAAGGTCGCCTGGAAGAAAGGCTGCCAGGTGATGATCGAGGGCCCCGGCCACGTGCCGCTGCACAAGATCAAGATCAATGTCGACAAGCAGCTCAAGGAATGCGGCGAGGCGCCGTTCTACACCTTGGGCCCGCTGGTCACCGACATCGCGCCGGCCTACGACCACATCACGTCTGCCATCGGCGCCGCCATGATCGGCTGGTTCGGCACCGCCATGCTCTGCTACGTCACGCCGAAGGAGCATCTCGGCCTGCCGGACCGCAACGACGTCAAGGACGGCGTCATCGCCTACAAGATCGCTGCGCACGCCGCCGACCTCGCCAAGGGTCACCCCGCCGCGCAATTGCGCGACGATGCGCTATCGCGGGCGCGCTTCGACTTCCGCTGGAAGGACCAGTTCAACCTCTCGCTCGACCCCGACACCGCGCTCAAATATCACGACGAGACGCTGCCCAAGGAAGCGCACAAAGTGGCGCATTTCTGCTCGATGTGCGGGCCGAAATTCTGCTCGATGAAGATCACGGCCGACGTTCGCGACTATGCCGCGGGTCTTACCGATAACGAGAAGGCTGCGCTTTATCCGGATGCAGCGCAGGCCGGCATGGACCAGATGTCCAAAAAGTTTCTCGACATGGGGGCGGAGGTTTATGTTGATAAGGCGGAGGCCGCCAAGGAAGCGAACAAGGCGCTCTGAGCGTCATCCTGAGGTGCCCGCGCGCAGCGCGGGCCTCGAAGGGTCGGGCTGCGCCGCTTCCTCCGCAGTTATGCCCGGCCTTGCGCCGGGCATCCTAGTCCTTAGGCTGCGCCAAGCACGGTCGTCCTTTCGGATCGCGCTGGCTAAGGTGCGCAGTATGGCTCGATTCGCCGCTCAACAGTGGTTTGAAATGCCCGAGCTGCGACGACGGCGACTTGCAACCGCCGTCTGGATACCAATGCGCGCCAGCGAGACTGTAGATTCCGAGGGGCAATACGGACATCCACGCCATCGTGCGCTTCTATGGCCCCTCTCTCGCGTCGCTTAGGTCGAGGTCTGGAACTGGCCATGAAATATCGCCACAGCGGGAGATAATCGCCGACGTGATCGATTCAACGGCGGCCAATGTGACCTCCCCGCGCAACACTAGAAAATTCAGCTCCACAATTTTGGTTGAAGTCAGCTGAAATTGCAATTGACTGAAATTCACAGGAGTGAAGGTGGATTTCCGACCGCTCTAGGAGAGGCGTAAGGTGGCCTACTTTCCTAGATATCACTATACCCCCCCCGCCGAACGGGGGAGGGGGACCATGCGGAGCATGGTGGAGGGGGCGTCTGAGTCAAAGCTTCGTTGTCGTCGCCGAATGATCGTCGAGTCCGACGCCCCTTCCACCGCGCAAGAGCGCGGTCCCCCTTCCCCGCTTTCGCGGGGCAGGATGGATTTGCCTACTTCAGCGACAACGCTAGTCCGCTCAAATCCAGGCTGACGATCAGGCCGTTCTGCTCGCCGGTAAGCGTCAGCACGGCGCCGTTCTGGTTGGCCAGCACCACGGCCTGCGCGCCCCTGATGGCGGCTGCGCCGGCGCCGCCCTGGGCGTAGACGCCGTTGACGTCGGACGGGCGGTGGATATTGCTGACGGTGCCGTGGAAGCGCGTCTCCGAGGCGCCGAAGGTGAAGCCGTAGCTCAACCCGCCGATCGACAGCGGATAGCTGCGGCCCTGGAACGTCAGCACGCCTTCGCCGGCCGAGCCCCCGACGATGAAGCCGGCCTTGAAGATACGGATGCTGATGGTGCCGCTTTCGGCGTGCGCCACCGAAACCGCGCCGACGAGCGCCGCGATGGCGAGGAGGCCGGCTCTCAATCCCGACAAGACTTTCATGGCTAAGTTCTCCCTCACAGCAAAAGCGCCGCAGCGCATGGACGATTCGGGACTGTACCTCGGCGCCATGACGGGCGGAATGCCCTCGTTCTTCAAGGGCTCACCGATGATTGTCCGGATCAGTTTGTGAAGCAAACGTAGGGTGGGCAAAGGCGCGGAACGCGCCGTGCCCACGCGGTTTATCGGTGCCGAAATCCGCGTGGGCTTCGCTGCACTCAGCCCACCCTACGAAGACACATCCTAAGACCTCACCCTTCCGCCATCGACATTCAGCGTCTGGCCGGTCATGAAGGCGGCGTCGTCGCTCGTTAGAAACGACAGCGCGCCGACCAGATCGTCCGGCACCTCCACCCGCTTAATCGCCTGGAGGCTGGCCATCGCGACGAATTCCTCGTCCATGGTGGCGAAGCCCGGCCGCGGCTTGCGCGCAATCGTTCCGGGCGATCGGGTCAGGCCCGGTGCGATGGCGTTCACCGTGATGCCGTCGGCGGCGAGGTCGCCGGCGAGCCCGCGGGTGAAGCCGATGATGCCGCCTTTGGAAGCGACGTAATGCGCAAAACCCGTGGTCACCGAGCCGAACGTGCTCGACGCCATGCTGACGACGCGCCCCCATTGGCGCGCGCGCATGCCCGGCACGAAGGCGGCAGTGACGAGGAAGGTGCCGTCGAGATTGATGGCGAGAACTTTTCGCCAATCGGCGAAGGTCATGCCGGCAAAATCCTGCTGCGGAAAAATGCCGGCGCAGTTCACCACGATATCGACGCGGCCGAATTTTGCCTGCACCTGTTTGCTCATCGCCGCGACCGAGTCCTCCTTGGCCACGTCGCAAACCACCGCGAGCGCTTCGCGCCCGGCGGCTTCGACGAGCTTGACGGTGTCGCGTCCGTCGACGAGGTCGGCGACGGCGACATGCGCGCCGTCCTCGGCGAGACGTTTTGCAAAAGCCTGCCCGATGCCGTTGGCGGCGCCGGTGATGACGGCGACTTTGTCCTTGTGCCCTTTGCCCACGAAACGTCTCCCTGAATTGTCGTTGTCCGGTCGGAGCGAGTGTAGCCCGGATTGAGTGAAACGAAATCCGGGGCAAGTGACTCAGGTTCACAAGCCTTGCCGCACATCCCGGATTTCGCTGACGCTCAATCCGGGCTACGCCTACTGCATTTCAGGTTGTGACGGGTTCGCAGGTCATGGCAAACTGATGCCGGCGCCGGCGGCTGCCGCTTACCAAAGCGCAGTGGCAAGCTTTCACGGCGTCAAAGAGGGAGGGGCCAATGGCCAAGGCCGCCGAGAAGGCCGCTGAGAAGGCCGCTGCGGGCGATAAAGCGGTCACGGTAAGACCGCCGATGATTTCGGATTACGGCTTGGCGCTGACCGTTTATATTTTATATCTGCTCGGCTTTTTCACCGGGCTTACGGCCGTGATCGGCCTGATCATCGCCTCGATGCAAGGCGACCGGGCCGACCCGGTCAGCCGGAGCCATTTCCGGTTTCAGATCAGAACCTTTTGGATCGGGCTGCTGTTCGTCGTCGTCGGCGTCGTCGCGCTGCACGTTGCGATCGGCGGATTGATCTTGCTGTGGTGGGTTATCTGGACCTTGATCCGCTGCGTCAAAGGCCTCTTGGCCCTGAACGCCGGCGAACCGATAGCCGATCCGGAGTCGTGGTTTTTCGGCTGAGGCCGCGGGACCGATGGAGAAGCGCAGTCCGCAGGATGGGTAGAGCTCTTGCGAAACCCATCATCCATCCTCGCCGCCGCATGATGGGTATCGCTTCCGC
>CAWAEV010000029.1:0-5570 GCA_963780925.1 uncultured Alphaproteobacteria bacterium | reverse complement strand
CGGCAAGGCCATTTGGCGCAGCTACGGCCAATGTCGAGATTCTCATATCCAGAGCATATACCTGCGGCGGTGACGTCAATGCGAGCGGCTAAACTAAGACATTATTAGCCGAAGCGGCCGGTTACAAAGCGTTGCGTGCGCGGAACGCGCGGCGCGATGAAAATCCGGTTCGTGTCGCCGAACTCGACCAGCTCGCCTAGCAGCATGAACCCGGCATAGTCCGAGATGCGAGCCGCCTGCTGCAGGTTGTGCGTGACGATGATGATCGTATGATCATGCTTGAGCTCTTGAACGGTCTGCTCGATCTTCGCCGACGAAATCGGATCGATAGCGGAGCAGGGCTCGTCCAGCAAGATCACGTCGGACTGCATTGCGATCATGCGCGCGATGCATAGACGTTGCTGTTGACCTCCCGACAGCGCAACTCCGTCAGCTGAAAGATGGTCTTTCACTTCGTCCCACAATGCCGCGCGGCGAAGCGCCGCTTCGACCTCGGCGTCGAGCGCGGCATTGGATACTTTCCGTTGTAGCCGGACGCCGAAGGCGATGTTCTCGTAGATCGACATCGGAAAAGGCGTCGGCTTTTGGAAAACCATGCCAACTCGGGCGCGCAGCAATGCCAGATCGTGGCGGATTTTCAGGATATTTTCGCCGTCCAGCAGGACCTCGCCTTCGGCGCGCTGTCCGGGATAGAGATCATACATCCGATTGAAGACGCGCAGCAGCGTCGATTTTCCGCACCCGGAGGGGCCAATGAAGGCAGTCAGCCTCTTCGCGTAGATCGGCACCGATACATCCTTCAGCGCCCAGTTACCGTCCTCGTAATAGAAGTTCAGGTTCCGCACACTGATCTTCTCGTCGGTCGGGACGGGCAGCTCTGGCTTTGCCACCAAGTCCGCGGCAATGCCGAGCAGGCCAGGACGTTTCGCGGGTGCAACGACCATTATGTCGGTCATGTCAAAGCGCTCACTGTGCGGCGCAAAAACGAAACCAGAATACGCGGTGGACGACTTTGATCACGATCAAAGACGCAGAATGGATTTGCGACATGTCATGTGATCGTCATGAAATTAGTGCCGTTGTGAATTCGATATGTCTCAATGGACTTCGCGAATATTTTTGAAAAATGTTCGGAGCAGTCTAAGCGGGAGAGGGGGAGCTTTGCCAATGCGAAACATCATGGTGGCGACGGATGGGTCCGAGGGAGCAAACCGTGCAGTCGACATCGCCGCCGAACTTGCAAAATCGGTCAATGGAACGCTGTTGATCGTGACGGTCGGCAGCTCGCTCACTGAGGAAGAGCGCAAACATTTCGCGCGCATCGAGGGTGACACGGACCCCGCTGAAATATTGGCGCGGCGAAACCTCGATGACGCCGAACAACGGGCGGGGCGGGCCGGAATTGGCTCGCCGCGGCCAATTCTCGCTTGGGGCGATCCCACCCAAGCGATCATCGAGACCATTCAGCGCGAAAAGGCCGACGCCATCGTGGTCGGGCGGCGCGGCCATGGCCGGCTGTCCGGCCTGCTGCTCGGCAGCGTTTCGCAGAAGCTTTGCAGTCTCGCGCCCTGCGTCGTCATCGTGGCGCCGTAGGGCAGCATCGGTTCCGGCGCCGTTTCAGGCCGCGATCGCCTCGAGCCGGCGCTTGGTGACCGCGGGTCCAAATCCGCCGATGACGACGAACACCACGGCCATGGCGCCCGCGATGAAAGTGAACACGCCCGTGGTCCCGTAGTGGCCGAGGAAGAAGGCGATGATGAAGCCGGAGAAGATCGCCGAGAACCGGCTCCACGAATAGACGAAGCCCACCGCCTGGGCGCGGATGCGGGTCGGATAGAGTTCGGCCTGATAGGCGTGGAACGAGAACGACAGCCAATTGTTGCAGAGCGTGATGAGGAGCCCGAACGCGATCACGCCGACCGCACTGCTCTGCTGCGCAAACAACAACCCGAACACCGCGATGCCGGCCGCGGCCCAGGCGATCTGCCATTTGCGCTCGAAATGGTCGGCAAACCACACGCCGACCAGCGGCCCAATCGGCGCGGCGACCGCGATGATGAACGTATAGGTGAGCGATCTCGTCACCCCGATACCTTGCGAGATCAATAGCGTCGGCACCCAGCTGGAGAAGCCGTAGTAGCCGATGGTCTGGAACAGATTGTAGATCACCAGCATGATGGTGCGGCCGCGATAGGTCTCGTCCCACATCTCCATCCAGGCGCCGGTCTTGCGCTCGGCTTCGCCGGCGACGGGTTCCGGCGGCGGCAGCTCGACGCCGTCGGCGCGAATCTTGTTTTCCAGATCCGCGACCAGCGCCTCGGCTTCCGCGGTGCGGCCGTGCTGCTCCAGCCAGCGCGCCGATTCCGGCAGGCGGCGGCGGATCCACCAGATCACGAAAGCGCCGATCGAGCCGATGATCACCACCCAGCGCCAGCCGTCGAGCCCGAAAATCGTCAGCGGCACCAACTGCCAGGCGAGGAAGGCGACGATCGGCACGGCCGTGAACATGACGAACTGGTTATAGGCGAAGGCGGGCCCGCGCTGGCTCTTCGGCACCAGTTCCGACACGTAGGTGTCGACGTTCACCAGCTCGACGCCGAGCCCGATGCTGGCGATGAGCCGCCACAGATTGATCGTCTCCGGCGTGTTCTGAAACGCCATGATGAAGGCGCCGATCGAGTACCACAGCAGCGCGAAGGTGAAGATCGAGCGGCGGCCAAAGCGGTCGGACAGCCAGGAGAAGGCGATGGTGCCGATGAACAGGCCGAGGAACAGCGCGGCGACGAAACTGGCAAAGCCTTGCAGATCGAACAGGCCGGCCGTGGTCGGCTTGAAGATGCCGGCTTTGAACAGGCCGATGGCGATATAGGCGGTGAAGAACAAGTCGTAGAATTCGAACCAGCCGCCGAGCGATATCAGCGTGACCAGTCTGCGCACATGGCGCGACGGCGGCAGCCGATCGAGCCGTGCCGCTACAGTGATTGTTCCTTCCGCCATATCGTCCTCCCCCTAGTTAGCCGGCGCGTGTCTGCCGCGCCTGGTCCCGGCACTTGCCGAACGACTACTTTCGCAGACTCATAATGTACGCGGCCACCTCTTTGATCTGATACGCGGCCAAATCGGGATTTGGCATGCCTTTCGGCTGGTCCAAGCCGCGATGGGCCGTGGTGATGAATTTTTCCAGCGCATCCGTAGTCAGCCCCGGGCGTTGCGCGATCGATTGAAACGGCGGCCCCGGCGGTTTTAACAGAGGCTTCGCCGCCTGGTCGGGCGCCGCGATGTGGCAGACCGAGCAGACCATCACCGCCAGATAATGGCCCTTGCTCACGTCGTCTGTGCCGTTGCCGGTCTGGCTCCAGGTCGTGCCGGTCGTCAGGCCGACAATGGCGCAGATTGCCAAGGCGAAGGTCGCCGACGCTATTCGCATAGATTCGCAACATCCCGGTTCGGGTGCGACCGTACCATCCGCATCCGATGCCGATCAACCTCGCGGCCTCGGCTCGGTGCGCGCGGTGCGCGCTGCTGCGCTGCGAAATCCACGGCATTCGCCTTTTGCCGCCGATAGGATATGACGCTGGCCAAGGAATTTTCGCTGTCTTGGCCCCAATTCTCGGCCCCAATTCTCGGACCCGATGATGGATGTTTTCGCAGCCGTCGATTCGCGCATCTCCTGCCGCTGGTTTCTCGACAAGCCGGTCGATCCTAACATCGTCCGCGAGCTCATCGCGCGCGCGGCGCGGGCGGCGTCCGGCGGCAATCTGCAGCCCTGGCAGGTCTATGCGCTCACCGGTGCGCCGCTCATCGAGCTGAAGCGGCAGGTCGCGACATTCATCGCCGGCCGCGATCCGCGCCACATCGACGCCGAATATCCGATCTACCCGGCGACGATGTGGGAGCCCTATAAGGGGCGCCGCGATTATCACGGCGTGCAGCTTTACGGCGCGCTCGGCATCGACCGCGGCGACGCCGCCGGCCGGCTCGCCCAATACAACCGCAATCTCGAATTCTTCAACGCGCCGGTCGCGCTGTTCGTCGCCATCGACCGCCGGCTCGGCCCCGGCCAATGGGCCGATCTCGGCGGCTATATCCATGCGCTGATGTTTCTGGCCCGCGGTTACGGGCTCGACACCTGCCCGCAGGAATCCTGGGCGCGCCTACACGAAGTGGTCCGCCCGTTCGTCGACATGCCGGCGGAACAGATGCTGTTCTGCGCGCTCGCCATCGGCTACGGCGATCATTCGCACCAGGCCAACAGCTTCCGCGCGCCGCGCGCAGAGCTTGGGGAATTTTGCAGGTTTTTCGGATTTGAGTGAGATGCGTTCTCGCCCCGCGAAGCGGGGAGGGGGACCGCGCAAAGCGCGGTGGGAGGGGCTTCTGACCCGACGCTTCGTTGCCGTTGCAAAACAAAGAAGGCGCAGGTGGAGGATGGCGCTGCGCCCCTCCTCATAAAAAATCGAACGGCATGCACAGCCGTGCTTCGCGCTCGGGACGGCCGATATTGCGCGGCGTCGCTTGCAGGATCTTTTCGCGCACCCGCATCTGCGTCTCGCGCGGCAGGCCGAGCGCGCGCTCGAGGCATTTATGCGCATCGCCGCAGCATCGGCGATGACGGCGGCAATCCTTGCGGCGGCAGGCGCGCCACAGCGCGAAGCCGTCGCACAGGCGCCGCTCCTGCAAAATTCTCTGCAGGGCGAAGCGCCGCGCGAATTCAACCGAGCTCAGCGCTTTGCGTTTGAACCCCGCCTTCACCATGGCGAAGTACACCGCCATGCCGTCGTTGAAACGCTGCGCGTCGAAATCCTTGCTGTCGAAAAAGTCATGGCCGAGTTCCCCCGTTCTCGCGGCGCGCCTTGGCGCGCGAGGTGTCAAATCGCCGGTTACGTGACCCGTCTTCGCTCGCTCTGCGAGCTACGGCGGGTTTTGAGTCCGCCGAAGCGCGGAGCGCGAAGGCTGGAAGCGCGAGGAGCCGGTTCGAAAGCAAAGCCAGGGGTGGTGCCTGTCCTTTGCTTTCCGCTTCGACCGCTTCGCCACGCCTTAACGCCAAGCAAAAAAGGAAGCGGAACGCCGACAAACGCTGTTTCGCAACCTCCGCATCTTGTGAGGCGGCTCGCGCCTTGCAAGGCGCGCTCGCCTGTCGGCGTTCCACCACGGTTCTCGCCAAAGGGACTCGTCATCCCTAAGGCTCAGCTTCAGGCCAGGCTTCCTGGGACGCGGTCTGAACGGGCGTTACCCGCCTTCGCCTGTCCCAGCCCAGGGATGCACCTCCCACCCCGGTCCTAGTGCCGGGAGACATGATGCCCAAGCTGCCCGAGAACGGATTGCAACTCCGCCGCGGGCACCGCCCTCGCCCCCATGACCCGGCGTGCCTCCGGGCCATGGCCTTTACCGAGCGAGATTTGATTCGCGGTATGTAAATGGTTGGTCTCATAAAAAGAGACGGACGCGCGCGGAGAAGCTCCTGATTTACGTCTTCGGCTAATCCGCTCTGGGCTTTGAGCGCGCCGCACCTCAGCATGGATTGCCGGATCAAGTCCGGCAATGACGATTGGGAAACTCACCCTTTTGCTTGC
>CAWAEV010000028.1:0-98566 GCA_963780925.1 uncultured Alphaproteobacteria bacterium | reverse complement strand
TGGCTAGCACTACTTTGGCAGATTTACTCACGCCGCGGCTGGTTGCAAATCCATTTCTGGCAGTGCGGGCATTGTTGCGGTGGTGGCCGAGCGATGAGTTCGAGGATGGCTTGGCGTACGGCGGGCAGTGTCGGTTGAGGCGGCGGCCCGTTGATTCTTTTTTTCCCGCCTTGCCGTTTTGAGCCGGCGATACTGAAGGAACGCATAGGCGATCATCGTCATGAGCGCATGACGACGCAGGCCCTGCCAGGACCGACCCTCAAAGTGGTCGAGACCAAGCTCCTCCTTCAGCTGCTGGTGAGCCTGCTCGCAAATCCACCGCGCTTTGATGGTGGCCGCGAGGGTGCGCAGGTCAGTCTTTGCCGGCAGATTGGCGAGATAGTATTTCTTCTCTCCCGACATCCTGTGTTCGCCGATGAGCCAAGCCTCGTCGCCGGGCAGATGCTGCTGACCCTTGTCCCTGATCCGCTGCGGCGGTCCGTCCGCGACCCGCACGCGAACAGCAGCAAAACGAGCCTTGAGCTTTCCCTTGGTGCCGGTGCGCCAACTGATGGCGTGCCATCTGGCATCGGCCAGCATGTCTTCTGCCGGTATCGACAGAACATCCGGGACGTGGCGCTTGCGCGGACGACCGCGCTTGGCAACCGGCCAGATCATCTTCACATCGGCAGGGTACGCCTTAAGATGGCGCGGGATACCGACCGCCCAGGTCAGCTTGCGAGCTGTGAGCGCCTGACGGAACGGCGCGCTCATCCCGTAACCAGCATCCGCTAGAACGCAGCCAAAGCGTACACCGGCCGCGATGGCACGATCGATCTCCATCAAAGCCAATTCCGGCTTGGTTCGTGCCGTTCGATATTCGGCCGGAACGCCCGCGCGCTTCAGCCGAACTCGATCGCTCGTCCAACTCTCGGGCAGAAACAGCCGCAACGCCAGCATCACCGGCACTTCCCCGCGCGCCAGCGTCAGCGACACCAGGGTCTGGCAGTTCGCGGTCTTGCCCAGCGCCGAAGCATATTGCGCAGCAACACCGACCGAATGCGTGCCTTTCTTGGGTATCGCGGTGTCATCGACCACCAGCACGGCATCGCTGCCGCCGATCAGCTTGTCTGCTTAAATCAGCAGTTCCATCTCCGCCGGCCCGGCATCCCAGACGCCGGCCGCGATGAAGTGGTGCAATTGATCGTAGTCACCACGCGCAACGCGCTCGGCCATCGGTTGAACGCTCTTGCGGTCGCCAGGACCGATCAGCCCCGATACGTAGAGCGGGCACATTTGTCGCCGCGCCTTGTGACCCAACCGATCAAGAAACGGCTTGAGCCAACGGCTAAGCTCGCCTCTCCAATCCGACTTCTTGCCAACCATGGTCGGCCCTCCAAAGCCGACCACTCATAAGTCACAGAAAAACTGATTTGGGAATCCCCGTCATGCTAAAAATCTGCCAAAGTAGTGCTAGGGTCCAGACTCATTAAATCCACCATACAAGTGCTGCGGCCAGACAGACAGAAGACAAATAGTTTCGAGCCAGCCTGTCGTAGCGCGTCGCAATGCGCCTAAAGTCCTTGAGCCTGTTGAACGCACTCTCGATGCGCCAGCGAAGCTTGTAAAGGCGCTTATTGAAGCTGAACGGTTGCTTCCTGTTGCAGCGGTTGGGAATGACCGGCTTGGTTCCGCGCTCGTCCAACTCCTCGTGCAACTCGGCGCTGTCGTAGGCCTTGTCGCCGAGCATGCGTTTCGGCGACTTTACTCTGCGGATAAGGCGTTTCGCGACCGGACAATCGTGTGCTTCGCCTCCGGTCAACAGGATGGCGATGAGGCGCCCTTTAGCATCTGCGAGTGCGTGAATCTTCGTGTTGCGCCCTCCGCGCGAGCGGCCAACAGCCTGCTTCTGCTCCCCCTTTTCCGCCCGCCGCGGAGCGGTGTGCTTTGACATGGGTGGAGTTGATCATCTGCGTAGCTGCCGATCGGCCATTCGCGGCGAACTCACGGAACAGGTTTTCCCAGATGCCGCGCCGCGCCCAACGCACAAAGCGGTTATAGATCGTCGTTGGCGGACCATAGGCTTCCGGGCAATCGCACCAGCGACAGCCACTCTTGAGCACATGCACGATACCGCTGATGACGCGCCGGTCGTCCGCTCGCTCGACGCCGCGCACATCCGTCGGCAATTGCGGCTCGATCCGCGCCCATTGTTCGTCGCTCAGCCAGAACAAATTCCTGCTCATCAATCTTCCCCCAATACGAATCATTATCGTATTGTCGGGACCGAACGATTAATGAGTTCTGACCCTAGCATTACAGTTGTGATTTTTGTTTGAGATGAGATTTCTGTGCTGCGGCCTGATGAGCGCGCCGCCAGAGCGACCATGCGATGACATCGGCGGGTTGAATGCGTTTTCGCGCGAGACGTTGGGCTATGCGGCGGATTTCCTGGATCGACCAACGGATGAGATCGGATGTTTTGGCGCTGCGCTCGACTTGGTTTTTTTGGGTGCCGGCTTGTTGGCCTGATGTTGGATGGCATTACGAGCGTGCGCTTGTCGGCAAGCGCCTTACGCTTCTGCGCGAGTTGTCACCTAAAATCACTCGCGTTCTTTACATCCGCAGTCGAACGACAGTCACCGACACTCTCCCATTGTATGAGCAACGCTGATGCCCATACTATGCACTTGCCGGTGACTGATGCAGCGTGTGAGAACGAGGAGGAAATTGAGGGCGTCATCCAATCGTTCACACGCGGGCCGAATGGCGGTCTCATCGTCGCATTCGATGCCTTTACCACGGTACATCGCTCCAAGATCATTGACCTCGCTGCGCGCTTGCAATTGCCTTCGATCTATCCTCTGCGAACATTTGTCCAAAGTGGCGGCTTGTGTTCCTATGGCTTCGATCAGGATGAGCAATTCCGACACGCGGCGGCATACGTCTCTCGTATCTTAGCCGGTGCAAAACCGGGCGACCTGCCGGTGCAGGCTCCAAACAAGTTCGAACTCTTGATCAATCTTAAGGCTGCAAAGGCCATTGGCCTCGACGTACCGTCGACGCTACTCGCCACGGCAGACGAGGAGATCGAATAGGACAGTTTTCGCTGCACTGCATGAGTCTCTTCCTGGCCCTTAGCGGACATCGAGAACGCACCGAAAAATGTCGGCCTACGAGGCAGAGGCAGCCATTGCAATCTGATCGCGTCGTGTCGCTCATGAGCCAGAACCGAATGCGGCGAACTGCGCCAAGCACTCCGAGTGCCCTAGAGTTCGTTCAATAAGGAGAGCGCCTTGGCGTTCTGGTCGGCGGATGCGGTCCGGGCGGGGGCTGATATGACGTATTGCGCTCGCAGAACCCGCCCATCCCTTGCACCGTAATCATGCATTGCTGGAAGCTTGACAAGGCCGCAATTCATGCCACCGCCCATGTCGCCGCCGCCGTAGTCCGCGCCACCACGGATAATTTTGCGCTTGCGCCGGAGTGCCGAACACTGCCGCGGCGGTCATGCCAAATACCGAGAGCCATAACTTCATGGCCGCCTCCCGGATTTCGCGGCCGGATGGGGCGGTACGTATAAGTTGTTAGCCTGGCAAAATCCGCCGATCCCGCTCACGGTGGCCATGCATTGTTGAAAGCTCGTGAAGCCGCAAGTCGCGCCGTCCCGGTAGCTATATTGGGCACACCACGGATAATTTTGCGCCTGCGCGCGCGTGCCGATCGCGGTCGTCATCACCAAAAGCCCTAAAGCCAAGAGAAGACACTTCATGACGCGGTCTCCTTCGGATTGCGCTCACTCTCGGTTATGAACACCGAAGCTGATATTTTATTTCCCCGTCGCGCAATCACGCCGCGCCAGTCATTCCGGGGCCGCGCGTAGCGCGGACCCCGGAATCCATAATCACGATCAGTGCAAAACATGCGCAGAGTCAGTTTTGCACGACCTTGGCTATGGATTCCAGGCTCGGCCCTGCGGGCCGCCCCGGAATGACGGCTCTTAGCGCAGCGCCAGGTGTTGACCGTCGTAGATCGTCGGCTGGCAGAACAGACCGAGCGCGGCGAGTTGCGCGCAGAGCTGCGCCGCCGTTCCCGGCAGCGCGATGGGGCCGGCGACCAAGCGCAGCTCGATCTTGTTGCTGCGCGGAACTTCGCGGACGCTGATGATCGGCTCCAAACCTTCAAAGAGCTGCGGATGCGCGGTGCGTATCGCCGCCCACCGCATGCGCAGCGCTTGCAGCGTCAGGCCGCTGCCGATATCGACGCCGAATGCGGTCCTCGGCAGCGGCGGCAAGGCCGACTCTTCGGCGGCTTTGGCCGAGCCCGGCGCAGGCATGGGTACGGGTACAGATGCAGGGGCGGCGGCAGACGGGATGTCCGCCGGCGCGAGCATGGACGCCGAAGTCGCGGCGGTGGCCACCACCGACGGTCCGTCCTCGACATGCCGGCTCGCATCGGCCGCCTTGATCTGTTTGGTGATCGATCCGGTGAAGTCGTCCATATCGTGTTCGACAGCGGCCAGCCGCGAATTGATCTGTTCGTCGTTGTCCTTCAGTCCGCGCACAGCGGCAGCGAGCTGCTCCGTCGCCGCCTGCGCGTCGAACGGCGGTTTCTGGTGGTGAAGGACAAGCGCGATGCGATCGACGGCAATATCGCTGCGGCTCGTAAGCGTCACTACGAGCACTGCGCCGGACGCTGCCGCGCCCCAGACCGCGAGACGACGAAGCCTCTGCATCGTGAAGGGCCGCCGCACCGCGCCGCGTTTCTCTCCAAGCGGCGCGTCAAGCCGTGGTGTTCCAGCAAAACCTGGCCGTTCCGCTTTCAGGGCCTCGACAAGATCGACCATGCTCCGCACCGGCGGTTCCCCAACGAATCAGTGCTAAAAACTAGCAGATTCTCTGCTTTGGCGTGTCGGCGCGAAGCGCTAGGGCCGCTATTGCGGCATTTGCCATCGCTGAATTCGCAGCTTTCGGCGCTTAATCGCCTCGGCTAAGAGAACGCCGCGGAGGTTGCGATGGAAGCCCAGACGGCTAGTGGGACTTGCTTGGCGATCGTATTGGCGGCCGGAGAGGGCACGCGCATGGCTTCGGCGCGGCCCAAAGTGCTGCACGCGGTCGCCGGAAAATCACTGCTTGCCCATGTGCTCGATGCGGTCGCCAAATCGGGAGTCACGGCGACTGCCGTTGTCATCGGCCCCGGGCAGGACGAAGTTGCCGCCGAAGCGCGGCGCATCGTGCCGGATGTCGCGACTTTCATCCAGCGCGAGCGCCGTGGAACCGCGCATGCGGTGCTCGCCGCGAAGGCCGCTATCGAACGCGGGGCGGACGACATTTTGATCGTCTATGGCGACACGCCGCTCATTAGCCCCGCGACGCTGTCGCGGTTGCGCGCGCCGCTCGCCGCGGGCGCGGCGCTCGCGGTTTTGGGCTTTCGCCCCGCCGATCCGACGGGCTACGGGCGTCTGATTATGCAGGGCGACGAGCTGGTCGCCATCCGCGAGGAGGCCGACGCCGACGCCGGCGAGCGCGCGATCACGCTGTGCAATGGCGGGCTGATGGCGCTCGCCGGCAATAGCGCGCTTGCCATCCTGGAGCGGATCGGCGACCACAATCGCAAACGCGAATTTTATCTGACCGATGCGGTCGAGATCGCGCGCGGCATGAAGCTGCGCGCGGTCGCGGTCGAAGTCGAGGAGGACGACGTGCGCGGCATCAACGATAAAAGCCAGCTTGCGGAAGCCGAAGCCGTGGCGCAGCAGCGCCTGCGCAAGGCCGCGCTCGATTGCGGCGTCACGCTCGTTGCGCCGGAGACGGTGTTTCTCTGCGCCGACACCAAATTCGGCCGCGACGTGGTGATCGAGCCCTATGTGATCTTCGGCGAGAAAGTCACGGTGGAGGATGGCGCGGTCATCCATGCGTTCTCGCATCTCGTCGGCGCCCATGTCGGCAAAGGCGCTTCGGTCGGGCCGTTCGCGCGGCTGCGGCCGGGCACGCGGCTCGGCGAGGGTTCGCGCATCGGCAATTTCGTCGAGGTCAAGGAAGCCGTGGTCGAAGCCGGTGCCAAGGCCAATCACTTGAGCTATATCGGCGATGCCTTTGTCGGCGCCAACGCCAATGTCGGCGCCGGCACCATCACCTGCAATTACGACGGCAGCGACAAGCACCACACCACGATCGGCAAAAATGCGTTTATCGGCTCGAACTCGGCGCTGGTGGCGCCGGTCGAGATCGGGGAAGGCGCCTATGTCGGCTCCGGCTCGGTGATCACCGAAAACGTGCCGCCGGACGCTTTGGCGCTGGCGCGCGGCCGCCAAACCGTTAAGGAAGGCTGGGCATCGCGCTTGCGTGGATTGAAATCGCTCGGCAAAAAGAAGCCCCATTCGCGCGATTGAGCCGGTCGCCGGCGAATGTGTCACCAAACGAAAACTATTTTGATTGTCGCGATTTAAATAGTTCCGCTTTAAAAGTTAACGGCGCTGCGGCGGCGTGTGAGGGGACTTTTCGGCGAGATGTGCGGCATTATCGGAGTGATCGGGCGGCAGCCGGCGGCGCCGCAGCTCATCGATGCGCTCAAGCGCCTCGAATATCGCGGCTACGATTCCGCGGGCGTCGCGACGCTTGAAGGCGGCAAGCTCACGCGCCGGCGCGCGGAAGGCAAGCTCAAGAACCTCGAAGCCCGGCTGTTGCGCGAACCCCTCCAAGGTACCATCGGCATCGGCCACACCCGCTGGGCGACGCACGGCCGGCCGACCGAGAACAACGCGCATCCGCATGCCACCGACAAACTCGCGGTCGTGCATAACGGCATTATCGAGAATTTCAGCGAGCTGCGGCGCGAGCTGGAAAGTAAGGGCGCCAAATTCGCCACCGATACCGATACCGAAGTCATCGCGCACCTCGTCACCGAAGAGATGAAGCGCGGCGCGGCGCCGATCGCGGCGGTCAAGGCGGCGCTGCCGCGTTTGCGCGGCGCCTTTGCGCTGGCGTTTTTGTTCGCCGGCGAGGAGAACCTTCTGATCGGCGCCCGGCAAGGCTCGCCGCTGGCGGTCGGCTTCGGCGACGGTTCGATGTATGTCGGCTCCGACGCCATTGCGCTCGCGCCGTTCACCGACACGGTGAGCTATCTGGAGGACGGCGATTGGGCGATCGTAACGCGCGGCGGCGCCGAGATCCATGACCGCGACGGCAATGTCGTGCATCGCGCCGTGCTGAAATCGCAGGCCTCGGTGTTGCTCATCGACAAGGGCAACCATCGCCATTTCATGGCGAAGGAAATCCACGAACAGCCTGAAGTCGTCGGCCATACCCTGGCAAACTATATCGACATGACGGCCGAGCGCGTGGCGCTGCCTTTTGCGCTGCCGTTCGACTTCAAGAAGCTCAACCGCATTTCCATCGCTGCCTGCGGCACCGCCTATTACGCCGGCATGGTGGCGCGCTATTGGTTCGAGCAGTTCGCGCAATTGCCCGTCGAAGTCGATATCGCCTCGGAATTCCGTTACCGCGACGTGCCGCTGGCCCCGGGCAACCTTGCGATCTTGGTCTCGCAATCGGGCGAGACGGCGGACACGCTCGCCTCGCTGCGCTATGCGCGGGCGCACAAACAACACGTGCTCTCCATCGTCAATGTGCCAAACTCGAGCATCGCGCGCGACAGCGACATCGTGATGCCGACGCTGGCCGGCCCGGAAATCGGCGTCGCGTCGACCAAGGCCTTCACCTGTCAGCTGGCGGTGCTTGCCGCGCTGGCGATCGCCGCCGGCCGCGCACGCGGCGTGCTTGGCGAAAGCGACGAGAAGGCGCTGGTTCGCGCACTGATCGAGGTCCCCCGCCACCTGAACGACGCGCTCGCGCTCGAACCGCAGATCGAGCAGCTGGCGCGCGATCTCGCCAAATGCCGCGACGTGCTTTATCTCGGCCGCGGCACCAGCTTCCCGCTCGCGCTCGAAGGCGCGCTCAAGCTGAAGGAAATCTCCTACATTCATGCCGAGGGCTATGCCGCCGGCGAGCTCAAGCACGGCCCGATCGCGCTGATCGACGAGAACATGCCGGTGATAGTGATCGCGCCGCATGACAAGGTGTTCGAAAAGACGGTTTCGAATATGCAGGAAGTCGCCGCGCGCGGCGGGCGGCTGATCCTGATGAGCGACGCTGCGGGCGCAGCCGCGGCCAACGACGGGCAATCGATCGTGACGCTGACTTTGCCGACCGTGCATCCGGCGGTGGCGCCGCTGGTTTATGCAGTGCCGGTGCAGCTTCTCGCCTATCACACGGCTGTCATCATGGGCACGGATGTCGATCAGCCGCGCAACCTGGCAAAATCGGTGACGGTGGAATAGAGCCGCGCACCTCGCGCTACGGCCCGGTGCGGCGGCGGCCGTGCAAATTGTCCCGTCGCGCGCTATATTTCGGCAGCCGGCAACCGCGACGGAATCGATGACCAACGACAATATTCAAAACACGGGACTGACGCCGCCAGCCAAAGCCACGCCCGGCTTTGTCAGCCGTATCCGCACCTATTTCTTGACTGGATTGATCGTCGCCGGACCGGTGGCCGTGACCATATGGCTGATCTGGTGGTTCGTGACCTGGGTCGACAATCTGGTGCGGCCGATCATCCCGGTGACGTACCGGCCGGAAACCTATCTGCCGGTCAACATACCGGGCACCGGCCTGATCATCGCCTTTGTGGCACTGACGCTGCTCGGCTTTCTCACCGCCAATTTGATTGGCCGCAGGCTGGTCAGCTTCGGCGAGAGCCTATTGAGCCGCATGCCGATCGTGCGGCCGATCTACCGGACCGCCAAGCAGATTTTCGAAACCTTGTTCTCGAAATCGGATTCCAGCTTCCGCCGCGTCGGCCTGGTGGAATTTCCCTCGCCCGGCATGTGGTCGCTGGTGTTCTTGACCCAATCGCCGACCGCGGAAATCTCCGAGCGCTTGCCGGCGACCGAGCACGTTTCGGCGTTTATGCCGTGCACGCCGAATCCGACGACGGGTTTCTTTTTCTATGTGCCAAAGCGAGATGTCATCGATCTCGACATCAGCGTCGAACAGGCGATGACGCTGATCATGTCCGCCGGCATGGTGCAGCCCGGAGGCGAGCCGCAAAGCAATCTTGCCGCACTCGCCGAAACCGCCCGCGCCGCGCAAGCCGCGCGCAAAGCGCCGGCGCCGACCGCGGTGGAATGAACCGAATGCGGCGAACTGCGCCAAGCACTCCGAGTGCCCTAGAGTTTGTTCAATAAGGAGAGTGCCTTGGCGTTCTGGTCGGCGGATGCGGTCCGGGCGGGGGCTGATATAACGTATTGCGCTCGCAGAACCCGCCCATCCCTTGCACCGTAATCATGCATTGCTGGAAGCTGACAAAGCCGCAATTCATGCCGCCGCCCATGTCGCCGCCGCCGTAGTCCGCGCACCATGGATAATTTTGCGCTTGCGCCGGAGTGCCGAACACTGCCGCGGCGGTCATGCCAAATACCGCGAGCCATAACTTCATGGCCGCCTCCCGGATTTCGGGGCCGGATGGAGCGGTACGTATAAGTTGTTAGCTTGGCATAATCCGCCGATCCCGCTCACGGTGGCCATGCATTGTTGAAAGCTTGTGAAGCCGCAGGTCGCGCCGTCCCGGTAGCTGTATTGGGCACACCACGGATAATTTTGCGCCTGCGCGCGCGTGCCGATTGCGGTCGTCATCACGAAAAGCCCTAAAGCAAAGAGAAGACACTTCATGACGCGGTCTCCTTCGGATTGCGCTCACTCTCGGTTATGAACACCGAAGCTGATATTTTATTTCGCCGTCGCGCAATTGTGACAACGGCCCAGCCATGCCGGTCATTCCGGGGCCGCGCGTAGCGCGTAGCGCGGAGCCCGGAATCCATAATCACGATCGGTGCATACGTGCACAGAGTCAGTTTTGCACGACCTTGGCTATGGATTCCGGGCTCGGCCCTGCGGGCCGCCCCGGAATGACGGCTCTTACCGCAGCGCCAAGTGCTGGCCATCGTAGATCGTCGGCTGGCAGTACAGGCCGAGCGCCGCGAGTTGCGCGCAGAGCTGCGCCGCCGTTCCCGGCTGCGCGATGGGGCCGGCGACCAAGCGCAGCTCGATCTTGTTGCTGCGCGGGACTTCGCGGACGCTGATGATCGGCTCCAAACCTTCAAAGAGCTGCGGATGCGCGGTGCGTACCGCCGCCCACCGCATGCGCAGCGCTTGCAGCGTCAGGCCGCTGCCGATATCGACGCCGAATGCGGTCCTCGGCAGCGGCGGCAAGGCCGACTCTTCGGCGGCTTTGGCCGAGCCCGGCGCAGGCATGGGTACGGGTACAGATGCAGGGGCGGCGGCAGACGGGATGTCCGCCGGCCCGAGCATGGACGCCGAAGCCGCGGCGGTGGCCACCACGGACGGTCCGTCCTCGACATGCCGGCTCGCATCGGCCGCCTTGATCTGTTTGGTGATCGATCCGGTGAAGTCGTCCATATCGTGTTCGACTGCGGCCAGCCGCGAATTGATCTGTTCGTCGTTGTCCTTCAGTCCGCGCACAGCGGCAGCGAGCTGCTCCGTCGCCGCCTGCGCGTCGAATGGCGGTTTCGCCGCCGGTTTCTGGTGGTGAAGGACAAGTGCGATGCGATCGACAGCAATGTCGCTGCGGCTCGTAAGCGTCACTACGAGCACTGCGCCGGCCGCTGCCGCGCCCCAGACCGCGAGACGACGAAGCCTCTGCATCGTGAAGGGCCGCCGCACCGCGCCGCGTTTCTCCCCAAGCGGCGCGTCAAGCCGTGGTGTTCCAGCAAAACCTGGCCGTTCCGCTTTCAGGGCCTCGGCAAGATCGATCATGCTCCGCACCGGCGGTTCCCCAACGAATCAGTGCTAAAAACTAGCAGATTCTCTGCTTTGGCGTGTCGGTGCGAAGCGCTAGGGCCGCTATTGCGGCATTTGCCATCGCTGAATTCGCAGCTTTCGGCGCTTAATCGCCTCGGCTAAGAGAACGCCGCGGAGGTTGCGATGGAAGCCCGGACGGCAAGTGGGACTTGCCTGGCGATCGTATTGGCGGCCGGAGAGGGCACGCGCATGGCTTCGGCGCGGCCCAAAGTGCTGCACGCGGTCGCCGGAAAATCGCTGCTTGCCCATGTGCTCGCTGCGGTCGCCAAATCGGGCGTCACGGCGACTGCCGTCGTCATCGGCCCCGGGCAGGACGAAGTTGCCGCCGAAGCGCGGCGCATCGTGCCGGATGTCGCGACTTTCATCCAGCGCGAGCGCCGTGGAACCGCGCATGCGGTGCTCGCGGCGAAGGCCGCGATCGAACGCGGGGCGGACGACATTTTGATCGTCTATGGCGACACGCCGCTCATTCGCCCCGCGACGCTGTCGCGGTTGCGCGCGCCGCTCGCCGCGGGCGCGGCGCTCGCGGTTTTGGGCTTTCGCCCCGCCGATCCGACGGGCTACGGGCGTCTGATTATGCAGGGCGACGAGCTGGTCGCCATCCGCGAGGAGGCCGACGCCGACGCCGGCGAGCGCGCGATCACGCTGTGCAATGGCGGGCTGATGGCGCTCGCCGGCAATAGCGCGCTTGCCATCCTGGAGCGGATCGGCGACCACAATCGCAAACGCGAATTTTATCTGACCGATGCGGTCGAGATCGCGCGCGGCATGAAGCTGCGCGCGGTCGCGGTCGAAGTCGAGGAGGACGACGTGCGCGGCATCAACGATAAAAGCCAGCTTGCGGAAGCCGAAGCCGTGGCGCAGCAGCACCTGCGCAAGGCCGCGCTCGATGCAGGCGTCACGCTTATTGCGCCGGAGACGGTGTTTCTCTACGCCGACACCAAATTCGGCCGCGACGTGGTGATCGAGCCCTATGTGATTTTCGGCGAGAAAGTCACGGTGGAGGATGGCGCGGTCATCCATGCGTTCTCGCATCTCGTCGGCGCCCATGTCGGCAAAGGCGCTTCGGTCGGGCCGTTCGCGCGGCTGCGGCCGGGCACGCGGCTCGGCGAGGGTTCGCGCATCGGCAATTTCGTCGAGGTCAAGGAAGCCGTGGTCGAAGCCGGTGCCAAGGCCAATCACTTGAGCTATATCGGCGATGCCTTTGTCGGCACCAACGCCAATGTCGGCGCCGGCACCATCACCTGCAATTACGACGGCAGCGACAAGCACCGCACCACGATCGGCAAAAATGCGTTTATCGGCTCGAACTCGGCGCTGGTGGCGCCGGTCGAGATCGGGGAAGGCGCCTATGTCGGCTCCGGCTCGGTGATCACCGAAAACGTGCCGCCGGACGCTTTGGCGCTGGCGCGCGGCCGCCAAACTGTTAAGGAAGGCTGGGCATCGCGCTTGCGTGGATTGAAATCGCTCGGCAAAAAGAAGCCCCATTCGCGCGATTGAGCCGGCCGCCGGCGAATGTGTCACCAAACGAAAACTATTTTGATTGTCGCGATTTAAATAGTTCCGCTTTAAAAGTTAACGGCGCTGCGGCGGCGTGTGAGGGGTCTTTTCGGCGAGATGTGCGGCATTATCGGAGTGATCGGGCAGGAGCCGGCGGCGCCGCAGCTCATCGATGCGCTCAAGCGCCTCGAATATCGCGGCTACGATTCCGCGGGCGTCGCGACGCTTGAAGGCGGCAAGCTCACGCGCCGGCGCGCGGAAGGCAAGCTCAAGAACCTCGAAGCCCGGCTGTTGCGCGAACCCCTCCAAGGCACCATCGGCATCGGCCACACCCGCTGGGCGACGCACGGCCGGCCGACCGAGAACAACGCGCATCCGCATGCCACCGACAAACTCGCGGTCGTGCATAACGGCATTATCGAGAATTTCAGCGAGCTGCGGCGCGAGCTGGAAAGTAAGGGCGCCAAATTCGCCACCGATACCGATACCGAAGTCATCGCGCACCTCGTCACGGAAGAGATGAAGCGCGGCGCTTCGCCGATCGCGGCGGTCAAGGCGGCGCTGCCGCGTTTGCGCGGCGCCTTTGCGCTGGCGTTTTTGTTCGCCGGCGAGGAAAACCTTCTGATCGGCGCCCGGCAAGGCTCGCCGCTGGCGGTCGGCTTCGGCGACGGTTCGATGTATGTCGGCTCCGACGCCATTGCGCTGGCGCCGTTCACCGATACGGTGAGCTATCTGGAGGACGGCGATTGGGTGATCGTAACGCGCGGCGGCGCCGAGATCCATGACCGCGACGGCAATGTCGTGCATCGCGCCGTGCTGAAATCGCAGGCCTCGGTGTTGCTCATCGACAAGGGCAACCATCGCCATTTCATGGCGAAGGAAATCCACGAACAGCCTGAAGTCGTCGGCCATACCCTGGCAAACTATATCGACATGACGGCCGAGCGCGTGGCGCTGCCTTTTGCCTTGCCGTTCGATTTCAAAAAACTCAACCGCATTTCCATCGCCGCCTGCGGCACCGCCTATTACGCCGGCATGGTGGCGCGCTATTGGTTCGAGCAGTTCGCGCAATTGCCCGTCGAAGTCGATATCGCCTCGGAATTCCGTTACCGCGACGTGCCGCTCACCCCGGGCAACCTTGCGATCTTGGTCTCGCAATCGGGCGAGACGGCGGACACGCTCGCCTCGCTGCGCTATGCGCGGGCGCACAAACAACACGTGCTCTCCATCGTCAATGTGCCGACGTCGAGCATCGCGCGCGACAGCGACATCGTCATGCCGACGCTGGCCGGGCCGGAAATCGGCGTCGCGTCGACCAAGGCCTTCACCTGTCAGCTGGCGGCGCTTGCCGCGCTGGCGATCGCCGCCGGCCGCGCCCGCGGCGTGCTTGGCGAAAGCGACGAGAAGGCGCTGGTTCGCGCACTGATCGAGGTCCCCCGCCACCTGAACGACGCGCTCGCGCTCGAACCGCAGATCGAGCAGCTGGCGCGCGATCTCGCCAAATGCCGCGACGTGCTTTATCTCGGCCGCGGCACCAGCTTCCCGATCGCGCTCGAAGGCGCGCTGAAGCTGAAGGAAATCTCCTACATTCACGCCGAGGGCTATGCCGCCGGCGAGCTCAAGCACGGCCCGATCGCGCTGATCGACGAGAACATGCCGGTGATCGTGATCGCGCCGCATGACAAGGTGTTCGAAAAGACGGTTTCGAATATGCAGGAAGTGGCCGCGCGCGGCGGGCGGCTGATCCTGATGAGCGACGCCGCGGGCGCAGCCGCGGCTAACGACGGGCAATCGATCGTGACGCTGACTTTGCCAACCGTGCATCCGGCGGTGGCGCCGCTGGTTTATGCAGTGCCGGTGCAGCTTCTCGCCTATCACACGGCTGTCATCATGGGCACGGATGTCGATCAGCCGCGCAACCTGGCAAAATCGGTGACGGTGGAATAGGGCCGCGCACCTCGCGCTACGGACCGGTGCGGCGGCGGCCGTGCAAATTGTCCCGTCGCGCGCTATATTTCGGCAGCCGGCAACCGCGACGGAATCGATGACCAACGACAATATTCAAAACACGGGACTGACGCCGCCAGCCAAAGCCACGCCCGGCTTCGTAAGCCGCATCCGCACGTATTTCTTGACCGGATTGATCGTCGCCGGACCGGTGGCCGTGACCATATGGCTGATCTGGTGGTTCGTGACCTGGGTCGACAATCTGGTGCGGCCGATCATCCCGGTGACGTACCGGCCGGAAACCTATCTGCCGGTCAACATACCGGGCACCGGCCTGATCATCGCCTTTGTGGCGCTGACGCTGCTCGGCTTTCTCACCGCCAATTTGATCGGCCGCAGGCTGGTCAGCTTCGGCGAGAGCCTATTGAGCCGCATGCCGATCGTGCGGCCGATCTACCGGACCGCCAAGCAGATTTTCGAAACCTTGTTCTCGAAATCGGATTCCAGCTTCCGCCGCGTCGGCCTGGTGGAATTTCCCTCGCCCGGCATGTGGTCGCTGGTGTTCTTGACCCAATCGCCGACCGCGGAAATCTCGGAGGCTTGCCGGCGACCGAGCACGTTTCGGCGTTCATGCCGTGCACGCCGAATCCCACGACGGGTTTCTTTTTCTATGTGCCAAAGCGAGACGTCATCGATCTCGATATCAGCGTCGAACAGGCGATGACGCTGATCATGTCCGCCGGCATGGTGCAGCCCGGCGGCGAGCCGCAAAGCAATCTTGCCGCACTCGCCGAAACCGCCCGCGCCGCGCAAGCCGCACGCAAAGCGCCGGCGCCGACCGCGGTGGAATGAAGCGCACGTATTTGGTCTAGACGAAAGGTATGTCAACTTCGGTGTAACTACCGGGAGCGGCGGCATCCACCGCAACGGCGATACGCTGAGAATTCACTCTAATTCTTGACCATTTCGTGGTGCCGGTCAAAACGACAAGAGCGATCCTTCGTCCTGCAAGATTCTGCTGAAAACGGATTCTTCTGTCTGTCGTGAGCAATAGGTCAACTCCAGCTTCTTCTGCTGCGCTGAGCAGCGCGCCGTTATCGAGTTCGTCCCATCCTCTTGACTGAGCAGTAATGACCTCGTGCCTCTTGACTGAGCAGTAATGACCTCGTGGCCGGCAAGCGCCCGGATGAGGCCCTTTGGCGTTCCGTGATCAAACAGAATTAGCATTGACGGGCGCGGCGGGTTCTTTCGGTGTCGTGGCCTTGAGACTCTGGGCCACGAATTCGAGCACCTCCGTGATCTGCTCGCGGGTTACGTCGAATTGCTCCATCACTTCCTTGATGCTGAGGTCCTCGAGATTCTCGATCACGGTCGCAACGGGTAGACGGGTCCCGCGGAATACCCATGCTCCGCTCGCCTTACCGGGTATGCTTTCCACCGCCGGGCACCGGGACCAATCGAGTGATGCCATAGGTCACCTCCTTTATTCTCATCAATTTAGCACAGTACGAGCGCGGCAGCACGCGTGACCGACCGCGCAAAACGGACTGCTTTACCCCGCATCCAATAGCCTGATCGCCTCGTCGCGGGCGAACAGATAGAGCAGGTCGCGCAGCGCCTGTCCGCGCGGCGATTTCAGCTTCGGATCGCGCGTGAGCACCAGCGTCGCGTCGTCGCGCGCCGCCCGAGCAGCTTGGCGTGAAACTCGAGCCGGGCGATGCGGAAGCCCGGTTCGCCGCTCTGGCGCACGCCGAGCACGTCGCCTTCGCCGCGCAGCTTGAGATCTTCCTCGGCGATGCGGAAACCGTCCTCGGTCTCGCGCAGGATGGCGAGCCGCGCCTTCGCGGTCGCCCCGAGCGGCGCCTTATAGAGGAGAATGCAGGTCGAGCGCTCGGCGCCGCGGCCGATGCGGCCGCGCAATTGATGCAGTTGGGCGAGCCCGAACCGCTCGGCGTGCTCGATGACCATGACGCTCGCCTCCGGCACGTCGACGCCGACCTCAATGACCGTGGTTGCCACGAGGAGCCGCGTCTCGCCCTTGGCGAAGCGTTCCATGGCGCGATCCTTGTCGGGCCCGCGCATGCGGCCATGGACGAGATCGACGGCATCGCCGAACCGCTTCTGCAAAGCCGCATGGCGTTCCTCGGCGGCGGCGAGGTCGATGCTTTCGGATTCCTCGACCAGCGGGCACACCCAATAGACGCGGCGGCCGGCATCGAGCGCGCGCGCCACCGCGTCGATCACTTCGCTAAGTCTGATCCAGCGGCACCGCGCGGGTATCGACCTTCTGCCGGCCGGCCGGTTTCTCGCGCAGTTCCGAAATGTCCATGTCGCCGAAATAAGTCAGCACCAGCGTGCGCGGGATCGGCGTTGCCGTGAGCACCAGAAGATCGACCGCATCGCCCTTGCGCGCCAGCGCGAGCCGCTGGTGCACGCCGAAACGGTGCTGCTCGTCGACGATCGCCAGAGCGAGATCGCGGAACGCCACGTTCTCCTGAAATAAAGCGTGCGTGCCGACGACGAGATCGATATCGCCGGCCGCAAGCCCGGAGAGAATGTCCTCGCGCTCGCGGCCGCGCTCGCGCCCGGTGAGGATGGCGAGCCGGATGCCGGCGGCCTTGGCCAGCGGCGCGATGGTGGCGAAATGCTGCCGCGCCAGAATTTCGGTCGGCGCCATAAAGGCCGCCTGCCGGCCGGCCTCGATCACGTGCGCGGCGGCGAGCAGCGCCACCACCGTTTTGCCGGAGCCGACGTCGCCGTGCAGTAGCCGCAGCATGCGCTGCGGCTGCGCCAGATCGGCGATGATGTCGCCGACCGCGCGGGTTTGCGACGGGGTGAGCGCATAGGGCAGGGCCTTGACGATCCGCGCCCGCAGCAAACCCTCGGCAGCGCTGCCGCGGCCGGCGCGCGTGCGCATATGCGCGCGCAGCAGCGCGAGCGCGAGCTGGCTCGCCAGCAATTCGTCATAGGCAAGCCGCGACCAGGCCGCGCTGTCCGGTTGGATATCCTCGGGCGCTGCCGGGCGATGCAGCGTGCGCAAGGCGTCGGCAAAGCTCGGATAGTCATTGCGCTTGAGCCATTCCGCATCTTGCCATTCCGGCAGCGCCGGCAGCCGCTCGAGCGCCAGATCCAGCGCCTTGCGCACCTGGTTCGGGTGCAGCCCTTCGGTGAGCGGATAGACCGGATCGATGAGCGGCAGCTTGGCAAATCCCGCCGCATCGACCACCCGGTCGGGATGCACCATCTGCAGATGGCCGTCATAGAGCGTCGCGGTGCCCGACACATAGCGCAGCGCGCCTTCGGGAAACTGTTTTTCCAGATAATCCCGGCGCGCGTTGAAATAGGTGATCATCAGCGTGTTGGTGTCGTCCGACGTATCGATATTGTAGGGCGCGCGCGGCCGGTTCGGCGGCGGCGGCCGGTGCCGGTCGACGGTGACCGCAACGGTCACCACCGTGTCGGGAACGACGTCGGAGAGCTTCGGCTGGTTGCGCCGGTCGACAAATCCGGTCGGCAGATGAAACAACAGATCGATGACGCGGGCCGGCTCGCCGTCGCGCGCCAAAAGCTGGCCGAACAACTTCTCCAGCTTCGGCCCGATGCCGGGGAGAGCCGACAGCGACGCGAACAGCGGATTGAGGATCGGCGGGCGCATGCACGTAGCATAGTCCCGTCACCCTGAGGTGCGAGCCAACGGGTCCGGCCCGAAGTGGCCGGCCCGATGACAAGCTCAGCGAGCCTCGAAGGGCGACGGCCCGGGCGCTCGGGC
The DNA here is from genome assembly GCA_963780925.1 of uncultured Alphaproteobacteria bacterium. GTDB lineage: Bacteria > Pseudomonadota > Alphaproteobacteria > Rhizobiales > Xanthobacteraceae > BOG-931. The sequence continues at coordinate 80,491 of CAWAEV010000028.1, read as the reverse complement.
CGCATCCTTCGAGGGCCGCTTACGCGGCCACCTCAGGATGACGGATCATGGTCAAGAGCCGCTGACATCCGGCCTCCGCCCTCTATATACCGCTCGCCCGGCACGTCCGGGCTTTTGGCGTTTGGCAAATCACGGGCACGACGATGACGGAACGTTCGAGCCAAGGACTGGATGTGCGCCGCCGCCGGCTGTTGTTCCGGGCCTGGCGGCGCGGCGTGCGCGAGACCGATCTGATCGTCGGCCGTTTCGCCGACGCCTATATCGACAAGTTCGACGAGTCTTCGCTCGACGATTTCGAGCGGCTGATCGAAGTGCCCAATGCCGCGCTGTACGCCTGGGTGGTCGGCGCCGAGAGCGTGCCCGCGGATTACGACACCGCGGTGCTGCGGCAGCTGATCGGCTTTCATGTTCAGACTGCGGCGGAGCCAAAAGCGTAAATGGCGCCGCAGGTCCCCCATCCCGCGCTGCTCAAATCGCCGGCCGAGCGGCTATCGCCGGGGCGGGTGCTGACGCTCGCCGGCATCGCCGACGGCGCCGAAGGCTTGGTGCTGGCCGATCTCGCCCGCGCTATCGCCTCCGGTCGCCAAACCGCCGGCGATTTCGCTTGCGGTGGTCTGCCGCGACGGTCCGCGCATGGCCACGCTCTCGCGCGCGCTCGCCTTCTTCGCCCCCGACATCGAGGTGCTGGAATTCCCGGCCTGGGATTGCCTGCCCTACGACCGGGTGTCGCCGCACGCCGCCGTGGTGGCGCAGCGCGTGATGACGCTTGCGCGGCTCGCCCGCGTAACCGGCCGCGAGCATCCGGCCGTTCTCCTGACCACCGTCAATGCCGCGCTGCAGCGGGTGCCGGCGCGCGATCTCATCGCCAAGCAGTCGCTCTCGGCGGCGCCCGGCAATATCCTGCCGATGGCCGGCATCACCGCCTGGCTCGATCTCAACGGCTTCAACCGCGCCGCCACTGTTCGCGAGTTGGGCGATTACGCCGTGCGCGGCGGCATCGTCGATCTGTTCGCGCCGGGCATGGACGAGCCGGTGCGGCTCGATTTCTTCGGCGACACGCTGGAATCGATCCGCAGCTTCGATCCGGAGACCCAGCGCACCAATGCCGACCTGCGCGCGCTCGATCTCGTCCCGATGGCGGAGTTCCAGCTCACCAGCGACACCATCCGGGCCTTCCGCACCGGCTATGTCGCGGCCTTCGGCGCGGCCGGGCCCGACGACGTGCTCTACGAAGCCGTCAGCGAAGGCCGCCGCCATGCCGGCATGGAGCATTGGCTGCCGCTGTTCCATAAACGCATGGAAACGGTGTTCGATTATGTCGACGGCAGCCCGATCGCCATCGAGCCGCTGGCCGAGGAAGCCGCGCACGAGCGGCTGGCGCAGATCGAGGATTACTATCAGGCGCGCAAGGAAGCGCTCGATCATGCCGGCGCTGGCGCGCCCTATAAGCCGCTGCCGCCGGACCGGCTTTATCTCGCCGAAGCCGAATGGCGCGCGCGGCTCGATAAATCCGCGCTGGCGCGGCTGACTTCGTTCGCGACCCCGGAACAGCCCAACGTCATCGAAGTCGGCGCGCACGCCGGCCACAATTTCGCTGCCGAACGCGCAACCCCCGGCGCCAATGTGTTCGAAGCGGTCGGCAAGCACGTGCATTTGCTGCAAGCCGCCGGCAAGCGCGCGGTGATCGCGCTGTGGAGCGAAGGCTCGCGCGAGCGCATGGCGCATGTGCTTGCCGAGCACGGCCTTCTCAATCTCGCGCAATGTCGCGTCGTGGCCGGCCGCGCTCGCTTTGCCGCGTCCGCAAGTGGCGCTCGCGGTGCTTGGCCTCGAATCCGGATTCGCGACCGCCGACATCGGCGCTGATCACCGAGCAGGACATTTTGGGCGAGCGGCTGGTTCGCACCGCGCCGGCAATCCAAGCGCGCCGACAATTTCATCGCCGAGGTGACGAGCCTCGCCGCCGGCGATCTCGTCGTCCACGTCGATCACGGCATCGGCCGCTTCGTCGGGCTTGCGCGCCATCGAAGCCGCCGGCGCGCCGCACGACTGCCTCGAAATCCATTATGCCGGCGGCGACAAGCTGTTCCTGCCGGTCGAGAACATCGAGCTTCTGTCGCGCTACGGCTCGGAGGAGGCCGGCGCCGAGCTCGATCGCCTCGGCTCGACGGCGTGGCAGACGCGCAAGGCGCGGATGAAAAACCGCATCCGCGAAATCGCCGGCGAACTGATCAAGGTCGCCGCCGAGCGGCAGCTGCGCGAGGCGCCGCGGCTTGCGGTCGGCGCCGGGCTTTACGACGAATTCTGCGCCGGCTTCCCTTACGAGGAGACCGACGACCAGGAGGCGGCGATCGCCGCCGTCAACAACGATCTGTCCTCCGGCCGGCCGATGGACCGGCTCGTCTGCGGCGACGTCGGCTTCGGCAAGACCGAAGTGGCGTTGCGCGCCGCCTTCATCGCCGCCATGAACGGCAAGCAGGTCGCGGTCGTGGTGCCGACCACGCTGCTGTCGCGCCAGCATTTCAAGACTTTTTCCGATCGCCTCAAGGGGTACCCGGTCCACGTCGCGCAGGCGTCGCGGCTGGTGTCGGCCAAGGAGCTCGCCGCCGTCAAAAAAGGCCTCGCCGAAGGCACCGTCGACATCGTCATCGGCACCCATGCGCTGCTCGGCAAGAACATCAAATTCAAAGACCTCGGCTTGATCGTCGTCGACGAGGAGCAGCATTTCGGCGTCGCGCATAAGGAGAAGCTCAAGCAGCTGCGTGCCGAAGTCCACGTGCTGACGCTGACCGCCACCCCGATCCCGCGCACCTTGCAGCTCGCGTTGTCCGGCGTGCGCGACATGTCGATCATCGCCACGCCGCCGGTCGATCGGCTCGCCGTGCGCACCTTCGTCTCGCCGTTCGATCCGGTGGTGGTGCGCGAGGCCTTGCTGCGCGAGCGCTATCGCGGCGGCCAGGCGTTCTATGTCTGCCCGCGCATCGAGGATTTGGCCGACGCCAAGAGCTTCCTCGACAAGGCCGTGCCGGAAGTGCGCGTCGCCGTCGCGCACGGCCAGATGCCCGCCACCGCGCTCGAAGACATCATGGGCGCGTTCTACGACGGCAAATTCGACGTGCTGCTCTCGACCACCATCATCGAGAGCGGCCTCGACATCCCGACCGCGAATACGCTGATCGTGCACCGCGCCGACATGTTCGGGCTGGCGCAGATCTATCAGCTGCGCGGCCGCGTCGGCCGCGCCAAGCTGCGCGCCTATGCGCTGCTCACGCTGCCCGCCGGGCGCAAGATCACGCCGCAGGCCGAGCGCCGGCTCAAAGTGCTGCAATCGCTCGACACGCTCGGCGCCGGCTTTCAGCTCGCCTCGCACGATCTCGACATCCGCGGCGCCGGCAATCTCTTGGGCGACGAGCAGTCCGGCCACATCAAGGAAGTCGGCTTCGAGCTTTATCAGCAGATGCTGGAAGAGGCGGTGCTGTCGATGAAGGCCGGCATATCCGCGCCGGTCGCCGACAAATGGTCGCCGCAGATCACCATCGGCACGCCGGTGCTGATCCCCGAAGACTACGTCACCGACCTGCCGGTGCGGCTTGCGCTCTACCGCCGGCTCTCCGAGATCGAGACCGACCGCGACATCGAAGCCTTCGGCGCCGAGCTGGTCGACCGCTTCGGCCCACTTGCCGGAAGAAGTGGAGTACCTGTTGCAGATCGTCGCCATCAAATCGCTGTGCCGGCGCGCCAATGTCGAGAAGATCGAAGTCGGCCCCAAAGGCGCGGTGCTGTCGTTCCGCGACAACATCTTCGCCAATCCCGAGGGGCTGATTTCCTACATCGCCAAACACCCGGTCGGCGCCCGGGTGCGGCCCGACCAGAAAGTCGTGTTCTTCGACGAATGGGACACGGCGGAGGAGCGGCTCAAGGGCGCGACGGAGATTTTGCGCACGCTGGTCGGGATTGCGGAGAAGGGGAAGAAGGCGGCGTGACCGGTAGCGGCTCAGAGGCGCGCGGAGCTACAACTGGACCGCGGGTACGACGTTGGTGAAGGACTTAGGCAGTTGAGCGGGGAAACAATGAGTCCGCCAAGTGAGTTACAGCGCGCGATCGCTGAATACGACCTATGGGTTGATGGCGAACTAAAAAAGGAACAAGAGACCAACAAAATCGGCGAGACTCTGTATCATTATACGACCGTTACCGGACTGAAAGGCATTATAGAAAGCGAAAGCGTCTGGTTCACAGATTTCCGCCATATGAACGATCCGAGTGAGATCAAGCATGGCATCGAGCTGTGCCGTGACGTAATTCGACTGAGGAAGCCCGGCAAAGATGGCCGAGTGGCGTTGTTTTTGGATTGCTTGGCGGATTTCATGCGCCTCGATAATTTCTCAAGGGCCCTGGAATATTTCATTGGTAGCTTCAGCCGGGCCTCCGACGATCTGGGCAGTGGCGCGCTTACGCGGACAATGGTAGGGGCGTCGCTATCGGCCTCGCTCCTCACCTATTTGAAATCGAGAATACGACTAACATGAAGCCGAATGAGGCCGCGTTTGTTAGTCCGGTCGTCTATGACCTCGAAGAGGCTAGTCACCGGCATGAAAGAGCAATCGAAAAGGCGGAAGAAATATTTTTGGATGCCGCAAATGCACACAGGGATATGCTGGCAAACAAGAATATTGGAATTCCCTTCATGCAAGACTTAGCGCGGGCCGTTATCGCGTCGCCGTTGATCTGGAATTGCCTAACTTCTAAGCACCCCGCATACGGTCACGAACAAGAGGTGCGACTGATCATTCTCGGTATGCACGATAAATTACGACCATACATAAAAACGAGGATACGAGGTGCGGAAATCGTGCCATACATCCCGTACAACATGCTGGTCCGAAAACAACACTCGATAGGCCAAATTCTTGTAGGCCCTGCTGCGAATGCGGATGCTGAACGGACCGTTCGCACGATGTTAGAATCGCTCGGCATCAAGCATGATGTTCCTATCAGCCGCTCGCTGATCCCATACCGGGCGCTTTAGCGAACATAGGGTGGGCTTAAGGCGCGAAGCGCCGAGCTCACGTCTTTGCTTCCACGGGTGGGCTTCGCTTCGCTCAGCCCACCCTACGAATCCTGCCGCAGCGACCGAAACGTCACCCAGTAGCGCAGCTCCTCCACCGCGGCGATGCTGTGCTCCCGGTCCTCGCGTGACGGCCCGCGCATGAGATAGACCGAGCGGCGGTCGAGCCGCAGCGCGGCGCGCGCATAGGGGAAGCAGGAACGGCGGCGTGAGCTGAATTCGCCTCTTTCCATCGAGAGAGGTAGAACGACAACGATGGTCGCTGCAACGCCGCAACGCCGAAAACCGCGTATCGCTGGCTCGTTCTGGGCGCGGCGACTTTTGCGCAAGCCTCCGCATCGTTTGCCATGCTGGGCGTTGCCGCGCTCGCCGGCTTCCTGCAACAGGATTTCAAGCTGTCCGCCGCCGAGACCGGCTTGCTGATCACGGCAAGCTATGCCGCGCCGACATTCTCGCTGCTGTTCGTCGGCGATCTGCTCGACCGCAAGAGCGAACGGGCGATCATCGGCGTCGGCGCGGCGATCGGCGGCGGCGCGCTTGTCTTCGCGGCGACGAGCGGCAATTTCGCCGTGCTGTTGCTTTGGCTATTTGTCGTCGGGCTCGGCTACTCAACGACGCAGCCCGGCGGCAGTAAATCGGTCTCGGCCTGGTTTCGCGGCGAGCGGCTTGGCCTCGCGATGGGCATTCGCCAGGCCGGACTGCCGTTGGGCGGCGCGGTGGCGGCGGCGATTTTGCCGGCGGTCGCGGCGGCGTGGAGCTGGCGCGCCGCGTTTATGGCCGGCGCGGCGGCCGCGCTATGCGGCGGGCTTACCTTTGCGCTGATCTATCGTCCGCCGCCCGAACTCGCCGATGCCGGCCCCAAACGCGCGGGCTTGACCTTCGCGGCGGTTGCCGGATTGCTGCGCCAGTCCTGGATGCGCAATGCGATGGCGGCGGGTCTCGCGCTGGTGAGCGCGCAATACGGCATCCTCACTTGGCTGATGCTTTATCTGCGCGACCACGCGCATATTCCGCTCACCCATGGCGCCTTGTTTTTATCGCTGGCGCAGGCGGCGGGCGTCGCCGGCCGCATCGGGCTCGCCGCGTGGAGCGACCGCACGCCCGGCGGGCGCTTTCGCCTGCTCACCTTAAGCATGATTGCGGTCGCCGGAGGCGTTTTGCTTTTAGTATTCGTGCCGCCGCAAACGCCGGAGCCGACGCTCGCGGTGCTCGCCGCCTGGCTCGGTTTCTTCGGGCTCGGCTGGTACGGGCCATGGGTCGCCTATCTCGCCGAAACGGCGCCGGCAGACAAAGTCGGGCTCACGCTCGGCGCCGCCATGGCGATCAATCAGCTCGGCATCATCGGCGCGCCGCCGCTGCTCGGCCTCGTTCACGACTTAAGCGGCGGCTACACCGCGCTGTGGGGCGCCATCGTGGCAGGGCTCGCCGTTGCCTACGGACTGACGACACGGATACGAAAACGAGGGTAGGTGGGCTAAGGCGCTTCTGCGGACTGATACCCGCCGAAGCTCGCAGAACGAGCGAAGGCGGGTCGCCCATCCTGGCTATGATCTACGATCCTGCGACCTTTCGCCCCCGCGCAAAACCCCAAAATCTCCTTATTTCGGGCGCGACCGCGTCTCAAACAGGCGTTTGAATTTCAAACATACGTTTGAGAATGCGCCGGAAAGCGCGCAAGTGAGGTCCATCATGTTGGCAATACAGAATTCGTTGCGGCCCGCCGGCTATCCGGTCACGGCCGGGCCGGCCTGCCCGAACTGCGGGCGGGCGATGCACCTGGCGCGCATCGCGCCGCGATCCGAGGGCCTGCCGGACCTGCATATCTACCGCTGCGGCGAATGCGGCGTGTCGCTCACGCAAGCGGCCGACGACGCTGCCGCGGCGTATCGCGGATAAACGGACGGGTCCGGCCGTCAACCGAATGACTACGGCGCCTCACGCATCGGGGTGGCCGGTTCGGACGGCGGCGCGAACAGCGCGGCGTAGGCCTCGGCCATGGCTGCCGACAGCGAATAATTCCGGGTCTGATTGCAGGGCGAGCAGAGAAACACGGTGCGCCGCATCTCGGGAGCGTAGGGGTGCGGCAGCGCCGTCACATAGACCATGGCGGCGCGGCATTTGGGGCAGGGCGCCGACATGTCTTTGGCACCCGCCGGGGCGATGTGCGGCGAGAGCTTTTGCACCAGGTCTTCGGTCACTAAGTCTTTCGTCATAGGCGATGTCGCCTGAATGTCTCGGTCATTTTGGCCCCCATATCGTTGAGGTTTGGTTGATCCCGGCGCGCACTTCCTGGGGTGCAGTGCAACAAATATTGTCACACGTTCGGGAATTATGTCTTGACAATCGTCCCTAATTCCGTTACATAGTGCAAATCAAATCTCGCCCTGAAGGGACGCCGTCCGGGTGATGCCGGGCGGAGAGGGGCGAGTGCGGTGCCCGCGGGCGAAGCCTCATCAGCTTCGCTCCCCGGGCGGCCCGGGCATCATGTCTGCCAGCACTACGACCGGCGCGTGAGGTGCTCACTGGACTGGGAAAGGCGAAGGCGGGTAACGCCCGTTGGACCAAGTCCCACGAAACCTGGCCCGGGTCGCACCAAGGGTGACTAACACCCCTTGGGCAGAGCCGTGGTGGAACGCCGGCAGGCGAGCGCGCCCGAAGAGCGGACGGGGCGGCGCAAGCCGCCTTTCCGTGGCGCGACCCGCGCGCCGTGTTTGCGTGCGGGAGGTGTTAGCCTGCGTTTGCCGGCGTTCCGCTTCCCTTATTTTTCGATCAGTACGAAACGAAAATCGCTGGACGTAACACGGAGCCCGATCCGTCACCCTGAGGTGGCCGCGAAGCGGCCCTCGAAGGGTGACGGCCCGAGGACTCCTCGGCCGCCATCCTTCGAGGCTCGCTCCGCTCGCGCCTGAGGATGACGGAAAAGAAATCATCGCTGTTTGACAACACTCGCGCGCGATCGCGCCGCGGGAACGGAAGGCGCTACGCCCGCATCCTCGTATGCCGTCCCGAGGTGCGCTCGATGGCGCTGGCGAGATATTCCGGCGATTGCGCGCCGGTGACGATGACGCTCGAGCCGAAGATGAAGCACGGCACGCCGTCGATGCCGGCTTCCTTGGCGTTGGTGGCTTCGGTCTCGATGCGATCGACGTCGGCGTCGCTGGCCAACAGCCGCCGCACCAGCTCGCCGTCCATGCCGCAATCGACGGCGGCCTGGATCAGCACCCGGGGATCGGTGAGATCGGCGCCTTCGGCAAAATACAGCTCCATCAGCCGCTGCTTCATGCGCCCCGGATCGGTGGCGCTGCGCGACCACAAGATGAGGCGATGACAGTCGAGCGTGTTGGGCTGCCGGCCGATCAGGTCGGGATTATAGACGAGGCCTTCCATCGCCGCGGCGGCGACAATGCGCTCGGCGATCACCGCGTAACGTTCGGCCGAGCCGAATTTGGTCTCCAGATAGGTCTGCCGGTCGATGCCGTCGCGCGGGATCCAGTCGTTGAGGAAATACGGCCGCCAATTGATGGTGACGTCGACGTCGGGCGTGAGCGCGATGGCACCTTCGAGCCGGCGCTTGCCGATGTAGCACCACGGGCAGACGACATCGGACACCACGTCGACATGGACGGCAGCGCGCGCCTCGGCAGGATCGGCCATCGGAAAACCTTCGATTCGAACGGTGTCAGCCTAGCGCATATGCAAAGGCGCTGGAAACCGCCCTACCGCTGTCCGCTCGTCCCCGCGCAAGCGGGGGCCCAGCGCTGGATTCCCGCCTTCGCGGGAATGAGCGGATCAAAATCAGCCGGCAGCCGTTTCGCCCACGACCCGCGCGATCAGGGAATCGATGCTGTCGGTCGGCTTCAAAGTGGCGAGCGTGACTGCGGTATCGATGCCGCCCTTTTTGGCCTCCGGCGCCAGCATGGTGTTCTTGAGCACGCTGGCGATCCGGCGCGCCACGATATGCGCGGCGCCCAGATCGGTCTCGGTGAACACCGCGAAAATGGAATTGTCGGCTTCCCGGCAGGCGAAATCGACCTGGCGCATCAGCCGGCCGACCAGCCGCGCGGCATCGAGGATGAAACGGCGGTCGTGGCGCTCGAACGAGAAGCGCGCGATCGAAAGCCCCACGCCACGTTTTTCGGCGTCGTCCACGGCGCGGTTGAGATCGCGCCAGAACGCGTCATGGGCAAGCAGCCCCGTGTCGGGATCGAGCATGCCTTTGGCGTCGAGCGATTTGAGCATCCGCTTGAGCCTTTGGCTGAATGCGTGAGCTCGCACATAAGGCAAGAAACGCTCGACAAGCCGTTGTGGGCCTTCGGAAATACGTTCGAGATTGGCGAGCTCGATGGCAAACGGTTCGATCGTCGCGGGATGGCCGCCGAGCACGGCAACCGGCAGGTCGCGAAAGCGCACGTCCTCGGCCAGCACCGTCAACAGCGCCTCGACGATTTTGGGGCTAAAGCCGTCGCCGATCACCATGCCGTCGATGTCGCGGACATTGAGCGCGCGCGCGGCGCTTTCGACGGAGAGCGCGCCGACCACGCCGACCCGCTCGCCGACTGCGACCGACAGGCCCGGATAGGAGCGGCCGCGCCCGGCGACGAGCACGCTGGCTTCGTCGAGCGGATCGGCGGTCGACAGTTCCGGCAGCTGTTCGCCGCGCGAAGCCAGCGTGCGCATGCGGCGCAACACGGTGCCGTGCAGCGTGCGGATGCGCAGCGCCGTCGACAGCCGCCGCACCAGCCGCTGCGGCGGCGCATTGGCGGCGATAGCGAATGCGTCCGGGATCGACGGCGCGCCGTCGTCGCGGCTGCGCGCGATAACCGGCATAAACAGGCCGGAGCCCTCCTGCCGCTGCTCGCCCAACAAGTCCGCAAGCGCCGCGGCGCGCGAACGGTCCGGGCAGGCATCGGCGAGAATGATCGCCTCGGGCTCGACGGCTGCGAGCGCGCTCGGCGCGTCGCTCCAGGTCGTTTCGATGATCGGAAAGGCGCCAGCCGCACGCAACGCGTCGACAACCTCGGGCGCTGGGCTGTCGGCAATAACGGCGAACGGACCTTGCAGCGCCATGGTACGCGGTTACGGACTTTTACGGATAACGGCAGCCTTGAGCATGCCAAAGCGCTGTTAATGTCCCGTCAACGCACTGCCTGGGACGAGCCTGAGACGCCGGGCGCGGCGCTTATCCGGCGACCGCCTCGCGCAAAACCTGCTCGCCGCGCTCGCCAAAGGCCGCCGTGACCAGCGGATTGACGCCGAGCGCTTCCAGCGCTGCCGCCATGGCGCCGAGATCGGCGGCGGTGCCGACCAGGCGCTGGCCGGTCAGCGGATCGGGCAGCGCGGCGAGCGCCGCACCGCCGTCGATGCGGCCGATCGTGGCCAAGAGCGTGCACAGCGGAAAACGGTAACCGCCGACATTGACGATGCCTGAAGGCGGTCCGGTGACGGTGAGGCATTTGCTCACCGGATCGATTTGCACCGGATAGCCGCTATCGACAAAGCCGTCGCGGGCGATCTCGAAATGCGGTTGATCGGAGCGCTCGATGCCCGGCGGAAACACGTGCCGCGGCACCATCGGGCCGCGCAGCGCCAAAGTGTTGGTTTCAGACTCGGCGAGTTCGACGACCGCCACCGCGTCTTTGGCCTCGCGCGGCGCGACGATCGGACCGAGCGGGATCGGCAGCGGCCGGCCGCCCAAGCCGCGCCGCGCCGCGACAAAGCCCGCCTCGCCGAAAATCGGCACATCGACGAGGACCGCGTCGCGCTCGGGCCATTCTGCGCTCGCCGCAAGCCGCTCCGGCGCGCGCCATGCGGCGAGCACCGTCGTCGGCCCTTCGCGCGCGAACAGCCCGGTCTCGGCGAGGCGAAACGCCACCGCGGCGGGCAGGATCAGCGTGCCGGCGCGCTCGTCGCGGCGCTGGCGCGCGAAGACCTCGGCATCGAACGGGTGATGCAGCGACAGCGTGCCGCCGGTCAGGAGCCAGGGCACCAGCGTCAGGCAGATGCCGGCGAACGAGGCAGGCGCAATGGCTGACAGTATGCTGGCGTCCTGTTCGAGCCCAGCTTCCAACAGCGCGCATAATCCGCCGGCCAATAGTTCGAGATGGCGGCGCGCCACCGGCACCGGCCCATCCTCGCCGACCTCGAACGTCGTCACCGCAAGATGCGCGCCGGCATTGGCATCGCGCTCGAGCGGCGGCACGGGATCGAGCTTCGCCGCGGTGAATAGATCGTCGAGCGCCACCACGCCGTCGGGCAGGTTGGCGCCGAAGCCGCACACGTAGCGGATCGAAAACACCTCGGCGGCGACGTGCATGGCCAATTGACAATGTTCGCAATCGCCGACGCGGCGGCAAGCGATCAGCGCCTTGGCGCCAAGCCGCGCCAGCGCGGTGACGGCATCGGCGCGGCGCCACAACAGCGGCAGCGGCGCCGCGATCAATCCGGCGCGCAGCACGCCGAGAAAGGTCAAGACCTGCTCGACGATATTCGGCATCTGGATGCCGACGATCGCATCGGTCGGCAGCCCCATGCGGCGCAGCCGGCCGGCGATCGCCGAGATCATGCGGTCAGCCTCGGCGTAGGTCAGCCGCAGCGGCACGCCGTCGGTAAAGGCTTGCCGGTTCGGCGTATCGGTAAGCGCGATCGCGCCCGGCCGCCGCGTCGCTGCACGACGAAACAAGTCGTCGAGCGTGATGCGGCTCTGCGCTTGCGCCGCCGCGTTCGCCACGCCTGTGGGTGCGCCGAGAATCATCGGCGTATCGTAACGCTGCGCATCATTGCAGAGTCTTCGCCGGTTGTTGCCGCCACCAGGTTTCCGGCAGGTAGCCGAATAGCGACGTCCGCGCCGGATGCCGGATGGAACTCCAGCGCGCCACCCATTGCTCGGGAAGATAAAATAACGGGACCACGTATGAACCGGAAATCAGCACGCGGTCGAGCGCACGTACCGCATCGACCAGATCGGGCCGCGTGCGGGCGCGCAACACGGCTGCGATCATCGCGTCGACCGCAACGCTCTTGACGCCCATGTAGTTGCGCGAGCCCTGTTCGTCCGCCGCCGCCGAGCTCCAGTAAATACTTTGCTCATTGCCCGGCGACAGCGACTCGTCCCAGCGGTATTCGATCATGTCGAAATCGAACGACGCCAGGCGTTCTTCGTATTGCACGGAATCGACGAGACGAACCTGGGCGGCGATGCCGGCGCGCGCCAGCATGGCGGAGAAAGCGAGCGCCAGCCGTTCGTCGTCGCGGTTGGTCACCATGATTTCGAACGTGAACGGCCGCCCAGTGGCGCGATCGCGCAGCGTCGTGCCCTTGAGCTCAAAGCCTGCGGCTTCGAGCAGTCCGAGCGCGCGGCGCAGCGTAGCGCGGTCGCGGCCCGAACCGTCGGTGACGGGCGGCGACCAGGTGCCGTCGAGCACGTCGGCGCGCACTGCGTCCGGATAAGGCGCGAGCAGGGCTCGCTCCTGTTGATCCGCCGGGCGCTGGTAGGCCGACAGTTCGCTGTCGTCGAAGAAGCTCGCGCTGCGGCGATACAGATTGTAGAAGAAATTGCGATTGACCCATTGGAAATCGAACAGCAATGCGATCGCCTGGCGCACGCGGATGTCGACGAAGATCGGCCGCCTCGTGTTGAACACGAAATCGGACGCGAATTTCGGCAACCCGCTGCGGAACGTTTCCTTGACGACGCGGCCGTCGCGTGCGGCCGGAAAATCGTAGCCCGTCTGCCAGCGCGTCGGATCGGTTTCGCTGCGCACGTCGTAAAGCCCGGCCTTGAACGCTTCGAAATAGGCGTTGTCGTCGCGATAGAAATCGAATTGCAGTTCGTCGAAATTCCACAGGCCCCGATTGATCGCAAGCGCGCGGCCCCAATAGTTGGGATCGCGCTTGAAGGTGACGCTTTTCCCCGGATCGACGGCGACGACGACATAGGGACCGCTGCCGATCGGTTTGGCCAAGGTCGATTTCTCGAACGACGCGACATCGATGGCGTGTTCCGGAAGCACCGGCATCAGGCCGAGGATCAGCGGCAATTCGCGGTCGCTGGTATCGACGAAATCGAACCTCACCCTGCGCGGGCCGAGAATTTCCGCCTTGGCCACCCGGGAATAATAGGTGCGGTGATTGGGCCGGCCGTGATCTCGCAACAGCCGCCAGGAGAACACCACGTCCTCGGCGGTCACTGGCGTGCCGTCGGAAAAATGCGCCGCCGGATCGAGTGTGAAAGTGACGTAGCTCCGCGCCGCGTCGGTCTCGACCGTTCGGGCCAACAATCCGTAGAGCGTGAACGGTTCGTCGTAGCTGCGCGCCATCAAGCTCTCGATGACATAGCCGCGCACCGGCTGCACGGCGAGACCCTGGACGATCAGCGGATTGAGACTGTCGAACGTACCGAGCACGCCCTCGATCAGCCGGCCGCCTAGCGGCGCGTCGGGATTGACGTAAGGCAGCGCCGTGAAGTCATCCGCCAGCGCCGGTGCGCCGTGCATCGCTATAGCGGGCGTGGCAGTAGCATCGGCAGCGGCGGTCGCCGTTGGCTCCACAATTGCCGAGGGCGCCAGGCCGAGCAGCATCGCCGCCAGCAACTGAGCGCCGCTGCACGCGGCCAGCATTCGAGATCCGACGGTTCGCAGGGCTTCCTCGGGGGACCGCGCTTAGCGCGATTTGGTCGACTGCCCACGAATGTAGCATGGAGCGCAGCAGTGGCTCTCCGCCCCAGGCGCCGCGTCGGCCTGTAGCGCGGTTCCGAGCGCGGGCTTTATCTGGCCGCGCAATTGCGCTATTGGGCCGGGCCTAGGGGCGATAAGGGGTCACGGTGTTGCCGTATTCTGCGTCGATTGACCGTCCCGCGGGGGACGGCGCGGCAGCGAGTGCCGGCTTGTAGCGATTTCGGATCATTGACATCAAGTCTTACCAGGCACTTCGACCAGCTCGCTTCGATCTGGCTCGGGTTGCCGGTGGCGGCACGAAAGAGGAACTGCATCTCATGAACTATTGCAACGCGTCGGCGCCGGCTCGGCCGGTGGGCCGCACGCTCGCCGCCATCGCTAAAGGATCAGCCAAAAAAGTGGGCCAGATGGCGGTGCTCACTGCGGCGCTTGCCGTGGGCCTGCAGATCGCGTCCGGCTCGCTCGCTTTCGCGCAAGCGCCGAAGCCGGCCGCAAAAAAGCCGGCCGCACCTGCGGCGCCAGCCGCACCCGCGCCGCAGCCCCAAGCGCCGGCGCAAGGCGAGCAGCAGCCGGTCCAATTGATCTATTCGCCGTGGACCAAGTTCTGCCTCAAGAACCAGAACGATCCCAATTCCAAGCAGGTCTGCTTCACCGGCAAGGACGCCCGCATCGAATCCGGCATGCCAGTGGTCGCCGCCGTGCTGATCGAACCGGAGGGCGAGCCGAAGAAGATCCTGCGTGTCACCTTGCCGCTCGGCATGCAGCTCATCCACGGCACCCGCGTGATCATCGACCAGAACCAGCCGATGACCGCTCCTTACGTGATCTGCTTCACCAATGGCTGCATGGCCGATTACGAGGCCACCGCCGACATGATCGCCAAGATGAAGAAGGGACAGGGTCTCGTGGTCCAGGCCATCAACTCGACCGGCCAGCCGATCAGCCTCGTTTTGCCGCTGACCGACTTCGCCAAGGCCTATGACGGTCCGCCGACCGATCCGAAAGTGTTCGAGGAACAGCAGAAGAAGCTGCAGGACGAGTTGCAGCGGCGCGCCGACGAAGCACGCCAAAAGCTCGAGCAGCAGCAAGGCGCGCCCGGCGCTGCCGCATCGCCGCCCGCAGGCGCACCGGCGAAGTAGTAATATTATGGTTCGGATGGCAGGGGCCGGGATTCATACCGGACCCGGCCATTTCGATATGCTGAGTTCGATCTCATCTGGATTCCCGCGTACGCGGGAATGAGCGGGCGAGGGTGCCTTAGTGCATCATCGCCGAACGCGGGCGATAGCGGCCTTTGCCGTCCTTGACGAAGACTTCGGCGACCTGCGGATGTCGCACCGGCTCGCCGCTTTCGTCGGGCAATAAATTCTGTTCCGAGACGTAGGCGACGTATTCGGTCTCCTCGTTCTCGGCGAACAGGTGATAGAACGGCTGGTCCTTGCGCGGCCGCGCGTCGGCCGGGATGGCCTGGTACCATTCCTCGGTATTGTCGAACACCGGATCGATGTCGAACACGACGCCGCGGAACGGATAGAGCCGGTGCCGGACGACTTGGCCGATCTGGTACTTGGCGCTTCGAATCTTTTCCATCGCAGCAGGCATTTTACCGCTTCACAGGGGTGATAAGGCAACGATTATGCCGCAGGCCCTAGCGCTTGAGGAACACCCGTCATAGCCCATAGCGCTGTCCCATTTCGGGATCTTTCTCGGCGACGAGCCCGGCCAAATCGACCAACACTTTGGCCTGTTTCCAGGTCGCGTCGTCCTGCATCTTGCCTTCGATCATCACCGCGCCGCTGCCGTCCGGCATGGCGGCGATGATCTTCTTGGCAAAGGCGACCTCGGCCGGGTCCGGCGAGAATACGCGTTTGGCGATCGGCACCTGGTTCGGATGCAGCGTCCAGGCGCCGACGCAGCCCATCAGAAAAGCATTGCGGAACTGCGCCTCGCAGGCCGCGCTGTCGGCAAAATCGCCGAACGGGCCGTAAAACGCCTTGATGCCCGCCGCGGCGCAAGCATCGACCATTTTCGCGATGGTGTAGTGCCAGAGATCTTGCTGGTAAGCGGGCCGCGGTGCATCGGGCGCGCCGGCATCGGCCAGCACCTTGTATTCGGGATGACCGCCACCGACCCGCGTCGTCTTCATCGCGCGGGAAGCAGCGAGATCGGCGGGACCGAGACTGATGCCGTGCATGCGCGGCGAGGCGACTGCGATCGAGGCAACGTTATTGGCGCCCTCGGCCGTCTCCAGGATAGCGTGAATCAGGATCGGCTTTTTCACGCCATTTTTTGCTTCGAGCTGGGCAAGCAGCTGGTCGAGATAATGGATGTCCCAGGCGCCCTCGACCTTCGGCAACATGATGACGTCGAGCTTTTGCCCGATGGCGGCGACGATTTGGCAAATATCGTCGAGCACCCAGGGCGAATTGAGCGCGTTGATGCGCGTCCACAAACCGGTCTCGCCGAAGTCGCACGACTTCGCCATCTCGATAAAGCCCGAGCGCGCCGCCTCCTTGGCGTCGGCCGGGATTGCGTCCTCCAGATTGCCGAGCACGACGTCGACCTGGGCGACCAACTCCGGCACTTTGGCGCGCACTTTCTCGATATGCGGCGGCACGAAATGAATCATGCGTTCGAGCCGCAGCGGCAGTTCGCGCAACGGCGCCGGCGCGCCGATCGCCAGAGGTTTGAAAAAATTACGCGGTAGTTTCATAGGAGTACCAGGAATTCCTTACAGCTAACGGTAGGATGATCGAAAAGCCTCGCCAAGCCGCTTTTGTCGGCAGCGCTGCCTAGGAAATAGCGCTCCTCACACCATCTCGCCGCGCATCAGCCGCGGCTGCGAGGCGGCCGGCGTCACGCCCTCGCGCATTAGCGCGCGCCGCAGTGGGCCGATACGGTCGACGAGGTAGAGCGACATCCCGCGCGCGCCGTGCGCTGGAAAAAAGTCGGTGAGCAGGCTCCGGTTCAATAAGTCGACGGCAATGGTTCGGCTGGTCACGTCGGCGCGCCGCTGTCGGTCATAGCGCGCCAGTACATCGGGCGCGCCGATATCGAGACTTTCACGCCGCGTATCGGCGACGATTTCGGCAAGGGTGGCGCCGTCGCGAAGACCGAGATTGAGACCCTGTGCACCGATTGGCGGCACCACGTGCGCGGCCTCGCCGACCAGCGCGATCCGCGTGCGTGCGAAGGCGTCTGCGGTTTCGGTTGCCAGCGGGAAGACGCCGCGGCCGGATTCCACGTTCATCGCGCCGAGGAGCGAATGGGCACGGCGCTCGATCTCAGCCGAAAGCGCCTCGTCGGGTTTCTCCGACAATCTTGCAGCGTTTGACTCGTCGAGGACGCAAACCAGGCTTGAACGCTGACCGGGCAGGGGAACGAGCGTAAACGGGCCGCTCTCGGTATGGAATTCGGTCGAAGTGTCGTCGTGCGGCCGGGCGTGGGCGAGATTGAGCGTCAGCGCCGTCTGCGGATAATTCCGCCGCCGCGTGGCAATGCCGGCTGCCGCGCGGGCCAGCGATCGCGCGCCGTCGGCGCCGACGATGAGCCGGACCCGAGCTTGCCCGTCGGTATATTCAACCGTAACGCCGTCCGCATCGGGCTTGATCGCAAGCGCCGGAGCGGTGATGCGCGGCAATCTAAGCGCGGCGGCGCGGGCTTCAAGCGCGGCCATCAGATACCGGTTTTCGATATTGTAACCGAACGCCTCCAGTCCGATTTCCGCGGCGTCGAAAAAAACCTCGGGTGCGCGAAACAGCCGGTGCGTGTCGTCGATTATGCGGAGCTTTTTCAGCGTTGCCGCATCGGGCAGGCACGCTTGCCACGCACCCAGCGTTTCCAGCGCGGTGACGGAACCCGAAAGCAGCGCGGTCGTCCGGTGGTCAGGCTTTGCCGGCGGCGCGATCAGAATCGCGTCCACCGCGGCCGCTTTAAGCGCGAGCGCGCAGACGAGACCGGCTGGTCCGCCGCCGACCACGGCGACTTCGGCGCTACAAGGCTTGCTGGTCACGTTCATTTAAGGCCGAATATTTCATAAGAACAGGACGATTGGGTACGAATTTCACTTTCACGTATAGACTTAGCTTATGGACCCAACCGCACCGAGAAGCGAGCCGAAGGCGCTGACTGCGGCCGCGTTTGCCGTCCATGTCTTCACCGCTTGCGGCGCCGCCTGCGCGTTGCTCGCCCTGCTTGCCGCGGTGCGTGCGGATTGGCCGCAAATGTTCGTGTGGTTGGGCATCGCACTGTTTATCGACGGCGTCGACGGCACTTTTGCAAGGCGGCTGCGCGTTGCCGACGTGCTGCCGCGCTGGTCGGGCGACGTGCTCGATCTCGTGGTCGATATTCTCAATTATGTGTTCGTGCCGGCCTTTGCGTTGGCCGCAAGCGGGCTATTGCCGCAAGCGACCGCCATCCCGCTCGGCATCCTCATCGTCGTCACCGGATCGCTCTATTTTGCCGACCGGCTGATGAAAACTTCCGATTATTACTTTCGTGGCTTTCCGGCGCTGTGGAACGTGGCGGCGTTTTATTTGTTCCTGCTCAAACCCACGCCATGGCTCGGCGCCGGGCTGCTTGCGGCGCTTGCGGCGCTGACTTTCGTGCCGTTTCACGTCGTCCATCCGGTGCGCATCGCGCATCTGCGCGCCTTGACGACGGCCGCGCTCATCTTGTGGACGCTGCTTGCCGTCTTCGCCGTGGCGCGCAATCTCCAGCCCGGATTCTGGGCCCTTGCAGGTTTGTGCCTACTTGCGATCTATTTCGTCGGCGTCGGCTTTCTGCGCCGGCATCATCCGTAACTTGGGAGTAGCCCGTGCCACGACCTGTCCTTCTCATCGCCGGCGGCAGCCGCGGCATCGGCGCCTCGACGGCGCGGCTTGCCGGCGAACGCGGCTACGACGTCGCCATCAATTACGTCCGCAATGCCAAGGCCGCGGCAGAGGTCGCCGAGGCGGTGAAGAAATCCGGCGGCAAGGCCGCCACGCTACAGGGCGACATGTCGAAAGAAGACGACATCGTGAGCGTGTTCGGCGAAACGACGCGCACGCTCGGTCCGGTGACGCATTTTGTGTACAGCTCTGGCGTCGGCGGCAAGAATTCGCGGCTTGATCTCGCCACCGCCGACACCATTCGCGAGGTGATCGACATCAATCTGTTCGGTTGCCTGATCTGCGCCCGCGAGGCGGTGCGGCGGATGTCGACGGCACAGGGCGGCAAAGGCGGATCGATCGTGCTGTTGTCCTCGATCGCCTCGGTGACCGGCGGCGCCGGCGAATATGTGTTCTACGCCGCCGCCAAAGGCGGCGTCGACGCGCTCACCAACGGCCTGGCGCGCGAAATGGCGAAGGAGGGCGTGCGGGTCAACGCAATCCGGCCGGGCCCGACCAGGACGGAAATCCATGAACCTGGACGCTTGGAACGCATCACGCCGCTCTTCCGATGGGCCGGCCGGGCGAGCCGGATGAGATCGCCGAAGCGATAATGTTTCTGCTCTCCGATGCCGCATCCTATATCAGCGGCGCCGTACTCAACGTCTCGGGCGCACGATGAGCGGAGATTGGTCGTGGCCGCTTTGTGCCTTGATGCCGGCTTTAAGCGATCGGGCAAATTCCGCGCTCAGTCGGGTATTTGCGCCGGATTGACCGATTGCGGCGCAGCGGCTGGTTTTGGTGGTCGCTGCGGCATGGCTGGACGGCGCCGTGCGGTGTCCGCCGACGATGGCGAGAACCTCGCCGATCACCTGGGCATGCAGTCGCGGCGACTTGTCGATGTTGAGATGATCGATGTTCGGATCGCCGCTTAAATCGACATTGCGTAGCGATCCACGGAAGCCCGGCCCCGGCCGCATGTGGGCGTAATCGCGCTGCGTCAAGTTGAGCACACGCGCGACATTCGCTGGTGCCGGAAACGATTGCGTCGCGTCAAACGGCACCACGAGTGCCACCGGGACGCCATTGTCGCCCAAATAGTCGGCCATCTCCATGACGGCATCGGCGCCGAGCGAATGACCGATGAGGATGATCGGTCCTTCCTTTCCGGCCTTGTAGTTCACCGCGGCCTTATCGGCGATTGATTTCCAGTCGTTATGACTGTGCGAGGAGGCATCGACGCCGCGCTTGCGAAGTTCGTCCGCCAAGGTGTCCATGCCTAGCGAGAAAACGTCAGCCAGCCCGCGAAACAAGTAGACATGCGCGCGCGGTTGCGCCATCCCCGGTCTCGAGCCGAGGACGAGCATTGTTGCGAACGAAAGCAGCCCGATCGCGGCAAGACAACGCCAAAGTCTCATCACCACCTCAAGGTCTGCTATCTGCAATCTTCGTTTTAAACTCAAGACCGTCAAGGCGCCTGAAAGCGGACTATCGCGCAACGAGTATCCTGAAAGCGGACTATCGCGCAACGAGTATGAGGTCATCCGCTGACCGTCTTGTGTTCGAGGCCCGGCTGCCTATGATCCCGGCCGAGCTTTTTCACCGATAATTCGAACGTGTTCAAAGGAGAGGAAAATGGTTGCGGCAGTACGCGTGCATAAGACGGGCGGGCCCGAGGTTTTGACTTACGAGGAGATCGAACTGCCGGCGCCGGGGCAGGGCCAAGTGCGGGTGAAGCAGCACGCCTGCGGCGTCAATTTCATCGACACCTATTTCCGCATGGGCATGTATCCCTCTCCGGTCGGTCTGCCCTTTGTTTCCGGAAA
The DNA here is from genome assembly GCA_963780925.1 of uncultured Alphaproteobacteria bacterium. GTDB lineage: Bacteria > Pseudomonadota > Alphaproteobacteria > Rhizobiales > Xanthobacteraceae > BOG-931. The sequence goes on along the minus strand of CAWAEV010000028.1, from coordinate 60,057 downwards.
CGAGGCTGCCGGCGAGGTAACCGCCGTCGGTCCCGGCGTCACCGACCTCAAGGTGGGCGATCGCGTCGGCTATGTCGTGGCGCTCGGATGCTATGCCTCCGAACGCAACGTCCCGGCGGACCGCGCTGTGAAACTGCCGGCAAATATCACCTACGAGCAGGCCGCCGCCATGATGCTCAAGGGCATGACGGCGGAATATCTCGTGCGTCGCACGTTTAAGGTCGAGAAAGGCATGAACGTCTTCGTCCATGCCGCCGCCGGCGGCGTCGGCCTAATCTTGTGCCAATGGGCCAATCATCTCGGCGCCAATGTCATCGGCACGGTCGGCTCCAAGGACAAGGCCGCGCTGGCCAAGGCCAATGGCTGTCACCACACCATCCTCTATCGCGACGAGGATTTTGCCGCGCGGACCAAGGAAATCACCGGCGGCAAGTTGTGCGAGGTGATTTATGACGGTATCGGCAAGACCACATTCCCGGCATCGCTCGATTGCCTAAAGCCGCTCGGTTATTTCGTGAGCTATGGCAGCGCTTCAGGGCAGATCGACGCCTTCAACATCAACATCCTGCAGACCAAAGGTTCGCTGTTCGCCACGCGCCCGACTCTCAACACCTATGCCGCCAAGCGCGAGGATTTGTTGGCCATCGCCAACGATCTGTTCGACGTGGTCGGCAAGGGTGCGGTCAAAATCCCGATCAATCAGAAATACGCGCTCAAGGATGCCGTCAAAGCGCACAAGGATCTGGAAGGCCGCAACACCACGGGTTCCTCGATCTTGGTGCCGTAACTCGGCGTCGTTCCGGGGCGCCGTCGCAAGGCGGCGCACCCTGGATCCATGATCGCAGACGCGCAGTTTTGCGTGGGAGTGTTTCTTTAAACGATCGTGGTTTATGGATTCCGGGTTCACGGGTTATGGCCCGCGCGCCGGAATGATGAGGCCGCGATGAAAATCTGGGGCTATTGGGCAACGCTGGCCTGGGCCGTTCTCGCCTTCCTGGCGGGGCAATTCCTTGGCTTTGGCCTGCTGCTCTGGCTGCACGCCGGCACCTGGAACACAGTCCTGCAAACGCCGTTCGACGGCATCCTGGTCACACTGTTCATTTTCATCTCCAACCCGGTCACGATCGGCGTGCTTGCGTTCGCCGTGTGGCTGCGGCGCGCGCCGCAAACCGAATATTTCGCGCTGCACTGGCCGCAAGCGCGCGACGTGACGCTCGGCGTGCTTTGCCTCATCGGGCTGATCGCACTCAGCGACGGTGCGCTCTACCTGAGCGGCCGCGATCTGGTGACGACATTTCAGCTGCAATCCTACACCACGGCCGCCGCGGAAGGCTGGCTGCCGGCCATGCTAGTCGGCGCCATCGTGATCGCGCCGGCCGGCGAGGAGATCATGTTCCGCGGCTTTCTGTTCCGCGGCTGGGCGCGCTCGGAACGCTTCGCGTGGCCGGCGATCATTGCGATCTCCGTGGTGTGGGCGAGCCTGCACGTGCAATATGACTGGACCGGCGTGCTGCAGATTTTCGTCATCGGCCTGTTCTTGGGCTGGATGCGTCTACGCAGCGGCTCGACGCTGCTGACGTTTCTTCTGCACGCGCTGTTCAATCTCGAAGGCACAATGGAAACCGTGGTGCAGGTGCATTACTTCGCCAAATAATTTTCGGCCCCCGGCAGGGTACGGCTATTGGCCGAAAATGCGGCCTAAAGCATCGGCCGTCTTGTTCGGTCTGCCGCCCGGTTGCGGCGGCTGGTTTGGCTTCTGCCGCGGCAGCCCGATCACCGGTTCGGCAAAGCGCGCGATGGCCGCGACGGTATCGTCGAGCGGCACGGTCGATCCGTCCGTCTCGCTGACGACGATCGCCAAGATCCGCATGCCGCGCCGGAACAGCGCATCGAGCGCGGTCAGTGTATGGCTGATGGTGCCGAGATAGCTGCCGGCGACCAGGATAAGCGGCAGTTGCAGCGCCATCATCACGTCGAGGATGGTGCGTTCGCCGTCGAGCGGCACCATGATGCCGCCGGCGCCTTCGATCAGCAGAATATCCCGCCGCCGGTCGATTGCGGTCTGGCAGTATTTGATGACCGTATCGACGTCGATGCGACGCCCTTCGCGTCCGGCCGCGAGATCGGGTGACAGCGCGGCGCGAAACCGCCACGGCGAAATCCGGTCGATCTCCTGCTCGGTCACCGGCAGGCCCAGCGCGTTCAGCAGGATACCCGGATCGCTCGCCGCGGCTTGCGCCGGATCGTAACCGCTGACGACCGGCTTGATAGCGTCGACCAAGCGGCCCATCTGGCGCAGGTGCTGGATCAATGACGCGGCGACGTAGGTCTTGCCGACGTCAGTTCCGGTCCCGGTGATGAAGATCGCGCTCACGAACTACCGCCTCAACACGCGGCTTCGCACCACGTCCGCGAGCCGCGCGATCTCGGCATCGGGATGCTGCGCGGTGAAGGCAAAACGCAGCCGCGCCGTGCCAGCCGGCACCGTCGGCGGCCGGATCGCGATCACCAGAAAACCCTCGTCGCGCAACAGGTCGGAAGCGGCAAGCGCCGCCTCGGTCTCGCCGACGATCACCGGCACGATGGCGCTCTGCGCCTCGGGTAGATTGAGGGCGCGGGCGAAATCTTTTGCCTTACGCAAGGGCAGGGCGGCGTAAGCCGGTTCGCGCTCGATCACGTCAAGCGCGGCAATCGCCGCGGCAATGACCGGCGGCGGCAGGCCGGTCGAATAGATGAAGGTGCGCGCGCGCGTCTGCATGAGATCGATCACCGCGCGCGAGGCGCATAGATAGCCCCCATAAGCGCCGACCGCTTTGGACAGCGTGCCCATTTGCAGCGGCACTTCGAATGGCATTTGCGCCGCGCCATTGGCAAAGCTCGAACCGCGGCCGCCGCCAACGACGCCAAGGCCATGCGCGTCGTCTGAGAGAAGCCAGGCGTCGTAGCGCTGCGCCAGCTGTGACAGTGCGGAAAGCGGCGCCAAATCGCCGTCCATCGAAAAGACGCCGTCGGTCGCAATCAGCGCCCGCGTCTTGCCGCCGCGATGCGCTGCCAGCAGCGCTCCGGCGTGATCGGCATCGGCGTGGCGATAGCGGTGCACGGCGGCGCCGGAAAGCTTGGCCCCGGCATGGATGCAGGCATGCGACAGCTCGTCGACGATGATCAGATCATCCGGGCCGATCAGCGCCGGGATGATTCCGGTATTGGTGAGATAGCCGGAGCCGAACACGCAAGCCGCCTCTGTGCCCTTCAGTCGCGCCAACCGGCTTTCGAGCTCGGCATAGAGCGGGTGATTGCCGGTCACGAGCAGCGACGCACCCGCGCCTACGCCATAGCGCGCCACAGCTTCGATGGCCGCGGCGATCACCTCGGCATGCTGGCTGAGATTGAGGTAATCGTTGCACGAGAACGACAATAGCCGCCGGCCATCGCGCTCGGCCCAAATCCCGGCCCGGGCCGTGACTGCCGGTGTCCGGCGCAATTTCGCCCGTTCCAGCGCATTCAGTTTCTCGCCGGCGAAATCATCGAGCGAGCGCATTGTTTTCGTTACCCTCGAACAAACGTGACCTCAGGCGGGCCCGGAGGCACAATGCCGCCACTTACCTTCCATGAAAGCGCCGAATGTCAGGCAGTACCAGCGAAAACAAAGGGATGGGACAGACCGCGTGCCCGGCTTGGTATGCTGGCGGCCTCGATCATATCTGGCTGCCCTATGCGCAGATGAAGACCGCAAGCCCGCCGCTTGCGGTTACGGCGACCGGCGGTTGCCGCATCGTGCTCGCCGACGGACGCGAGCTGATCGACGGCATTGCCTCCTGGTGGACCGCCTGTCACGGCTATAACCACCCGCACATCCGCGCCGCGGTCGAAGCACAGCTCGCAGCCATGCCGCACGTCATGTTCGGCGGGTTGGTGCACGAGCCAGCGCTCACGCTGGCGCAGCGGCTCACCGGAATGCTCGCGCCCGGCCAACTCGACCGCGTATTCTTCAGCGATTCCGGCTCCGTCGCCGTTGAAGTCGCGCTGAAAATGGCGGTGCAGTACTGGCGCAATCGCGGTATTCGCGGGCGGAACCGCGTCCTTTCGTTCAAAGGCGGCTATCACGGCGACACCACCGGCGCCATGGCAGTTTCGGACCCGGAAGGCAGCTTCCACGCCGCGTTCCGCAGGCTGTTACCGCAGCAGATCGTTGTTGACCTGCCAGTCGACGAGGCCAGCGCGGCGGCCCTCGAGCGGACGCTGGCAGAGCGAGCCGAAGAGGTCGCGGCCGTGATCGTCGAGCCCCTGGTTCAGGGCGCCGGCGGCATGCGCTTTCACGACGCCCGCGTACTGAAAGATTTACGGGCGCTGGCGGACCGGTACGATCTTTTGCTGATCTTCGATGAAATCTTCACCGGGTTCGGCCGGACCGGCGCCATGTTTGCCTTCCAGGACGCTGGCGTGGTCCCCGATATCGTCACGCTGTCCAAAGCGCTGACCGGCGGCACGCTGCCGCTCGCCGCCACCCTCGCCAGTCCAAAAGTCTTTGATGCGTTCTGGTCCGACGATCCCGCAAAGGCGCTGATGCACGGTCCGACCTTTATGGCGAACCCGCTGGCTTGCGCCGCGGCCAATGCCTCGCTCGATTTGTTCGAGCGCGAACCGCGGCTTGCTCAGGTGGCGAAAATCGAAACGGCGCTCCAGCAAGGCCTCGAACCCTGCCGCGCACTCGCCGGCATCAAAGATGTGCGGGTTAAAGGCGCCATTGGCGTGGTCGAGCTCGAGCGCATCGAAGACCTCAACACCTTACGACAACGGTTTATTGCAAAAGGTGTTTTTATCCGGCCGTTCGGTACGATCGTTTATCTGACGCCGGCTTTTACCATCGCTGCCGACGAGCTCGTGACATTGATGGATGGGATTCGAGGCGTGCTCACCGAGCGCGCGTGATCACCTCGGCTCACCGGCGAAACTCCGGCGCAGCGCCGAGAGTCGTTCCAGAGCGGCGGGCGGCAGCGGGCCTTTTTGGACCGCGGCGAGAGCATCCTCGAACTGTTGCAGCGTCGCCATCCCGACCAGGATGGTGCCTATTGCCGCGTTGGCAATCGCAAACCGCGTAGCAGCTTCAGTCAGGCTTTCGGCAAACCCTTCAAGGATCAGCGGCATCAGGCGGCGGGCGCGCGTCACATCGGCGTCGTAGCTCATGGCCGAGCCGATGGGTGCGGGCGGCGCACTCGCAATCGAGTGACGCTCGGTCGATCCGGACAGCGCGCCGCCGGCGAGCACACGGATGGCGATGACGCCGGTGCCGGTAGCCTTGGCGTGATCGAACAGCCGTCCATAGTCCTGTGCCGGATAGTTCGCCGGAAGCGCAGCCGCGGCGGACGGGTTGAGCATGTTGTAAACCACTTGAGCGCTGTCGAAGCGGCGCGAGTTGATCACCTGATGTAGCGCGGGCGTGTCGCCGACCGCAGTGAGTCCAAGAAATCGGGTCTTACCCTGTTGGCGGAGCCGTTCGAATGCCGGCACCACCTCGTCCAGCACCTGGCGGACGCTGAGCGCCTCGCCGCCGCCTTTCTCGGTAATCGCGTTGTGCAAATGGAAAATGTCGACCCGATCGCGGCGCAGCCGCCCGAGGCTGCCTTCCAGTGACTTCCCCACGGCCTCGGCGATGCGGCCGAACTCGGCGCTCGCCAGCCGGACCTTGGTGCCGACGACCGCGTTGGCGGGTTTGAGAGTTTGCAGGATGCGGCCGAGATTCTTCTCTGACTCGCCGTTGCCGTACTGCACCGCAGTGTCGAAGTAATTCACGCCGACCTCGAGCGCGCGTGCGATGGCGCGCTCCTGGTCGCGCGGATCGCCGCGCACCATCAGTCCGCCGACCGCGCCGCAGCCGAAGCCCAATAGCGAGAGCTTCATGCCGCTGCGGCCATAGACCCGCATTTCCATCATTGTCCCTCCGCCCGCGCGGTGGCCGGCGGCACCCGCTCCAGGATTATTGTGTCAGGTAATCGGCTTGCCGCGGATGTCGATCGCCCGCTCGATCTTCAGAAGCGCCCCGATGCCGGTATCGGCGCCGACATGGGTCTGCTCGCGCGGCAGCAGTTTTGCAAAAATCGCATCGTGAATGGGCCCGCTCTCGTGCAGCTCGACATTGCCGAAGAAACGCAAGAAGCCGCTCTCCAAGACACCGTCGCGCTGCGCCTTGAAGTTTGAGTACATCACGCACACGCGCTTATCGTGCGACAGGTTCTCCAGCGCCGTCCGCTTGGAGCGCTCCCAATAAGCCAGATGCGCGTCGTCGAACACGATCATGCTGCCCTTGACCGAGATATTCGGCCCCGCCGGGCCATAAGTGGCGACGAGACAGGGACAACCGTCGTCCCAGGCGTTGCGAATGAGCGTCTTAATGGTGTCAGAGAGCGGCATGAGGGTGACCTGTGATTGTCGGGAGGGATAAGCTTAACACGGCTATCGGCATCCGAGTGAAGCAGGGGGATTTCGCCCTAATAGCCGACGACAGTGCCGTGAAGATCGTAGGCGTCCGCCCGTTCGATCTTTACCGTCGCAATCTCGCCGACGCGCAGCGGCCGGTGGCTCGCGACATAAACTGCGCCGTCGATCTGCGGTGCGTCGCCTTTGCTGCGGCCCTTTGCGATCCCCGCTTTGGCATCGACCTCATCGATGATGACGCGCTCGCGGCTGCCCACTTTTCGCTTAAGCCGCTTTTGCGAAATCACCTGCTGGTGCGCCATGAAGCGATGATAGCGCTCTTCCTTGACCGCATCGGGCACGGGTGCGGCGAGGTCGTTCGCCACCGCGCCGGCGACCGGCTCGTAGCGGAAACAGCCGACACGATCGAGTTGCGCCTCGTCGAGCCAGTCGAGCAGCAGCGAGAAATCCTCTTCGGTCTCGCCGGGAAAGCCGACGATGAAGGTCGAACGGATGGTGAGGGTCGGGCAGATGTCGCGCCAAGCGTGAATTCGCTCCAGCGTTTTTTCCTGGGCCGCCGGCCGGCACATACGTTTAAGCACGGCAGGGCTCGCGTGCTGGAACGGCACGTCGAGATAAGGCAGCACTTTGCCTTCGGCCATCAGCGGAATGACCTCGTCGACGTGGGGGTAGGGATAGACGTAGTGCAGCCGCACCCAGACACCGAAGTCGCCAAGCGCTCGGGCGAGATCGAGAAATTTTGACCGCACTTCGCGGCCTTTCCACGTGTTCGGTGCGTATTTGAGGTCGACGCCATAGGCCGAGGTGTCCTGCGAAATAACCAGGAGCTCCTTGACGCCGGCCGTAACCAGCCGTTCGGCCTCGCCCAGCACGTCGGTCGCCGGCCGCGAGACCAGATCGCCGCGCAATTTGGGGATGATGCAAAAGGTGCAACGATTATTACAACCCTCTGATATTTTTAGATAAGCGTAGTGCCGCGGCGTGAGCTTTATGCCCTCCGGCGGGATCAGGTCGGCATAAGGATCGTGCGCCGGCGGCGCGGCGCGATGCACGGCCTCGAGCACGCTCTCGTATTGCTGCGGTCCCGTGACGGCGAGCACGCCGGGATGCGCCGCCGTGATCTTTTCCGGCTCAGCGCCCATGCAGCCGGTGACGATAACCCTGCCGTTTTCCGCCATGGCGGCGCCGATGGCCTCAAGCGACTCCGCCTGCGCGCTGTCGAGGAAACCGCAGGTATTGACGATGGCAAGGTCGGCGCCGGAATGCTCGCGGGTCAATTCATAGCCCTCCGCGCGCAGCCGCGTGATGATGCGCTCGGAATTGACGAGCGCCTTTGGGCAGCCGAGCGAAACGAACGAAATACGGCAAGGGGGCTTGGTCTGGCGGTTCATCTGCGGCGGTTCATAGCATGGCAACCGAATGCGAGGCCGGATTTCGGCTCCCGCCCAGATAAGACGGCCATCGCCATTCCGCCACGAAAAAGCCGGGTCGGCACCCTGATTTCACCCGCAGTCATCGGCAATGCTGCGGTTCCCTTCGGGGGAAATTAAGGAATTCGGGCTCTGCTCAGCACTGACGCAGTGGTGGGTACTGATTCTTGGAATGCCGTCATTTCGGAAGTCTTTGCCAGCAAACCGGCGCAGCGCAAACTGATCGGCCGGTCGTTTCGGTTTGGATGCTCGAAAATCGACGCCGGAAGGTTATGCTGCAACCGAGGCATTTGATCATTTTGCTGCTGGCCGCCTGCCTCACCGGCTGCGGCGGCTATACCATGTTCGATCCGAGTGCCGCTTTCACCTCGCCCACCAAGCAAGCCGACTGGATGAGGAGTGACGGCCAGGCTTCGGTCGTCGACACGGCGGATATCGAGGCGACGGCATCGACGCCCGCGGAATCGAGCAAAACGGATTCGGCGGCACAAAGCTCGCTGTTCACGCGCGCGTCCGAGACCAAGTTCGCCGATCCGCCGGCGCCCGCCGTCGCGCTGGCGAAACCGGCCGCAAAGCCCATCGCGGTCGCCGATGCGGCCGATGTCTCCGTTCCCGTCGCACCGCCGCAAGCCGTCGAGAAGATTACGCAGCCGCGCGGCCGCGCCTATCTGTTCCGCGGCGTCGCCGGCCTGATCTATTCGCGCGGCATCGATACGTTGGCGGCGCGCATCAGACGCACTGGCATCCCCGCCAGCGTCGGGACCTATCTGCTGTGGCGCCCGACCGCGGACGAAGCGATCCGCGATTATCGCCGCGATCCGCAGCCGATCACGCTGATCGGCCATTCCATGGGCGGCGATTGCGTCTTGGACTTCGCCGAGATGCTCAACCAGGCCGGCATCCCCGTCAGCCTGCTCGTCACCTACGATCCCACCCGCATCGCCGACGACGTGCCGCCCAACGTCCAGCGCTATATCAACATCTACCAGTCGTCGAATTTCATGGGCGGCGGCAATGTCGTGCAAGGCTCGCGCTTCCACGGCCACTATGCGAGCTACAACTTGAAGGACCACGCCGAGATCGTTCACATTAATATCGAAAAGGCCGATCGCATTCACGAGCAATTGGTGGCCAAGATTGCCCAGCTTGCCCAGACGCCGGCCGATGCCGAAGGCGAGGCGGTGCCGATCCATTTCGAGGTTCCGGCCGACGCCGCCATCGAGCTGTGGGATTCCGGCCTGCCGGTTGCCGCCCATGCCGGCGACACTTTGAAGACACTCGCCGCGAGCTACCACGTGCCGCTGTGGGCGCTCGCCCAGATCAATTCGGTGCCGGAACGCGAGCCGCTTGCCGAGGGCCAGCGCATCGTCGTGCCGCGCCACCTGGTGCCGATGCAGATGCCCAGCACGGTGACGAGCTACGCACCTGCCGGACGTTAAGTTGCAGGCAGTGTTGCGCTCAGCAGTGCGGCGCCAAGCATAGCCCGCTTGGCTCAAAGCAACGCCAGAACGGCACCGGCGTCGATTTACCGCCGACACACGTATAGGCTTGGCACCAATGGAGCTGATCGCAATCGGCAATGCAGCGTCCGCTCGATTGCGCGCAAGCGCCGGTCAGCTTTTTGTGCTTTGCCGCCAGCGCCGGAGACAACGATGCCAAACCCAGCGCGAGTAGGAGCGCGCCGGCGACCACGGTTCTCACAATCAAATTCGTCGGCACGGCGTCGCCTCCCAAATGTTTCTGCGAACAGTTCATTACGACAAACAAATTTCCCATAATCGCGGTTTGCCGACAAGGAGCGACGCGATGCGGCTGCCCGATCCACCGTTGCTGTTGGTCACCGACCGCGCCCAAGCCCGGCGCGCGCTGAACGAAGTCGTCGCGGCGGCGCTGACAAGCGGCTGCCGCTGGGTGAGCCTGCGCGAAAAGGATCTGCCTGAGGACGAGCAGGTTGTCTTGGCGCGCATGCTCATCCCGATGGCGCGCAAATACCGCGCGCGCCTCGTGCTGCATGGCGAGGCGGCGCTGGCAAGGCTTGCCGGGGTCGACGGCGTGCATCTGCCGTCCGGCAGCGATGCCGCGGCCGCGCGCGCTTTCTTAGGTGCCGAAAAGCTCATCGGCGTATCGATCCACACTATCACCGAAGCTGAGGCCATCGATCCGCAAGCCGCCGATTATGCGCTCGCGGGGCCTGCCTTCGAAACGCCGAGCAAGCCGGGCTACGGACCGGAAATCGGCCGCAAGGGTCTTGCCGAAATCGCCCGCGCTTGCCGCGCGCCGGTGCTCGCCATCGGCGGCATCAATACGGCACGCGTGGGCGAAGTCATGGCCGCGGGCTGCGCCGGGGTCGCGGTGATGGGCGGCGTCATGCGCGCGGCCGATCCGGCGCTTGAGGTCGGCGCGCTGATCGCGACGCTGAAGGGTTATCCGCGCGCGCGATAAGTGGCGACACCCTGATCGGGCGTCCACACGCCCGCGGGCAGTTTTCCGGCCTGCCAGAACACATCGATCGGCATGCCGCCGCGCGGATGGAAATAGCCGCCGATGCGTAGCCATTTCGGCTTGAGCAGCGCGACGAGCTTCTTGCCGATCGTGACCGTGCAATCCTCGTGGAATGCGCCGTGATTGCGAAAGCTGTTCAGATAAAGCTTCAGCGACTTCGACTCCACGAGCCAGTCCTTCGGCACATAGTCGATGACCAGCGTGGCGAAATCCGGCTGCCCGGTGACCGGGCACATCACGGTGAATTCCGGGAATGTAAAGCGTGCGACGTAATTCGTGTCGGGATGCGGATTGTGCACGCGGTCAAGCACGGCCTCTTCCGGTGAAGCCGGAATCGGGGACGGGCGGCCCAGTTGCGCCGTTTTCTTCGCCATCGCTCACCTGCATGCCTTGCTTTGGCGGGGCATGACAAGAGCCTTGCCAATCCTGTAGAAGCCCGCGACAGGAGAAGCCGGGAGCTTTCATGACCGCTATCGTCGACATTATCGGCCGCGAAATTCTCGACAGCCGCGGCAATCCCACGGTCGAAGTCGATGTGGTGTTGGAGGACTGCTCTCGCGGCCGTGCCGGCGTGCCGTCGGGCGCTTCGACCGGTGCGCATGAGGCCATCGAATTGCGCGATAACGACAAGGCCCGTTATCTCGGCAAGGGCGTGCGCAAGGCGGTCGAAGCCGTTAACGGCGAGATTTTCGATGCGCTTTCCGGCATGGATGCCGAAGCGCAGGTCAAGATCGACGAGACCATGATCGGCCTCGACGGCACGCCGAACAAAGGCCGGCTCGGCGCCAATGCCATTCTCGGCGTGTCGCTGGCGACCGCGAAGGCGGCGGCTTCGGCGAACAAGCTGCCGCTCTACCGCTATGTTGGGGGCGCCGCGTCGCGGCTTTTGCCGGTGCCGATGATGAACATCGTCAATGGCGGCGTGCACGCCGACAACCCGATCGATTTTCAGGAATTCATGATCGTGCCGTTCGGCGCGCCGAACTTTGCCGAAGCGTTGCGCGCCGGCGCGGAAATATTCCACACGCTGCGCGCGGCGCTCAAGGCCGCCGGGCTCAATACCAATGTCGGCGACGAGGGCGGTTTTGCCCCCAATCTGCCATCGGCGGAGGCCGCGCTCGATTTCGTTTTATCGGCCATCGGCAAGGCCGGCTACGGCGCCGGCAAGGACGTTGCCCTGGCACTCGATCCGGCCGCGAGCGAATTTTTCAGCGGCGGCGCTTATCAATACAAAGGCGAGGGCAAGACCCGCTCGATCGACCAGCAGGTCGATTATCTCGCTGACCTCGTCAAGAATTATCCGATCGTGTCGATCGAAGATGGCATGGCCGAGGACGATGCCGCGGGCTGGAAAAAGCTGACGCAGAAGATCGGCGGCAAATGCCAGCTCGTCGGCGACGACGTATTCGTGACTAACGTGGCGCGGCTCGCCGACGGCATCAAGAACGGCATCGCCAATTCGATCCTGATCAAGGTCAACCAGATCGGCACGCTCACTGAAACGCTCGCCGCGGTCGAATGCGCGCACAAGGCCGGCTACACGGCGGTGATGTCGCACCGCTCGGGCGAGACCGAAGATTCCACCATCGCCGATCTCGCCGTCGCCACCAATTGCGGTCAGATCAAAACCGGTTCGCTCGCCCGCTCCGACCGCACCGCCAAGTATAATCAGCTGCTGCGCATCGAGGAGGAACTCGGCACACAGGCGGCCTATGCCGGGCGTGCGGCGTTCAAGGCGCTTGGATAGGTTCCAATCTTCCGTGCTTGTCCGGTCAGCGCGAACGGAGCTATACCCTTCATTGTTCTAGCCGGCACGGGTGGGCAATGGACCAAACGCTTGAATTGAAGCCCGGCAATCGCCGTCTCGCGGTTGAGAGCCTGAGCGATTTCATCTCCGGCTCGGTCGATGCCGCGGCTTCGTTCGACGCGCCGTTCACGCACCTGGTGTTCGACCGCGTCTTTCCGGACGATATCTACGCCCTGATGCTTGCCAATATGCCGGAGGCGACCGACTACCGGCCGATGCATGGCCGCAGCAAGGGTCACGACCTCACCGACGGCACCCATACGCGGGTGAAGATCGATCTGTTTCCGGAATATATCCGCCACTTGCCGCCGCAGAAGCGTGCGGTCTGGGACCTCGTCGGCCGCGCGCTGTGCTCGCGCCGAGTGAAGGAAGCCTTCGTGCGGCGGCTTGCGACGCCGCTGCAACGCCGTTTCGGGCCCGGCTACGCCAAGACCGGCATGTATCCGATTCCAATCCTCACCCGCGACATTCCCGGCTATCTGATCACGCCGCATACCGACACGCGCTGGAAGGGCATCACGGTGCAGCTCTATCTGCCGGGCGACCGCGCCAACACGCATATCGGCACGATCTTCCACGAAAAGCTTGCCGACGGCTCGCTGCCGAAGCGCAAGCAAATGTCGTTCGCGCCGAACAGCGGCTACGCTTTTGCCGTCGGCACCGACACTTGGCATTCGGCCGATGCCGTCGGTCCCGAGGTGAAGACGCGCGACAGCATCCTGCTGACCTATTTCGTTGATGCCGGCGCACTCCGCTTCCTGCGCAATCGCGGCAAGCGATTCGGCAATTTTGTGCTCAGCGAAGTCCGCAACCGGCTGCCGTAACACCCGCTATTAATCCAGCTTTAAGCGACATTCTCCCATGGTGGCGCCATGGTCACCCGCAAACGGCTGCGCACGATCCTCAATGCGCTCGCACTCTATGCCTTCGCGGCATTGCTCATCGGCTATTTCGGGGTCAACGCCTATAGCGGCAACCGCGAACTCAAGGCCAAAGAGGTGATCGACCGGCAGTCGGCGGCACTGAGTGCCGAGCTCGACCGCCTCAGGATCGAACATGCGCAATGGCAACGGCGCATTGCGCTGTTGAAGTCCGACGATATCGACCCCGACATGTTGGACGAACGGGCCCGCGCGCTGCTCGATTATGTCGACCCCAACGAACTGACGCTGATGTACGATAGGCAGCTCCATGGTGCGGCAACCGCCACGCCTTAATCACAGTCCTTGAACTTGGCGCCGCCGGCCTCGAAATTAATTTCTCCGACAAGGAGTTGGCCGCCGGCGCTCATCGCCTGCGGGAGTTCCCCCGACTTTCGCAATTCGGCGTTTTCGGCTAAGGGTTGAGGCCCGCCCGAAGTTTCCGCTGACAATGGCGTTTCGAGGACAATAATGGCCGTCGCCCAGACCAAGCAAACGGCTCAAGACACACAGGATTTGCTGCCGGCCGCGGACCTCGCGGCGAACGACATGTCCTTTGCCGAATTCACCAAGGAGCAAGAGCTCGCCGCGCTGCGGCAGATGCTGCTGATCCGCCGCTTCGAGGAGAAGGCCGGCCAGATGTACGGCATGGGCCTGATCGGCGGCTTCTGTCACCTCTATATCGGCCAGGAAGCCGTCGTGGTCGGCATGAAGCTCGCCATGCGCGACGGCGACCAGATGATCACCGGCTATCGCGACCACGGCCACATGCTCGCCTGCGGCATGGATCCGAAGGGCGTGATGGCGGAACTCACCGGGCGGCGCGACGGCTATTCCAAGGGCAAGGGTGGCTCGATGCACATGTTCTCGCTGGAGAAGCAATTCTACGGCGGGCACGGCATCGTCGGCGCGCAGGTTCCTCTCGGCACCGGTCTGGCGTTTGCCAATAAGTATCGCGGCAGCGGCGACGTCTGCCTCACCTTTTTCGGCGACGGCGCGGCGAACCAGGGCCAGGTCTATGAAAGCTTCAATATGGCCGAGCTGTGGAAACTGCCGGTCGTCTATATCATCGAGAATAATCGTTACGCCATGGGAACTTCGGTGACGCGGTCCTCGGCGCAGACCGATTTTTCCAAACGTGGCGCGTCGTTCAATATCCCGGGCTCGCAGGTCGACGGCATGGACGTGCGCGCAGTGAAGGCGGCCGCCGCCGACGCGATCGCCTGGTGCCGCTCGGGCAAAGGTCCGACCATTCTGGAAATGCTGACCTATCGCTATCGCGGCCACTCAATGTCGGATCCGGCCAAATATCGCACCAAGGAGGAAGTCGACAAAGTACGCACCGAGCACGATCCGATCGAGCAGGTGCGCAAACGGCTTCTCGACAAGAAATGGGCGAGCGAGGACGAGCTGAAGAAGATCGACGCGTCGGTCCGCGCCGTCGTCAACGAGGCTTCGGAATTCGCCACCCACGATCCCGAGCCCGATCCTTCCGAGCTTTATACCGACGTTTATCGCTGAGCGCGATTTGCCGCGCCGCCAAGTGCGCTTAATGTGAACTTGATCTGAGCTTGAAGTGAGCCGCCATGCCGACTGAGGTATTGATGCCCGCCCTCTCGCCGACCATGGAGAAGGGCAATCTCGCCAAGTGGCTCAAAAAAGAGGGCGACAGCGTCAAATCCGGCGACGTGATCGCGGAGATCGAGACCGACAAAGCCACCATGGAAGTGGAGGCGGTCGACGAGGGCACGCTCGGAAAAATCCTGGTGCCGGAAGGCACCAACGACGTCGCAGTCAATACACCGATCGCCATGATCCTCGCCGAGGGCGAGGATGCTGCTAGCCTCAAGGGCAACGGCGGGGCGCCGAAGCCGCAAACCAAGGCCGAACAACCATCGCGTCCAGCCGGAAAGGCCGAACCCATAAAGCAGGCCGAAGCGCCCGCGCCGGTTAAGATCGGCACTGCCACAGCTCCCGCCAAAGAGACCATGCCCGAGCCCGACATGCCGGAAGGCACCGAACTCGTCACCATGACCATGCGGGAGGCCTTGCGCGATGCCATGGCCGAGGAAATGCGCCGCGACGGCGACGTCTTCGTCATCGGCGAAGAGGTCGCCGAATATCAGGGTGCCTACAAGGTCACCCAGGGTCTGTTGGAGGAATTCGGCACGCAGCGCGTCGTCGACACGCCGATCACCGAACATGGCTTTGCCGGGCTCGGCATCGGCGCGGCGCTCGCGGGCTTAAAGCCGATCGTCGAATTCATGACCTTCAATTTCGCCATGCAGGCGATGGATCAGCTCATCAATTCGGCGGCGAAGACGCAGTATATGTCCGGCGGCCAGGTCAAGCTGTCGATCGTATTTCGCGGGCCGAACGGCGCCGCGTCGCGCGTCGCCGCGCAGCACAGCCAGGATTATTCTTCCTGGTACTCGCACATTCCCGGGCTGAAGGTGATCGCCCCGTCGACCGCTGCCGACGCCAAGGGCCTGCTCAAGGCCGCCATCCGCGATCCCAATCCGGTGATGTTTCTCGAAAACGAAATTCTCTACGGCCATTCCTCGCCGGTGCCGAAGCTCGACGACTACGTGCTGCCGATCGGCCGCGCGCGGATCGTGCGTTCCGGCAACGACGTCACCATCGTCGCCTGGTCGATGGGCATGACTTACGCGCTCAAAGCCGCCGAGGAGTTGGCCAAGGACAATATCGATGCCGAGGTAATCGATCTACGCACACTCAAGCCGATGGACAGCGACACTATCGTCGAGTCGGTGAAGAAGACCGGCCGGCTCGTCACGGTGGAGGAAGGCTGGAAGCAGTCCGGCGTCGGCGCCGAGATCGCCGCCCGCGTGATGGAAGAGGCGTTCGACTATCTCGATGCTCCAGTCATGCGCGTCACCGGCAAGGACGTGCCGATGCCGTACGCCGCGAACCTGGAAAAGCTCGCGCTGCCGTCGGTCGCCGAAGTGGTCGATGCGGCCAAGGCCGTCTGTTACCGCTGATTCCTTTGAGGTGAAATCGGTCCGCCATGCCCATCAACATCCTCATGCCGGCGCTATCGCCCACGATGGAGAAGGGCAACCTTGCCAAGTGGCTCAAGAAAGAGGGCGACGCGGTCAAGACTGGCGACGTCATCGCCGAGATCGAGACCGACAAGGCGACCATGGAATACGAAGCCATCGAAGATGGCACGCTGGCCAAGATCGTGGTGCCGGAAGGCACCCAAGACGTGCCGGTCAATCAGCTCATCGCCGTGCTGGCGCAGGAAGGCGAGGACGTGAAAGCCGCCGGGGCGGCGGCCGGGAAGGGCGCCCCGCCGCAGCCGAAGCCTGCCGAGGTGCCAAAACCCGCCGCGCCGGCCGCTGCGGCGGCGTCCGCACCCCAGGCAAGGCCGTCAGCACCGCCGCCTCCACCTCCGCCAGCGCCGAAGCCCTCAAACGAAGCCCCTCGCGCCAACGGCCACGGCGACCGTGTCTTCTCATCGCCGCTGGCGCGACGGCTGGCCAAGGAAGCCGGCATCGATATCGGCCGTATCGAAGGGTCCGGGCCGCATGGCCGCGTCATTGCGCGCGATGTGGCGAAGGCCAAGGAGGGCGGCGGACTGCGCGCGCCGGCTGCGGCGCCCGCAGCGGGAACGGCAATCGCGCCGTCGCTGTCGGACCAGCAGATCCGTGCGCTCTACGAAGACGGCAGCTACGAAGTGGTGCCGCATGACGGCATGCGCCGCACCATTGCGCAGCGGCTCACCGCTTCGGTGCAGACCATTCCGCATTTTTATCTCACGGTCGATTGCGACATCGGCAAGCTCGTCGAGGCGCGCGAGGAGATCAACACCAGCGCGCCGAAAGACAAGGACGGCAAGCCTGCCTACAAGCTTTCGGTCAACGATTTCGTCATCAAGGCGCTGGCGCTTGCCTTGCAAAAGGTGCCTGACGCGAACGTGACCTGGACCGAAGCCGGCATGCTCAAACACATGCACTCCGATATCGGCGTCGCGGTGGCGATGCCGAACGGGCTGATCACGCCGATCGTGCGCAATGCCGAGACCAAATCGCTCTCCGCAATTTCCAACGAGATGCGCGACCTTGCGGTGCGCGCCCGCGACCGCAAGCTGAAACCCCACGAATACCAGGGCGGCACCACCGCGGTGTCAAACCTCGGCATGTACGGGATTAAGGATTTCACCGCCGTGATCAATCCGCCGCATGCCACCATCCTTGCGGTAGGTGCCGGCGAGGAGCGCGCCGTAGTGCGCGACGGCAAGATCGTCGCCGCCCACATCATGAGCGTGACCATGTCCTGCGACCACCGCGCCGTCGACGGCGCGCTCGGCGCCGTGCTGATCGGCGCTTTCAAGGCGCTGATCGAGAATCCGGTGATGATGCTGGTCTGATCACGCTGGATCGAGGCCCTTGGCGCGGAAAGCAGCTTTCGCCTGCGGCGAGCGCAACATTTCGATCAAGGTCCTCGCTGCCGCGACATTATCGCTATTAGGTATAATGCCGGCGGCGAATTCCGTGACCATGTTGAGATCGCCGGGCAAGAAGCCGACAATTTCCGTACCGGCAACGTGAAGAAGTTCCGGCTTCTGCTGCACGGCGAGTTCGACTTCCCCGGTGAGAAGCAGCGCGGCGGAGAAGCCGCCGGCCGGCGGAAATTTGGTTTTGGGCTTCATCGCTTCGGCGATGCCCATGCGCTCCAGCAATTTGGCAAAATAAACGCCGCTGGCGCCGCCGGCCGATGGTTCGCTGTAAGCGATAGATTTGGCGGCAAGCAGCGCGCGCTTGAGCGCATCCGGGGTGGAAATATCCGGCTTCGGCGCGCCCGCTTTCACCGCGATTGCGACGCCGGAACCCGCAAGCGTCACATCGGAGCCGGGCGCGATTTTGCCTTGCTTGCTGAGCTGATCGATGCCGGCACGGCTCAGGATAAGCACGTCCGCGGTTTCGCCCCCCTCGATGCGGTTGACCAGCATCGGCGCGGTGCCCCAAGTGACGGCGAGCTTGTGGCCACTTGTTTTCTCGAACGTCTCGAACAGCTCTTCCGCCGCGCTGCGCACGCCGATGGTGCTGTAGATTGTCAGTTCAGGCATGAGTATAGGCATCCTTCTTGCTTACCTTTATATCGCGCACGAATGACCCGCGTGAAATAATTCCGGCATCGCAATGGACGATCTGATCAAGGGTTATCGCCGCTTCCGCGCCGGCACCTGGCGCGCCGAGAGGAGCCGGTTCGAGGAACTAAGCCGGCTCGGGCAACGGCCGCGGGCGCTGGTGATCGCCTGCTCGGACAGCCGCACCGATCCGCAAATGGTCTTCAATGCGGCGCCGGGCGAGCTTTTCGTCGTGCGCAATGTCGCGAATTTGGCGCCGCCTTACGGCCCGGACGAGAAACCGCACGGCGTCAGCTCGGCCATCGAATTCGCGGTGCGCGCGCTACGGGTGCGCGAGATCGTCGTTCTGGGTCACGCCATGTGCGGCGGCATCCACGCTCTGTTGAACGGCGCGCCGGCCGAAATTTCGGATTTCGTCGGGCAATGGGTGCGCATCGCCGAACCGGCGCGGTCGCGCGCCATGACTGCTCCGCCCGAACAGCGACAGGACTTTTGCGAACACGAGGCAGTGCGGCTGTCGCTGCAAAACCTGCTGACGTTCCCGTGGATCAAAAGCGCGGTCGATGCCGGCGAACTGAGGCTGAACGGCTGCTTTTTCGATATCCGTTCCGGCGTGCTTGAACGCCTCGGCGCGGATGGAATTTTTCACCCGATTCCCGACTAGCCCGACACGGGTCATGGCCGGACTTGTTCCGGCCATCCACGACTTTAAATCACTGTGGCTTAAAGACGTGGATGCCCGCGACAAGCGCGGGCATGATGGCTAAGGTGTTCGGAAAACGAGGAATGCATGGCGGACACGGATTTCGACATCATCATCATCGGCTCGGGTCCCGGCGGCTATGTCTGCGCCATCCGCGCCGCGCAGCTCGGTTTCAAAACGGCCATCGTCGAGCGCGACTATCTCGGCGGCATCTGCCTCAACTGGGGCTGCATTCCGACCAAGGCGCTTCTGCGCTCCGCCGAGATTTTCCACTACCTGCAACATGCCAAGGACTACGGGTTGTCGGCCGGCGAAGTGACATACGATCCATCGGCCGTGGTGAAGCGTTCGCGCGCAGTATCGAAGCGGCTCAACGACGGCGTCGGCTTTCTGATGCGTAAAAACAAGGTCGCCGTGATCTGGGGCGAGGCGGCGATCGATGCGCCCGGCAAAATCACGGTAAAAGCCGCAAAGAGCGAAGCGCCGAAAGGCGAGCTCGGTCCCGGCTCGTATCAAGCAAAGCATATCATTATCGCCACCGGCGCGCAGCCGCGCGTGCTCCCCGGCATCGAGCCCGACAAGAAACTCGTCTGGACCTATTTCGAGGCCATGGTGCCGGAGCGCATGCCGAAGACGCTCCTTGTCATCGGCTCGGGTGCCATCGGCATCGAGTTCGCCTCGTTCTATCGCACGCTCGGCGCCGAGGTAACCGTGGTCGAAGTGCTGCCGCAAATCCTGCCCGCCGAGGATGCCGAGATCGCCGCCTTCGCACGCAAAAGTTTCGAGAAGCAAGGCATCAAGATTTTTACCGGCGCCAAGGTAACCAAGCTCGACAAGAAGGCCGACAGCGTCACCGCGAGCATCGACGACGGCAAGGGCGGTACGCAGACGCTCACCGTCGAACGCGTCATCTCCGCGGTCGGCGTGGTCGGCAATATCGAAAATCTCGGCCTGGAAAAGCTCGGCGTGAAAACCGAGCGCGGCGTGATCGTCATCGACGGCGCGTGCAAAACCAACGTGCCGGGCATTTATGCCATCGGCGACGTCGCCGGTCCGCCGCTGCTCGCCCACAAGGCCGAGCATGAGGGCGTCATCTGCGTCGAGGCCATCAAGGGGCTGCATCCGCATCCGATGAACAAACTGATGATTCCGGGCTGCACCTATTGCACGCCGCAGATCGCCTCGGTCGGCCTCACGGAACAGGCCTGCAAGGAAAAGAAGCTCGATATCCGTGTCGGCCGTTTCCCGTTCGTCGGCAACGGCAAGGCCATTGCCATGGGCGAGGATCAGGGCCTGGTCAAAGTGATCTTCGATAAAAAGACCGGCCAGCTTCTCGGCGCGCACATGGTCGGCGCGGAAGTCACCGAGCTCATTCAAGGCTACGTGGTGGCGATGAATTTGGAGACCACCGAGGAAGAGCTCATGCACACCGTGTTCCCGCACCCGACGCTGTCGGAGATGATGAAGGAAGCGGTGCTGGATGCCTATGGCAGGGTGCTGAATATTTGACGCTACCCAATTAACCCCGTCATCGGCTTCACTCCGTCGCTGCCGGGGAACACATTCTGCGCCAGCGCGCGGTCGTCGGCGCGCAGGTGATCTTTCAGCACGCCCTTGAGCACGGCGCGCAGGTCGGTAGTCGGCGCAAGATCGCGGTTCTGGTAAAGAGCGGCAGATTTCAGCCCCGGCCAATCGGCGATGACGCGGCCGCCCTTGAGCGCGCCGCCGACCAGAAGCGCCACCGTCGCGGTGCCGTGATCGGTGCCTTCGGTGCCGTTGATCCGCGCCGTTCGGCCGAATTCAGTGGCAAGGGCGACGACGGTCTCGCTCCAGGCCGGTCCCATATTGCTCTTGATCGCTCCGAGCGCGTCATCGAGCGAACCGAGGAGCTGCGATAGCCGGCCGTTGGCGATGCCTTCGTTGACATGCGTATCCCAGCCGTCGAGCGCCAACGCGCCGACACGCGGGCCGTCCGGCTGCGCCAGAAATTTCGCAGCGGTGCCGGCGGCCTCGGCAAAATAGGCGCGCACCTGCGCCGGACCGGGACCGCCGGGCCTTTGTCCCATGTCCATATCGCCCGACTGCTCGATAGCGTTCAGCTTCGAATTGTCTTCGAGCGCGTTCGCAAGTTTGGGGTCGGAGTGGCGGTAGAGATCGAGCAAGCGCGCCACGGTATCGCCGCTCGCCGGTATGACCCGTTGCGGCGACCACGACAGGACCGGCGCCGGTCCGCGCACCACAAGCGGCGTCACCGGGCCCACCGCGAAGACCTTGCTGCCGGCTGGATTGACGCGTCCCCCTGCCGCCAGGCCGGCGAGCGCCCGATTGAGCCAGCCGCTCTCGCTCGGGCCCGGCTTCGGCAGGCCGCTTTCGAGCAAGTCTTGGCCGTCGAAATGCGAACGCTCGCGATAGGGCGTGGCGCAGGCGTGAACCACGATCGCCTCGCCCCCTTGGAACATGCGATGCAGATTGGGCATTGCCGGGTTGAGCGCGAAGAAATCATCGAGCTTGAGCGCCGGCGATTTGCCGCCAAGCGCGAGCGCATTGTCGCCGCGCAATCCTACCCAGTCCGGATCGCCGACCGGCGCGACGGTGGCAAGCCCGTCGAGCGCGCCGCGCAAGATGATTGCGAGAAAACGCGGATCGCGGCCTTCGGCATAAGCAAGCTTCGGCAGATGCGCCCAGGCGAATAGCGTGCCGGAGGCCAGCAGCAGTTCACGGCGAGAAGGAGCATGCAGTCTCATTTTCATCTCCGCAAAACCGTTAGCTGCGCAGGAACTCGGGCGTCATGACGAGAAGCGCCAAGGCTTGCCGGCGAGTTTCGGCGCGCGCGACCGTCGCGCGCGTATCGGGCGAAGCAAGCGGTCCGAGGCTGCTTTCGAGGAGCGCCAGCGGGTCCGCCGCAGGCACCCGTCCGGCGAAGGCATTGGCGATATCAAGCCGATGCGGCACGCCGTCGATCCAAGCCGCCTCCGTATCGGAAAAACCGTTCGGCGCCGGCGGCCGCCACAACGGCTCCCCGAGCGTGGCTTGTGCGTACATAATGAGCCCAATGGGCGCTGTTGCTTGCGCGCCGGTGAGGCGAAGCGCATCGGCCACCCAGACGGCGGGCGTTTTAAGTTTTTGCCGCTGCGGCAGCCAAGATTCGTCGGCACCGATTAGGGTTTTGGCGACTTCTTTCAGATTGCCGTCGCTGTCGTTGAAGGATTTTGCAAGTTTAGCGACAAGAGAGGGCGGCGGCTCGTCCGCGATGAAATGCGACGCGAGTTGTTGAGCGATGTGCTGCGCCGTCGCCGGATGCCGGGCGAGGTCGGCCAATACCGCACGGCCCTGATCCACCCCGGCTTCGGCATAACGCTTGCCGAGCACGGTCTGGGCGCCCGGCTGATGTAGGAGCCTGTTGAAAATAAACTCGCCGCCATGAATGGGCTCGCTCGGCTGGATCCAGGTCCAGCCGGTGAGCACGTTGGCGAAGCTCGTGACATCGGCTTGGGTATAGCCCGAGCGGACGCCAAGCGTGTGCAATTCGAGCGTCTCGCGTGCGAGATTTTCGTTCAATCCCTTGTCGCGGTTGATGCCGGCGATCGATTCCGCGCCCATGGATTCGACGTTGTCGAGATAGAACAGCATCGCGGGATGGCTTTCGACCGCTCGCAGCAAATCGGCGAAGCGGCCAAGCACATGCGGGCGGATCGCCTCGCGCTCATAGGGGCCGGCCATGCCCACGATTTTGTCGGCGGAAATGCAGAAATGGTTTGACCAGAACCAGACCAACCGTTCGACAAAGCCGATATCGGCATTGGTCGCGGCATCGAAGCGAGCTTTCGCTTCGTTTAAGACAAGCTGTTGCGGCAACGGCGGCTGGTGCGGTCCCGGCTCGGCTTGCGTTAGTGGCGCTTTTCCCAAGTCCGATCCCAAGTCCGACATGGCCGGAGGTTCGCCGTTCATCTCGGCGGTTTTCTCAACGCGTAGGGCGAGCTTTTGCTGGGCCTGTCGCTCAGCCTGAAAGTCAAACACCGCGCGCGCCGCTTCGCCGCTCGACGGCAGATCGACGCCGAGCAGGCCGGCAGATGGACGATCAAGATCGGCAAGTAACGCGCCGCGCGGATCCGCGGCGATGAGGTTGATCTGTCCGCCAACCGGCCCGAAGCCGAATCTGTGCAAAGCAAGCGCTGCCGCTTCTTTTCCGGAAACCGCGTTGCCATTTGCGGTCATAAAATCCTCGGGGCCGCGACGCGCGTCGCAGGACGATCAGCATGCGTTTTATTGTGGCAAAAATTGCGATGCGCAGCGGCAAAAACGCAGTTGAAACCTAACAAATTATTCATGCACGGAGTCCATTGGCGCCCGTTGCAACGGGTGGAACCGAAGCCTGGAACGGAAGCCTTGCGGTGCAGCGAACGCGGCCGTAAGTATTTGCTGGGGTCAATTCGCGCAGAAAATCTCTATATACGCACCATGGCCGTCCTCATCGACAACGTGACTGACGCCGCCGACCGGCCCCGTCATCCGGAAAAGGCGCATCGGCCGGACCAGCCGGCATTGCGCAAGCCCGACTGGATTCGCGTCAAGGCGCCGGTGTCGTCGGGCTATCTCGATACACAGCGGATCGTGCGCGCGAACGGCCTGCACACGGTCTGCGAGGAAGCCGGTTGCCCCAATATCGGCGAGTGCTGGGAGCAAAAGCACGCCACTTTCATGATCATGGGCGATACCTGCACGCGGGCCTGCGCCTTCTGCAACGTCAAGACCGGGCTGCCCCGTGCACTCGATCCCGTCGAGCCGAAACACATCGCCGAGGCGACCCGCAAGCTCGGGCTCGCCCATGTCGTCGTCACCTCGGTCGATCGCGACGATCTCGACGACGGCGGGGCAGAGCATTTCGCCGCCGTGATCGGCGCAATCCGCGCGCTTTGTCCGACCACCACGATCGAAGTGCTGACGCCGGACTTTTTGCGCAAAGGCAGCGCGGCGGAGACCGTGGTCGCGGCGCGCCCTGACATTTTCAACCACAATCTGGAAACCGTGCCGTCGAAATATCTCACCGTGCGGCCCGGCGCGCGCTACTTTGCCTCGATCCGGCTCCTGCAGCGCGTCAAAGACATCGACCCGCAGATGTTCACCAAGTCCGGGATCATGGTCGGGCTCGGCGAGGAGCGGAACGAGATTTTGCAAGTCATGGACGACTTGCGCGCCGCCGGCGTCGATTTTCTCACTATCGGCCAGTATTTGCAGCCGTCGCGCAAGCATCATCCGGTCGTGCGCTTTGTGCCGCCGGAGGAGTTCAAGGCGCTGGAGACAATCGCCTATGCCAAGGGCTTCTCAATGGTGGCGGCAAGCCCGCTGACGCGCTCGTCGCATCACGCGGGCGAGGATTTTGCGCGTCTCAAGGCGGTGCGGTCGGCGCGATGATTTGATGCCGCAATTTTCGACCAAGCGGCGGGTGGCGCACTCCGCAACCGACATGTTCGATCTCGTCGCCGATGTCGAGCATTACTCGGAATTTGTGCCGCTGTGCCGATCTCTTCGCCTCCGCCAGCGCACCACCGACGGCGAGGGCAGGGAGGTGATCGTCGCCGACATGACGGTCGCCTACAAGTTGATCCACGAAACCTTCACCAGCCGAGTGACGCTCGATCGCAAGAAATTGGAGATTCTCGTCGAGTATCTCGAAGGCCCTTTCCGCAAAATGAACAACCGCTGGAGTTTTCTGCCCGGGGGAGAAGGCGCTTGTGACGTCGAGTTTTTTATCGCTTACGAATTTCGCAGCCGCACGCTCGGTCTTCTCATGGGAGCGATGTTCGAAACCGCTTTCCGCCGCTTCTCCGCGGCCTTCGAACGGCGGGCCGATCAGGTGTACGGGAAGCAAGCCGGCTAGGGGATTTCAGACGCTTAACTATCCCGACTGATTGATCGCTAAAGCGATCGAATTCGCGCGCCCGACCGCCGATAATGCCAGGCCTGACCTTGAGGTGCTTGGCTATGTCGCGAATTTATATGCGAAGGTTCGTTGCGATTGCCGCAGCATGTCTATTTGCTATCGTTTTTGCCCAGGTCGGCGCCCAAGCCCATGGCGGCGGCGGCGTGCACGGCGGCTTCGGTCCGGCCTTCGGCCGCGGATTTTATGGCGGCCACTTTCACAGCTTTTATTGGCGCGGCTTTCAGCACGGCTATCATCATTATTTCCGCCACGACCACTTCGAACATTACTTCGCCCTGCATAATTTTGGTCATTGGGACGAATACGGCAGAGGCGCTTATTTTGGTGGCTGGCGGCCCGGCCATTGGCACGCCGCGTCCGGATTCGGCGGCGGCGGACAATGGCACGACGAAGGCGTGTGGCACCGCTGAAAGATTTGCGCTGCTGAAAGACTTGCGCTGCTGAAAGACTTGCGCTTCAGTCGGACGCGTTCTCGGCAAGCATTTCAATGAGTGCCAGCGCTTCGGCAACCGAGCGCAGCCGTACGCGGCTGCGTCCGATCTTGCCAAATCGCCGGCGGCGGGCGAGCCGCCGGCCGTCACGGGTCGCGGCGGCGAAGTAGACAAGCCCAACGGGCTTTCGCGCCGAACCGCCGCCGGGACCGGCGATGCCGGTGATGGCCACCGCAAGATCGGCTTGCGATTCTTCCAGCGCGCCTTTGGCCATCGCCGCTGCGGTCTCGCGACTGACCGCGCCATGGCGCGTCAGCGTCGCCGCCGGGACGCCCAGCAGTTTCTGCTTGGCCTCATTCGAATAGGTGACGAATCCGCAATCGACCACGTCGGAAGAGCCGGCAATTTCGGTCAAAGCCGCGGCGACCAGGCCGCCGGTGCAGGATTCAGCGGTGGCGACACGAAGCCCGCGTGCGCGGCAAAGATCGAGGACCCGCCGTGCGGTGCGGCGCAACGCCTCGTCGATCATGCGGTGCTCCACGGCAGCCGGATCGTTGCTGTCGCCATTGCGACGATGCCTTCGCCACGGCCGGTAAAGCCGAGCTTCTCGCTTGTCGTCGCCTTGACTGCGACGCGCTCAACCGCGATGGCGGCAATCGCGGCAATGCGGGTGCGCATGGCGTCGCGATGTGGCGAGACGCGCGGCGATTCACACACGACGGTGACGTCGAGATGCGCAATGATGCCGCGGCGCGCGCGCACCCGCTCACAGGCGAAAGCAAGAAAGCGGTCCGACGATGCACCCTTCCATTGCGGATCGGATGGCGGAAAGTGCGCGCCGATGTCACCGTCGGCGAGCGCGCCGAGAATGGCGTCGACCAGCGCATGAAGCGCGACATCGGCGTCCGAATGTCCGGTTACGCCGCGCGAATGCGGAATACGGATGCCGCCGAGCATGACGTGATCGCCGTCGGCGAAGGCGTGTACGTCGAAGCCGTTGCCGGTGCGCACGTCGGCAAGGCCGGCGAGGTGCAGAATCTCGGCACGGGCAAAGTCGTCGTTGGTCGTTACCTTCACATTGCCGGTCTCGCCTTCGAACACGCTGACGCGGTGGCCGGCCCATTCGGCAAGGGCCGCATCGTCGGTAAAGCTGTCAAGCCCGGCTTCGGCGGCGCGGCGATGCGCATCGAGGATCAGATCGAAGGCAAAGGCCTGCGGTGTCTGTACGAGGCGCAATCGGTTGCGGTCGAGGGTCTCGACGACAATTGCGGCGCCGTCGATCGCTTTCACCGTGTCGGCAATGACGATGCCCGGCACGGCGGCGCCCGCAGCCTTGCCGGCCGCGATGGCGCGGTCGATGAGAGCGCCGCTCAGAAACGGCCGCGCTGCGTCGTGAATGAGGACAAGCTCAGGCGCGCTAGCGGCTAACACCTCAAGCCCGGCGCGTACCGAGGCTTGTCGTGTTGCGCCGCCTGAAACCGGCGCCGGCAATTTTTGCAGGCCCGCAGTCGCCGCGCGATAAGTGCGCTCGTCGCTCAAATTTATGACCGGCTGCACAACGCCGATCTGCGCGTGATTGAGGAAAGCGCGCAATGTCGGCCGGATCATCGGCTCGCCGGCAATGTCGCGATATTGCTTTGGCACATCGCCGCCGGCGCGCTCGCCGCGTCCGGCTGCCACGACCACGGCGGCTACCGTACCCGTCATGAATTCTCTACTCCGGCTCTCGCGATGGCTTTAGCGCATGTCCACGCGATCTGCGAATTGGCCCGAACGTCCATAACCTCGGGCCTTGTCGCGGATTTGCACAGGTTAGTTATATTGCAGTGCAGCACTTGCGCTGCCCGACATTTTGGCTAAACTCTATGCAACAATCTCATGACGCCTATTTAGTGTGCATATGGCATCTTACCTTCATCGAACGCCGAAAATCGGGCGGTTCCTCGATATCGGTCCCCTGAGGATACCGAATCCGGTGTTTTTGGCGCCCATGTCTGGGGTTACCGATGCGCCGTTTCGGCGCCGGGCCGAGACACTGGGTGCGGGTCTTGTCATCTCAGAGATGACTGCTTGCGCGGCACTTGCCGCTGGCAAGCGCGGTGCCCAGCGGCGCGTCAAGAACCAGGGCGGGGGATTGCACGTCATCCAGCTTGCCGGCTGCGAGGCGCATTGGATGGCCGAAGGCGCGCGCATGGCCGAGGCCACCGGCGCCGCGATTATCGACATCAACATGGGCTGTCCCGCTAAGCACGTCACCAACGGCGAGTCAGGATCGGCGCTGATGCGTAATCTTGATCACGCGCTCGGCTTGATCGAAGCGGTGGTGCGAGCCGTCAAAGTGCCGGTCACGCTGAAGATGCGGCTGGGCTGGGATGACCGCAGCCGCAATGCGCCGGAACTGGCGCACCGTGCCGAGGCGGCCGGCGTTGCCCTTGTCACCGTACACGGCCGCACGCGCTGTCAATTCTATCGGGGGCGCGCCGACTGGGCGGCGGTGCGCGCCGTCAAACAGAGCGTGTCCATACCGGTCGTGGTCAATGGCGACATCCAAAGCTTCGAAGATGCGGACTTGGCCTTGGCGGCCTCCGGCGCCGATGCCGTGATGGTGGGCCGCGGCGCGCAGGGTAGGCCGTGGTTTCCCGGCCGGCTCGCACATTATCTCGCGACGGGGGAACGCAACGCCCCGCCCACGCTCAGCGAGCAGCTTGCACTGGTCAGCGTGCTGTACGACGAAATGCTCGCGCATCACGGCGTCGATATCGGACTGCGCCACGCCCGTAAGCACTTGGGCTGGGCGCTCGATACCGCCGCGGCGACGGCCGGCGCGCCGCTGCATCTGCTTAAGGCCCACCGCAGCCGCGTGCTGACCGGCACCGATCCGGCGCTGGTGCAGCGCCGTCTCAGCGACGCGTTCGACGCATTCGGCGGATCGACCGCGGCATGGAGGAGCGCCGCATGAGCGCAGTCGAGCCGCTGCCGACGACATCGGCCGCCGACGCGGTGCTCAATGCGCTGCCGCACCCCGTCATCGTGGTGGCGTCGGACGGCAAAGTGGTCGACGCCAACGTTGCCGCGGAATTGTTTTTCGAAGTTTCGGCGCCGCTGTTGCGACGGCATCTGCTGCGCGACCTCGTGCCGTTCGGTAGTCCCTTGCTGACGCTGATCGAACAAGTGCGCAAACGCGGCGCCGCCGTCAATGAGTACAAGGTCGATCTCGGCACGCCGCGCAATCCCGGCGACCGGCTGGTCGACCTGCACGTCGCCCCGCTGCCGGAACAGACCGACTATGTCGTGGTGATGCTGCAGGAGCGCACCATCGCCGACAAGATGGACCGCCAGCTCACGCATCGCGGCGCCGCGCGCTCAGTGATTGCGCTCGCCGCCATGCTGGCCCACGAGATCAAGAATCCGCTATCCGGCATCCGCGGCGCGGCGCAACTCCTCGAGCAATCGGCGAACGACGACGACCGCACGCTGACGCGGCTCATTTGCGATGAAGCCGATCGCATCGTGAAATTGGTCGACCGCATGGAAGTCTTCACCGACGAGCGCCCGGTCGAACGCGAACCGATCAATATTCATGTCGTGCTCGAACATGTGAAGCGGCTGGCGCAATCCGGCTTCGCCCGGCACATCAAGTTCATCGAGGATTACGATCCATCGCTGCCGCCAGTGCTGGCGAACCGCGACCAGCTGATCCAGGTATTTTTGAACCTCATCAAGAACGCGGCCGAATTGATCGGGGAAAATACCTCCGGCGGCGAAATCGCGCTGACCACGGCCTTCCGCCCCGGCGTGCGGCTGTCGCTGCCGGGCGCCAACGCACGCGTTTCTTTGCCGCTCGAATTCTGCGTCAGAGACAACGGACCCGGTGTGCCCGACGAGCTGATGCCGCATTTGTTCGATCCGTTCGTCACGACAAAGCCGAGCGGATCGGGTCTTGGGTTGGCTTTGGTCGCCAAGATCGTCGGCGACCACGGCGGCATTATCGAATGCGAGTCACAGCCGCGACGCACGACCTTTCGCATCCTCATGCCGAAATATACCGCGACATATAGCGGTGAGGCCGCCGAGCCGGACGGCGTCCTTCAGCCACAAGGGAAGCATTGATGCCCGCGGGAAGCATTCTCATCGCCGACGACGATGCGGCGATCCGGACGGTGCTCAATCAGGCGCTGTCGCGCGCAGGCTACGAGGTGCGCTCGACCGGCAACGCAGCCACCTTGTGGCGTTGGATCAGCCAGGGCGACGGCGATCTAATCATCACCGATGTGCTATTGCCCGACGAGAGTGCGTTCGATCTGTTGCCGCGTATCAAAAAGGCGCGGCCGGATCTGCCGATTATCGTCATGAGCGCGCAGAATACGTTCATGACGGCCATTCGCGCCTCCGAGCGCGGCGCCTACGAATATCTGCCGAAGCCGTTCGATCTCAAGGAGCTGACCGCGATTGTCGGCCGCGCGCTCTCGGAGCCGAAGGAAAAAGCGCGGCCGCCGGCCAAGGTTGAGGACTTCGAATCCATTCCCCTGGTCGGCCGTTCTCCGGCGATGCAGGAAATCTACCGCGTGTTGGCGCGGCTGATGCAGACCGATCTGACGGTCATGATCTCGGGCGAGTCCGGCACCGGCAAGGAACTGGTGGCGCGTGCTCTGCACGACTACGGCAAACGCCGCAACGGGCCCTTTGTTGCAATCAACATGGCGGCAATCCCCCGCGACCTGATCGAATCCGAACTGTTCGGCCACGAGAAGGGTGCCTTCACCGGCGCCAACAGCCGCAGCTCCGGCCGTTTCGAACAAGCCGAAGGCGGCACGCTGTTCCTCGACGAGATCGGCGACATGCCGATGGAAGCGCAGACCCGGCTCCTTCGCGTGCTGCAACAAGGCGAATACACCACGGTGGGTGGCCGCACACCGATCAAAGCCGACGTGCGCATCATCGCGGCGACCAACAAGGACCTGCGCCAGCTCATCCAGCAGGGCCTGTTCCGCGAGGATCTGTTCTTCCGGCTCAATGTCGTTCCGCTACGGCTGCCGCCGCTGCGCGAGCGCACCGAGGACATTCCCGATCTCATCCGGCATTTTTTTACGCTGGTGGAGCGCGAGGGATTACCGCCGAAACAGATCGACCAAGCTGCCGTCGAACGACTGAAACGGCATCGCTGGCCCGGCAATGTGCGCGAACTAGAAAATCTGGCGCGCCGGCTCGCAGCGCTCTATCCGCAGGAAACGATCACCGCCGCCGTGGTCGACGCCGAACTGTCGCAACCGGTGCTGGCGGCGCCGGGCGAGACCGGAAGCGGCGATGAGAACCTCGCCAGCGCCGTCGAGCGCTACTTGACGCGCTATTTTTCCGGATTTGACGAAGCTCTGCCGCCGCCCGGCCTCTATCACCGCATTTTGCGGGAGGTCGAAGGCCCCCTGTTGTCCGCGGCGCTGACCGCGACCCGCGGCAATCAGATCCGCGCCGCCGATTTGCTTGGCGTCAACCGCAACACGCTGCGTAAGAAAATCCGCGACCTGGATATTCAGGTCTATCGCACCGGCGGCGGCTGAGCGGAGCACCTCCAGATTGGGCATAACGGCTTGGGCTAAGACCTATCGACCGCCCAGTAATTGTCGCAATCGGGCAACATTGTTGTATAAAAGCATCACTTGGGGACAGGTAGCCGAATTCCATCGGCAGATTCTCCTTTTACATCTGGCGGTTGGAAGGGTCCGGGAAGCCCAAATGACGACTGTCGATCAGGTAGCCCCGTTGGCTCCAGCGGCCGCGGCGCCGATGCCGGTAACCCCGCTTGATCCCGCGACGACCACACCGATGCCGGTCGCCTCGCGGCTGATTGGGCCGATTGCGGACAGTATTGCGCTCGTCTCGGCGGCGCTCACTCTCCTAGTGCTCTCCGGGATAACCCCGATCGAGCCGGTCCACGCATTGGCTATCGCGCTCGACTTGCTGCGCTCGCTGATTCATGGCGGTGCCGCCCCGGCTGCGACTGCGACCTCGCTGATACAGGTCGGGATCGTGGCTTTGCTGCTCATCGGCAATCTCGTGACCGACGCTCTGTTGCTGCTGGTACCGATGCCGATGTCATCACGGCTGGTAGGGGCGATCGCGCTTGGGCTTGCGCTGCTTTGGGCCACCGTCACATTCCTGGTGCTTGGCGGTCTGACGCGGATCGCGCCCGTCGATGAGGTGGTCAAGCAGCTGCTGCTTGGCAATGCCGTTACCGGGGTCCTCCTGCTCGCCATCATCGGGCGCGAAGTCTGGGTTGTTATCCAGGCGCGCCGGCGCGGTCGCGCCGGTTCGCGGCTGCACATTCAGATCGTCAGCCTATTCTTGGTGATCGCCGCGGTTCCGACCGTGCTCGTCTCCGTCGTCGCCTCGACCACGCTCGATCGCGGGCTCGACCGTTTCTTTTCGACGCGCACGCGCGCCATGATCGAACAGTCGCTGATCGTCGCCAACGCCTATGTGACCGAGCACGCCGCCGAGGTGCGCGGCGAAGACTTGGCGATGGCCTACGACCTCGGCCGGGAGAAGCCGGCCTTCGACCAGAACCGCGATCAATTCCGCAAATTCCTCGCCGCGCAAGCCACCGGGCGCAATCTCTCAGCGGCGCTCATTCTCAAGTCCGACGGCTCGATCGTCGAGCCTGACGGCATCGCCATGGATAAGAGATTTGTCCGGCCGTCAGCGCAACTGCTTGCCGAGACCAGCGAAACCGAGCCCCAGGTCGCGTTCATCCCGGAAGGCGACAATGTCGCCTCGGTCGTCAAGCTGAACGGCTACGACGATATGTATCTCTACGTCGCCCGGCTGCTCGATCCGCGAGTTGTGCAGCAATTGCGCAATACCCAGGAGAGCGTCGGCGAATACGCCAATCTCGAAGAGCGGCGGCTCGGCATCCAGATCGCGTTCGCGCTGATGTTTACGGTCATTGCGCTGATCGTTCTGTTGTCTTCCGCGTGGATCGGACTGGATTTCGCCAACCGGCTGGTCGCACCAATTCGTCGTCTGATCGGCGCCGCCAACGTGGTGTCGACTGGGAATCTGAATATTCAGGTGCCGGTGCGCCGCTCCGAAGGCGATCTTGCCCAGTTGGGCGAGACCTTCAACAAGATGACGCAGGAGCTGCGCACGCAGCATGACGATATCGTTCGCGCGCGCGATCTGATCGACAGCCGGCGGCGGTTCACGGAAGCCGTGCTTGCCGGCGCTAGTGCCGGCGTCATCGGCGTCAATGCTGACGGCCGGGTTTCCATTCTCAACCGCTCCGCGGAGCGGCTGATCGGCCGCATCGAGAGCGACGTCCTCGGCCAACCGCTGGCGGCGATCGCGCCCGAACTCGCCGAGATTTTTCAGTCCGCGCAAGGCGGCAATCAGCGGCTGGTGCAACGTCAGATCACGCTCACGCGTGACGGCCAGGAGCGCAACTATTCGGTGCGCGTGACCAGCGAGCAGTCGAGCGAATCCGACCACGGTTATGTCATCACCATCGACGACATCACTGAACTGGTGCTGGCGCAGCGGTCCTCGGCCTGGGCCGATATCGCCCGGCGCATCGCGCACGAGATCAAGAACCCGCTCACCCCGATTCAACTTTCGGCGGAACGGCTGCGCCGCAAATACGGCAAGACGATTACCGAAGATCCGGCGGTGTTCGAACAGTGCACGGAAACTATCGTGCGCCAGGTCGACGATATCAAGCGCATGGTCGACGAGTTCTCGCGGTTCGCCCGGATGCCCAAAGCCGTCGTCGCCGACGATGACGTCGCCGATACCGTGCGCCAAGTGGTGTTCCTGTTGCGCGTCGCGCATCCCGACATCGATTTCGAGGTCGAGTTGCCCGCCGAAACCATGACAGCGCGGTTCGATCGGCGACTGATTTCGCAAGCGCTGACCAATATCGTCAAGAACGCGACTGAGGCGATCGGGGCGGTGCCGGCGGCGGAGCTTGGACGCGGACGCATCGTGGTCAACGCGCGGCGCGAGGGAAATGACGTGGTCATCGACGTGGTCGACAACGGCATCGGTCTGCCGAAGGAGAACCGGGCGCGACTGCTCGAACCTTACGTCACGACCCGCGAGAAGGGCACCGGCCTCGGACTCGCCATCGTCGGCCGCATTCTCGAAGAGCATGGCGGCAAGCTCGAACTGCACGATGCTTCCGAGAAAATACCGGGCGCGCGCGGCGCCTGGATGCAATTGCGCTTCGGCGCGGAGCCGGAGTCGGCGGCAGCGGCCGCTGCCGAGCCGGCGGTCGAATCCCGCGCGGCGGCAGAGTAACCAGGCAGGATAGGGCGGCAGATCATGGCATCCGATATCCTGATCGTCGACGACGAAAACGATATTCGCGAACTGGTCGCGGGCATCCTGCAGGATGAAGGCCACGGCACCCGCACCGCGCGCGACAGCGACGAGGCGCTTGGCGCGGTCGTCGCGCGGAGGCCCAATTTAGTGTTTCTCGACATTTGGTTGCAAGGCAGCCAACTCGACGGCCTGCAACTGCTCGACAGCCTCAAACAGGAGCATCCCGAGCTGCCGATCGTGATGATTTCCGGACACGGCAATATCGAGACCGCGGTTTCGGCGATCAAACGCGGCGCCTATGATTTCATCGAAAAACCGTTCAAGGCCGACCGGCTCCTCCTGGTCGCCGAGCGAGCGCTGGAGAATTCGCGGCTAAAACGCGAAGTGCGCGAGCTCAAGCAGCTTGCTCCGCTCGCGGCGACCTTGGTCGGCCATTCGCCCGCCGCCAACCAGTTGCGCCAGACCATCGAAAAGGTGGCGCCGACCAACAGTCGCATCCTCATCGTCGGTCCGTCCGGCAGCGGCAAGGAACTCGCCGCGCGCACCATTCACGGCCATTCGGCGCGGGCCGACGGTCCCTTCGTGGTAATCAACGCCGCCGCCATCACGCCGGAGCACATGGAAATCGAATTGTTCGGCGTCGAAGGCGGCAACGGCGCCACCAACCGCAAAGTCGGCGCGCTCGAAGAGGCGCATGGCGGCAGCTTGTTCATCGACGAGATCGCCGACATGCCGCGCGAGACACAGAACAAGATTTTGCGTGTCTTAGTCGATCAGACGTTCCAGCGCGTCGGCGGCAATACCAAGGTCACCGTCGATGTGCGCATCGTCTCCTCGACCAGCCGCAATATCGAATCCGACATCGCAGCGGGAAAGTTCCGCGAGGACCTTTATCACCGGCTGTCCGTCGTGCCGATCCGCGTGCCCGGTCTCGCCGAGCGGCGCGATGATATCCCGGAACTGGTCGAATATTTCATGGGGCAGATTTCGCAGAATACCGGACTACCCAAGCGCAATGTCGGCGCCGACGCGCTCGCCGTGCTGCAATCGCACGACTGGCCGGGCAACGTACGGCAGCTGCGCAACAACGTCGAGCGCTTGATGATTCTCGCCGGCGGCGAACCGGCGGCCGTGATTACCGCCTCGATGCTGCCGCAAGACGTCGGCTCGATGATTCCGAACATGCCGAACGGCATCGGCGGCGAGCATCTGATGAGTCTCGCCCTGCGTGAGGCGCGTGAAGTCTTCGAGCGCGAATATCTGCTGGCGCAGATCAATCGCTTCGGCAACAATATATCGCGCACCGCCGAATTCGTCGGCATGGAGCGCTCGGCGCTGCACCGTAAGCTCAAGGCGCTGGGAATAGACTGATCACCTCTGATGTCGCGCTACGCCTACGTCAACGGCCGTTACCTCCCGTTCCGCGACGCCAAAGTCCATGTCGAGGATCGCGGCTACCAATTTGCCGATGGCGTCTATGAAGTCTGCGAGGTGAGGGGCGGGCGCCTCATCGACGAGCGCCGCCATATGGCGCGGCTACAACGTTCGCTTTCAGGGTTACGCATCCGCATGCCGATGTCGCCCGCCGCGCTCGGCATTATCCTGCGCGAGGTCGTGGCGAAGAACCGCATCGGCTACGGCGTCGTCTATCTGCAGATCACCCGTGGCGTGGCGCGGCGCGACCCGGCCTTTCCGTCGTCGCAGACCCCGCCGAGTGTGGTTGTAACGGCGCGCCCACTCAATATGGCGCGAAACGAGGCGCTGGCCGAAAGAGGCATCGCGCTCGTCAGCGTGCCCGACAATCGTTGGGGCCGTGTCGACATCAAGACCACAGGCCTTCTGCCGAACGTACTGGCGCGCCAGGCGGCGCTCGACCGCGGCGCGCGCGATGCCTGGTTCGTCGACAAAGACGGCAAAGTCACCGAAGCTGCCTCCGCCAATGCTTGGATCGTCACGGCCGCCGGCGTGCTGGTCACGCGGCACGCCGACCACGCCATCCTGCGCGGCATCACCCGTACCGTCACCCTCGACGTCGTCAAGGCGCAGGGCCTGACCGTGGAGGAGCGCGGTTTTACGCTTGCGGAAGCCTATGCCGCGCGCGAGGCCTTCGAAACCTCGGCGACCCAGATCGTAATGCCGGTGGTCAACATTGATGGCCATACTATTGGCGACGGCAAACCGGGCCCGGTCGCCATGGCGCTCCGGCGCGCATTTCACTGCTATGCGGAGACGGGGTAGGCGAGTCCCGACTGACGCCGATCGTTCCCAATGCCCTTCAACCTGCTCCCAACTTGGGCTTGCAACGTTCCTCGCCACGCCCTCTAATGCTCGATCCTTCGGTGCGGTCCGGCCGAGTCTGCCGAAAGCGCAGCCGGAAGGGGCAAAAGTGACGGCAAGAGAAGGCACTAAGAAACGACCCGCGGGGCAGGGGCTCTGCGGTACAAAGAACGGAACAACGGCCATGGCAGCCGACCGCGCACAAAACCTACAAGACACCTTCCTCAATCACGTCCGTAAAAACAAAATCCCGCTCACCATCTTTCTGGTGAACGGCGTCAAGCTTCAGGGCGTGGTCACCTGGTTCGATAATTTCTGCGTGCTATTGCGTCGCGACGGGCATTCGCAGCTTGTCTACAAGCACGCGATTTCGACCATCATGCCGGGGCACCCGGTCCAGCTGTTCGAAGGCGCCGAAGAACCGCCGGCTGGAGACTAGAGTTTATTGGAGCCGCGCCGCGACACGCGCTCTGAGCGGCTGAGCTCGAAAGGCTCAGCGGACGGCCGCCCGGCGACCGGACGCGCGCTGGTCATCGAGCCGGTGCTGCGGCGCGCCGCCGCGCGCGCCGATAACGCCGAGCGAACGGCTGAGGCCAAACTCGACGAAGCGATCGGGCTTACCCGCGCCATCGATCTCGAGGTCGAGCAATCCGGCATCGTCATGCTGCGCGCGCTGCATCCGGCGACCTATCTCAGCAAGGGCAAGGTCGAGGAGATCGCCGGACTCGTCAAAAGCTTCGAAGCCGGCATCGTGGTGATGGACTGCGCGCTCACGCCGGTGCAGCAGCGCAATCTCGAAAAGGTCTGGAATGCAAAAGTTCTCGACCGCACCAGTCTCATTTTGGAGATTTTCGGACGGCGCGCGCGCACGCGCGAAGGCGCGCTGCAGGTCGAGCACGCGCATCTGACCTATCAGAAGGGCAGGCTGGTGCGAACCTGGACCCATCTCGAGCGCCAGCGCGGCGGCTTCGGCTTTCTCGGCGGACCGGGCGAGACGCAGCTCGAAGCCGACCGCCGCATCATCGAGGAGCGCCTCGCCAAGATCGAAAGCGAACTCGCTAAAGTAAAACGCACGCGCGCGCTGCATCGCGAGAGCAGACGCCGCGTGCCCTATCCGATCGTCGCGCTGGTCGGCTACACCAATGCCGGCAAGTCGACGTTGTTCAACCGCATGACGCAAGCGAGCGTCTTGTCCGCTGACATGCTGTTCGCCACGCTCGATCCGACGCTGCGCGGCGTCGCGCTGCCGCATGGCGCGCGCATCATCCTCTCCGACACGGTGGGCTTTATCTCGGACCTGCCGACCATGCTGATCGCGGCGTTCCGCGCCACGCTCGAAGAAGTGGTGGAGGCCGATGTCATCCTGCACGTGCGCGACGTATCGCACGAGGACGCCGAGGCGCAATTGCACGACGTCGAGAACATCCTGCACCAGCTCGGCATCGATCCGCACAACGACACTGCGCACAAGCGAACGCTGATTGAAGTCTGGAACAAGATCGACCGCCTCGATGCCGCCGAGCGCACGCGGCTGACAAACATCGCCGAGCGGCGAGGCGAGACGGAACGGCCGGTGCTGGTTTCGGCGATCAGCGGAGAGGGCCTCGATGCGCTCGCCGCGGCCATCGAGTCACGGCTCGCGGCCGGCCGCGTCCTCATCGATGTCGAGCTCGATCCCGCCGACGGCGCCGGCGTGAGCTGGCTGCACCGCCACACCGAAGTCATCGCCAAGACCTTCGATGCCAAAGGTCGCGCCGCCATGACCGTGCGCGTCGCGCCGGACAAAGCGGAAGCGGTGCGGGCGCGGTTTGCGATTCCCTCCCCCTTTGTGGGGGAGGGATGAGACTTACTCCGCCGCCTTGGCCTCGTCCCACAGCGCATCCATTTCGGCGAGCGTGGCCTCGGCCGGCGATTTTCCCCGCGCGGCAAGCGCGCGCTCGATGGCGGCGAAGCGGCGTTCGAATTTCCGGTTGGTCTGCCGCAGCACCGCTTCCGGATCGGCGCGCAGATGACGCGCGAGATTGACTACGGCGAACAGAAGATCGCCGACTTCGGCCGCGCTGGCCGCAGCGTCAAGTTCGGTCCGATTGAGCTCGGCTTCGATCTCGTCGGCTTCTTCGCGGATTTTGCGCAAGACCGTGCGCGGGTCGTTCCAATCAAAGCCGACTTTGCTCGCTTTGGCCTGCAATTTTAGCGCGCGGTTGAGGGCAGGGAGCGTCACCGGCACGCCGGCGAGCGCGCCTTCACCGCCGCCAGTGTTGCCTTTCCGGGCGGCTTTCTCCTCGGCCTTGATGCGCTCCCATAAACCCTCGACGGCTTGCGGCGTGTGCGCGCGTTCGCTGGAAGATTCTTGGCCGAACACATGCGGATGCCGGCGGATGAGTTTCTCGGTGATGCCCTGCACCACGTCGCCAAAGTCGAAGGCGCCCTGTTCCTGCGCCATGCGGGCGTGGAAGACGACTTGCAGCAGGAGATCGCCCAGCTCTTCGCGCAGATCGCCGAGGTCGCCGCGCGCGATGGCGTCGGCGACTTCGTAGGCCTCTTCCAGCGTATAGGGGGCGATGGTCGAAAAATCCTGCGCCAGATCCCAGGGACAGCCGGTTTGCGGCGTGCGCAACGCCGCCATGATGTCGAGGAGCCGGCCAATGTCGCGGGAAGGGGTCATGCCAAGGGTTCCGCCGTTTATGCGGGACCCTATAGCATCTACGAGATTGCGGGCGTAGGGGATTACTCGCTGTTGCGCGTGGCGCGGCTCGCCTCGAACAGGAACCAAGTGCGCCGCTCGGCCTGGTCGATGAAGTTTTCGAGAAGGCTCGTCGTCGCAACGTCCTCGTGCTTGTCGGCGATCTCGTGCGCTTGCCGCATCGAGGCAACCAGAGCCTTGTTGTCGTTCATGAGCTCCCGCAGCATGTCGAGCGGGGCCACGAAATCCTCGTCATTATCTTCGAGCGACTGAAGCCGCGCAATGTGGCCGATGGAGCGCAGCGTGAGACCGCCGATTTTGCGGATCCGCTCCGCAATGTCGTCGGTAATCGCAAAAATCTGGTCCGATTGCTCATCGAGCAAAAGATGATAGTCGCGAAAATGCGGTCCGCTCATATGCCAATGGAAATTCTTGGTCTTGAGGTAAAGCGCGAAAACATCGGCCAGCACTGTGTTGAGCTTGGCCGAAATTTCGCGCACTGCGTCGGTGGACAAGATCGGTCGGTGTGTCGAGGGAAGGGGCCACTTTATGGCGCGGATCGAGGGCACGGACTTTGTTGTTCACGGCATCACCTCTGGGATGGAACGAATAAGAAAAAAGGCTGCGGCCCGCCGGGGCTCGCATCTGCCGAAGAGCCGGGCCGGGGTTGCAAATCAACGCCGGCACGACGACCTTGGTTCCATATTCCGATCCGGCGATGAGGCGAGGCGATGCCAGTTTCCGCCTATTTTCAAGCGGCCTTTTTCTTCCTTCTTGCGGCGGCGGCCCTGTTCGCCTCGGCCGGCACGTTCGCGATCGCCGCATTCTGGATCTATCTCGCGATCTTTGCGGCCGTCTTCGTAGCCTCGTTCCTCTGGCTCGACCCCGATCTGGCGCGCGAGCGGATGCGGCCGGGCGGCAAGAAGCCGCCGCTGGCGCTGCGGATGTTTTCCGGCGTGCTCTTGCTGCATTGGATCATCGCCGGGCTTGATCGCGGCCGTTTCCATTGGAGCGATACGGTGCCGCTATGGCTCCAGGTCCTGGGTCTAATCGCGGTGGCCGGCGCCTACGCATTCGCCCTCTGGGCGATGTACGTGAACCGGTTCTTTTCCTCGGTCATCCGCATCCAGTCCGACCGCGGCCAATATGTGGTCACGACCGGACCGTACGCAGCCATTCGTCATCCCGGTTACACGGCCGGCATCGTCATCATGCTGGCGAGCGGCGTAGCGCTCGGGTCCTGGCTTGCGGCTGCCTTCCTGGCGGTCACCACGCTGCCGTTTCTCTTGTACCGCGCGGTCACCGAGGACCGAGTTCTACAAGCCGAGCTTCCCGGCTATCGGGACTACACCGAACGCGTGCGCTGGCGG
This sequence comes from uncultured Alphaproteobacteria bacterium, assembly GCA_963780925.1. Classification (GTDB taxonomy): domain Bacteria; phylum Pseudomonadota; class Alphaproteobacteria; order Rhizobiales; family Xanthobacteraceae; genus BOG-931. The sequence goes on along the minus strand of CAWAEV010000028.1, from coordinate 20,135 downwards.
CTCATTCCGGGCATTTGGTGAGAGGAGGCAGGGATTTAGTTCAAACTTTAAATGTTGGCTTTCAATCCATGATTCGCATAAGACATATTATGGAATATCTGCCTATACATCAGGTTTTAGGGGCTTTCTGAGACGGCAAACGTCATCCCGTCGAAAGCCGGCACCACATGCACGGGCAGTTTGCCAGCGCAAAACCTCGTAATCGAGGTCGGCGTGCAAATTGGTCAGGAAGGCGCGGCGCGGCTTGAGCCGCTCGATCCAAGCGAGCGCGTCGTCCAGCGAAAAATGGCTCGGGTGCGGCCGGTAACGCAGCGCATCGACGATCCAGACATCGAGACCGGCCAAGGTGGCGATGCTTTCCGGCGGCAGGCCGCTGAGGTCGGCCGAATAGGCAAGTTTGCCGAAGCGGAAGCCGAGCGAGGCTATGTCGCCGTGCTCCTGGCGAAACGGTAGTGCCGCGATCGGGCCGCCCTCCCCGGCGATAGTCACCGGCACGCCTGCCTCGAGCCGGTGCTCGGTCACGATCGGCGGGTATTCGCTGCCGGGTGGCGATTCGAAGCAATAGCCGAATTTGACGTGCAGCGACGCCGCGGTCGGTTCGTCGAGATAGACGTCAACGCGACGCCGCCGCTTGAGGAAAAACGCACGCAGGTCGTCGATGCCGTGGGTGTGGTCCGCGTGCTCGTGGGTGTAGAGCACGCCGTCGAGCCAATCGACGTCGGCGTCGATCATCTGCTCGCGCAGATCCGGCGGGGTGTCGACCAGAACACGCGTCGCACCGCCGTTCGCGCCGGAGCGTTCGACCAAGAGCGAGGTGCGCCGGCGCCGGTTCTTCGGATTTTTCGGATCGCAATCGCCCCAACCGAGAGCCGGCCGCGGTACGCCGCCCGAAGAGCCGCAGCCGAGAATGGTGAATTTCAGCGTCATTGGCGAAAATCGCTTCGTGATTATGCTGCCGAGGATTTTGTTTGCGCAGACTGCATAAATTTGTCTGCGCCGGCGGATCGTGGCACTTTGCTAAACAAGCGAAAGAAGTTTGCCGTGGTCTGTTGCGCAATCTCGTCGAAAGAAACGCCGCGGGTCTCGGCCAGGACTTTTGCGGTTTCGACCACAAAAGCCGGCTCGTTGCGTTTGCCGCGGTATTTTCCCGGCGCGAGATAAGGTGCATCGGTCTCGACCAGGATCCGATCGGCCGGCAATTCCGCGGCGATCGCGCGCAATGCCGCGGAATTCTTGAACGTCAAAATGCCGGTGAAGGAGACAAAATGCCCGAGCGCCACCGCGCGCCTTGCGAGATCGGGACCGCCGGTAAAGCAATGCAGCACCGCCGGGAAGGCGCCCTTCCCGCTCTCCTCTTCGAGAATCCGCGCGGTATCGTCGTCGGCCTCGCGCGAATGGATGACGAGCGGCAGTCCGGTTTCGCGCGCGGCGGCAATGTGGGCGCGAAAGCCGCGCTCCTGCGCCTCGCGCGGCGAGTTGTCGTAGTGGTAGTCGAGGCCCGCCTCGCCAAGCGCCACGACTTTTGGGTGCCGCGTGCGAGTGACGAGATCGGCTGCCGTCACGTCGAGCTCTTCATGGGCGTAGTGCGGATGGGTGCCGACCGAGCAGAAGACGTCGGGGAAACGCTCGGCGATGGCGAGTAGCTCGGGCTGGCGCTGCACGCGCGTGGATATCGTGACCATGCGCTCGATCCCCGCGGCGCGGGCTCGCCCGACCACGGCGTCAAGCTCGGAGGCAAAATCGGGAAAATCGAGGTGGCAATGGCTGTCGATGAGCATGGCTATTGGGCCGCGCGACTTTCGGGCTCGAGGTAACGCGGAAAGATGACAGCCGGCGCCGGAAGTTTCGCGCCCGCGGCGACGCGGTGCTTATCGCCGAGAAAAGCAAACGTCCGGTCGCCCACTGGGACTGCCAACAGATCGAGCAATTTCCCGGCCGAACTCGGCATGAACGGCAGCGCCAAAATCGCGATTTGCCGCAGCACTTCGGCAGTCACGTAGAGCACCGTGCCCTGCCGCGGCGGATCGGTCTTGGCCAGCGCCCACGGCGCTTCGCCGGCGAAATAGCGGTTGGCGTCCGCCACCACGGCCCACACCGCATTGAGCACCTGATGCAGTTGCTGCGTCGCCATCGCTTCGCGCGCCTTGCCGATCATGCCATCGGCAGCGCTCAAAATCGCCTGATCGTTGGCGCTCAACGCGCCCGGCTGCGGCAGCACGCCGCCCAATGCGCGCGCCACCATCGTCAACGAGCGCTGCGCCAGATTGCCGAGATCGTTGGCGAGATCGGCATTGATGCGGTTGACGATCGCCTCGTGGCTGTAATTGCCGTCCTGGCCGAACGGCACTTCGCGCAACAGAAAATAGCGCAACGGATCGACACCATAGGCATCCGCCAGCGCGAATGGATCGATGACGTTACCGACCGATTTCGACATTTTCTCGCCGCGGTTGAACAGAAAGCCGTGGGAGAAAATCCGCCGCGGCACCGCGATGCCGGCCGACATCAAAAACGCCGGCCAATACACGGCGTGGAAGCGCACGATGTCCTTGCCGATCACGTGCAAATCGGCCGGCCAGTATTTCTTGAATTTTTCGCTGTCGGTGTCGGGAAAGCCGACCGCGGTGATGTAATTGGTCAGCGCGTCGACCCACACATACATGATGTGCTTGTCGTTGCCGGGCACCTTGATGCCCCAGTCGAAGGTGGTGCGCGACAGCGACAGATCCTGCAGGCCGCCGCGGACAAAGCTCGCGACCTCATTGAGCCGCTCTTTCGGCAGCACGAAATCCGGCACCTCGCTGTAGAGCTTGAGCAGCGGCTCGGCATATCTGGACAGCTTGAAAAAGTAGCTCTCCTCCTCGACCCATTCGACCGGCGTGCCATGCGGACCCAGCCGCGTTCCCTTGTCGTCGAGGCGGGTTTCGCTCTCGTCGTAATATGCCTCGTCGCGCACCGAATACCAGCCGGAATATTTGTCGAGATAGATGTCGCCGTTGGCCTCCATGCGCTCCCAGATCGCGACTGATGACGCATGGTGGCGCGCTTCGGTGGTGCGGATGAAATCGTCGTTCGAACATTCGAACCTTTTCACCATGGCCTGGAAACGCGGCACGTTGCGCTCGACCAGCTGCCGCGGCGTCAGGTTCTCCTTAGTCGCCGTCTGCAGCATTTTGATGCCATGCTCGTCGGTGCCGGTGAGGAAGAACACGTCACGGCCGTCGAGCCGTTGAAAGCGGGCGATGGCGTCGGTGGCGATCGCCTCATAGGCGTGGCCGATATGCGGCGCGCCGTTCGGATACGCAATCGCGGTGGTGATGTAATAGGGCTTGCCGAGCAAGTTTTGCTTTGCGGACATGTGGGTTGGTATCAACCGCGCGTGGCCTCGGCAAGCAAGCCGAACACGCTGAAAACCAGCGGCTTTCGCTCCAGATTGTAGATTTCGGCGTCGCGCGCCGCACGATTGATGCTCTCGGAGGCGTCGGCGAGGCGATAGGCCCGGGCCAGCGCGTTCTGCTCGCGGTAAAGGCGCTGCGACAGCCAGGCATTGACGGTGTCGACGAAGGCGGCAAGCGGCTCCGGGTCGGTTCCGGCCAGCGCTTCGCCGAGCGCATGGAGCGCCTTGGCGTCGAGCGCCGGCAGCCGATCGAGGAGAGCGAGCGCCTGCTGGCGCAGCGCCAATGCGCCTTCGTCGAGGAATGCCAGAGCGCGCGCCACCGAACCGTCCGCCGCAGCGGCAGCTGCGGCAATATCGGGATCGTCCGCCGCGGCTCCCGTCGCGGCGGCAAGCGCCGCCGCTACATCGGCCGCACTGAGCGGACGTAGCGTCAGGATGCGGCAGCGCGAGCGCAGCGTCGCCGGCACGCGCGCGGCGGAATGACTGACCAGGAGCAACAGCGCGCGCTGCGGCGGCTCCTCCAAAACTTTCAATAGCGCATTGGCGCCGGAACGGTTGAGTTCGTCCACCGCATCGATGATAGCGACGCGCCAGCCGCCCTCGCCCGCCGTCGAGCCGAAAAACGTCACCGTCTTGCGGATGTCCTCGACCGCAATCTGCTTGTGCAACACGCCCTTGTCGTTGAGCGTGCGCTCGATGACGAGAAGATCGGGCTGGGCCTGGGCGGCAATCCGGCGCGACACCGGATGTTTGGCATCGACGAACAGCGACGTCGCCCTCGCAACGTCGGGCGCCGCCGGATCGGGGTGCGCGAGGACGAAGCGCGCCATGCGGTAGGCGAGCGTAGCCTTGCCGATGCCTTGCGGCCCGGCGATCAGAAAGGCGTGCGGCACGCGGCCGGAGCGATAAGCGGCAAGCAACGCGGCTTCCGCGCCCGCTTGGCCGAACAGCGCGGTTGTCGCGCGCGGCGGCGCTTCGTCGAAGCCCCCATCTTCGTCGGTTGCGCGCGGGCTCACGACGCGCCGACCTCGCTGCGCCGCCGTTCGCTATTGACCGGGAAGGTCATCGGATCGAGCCTTGAGCCGACGGCGTTCCAGATTTTCCGCGCTACCGCTTCCTTAGGCCCACTGGCGTCGATGACGACGCAGCGCTCGGGCTCCTCGGCCGCGATCGCAAGATAGGCCTGGCGCAACTCTTGATGAAACTCCACGTTTTCCGCCTCGAAGCGGTCGGGCTTGGCTTCGCCGCGGCGCAGCTTGACCCGTTCCAGTCCGAGCTCGACCGGCACGTCGAGGACCAAAGTGAGGTCGGGCGCAAGATCGCCGATCGAAACGCGTTCGAGTCCCTTGATCAGCCGCTGATCGACTTGGCCGAGGATACCCTGATAAACGCGCGTGGAATTGGCGAAGCGGTCGCAAATCACCCATTTGCCGGAATTGAGCGCCGGCAGGATGGTGCATTGCACGTGGTCGTCGCGCGCCGCCGCAAACAGCATCGCCTCGACCTCCGGCCCGAACGGCTTTGCCGCGCCCGACAACAGCACGTGGCGGATGATTTCGGCGCCCGGCGAGCCGCCCGGCTCGCGCGTCAAATGCACGGCAAGCCCGAGCGCTTCCAAACGCAGCGCCAGCATCGCGGCTTGGGTTGACTTGCCGGTGCCCTCGCCGCCCTCGAACGTGATGAACTTGCCTCGCATCGCTCAAACCCGTGCCGCCGCAAACAATGGCAGCGTCAATTTATCACCAGAAATATATAAAGCTATTTCAATAATTTACGCGAATCTCCGCAGATATCACGTGCAGATCGCTGACGCACAGTGACCGCAGTATAAGGGGCTTCGGCAGCTTGCGCACGCGCCAATCAAAGCTTGGCAACGCCGGCTCGCAGCAGGCCGATGATCAGCTCAGTCGCCCCGTCCATGGCGCGCTGGGTCATGGTGCCCTTGCCAACGTCGTCGGCGGCCTGCAGCGGCACATCGAGCGCGAGATCGTCGCCGCGCCACACTTTCAACTCGCCGATGGTCTGGCCTTTGGCGATTGGGGCCGGCACCGGACCGGTATAGACGATTCGGGCATTGAGCCGCTCGGTGTTGTCGCGCGGTATCATCACTTTGACCAATCCGGGACCGACGAGCGGCACGTAGCTGCGGTCGCCCCCGAACACTTTTGCTTCGCCGACGGTCTGGCCTTCCGCGAACAGGACTCGGGACATGAAGCCGTGAAAGCCCAGATCCAGCAATTTGCGCGCTTCGTCGGCGCGCTCTTTGTCCGTCTTTGCTCCCGTGATCACGACGATCAGGCGCAAATTGTCGGTGACCGCGGAGCCGACGAGATTAAATCCCGCTTCCTTGGTCTCGCCGGTCTTCAGTCCATCGGCGCCGATGCCCATGCCCAACAGCGGATTACGGTTCTGCTGGTGGATATTGTCCCAGGTGAAATCGCGTTGGCCGAACAGCGGATAGAGATCGGGATAGGTCTGGATAATGTGACGCGTCAATTCCGCCATGTCGCGCGCGGTAACGCGCATATTCGGATCGGACAGACCAGTCGCGTTGGTGAAGGTTGAGTTCTGCAGCCCGATCTCGCGTGCCCGCTTGGTTAAAAGCTCGCCGAACGCGGTTTCGTTGCCGGCGAGCGCTTCGGCGACCGCGATGCACGCGTCATTAGCGGAATCGACGATGATGCCTTGGATCAGGTCCGAAACGGCGACCTTACTGTGAATGGCGGCGAACATGGTCGAGCCGTGCGACGGCGCTCCGCCCTTGCGCCAGGCATTCTCGCTGATGGTGTAGGTGTCGTCGAGCTTGACGCGGCCGTGCTTGATCTCGTTGAACAGATATTCCAGCGTCATCAGCTTGGCGAGGCTCGCCGGCTCGACAGGCTGTTCGGAGTTTTTTTCGTACAATATGCTGTCGCTCTCGGGGTCGAGCAGGATCGCGGTGGGTACGCTGGTTTGAAATCCGCCCTCGGGCTTTGTCGCTGCGGGCGGGGCGGCGCGCACTGGCGCCATGACGACGCCAAAGCCGACCGCCGCGGCAAGCGCCGCGGCTGCCAGATGGCGAAGTCTCCTCCCCGGCAGTACTGGCCGATACAGTTTCCGCAAACCCGCCTCCAACTCACAGCGCGCTCTTCTATCTCGCGCCGGATAGGCCGCGCGCAAGCCCGCGATTGGAGTCAGTGAAAATGCCGCGGCGAGGCTTCAACCAGAATGGAAGCCTAGATCAATAAAGCCCCCGACCATTGAGAAATTGGTCGGTGCCGCCGCCGCCGTCAGGCGGGTCCGCAAAGGACATCGCGTGTGTGGGTCCGGGCGAGTACGACGCGTCGGTAGTGGTAAGGCCGGGCATGGCGCTAGCCAACCGTTCGGCGCGGACCGGCGGCGGTTGGTTGGGGAAAGCCGGCACAAGCGGCGTCGCGGCAAGCCGCACGTCCCATGGCGCCGGCGCTGGAGCGTTCTCCCGCAGCGTCGACGCCAGCACCCTGTCGTCCGAGCCCTCGATCGGCGCGCGTCCGACATATTGGACACGCACCCAGGCGATGCCGCGATTGGTGAAGCCAAGGAGATGGGCGGCCCGCATCGAGACGTCGATGATGCGGTTGCCATGATAGGGGCCGCGGTCATTGACTCGTACGATCAGCGAGCGCCCGTTGCTCAGGTTCGTCACCCGCACATAGCTCGGCAGCGGCAACGTCGGATGCGCGGCGGAAATGGAGTCGTCATCGAAAATTTCGCCGTTGGCGGTGGCGCGGCCGTGGAAATCGGCGCCGTACCAGGAGGCCAGCCCCACGGCGTTATAATTCGGGTCCTCCTGCGGGACATAGACGCGGCCGCCGACCATATAGGGCGACCCGACCCGATACACTCCGCCGCCTTTGGGCACCGGCTCGCCGGGCTCGACCAGCCGAGCGCTCGGCGACACGCCATACCGGGCGTCGATCCCGCCGCGATTGGCGCAATTGGCAACGAGGAGGCAAAGCACGGCGCAGGCGCCAAAAGGCGCAAGCCGCCGCAATGTCGAGCTCGCCCGACCCCGCATTATCCCCCGTCCCGAATGGAAATTTATCGAATTCTAGCGTGGTCAGATTGTGGCGGAAATGGACAAGGCCGGTTCCATAGTGAACGGATCATTGCGACGCGGCGTATGGTGCATCCAATCCCTTCCTTCGCGGCGGGAAAACTTTTCAAACTTTGCGGGTAGCTTTGCGGGACGGCTCGTTCTAATTCCAAGCCGCTGCGGAAGGGTGGCCGAGTGGTTTAAGGCACCGGTCTTGAAAACCGGCAGGGCTCGCAAGGGCCCTCGTGAGTTCGAATCTCACCCCTTCCGCCACAACCAAAAAGTTTCAATCACTTAGGACTCGTTTTCCAGTTCATGTTTTCCAATCTCGTTCGCATCTGTTCGAGTTTTAGCCCCCCTGCCCTTTGTACTGGCCGATGGCGCTTGGTATTGCGGATCGCGTTTGGAAGATTGGCGATTTGCTGGACGCGACCCTCGCCATGCAGCCAATAATAGCGCGGCAAGTTGCATTAGGCGTGGCGCAGCTTTGACAAAGCAAAAGGGGCCGCGAGGCCCCCTCGAATCCATCCGTCCGCCAAAGCCAATCAGCCGGTGGCACCTGCTGCTGTCGCGCAAGGCGCATAATTGTCCTGCTGCAAAGCCGCTCGCGCCGCCGCTCTTTGTTTCAATTCCAATAGCCGGCGCGCATGCTTCTCATTCCGAGGCGCAATACCAACAGCATTCGTCTCGACTAAACGAGCCGATTCTGCCGTAATGCCGACAACCTGAGCCTTAGTCATAACCCGCTCCTACAAGCCACTACATAACGCCTTTTACGGTCATTCTCAACCCAGTTTGCTAAATAACCAATAATACTTGCCATTGGTTTCATCCTGGAAGTATTTTTCAATGGAAAACCCAAATTCCGTAATTACATCAGATATTTCGTCGTATTTTCTCAGTGCATTTTCAGGCAAATTTGGGTAAACCGTCTCCATTGTTATCTCACCGGCGGATAGTTCTTCCACCAGTCTTTGAACTGCTTTAAGGAGGCAAGCTTTTACACTGTCTCTATTGTCCTTATCGATATATTTCCGGACAAATTCAATACTGTAGTCAAGACCGGTGACTCGCCACAAATGGTTCATGTCCCGCTCTCTAAGCCCAAATCTTAGATCGTGCGCCCCTCTGACGGGCACCAGCATCACCGACATAATAATCGCTGTTGATGGCAAATCATAACCAATTGCAAATTCTATGATCTGCGCTCCCTGATTGTCCGGAAACGGGGATGTATCAAAATCTGTTTCGAGATCAAATTGATACGCCATAGAGGGACAATGTTCGACATCCGGTGGCTGCAATCAATTCGGATTAGCGAACGTCGCTTGAATTTGCGAGTGGCCTTTCCGGCCGCACCCTTTTAAGCCGCGCACGCCATGTTGTCAGCCGCCGCGATCATCGCCTCGCGCCGCTCCTGCTCATACATCGCGTCACGCTTGTCTTGCGCGCCGCGCGCCAACAGGAATTGATCGGCCTGTTTGCGATAGACCAGCACCTGCTTCATCGAGGAATGACCCAGTACCGCTGCGATCTGCGGATCGGTCGCCCCTGCATGCGCAAGTTCGACGCCGCACAGATGCCGCAAGCCATGCGGCGAATAGGTGCGGCGGTTGCCCTTCGCATCGACCAACGGCTTGCCGTCGCCATCGGTCGGCAAAAAGCCTAGCGCTTGCGTCATCCGGTTGAACTCGTTGGTCACGCTCGTCGGCAACCACGCCCCGCGCGTCTTGGCCGAGGTCACGATGAACCTCCCGGCGCGCGGCAGCGTATCGAGATAGGCCAGGAGCCGTTTCGGCATCGGCACCCAGATGCGTGCGCTGGTCTTGATCTGTGCCACGAACATCGCGTCCCGCGCCGCATCGATATGGCTCCATTCCATGTTGACCAGATCGGAGCGCCGCTGCCCGGTGTAGCGCGCCAAGTAATAGAACGTCACCGCGTCGCGGTTATGGTAGCCTTCGACTGCCGTGCAGAGCGCCAGCGGCCACAGCGGCGCGGACTCCACCTCGTCATCTTTCAGCTTCTTGATTTTGCGAGCCGGATTGTCGCCCTTGTGCGCCTTCATTTCCGGCAGGTGACAAAATTCCTCGGCGAAATCCCACAGCGTCGCAAACCGCGACACCACACCGTCCGCCACGGACGGTTTGTTGGCGAACTCCGGAAGGTCACGAATCTCTTTGATCATGTCACGGTCGAAGCTGGCAATCAGATCGCCGCCGTAATTCTTGGCCAGCCAATGGTGACGGCGATCATAAACCTCGCGCGTCGATGGCGTGGCATTCCGCCATTCCTTGGATTTGGTTTTGTATTGCCGCACGGCGTGGCTGGCGCGCGATCACGGCGGGCGCATGAAGGCGCAGCAACGATTTATAGACGCTCTGAAATTGGTGCGTGCCTGGCGCGCCGGGCAGCGGCGTCAGCTTGCCGCCATGGCCACGGCTATCAACGCCGTGCCGAAAATAATAATAGATGCGCCCGCGAGACTGACGCTTGATAACGTGGTTCAGCTTGATCTTCACTGATCTACTTCCTCTTGCTGACGCCGTATCCGTTCGCGGATATGGTCCGCGCTGCGCTTTACCGGATCGTGCCGACGCTCCTTCAAGTCATCATAGGCATGATCAAGATCGAAACGGTCCCAGCGCGGCGAACCATCGACATCTACCGGCTTTGGCATCACGCCGTTCTCGACAAGGTCTAAAAACTTGGTGTGTCCGAACCCGACATAGGCGGCAGCCCGCTCAAGCCCCATCCCGCGCGGCGGATAGGCGAGATTGTCTGACAGCTTCTCGGTACGCATCGCACATTGTTCCCAATTAATAGCACTTCGTTGCCGATGCAACGGATTATCCGGCAGGGCGTATCACGGATGGTGGCGGCCCTAGCCTCGACGGCCCTTGAACCCCAAAGATAAGGCATTGGGACGACGCAGTGCGGGTTATCCCCCCACTTTTCACAGACTTTCGATTTCGGGACCGGCTGCGCTCGATCAGGGCGGCAAGTTTTGCTCGCTCCATTGGCACCGCCTCCGGTTTCTTGTTCGATGACGATTGTGGGTCTATGCCTCGCCCCCGGTATCACGCAACGAGCGACCGAAATTATTTCGGACTTGTCCGGCTTGTCCGGCTTCGGTCCGGTTCCATCCGTCGCATATAGGGCTTTAAGCTCGGCCTCTTTTGATTGGATTTGGAATTAACTCGCTCGCAAATTTTACGATCACTACGCGGCGAGTTAGGCAAGGTTTTTGACGACTTTGTCCCCGCGATTCGGTACGGGTTATTTTTGTTGCCTCCAGTCTGTCGGCCGCAACCTTTCGCGGCGGCCCGCAATTATGTGTGGGGCAGGAGCCTCTATGGCGCAGCGCCCCTCAGCGGGGAGGAAAGACGGTGTGTAACAATGGACGAACCCAATGGAAAAGACGCGATGGACGCAACCTCAGTGGATGATCCAGCCTTTCAGAAGAAAATTTTTACGCAAGCATTCGAGCAAACTTGCAAGCTGCTCGACGAACCGCAACTCGACAATCTAGACGCATTGATTCTGACATATCGCGGTCGGAATGGGATGCTCGACAAAGCCGCGACAACCTACGCCGCTGTTGCCGGGGCGGAGTGCCAAAGCGGATGTTCATCCTGCTGCCATCAGATGGTCCTATGCACACCATTCGAGGTGTTTTTGATCGCTCAGTATCTGCTCGACACAAAATCGTCTGCTGAACTCGACGGCATCAAAGACCGGCTCAAAGAGCAATCACTTCTGCCACTCGATCCGGATGTACGGTATGATGCCAAATGGCCGTGCGCTCTTTTGGAAAAAAATCTTTGCACAATTTACGAACGTCGCCCTTCTGTCTGCCGCACAATGCTCTCGGCGTCGAGAGCAGCTTGTGAGAAATGTTTAGCCTCGAACAAGGAAAAGAAAGGCGAAATACCCTATATTGCCGGGCCTAGCCAACTCTCCGCAATTATGCAGTTGGAATCGACTACGCCGTGATTTCGCGCTGCAACTTGACGACTGAGCGCGTTGAACTCAGCCGCGCTGTGTTAGTGGCTCTGAATGATTTTGATGGCGCGCTGGAGACCTGGCGCAAGGGCGGGAACCCCTTTGCTGATGGCGAAGTGCGCCCGCCAGGGTATCCGTCGAACCGCGAAATCGCTGAGACGGCGGCTAAGAGATTCAAGGTGGCGTGAGGTCGCGATCTTAGCTTGCGATTAGAACAAACGGCGAGGCTCATTATCGACGCCGATGTCTTGACCTTGGCTTTTGTCGATCTCGACTGAGACCTCACATTCGCAGCGGGGATGCGCAGGCGGTGCATCGTCCCCCGATTGGAAAACATCCCTTATCTGGAGACGGTGCAGGCGGCGACGCCGGAAGTGCAACGGCGCCGCCCACTGGCCGTCGCCGAACCGAGGCGCGAGCGGACGACGGTTCGACGATGGACGCGCCAGGCTGAACGAGGCCGCGGTCAGCCCGTCGCGAACGTTATTTGTTTGATGCCGGTGCGACGGCGCGCGCGAACCGGAGGGAAAACGGCGCGCCGTCACTGGCCGATCAAGGCCGGGGTATCAAGCCGCCTCGATCTCATGGTGATGCTTCACGGACACCGCGATGCCGCGGGCTTGGCGAAGGAATACGCTGCCGCACGACGTGATTGATGATGGATGGCATCGTCACGCCGCTTCGGTCGCCATGGGTGCAGAGGCATAGCGCCGAAATATGATTGCAGCACCGTGCAACGCCGGCGAAAAGCGCCACGCGGTACCAGCCGTCGCCGCCATGGGCGGCCGGCGACGACTTTTATTCGTCAGAACGAATTAGGCCATGCGCCATCAACATGTGCTTCACCGCGAGCCTTTCGCCGATATTTTTGCCGGCAGCATGCGCCTCGAATACTGACGCAGCGATACCGTGCGTCGGGCCTACTGGCACGCCGAGCAGCCGCTTCGCCGAGGCGAGCGCTAGATAGGCTAACGGAGTCGACTGCCGGTGACCTCACGGTCGCGGCCAATCTCGACTTCCTGTCGCGCCGCGCATTCCATCGAGAACGCGAGTTCTTTCAGGCGCAGTTAAGCCGTGAGCCCTCAAGATTGTCGCTATCTGCTGTAAATCCATTTTGAAAATCCTCTTTCATCTGATGTTTGAAAAAAATCAGCGGCGACTTGAAAGCCGCCGCCGCTGTTCTGGGGATGGCCGTCGAGCGCACATCGCACTCGGACGCGGAGACCTCGCCTTGATTTAAATGGGTCACGTCAGCGAGGCCATGGCCGGCGCGAGTGGTATTCTTCTGCGTTTGACTTGGACCGGTGACGGAGGCGCGACTGGGTCGCCATACCTTACCCGGTGTTAGCGGTCGCGGTTTTCGTTTGGTTCTGCATTTTGGGTTCCTTTGTGTTTTAGGGGTGGATAGAGCATCGCGCCGCTGAATTGCAATGCGATGCGGACAACGCCGCCCCGAAGGGGCGCTCGCGTTTTCAGAGCCAGCGATCAATCACCGAGCGGCGTTCCCGCCCGCTCATTCGACGCCGACGGCGTGGATGCCGCCGCGATTAGCTTGTTTGTTCGCGTCAATGGCCACAAGCGAGTTCGTTCGCAACGTCGTCATGGCCGCCTGGCCCATGATCAACAGAATTCCGCCCACCGCGTGCCGTCTTGCGTTCCAACCCGCAAAGCTGAGAAATCAGACGTGCGTGATCTGGCAACTCCAAGCGGCCGCTATTTATCAGGGCCAGTGCTTCGATATGATCGATGATTTCGGCAGATCGAGAGAATATACTGGAGGCCAAGCGCCCGGAATGGTTCCCGAACGAACTCGCCACCCCAGCGATCTCCCATGATATTTGTACCCCGAACGCAGGCACAACGTGGCCACCTCTTTGCAAACCTGATCTGGTGAAAACGGCGGTCGGAATTCGCGAATGGCATCGATCACGACTCGTTCGGTCCACGGCGAGCGATGTGCAATCGCGGCCGTGAAGGAATCCGAACCTGAGCCACCCGCCGGATCGACCCCGCAGACGTAAGTCATGCCGCTGGCCGGAACTAACTCAAGCCGACCAGGCACAACGGCGGCATCAATCGTTTCGCGAGAGAGAACAACTAAACGTCGGTGCGGAATTGCGCGCCGTACTCCGCCGCCGCGCTCGCCGGATCAGCTTCCGTCGCAGCGTCGATCACGCTGCGCGAGACCGTCGAATTCATCGTTAGCGTAGGTGCTTGCCAGACCAGCACCGGGTCGCCATTCTTTGCGTAATGTTTTTGCCATGCGTCCCACAGCGCGCCGCGCCGCGCATAAGGTGACGACGCAACCAGCATCATCGAGTTTGGGAAGGTCACCATCCCAGGACGCACCGCGCCAAGGACCTCTACGTCTGGATTGGCACCCTCAACGCTCCAAAATGCCGCTTCATCTGCGAGGCAGGCGGCAATCGAATATCCCCTGATGCTCTTGAACGAGCAGGTCTGAATTTCGATACTCACGCCGTTCGTCAGATCAAGTGCGTCGGCAGTTTCACGTTCGACCAATTCGGCGAGGATCGTTTCTTTCAGAAACGCAGCGATATAACGAAAAATGGTACGTGCCTGCTTGCGGTCCGCCGCAATCACCACGATAGTCGCCCGCTCGCCGGCAACCAAATGTGCGCTCCAATCGACGAATGCGGCGAGATAAACTGCGATCAATGCCAAGATTAGGCTCTTACCGCCGCGGCGGCCGACCACCAACCAAGCTTCGCGTGCACCACCGTCGGGCGGATCAGTTCGACCGGTACATTCCTGAAACGTCGCTAAGTCGGCGGCGGTCATTTTGAGGCCGAACAAAGCCCGCAGAAACGCGAACCAACTTTGCCAGGTCTCCAAGTTCTTGAACCATGGAGCAAACAAGTCGCGAGAGCGGCAGGCTTGGATGATGGTTGGCTTCGCTGTCATGCTGCCCTCGCGTGTTGGCGTCGTGCGGCACGTCGCATCGCCCGCGATCAAGGTTGTTCGCCGCCATGCTGTTCATCCTCATCGTCAAACCTTAGATAGTCTGAAAGGGTCGGCCCCTTTGGTGTGTTCTGTGCCAATCCACACAGCCGCCGCTCGGCGCGGTCCGCCAAGTTCTCAATGCGGACGAGTTGGTCCGCCAACGAGCCGACCTGCTTAAGCAGGTCTGCGCTGGCGTCTTTCAGATCGATGGCGCGGATGCTTTCGCGAATATCTTCCGCTGTCGCTGTGAGTTCGGCAGCGCGCAATGCGGCGGCGCGGGCAATAACATCGGTCGGGTCGTCAAGCTTGGCCGCGAAGGCGCGGAAAAGATCGCGCAGGCGGCGGTCTCGACGGGTGTTTTGAGGGGCACGAATTGCCATCGGATCATTCGTCGTTCGACTCCGCCAGCGCGGCGCTGTGCTGTTGTGAGTAGTCATGTTGCTGTTCCTGAACTGGCGGGGGTGTGCGGGGGCGACCAAGCGGCCCAATGGCGTGTTCGACGCGCCGCGTGTTAAATTGAGAAATGCCAATCGCCAAACACCCTTCGCCTAACCTGAAATGGACCTTTAAGCTTCCCAATAAGCTTAGGCTCGCGATTGCTGACGCAATCGTTCTCTACAGTCGGATCGAATCCTGCATTGTCGAGATCGTCTGGGAACTTGAGGAGGCGGACCTCGAACGCAAAAAGGAGATCGCTAAGGCGTGGGGTGAACAGAACTTTCGGCTCGTTAAGCGCGCGGTCAAGATGATACCCGGCGCTAAGTCAGACGCGATCTGGCCCACACTAAAGGCCCTCGGAAAGGAGCGTAATCTAATCGGCCACGGCGTCTGGATGTGGAACCAATGAGAAGCGGCCACTCGTCGTCTGGCACTCGAAGTTCCTGGAACATGACGAGTGGATTGGGGCCGAGTATTTCGACTTCGCGCGCTTCGATTATTTTATGCGGCGCGCGACGGTGCTGATGAACACATTCGCGCAGTTCAAGTTGCTGCTTGTCAAGGCAATCGATGTGGAAAAAGCGGCCCGTAAAGCAGCTAAGAAAGCGCAGTCTCCAAAAGCGAAGCGAGGGTCCAAGGCGGCAAAGTCGAAGAAGATACGGCGACAAAATACGGTTTAGGATCGATCCGAATTTGCGCGGCCCAGCAAGAGGCTCGGCAGCTTGGCGATATTCGCCGCGATGCGCCGGGCCTCGTCGCGCGTTAACAGCTTCGCGGCCGAGCGGCGACCCGGCTCGTCTTCGCAATAGATATAGGCCAGCGCCTGCTCGTCGCGGTCGCGGACGATGAAACAGGCGTCGGTTTCCTCGACCGACCAGGGCGGCGGGAAGCGGCGCGGAGCGGGCATCGCCTTTCATCCCTTGACGTGAACTGCATCAGCCTTTAACGCAATTTCCGATTATCGGTGTCGCTTGCAATCCGAGCGGCGTTCCGAGAAACAACAAATGCCTGGCAAATCGCTTTTCCTTTTTACTGATCAATACGGATTCGTAGCCAACTCCAACTCCATTGTCGGAGCCGTTCGGTCCGTTTATTTCAGCCGAAACCGCTACAATTCCGTATTCGTTGTTCTTTAAAACTGCGTACTTGTCATCGCCGAGTGCGCCCGTCTGGATCAGGCTGTCGCCGACAACATCGAATTTCAAAATCTCCGGGCCTTTGCTGTCGCCTGAGGAACGATTGGACTATTTACAAGCCCAAAACCATCGGAAACGCCAATAAATCCGGGCTGAAAACGTCCCTACAACGCCCTCCAATCGCCCCAGGAAGGCCGCTGGGTGGCCACCCGCCCAGCCGGGCAATACCCGCCTCGAAACCGCCGCCGCGCGGCACCGCCTTAGCGCGCCGCATTGCCGGCTATTGCAGGCCGGTTTGGACGGGGTTTGAACACGATTTCAAACCGGGGCAAAGCGGTTTCAAATCGAACAAATGCCGATGCAATTCCCAGGCTTTCAAGGGCAGTATAAAAAAGTAACCGGGCCGGGAAGGGCGAGGGGACAGCGCCATCGCAGGCCGGTCACGGCTGGCCCGCGGCCACGTCGCAGGGCGGTCGCGCGATGGTTTCAAATGCAAACAAACATCGACTTGATCGCAATAACCAGTCTGCTGCGCGGTCAGGAAAAAAGCTGGGTGTGCGAGAGGGCGGCCGGGCTGTTATAGTTTCGGCGGCCGTGGGAGCGCGAAAATGAAAATAGTCATTGCACTGTCCGCTCTACTTCTTGCCGCGACGGCCCGCGCGGAAACTCCGCACGCCGTCTTTGTAGCCGAATACGTTCGCGAGCTTGGCGTCAACGAGCACATGCGCGAGCTTGGCGAAAAAGACGTTACGGAGCCGGGGGCGGACAAAAATGCCGCAGCGATTAGAGCTGGCACGCGTATCGTTCTGGAATTGAGTTCTCAGGTTTCCATGCTGAAAGGCATGACGCTTAACTCGCCGTTCGACACGCTGCCGGGGGCGATTGCGGCTTTTTACGAGCAAAAAATCAAAGTTCAAAATCGTTTTATGGAAATCGCCACAGCGTTTGAAAGCGGCCCCAAGCCCGGAGTCGATTACGGCGCGCTAGCAGCGGAAGCGCCGAAGTTGACAGCCATGGCGGAATATATTGATCGCTCGTTGTTCCAAATGACGCCACTGATCTTTGCTACGCTGATTGCCGACAAGCCGGACAATCAGGGGCATATGAGCCGCCTAAGGATCACGCGAGCGGAGCGCGATGGCTTAGTGCGTAGCTTGCAAATAGACTTCGACGGCAAGATGGACCAAACCGATCAAAACTACACCGTCAGCGCGGCGACGGTCCTGAGAGACTACCTGATCAAAAAAGGCTACAAATGCTCGGATGACGCTCCGTAAAGGGCGGGGCGGTCAATCAAGAAAGCTGATCTGTCCTACGTAAGCAGGCGAGTCCACGCGGAAACGGCGCGCGTATGCCTCTGGCAAATAAACACGGGCCACATTGTTGAGCGCGAAATTCACGTGACCTGCAACACGCCATTCGCGTTCCATGTAGTAGTTGGCCTCGTCATCAACTGCTCGCGTTGTCTCAAAGCATTTTATGAACGAAAATACATCGTTGATTAAAAAATTTCGGAGGTTTGCAATGGTCTTTTTAGCTTGCTCACTGCCTTTCAGAGTGCGTTCCATCGCTGTGAGTTGCGGCTCGCACAGACCGAACAATTGACGCAGGCGAGCTTTGCACTCCGTTGCTGGCAGTGCCTCGCCTCCCTTGAAATATCGCTGATCTTCTTCACAGCAAAGCACATCGAGCGCTGCGAAAATATCAAGAATTTGACGCACCGACACGCTGAAATATACCGCTCTGTCGATGGTCCCTCGCGTTCGCGCGGCCTTGACTTGTTCAACCATGAAATTGCCAGGAGGCCAAATCTCCGTGGCCGATGTCGGACTTTCATTGGCAACATAAAAGACCGGACACGCGCCTCTGGCTATCAGAAAATCCTTTTTGAATGACAAGCCAAATCTACTGTATTTGCTCACGTGAATTGCTAATTCGGAGTCGGGAATGTCGCAGAAACAAACGACTTCGTATTTTAGCGCTTTGTTGTCGCTGATGGGCTGCGACATGTCTAGGCTGAGTGTTCGGGGTCGAGTGAGATCGTGCGGCGGATAGGTTATCCATCCTGACCTCAGAATTTTGTTCACAAGAATATCGTATTGCTCATCCGCTGCTTTGCCTCTCCCAACAAAATGGGTCAACTCATTCGAGACGTAGCGTTGTGCATGCGCCATCATAATTTACTGCCACTCGCGTAAGGCGCGGTCAATGGCTTTGGCAACCTTGCGAGCGTGACTTGTTGGCGACGAGAAGGTTTCTTCATCCCGGCAATATGCCGAAGGTCGCGCGGCCGTAACCGGGTCGGACCATGCCGCCGCCGACTGAATGCTCGACCTGGCCAGCACACCCTCGGCATGGCGCTGGCCGTGCCAGTCTGACCGGACCCGCGTCACCAAATGCACGATCTAAAATCTTCTGATATGATCAACCATCGCTGGTGTGTGCCCGTTTTGATTTAAGCTGCGCCGACCCCTTGAGGCCGACGATGCGCGATTACGCGAAGCATGTAATGCTGTCGGCGCTCATGCTGGTGGCTCTCACAGGAGCCGCCGTTGCAGGGCCGTTCGAGGATGGGCTGGCTGCTGCGAAGGGAGGCGACTACGCAACCGCATTGCGGCTGTGGCGTCCTTTAGCCGATCAGGGCGACGCCAACGCGCAGTACAATCTCGGCCTTACCTACGAAAAGGGCTGGGGCGTGCAGCAGAACTACATGGAAGCATTGAGGTGGTATCGACGTGCTGCCAATCAGGGCAACGCCACTGCACAGGACAATCTCGGCTCGATGTACGCTAACGGCCAAGGCGTGTCGCAGGACTACGCTAAGGCAGTGAAACTGTATCGTCTCGCCGCCGATCAAGGTGACGCCTTAGGGCAGTCCAATCTCGGCCTTGCTTACTACTGGGGCCAAGGCGTACCGCAGAATTACATCGAGGCGATGAAGTGGTGTCATCGCGCTGCCGACCAGGGTAACGCCACCGGGCAGTTCGTGGTCGGCGTGATGTATTACCGCGGCCAAGGCGTGTCGCAGGACTACGCTGAGGCGATGAAATCGTATCGTCTCGCCGCCGACCAGGGCGATGCCAAAGCACAGAATAATCTCGCCCTTATGTACCAGGAGGGCGAAGGAGTGCCGCAAAGCTACACCGAGGCCGCGAAATGGTATCGACGCTCTGCCGACCAGGGCAATGCCGCCGCGCAGTACGCCCTTGGTAATATGTACTACGTCGGTCGTGGCGTGCCGCAGGACTATGTCCGCGCCTTCATGTGGTCTAACCTGTCCGCTGCGCAGGGCAATCAAGATGCAGAAAAAAATCGAGGCATAATCGCACAACACATGGCCGATACACAGATCGCTGAGGCGCAGGAGCTATCGCGCGATTGGAAGTCCCAATCACCGCCAAATAGTGGCTTCCTCCCTAATCCATCTTCTCAGGCAGAGGTGCCATTAAAACAAGATGGTGGCGTATTTGTTGTGCCGGTCCAAATAAACGGCGCTATCACTTTAGAATTTATGATCGATAGTGGCGCTTCTGTTGTCAGCATGCCTGCCGATGTCTTTTCTACATTGACGCGCACTGGCACCATCAGAGACACAGACATTATTGGTACAGAGACTTACGTCCTTGCTGACGGCTCTAAAACGCAAGCAGCTACGTTCACAATTCGGTCGCTAAAAGTTGGCTCCATCGTTGTCGAAAATGTACTTGGCAGCGTTCGCCTGCTCAAGGAAGCCTGTTGCTTGGTCAATCGTTTCTTGAACACTTCAAGTCGTGGTCTATCGATAATACGAAGCATGAACTTATGCTCGAAGCTCGGTAAGCCGTCTCGTTGTACTTGGCACAGATGGTGGTGGCGCGCTGCACCACGATGCCGAAGTCTCGACTCTCATCCACTTGCTTGTCTTTGATGTGATGCTGCACGCGGCCGGTTCCACCATCGCTCAAGCAGCCTTTGCCAGATCTTGTTGCTCCGGCGGCCATCCTCGGCACCGGGGTCGGCCGCTGCCGGGCGGCCGCTTCGTCAATTGCCCGAATTAAAACAGCTTGTTGTTGGCGACGTAGTAGGCGCGCCAAGCCTGCCATTGCGGCGTGCCGGGATTGACTATCACGACCGGTGAATGGGCTCTTGGAAGATTGTTCAC
>CAWAEV010000027.1:0-69684 GCA_963780925.1 uncultured Alphaproteobacteria bacterium | reverse complement strand
CATGGAAGGGGTCAGAGGTTCGATCCCTCTACCGCCCACCATTTTCCGTCATTCCGGGGCGCGCAAAGCGCGAGCCCGGAATCCATAACCACGAAACACGAAAAAGCCTGCACCGAGCTGCGGTAGCTTCGCGTGCAGGGATTATGGATTCCGGGCTCCTCGCTCCGCTCGACCCCGGAATGACGGCGCTCAATAAACCGCCCGGCCGCCGGAAATATCGAACACCGCGCCGGTCGAGAACGAACACTCCGCCGAAGCAAGCCAGGCGACCATCGCCGCGATCTCATCGACCGTGACGAAACGGTTCATCGGGATTTTCGACAGCATATAGTCGATATGTTCCTGCTTCATTTGGCCGAACAGCTCCGTTTTCGCCGCCGCCGGCGTCATACAGTTGACCAGCACACCCATCGTCGCCAGTTCCTTGGCTAGCGATTTTGTCAGTCCGATCAGGCCCGCCTTCGACGCCGAATAGTGCGAAGCGTTCGGATTGCCGTCCTTGCCGGCAATCGAGGCGATGTTGACGATGCGGCCGTAGCCGGCAGCGATCATGTGCGGCACCACCGCGCGGCAGACGAGGTACGGGCCGATCAGATTGACCTCGACGACGCGCCGCCACACCTGCGGCTCAAGCTGCCACAGCGGCGCATTGCCGCCGGTAATGCCGGCATTGTTGACGAGAATGTCGATCCGGCCGGCGTCGCGGATCAGCGCGTCGATGGCGCCGGCGATCGACGCTTCATCGGTCACGTCGACGACTGCAGCATGCACGCGGCCGTGTTGCTTGAGCCCCGCGACGGCTCGATCCAGCGCAGCCGCGTCGATGTCCCACAGCGCAACCGCTGCGCCGGAGATCAAAAGCCTCTGTGCCGTCGCAAGCCCGATGCCGCGCGCCGCGCCGGTGACGATCGCGGTGCGGCTTTTCAGATCGATGCTGTTCATACCGGGCAGCCTGGCAAGTCAGGCTAGAACTTCACGCGGTCGCCACCTTTGAGCCCGAGCATTTGCCGCGCCTCGCTCGGCGTAGCGATCTCGAAGCCGAGATCCTCGACGATGCGGCGTATCTTGGTCACCTGCTCGGCGTTGCTCTTGGCGAGCTTGCCGGGCCCGATATAGAGCGAGTCCTCGAGCCCGACGCGGACATTGCCGCCGATCATGGCGGCGGCGGTGCAGAAATTCATCTGATGGCGGCCGCCGGCCAGCACCGACCACAGATACTCCTTGCCGAACAGCCGGTCGGCGGTGCGCTTCATGAAGAACAGATTGTCGAGATCGGCGCCGATGCCGCCGAGAATGCCGAAAATGAGCTGCAGGAAGATCGGCGGCTTGAACATGCCGCGGTCCACCAGATGGGCAAGATTGTACAGGTGGCCGGTGTCGTAGCACTCGTGCTCGAATTTCACGCCGTGGCCTTCGCCGAGCGTCTTATAGACCTTCTCGATGTCGCGGAACGTGTTGGGAAAGATATAGCCGTCCGAGTTGAGCAGATAGCTCTCCTCCCAGTCGTATTTCCAGGTCTTGTAGCGCTTCGCCATCGGATAGAGCGCGAAATTCATCGAACCCATATTCATCGAGCACATTTCCGGCGCCAGCGTATTGGCCGCCGAGATGCGCTGGTCGACCGTCATGGTGACGGCGCCGCCGGTGGTGATGTTCACCACCGCGTCGGTCGCCTGCTTGATGCGCGGCAAAAACTGCATGAACACGGAGGCTTCCGACGACGGCCGGCCGTCCTTGGGGTCGCGCGCGTGCAGATGCAGGATCGCCGCGCCGGCCTTGGCGGCGTCGATCGCTTGGGTGGCGATCTGATCGGGCGTGATGGGCAGCGCGTCCGACATGGTCGGCGTATGGATCGAGCCGGTGATCGCGCAGCTGATGATGATCTTGTTCGCCATTGGTTCGTTTCTCCCTCAAGCCTTTACCGTTGTTCGGCGGTTACAGTCATTCGCCGCGCCTGCTTCGTCAAGGACGTGGCGTGCTTCAAGTCCCGCCGGTCACATGGCCGCTCTTTTTGGCCGCCCGGATCGCCGTCCAGATCGCATAGGGCGTCGCCGGCATCGCAATGTCCTGCACGCCGACGTCGCGCAACGCGTCGAGCACGGCAGAGACGACCGCGGCGGGCGCCGCGGTGGTGCCGCCCTCGCCGCCGGCCTTGATGCCGAGCGGATTGGTTGGCGACAGCACCTCGGCGATCTCGGTGTCAAAGTGCGGCAGCATGTCCGCGTGCGGCATGGCGTAATCCATCAGCGAGCCGGTCAGCGGCTGGCCGGAATCGGGATCGAGATAAACCTGTTCCGACACCGCCTGGCCGACGCCTTGGGCGATCGCGCCATGGGTCTGGCCGTGCACGATCAAGGGATTGATGGCGCGGCCGACGTCGTCGATCGAGGCATAGCGCGTAATCGTCATGGCGCCGGTGTCCGGATCGATCTCGACTTCGCAGATTGCCGTGCCGTTGGGAAAGACCGGCTCGTGCATTTCATTGTCGGTAACCACCGCGATGCCGTCCTTGAGCGCCTCGGGCAATTGGCGTTGCGCGGCCTCGCGCGCCAGTTCGAGGAAATCGAAGGTGCGGTTGGTGTCGCGCGAGGCAAAGCGGCCGTCGCTGAACGAGACATTTTCCGGCGCCGAACCCATGACGACGGCGGCGATCTGTTTGCCTTTGGCGATCAGCTCCACGGCAGCCTTGGAGAACACCGTCGCGGCATGACGCATGGAGCGGCCGGAATGGGTGCCGCCGCCGACGCGCACCACGTCGGTGTCGCCGAGGATGATGCGCACGCTTTCGGCCGGCACATGCAGGAGATCGGCGACGACCTGGGCAAAACTCGTTTCATGGCCTTGGCCGGCCGGCTGGGTGCCGATGATGACGTCGACCCTGCCCTCGGGTTGAACTTTGATCCGCGCCTGCTCGCGCGGCGCGCCGATCGAGGATTCGACGTAATTGGCAAGGCCGAGGCCGAGGAGCTTGCCGCGCTTTTTTGCTTCGCGGCGGCGCGCCGGAAATCCCTTCCAGTCGGCCACCTCCATCGCCCAGTCCATGTTCTCTTCGTAGCGGCCGGAATCGTAGAGCATGCCGACGGCATTGCGGTAGGGCATCGCCTCCGGCCGCACCAAATTCCTGCGCCGCAGCGCGACCCGGTCGATGCCGAGCTCTTCGGCGGCGGCATCGACCAGCCGCTCGATCGCGTATGTGACTTCGGGCCGGCCCGAACTGCGATAGGCCTGGGTCGGCATGGTGTTGGTGTAGACGGCGACCGCCCGCAAGCTCGCCGCCGGAATGGCGTAGGAGCCCGGAATAAGCCCCGCGCCCTTGCTCAGCGGCGACAGCGACACGCAACGCGCGCCGACATTGCTCATATTGGTCGCGCGCATGGCGAGAAAGCGGCCTTTGGCGTCGAGCGCCAACTCGACCTCGGTGACGAGATCGCGGCCCTGATAATCGCTCAAGAACGCTTCCGAGCGCGTGGCGGTATATTTGACCGGACGGCCGATCTTCTGCGACGCCCACAGCACCAGACCGAACTCGACGAAGACGCGATTGCGGGTGCCGAAATTGCCGCCGACATCGTGCGACAACACGCGCAGCCGCTCCGGCGCAACGCCGAGCACCGCGGCAAGCTCGTTCTTCTGCCGCACCGCGCCGCCGGACCCGGCATAGAGCGTGTAGCGGCCGGTCGCGGCATCGTAGGTGCCGAGCGCCGCGCGCGGCTCCATCGGCACGCCGGTGACGCGGCCAACGTGAAACTTCCTTTTCACGACATGCGCCGCGCCGGCGAATGCCCGATCGGTCGCTTCGGCGTTTCCGAACCGCGTATCGACCGGCACATTGTTCGGCACTTCATCCCAGACGACCGGCGCGCCGGGCCGCATCGCGACTTCGGAGTGCAGCACGAAGGGCAGTTCCTCGTAGTGGACGTCCACCGCTTCGGCGGCATCCATCGCTTGCGCCTTGGTCTCGGCGACCACCATAGCGACGGCCTCGCCGACGTGCCGCGCTTTGTCCGTCGGCAACAAGAGATGCGGGCCGATAAACACCGCGCCGCCGCCCGGCGCGGCAAGCTTCATGTCGTATTTGGTCTTCGGCAACGGATCGTGCGGAATAGGCTTGAGATTGTCCGCCGCGCAATCGGCGCCGGTAAACACACCGAGCACGCCCGGCAGCGCCTCGGCGCGCTGCGCATCGATCGCGACAATGCGCGCATGCGGATAAGGCGAACGCACCATCGCCGCATAGGCTTGGCCGTCGCTATTGAAATCGTCGGTGAAGCGGCCGTGACCGGTAATAAGCCGCACATCCTCCTGGCGCGGCATGGGCTTGCCGATGAAGCGGTAGCCGGTTTGGTCCGGCCTTGTCTTATCGTCCATCGATCCTCGCTGGGGTTATGCCTCGCGCCGGGCAACTTACTGCGACACGCGCTTCACCCCAATAGCTCTGCGGCCTGCGCCGCCGTCAATCGGCCGCAGCGCAGGCGAGCGTTGCGGATGAGGCAATTCCCGACGAGAATCGGCGGCGAAAATCAGCGTTCGGTCAGCTTGAACTCGATGCGGCGATTGCGGCGGTAGGCATCCTCGGTGGTGCCGGTGTCGATCGGCTGGTATTGACCGAAAGCGGCGGCGACCAGCCGGTCCGGCTCGACGCCCTTGTCGATCAGATATTGCACCACCGCAATCGCGCGCGCCGCCGACAGATCCCAGTTCGACTTGAACTGGCCGCCGCTGATCGGCCGCACATCGGTGTGGCCGTCCACCCGCAGCACCCAAGCAATGTCGGGTGGAATTTGGCTTTCCAGTTCGACGATCGCGCCCGCCACTTTGTCGAGCTCGGCGCGACCCTCCGGCTTGAGGTCGGCCCTGCTCGTATCGAAGAAGATTTCCGATTGCAGGACGAAGCGGTCGCCGACGATGCGCATGTCGGGCCGGTTGCCGAGAATCGCCCGCAGCTTACCGAAGAAATCCGAGCGGTAGCTTGAAAGCTCCTGGACATCTTTCGCCAGTGCAACGTTCAGCCGCTGACCAAGGTCGGCGATGTTTTGCTGCGATTGCGCGTCCTCCTTCTCCGAGGCGTCCAGCGCGGTGTTGAGCGCAGCGAGCTGCTGGCGCAGCGCAGCGAGCTGCGCATTGAGCGTCTCGACCTCCGCTAACGCCTTCGCGGACACACCCTTCTCGCCTTCGAGCTGGCCGGACAGCGCGTTGGCCTTGTTTTGCGCTGCCGCCGAATTGGCGGCGGCGCCTTGGTAGAGCGCTTTGTATTTGTCACTGTCGCTCTGCGCGCCGGCGAGCTGGCTGGACAGCTCATTGGCCTTGTTTTGCACTGCCGCCGATTCGGCGGCGGCGCCTTGGTAGAGACCCTTGTATTTGTCGCGGTCGCTCTGCGCGCCGGCGAGCGACGCTTGGAGGCCGGCAAGCTGGCTTTCGAGATCGGCTTTGGCGACTTTTGCCATCGACAATTGTTCGGAAAGCCCGGCGATTTGCGCATTGAGGCGGTCCAGCGCGGCGTTCTTACCCTGCACTTCCTGCTGCAAATAAAACTGAACTACGACGAAAACGGTGAGCAGAAAAATGATGCTCAGGATCAGCGTCGACAACGCGTCGACGAAACCGGGCCAATAGTTCATGCCGCTTTCGCCGCGGCGCGCTCGTGCCAGCGCCATGTGCCTACTCTCTACCTTTTCGCCGAATCTGCACGTGAAGAGGCGCGGCCGCTCGTAGTTTTCCGCGGCCGAGCGCCCGGGATAGCAGCACAGCGCTCACGAATTGACGTCCTCGCGCACGATGATTTCCAGGAGCCGCTTGATCTCGCCTTGCTGCTCGGACTGGCCGTTGACCCAATCGCGGATGGTCTGCTGCTCGGCACGCATTTGGTTGACCAGGCCTTGGATCGCCTCGGCGAGCTCGGCCATGGCGGCGGTGGCGGCCTTGTTGCCGCCGGCTTCACCGACCGCGGCGCGCAGGCGCTCGATCGCATTGCGCATTTCGCCCACCCCGCCGGCGGCGGCAACCGGCTCGCCGGCATGGTCGTACACCGTGGTGGACAGCCAGTCTTCCAGCTCGGTGTAGAAACGGTTCTGTGCCTGGCTCGATTGCAGATCGAGAAATCCGAGCACCAGCGAGCCGGCGAGGCCGAACAAGGAGGACGAGAACGAGATGCCCATGCCGCTGAGCGGCGCGGCGAGACCTTGGCGCAGGGAATCGAACATTGAAGCGGCGTCGCCGCTCGCCTTCAGCCCCTGGATGACGCCGCCGACCGAGCCCACCGTCTCAATCAGGCCCCAGAACGTGCCGAGCAGGCCGAGGAACACGAGCAAGCCCGTCATGTAACGGGAAATGTCGCGCGCCTCGTCAAGGCGGGTCGCGATCGAATTGAGGATGCCCCGCATCATCTGCGCGGAAATCGCCATGCGGCCCACGCGGCTGCCCAGGATGGCCGCCATCGGCGCCAGCAGCACCGGCGGCCGCTTGACGGCAAGACCGGGGTCGGCGAGGCGAAAACCGTTCACCCACCCGATTTCGGGATAGAGCCGCAGCACCTGCCGAAAAGCCAGCACGATGCCGGTTGCGAGCACCAAAATAATCAAGGCGTTGAGCGCCGGATTGGACATGAAGGCGATCTCGATCTGCTTGTGCAGCAGAAAGACGACCACCCCGAACAGCGCGACGAACACCAGCATCCGGAACAGGAAGATGCGCGGGGAAGACAGCTTGAGCGGGTCGATTTCTATTGCCATCAGCTCAAAACTAAGCGGCGGTCCCCCCGGTCTGTCGCATACTATGCCACAAACCCGTGACAAAGAAAAAGCAGACAAGGGACAGCAATCTAAAATTGGGTCATTGCTGTGTCCGACCGCCGCCTCGACATCGTCAATAATAGCCCACGGTTGCGCCGCCATCGACCGCCATGGCGGTACCCTGAATGTGGCGCGCCTTCGCGGAGCAAAGAAACAAAGTGAGCGCGGCGACGTCCCCGGCCTTGCCCAGCCGGCGCAGGCCGTCTTTCGCGGTGGCCTCCTCTTTGAGCTGCTCGATCGATTTTCCGGATGCCTTCGAGCGTTGCTCGATCAGCTGGTAGAAGCGCTCGGTCTCGGTCGCGCCAAGATGGATGACATTGACGTTGACGCCGTCGCGCTTGCCGAGTTGCGACAGCGCCTTGGAGAAATTGCCCATCGCCGCATTGACCGAAGCGCCGATCGAGAAGTCGGCGCCGGGCGAGCGCGCCGCGCCGCCGCCGATATTGACGACGCAACCTTGTGCCGCCTTGAGCAGCGACCAGAACAGCCGGCACATCCGTACGCAGCCGAACAATTTCAGCGCATAGCCGTCGAGCCAGGCATCGTCCGGCAAGTCGACGAAATTGCCGGCGCGGGTCGCGCCCGCCGAGCACACCAGTATGTCGCAGCGGTTGAATTTCTCCTTCACCGCGTCGAACACCTGCTGGCAGCCGTCGAGCTTGCGTAGGTCCGCCGCGATTGCAACGGGCGCCGGCCCGCCGGCCGCGGCAATGGTCTTGCTGGCGGCCGCCAGATTTGCCGCCGACGAAGACACGATGACGGTCTGCGCGCCGGCGTGCGCGAATTCGACTGCGATCTCGCGGCCGATACCGCGGCTGGCGCCGGTGATGACCGCAATCTTATTGGCGAACTCGCTCGGCATGCCGCCCCCTTGGTCCGAAAATGTCCGTCATCGCGCTGCGACATATCGCAATCGCGATTTTTCGGCAACAAAGCGCCCGCGTTCAGCGCATCTCGGGCATCGTAATAGCCGTCATTGCCCGCTTGGACCGTTCCATGCCGTTGTCGATGATTTTTTTGTAGGCGATGAGCGCGGGGACATCGGGGGCGTAGCGCGGAAGCCGTATAGCGGCAAGTTTGAACACCCAAGGGATTTCGCCGACCGCCGGTCCGGGAAAAGTGCGGGCGGTGAGGATCGCGCGGGTGCCGGTGAGTACTGCCCGAAGGATGCGCAAAAGCGCGAGCGCGAATTTGCTGCGCCGGAAACATCGGACCTTGGCCACCACCTTGGCCATGAACCGGCTTATCTCCGCGCTGATATGCCGTCTCACGACATTAAGGTCGCCGGTGGCGACCCACAGGTCGATGGGAAAGAAAAAGATGCCGATCAGCACCAGCTCCAAACCGAAGGAGAACGCCGCGGCATGATCGACCGGCCAGCGCCAAATTTCTCCGAGATAGTTCGCATTTTTAAAGATCCTTTTGACCGGAATGAATTTGACGCAATCCGCCCGCAGCGCCTGCTCTTGATCGTCAGAAAATCCGCCGAGCCCCAGGAGAACAAGAAGGTAGTGATCGAAATCGCCTTGCCCGCTGACCCGTTCGATACCGCGGTCGGTATAAGCGCCGAAACTCCGGCGCGTGGCCTCGCTGACCGTTACGCTCTGGTCGGCAACATTGGCCAATCGTCGTCCCCACTCGTGTTCTGCAATCTCTAGCTTGAACAGGTTGGCATACCATTCGGCGTAGCGTACATGCAGCATCGCGCCGCGTTCCATTTGTGCGGAGTTTTGCCCGCGGCCGGCTTGCTCGCCGTTGACGAGGCGATACAGACCGGCACTTTGACCCGTAGCGACCGCAACGCTTTCGCCAGCCGGGCGAGTGCGCCATGCGCGAACGGCTTCGGGGGCCAAGGCATAATGATTGCTGAGATTGACTTTCGATTGCAGCACCGCTTTGACGAAAAACGGACGCACGCAGCTTGCCGATACTTGCCAGATTTCCGCGGTTTCAACGGCGGGCGCGCTTGGCGAGGCGGCCTTCACCCAGGCGTATCCGGATTCGGTCGCACGCAGATTTTGCGCCCAATCGAACAGCGATGCGCTCAACATCGCGCAACCCAGCACGGCGAAAAAAATACGGATACGTGAGACCGTAATACGCAACATACTACTCAGCGGCGGCTAACCGCGCATCAAGCGGCGTTTTTTTCGCAAAGGTTGGAAAGCGTTCGGTGATCCGGTGCGTTCAGGCGAAAGATGGCAGGCGCAATCCGAAAGCGAACCATCATCGTATACCCCCTGAACGCCACCGACCCGTCTAGCGTCAGGCCCATTTGAGCCGGAATTAAGACAACATCCTCATCCTCGGCGCGATTCGTGCCCCTAGGGCTGCCACAATTAGAGCCGCACCGTCCGTCCGCTCGCAGCGGCATCCCTTGCCAAGCTCCAGCGCTGGTCCTCACTCCGGCTTGATATTGGCGAACTTGATGACGTCACCCCATTTCTTGGTTTCCGCGGCGACAAACTTGCCGAAATCGGCGGGCGAACCCGGCAACGCCACGCCGCCAAGCTCGGCAATCCGCGCCGTGAGCGTGGCGTCGGCCAATCCGGCATTGATGTCCCGGTTGAGCCGTTCGACAATCTCAACAGGAGTGTTCTTCGGCGCGCCGATTCCGACCCATTGCCCGGCCTCGAAACCGGCCACGAACTGATCGACTGTCGGGATTTCGGGCAGCAACGCGGAACGTGTCGTGCTGGTCACCGCCAAGGCGCGCAAACCTCCGGACCTGATTTGCGGAAGCGTCAATAAGACGGTGCCGATGACGCCCTGAATTTGTCCGCTGAGCGCGTCGCTGATCGCCGCCGGACCGCCGCGATACGCAACCAAGACAATGTCGGCGCCGGTCATCATCTTGAAAAGTTCGCCGGCGACGTGCTGCGGCGAGCCCAGCGGCGGTGTGCCAATGTTGATTTTTTCGGGATGCGCCTTGGCGTCAGCCAATAGTTCGGCAAGGCTTTTCGCCGGAAAGGACGCATTTACCGTGATGACCATGGGAAAAGTAACGACACCGGCGATCGGTGCGATGTCGCGGATGAAATTATATTTGAGATTTGCGAAAAGCGTGGCGTTGATCGCATTGGTGGCGGACGCCAACAGCAAGGTGTAACCGTCCGGCACCGCATCCACCACGGCTTGGGTCGCGAGATTGTCGCTGGCGCCGTTTCTGTTCTCGACGAATACAGTTTGGCCGAGCCGCTGTGACAGCCATTGCGCCATCAGCCGCGCGATCACGTCGGGCGCGCTGCCCGGTGTACCGCCGACGATTAGGCGCACGGGACGCGTCGGATAGGCTTCCGCTCTGGCGAGCCGCGGCATAGCGGTCATCGCGGCTCCGCCGGCAGCCAGGCGGAGAACGTTGCGGCGGGGAAGTTTCATGATAATGCCCCCGCTTCAGAAGGGATTATATCCCGGCTTCTTATAAAGCTTGCCGGAATTGGCAAAGCCGGACACGAGTTTCGACGCGCGAAAACGGCTAATCGAGCCGCACCGTCTGCCCGGTCGCGGCGGCGCGCTCGATGGCATAGGTCGTTTTCAGGTTCAGCATCGCCTGCTCCGGCGTGCAGTGGATGCTCGGCCGGCCGGTGGCGAGAAAATCGAGCCAGGCGCGCGTTTCGTTGCCGAGCGGACCCCAGAAATCGCCGACCGCCCAATCGCCCGCCGAATTGCTGCCGAGGAACGCCATCTCGACAGAGTGGCCGGGTACGTAAGGGTGCGGAATGCCTTTCTCCGAAAAGATCAGGTGCTCCATGTGGTCGTCGTCGATGATCATGGTGCCGTCGGCGCCGAGAAGCTCGACGCGATCCGACTGGCCCTGCGTCGGATAATTCGCCGGCAGCACATAGCTGATGCCGAAATTGACCACCGCGCCGTCGGCGAATGTGACGATCGCCCAGGTCACGTCGTGGGCGCTGTAGCCGGCGTCGCGAAATATGCCGGACTGGCCGCGCGCCACCACTTCAACCGGCTGGTTGCCTTCCAAGAGCCAGCACATCAGATCGACGTAATAGGTCAGCACGTCGAGCACCGGCGTCGCGTGTGGGTCACGCTTGAGAATGGCGAAGGTCTGCGCGCGGGAATTATAGACGCGCGCCAGCCCGCCGCTCACCTTGCCGAGCCGGCCGAGACGCATCTGTTCCTTGGCACGCAGAAAGCATTCCTTGAAGCGGCGGCTGTAACCGACGCGCAGCATGCCGGACGTCGCTTGCAGCGTCTTGAGGATGGCTTCGGCGTCGTTGAGCGACAGCGCCAGCGGCTTTTCGACTAGCACCAGCTTGCCGAGTTCGAGCGCCTTGCACACCGGCGCGGCATGCTCGCCCTCGGGCGTCGAGACGAACACCGCGTTCACCTGCGGGTGCGCGATCACCGCGTCGTTGTCGGCGGAATAAAAATCGGCGTCGGCGAGCTCGGCCAGCTTCTTCGCCTGCGCCGGCTCCTTGTCGGAGACGGCAAGGAAGCGGACCGCCGGATGTTTCGCGGCAAGCCGCGCCCGCAACGTGCCGATGCGGCCCGAGCCAACGACCGCAATGCCGAGATCCTTCGCCTTCAAGCGCGCTTCCCCGCTACGCCTCACGCCACGCGTTTGTATTCTTGCTGGCAGCGCCGCACCCGGCGCTCGTCGACTTCGATGCCGAGTCCGGGCCGCTCCGGCACGTCGATGTGGCCGTGCGCGACGCGGAGCGGCTCGACCGCGACGTCCTCGGCAAGACCGGGATTGGTCACGGTCAGCCCCCAGTCGATCGCAGGCGCCGCGGCGGCGACATGCGCGGCCGCCGCCGAAGCCACGCTCGATTCGCCGGTCTTGCAGGAAATGTTCACCTTCATGCCGAGCCGCTCGCACAGCCGGCTCGCTTCGAGCACCGCGCGCAGGCCGCCGAGCTTGATCGCCTTGAGGCTGCCGCCGCGCGCGGCGTTGCGGTCGTGATGGCGCACGATGTCGTCGCGCGAATGAAGACCCTCGTCGGCGCCGATCGGTACGCGGCTCGCCGCGGCGACGCGCGCCATGCCGTCAAGATCGTGCGCCTCGACCGGCTGCTCGAAGAAATCCAATCCACAATCGCCAAGCGCACGCACGTAAGCGATAGCATCCTCGGCACGAAAGCCCTGATTGGCGTCGGCGGAGACGAGACAAGCCTCGCCCGCGCCCTTGAGCGCCATGCAGATATTTCGGGTGCGTTCGGCGTCGGCTGCCGCCGAGTTTAAGCCGACCTTGATCTTGAAAGCGCGATAGCCGGCAGCCCAGCGCTCGCGCGCTTCGCGGATATCGGCCGCCGCGTCCAACGTACCGATCACGGCGAGAACCGACATGCGGCTTCGCTGCCTTCCGCCAAGGAGCGCATAGACCGGCCGGTTGCTGGCGCGGCCGACCAGATCGTGCAATGCAATCTCGATGGCGGCTTTGGCGCCGGTGTTGCCATAGAGCCGCGCCTCCATCGCCGCCGCCGCGCCGACGAAATCGTCGGCGGAGCGCTGCAGCAGGCCGGGCGCCAGAAGCGCCACCGCCGCCATCATGCTGGCGACGGTTTCGCCGGTCATGGTCGGCGCCGACGCGGCCTCGCCCCAACCGACGACGCCATCTTCGGATTCGACGCGGACGAGGACATTATCCGCCCGCGCCACGGTCTCGCCGGCCATTTGCACCGGCTTCTTCATCGGCAGACTGACCGCGATGGGCTCGATTGCCTTGATCTTCACGCCGCGCCTCGCTCTCGATACTATTTTACCGGCGGTCATTCGTTCGCTTTTAATTCGAGTTTCCGCCGCCATATCGGTCCGTGTCAAATTCGCCGCACGGGGCCTCCGGTCATAGCTGCACGTCCGGCGCGACCATTGCGTGGGGTCGACGATGAGCATAAGTGAGCTCCCGCGATCGCTACGGCCGCTGCGCCTTACGGCGGAAGGCGCGCCGAGGACGCTGCCAGGAGGTCGAACGATGCGAGCAAGACTTGTCATGGCCGCAGCGCTGCTATTGCCGCTGATCGCCGCAAGTCTTATCGTTGTAAGTCACGCCGCGAGCGCGGATCCGATGGCGCCGGCCGGCGCGCCCGCTGCCGCCCCGAACCCTGCGGGCCTATGGCAAGCCGTCGACGGCGATACCAAGCAGCCCACCGGCTGGTTCCTGATTACCGATCACGACGGCGTTTACGACGGCATTATCGCCAAAATGTTCCTCAAGCCGGGCGAAGATCCCAATGTGGTGTGCGATCAGTGCAAGGACGATCGTCACGATCAGCGCTGGCTCGGGCTCGAAATCATCCGCGGCATGAAGCAGGAGGAAGCCGACAAATACGGCGGCGGCACGATCCTCGATCCGCGCGACGGCAAGATCTATCACGCCACCATGAAGGTGACGCCCGACGGCCAAACGCTCGTGGTGCGCGGCTATATCGGCATCGAGCTCCTCGGCGAGAATCAATATTGGACGCGCCTGCCCGATTCCGCATACAGCATGCTCGATCCGTCGATTAATCCCAATCCGGCGGTCAATCCCAATCTCACGCTGCCGAAACACCCGCCTGCGCATCGCTCGCAGTTCATGGCGCCGCCGCAAAACGCCGCGCGAAAGTAATATTCGTTTTCGCGCACGATCCCGAAACGAAGATCGAATCCGATAAGGCTTTAGGCTTCGGGCTGTTGCTCGCGCGGCTTGCCCATCAGTATCGGCTGGAAAAAAGCCGCCGCCGCCATCGTCGTGAGCAGCGAGATCGCCAGTAATTTCCCCATGCTGGACGTTCCGGGATGGCTGGAGAACCACAGGCTGCCGAAAGCCGTCGCCGTGGTGCAGGCGGAGAATGTCACCGCCCGCGTCAGCACCGACTGCAACAGGTTGGTCTGCCCTTCGCGCCACGCCATGATATAGTAGATCTTGAACGCCACGCCGACGCCGAGCAAAAGCGGCAAAGCGATGATGTTGGCGAAGTTCAGCGGCAGATCGACCAAGACGCAAATCTCGAGCGTGACCACGCAGGCCAACAGCAGCGGCACCAGCGTCAACAGCACGTCGCTGAAGCGGCGCAGCGTGATCCACAGCAAAATGGCGATCGAAAACAGCGCGCAGGCGCCCGCCTCGATAAAGGCGCTGACCACCGCGCGGCGCGCTTCGAGGATCGAAATCGGTCCCTCGGTCGCGTTCGGCGCGACGGTCTGTACCGCGCGCGCGAAATTCCGCAATACCGTGTTGTCGTTCGAATCGCCCGACGGTGCGATGTCGATGCGGGCCAGCCCGGCGGGCGTGGCCCACTGACTCTTGAGGTCGGCCGGCAGGTTGGCGAGCGTGACCTCGTGGGCCTTGAACAGATTGCGCAGGTCGTCGAGCGCCGTGTGCAACGGCTGCCCGAACGCCGTTTCGGCGCGCTGCCGCACCGACGGATCGGCCTTGGCGAGCGCCGACATCGCGGCAGCCAAGCGCCGCGCCGCAACCGCGCCGGTTCCGGTGCCGTTGCCGGCCAACCGGTTGAGCACGTCGATGGTGGAACCCATCATGCTGACGTTCTGCGCGTCGGTCGGCGGCGGGCTCGACGCGGTCGGATTGAGCACCGGATCCAAGGTCTTTGCCGCATCCTGGATAAGCGGCAATTTTTGCTGCTGGTCGGCCGGAATAAAGCTCGACAAGGTGACGACACGCGCCACTTGCGGCAAGGCGCGCAGTTTTTCCGCGACTTGATCCGCGACCGTCAAGGACGGCTCCAGCACCTCAATGTCGTTGGCGCCGCTCTGCGGATCGTTCTTGAGCGCCAGATAGGTTGCGACCGCCTCGGTTTTGGGGCTGCGCAGGTTGATCGGATTGAAATCGAAGCGCAGCCAATACAAAAGCGGCAATCCCGCGGCGACGACGGCGAGCGTAATGATCAGGATCGGCATGCGATGCCGCGCGAGAAAGCGATCGACCGGGGCCAATGCCTTGTAACCGAGCGGATAGGGCTCGCTCGGCGGCTTGAGCAGGCTCAATAAAGCCGGCAACAGCGTGATGCTGGTGGCGAACGCGATCAGCATGCCGACGCCGGCGATCAAGCCCAGCTCGGAAACGCCTTTGTAGACCGTCGGCAGGAACGACAGAAAGCCGGCGGCCGTCGCCAAGGCCGCGAGCGTCAGCGGCGCGCCGGCGCGGCGGCCCGATTGCAACAGCGCCTCGCGCAGATTGTCGGTCTCGTGCCGCTCGGCCCGATAGCGGACGCTGAACTGCAAGCCGAAGTCGACGCCCAGCCCCACGAACAGCACGGCAAAATACACCGAGATCAGATTGAGCGTGCCGACCATCAGCATGCCGACCGCGGCGGTGATGGAAAGCCCGACGACAAGGCAGACGAACACCGCGAAAATGATGCGGGCCCAGCGCAGCGCCAGCCACAGGATGACAAGGACGACGGCGATCGTCACGGTGGCGTTGAGCGCCGCATTCTCCTTGATGGTGGCGAATTCTTCGTCGGCCATCGGCACCGGACCGGTCAGACGCAAGTGCGCCTGATACTTGGACGGGAGATCGAGGTCTTGCGCGGCCTGCCGTATGGCATCCGTGGCATGCTTGCCGGGCTCGAGCTCGGAATAATCGAGCGTTGCCCTGATCTGGAGGAAGCGCAGCAGCTCATCCGGCGTCGAAGCGCGGCCTTGCACCAGTTCGTGCCACGAAAAGCTCGCCGGCTGTCCCGCATTGACCTTGTCGAGCGCGTTGGCCGCGAGCGTCATCGGCCAGGTCATATTGTCGAGCGTGATCTGGCCGCCCTGCACTCCGAGCAGGCCGAATTGCAAAGCCTGAATGACGCCGCGTAGCGATGGGTCCCCCGCCAGCACTTGGATCAAGCGTTGCGCCTGAGTCAGCCCCTTCAATTCCGGCGCAAGATCGGAGGTCTTCTCGAAGAGCAAGCCGTTCTGCGCAAAGAAGCTGCCGCCCTTCAACTGTTCGATAGAGTGAAACAAGTCCTTCTGCTGCGACAGCCGCGCCACCAGCGCGTCGGTGGCTTGGTCGACGAGCTCCGGCGTCGGCGCATCGACCACCGCGACGATGGTCTCGAATTGCGGGAAGGCCTTTTCGAAGGCGGCTTCGCGTTGCCGCCACGGAATGTTGGGCGAAATAAGCTGGTTGACGTCCGTCGTCATGGCAAAATGCGTGGCGGCGTACCAGGCCGACACCAGCGCAAGCAGAATCGCCGCTGCGATCACCGACCAGGCATATTGCGCGCATATATCGATGGCGCGGACAACGAGGGCAGTGATCGTCTTCATGAGCTGGTCAGCGGAATGGGATGTGGGATGTTCAACGGGATTGGCGGATCGACAAACGGTTTGAGGCGTCAAGAGAAAGGCGAAATGGTGACGAATGAATCGCAGCGGAAGGCCTTAGATGCCCCGAATGGCTCGAAAAGTGAAATCCTGGATATTTTCCTATTCCTATCCGCCCAGTTTTGCACCCATCGGCCAGGCAACATGCCGGAATCTCGTTTTTGCGGTCGATTCCGCCGCCAACGTGCGGGAGGCCGAACCGGTTGCACGAAAGCGCGTTGCCTTTGGACGGCGGGGGGCGGGACCGGGTTCAAATACGGTAAGGTGGCGTTCCCGGAGGCCCGCTGGACAAGGGGCGACATTTCCGCTCAATGAGGCGGTTTAGGGGGTCATTCATCGGCCGGTCCGGCGCGACGAACCAGACCTGAATGGAACGGAAGCGGGCTTGATTGCAGCGCCTTCGCGGCCAAGTACATGGGAAGTAACTGAGATACAGAATTGGGACAGTAATGGCGGCAGCCGCATCATTGCGGCGCATGGCCGCAGACCCGACATTAACCGTCATGTAAACCGGCCGATCGACCGGGAGGTCTTGATGAAAGTGATACTCGCTCAACCCCGCGGTTTCTGCGCCGGCGTCGTTCGCGCCATCGAGATCGTCGAGCGAGCACTGCAGAAATTCGGCCCGCCGGTCTATGTGCGTCACGAAATCGTGCACAACAAGCACGTGGTGGAGAGCCTCAAAGCCAAAGGCGCGAAGTTTGTCGAGGACCTCTCCGAAGTCCCCGCCAACGCGGTGACCATCTTCAGCGCGCACGGCGTCGCCAAGAGCGTCGAGGAAGAAGCCGCGGCGCGCAATCTACCGGTATTGAACGCCACCTGCCCGCTGGTCACCAAGGTGCATAATCAGGGCAAGCGCTATGTCGGCCAGGGACGCCGGCTCATCCTGATCGGCCATGCCGGCCATCCGGAGGTCGAGGGCACGATGGGTCAGATCGCCCAGCCGGTGACGCTGGTGCAGACCGAGAGCGACGTCGCCGCGCTCGACATCCCGGTCAATACCCCGGTCGCTTATGTGACGCAGACCACGCTGTCCGTTGACGACACCCGCGGCATCATCGCCGCCCTGCATCGGCGTTTCACCGACATCGTCGGCCCGGAGACGCGCGACATCTGCTACGCGACGCAGAACCGGCAAACCGCGGTGCGCGAACTTTCCGAGCTGGTCGACGTTATCTTGGTGGTTGGCGCCAAGAACAGCTCCAATTCCAACCGGCTGCGTGAGATCGGCGAAGAGGCCGGCACGCCGAGCTACTTGATCGCCGACGGCAGCGAGCTCGATCCGGCCTGGTTCGGCAATGCCAAGACCGTCGGCATCACCGCCGGCGCCTCGGCGCCGGAAGTGCTGGTTGAGGATGTCATCAGCGCGCTGCGGCGGCTCGGTCCGGTCGACGTCAGCCAGCTGCACGGCCGGCACGAAACAATAGAGTTCCGCTTGCCGCCCGAATTGACCGACGGCGCGACTGCGGGCCGCGTGACCGCGAAAGTCTAGATTAAGCGGCTCAAATTGAACGGGCCGCCGCGGCGGCAACACTCACGTCAAAAGAAGGATCGTAGCTTTGGGTGTATCTCTGCGACAGAAGGCGAAAGTCGGCGCCTATGTGCTGCGCCAGCGTTTGGCGGGGCGCCAGCGCTATCCGCTGGTGCTGATGCTGGAGCCGTTGTTCCGCTGCAATCTCGAATGCACCGGCTGCGGCAAGATCGATTATCCCGACGCCATCCTCAACAAGCGCCTGTCGGTTCAGGAATGCCTTGACGCAGTCGACGAGTGCGGCGCGCCGATGGTTGCCATTCCCGGCGGCGAGCCGCTGATCCACAA
Source organism: uncultured Alphaproteobacteria bacterium (assembly GCA_963780925.1). Classification (GTDB taxonomy): domain Bacteria; phylum Pseudomonadota; class Alphaproteobacteria; order Rhizobiales; family Xanthobacteraceae; genus BOG-931. Next base: position 51,801 of record CAWAEV010000027.1, on the reverse strand, counting down.
GGAGATCGGCGAGATCGTCAAGGGCATCGTCGCGCGCAAGAAATTCGTCTCGCTGTGCACCAACGCGCTGCTCCTTGAAAAGAAGCTGCATCTGTTCGAGCCGTCGCCTTATCTGTTCTTCTCGGTGCATCTCGACGGCATCAAGGAGCACCACGACAAATCGGTATGCATGGACGGCGGCTTCGAGAAGGCCGTCTCCGCGATCAAAGCCGCCAAGGCCAAAGGCTTTGCCGTCAACGTCAATTGCACGGTGTTCGACGGCCATCCGGCGGAAGACATCGCCAAATTCCTCGACCTGACCGAGGAACTCGGCGTCGGTGTCTCGATCTCGCCCGGCTATGCCTATGAACGGGCGCCCGACCAGGACCACTTCCTCAACCGCCGCAAGACCAAGGAGCTGTTCCGCAAGGTCTTCGCGCTCGGCAAGGGCAAGAACTGGAATCTCACCCATTCCGGCATGTTCCTCGACTTCCTCGCCGGCAATCAGGAGTTCCACTGCACGCCGTGGGGCATGCCGACGCGCAACATCTTCGGCTGGCAGAAGCCGTGTTATCTGCTCGGCGAAGGCTACGCCAAGACCTTTGCCGAGCTGATGGACACGACGGATTGGGACGCTTACGGCACCGGCGCCTACGAAAAATGCGCCAACTGCATGGCGCATTGCGGCTACGAGCCGACCGCCGCCGAGGCGATGATGGCGCATCCGCTGCAGGCGGCGATGATCGCCTGGAAGGGCATCAAGACCGAAGGTCCGATGGCGCCGGAAATCTCGTTGGAACACCAGCGCCCCGCGCAATACGTGTTCGACGGCCAGGTGCAGCAAACGCTGTCGGCGATGCGCGCCAACGAGGCGCGCGAGAAGGCGGCGAAAGCGGCGCAGGCAGCGGCGCAGACTTCGGCCAGCGCGGCGTAATCGTCATTCCGGGTCGGCCCAAAGAGCCGAGCCCGGAATCCATAATCACAGCGAATGAAATGAATAATGCGAGCGCCGTCTCGTAGGACGGTGGTTATAGATTCCGGGCTCGCGGGCCAATGCCCGCGCCCCGGAATGACAGCTACATCCCCCACGCCACCGCGCGCGCATTGCCGCTTTTGAGATTGCGGTAGCGCGCCAGCGCCCACAAGGGGAAGAATTTCGCATAGCCGTGGTAGCGCAGATAGAACACGCGCGGGAAACCCGTCGCGGTGTAGCGCTCCTCGTTCCAGAAGCCGTCGGCGGCTTGGTTGTCAGCGAGACATTTGATGCCGCGCGCCACCGCCGGATGATCGACTTCGCCGGCTGCCATCAGGCCGAGCAGCGCCCAGGCGGTCTGCGATGCAGTCGACGGCGCTTTCTCGTAGCCTTTGTAGTCGAGCTTGTAGCTTGAGCTGTCCTCGCCCCAGCCGCCGTCGTCGTTCTGGATCGCGGTGAGCCACGCCACGGCTTTGCGCAGTTCCGGCGCGTCGCGCGACAGTCCCGCGGCGTTGAGCGCGCACAACACCGACCAGGTGCCGTAGATGTAGTTCATGCCCCAGCGGCCGTACCAGGAGCCGTCGGCGAGTTGCGTGCGGCGCAGATAATCGACGGCGCGCGTCACCGTCGCGCTTTGCGTGTCGCCGAGCTGCGCCAGCATCGACAGGCAGCGCGCGGTGACGTCTTCTGTCGGCGGGTCGAGCAGTGCGCCGTGATCGGCGAACGGAATATTGTTGAGATAATAATATTCGTTGTCGGCGTCGAAAGCGCCCCAGGCGCCGTTACTGCTCTGCATGCCGACGATCCATTCGCGCGCACGCTCGATCGCGGCGCGGTAATCCGCCGGCGCCGACCCTTGGGGCGGCGTCATGCCCTGTAAGCGATCCATCGCCATCGCCACGACAGCGGTGTCGTCGACGTCGGGATAATGCGGATTGGCATATTGGAACGCCCAGCCGCCGGGCCGCAGCTCGGGCCGCCGCGCCATCCAGTCGCCACGCAGGTCGAGCACCTGCATGGGCTTGAGCCAATCGAGGCCGCGCTTGACCTCGGCCACCGCGCGCTCGCCGCCGGCCTCCAACAGCGCGTGGCAGGCAAGCCCGGTATCCCAGATCGGCGACACGCAGGGTTGGCAATAGGCTTCGTCGTCGTGCACGACCAGAAGCTTCTCGATCGATTTCCGCGCGATGGCGCGTTGCGGATGATCCTCCGCATAGCCGAGCGCGGCGTACATCATCACGCTATTCGCCATCGCCGGGAAAATCGCGCCGAGTCCGTCTTCGCCGTTCAAACGTTCACCGACCCAGACGACGGCGCGGTCGATAGCGCGCGCCCGCGTGCGCTTGGGGAACAGCGGCTCCGCCGCGCGCAGCACATTGTCGACGCCGCGGAAGAACCAGAACCACGACGCCTTCTGCTGCGGCGCCCGCGGCGTCGGCCCGAGCGTCTGCGGCGGCTCGAGAAACAATTCGCCGATGGTCACGCCTTTGGCGTTTACGCGCGCGCGGCTTCTTCGCCATCAGCACCAACAGCGGCACGATCACGGTGCGGCTCCAATAGGAAATCTTATCGAGATGGAACGGAAACCATTTCGGCAAGCAGCATGATCTCGACCGGCATTTCCGGCACCGCGCGCCACGGTACAATGCCGTAGAGCGCCAAGAGGCAGCGGGTGAACACGTTGGCCCGCTCGGCGCCGCCGCGCAGGCGGACCGCCTCGCGGGCGCGGTGCATGTGCGGCGCGTGCGGCGCGTCGCCGATCATCTTCAGCGCGAAATAGGCTTTCACCGTCGCGCTCATGTCGAAATCGCCGTCGCGGAACAGCGCCCAGCCGCCGTGCGCGCCCTGGATGCGGCGCAGATAGGCGGCGATCTTTGCTTCCAGCGCGGCATCGACCGGTTCGCCGAGATAGTGGCGCAGCAGCACGTATTCGGCCGGGATGGTGGCGTCCGCTTCCAGTTCGAACAGAAAATGCCCGTCGGCGCGCTGGGCCGCAAGCAGCGCCTGCGTTGCCGCTTCGATTGGGCGATCGAGGTCGAGTCCGCTCGCGGGCGATTCGGCCATGTGGATGTTCACGGTTTCGCGCTCCGCTCAGCCGCGTATGCGAGTTCGGCGGCGCGGTTGCCGGAGCGTATCGCGCCTTCGATGGTCGCGGGCAAGCCGGTATTCGTCCAATCGCCGGCCAGCACCAGATTGCGCCATTCCGTCTCGGCGTCGGGGCGCTTCAAATCCTGCGCCGGCGTTGCGGCAAAAGTGGCGCGGCGCTCGCGCACGATTTGCCACGCGGGTAATTCCGCCGCCAACCCGGTCACGCTCGCCACCTCCGCCCAGATCGTCTTGGCAAGCTCTTCCCTCGGCGTATCGACCAGGCGGTCGCCGGCGCTGATGGTAACGGACAATCGGCCGGGAAACGCAAAAATCCATTCCACCGAGCCGTTGAGCACGCCCATGACCGGCGGCTGCGCGGCTGGCGGATCGATGCGGAAATGCGCGTTGACGATGGCACGGAATTCGGTCGGCACTTCAAGGCCGCGGATCAGCGACGCGGCGGCATAGGGCGGCACCGCGAGAATGACGGCGTCGTCCTGCGCCAACGCGATGGTCTCGCCGCCGAAATCGAGCGCGTCGACGCGATGCGTGCCGAAGCGGATGGTGCGAAGCTGATGCTCAAGGCGCACCTGCACGCCACGCTGCCGCAGCAGCGCGAGCGCAGGCTCGATCAGCGTCGCGCTCAAGCCGTCGCGCGCGACGAGCGGCCGGCAGGCGCGGCCGCCCGCCGCGAGCGTTTCGCGGAGCACCGCGGCGGCGAGCTTCGCCGAGCCGTGCGGCGGGTCGATATTCAGGGCGGCGAGCAACAGCGGCTCGACCAGCCGCCAATAGAGCGGCCCTGTGGTAGCGACGATCTCGCCGACCGTCTTGCCGGCCGGCGGCCACAGCAAGCGCGCCAGCGCCACATAATCGAGCGCCCGTGTCCCGGGCACGCGCCGGGCGGGATCGAATATCCACCACGGCACGCGGCCATCGTTAAAGCGCAGCGTCCAGCGCTGCCGGCTCGCCAAGTCGATAAATTGAAATTCTGCCGCCGCCGGCCCGATCAAGCGATCCGCGGCGCCGACCTCGCGCAGATAATCGAGCGCGGCGCGATTGCCGGACAGCAAGAGATGATTGCCGTTGTCGATGGTCATGCCGACCGAGGCGTCGTGATAGGAACGGCAGCGGCCGCCGGCAAACGCGGTCGCCTCGTGCACGATCGCGTCTTCGCCACGGCCGGACAGCTTCAGCGCAGCGGACAAGCCGGCAAGGCCGGCGCCGATAATGTGGATGGTGCGGCTCATCGCAAGAATGGCATCAGAACAGATTACGCAACACGATCAGAAGAATCTTGGCGCGCGGCAAATGCACCGGCACGCGCGGCGGCGCAAATCCACGCGCGATCAATTGATCGAGAATGAGGCGATAGGCCTCGGCCATGATCCGCGGCGCCCGCACCGCGCGCCGCGGGCATTGCGCCATGATGGCGCGCGCTTGCTCGAATTCGCCCTTCGCCAGCGCGACGATGGCATTGCAGGCTTCGCCGAGCATCGGATTGGCCAGCACCGCCGCCGGATCGGTGCCGATGATTCCGGCGTCGCGCAGCGCCTCGCGCGGCAGATAAAGCCGCCCGATCGCGGCGTCCTCGTCGAGGTCGCGCAGGATGTTGGTGAGCTGCAGCGCGCGGCCGAGATGATGGGCGAGCGCAAGCCCTGCATCGCGCTCCAGGCCGAACACGCGCACCGAAAGCCGCCCGACCGCGCAGGCCACGCGGTCGCAGTACAGATCGAGCGTCGCGCCATCGGGCGCGCGGATATCGGCAACGACGTCCATCTCCATGCCGGCGATCACCGCGAGGAAATCGCCGTGCGCGAGATCGAAGTTGCGTATCGCTTCCGCCAGCCCCAACAAATGCGGTGCGGCGAGGCCGCCATAAAGCGTCGCGATATCGCTGCGCCAGCGCTCGAGCGCGACGCTACGCTCGTCGCGCGGCCCGGGATCGTCGGCGATGTCGTCGACGGCGCGGCAAAACGAGTAGATTTCGAACATGGCCTCGCGCTGGGCGCGCGGCAGGATGCGCATCCCGGTATAGAACGAACTGCGCGAAGCGCGCTCGGCCGCCTGGCTGGGTTTGTTCACTTCAGGCACCCCGCGGCTTGTGCGAAGCGGCGAGGAAGCGCCGGCCGAAGCGGCGTGAGGCGCCGCGCAACATGCCGAGCATGGTGCCGCCGGCGACGGCCGGCGGCGAAAGATGCACGCGCTCGCTCAACGGATCGCGGACTTTGAGCATGCGGGTGAGGCGATGCGCCAGCGTGTTGATGACCGCGACTTCGAGACCGAGCCGCGTATCGGCGATGGCCGCCGCGAAACCGTCGCTGTCGCCGAGCAGGCGCTCGGTGCGCGCGGCAAGCCGGTGCAGGCAATCGAGCAAGGCCGGCGAGGCGCGCTCGCCGCCGAGCTCTGCGACGCTCGCTCCGCTCGCGGCGAGTGCGTCTTGCGGAACATAGACGCGGTCGAGATTGCGATAATCGTCCTTGCAGTCCTGCAGATGATTGATGATTTGCAGGGCGCCGCACAGCGCGTCGTTTAACGCCCAGACGTTGCGGCTTTCGCCATGGACGTCGCAGACGAAACGGCCGACCGGCATCGCCGAGAGCGAACAATAGGAGATGAGATCGTCCCAGTCGCGATAGCGCAGCTTGGTGACGTCGAGCTTGAACGCGGCGATCAGATCCTGCGCGTGCTTCGGCGACAGGGCGCGCTCGGCGAGCGCGGCGCGCAGCCGCACCGCGACCGCATCGTCGGTATTGGCGCCGGTCAGCCCCGCTTCGAGCCGGTCGAGCAGGCGCAGCTTTTCGTCAGCCGGCAGTGCGGCATGATCGGCGATGTCGTCGGCGGTGCGCACGAAATTGTAGAACGCCATGATCGGACCGCGATGCCGCGGCTGAATGAGGAACGACGCCACCGGGAAGTTTTCGTCCCGATGCCCCTTGCCCGATCGCAATGCGTCAGTGGAGCGGATTTGACATTCGCTACCCACCGTGTCGCGATCTCCTGAAGCGAATGTCAAATCCAAAGCTCCACTGGTTGGTTATCCTTGCTAGTGGTCCTTTGATTCAAACATTCGCACAGGGCGCATCCAAAAAGGGAGGCGAATGTTTGAATCGGGCCACTAGTGTCGTTCATCGCAGTTCCGAAACGTTGGGCTTGTTCGACAGATCGGCAGTTTTCGAAAGATCTGCCTGCGCGCGGCCTTTCCACATGCCGCCGCGCCCGCGCGCATGCTGATAGGCGGAATCCACGGTGAAGGCCATATACATCGCAGCGATCGCCGGCAGCGCCGGGGCCCACACTATCGAGCGGCCGTAGAAGCGCAGCGTTGGCCGGAATGCGAACGCCATCAACAGCCAGACAAAGAGGCCGATGAACTGCGGCACGCCGCCGGCGAAGATCGCAAGCGCAACCGGCGCCAGATAAGTCAGCGCCAGTCCCAGAATAGTTCCGAGGAGCAATAGCGGCGAATAGTTGAGCTGCGCATAGGCGGTGCGCGACACCATGCGGCGGATGTCTGCGATCGCCGGATAGGCGCGGATACTGTGCACGCGATCGGTCAAGGCAATCGAGATCGGGCCATGGCGTTTGAGCGTCTTGGCGAGCGCGCAGTCGTCGATCAAGGCATCGCGGATCGCAGCCATACCGCCGGCTTGTTGCAGCGCGTCGCGGCGCACCAGCATGCAGCCGCCGGCGGCGGCCGCAGTCGAACGCCGCGGATCGTTCGCCCAGGCGAACGGATAGAGCATCTGGAAAAAGAAAATGAAGGCTGGCACGAACATGCGTTCGGCAAAGCTCTTGCAGCGGAGTTTTGCCATCAGCGACGTGAGCACGAAGCCGCCCTGCTCTGCCCGCGCCACGAGGTTTGCGACCGCATCCTCGGCATAGACGATGTCCGCATCGGTCAACAACAGATAGGCCGGGGGCGCTGCGACATGCACGGCGAATTCGACGCCCTGCTGTTGCGCCCAGAGCTTGCCGGTCCAGCCGGCCGGCAGCGGCCGGCCCGGCAATATGGTCAGCCGATCGCTCGCCCCGATCAACACCGCAGCGCGGCGCGCGACGTCGGCCGTGGCGTCGCGGCTCTGGTCGTCGACGACGATGACCGTGAGCTCGCCCGGATAATTCTGGCGCAACAGCGAGGTGACGGTCGCGCCTACGGATTCGGCTTCGTCACGGGCCGGGATGACGGCGGCGACGGCAGGCCATGGATCGCCAGTTGGTCCGGCCCAGGAGTGGCTCTCGTCATCGCGCTCGGCCGCGCGCCAGAAGCCGCCGCGCGCCGCGATGAGATAGAGCCAGATCGCCAGCACCATTGACGCTATAAGGTCGTTAGCCACACATTCTCCATCGGGGGCAGACATAGACGGGCGGTGTTAGCCGCCTCGTTATCCCCTAAATGTAGGACCTGATATAGGACCCCGCTCCCCCACCGTTCGGGGCCAAGGAGAGGGCCAGGTAAACGACCCGATGGATGCCAAAAACAGCCCTTTTCTGGCGCGCCTCGATGCGGTTGCGGCCGATACCGAGGCGCTTCTCGACCGGCTCCTCGCTACGACGCCGGCCGATGGCGAATTAGGCCGCCCGGCGCGCCTGATCGAGGCCATGCGCTATGCGAGCCTCGGCGGCGGTAAGCGCTTCCGGCCGTTTCTCGTGGTCGAATCGGCAAACTTGTTCGACGTGCCGCGGGCGAACGCCCTGATGGCGGGCGCGGCGCTGGAATGCGTGCATTGCTACTCGCTGGTGCATGACGATCTGCCGGCCATGGACAATGACGCATTGCGGCGCGGGCAGCCGACCGCGCATAAGAAATACGACGAGGCGACCGCGATCCTGGCCGGCGACGGGCTCCTCACCTTCGCCTTCGATATCCTGTCGCGGCCGGAAACGCACCCCGATCCGCGGGTGCGGATCGAGCTCGTGACGGCGCTGGCGCGCGCGGCCGGCGTCGGCGGCATGGCGGGCGGCCAGATGCTCGACCTCGCCGCGGAGGGCCGCTTCGGCGCGCAAAAACATGGCGCCAGCGACGTGCGCATGCTGCAGGCGATGAAGACCGGCGCGCTGTTGCGCTTCGGCTGCCAGGCCGGCGGCATTCTCGCCGCGGCGAGTAAGCCGCAGCGCACGGCGCTCGAACGCTACGGCGCGGCGGTCGGCGAGGCGTTCCAGATCGCCGACGACCTTCTCGATATCGAGGGCGATCCGGCGTTGGTCGGCAAACAGACCGGCAAGGACGCCGCCGCCGGCAAGGCGACCTTCGTCAGCGTGCTCGGCGTCGCCGGCGCCAAAACGCGATTGCGTGAGCTGGTCGCGGAGGCCGAAGCGGCGCTGGCGCCGTTCGGCCAGGCGGCTACCATCCTCATCGAAGGTGCCAGATTCGTCGCCGACCGGCATGCATAGACTCACCGACACGAGTAGACACGTCGCAGCGCCGTAATAGTTTCGTGGGAATTGAAGAGTTTGCGGAGCAATGCGATGCCGGCTGAAGGTTGTGGGCAAAGCGCAACTCCCCATCCGGCCCGATTGCAGTCCGCAACGGCCGGTCCTATTTGCTGCAAACTTGCCGTGCGGAGAAAAAACACGAACCGGGCCGAACCTGCGGCCGACATTGGAAGACTAAGCTGATAATGAGCCCTTCCGTGCGCTGGACGATCGCGACGTGCGCCGCTGCGGCCATGCTGGCGGCGACGTTTGCGATTCCGCCGCAAGGCCCGTTTGCCGTCGCAACGGCCCAGGCGCAAAGCGTCTCGCACCAAGTCGGCCCGCGCGCCAAAAAATCGCCCAACAAGCCGCCTAGCCATGCTCCCGGCCAAGCTCCGACTTCTGCCGCACAGCAACCGAAATTTCCGCCGCGCACGCCGTTTACCGCCGCCGACGATGCGGTGGCCGCCATTCCGGGCATGCCGGATGCGCGGTTTTGGGCGGACTCCGAAGCCGACTTCGAGAAAGCATTGCCGGCGCAGCCGGGGCCGTGGCTCATCCTGTCGACCGGGGGCGCCGACGGCGCTTTCGGCGCCGGTCTGCTCAACGGCTTGAGCGCCGCCGGCAACCGGCCGGATTATTCCGTCGTCACCGGGGTCAGCACCGGCGCGCTGATGGCGCCGTTTGCCTTTGCCGGTCAGAAATACGACGACGCCTTGAAGGACGCCTACACCAAGATCACGGCGGCGGATATTTTCGAAGTCGGCTCGACCGGCGAGAGTTTCGTCGATTCCTGGCCGCTGAAAGATCTGATCGCCAAACAGATCACGCCGCAATTGCTGGCCGACGTCGCCGCTGGCTACCAGGCCGGGCGCCGGCTCTTCGTGGTCACGAACGATCTCGACGCCGAGCGCTCCGTGGTCTGGAACATGGGCGCCATCGCCGCGCATGCGAGCGACAAGACTGACGGCGACGGCGCGCTCAATCTGTTCCGCACCGTGCTGCTGGCCTCCGGCAGCATTCCCGGCGCCTTCCCGCCGGTGCTGATCGACGTCGAGGGCAACGGCAAGCACTTTGCCGAAATGCATATCGACGGTGGCGTCGGCGGACAGTTTTTCGTCGTCCCGCCCGCACTTGCTGGCGAGCAACAGCACCTACCGGATTCCGGCAAGCCAGCTCTACATCGTGGTCAATAGCGGACTGCAACCGGATTTTGCCGTGGTCGACCGCTCGACGCCGATGATTCTGGCGCAAGCGGTCGGCACGGCGGTCAAGGCCGATCTGCGGCTGATGCTCGATCGCACCTTTATCGCGGCAAAAAACTCGGGCGTCGGTTTCAACGTCGCCACCATTCCGGCGAATTTCCACGCGCCGAGCCGCGGTCCGTTCGATCCCAATTACATGACAGCGTTGTTCGACGTCGGCTACGACCAGGGCAAAGGCGCTGCCGCCTTCGCCACTGCGCCGCCGCCCTATCCTGGCGCGCCGGCAACCGACCCGAACGACGGCGCTAAATAAAAAGTGAACGACATTGCACAACCGGGAGCGACCAAATGAGAAAGCTCGGAGGGTTTGTATCGGCAATAGCAATTGCGAGTGCGCTGGTGGCCGTCGCGGCGACGCCGTCGGATGCGGCGGGGAAGAAACATGTCTACGCCAGATCGCGCGCCTATGACGGGCTATGGAGCGTGTCGATCCGCACTAAGGCCGGTCCCTGCGATGCCAGCTACCGTTATCCGGCGCGCATCGTCGCTGGACAGATCCGGCAGGCCGACAACGACTTCAGCTATCAAATCTCCGGTGTCGTGGTGTCGAGCGGTGCGATCGCCGTTACGGTGAGCAAAGGCGGCCAGAGCGCCACCGGCTACGGCCACTTGCACGGCGCCAGCGGCTACGGCCGCTGGAGCGCCGGCGGCAATACCTGTTACGGCACCTGGAGCGCGATGCGCCGCGCGTCGAGGTAAAGTTTTCGATCAACTGCTCTTGCGCGCCGGACGCTGCACGCAGCAGTTCGGCGGCACCATATTGACGGACGCGGTTGGGATCGTCCCGACCCCTGACGCCGCGATTTCGATCGCTACGTCGTCGATATCGACGCTGAGAATCGCCGCGTCGGCCTCATCCCGATCTAGATCGCCGGCTTCGTGGTTCATGGCAGCAAACTCCCCCTTTGCGACGGTGGTCATCCCGTCTTGCGCGCCGGCACGTTGGCGTTCCACCACGGGCAAACGTCGGCGGCGCGCAGATAATTGCCGTCCATGACATTGACCGGCGCGCGGCCGCCCCCTTCGGCGACCCGCGCGCGCAGGTCGCGCGCTTCTTCGCGGCCCTCCGGCGGCAGCCACATGCGGTCGTGGCCCCACAGGCTCGGACCTTCGGTGCGCTCGTGCGGCGTCCAGTTCGCGGTGTCGACCGAGCGGCCGCCCCAGCCGTATTCGACCAAAAATTTCGACGGCGAATAGGAATAGAACGACGTCACCTGATCGTTGGCGTGGCGGCCGAGCGTGACGCCGATCATGTCCGGCTTGCGCAGCGCGATATCGTAGGCCTGCCCGACGTCGTCGAGATAACAGACCTCGAACATCATGTGATGAATGCCGTTCTTGCCGGTGTCGATGAAGGCGAGCGAGTGGTGGCGCGCATTGATATGGAAGAAATAGGCCTTGAACGGTTTGAGAATGTAATCGGTCGGCTTGAAGTTGAGGATCTCGGTATAGAACGGCACCACGTCGTCGAGGCGTTCGGCCGTGAGCACGGCATGGCCCATGCCGAGCGGGCCGGTACGGAAGCCGGAGATCGAACGGCCCGGCTTGAACGGCTCGGTGGTGACTTCGGCGCCGTGAAAAACTTCGAGCCGGTTGCCGACCGGATCGGCGAACACGATGAGGTCTTTGACCCGCCGCTCGTCCGCCAGCGCGCGCGAGCCGCGCGCCACTCTCACGCCGGATTTCTCCAGATGCGCCGCGAGCGCATCGAGCGCTGCCGCATCGGCGACTTCCCAGCCATAGAATGACGGGCCGTCATCCTCGTCGGTGTGCACGATGACGCGCTGCTTCCTATCGTCCATGCGCAACGCCAGCGCACCGCGGCTCTTGTCGACCAGCTGCATGCCAAGAAAGCGGGTGCCGTAAGCCGCCCAATCGTCGAGGTTTTTGGTGCGGATGCCGACGTAGCCCAGCGCGTTGAGATTCATTGCGGCTTGCTCTTCGTTTTCCGGCTCATCTCATATCACATCGGCGCCAATGCGTAAATTGACGGGTTCAAGACGACGTCTTGAACCCGTTATGCCCGCACTTGTTGCGGGCATCCACGTCTTCAGTCCGTCCAGCAAAGAAAGTCGTGGATGGCCGGAACATAGGCGAGCGAAGCGACGCCGTTCTTCGAACCGGCTATGTCCGGCCATGACGAGGTGGGCGCGAAGACTCGACAGACCGCATCACGTCAGCTTGATGCCGGCGAACTTGATCACCTTGCCCCACTTGTCGATCTCATCGGCGATCAGCTTGCGATAATCCGCAGGATTCAGCGGCATCGGGATGCTGCCGAGGTCGACAAAGCGCGCTCTCAATGTCTTGTCCGCCAGCCCGGCATTGATCGCCTGGTTGAGCTTGTCGATGATCTCGGCCGGCGTGCCGTTGGTCGCGCCGAGGCCCAATCCTCCGGTGACTTCGTAACCCGGCACGAATTCGCTCACGGTCGGCGTATCGGGCAGCGAAGCGACGCGCTGTGGCGTCGTCACCGCGAGCACGCGCAGCTTGCCGGATTTGATGAAGCCGAGCGAGGCGATGATGGGATCGAACATGACCTGGGCCCGGCCCGATTGCAGATCGGCCTGCGCCTCCATCTCGCCGCGATACGGCACGTGGTAGAGGTCGACGCCGGCCATCATCTTGAAATACTCGCCGGCGATATGGGTCAGGTTGCCGGTGCCGTTCGAGGCCATGTTGATTTTGCCCGGATTGGCTTTGGCGTAAGCGATGAATTCGGGAACGGTCTTGGCAGGGAACGACGGCGTCACCACCATGACAAAGGGCGTGGCGCCGAAATAGGCGACCGGAGCGATATCGCGCTGGATGTTGAAGGTGAGATTGTCGTGCAGGAGGCCGCTGATCTCGTTCGGGGTCGCGATCACGAGCAGCGTGTAGCCGTCGGGCGCGGCGCGGGCGACGGCTTCCGTCGACAGATTGGTGCCGGCGCCGGGCTTGTTCTCGACCACGAATTGCTGGCCGAGCCGGTCCGAAAGCCATTGCCCCATCAAGCGGCCCTCGACATCGGGCGAGCTGCCCGCCGTATAGCCGACCATGACGCGGACCGGACGATTGGGATAATCGAGCGCCGAGGCGAACCGCGGCGCGAAGGGAAGAGCGGCGGCGCCGGCAGCCAGCCGCAGCGCGTGACGACGGTGAAATTTCATGGCGATGCCCCCCGATATGGATTGAGCGTTTCCTCGAATTGAAATGATAAGCGCAAAAGAGTTCCGAAGCGAGCGTCGGCGGCTGCGTTCGCAAGCAAAAGGGTGAACACGAAGATCAAGGATATCCAACTCGCGGCGGGACAAATTTAACGCCAAGGGCTTCTCTACTTGTCATGCCCGCACTCGTTGCGGGCATCCACGTCTTCCGTCGCTCCAGCAAAGAAAGCCGTGGATGGCCAGGACAAGCCCGGCCATGACGAAAAGGCGGTAAGCACGTCTCTCAATCGCCATTTCCGAGCATTCGCCCACTATGACCCGTCACCCTGACGACGCAGTCCATAGCGAACCAGTCTCCGCCCGCGATTCCCTGCTATTTACAGGGAAATAAACAGCGAATTTTGGAGAATACCGCCCTCTCCCGCGATTATTGCGCCCAGTCACCGCGCAAAATCAATCGCTTGCGGTCAAATTCCCTGCGCAGCGGAACAGGGAATTTTTAGACGTATTGCAGGGAAAATTTCTCGACGAACAGGGAAATTATCCGCCCCAACACGCCGGGCGAAAGTAGCAGGAGCGCTTTTTTAAAGCATGCGCACGGCCCGCTGGCCCTTCTGGATCACGCTCCACATGCGCTCTGGCGTCGCCGGCATATTACGCCGCGGATCTTATCGAAGCATACGCCACGATGGAGCACCGAAGTCGATCAGCACGGCCGCTCGTTTCAGCTGTTTTCATTTTTGCTGCGGTCGCTACGGTCGCGAACTCACTCGGCTCGCAGCTCGGCGGCGGCATCGAGGACGGCACGGATGACCTTATCGTAGCCGGTGCACCGACAGAGGTTGCCGGCGAGCCAGTAGCGCGCCTCGGTCTCCGTCGGATGCGGATTACGGTCCAGCAGCGCCTTGGCAGCGACCAGCAGGCCCGGCGTGCAGAAACCGCACTGCAGCGCCGCATGTTCCAGGAATTTTCGCTGCAGCGGATGCAAATCGTGCCCGCGCGCCATACCCTCGATCGTCTCGATCTTGTGGCCTTCGGCCTCGACTGCAAGCATCAGGCATGAGCAGACCAGTCGACCGTCGACCGTCACGCTGCAGGCGCCACAGTCGCCCGAGCGCATCCCTCCTTGCTGCCGGTCAGATGCAGCTCGTCACGTAGGACGTCGAGCAGCGTGAGTTGCGGCTCACACAGAAACTCCGTGGGCTCGCCGTTGATGATGGTCGTTACGTGATGCTTGCTCATCGACGCTCCCCCGCGCGCTCATAGGCGATCGTCGCCGCCGGCGGGCCAACACGCCGGCGACTTTGGTCCGGTATTCGATCGTCCCGCGCTTGTCGTCGATCGGCTTGCAGGCGCGCCGCGCCGCCTGGTCGAGCCCGGCGAGCGCTTTCTCGTCGAGCTTGCGCCCAACCAACGCGGCGGCAGCCTCGGGAACCAGGATCGCGGTCGGCGCCACGGCGCCCAGCACGACCTGCGCATCGGTGCAAACACCACCCGCATCGAGTGTCAGGCTGACCGCTGCGCCAACCACGGCAATGTCCATCTCAGTCCGCGGAATGAAACGGAGATAGGCGTCGGCCGAGCGCGGCGGACGTTTCGGCAGGTGAAACTCCACGATGAACTCGCCTGGGCTCAAGGAGGTGCGCCCCGGACCCGTTGCGATACTTTCCACGGGAACCTCTCGCCGCCCCTTTGGGCCGGCAACCACGCAGGTCGCGCGCCCGGCGATCAGCGCCGGCACGCTATCGGCCGCCGGCGAAGCGTTGCAGAGATTACCGGCAAGCGACGCCCGACCCTGCACCTGGGTCGAGCCGATCAGATTGGCGGCCTCGACCACCCCGGGCCAGGCCCGCTGCAGGGCTTCGCATTCGCCGATCACGGCGCTGGGCGTCGAGGCGCCGATGACAAAGCCGCCGTCCCGCTCGCGAATGCCGGAGATGCCTGGGATCTTCTTGATATCGACGATCAGGCCCGGCTTGGCCCGGCCGGAGCGGAGCTGAACCAGCAGATCGGTCCCGCCGGACAGGACCTTCGCGGTGCCGGGGGCTTCGGCCAAAATCCGTACGGCCTCCTCGACCGTCGACGGGGCGGTATAATCGAGCATGATCTTGGCGTCTCCAAACTAGCCGGAACGGGACGCTAGTCCAGCATTGGTTGGCGGTCCAGGCCGAAGCGCGATCTCGCGACGGCAGCGAGCGCATGGCCAATCCGATTACAGACGCGCTTGCATTTGCGAGCCGCCCGCGCAACTCTCACGCAAAGCCAAGCGCAACGCGGCAATCAGGCAAGGTAGCTGTGGACGACATCACTTCGCGCGATACGGTAAAGCAATTCAAATGGGTCGGGACCCGGCCGGTTCGTCCGGACGGCGTGCCGAAGGTGACGGGGCTCGCGCAGTATGGCGCAGACCTGGCGATGCCGGGTATGCTGGTCGGCCGCATCCTGCGCTCGCCCCACGCCCATGCGCGCATTCGTTCGATCGATACCTCGAAGGCGGCCGCGCTGCCCGGCGTCAAGGCCGTGGTGACCTCCGCGGACTTCCCAGAGCAGAAGTTCGAGTATGTCGGCCCGGAACGCGTCGCGCAGAATTTCTGGCATATGACGCGCAACATCATGGCGCGTGAGAAGGCGCTCTATGAGGGCCACGCCGTGGCCGCAGTGGCGGCGACCAGCAAGGCGATCGCCGACGAGGCGCTGTCGCTGATCGCGGTCGACTTTGAGGTGCTGCCGCATGTCATCGACGTCGATGCGGCGATGAAGCCAGATGCGCCGCTCTTGTTTCCCGACTTGATCACCCGCGGGGTCGAGCCGCCGCCGAAGCCCTCCAATATTTCGAAGCGGGTCGAATTCAAGCTGGGCGATCTTGAGGCCGGTTTCGCGGCGGCCGACGAGATCGTCGAGATGTCGTTCAAGACCGCGCCTGTGCATCAGGCCTATATCGAGCCGCAAGGTTGCGTGGCCCGCTGCGACGCCGACGGGCAGAGCGAGCTCTGGAGTTCGAGCCAGGGGCACTTCGTCGTCCGCGCCTACACCGCGCAACTGCTTGGCATGAAGCTCGGCGACCTCCGCGTCTATCCGGCGGAGATCGGCGGCGCGTTCGGCGGCAAGACCGTGATCTACGTCGAGCCGGTAGCCGTCATGCTCGCGCGCAAATCCGGCCATCCAGTGAAGATCGTGATGAGCCGGGAGGACGTGTTCAGGGCGACCGGCCCGACGTCCGGTGCGTCGATGACCGTGAAGATCGGCGTTAAGCGCGACGGCACGATTGTCGCCGCCGACGGGCTCTTCAAGTTGCAGGCCGGCGCATTTCCGGGCTCGCCGTTCATGAGCACGTGCATGTGCGCGTTTGCTCCTTACGACATCCCGAATGCGCGCGCGATCGGTTACGACGTGGTTTGCAACCGCCCGAAGGTCGCGGCCTATCGCGCGCCGGGCTCGCCGATCGGCGCCTTCGCCGTGGAGAGCGTGCTCGATGTTCTGGCGCAGAAGATTGGCATGGACCCGCTGAAGCTGCGGCTCAAGAACGCCGCCAAGAAAGGGACCCAGATGCTCTCCGGCGCCAAGCTTGCGTACAACGGATATGCCGAGACCATCGAGGCGCTGCTCAACCATCCGGGCTATACAGGCGCCGCTCGGCAAGAACCAGGGGCGCGGCGTCGCCTCCGGCTATTGGTTCAACGGCGGCGGCGAATTGAGCGCCACCATGCACGTCAACGAGGACGGCACGGTCGTCGTCGCGACCGGCAGCCCCGACATCGGCGGCTCGCGCGCCTCGATGGCGATCATGGCGGCCGAAACGCTGGGGATCGACTATGACCGGGTGCGCCCGATCGTCGCCGACACCGCGTCGGTCGGCTATACGCATGTCACCGGCGGCTCGCGCGTCACCTTCGCCACCGGCATGGCCGTGGTCGACACCACCAAGAAAATAATCCAGGAGCTGTGCGTACGGGCGGCCAAGATGTGGGACGTCGACCCGGAAGGCGTGGTCTGGGAGGACGGCTGCGCCAAGCCGGCGAGCAGCAACGTCGGCGACTTCAAGCCGCTGTCGCTCAGGGAGATTGCCGCCAAGCGGGCACAGACCGGCGGGCCGATCGTCGCCGCGGCGGCGGTGAATCCCAGCGCGGTGGCGCCCGGCTTCGCCACCCAGTTCTGCGACGTCGAGGTCGATCCGGAGACCGGCAAGGTGACAATTTTGCGTTTCGTCGCCGCTCAGGACGTCGGACGCGCCATCCACCCAAGCTATGTCGAAGGGCAGATCCAAGGCGGCGTGACGCAAGGCATCGGCTGGGCGCTCAACGAGGAGTACATCTACAACTCGCGCGGCCACATGGAAAATCCGGGTTTCCTTGACTATCGGATTCCGGTGGCATCCGACCTGCCGATGATCGAGCCGGTCATGGTCGAGGTGCCGAATCCCGGTCATCCGTACGGCGCAAAGGTGCCGCCGAAGTCAACATTTGCCCGCCGATGGCGGCCATCGCCAATGCGATCGAGCGCGCGACCGGCCGGCGGCTGACCGAACTGCCGATGTCGCCGCCGAAAGTGCTCGCCGCAATCGACGCGGGCGGGCAAAAGTAGAAGAAGGGAACCGGACAGTCGACGCGCGAGCAGATTGCGTCGAAGTACAAGCTTGAACTGCATAATCCATCAAGGCTCGCCGTCATGAGTTGGCCGGGGGATTTGGATCCTAGACGGTGCGCTCCATGAGCGCCTGGCCGATGCCCTGCGCGGTTCCGCCATTAGCGTACCGTAATACGAACCAGTTGATTCAATTGGCAAGTACTGCGATGGGAACGAAGAAGATTTATCGGTACGATGCCGATGATCCTTTGAGGGGAAAATCATAATTTTGCGCGGTACCGCGCACTTCCATCCGGATCCCGCGCCGATTCACAGGTAGACTGAGCAAATTGCAATGACCAAAACCGCTGAACGGATTGTTCTAGTCTCGCGGCCGGTTGGGGAACCGACGCCGGATAATTTTCGCCTGGAAGCACTTCCGATTCCACAGCCTGGTCCGGGCCAGATGCTGTTGCGCACGTTGTGGCTTTCTCTCGACCCCTACATGCGGGGCCGGATGAGCGATGCGCCGTCCTATGCCAAGCCGGTTGGCATCGGCGATGTTATGGAGGGCGGCACTGTTAGCGAAGTGGTTGCCTCGAACGTGCCCCGGTTCGCCAAGGGCGATATCGTTGTAGGTCGTACCGGTTGGCAGACCTATGCGCTGTCCGATGGTTCCAGCCTGCAAAAGGTCGAACCAACGCGAGCACCAATTCAGACCGCACTCGGCGTCCTCGGGATGCCGGGTATGACCGCCTACATGGGGCTGCTCGAGATCGGCAAACCCGCCGCTGGCGAAACCGTGGTGGTCGCAGCAGCTTCGGGTGCGGTCGGCTCGGTTGTCGGTCAGATCGCTCGAATCAAGGGTGCCCGCGCGGTCGGCATCGCAGGCGGACCAGACAAATGCAGATACGTGACCGAAGAACTAGGCTTCGATTCCTGCATCGACCACCGGGCACCGGATTTCGCTACCCGTCTTGCCACAGCCTGCCCAAAAGGAATCGACGTCTACTTCGAGAACGTCGGCGGTGCCGTATTCGAGGCAGTGTTCCCACTACTCAATCCGTTCGCCCGCATTCCGGTGTGCGGACTGATCTCCATGTACAACGCCACCTCGCTGTCACCCGGTCCCATCCTCCTGCCGCACTTGATGAGAGCGATTTTGACCAAGCGGTTGACGTTTCGAGGTTTCATCGTCTCCGACTTTATCGGGCGCTATGAGGATTTCATGCACGATGTCTCCGCCTGGGTCGGCGAGGGACGGATTAAATATCGCGAAGACGTCGTTGAGGGGCTCAAGAACGCACCGCGGGCCTTTATTGGGCTATTGCGAGGCGAGAATTTTGGGAAACTTTTGGTGCGCGTTGCGCACGCCTCCTAAATTTCAGAGTGGCCCGTTTTACTTTTCGGTCAGTTCGTCAATTGTCGGTGGCAAATCGGGACCGAAGCGAAGGCCGCGCGGGGCGGAAGTCGATTTGCAGCGCGAAAAGGAAAGGGCGAGAACGCATCTCACTCAAATCCGAAAAACCTGCAAAATTCCCCAAGCTCTGCGCGCGGCGCGCGGAAGCTGTTGGCCTGGTGCGAATGATCGCCGTAGCCGATGGCGAGCGCGCAGAACAGCATCTGTTCCGCCGGCATGTCGACGAACGGGCGGACCACTTCGTGTAGGCGCGCCCAGGATTCCTGCGGGCAGGTGTCGAGCCCGTAACCGCGGGCCAGAAACATCAGCGCATGGATATAGCCGCCGAGATCGGCCCATTGGCCGGGGCCGAGCCGGCGGTCGATGGCGACGAACAGCGCGACCGGCGCGTTGAAGAATTCGAGATTGCGGTTGTATTGGGCGAGCCGGCCGGCGGCGTCGCCGCGGTCGATGCCGAGCGCGCCGTAAAGCTGCACGCCGTGATAATCGCGGCGCCCCTTATAGGGCTCCCACATCGTCGCCGGGTAGATCGGATATTCGGCGTCGATGTGGCGCGGATCGCGGCCGGCGATGAATGTCGCGACCTGCCGCTTCAGCTCGATGAGCGGCGCACCGGTGAGCGCATAGACCTGCCAGGGCTGCAGATTGCCGCCGGACGCCGCCCGCGCCGCGCGCGCGATGAGCTCGCGGACGATGTTGGGATCGACCGGCTTGTCGAGAAACCAGCGGCAGGAGATGCGCGAATCGACGGCTGCGAAAACATCCATCATCGGGTCCGAGAATTGGGGCCGAGAATTGGGGCCAAGACAGCGAAAATTCCTTGGCCAGCGTCATATCCTATCGGCGGCAAAAGGCGAATGCCGTGGATTTCGCAGCGCAGCAGCGCGCACCGCGCGCACCGAGCCGAGGCCGCGAGGTTGATCGGCATCGGATGCGGATGGTACGGTCGCACCCGAACCGGGATGTTGCGAATCTATGCGAATAGCGTCGGCGACCTTCGCCTTGGCAATCTGCGCCATTGTTGGCCTGACGACCGGCACGACCTGGAGCCAGACCGGCAACGGCACAGACGACGTGAGCAAGGGCCATTATCTGGCGGTGATGGTCTGCTCGGTCTGCCACATCGCGGCGCCCGACCAGGCGGCGAAGCCTCTGTTAAAACCGCCGGGGCCGCCGTTTCAATCGATCGCGCAACGCCCGGGGCTGACTACGGATGCGCTGGAAAAATTCATCACCACGGCCCATCGCGGCTTGGACCAGCCGAAAGGCATGCCAAATCCCGATTTGGCCGCGTATCAGGTCAAAGAGGTGGCCGCGTACATTATGAGTCTGCGAAAGTAGTCGTTCGGCAAGTGCCGGGACCAGGCGCGGCAGACACGCGCCGGCTAACTAGGGGGAGGACGATATGGCGGAAGGAACAATCACTGTAGCGGCACGGCTCGATCGGCTGCCGCCGTCGCGCCATGTGCGCAGACTGGTCACGCTGATTTCGCTCGGCGGCTGGTTCGAATTCTACGACTTGTTCTTCACCGCCTATATCGCCATCGGCCTGTTCAAAGCCGGCATCTTCAAGCCGACCACGGCCGGCCTGTTCGATCTGCAAGGCTTTGCCAGTTTCGTCGCCGCGCTGTTCCTCGGCCTGTTCATCGGCACCATCGCCTTCTCCTGGCTGTCCGACCGCTTTGGCCGCCGCTCGATCTTCACCTTCGCGCTGCTGTGGTACTCGATCGGCGCCTTCATCATGGCGTTTCAGAACACGCCGGAGACGATCAATCTGTGGCGGCTCATCGCCAGCATCGGGCTCGGCGTCGAGCTGGTGAACGTCGACACCTACGTGTCGGAACTGGTGCCGAAGAGCCAGCGCGGGCCCGCCTTCGCCTATAACCAGTTCGTCATGTTCACGGCCGTGCCGATCGTCGCCTTCCTCGCCTGGCAGTTGGTGCCGCTGACGATTTTCGGGCTCGACGGCTGGCGCTGGGTGGTGATCATCGGCTCGATCGGCGCTTTCGTGATCTGGTGGATCCGCCGCCGCCTGCCGGAATCGGCGCGCTGGCTGGAGCAGCACGGCCGCACCGCGGAAGCCGAGGCGCTGGTCGCGGATCTGGAAAACAAGATTCGCGCCGACGGCGTCGAGCTGCCGCCGCCGGAACCCGTCGCCGGCGAAGCCGAGCGCAAGACCGGCGCCTGGATGGAGATGTGGGACGAGACCTATCGCGGCCGCACCATCATGCTGGTGATCTACAATCTGTTCCAGACCATCGGCTACTACGGCTTCTCCAGCTGGGTGCCGACGCTATTGATCTCGCAAGGTATCGGGGTGACGAGATCGCTCACCTATACGTTCATCATCGCGGTCGCCGCGCCGATTGGGCCGCTGGTCGGCGTGTGGTTTGCCGACCATTTCGAGCGCAAATGGCAGATCGCCTGGGCCGCGGCCGGCATCGCGGTGTTCGGGTTGTTGTTTGCGCAGCAGAGCAGTGCGGTCGGCGTGATCGCGTTCGGGCTCCTCATCACGCTCTGCAACAATTGGCTGTCGTTCTCGTTCCACGCCTATCAGGCCGAACTCTATCCGACCCGCATCCGCGCCCAGGCGGTGGGCTTCGTCTATTCGTGGAGCCGGTTCTCGGCGATCTTCTCCGGCTTCATCATCGCCTTCTTCCTCGGCCACTACGGGACCACGGGCGTGTTCACTTTCATCGCCGGCGCCATGGCCGTGGTGTTCGTCGTCATCGGCGGATTTGGACCCGCGGTCACCAAGCGCCGGCTCGAGGCGATCGCGGCCTGACACATTAGTGTCGGCGGCCGCCGCTAAACGTGGTCGGGTGGCTGCCGACATTGGCACTCCTGCGCTGAACGTGCCGCCGACGGCTGGGACAGATTTGTTCCTTATGGGTGGCTGCACCTGGTCACGGTCTGCGGCTGCCTTGTCATCATCGCCGGCTTAGCCGCGGCCGGGCGCAGCCTGGGCCACGCGCACCAAGCGAGCTTGCGGCGCGTGCTCGGCCTATTCGGCCTCGCCTACTGGCTGACCTATAACATCTGGTGGAACCGCAACGGCATCGACGTCGCGACCGGCCTACCGCTGCAAATTTGCGATATCAACGGCGTGATCGCGCCGCTCGCGCTCTTTACGCTCAATCGCTGGCTGCGCGCCACGCTTTATTTCTGGGCCTTTGCGCTCACCACGCAGGCCTTCATCCAGCCGGCGCTGCAATTCGGCCCGGCGAACCCGCTGTTCTGGTGGTTCTGGGCGCAGCACACGATCATCCTCGGCTACGCCGTTTTCGATCTCGCCGTTCTCGGCTTTCGGCCGCAGTGGTCCGATTGTGGGCTCGCCTGCGCCGCCGGCGCCGCGTATCTGGCGATCGTGGTGCCCTTGGATCTATGGCTCAACGCGGACTACGGCTATCTGGGAAATCTTCCGCCGGAGAAAATTCCGCCGTTCGTCGCAGCGCTCGGTCCCTGGCCGGTCCGCGCCGTCATTGTGGTCGCGTTCGCCGCCGCGGCCTTTGTCGTCGTCGAATTGCCCTGGCAGATATCGCGCAGGCGCCAAGCGGCCTGAGCGGCGCCGCGAGATCGGCTATTTGAGCGATCCCATACGCTGCAATTCGCCGCGCAATTCAGCGCTATGAGGTTGCTTCGGCGCCCGTCTCATTTCTTCCCGGCACCATGATTCACAGGAAGATATAAATACTGCAACGAGACTCGGGCCGCTAACAATACGGCGATGCAATATACAAGCAAGCGGCTGCGACGATTTCGACGACGCGCTGTTCGGTGATTTAGTTGATCGGGCGTCTTCCTCTTCGCTATCCCGATACATTGCCACAGCCAACTCACCGTTAGATCCCTTCGCCGGCGTGCTCCGTCGATCCCTTGACTGGAAACCGACATCTGGCGACAGTTTTGCCGCCGATGAAGGGATTCGGATGCGTTACGCAACGGTAATGCGGCTTTTCCTCGTTGTCCTGCTGATAGGAAGATCGGTGTGCTCTATCCGCGCCGATGAGCTCACTGCATTGCAGAGGCAGGGCCGGGCACTCGCCGAGCGGATGTGCGCGGCCTGCCACGCCGTCGGCCGCGCCGATCAAAGTCCCCATATCGGCGCGCCGCCGTTTCGCGCCCTCGACCGTCGTGTCGATCTCGACGCTTTCATGGCGCGCCTGCGCGAGGGATTGACCTCCGGTCATCCCGATATGCCGACGTTTCGTTTCACGCGGCAGGATGCGCGTGCATTCATCGCCTATTTGCGATCCATTCAAGCGCCTTGATCGGGCCGGCAATTCGGCAAACGGCGATCTCGACTTGACGATTATATTAGTATAACCTAATAAAATACAATCTTATTGAACGAGCGGCGGGCGGCACTTTTTTGCTTCGCCTAGGCGCTGCATGACGTGCCGCAAGAAAAGCCGCGCGGGCTTCACACGGAGGGGGAAACATGCCGGATCCAACGCATCATCGGATTCTCATTGTCGGCGGCGGCACCGCCGGCATCACCGTTGCGGCAATCCTCAAACGCCGCGCGCCGGCAACCGACATCGCCATCGTCGAACCGTCGTCCGACCACTATTATCAACCGGCATTCACGCTGGTCGGCGCCGGGGTCTATCCGCTGGCGCGCACACGGCGCCCCGAACAGAGCCTGATTCCCGTCGGCGTGCGCTGGATTCGCCATGCCGCGCAGAGTTTCGAACCTGACAAAAACACGGTTCGGCTCAAGAACGGCGACGCCTTGACCTACGACTACCTCGTGGTCTGCACCGGCGTGAAGCTCGACTGGGGTAAGGTCGCGGGCCTTACGGAAACGCTCGGCAAAAACGGCGTGTGCAGCAACTATTCGCCCGCGCACGTCACCTATACTTGGGAGTGTCTGCAAAATCTCAAGGCGGGCAGCCGCGCGGTGTTCACGCAGCCGCCGCTGCCGTTCAAATGCCCGGGCGCACCGCAGAAAATCGCCTATCTCACCGGCGACCATCTGCAGCGCCTGGGCATCCTAAAGGATTGCAGTCTGGATTATTACGTCCACGCCCCGGTCATTTTCGGCGTTCCGTTCTTCGCACGCGAGCTGGTGAAAATCGCGGCGCGATACGGCATCAACGTGCATTACCAGCACAATCTGGTGGCGGTCGACGGCGCGGCGAAGACGGCGACGTTCGAGAAGGTCGACGATCAGAGCAAGGGCGCGCGGGTGACGGTGCCGTTCGACATGCTGCACGTGTCGCCGCCGCAAAGTCCGCCCGACGAAATCAAATCAAGCCCGCTGGTCAACGCCGCGGGCTGGGTCGAGGTCAACCAAAACTCGATGCAGCATGTGCGTTATCCCAACGTGTTCTCGCTCGGCGACGTGGCGTCGTCGCCGAACTCCAAGACTGCCGCGGCCGTACGCAAGCAGGCGCCCGTCGTCGCCGAGAACATTCTCCACCTGATGGGAAAGACGGCGGTCGCGGGCGGTTACGACGGCTATGCGTCGTGTCCGTTGACCACCGCGGTGGGCAAAACGATCCTTGCCGAGTTCATTTACGGCGGCAAGGTGACGCCGACGCTGCCGCTCAATCCGGCAAAAGAACATTGGGTCGGCTGGTGGATCAAAGTCACCGGCCTGCCGATTATGTACTGGAACTACATGCTCAAGGGCCACGTCTGGTTCCCGAAGCACAATACCGCCTTCAAAGGCGACGTCGCGCCCGCAGCGAAATAAGCGACTTGAATGCCGACAGGCCGCGGCTTCAATGGTCGCGGCCTGCGCAAGCGCCGTCAAATGCGGCGATCAATACGCCGTCTTGTTGATCTCGCCGGAGCCAGTGACATACCAGCGCTCGCTGACAAATGATTTCCCGGCAAGCCGGTCGGCGAGCCAGTCGGCGAGCAGGATCGGCGGGAACGGCCCGAGATTGGCGGCGGGTACATTACCCACCGAGTGGCGCGATTCCTGGTACACCACCATTTGCTTTGGTCCCTTGAGCGCCGCCATCAGCGCTTCCGAATGTTCCAATGGGCTGAGTTCCTCCGCTTCGCCGGCGACGCAGAGATATGGCACGCGGATCTTGTCGGCGTGGCCCTCCCAGGTAATTTTCTTACGGAAGATATCGAACTCGTCTTCGTCGGTGATGCCCGACATATACATGAAGCGCTTCTTGAAGGTCGGCGAGGCCTCCTGGAAAATGGTGTGACAACCCGGCTCGTGGCATACCGACATCACCGCGCAGGCCTTGATGCGCGGCTCGCTCGCCGTCAGCACGGTGCCGAACAGCGAGCCGAAGCTCGTCCCGGCAACGCCGATCCGCGTCGCATCGAGCTCCGGCCGCGCGGCGATCCAGTCGACCAGAGCAGGCCCGGCCGCCATCCAATTCTCCATCGTGAAATAAAGTCCGATCATCGGCGCCTCGTATTGTCCCGGCCCGTCGATCGCCAGCACCGCCATGCCGCGGTTGAGATATTTGTCGCCATAGAGCGCGACCTGAATCTCCTTGTAGCTGTCCATGCCCGGGATCGCGATCACCACCGGCAGCCGGCCGCCGGAATAGCCGTGCGGCAGATGCAGCCAGGCCGGGATCGCCTTGCCCTGGAACGGCACCCACACCGCCTCGACGTGATGATCCGCGAGCGTCGCATATTTGGCGTAGCACTCGCGCTTTTTGTTGTTGTAGGCGATGTTGGTCTCGTCGTTCTCGTCATAGGGCCATTGCGCGGCGCCCCAATGCACCGCGGCCATGAAGAAGTTGTCGCGTGCGGTGACCTTGTGGTCGGCCAGCGCCGCCACGTTGGCCTTGGCCTCGCGGCGCCGCGCCACCGCGGCGAAGGCGGGTCCGATATCGGCCATTTTCTTCACCCGCTCGCGGATTCCGGCAAAATCGGCATTGGCCTCGATGCCGCACGGCGCATGGATATACAGCGAGCGCGGCTGATCCCAATCGATGCCGTTAGCCCGGATGATATTGTCGATGAGCCAGCGCTGCTCGTCGAAGCGGCGCACCTGGGGCGGGCCGCGATGGTCGAGAATGGGCGGAAAACCTTGTTGCGGGCGATTCATGGCGTGACGCTCCCTGGCATATCGCAGGTGGATTCTTTTCTTCCCCCACCTCGCTACGCTATGAAGGGAGGATGAAGCAAATGCGCAAGCATTGACAAGACCGCCGCACCGGCCATCCTGACTGCCGCCCGGAGGAAACGATGAACCAGCACAGCAACGTCAAAGCCGCCATCGCCTACGACGATTTACGCGAATGGCTGTCGGCCGCCGAGGCGCTAGGCGAGGTCCGCAACGTTGCGGGCGCGAGCTGGCAGGAAGATATCGGGCTCGCCGCCGAGGCGGTGTTGCGCGCTGAAAACGGCCCGTGCGTGGTGTTCGACGACATCCCCGGCTGCCCAAAAGGCTTTCGTCTGCTCATGAACATGTTCGCCGGCACCCGCCGCAACATGACGCTCGGCTTTCCCGATCATCTGTCCAAATGGGAGCTGAGCGATTCCTATCGCGAGGCCTATCTCAAGGAGCAGAAGATCATTCCGCACGAGATCGTCGAGGACGGCCCGGTGCTGGAAAACGTACTGATGGGCGACGACGTCGACGTCACCAAGTTTCCGGCACCGATCTGGCACGAGAAGGACGGCGGCCGCTATATCGGCACCGGCACCTACAGCATCACCCGTGATCCGGAGGAAAACTGGCTCAATGCCGGCGCCTACCGCGCCCAGCTGCACGACCGGACCTCGGTCGGGCTTCTGATCGCGGCGGGACATCACGGCGACATTCATCGCGCCAAATATTTCAAGCGCGGCGAGCCGATGCCGGTGGCGATGGTGCTTGGCGGCGATCCGCTGAGCTTCTTCTATGGCGGGCTGGAAGCGCCCTACGGCACGTTCGAGATCGACATCGTCGGCGGCTTGCGCGGACGGCCGATGAAAATGGTGCGCGGCAAGATCACCGGCCTGCCGTTTCCGGCCGCCGCTGAGATCGTGCTGGAAGGTTTCGTCACGCCCGACCGCCGCGAGATCGAGGGCCCGTTCGGCGAGTGGACCGGTCATTATGCCGGCGGCGCCAAGCCCGCGACCGTGCTCGACGTCAAGGCGATCTATCACCGCAACGATCCGATTCTGCTCGGCGTGCCGCCGATGGGCGGCGGGCCCGACGAAATGGCGCGCTACCGCGCCGTCCTTCGCTCCGCGACCATCAAGCAGAATATGACCAATGCCGGAGTGCCGGGCGTTGCCCAGGTGTGGTGCCACGAGATCGGCGGCGCGCGGCTGTTTCACGGCGTGTCGATCACGCAGCGTTATCCGGGCCATGCCGTGCAGGCCGGCCATGTCGCCGCGCAATGCGGCGCGTCGGCCTATGCGTCGAAATATATCGTGGTGGTCGACGACGACGTCGACGTCACCAATCTCGATCATCTTTTGTGGGCGATGCTCACGCGCACCGATCCGGCGCAGTCGATCCAATTCATCAACGGCTCGTGGGATTCGCCGGCCGATCCGGTGCTGCCGCCATGGAAACGCGCCGCAGGCGACATGACCCATTCCGTCGCGGTGATCGATGCCTGTCGGCCGTTCCACTGGCGCGACAAGTTCCCGCCGACCAACACGCCCAGCCCGGACGTTGCGCGCAAGGCACGGGAAAAATTCGGCTGGCTGCTGGACGGGAAGAAGTAGCCGGCACATCGCCATGAAGCTCGCCGTGCCGGACATGATTTCGAATTCGTATTTTCCGGCCGAGGCCGCGGTCGAACTGGGCTTCTTCAAGGCCGAAGGCCTCGACGTCGAGCTCGAACTGATTTTCCCGGTCGACAAAGCTTACGCGGCGCTGCGCGACGGCGCGGTCGATTTCGTCGGCGGCTCGGCGCATTCGGCGTTGGCGGCTTTTCCGAACTTTCGCGGCGTAAAACTCATCTGCGCGCAGGCGCAGGGCATGTATTGGTTTCTGGTGATGCATGCCGAATTGGGCGCGCGGCGCAGCGACATCTCCGTCGTGAAGGGCCGCAGCATCGGCGCCGCGCCGTGGGTCGACAAGGGCTTGCGCGGCCTTTTGATCGAGGCCGGTATCGATCTCGATCGCGACCGGGTGAAGATCGCGCCGGTGCCGGGCTCGCTCGATGCCGGCGTCAATTTCGGCGTCACCGCGGCGAAAGCCTTGGAGGAACGCAAGATCGACGGCTTCTGGGCGAACGGCATGGGCGCCGAGATCGCCGTACGCCGCGGCGTCGGCACCGTGGTGCTCGACGTGCGCCGCGGCGACGGCCCGAAACCGTGCTTCAACTATACCGCGGCGACCATCGCCGCGACCGACGCTGCTGATCGCGCGCGCCCCCGACACGGCCGCGGCCGCCGTGCGCGCCATTGTCAAAACCCAAGCCGCGCTCAAGGCGGACGTGACGCGCGCCGCAGCAGTCGGCAACAGACTGTTTCCGCCATCCGAGGCCGCGCTGGTCACCGACCTCATTCGCCGCGACCTGCCCTATTACGATGCCACGCTGTCGCGCGAGTTCGTCGCCGGCATGTCGGAATTTGCCCGGCGGCAGGGCATACTCGACGGCGAAGTCGCTTACGAGCGGGCTGTGGCGACGCAGTTTGCGACGCTGTGGCAGAGCTAGACCCGCCGCCAATCCCGAGAGGAACCGCAATGCACACGACCACCCGCCGCCGTTTCCTGACGCTTGTCTCCGGCGCGCTCGCCGCACCCGCCGTTTCCCGCCGGGCCTTTGCCGACGAGTGGCCGAAAGACAGGATCATTCGCGCCGTGGTGCCGTTCGCGCCCGGCAGCACCATCGACATTATCGGCCGGGTTGTACTCGATCCGCTGTCGAAGCAGCTTGGCCAGACCATCGTGGTGGAAAACCGCGGCGGTGCCGGCGGCACCATCGGCTCTGCCATCGTCGCCAAAGCCGAGCCCGACGGCTACACGCTGTTGATCAATGCTTCGGCGCATTCCGCCGCACCCGCCGCCTATCCGAACCTCTCTTACGATCCCTCCAAAGACTTCGCCGGCGTCGCTATTTTTGGCGTGGTGCCGAACGTACTGCTGGTGGCGCCGTCGAAAGGCATCAAGACGGCTAAAGCGCTCGTCGCGCAGGATAAGGACGGCCATATGACCTTTGCCTCCGCCGGCGTCGGCAGCGCCACGCACTGGGCCGCCGAGCGCTTCCTGCTGTCGGCCGGCATCAAGGCAACGCACGTTCCGTTCAATGGCGGACCGGCGGCGCTCACCGAAGTGATGACCGGCCGCGTCGACTTCTGCTTCATCGGCATTTCCGCAGCGATCCCCTTTATCAAGGACGGCCGTTTGCTGCCGCTCGCCGTGAGCATGACGAAACGCTCGCCGGCGCTGCCGGACATACCGACCACGATCGAGCTCGGTTTTGCGGATTCCGATTACGTTTTCTGGAACGGCATGTTGGCGCCGGCGAAGACGCCGCGGCCGATCGTCAATCGACTGCACGACGAGGTGCAAAAAGCGCTGGCCCTTCCCGCGGTACAGGAAAAGCTTAAGGCGCAGGGCGTCGAGCCCCTGCCGCTGAGCCCGCAGGAAATCGACACCATGATCGCCAAGGAGATCGTGCAAAACATCAAGCTCGCGAAGGCAGCGGGATTGAAATTCAATTGATGCTTCGCACGGTAGTAGCGTTTGGAAAGGATCAGAACCCGCCGGCGGTGAATTGCAGGCGCTGGGTGACGTCATAAGGCTGCTTGGCGATCGGGTAAGCGTAATCGACTCGGAGCGCTCCGAACGGCGAATCCCAGATCAGGCTGGCGCCGACCGAGGAGCGCACCGCGCGCGAATTGGCAATCTGCTGCGACGGCGACAGCGACGCGAGCTTTGATAAGCCCGACGCATTGGTCGCCCACAGGCTGCCGGTATCGGAGAACAAGGCGACTTTCAGCTGTGCGTCCGGCGACACGAACGGCATCGGCGACTGCAACTCCGCCGTCGTGGTCCAATAGGCGTTGCCGCCGAGATTATCCATGGTCGTGCCGGGCGTGATGTCGCGCGGCCCGAAGCCATAAGGCGCGAAACCGCGGACGAGTTGCGGGCCGCCGAAAAAGCCGTCGAGCAGCGGCAATTGCTGGCCGCCCCACGGCGTGACGTAGCCGCTTTGCGCCCGCACCATGCCAACGAGATCGCCGACGATCGGATGATAGAGGCGCACGTCGTTGGTGGTCTTGGCGAAATCCGCCGCGCCACCGAGCCCGGCGAATTCGTTGTTGGTTTGCGCACGGATGCCGGTCGTCGGATCTTTGGGGTTGTCGAGCGTGGAATAGGTCAGGCCGTTGCCGATCGAGGATACCCAGTACGAGCCGGCTTGCGCCGCTTGCTGGATCGGCAAAGACGCGGTGCCGAGCGACGGATCGAGCGTGAGACCTTGCTTGTAGATCGAGTAGTTCCAGCTCATGCCGAGATTTTCGTTTAGCGGCGTGGCGACCGAAAATTTCGCGCCGTACATAAGGGTGTTGAAGGCCTGGTTGCTGTTGGCGAAGGTTTGCCGGGCGAATACGTCGGCGCCGACGCCGACGCGCTCGCCGAGAAACCACGGATCGCTGAAGGCGAGGTCGAAGCCTCTGGCATATTGACCGTAGGTCGCCGACGCCTTGGCGGTATCGCCGGTGCCGAAAAAATTCGTATCGCTGATCGAGACCTGGGCCAGCATGCCGTCGGTCGTGGAATAGCCGCCTGAGATAAAGAAATTGCCGGTCTGCTGCTCCTGCAGGTCGACATCGAGCACGACGCGGTCCGGCGCCGAACCCGGCTGCGTGACGATCTTCACCGATTTGAAGTAGCCGAGCGCCTTGAGGCGGCGCTCGCCGCGATCGACCAGCGCGCGGTTATAGGGATCACCCTCGCCGAAATCGAATTGGCGCCGGATCACATCGTCGCGGGTCTTGGTATTGCCGTGGATGTCGACGCGCTCGACGTAGAGCCGTTTGCCCTGCTCAATGGTATAGACGAGATCGATGACCCCCACCCTACTCTCCCCCGCTTGCGGGGGAGCGTAGGGTGGAGGATGCCGCTCGCTGCCGGCAATGACGGTCGCGAACGGCTCGCCGGCCTTGGCGAGCGCCATCGTCATATTCTCGATGCTCTCATGGACGGCATCGGCGTCATAGACATCGCCGGCCTGCGTGTGAATGGCATCGCGCACGGCCGCCGTATCGACGGCGTGCACGATCGATTCGACCTTGATCTTGCCGACCCGGTATTGCGGGCCTTCGTCGACTTTGAATGTCAGGACGACGCCTTTCTCAACAGGATCGTAGCCTGCCGTGGAAGTCACATTCACGTCGGCGTAGCCGTGATCGCGGTAGAAGCGGCGAACGAGATCGCTGTCGGACTCGATGCGGTCGGCATCGTAAGTGTCGTTGTCGAGAAGAAAGCTCAAAACGTTGGTCGTGCCGGTCTTGACCGCGGCTTTGAGCTTAGTTGTCGAAAACGCCGTATTGCCGACGAACCGGATTTGCCGCACCGCGAGCTTATCGCCTTCCTTGATCTCGAAGACGAGATTGACGCGGGCGAGTGCTGCGGAATCCCGGGCGACATTGTTGTCGGGCTTCTTGGCGGCGATCGTTTCCGGAACGACATGCACGTCGTAATAGCCGCGCTGGCGATAAAGTGCGACGATGTTCACGACGTCACTCTGCACGAATGCGCGCGACAGCGGACCGTTCGCCTTGGATTGAATGGCCTTCGTCAGATCGGCGTCCTTGATCTTCTTATTGCCCTCAAAGCTGATGATGCCGATCGTCGGATTTTCAACGACGTTCACCACGACACGGGCGCCACTGCGCGAAATCTTCACGTCCTTGAACAGGCCGGTCGCATAGAGCCGCTTGAGCCCGGCATCGAGCTCCGTCGCATCGAGCCTGCCGTCCGGCGCAGGATGAAAATAAGAGCGGATCATGCCGGCATCGATATGCCGATTGCCGGAAACCGTGATCGCGGCAGCCGCAAGCTTGGAATCGATGCTGCCCGCCACTGCAGCGTTTTCGCTCGCGGCAATCGCAAAAACCCCTGCGAGGATGACGGCAATCCCCCAGCAACGCATGACGCGCAGCTCCCCGACCGTATCGGTCGGAAAAATCTCACCAAAGCGCCGCGGCGGGAGCGTGACCGATTGTGTCGAAATGTGAGGTATTGTTGGGGCGCTTGCCACAAAGGTTTATCGGCAAGCGGCCTCATGGCCGTTTAAGCCTTCATGCAAAGCAGGCCGGTTTACCATTTTGCCGCCACAACCAACGCGGGCCGAGAACGGCGCTCCTCTCTCACCTTACCTGTTCAAATTTTGCTGGCGAAGCTGCGTCGTTAAGTCTCGCGAGGATAGGAGTTTGGCGGAAGGCGAGCGCCTTATCCCCTGCCGGCCGTTATGACAGAATAACCGCCGTTCTCTGCACGTATTTGACGCCGTGAATTTGTTTCGCGGTGGGACAGACGCGGCTATCGCCGGATGGGACGAACGTCAAGCGGTCCGATGGGGCGCTTGAATCAACAGTAACATCGTTGGGAGGCAAAGATGGTTGTGGACGATTGCCAGCCGAACGACGGGCGGCGGCACAACATCAGGCAGATTTTCACCGCTGCTGCGGTGTCGTGTTGTCTTATTGGCGCAGTCCTCGTCGGCTTTTTCAATTTCATGCCGCGCCAGGCAATGGCCGACACGACGCAGACGGCCCGAGACTTTTACAAGGGCAAGACCGTAATCCTCATCGTTCCCTACGGTGCCGCAGGCGGCTACGAGTACTGGGCCGCTGCTTTGAAGCCTTACCTTGAAAAGACGCTCGGGGTGTCACGGATCGACATCGTGAACAAGCCCGGCGGCGGCGGCCTGGTCGGCGAAGATAATCTTTATCAAGCGGCGCCGGATGGCCTGACCATCGGCGAGGTGAACGGCGGTGGCAGCGTTTTTGCTCAGATCGTCCATAAGGCGGGCGTCAACTTCGACATGACAAAGTTCGGATGGATCGGTTCTCCCGACGTGGAAACGACCATCACGGCAGCGCGCTCGGGAGCGCCATACAAATCGTTCGGCGATCTGTGGAAGCTGCGCGGGGGAACAGATAAAGTCGTCGGCCTGTCGGCGGGGTATGGCGGCGAGGACTATGTCGGCACGGCACTGCCACTCGCCACCTTCGATATCCCCTATCAGATGCTGGTGGCGTACCAGGGCTCGAGCGCCGCAAAAGCCGGGCTCTTGCGCGGCGACGGCGACATTTCCAGCTACGGCTATTCGGTGTTTCGGCCGTTGATCGAATCGCACAGCGTCGTGCCGCTGTTTATAACGGCGGCATCGCCATCGGCGCTGCTCCCCGGACTACCGACCGTGCTCCAGCTGGCCGATCAATATAAGCTTCCACAGACGAGCGTTCATGCGCTCACAGTCTTCGCTCACGCCGTGAACATGGGCAAGGACTGGGCCGCGCCGCCGGGCGTCCCGGCCGATCGTCTGGCCTTTTTGCGCACGGCATTTCGCGAGGCGGCTCAGGATCCGGGCTTTCTCGATACGGCGAAGAAGGCCGGGCGGGTCGGCGGTTACACTTCTCCGGATGACCTGGAGCAGACGATCGCGAGCGTGATCCAAAACGAGGCCGAATTCACGCCCTACCTGAAGCAATAGAACCGGCTGTAGGCGTCCTTTCGCAAGGCGAGCCCTTACCCATGCGCGGCGAGGGCAACGGGGGCACATGATGAACTATGCCGCCGCAATGGGCGCTGGATTCGAGGCACTGCTCGACCCCAGCGTCATCCTCTTACTGTTGATCGGCATGCTGGCGGGCACTTTCGTCGGCGTCGTCCCCGGCTTGGGCGGGGCGGTGTTGCTGACGATGTTGCTGCCGTTCCTCTATGGCCTGAACGTCGTGCAGGGCCTCGCCTTGATGGTTTCGGCGCACGCCTCGATCTACTTCGCCGGGTCGATCACCGCAATTCTTCTCAACACGCCGGGTGCGCCGGAGTTTGCTCCCACGACGATCGACGGCTACCAGATGACGCGGCAGGGAAAGGCTGCGCGCGCGCTCGGCATCTCGGCTGCGGCGACGACGCTCGGCGGTTGGATCGGCTTTGTCGCGCTCATCGGCGTCATTCCACTCATGTTTCCGCTGATCACAATATTGCGGCCGCCGGAATTCCTGCTTCTTGCCATCCTCGCCGTGGTTCTGGTCAGCCAACTCCATTCCGGTTCGCTGACCAAGGGATTGCTGTCCGGCACATTCGGTTTCTTGATGGCGTTCGTCGGCTATGACCCGATCACGGGCGTGCAGCGCTTCTCGTTCAATCTCCTCGCCCTTTACGATGGATTCAGCATCGTGGTCGTCGCGCTCGGTCTATTCGCGATGAGCGAGATGTATCACCTCTATGGCGCCAAACGCGCCCTGGCAGGAGGCGTGACGCTATCGCTGTCGGAGCAGCCCGGCGCTCGCGTCATCGACGGCGTTTGGGACGTGTTCAACCACCGTTGGCTGGTGCTGCGCTCGGCCGCGATCGGCGTGCTGGTCGGCCTGGTTCCCGGCGTCGGCGGCATTGCCGGTAACTTCATTTCCTATGGCCAGGCCGTGCGCACGTCGCGCCACCCGGAGCGCTTCGGTACCGGAACGCCGGAAGGCATTATCGCGCCGGAATCCTCCTCGTTGGCGAAAGAGGCGTCGTCATTCATTCCGACGCTCGCACTCGGGATACCGAGCACGGTCGGCACCGCCGTCATGCTCGGTGCTTTGCAGATCCTCGGCGTGCCGCCCGGCCCGACCATGCTGACAACGAATCTTTCGCTCGTCTTCACCATTGCCTGGGCGCTCGCTATCACCAGTCTGTTCGCCAGCCTCATTGGCCTTGCTTTGGCCCGCTGGCTCGCCAGAATCACGCTGCTACCCGGCCCGATGCTGGTCCCATTCGTCTACGTCCTGGCGATGCTCGGCGCCTATGCGGCGACGACCAACATGCTGGAAGTTGGCGCCGTTATCGTCTTCGGCGTCGTCGGCTTGTTCATGCGACGGCTCGGTTATTCGCTGCCCGGCGCGATCATCGGATTCATCCTGGGCGGTGTCGTGCAGAACAACCTGTACCTGACCGAACGTCTCGGCGGCTGGCGCTTCGTCACCCAGCCGTTGGCGGACGTGCTGTTGATTTTGATTGCGGTCGTCCTGGTAGCTCCGTTCCTGCAACGTCGGTCGCAAATCCGACGGGCAAAGAGCGCAGGCGAGATTGGAACGGACGGATCCTCAAATCTTGCGTCGCAAATACGCGCTGTTCCCGAGCAGCTTTCGACGCTTGAGCTTGTGGTCGACATTATCTGGGTCGCATTCACCGGCGCCTATGTTGTCGCGGCATGGAGCTATCCGCCAACGGCCGGTCTCGTGCCGCTGACTTTCGGCATAACCGCGTTGGTCGTCGCGATAACCCAACTCGCCGGCCACTTCTTCGTGCCGTTGCGGCGCCTGACCCATGCGCACCGGCGCAGGATTTCGGTAATCGTCGCGACAGCATCTTCGGCGCAGGACGACCAAGGGGAAGCAGAGCACGACCGTCGGACGCCGGCGGCGGATCGTCGCGAAGTCATGGCCGTCGCCTGGGCGGTCATTCTCTTCCTGGCGATCTATCTGTTCGGCTATGCCATCGCCGTCCCGGCGTTCATGCTGCTCTACTTTACGTTCGGCTATCGAACAGGATGGAAAATGGCGACGATATCGGCCGCCGCCGTGTGGGCACTGACCTATCTCATCATCGAGCAAGCTCTCGGCGTCCACTTGCCCGGCGGCCTCGCATTCACCTGGCTGACGTGAGCGGCGACAAGGCCAAACCCCATCCGGATCGTCTTGTTTGCGACGCGGCTTGATCGAACCCGGCCATGCCCCCTAGTCTAGGCCTTGCTTTCGCCATCGGTTTTGGCGGGAGATGCCGGCCATCGTGACGCTCAGAGCCGGGAGGGGCAACATCATGCGGGCCGTTGCAATCTTCGTGCTTGCTGCGATTGGCGCAACCTTCGCTGCGGCGGTCGCGCCGGCGCAGGCACAGTATTACTACCCCCCACCGCCACCACCGCCTTACTATTACGGGCAGCCGACATACAACGGATGCCCGCCCGGCTACACGGTCCAAGGCGGCGTTTGTAAGCCGTACCGCGGTCCGACCGGCGGAGGATGGCGTACCTGGAACGGCTGCCCGCCGCGTTACACCGTCCAAGACGGCGTCTGCAAGCCGTATCGCGGCTACTGAATCGAATTACATGCAGGTCGCCTCAGTGGGCGGCCTCGTCATATGGAATGGGGTCGCTCGGCCATCACTCCGGCTTGAGACCCGCGAGCTTCACCACGTTCGCCCATTTCTTGACTTCGTCGGCGACAAATTTTCCGAATTCGCCAGGCGTCATTGGCATCGGCTCAGCACCCAGATCACCAAGCCGCGCTTTAACGCTGGAATCGGCCAGGACTGCATTGATCGCTTGGTTTAGCTTGCTGATGACGTCCGCAGCCGTGCCGCTCGGCGCACCGACGCCGTGCCAAACGCTTGCCTCGTAACCGTGGACGAATTCGCCCACCGTTGGGATATTCGGCAGCACGTCCGATCGCGTCGCGCCGGTCACCGCAAGAGCGCGAAGCTTGCCGGCTTTGATATTGGCGATCGACGTAGCGATCGGAGCGAACGTGACCTGCACGCGTCCGGCGAGCAAGTCAGGCATGTAACTGCTGCTGTACGGAACATGGACCATATTGACGCCGGCCATCTGCTTGAACAATTCGCCCGCCAGATGCGGCGCGGTCCCGATGCCGCCCGAGGCAAAATTGATCTTGCCGGGATTAGCTTTGGCATAGGCGATGAACTCGGTAAGCGTTTGCGCCGGGACCGAGGGACTGACCACGAGCACACTCGGTGAGCGCACCGTGCCGGCAACCGGCGCAATATCTTTGATGATGTCGAAATCGAGATGCTGATAGAAACTTGCGTTGATGGCGTTGCCGAGCGTCACGTACAACAGCGTATAGCCGTCGGCCGGCGCGTGGACCACTGCATCGGCGGCGATATTGCTGCCGGCGCCCGGCCGGTTGTCGATGATGACATTCTGCCCGAGCCGCTCCGACAACGGCTGTTGAATCACGCGGGCGACGATATCGGGGGCGAGGCCCGGGGGAAAACCGACGACCAGATGCACAGGTCGAATCGGGTAATCAAGCGCGAACGCCAGCTGGGGCAATAAAGGAGAAGCGGCGGCAGTCGCCGCCAGGTGCAAAAATCGTCGGCGAGGAAATTGCATGTCGTATCTCCACTGCCTGAAATGTGCTGCATCCGCAGGCGGGTAGACTACGTGATATTCGTTGCCGCGCGCAATGCGTCACCAACGACACGGCAATGCCTTGGACTTTCGAGAAGACTAACCCATCCGGTTCGGGCCCACCACCGCCTCGGCATCGCAAACGGCGCAAAAGATTTTCCCGCCGGGAGCCGCGCGGAAGCCTTCCGAAACGCGCGTCAAGGTCGTGCCCCAGTCGCCGCGTTGATAAACCGGATCCTCGTTCTCTTCCCAAACCGCCGCTCCTTTCTGCCCGCACTTTGGACAGACGACATTGGCAATGAATCGTTCTCGCATGGCGTCAGAACTCGCTACTAGCTGGCCATCGTCGAGACGATACGGTCGAGTTTGGATCTTAAATATGGCCGCTCGCGAAATGGCGCCTTCGCGTCGGCAATTGCCGGCACATTTTTGACGGCATGCTGCCCGTGTTCTGACAGGATGCAAAATTAGCCTGCCATGCGCGAAGGGCGATGTGAACGCCCGCGGCCGTCAGCGTTTGCGTAGTGTAATCGGCGTCGCGTGCTATGGTTGAGCCGGGAAACAGCGGAGAGTTTTCACTGGCGCTCGTCAACGCCGCTTTGCTGGCGTTGTGGCCAGTGTTACCGGGATTGCTGCTTGGCTACGCCCGGCAAGCATTGGCGGCGCGCTACATTCGGCCGCAATTTGCGTTGCGCAAATCCGAGACGCTCGAACTGGATCGAGCCGTGCAGCTGTACGAGAAGGTGTACCGCCGGCTCAAGTCGCTCGAAAATGAGAACGAGGGCTCGCCCGGCTTCTGGCAGGGATTCTTTCGGCGCGAGGCGCGGATCGATCGTAACGACGATGAAGTCGAGGATCTCCAAGCGCATGCGCAGCTATTGCGGGAAACCATCGTCGGGCTCAAGCGCCGTCCGCTAAAGCGGCTGAGATCCTGGGCTCACCTGATCAGCTCGAAATCCGCATTGGGCCGCGGCGTGGCTGCGCATGTCATTGGCTTCGTGCTGCTGCTCGTCGTTTTCCACGGGCCCGAGCAACCGGCATGGGCCGACGAATTGGCGACCGGCGCAAATAACGTGCTCGCGTGGTATCCGTTCGACGAGCGCATTTTCTACGCCAACGCCGTCGCTACGGGCTTTGCGGCTTCGGCACTGCCGTTGTTCTATCTGGCGCGATGGATCGGGCTGCGTCGCGAATACGGATGCGAATTTTGCACGTTCAGGCAGCTGGCGCGCAGCGATCCGGGCCAACCTATCGATCAAATCCATATCGACGAGGCCGACGAGGATATCGCACACTCGGCGGATGCGACTGAGATCGGGGCGGACCGCGCCTGGTTCACTGTCCTCGGCCTATCGTCCACGGCCACCATCGAGGAGGTCAAGGAGGCCTATAAGCGGCTGATCAAACAGAACCATCCGGATCGGGTGTACGGCATGTCGCCGGCATTGCGGGAGCTTGCCGAGGCGGAGACCAAAAAACTCAACACCGCCTTGCAGCAGGCGCTGGTTTCCCTTTCACAGCCCGGCATCGCGACGAATTGACTGGATGACGAACTGACCGGCCTAAGCCGCCTGACCGTGTGTCACGCCTGCGCCGGGGCGCGCTTCGTTGATCGCAGCGACGGAGCGCTCGACTGCCGACCACAGCCGGGCGATCTCCGAACTGGCCAGAGATTCGGGCGCAGCCTCGCATACGCTGCCGCCGGCGGCGAGGGTAAGCACGTAACCGGCGCGTTGACTGATCTGGCCCGACCAAACAGGAATGCCGAGCTCGTCGAAGAACATCCTCGACTGCGTGACCGCCGGAGCTTCCTTGTCTTCGCGCTTCACCGGCGCGGCATTGAGCACGACCGCGTAGGGTTTGTCGCGTTCGCGCGCAGTGGCGACCGTTTCGCGCACGGCATTGAGATCGAAGAACCCGGGGCGCGCCGGAATCAGCACGAAGGTCGCCGCGCGGATCGCCTCCAGCGCCACCACCCACATGCTGGCCGCCGTGTCGATGAAGGCCCACTCGTAACCCTCGACCATTGCCGAGGCGAGCGCACGATCGACGCCGCGAGCGGCGCTGCGCAATGGCGGATTGCCGTCGGCGCGGAGCGAATGCCAGAGCGTGAGCGAGCCCTGCGGATCGGCATCGATAACGACGCAACGGTGCCCGGCTTGTCGGGAAAAAGCGGCGAGGTGAGCGGTCAAAGTGCTTTTGCCTGCCCCACCCTTTCGCGACGCCATCGTGATGATGTTCATGCGCGATCTCCCGATCACTTTAGTCTCGGCAATGCTGCGGTAAGAATGGTTAACGAATGGTTACAGCGTCATTTTTGGCGCGATTGGGCGCTTTCGGCCGTACGCCAGAAAACATCGCTACGCTTCCGCCGGACCGGCCAAGCGGCCTGACGAGAATCAAATTCAGCGACTGATCCCAATCTATTAGCGAAATGCCGCCGCTTTGGGAATCGGTTATGGAGCCGACGGCCTTGCCGTCGAACCTATCCGCAGTTGCTCGGCTCGTCCGGAAGACTCTTGACGCTTTCGGCGACGATTTTCGTCAGTTGCATCACCGATTGGCTGAGCGCGGCATATTCGACGATATCGCGCTGAACGCGATCGCCGTCGGACTGCAGCTTCTCGCGCAGCGTCCGCAATTCGCCGATCAGATTGTCGATTTGGCGCGTCGAGCTTCCTGAGACCCGGCGCAGCAGAGTGCTGAGATTGTTCGCGGTCACTTCGCCGTCGCTGCTGTCAGCTTGGCGAAGCGTGGCGCCGCCGCGCGTCAGCTCGCGAATGTTTCCTTCGACTTCCGTCTCGGCCGATTTATCGATTTCGGCGGATCCAAATGGCTTGACAAAATTCATGACGCACCCCTACTCTTTACGTCCACCCGTTTGCGGTGGCTCCACTACGGCGCATGGCCGCATGAAAATGTGACGACTTCGCGGCCCCGGTGGGTCGCAAATGATCACAGTTCGATCATGCAGTTGCCGGATTCCATTGCAATGAATCTGGCTGTCGTAGCGCGATGCGGCGATGGCAACGCCGGCATTGAGCGTGAGCGATCGGTCAACGGTGGCGGTTGAGAGGTTGCTGCTACGTTTTGTGTGTGTTTGTTGCGTAGAGTAAGTCTGCCGCGCGGGGGTGAACATGCGGGCGTATCTGCGGCGGTCATTCGGGTCAAAGCATCTTGCATGCAAACAATTAGGCTGGATCTTTCTGATCGCGGCATTGGCAGCAGTCGTTGCCATTAGTCCCGGCCTGGCGCAAAAGCGCCGTGCGTTCGACGGCAACGCACCGATTCCAGACAAGCCGGATCTCGGTTCGATTGGCGCGCAAATAAACGCCAACACCATTGCCATCGTGTCCGGCAATATCAATGCTGCCTGGCTCACGCTGGCCTACGATTTATCGGCGGTGCTCGACGACGGGAATAATTTCCGGGTCTTACCGGTGATCGGCAAGGGCGGCGCGCAGAACGTACGCGACGTTCGCTACCTCAAGGGCATCGATCTCGGCATTACGGTGACGACCGTGCTCGGAAAATTCCGCCGATCGGGCGAACTCGGCGATCTTTCCGACAAGATCGACTACATCACCAAACTCTCCGACGACGACATGCATGTGCTCGTGCGCGCCGATTCCGGCATCACCGCGCTCGACCAATTGAACGGCAAGAAGGTCAATTTCAGCGATATGGGCAGCGCGACGGAAGTGTCCGCGGGCGACGTGTTCGAGCGGCTCGGCATCAAGCCTGTCGAGGTCAATATGGGGCAGGCCGACGCCTACGAGAAAATGAAGACGGGCGAAATCGCCGCAACGATTCAGTTCGGAGCCAAGCCGGCGCCCGCTATCGCGAAATTGCGTGCAGCCGACGGCATTCGCCTGCTGCCCGTGACCTACGATCAAAAATTACAGCAGGACTATTTGCCGGCGACCCTGACCAGCAAGGACTATCCCGGCATCATCGCTAACGGTCAGAGCGTCGATACCATCGCCTACGGCGCGGTGATGATCTGCTATAATTGGCCGAAAGGCACCGATCGCTATCAACGCGTCGCCAATTTCGTCGATCATTTTTTCTCGCACTTTTCCGAGTTTCAGAAACCGCCGCGCCATCCGACCTGGCGCGAGGTGAATTTAGCGGCGAATTTGCCCGGCTGGAAACGCTTCCCGGAGGCGCAGGACTGGCTCGACAGCCATCGGCCGCCGTCACCGCAGGTCTCGGCGCAGCAGGCGGATTTCGACCAGTTCCTCGCGCAACGGGCCGGCGGCACGCCGGATTTGAGCACGCCACAGCAACGCGACGAGCTGTTCCGCGAATTCCTGCAATGGAGCCAGCAACACCCGCATCCGCAGAACACGGGAGGGTAGAGCATGATCCCGGAAAGTGGTCACCGTTTTCGGAAAGGATCATGCTCGAACAAAAGCTAGAGGCCGATTCTGGTTAATCAGAACCGGCTTTTGGCGGCCGTCGTGTCGACCGCTAAAACCTACAGCGGGCGTGTCGTATCGTCGAACAATTCCTCGACCGAATAGCGCCGCGGGATGATTTTCATTTCCAGCGCATAGCTCGACATCAGATCGAGCGCCGGCTTTACCGCATCGAAGCCGAACGGGATGGTGTCGATGGCGCCGGGCTTCGGCAGGCCGGCGGCCTTCTTGCTCGCCGCCAGCATCCGGTAGACCTCGCGCACCGCGCCGGGATTCGATTTGGAGAGCGAACTCTTGACCACGACCATATGGTTGAGCGGCACGGTGGCGTGCTTTTTGTACCATTCCTTCGCCGCCGCGTCGGGATCGGGGATGACGCTCTTGAGCCGCAGGTCGGGCGGCACATTGCTGCCGAAGATGGCGGCGTCGAGTTCGCCGTCGAGCACCATCTTGATCATGTCCTTGCCCTCGGCGGCGCGCTCGACGCCAGGCGGGTCGCGGAATTCGGCCAAATGCGCGTCTTCGAACGTCACCCACTTCACCTTGGCAAGGTCGAGGCCGTAATCCTTCCACAGGATGCCGCGAATCCAGCAGCCGGTGGTTTGCGCGAACGACCGCACGCCGACCCGCCGTCCGGACAGCATGTCCGGCGTCAGCGTGCCGCGCTCGGAATTGTACAGCATGGTGCCGTGCTGAAAGCGCCCAAACATCGTCGCCGGCATCAGCGTGATCGGCTTGCCATAGGCCTTGGCCTGCAGATAGGTGACCAGCGCCATTTCGCTCACATCGAACTTCTGCTCGCGCGCCATCATCAGGAACGCCTTATAGACCGGGCTCACTTCGGTCAGCCGCAGCACCAAGCGGTCGGATTTGATCTCGCCGTTCTTCAGCGGCTGGGTATGCGGGTAGGTCCCGAAACAGGCGTCCAGCGTCTCGATTTTTTCCGCAGTCATTGAGCTCATGTCGGCTTACCTCCCAAATTGGTTTAATCCTATGATTTGACGCGACCCGAAACCATCCCTCAACCTGCCTTGCGGAGCATGACCCGTATGCCCAATGACGTCACCCGCGTTCCAGCCGAGCGGCTCACCAGCTTCATTGTCCGCGCCTTCACCGCCGCCGGCCTGTCGGCGGCCGATGCGGAAATGCTGGCCAACCTCATGGTCGAGGCCGATCTGCGCGGCAGCGATACCCACGGCGTGATCCGGCTGCCGCTTTACGTGCGCCGCATCCGCGCCGGCGGCGTCAACCTCCAGCCGAATATTCGCGTCGTCAGCGACCGGCCGTCCGCGGCCTTGATCGACGGCGACAATGGCATGGGCCATCTGGTGATGCGGCGCGCCGCCGAACTTGCGATTGAAAAAGCTAAAGCGACCGGCGTCGGCTGGGTCGGCGCCCGCATGAGCAATCACGCCGGGCCGGCGGCGCTTTACGTGACGATGCCGCTCAAGCACGACATGATTGGGATCTATTTCGCCGTTGGCAGCAGCAATCACTTGCCGCCGTGGGGCGGCAGCGAGAGCCTGCTCGGCACCAATCCCATGGCGGTGGCCGTTCCGGCGGAACAAGAGCCGCCGATCGTGCTCGACATGTCGCCGACGGTCGCAGCTTTCGGCAAGGTAAGACTCAAAGCGCAGCGCGGCGAGCAGATGCCGGTTGGCTGGATGATCGATCGCGAGGGCAAGCCACTCACCGACCCAAAGCGCGCCGACGAAGGTCACCTGCTCCCGATCGGCGACTACAAGGGTTCCGGCTTGAGCCTCATCATCGGGCTTCTGGCCGGTGTGCTCAATCGTGCCGCGGTCGGGCGCGATGTGGTCGATTTCGTCAAGGACGCCGGCAAACCGACCAATACTGGGCAGGCGATCGCCGCGCTCGCGATCGAGGCGTTCCTGCCGGCGCACGAATTCAAGCGCGCCGTCGACCGCCTCATCCGCGATATTCGCAATTCACCGCGATTGCCGGGCGTCGAGCGCATATGGCTGCCCGGCGAGCAGAGCCACACCAAACTTTTGGACCGCCGCGCGCACGGCGTGCCGGTGCCGAAAGCATTGCGCGAGAACCTCGATACGCTGGCGCGCGAGCTCAACGTCGAACGGCTGGGTTAGCGCCATGAGCAGAGTGACGCTGAGCAGCACTCCAGTTGGCCTCGTCGGCTTGGGCCTGATGGGCGAAGTCTATGCGCGCCGGCTGGTCGCGGCTGGACTGAGCGTGGTCGGCTTTGACGTCGATGTCGAGAAAAACGCCCGGCTTGCGGCCATTGGCGGGCATGCCAGATCGCTTGCCGAGATCGCGCGCGACTGCGAGCCTATCGTGCTTGCGGTCTTCAACACCGACCAAGTCGAGGACGTGGTCGAACGCGCGCTGCTTCCCGCGGCATCGGGTAAGATCGTCATTTGCACTTCGACCTGCGATCCGGATCGCATCGCGGCGCTCGGCGCACGGGCGGCGGATCGCTTGCGCTTCCTCGAAGTGCCGGTATCCGGCACCAGCGAGCAGGTCCGCCAAGGCGACGGCGTCGGTCTTGTTGGCGGCGACGCCCGGATTGCGGTGGCAGCGGCGCCGGTGCTCGACGCTTTATTTCCCAAGCGCTTTCATATCGGCAAGATCGGCGATGGCGGCCGCGCCAAGCTCGCCGTCAATCTGATCCTCGGCCTTAATCGCCTCGCGCTCGCCGAAGGACTGGTGTTTGCCTCCCGTCTCGGCCTTGATCCGGCGGCATTCCTCAACGTGGCGCGGGCGTCGGCTGCGGCATCGCAGGTCATGGACACCAAGGGACCGAAAATGGTCGCCGGAAATTTCGTGCCGGAAGGCCGCGTGCGCCAGACGCTGA
Source organism: uncultured Alphaproteobacteria bacterium (assembly GCA_963780925.1). Taxonomy (GTDB): domain Bacteria; phylum Pseudomonadota; class Alphaproteobacteria; order Rhizobiales; family Xanthobacteraceae; genus BOG-931. Next base: position 7,459 of record CAWAEV010000027.1, on the reverse strand, counting down.
AGGACACGCAGCTCATGCTCGAACAGGCGCGCAAGAAAGGCCAACAACTGCCGCTTCTCGAAATTCACGCCGACGTTCTGCAGGCCTGCCTGCGCCACGGCGAAGGCGAGCAAGATAACAGCATCGTCATCGAGGAAATCCGCCGCAGAGCGTTGTGAGGGACCTGACGCCTTTCGTTTCAATAATTTTCTACTTTCACGCGACGCAACCAGAGTTATCAACTCCATGCAATTGTTCCTCCCCCCACGAAGCTTCACCAATGATACCCACTTGCTGTGGCGTCGAGTGTTTCTGAATTCTCAATGATGTCGCTCGATTCAACAATTGATTAGCGTCGAGGCTCCTGATTGCCAAAGTCTTTTGCATCGCACAATTCCCTGGTATCAGGGAAAATAACAGGGAAGTTTCGGCAAGAGCCACGCCTCTAATCCGCGCCGCAGCACGACCGGTGATTCCCTACCCATAGTCTAAATGGATGGAATGCCGCTCAGTCTTGACCGCGCTTTCACGATGTCAAACAACCAATCCGGTATACTGTCGATCGCTCAACTCGACTTTGGTCCTAATAGTCCATTTTACAATAGCGCCACCGGATCAAATCTCCGAGAGGGACTACAGCCTAAATCATTTCATGCTATAATATATTGTCGCTCCGACATTAGTGCACGTTAGGTCTATGGCCGGGCAACGAGTGAAAGAATTTTTCTGATCGGTTTTTGACGAAGTCAGTCAGCGAAGGCATCCAAAAGGAAAGATTAAGTCGTCGGAGTCGACGCGCTATGCGCGCCGAAGCGCTAGCATTTGAGCCACCGAAGACGAATTTTGGAGCTATCGCCATGACTAACGATCCTCCCTATGAAGTCGGCTATCGCAAGCCGCCTGTGCACTCGCGGTTCCAGCCTGGGCAAAGCGGCAATCCGAGCGGAAGACCGAAGCGCCGCCGGTCGTTCCTACAGGACATCGCTATCGCCTTGGATTCGCCCGCGACCGGCGCGGATGGTGCGGTCACCAAGCAGCAAGTGTTCGCCGAAAATCTAGTAAACGACGCACTGGCCCGTGATCCTCTGGCAACAAAGATTGTCGCGCCGATCGCCCAAGCACTCGATGTCAATGAAGCCGACCACGAAGATCAGCCCAGTCCGCAGGAGCAAGCGCTGATCGAAGAATTCGACCGCCGGGAGCAACCCGCGGCCTCCGCCACCACACCATCACGAGATGGAGGTGCCGATGAATAACTTCGGCTCGCTGCTACGGAGCGACTTTTTAACCTTGGTGAACCGAGCGCATATCGAGCTTCGCAGTAGCCCACTCGACCCTAATCCGTACCTGTACCTCCTTTCGTTTGACAATGAGAGGATCGGTTCAGGTGAGTTCCGTAGGTTTATTGTAAACATGCCGCCGGGATCCGGCAAAACATTCCTATTCGGCGTCAGTCTTCCGCTCTGGCTTTTGGGTCACAAACCATCAACGCAGATATTGATCGTGTCATACGCGGAGATGCCCGCGCTGCTGATCGCGAAGCAGATTCGAGATGTCCTGCAGGCGGCTTGGTACCGGAAGGCCTTTCCCGGAACGATCCTCGCCAAGGACCAACGGGCAGCTGGGGATTTTGGAACCACGGCCGGCGGTGCGGTGTATGCTCGATCAATAGATGGCGCGACAACCGGCCTGCGATGCCAGGTGTTGATCTGCGACGATCTTGTACAAATCCGCGACAGCGGGAACCTTCAGCATCTTAAATCTATCAATAACCGAATTGATGCCGAGCTCGTGTCTCGATTAAATCCACCCGGCACGATCGTCATCGTACAGCATCGCCTCAATCAGCACGACCCAACGGGCTACCTGCTCAATCGTCCGGGCTTTAAACACCGCGTGCTGCCTCTGATTGCAACGCACGACTGCGAATATCGCCTTAAGAACGGCATATGGCGTCGCAAAGAAGGCGATGTGCTGCGTCCAACCGCCTATAGCCCCAAATATATCGCCGAGTTGCGCGAACATACGGGGGCGCCGGGGTTTGGTCCGCTCTACCAACAACGCTTCGACGGGCCGGACGTGATTCAGGTTCAGCGCGAAGCTTTCGTCGTCGAGCGGTTCTATGCCCGGCCCGCTATACCTTACATTCTCTCGATCGATCCGAACCACAAGGGCGAGAGTGGACAGAGCTACAGCGTCATCCAGTGCTGGGGAGTGCTGAACGATGGCCGGTATCTTCTGTACGATCAGTGGCGAGGACGCGCACACAAATCCGCGTTTGCCTCTCACATTCGCCGCATGAAAGCAAAATATCGGCCATGTGCTATTTTGATCGAGGACAATGGTCCAGCTCTGGAGTTACAAGAGCAATTCGCAACGTCGAGTTGTCCGGTGCATTTGCTGAAGCCGCGCGGCGATAAAGTTGAGCGGCTTCGTCGAAACCTCGATCTCTTTCGCAATCGCCAAATCGTCTTGCCCGCCGGTGCACCCTTCATGGAGGAGTTAATGGCCGAGTTCGAAGCGTTCCCATATGGTCTTAGCGATGATCAAGTGGACTCGTTCACCCTGTTTTGCGATTGGATACGACCCAACAGGGCTACGCTCATCGCACGTCCACAACATGAGTTGATGGGTGCTCTTGGCAATATGCGGCAGGCGCGCGAGAAGTTGTATTGGAACGCTGGCAAACCAACGCGGTACGTCTTCTATCGAGGCTCTCGGCGGCGCTAGTTGAACTCTGCGGCGGTTGAAATTACCCGGCGGCGGCGGCGACGCACGCCGCTGATGTTAAACTCGCGTTGTTTCCGGCGGTCAATTATGCTCTCGAGTGCGTGACTGTGAACGCACCCTTTGGCGTCAAGCAGGGCAGATTTTTTATGCGCTCGACGAATTGGATCGCCGAAAACACAGGCGTCTCCGTTTTGACAAACAAGAACCTTGCCGGCCGCCGACAAAGAAACGGCACCTTCGCTCTTGTGGTTTGCGACGATCTAACAAGTCGAGCGCAACCATGACCTGACCGACCTGCCGCCACAGGGTGACTTCATACCGGCGGAGCCGGTCAAGCGCGTAGTTGGGCAGCTTGGCCAGGCGCAAAAAACAGTGTCCCCGCACAATGGCGGGATCGACGGCTGTTTCGGCAGATGCCGGGCCGGGGTCGAATACGGCTTCGGGGGGCACCGGATCGAGATCGACCGGCTGGGTCGGCGCGGCCACGAACTCACGTCGCCACTATCGCGTGGCTATTCGCTAAGAGACTATTGCGCCGCAAGCTGGCGCATGCGGATGCGATCGGGTCGGACACTTCCGGTAATCGAACCGAAGCGCACCCTGTTTCGCGCTCGGCCCATGCCAATATGTCCTCGTCCCTGCTTCCGGATGCTGCGGTGCGGATCCAAACTATGTCGTGCCCGACCGCCTCGAGCGCGGTTACGGCATCGCCAGGAAAGTTCTCATTGGCGAGAAAGCGCATCTCACGCGGCGCTCGGATATACTTTTTCCGATCTCAGCACATCGCGGGCATAGGCAAGGCAAGCTGCAACGTCGTCGTGGGAGAGCCCTGGATAATTGCGCAAGATATTTGCTTCGGTCCAGCCATCGGCCATGAGGCCGATAATGAAGTCGACCGAGAGGCGGGTCCCACGGATCACTGGCTTGCCAGCCAAGGCGGCTGAATCGAGCACGATGCGTGCGGGATCGGTCATAGATTTCTCCTTAATGTCTTCCACTCTACCGCGGTTTTATCCCGTTGCCAGGCTGGAGTGTTACTCTTGATGAAAACTCGCACGAGCGCAACCGTTGCTCCAAGTCTGATCACCAAACGGAGGCTGATTCAGCGTAATGAACAACGAAGGCAAAGTTTTCTATTGACGTCCGCGCGACCGATTTTGGTACCGAGCGCTTGATTCACTGGTTGCCTCAGCTGATCTTATCCTCAGGCGTGGCGCTTCGCCGCCCTTGCGACGCATCAGGCGATCAAACGCAGTGAAATCCGCGCGCTCTCGACGCTCAGCGAAGAAAGCTGCGGTATTCATGACCGCCAGCTTTTCGGAAACGGCGGTTGCCACGAACTGGTTGACGCTGATGCCATCCGCTTTGGCACGGCGTTCGACTTCCGCCTTTACCGAGCGGGGGAGGCGGAGCGGGTAGGTACTTTGAGGGCTTTTCATGCCTTGATCCTCTTAAGCATTTCGGCTGGCGACAGCACCTCAATTCCAAATGTCGCAGAAGTGTCGCCGAAATCGCGCCGGTTGAATGTGACAATCGCGGCGGCTTGGCCGTTCACCGCGGCTTTGGATCGAGCCGCAACAGGTTTAAGCAAGACGTGCGGCGACGGCAAATTCGCCTCTCAAGGTCGTCCGTTCTTTAGCTTTTGTCGTAAAGAAGCACGCCCGCCTGCGGCTGTAATTGCAATAATAAATCGAGATCACGAGAATTTCTGCTGACCAAGACGGAGCCAGTATCAGCTGCTTGCAGAAACAGTAGGGCGTCGTTGAGAAATTTGCGACGATCTTGCTTTGGAATGGCTTGCGTGCGCGCCAGAATGCCCGTCATCACCGCCGCCTCTAACCAGACCTCATAACTTGGCGCAATAATGCGCGAGGGATTGATCCGCGCAAGCATATCGATGATTGGGATCAGCGTGGCGTGAGTGCGGCGGTCTGCCGGATCGAGGGCGCCGATGGTGACCGCGAGCTCGGCGAGCGCCGGTGCGCCATGCAGGATGGTTCGCGACGCCATCAAAGTGACGATCGACGTCGGCAATTGGCCTTTAAGGTGATCGATATAGACCGTGGCATCGAACAGGAGAGATACCTCGGCAGGAACCTGAAATGGATCGAACGGAAGATCTGCCTTTGGCCGATGCGCCAGGGGTCGAGACCAGCGACCGGGATCATGGCGGGAGAGGATCGACTGAACATCAGATTTCAAGTTCAAAATCCCTGGGCAGGCGTCCGGCCTGGGCCGCAAACCAAGGTCCAAAATCATCTGGTGCGGCAAGCACCGCGAGCGCGGCATTGACCAGCTCCGAGTCACTCTCGAAACCGGTCTTGGTGCGAGCCGCCTTGATCAGTCCCGGATCGACGCGGGCGCTGAGCCGCTCGGTGCGTAAACCCTTTAGTTTGCCGCTCGCCGCCAATGTCGAGAGCGCGAACTCCACCCGCGCCGACGTTATCGGATCAATCGATTTGGCGCGAGCAGACGAGGGCCGATGTGTCCTCAGGCGTACTTTCTTTGCTCTTTTTGCGGATGTCATTGCGGCGCTCCCTTGTAGGACATTATTCTACAATATGTCAGACAATGTCGCAAGCCCAGTATCGGTTCCGCTGGCAAAGACACGAAAGCGCGCCAGTGTCTGTAGGGACGGCTGCAGCACGTTGGCACAGAGCTCGACCGCGACGACGAAGCCAACGCTCGCCTGACGACGGCCCCGTTGGCGCAAGAAGATATCGATCACCGAATCAAGGCCCGCATCGATGCCTATGAGTCAATGTCAACGAGGGTTGGTATTAGCCCTGCGCTGGGTAAATGAGCACGAGCGGCTCGCGGCCATGTTTGCGATAGATGGTGAAATCGGAATCGAGCGTCAGCACAGCATGCCGCTCGTAGATCTCGGTCATCCGCACAATGCACGCATCGGCGAGCGACATCGGCGTGTCCCGATATTTTTGATGCAGCTTGCGCAGGGCGGGAACGTGCTCATCAATGCGGAACGCGATCTTGAGCGCCCCAATCTCGAAAAGTCCTAATAAAGCATCCTGCGCCCTGGAGAACCGCGCGAGCAGATACATCGCCTCGGCCAGCACCGGCTCACAGACGAGCAGCGGCGGGGACAACTCCTCGACTTGCGCGACGACCCAACGGTGATGCTGTTCTGCCCGATCAAGAAACGCGACCAATGGTCCGGTATCAACGATGGCGGGGCGCATCGCCGCCGAAGCCCTTGAGATGCTCGGGATTGGATGCGAGATCCGCAATACCGGAGTCCACGATCCCGCGGGCGTCCTTCATCAGCCCAGCGAGGTTGTGACGCCTAGGCTTGGCACGTGGAGCTTCGAGGACAAGGCGCAAGCCTTCCTCGACCAGGTCCTTGAGCTTACGGCCATGCAGCGCCGCCTCTGACTTGGCCTGGCGGTAGAGGTCGTCCGGGAGTTCGACTGTAGTCTTCATCGCAGCCCAGATTGACATAAAAAAAAAAGAGTAAAACCATATTTATGGAGAATACTCCGAAATGCAAGCCCGAATTTTGGGGGTATTTTCGCTTACGCCTGGTCTGGCGGCAGTGACACGCGCCTTCGGGGCGCGCTACAGCAAATTGGATTTGTTTCGGTGCGGCATCGTGCTGTATGACACCACCGACCGAAGTTGACCTTGATACGTACCGCGTATCGAAGTATTAATGACAAATATGATCCGGTCGTTTAGGTGCGAGGATACGCGGCGCATTTGGCAGGGACAATCGAGCCGGAAGTTTCCTGGCGATATTCAAGATCGGGCTCTGCGTAAGCTGCGCCAGTTGGATGCCGCAACAATCTTGGAGGACCTGCGAAATCTACCGGGAAATCGACTGGAAGTCCTTAAGGGAAGCCGGACCGGTCAAATGAGCATTCGGATAAATAAGCAATGGCGCATCTGCTTTCGATGGGTCGATCACGATGCGTGGGATGTTGAAATCGTGGACTATCACTAAGGTCTTAGCAGAACAAAGGAAGTGGTCATGGCGCGGCTGCGTAATCCTCATCCAGGCGAAATTCTGAAGGAAGAATTTTTGAGCGCGATCGGCATGAGCCAGAATCAGCTCGCTCATACCATCGGTGTGCCGGGAAATCGCATTCACGCCATCGTCAATGGAACCCGCGATATTACGGGCGATACCGATTTGCGCCTCTGCAAGTTTTTCGGCCTCTCCGAAGGTTATTTCCTGCGCCTCCAGAACGCCTATGACACGCTGGAAGCCAAGCGCCGCATTGCAGAGCAGGTGGCCAAGATCAAGCCTTACAAGCCGGGCAAAGCGGCCTAGCGCGGTGGCCGTAGGTCGTACGCGTGCGCACGACGCTGCAAGACTGCCAGTTGGTCGACTTTAGCGCTGCAGCGGGCCATCCTTAGCGCGAGCATTCTCAAGGACTGGCGCGTGGTGTTCAACATTGCGGGCAATAAGTACCGCATTGTCGTATGGATCAACTAGCCTTATCGGGTTGTCTATACCCGGTTTATCGGAACACACCGACAGTACGACGCAATCGACGCTCAGACCATTTGAAAGCTGGAGCCATGAACATTGTACCAATCAAGAACCAGCGTACTTATCGTCGTGCCCTTAAGCAAATGGAGGGCTTGATGACGGCCAAGCGCAACACGCCCAAGGGCGATTACCTCGATGTGTTAGTTACTCTCGTCGAGGCCTGGGAACGCCACCACTATCCACTCGATCTCCCAGATCCAGTGGAGGCGATCAAATATCACATGGACCAGAACGGAC
>CAWAEV010000026.1:2500-328959 GCA_963780925.1 uncultured Alphaproteobacteria bacterium | reverse complement strand
ACCGATGCCCAACGTAAGCTCGTATCGCTGATTTGACTTTCCAATGGTGCGCAGCCTGCGCTGCAAGTCAGGTTCAGGCGCGGTCAACCAAACATGAGCAATATACCCACCATCCATGACGTCGGCGAAATGCTCGTTCTTTTGAGAGACAGCCCGCCCACGCGCGCCGTCGCCTATGTAGGGCATGACCTTGCCGTATGCGATTGCACCAACGGCAACCCCGCTCGCCCGATTGCTTGGATCGACGACACGGGATCCGCCCGCGAATTGCTCAACAAGGCGTATGACGCCGACTGGCTGGCGACACATCCGTATGGGCCGCCCTGCCCTTGCGCTATGGCCCCTACTGCTCGACTTGGGTTTTATCGGAACACCCCGACGCCCCGACTAAACCCGGCTCAGACTGATGGTCGGATGCAAACAGATGCAATGCGCAGTTAGGGGGACGCGAGAGGTTAAGGCGGAAAATTGCAGTAACGTTGGGCGTGATAGGGCTGCCGTTGCTCACGCTGTTCGCCTGATTTATCAGGTTTGCTGTTTCGCTGGCTCGTTCGACTTGGTCGAAGAATTTCGTGACCAAGATTTGAGTGCCGCAGTCGAACGGCATGACAGCGCGGCGCTGTTTGACCGGCTGATCTTCGCTTTCAGCTTCCAAGGGATCTCGGATGAGATCGCCATAAATTACATGCGCCAGCATGGCCAAGCGACTTGGCGCTCAGTCCGCAAGAACCTGGCTAATCAACCAGTTGCCCAAAGCTGAAAACCTATTGGGCTTTTCATGCCTGCCGATACGAGAAGACGAGCCGTACTTGCGCCGAGCCTGACCACATCGCCACCTGCCCGCTTCCGACCCATCGCCTGAGAAACGGCCATCTCAACCAGATTGCCTATAGTCTCTACCTGTTTATTCGGGACGTTGCTGACGGCGATTTGGTTGGCTGGATCGATGACCGGGTGGACCAAGCGGGCGATCAAACTGCGCGGGACCCATTGGCACAAGCGCGCAATGCCCTGATTGAGCCGTTGCGGAATGTCTACGGCATCTCGGACAAGGTGCTCGCCATGGCGTTGTCCAACATTTTGATCGGCGTTGCTGACGTTCGCCCCAAATGGCTCGAAGTCGGCGTCCAGCTGATCGCGGTCGATACCTTGGTCCATAATTTTCTGCACCGAACCGGGATCTTGGCTCGCCTCAAGGCGGCCCATCCCTACGGCCTGGGCTGCTACCGTCCGGGCGGCTGCGCCGACATCATTCGCCTAGTGGCCGGCAAAATCGACGCACGACAGTTCAACCGCAGCTTTCCCCAGGTCTTTCCCCGGTTCGTGCAGCTGGCGATTTGGCGCTACTGCAGCCAGCAGGGCCTCGACATCTGCAATGGCAACCGGGTTGATGACCGGCATTCTTGCCAAAATTGGCACTGCAGGCTGTACCGAATTTGCGACCGAATTAGCCTGAAATAGTCTAACAATATCAGTGATTTACTGGCATACCGTCAAGTATTTTCTCTTGTTTTCTGACATGCGGTATGTATAATTGCGTTGTCGCAGGCAATAGTGCCAGTGGCAAGACACAGGAAACCTTAGGAGTTACTTGCAATGCACATCCGGAAACCTTCCGGTCCACCGCGGCCGTACTGCTCAAATCTCGTTTTTGATCCGCAAAGGGGGCCGCTGGCCCCCTTCGGCTTTTCTGGAGGACAGTCATGACCAAAGAAACCAATGGCACTGCCCCGGACCTGATCGCTTTGGGCCGGGACGAGCACGGCAAGCCGCGAGCTGCCCGGTTTCCGGTCGCCCAAGCTGACCTCGTGGCCAAGGCCGCCAAGGCCATGAACCTTACCGTCTGCAAGGCCGATAGCGCGGCTTTGGCTGAGCTTGCCAAGAAGTTGCCGAATGGCCGGTTGTACGCGACCGGGCGTGGCTTCGTGCCGCCAGTGGGGCGCAGCCTGTACGGCAAGATCGTCGAGGAATTGCAACTCGCTGGTCAGCCGGTGCCAAGGGACGCCGATCAGGCGAACGCCGAACAGGCCGCCCCGGGGTTGCCGACAAGCTGGGACGACATTGCCGTCGGCCACATGGTGATCGCCCAAGAAGGGGCGACTGACGGCTGGTGGGAGGCCATCGTCCTCGCCCGTGACGGCGACATGCTGACCTTGAAGTGGCGTGACTACCCGAAGCAGGCAAACGTGACGCGGCACGCGGGTGCCGTCGCGCTGTTGAAGCCAAGCCCAGTCAGCACCTGACCCGGCATCACACAGCTCGGGCCGTGTTCCGCGGCCCGGGCCCGCCGCCCTCGGCCCCGAGGCCGTCGCGCGGATCATCAAGACCATCGCGGTCTACGACGAGTTTTGTCATGCCAACGACCCGTACAACGAACACGATTTTGGATCATTCAAAGCCGACGGCGCCGTGATCTTTTTCAAGATCGATTATTACGACAAGGCGCTGGCCGCTCACTCCCCCGACCCTTCCGACCCATCGGTCACCGAGCGCGTCATTACCATCATGTTGGCCGAAGAATACTGAAGCTCCCCGCCGCCGCCTTCTGTTACGAACATGCGCCGGGCCCTGACAACACCAGAGTTGCGCTTCACCAAGCCCATCCGCGACGAATTTCTCTAACAGCCGCGCCGACCAATTACAGTCGTGCTGGACGGCGTAACCCAGAACTACAATATCGGTGCCACCTTCCGGCTCTGCGATGCGTTTCTTGTGCAGCAGCTGGTGATCTGTGGCACCAAGGTGAACTTACACAAACGCAGGCTGGTGCAAGCGGCGCAGGGCACTCAGCACTGGGTGCCGTGTAGCGAGCGCCAATACGCGGGCGATGCTGTTGCCGAAGCGAAGGCGCTGGGCGCCTGGATCGTGGTAGCCGAACAGACTACGGCCAGCCTTCGCCCTGAACAGCTCGTGCCCGTGTTTCCCGCGTGCCTCGTGCTGGGTGGCGAGCGCAATGGCGTTTCGCCCGAGGTCTCGCCGCAGTGTCGGGGCATACCGCGCCCACCAAAGCAGGCGATTGAAAAAGCGATGATGATGTCTTTGGCCCACTTGCAACGCTTCAACTGGATCGGATGAGAAAGCTTCGACCCCTTATCGCAAATCGGGGATGTTGAACAGCGTCAACAGCGAGCGCAGGCTGGTATAGGATCGATCCTGTGTGCTCCCAGGCACCACGACATGAAGGAAACAAACATGGTCGACATCTCGCCTGATCTGTTTATGGACGCTGTCGTCGCCTATCAGCAGACCGCCGCGATCAAAGCTGCTATCGAGCTCGACCTGTTTACGGAGATCGCAAAGGGTAATGCCACGGCCGAGAGTTTGGCGCGGACAACCGGAGCGGCGGTTCGTGGCGTCCGCATACTTTGCGATTACCTCACGGTCCGTGGCCATCTCGAAAAGCAAGGTGACCAGTACCGGCTCACTCAATCTACGGCCGTATTCTTGGACCGAAGCGCCCCTTCCTGGATGGGCAGCGTCGTCGAGTATCTGGCCGCGCCCGAGATGATGGCCCTCTTCCTGGGCAATCCCGCGTATGTCCGAAACGGCGGCTCGATTGGGTAGGCAAACAATGCGCCGGATCATCCGATTTGGGTAAAGTTTGCGCAGGCGATGGGCCCGTCCAGGGTTCCTGTCGCAAAAAAAATCGCGTCCGAGCTTGCGGTCTCATCTCCCCGCAAGGTGCTGGATGTCGCCGCCGGACACGGAATGTTCGGCATCGCGATTGCTCAAGCCGTCACGGACGCGCAGATCACGGCGGTCGACTGGCAGACCGTCCTTTCAGTCGCACGAGAGAACGCCGAGGCGGCGGGCGTGTCGGGGCGCTATCACACGTTGGCGGGGAGTGCGTTCGACGCGGACTGGGGCAGCGGGTTCGATCTGGTGCTGCTGGCCAACTTCCTCCACCAACTCGATCGTGACGCCTGTGTTGCCCTCCTTCGAAAAGCTCGCAAGAGCCTCGTCTCGGGGGGGCGCGCTGTGGCCGTCGAGTTCGTGGTGAACGAGGACCGGGTATCTCCACGCTTCCCGGTCATGTTCTCATTTCAGATGCTCGGTTCGACGCCGCAAGGAGAGGCGTACACAGCCCGAGAGTTCGAGGAATTGGGCCAAACGGCAGGATTTGGAAAGGTGTCCACAAAGTCGCTGCCGCCCACCCCACAAAGCCTAATTCTGTTCGAGCAGGCATGACGTGGCTGGCCTTTCAGGATTTTGGTCTCCGGGTGGCCCCTTTCGACGTTCGCTGTGGCGCAGCAATTCGGTAGCGATTGGAGAGCCCGGTCCGCGCCTCGATCCTACCCGACCGAAGCTGCCAATCGGCGGCGGATTTTGCTGTGGCGCACAACGGACCCCATGATGTGGTAGGGTAAGATCGTTCGCCCAGTGGGAGGACTAGGTGAGACGGCGTCGTACGACAAGCCTCAAACCAACGAAGGCGCGGCACTATATGATGAAGGCAAAACGCAACACCGCGTTGAAGGCCGGGCGCCGAGCCAACTCGTCTGTTGCCGATCTCAAAGAGCAGATTGAGCGTCAAGCGCGCGAACTTGACGAGGCACGAGAGCGAGAGACTGCCGCGGCAGAAGTGCTGCGCGTCATCAGCTCGTTTCCCGGCGATCTAAAGCCAGTCTTCGAAGCCATCATATCCAACGCCCAACGCATCTGCGGCGCTCGCTTCGGCAATCTCGTTCTGTTCGACGGCAAGAACATGCGCGTCGTCGCCATGCATAACGCCGCGCCGGAGCACATGGCGATGCGGCAGCGTGATCCAATCGTTCCGCTGGAAAAATCGATCCTCGGCCCATTGGTACGCACCAAAATGCTTGTTCACGTCGCCGATATTACCGCCGAAGAGCCTTATACCAGTTCGGCGCTTGCCAGGGTCGGCGGCATGAGAACCGCACTCGCTGTGCCCATGCTGCGGGACGACGAACTCGTCGGCGCTATCGGTATCTACAACAACGAAGTGCGTCCGTTCACCGACAAGCAGATCGCACTGCTAACCAACTTTGCCGCCCAGGCGGTCATCGCCATCGAGAACACGCGACTGCTCAACGAATTGCGCCAGCGCACCGATGATTTGAGTGAGGCGCTGGAGCAGCAGACCACGACCGCCGACATCCTCACCGTGATCAGCAACTCCCTCGACGACACCCAGCCCGTATTCGAGGCGATCGTGCAGAGTGGGCTCAAGCTCTTTGCCGACGCGACGATCCAGGTCTCGCTCGCGGACGGGGACAAGATAAGGCTCGCGGCCGTGGCCGACCGCGATCCAGCTCGCGCCAACGCTATGCGGCGAATTTTTCCCATTCCGCTCACGCGCGAATACATGAACGGCGTCGCCATTCTCGATGGCAGAGTGGTGGACGTTCCCGATGCGGAGAATGCGCCGCCCGAGCTTGCGATAGGGGCTCGCAACTTCTTGGCGACCGGCAACCGCGCAGTCACCGTCATGCCGATGATGCGGGGACAGATGCCAATCGGAGCCCTCCAGGTCGTACGTCTCATACCTGGCCCGCTCTCGGACAAGCAGCGCGAGGTGCTCAGAACCTTTGCCAATCAGGCCGTCATCGCCATCGAGAACACGCGGCTGCTCAATGAACTGCGGCAGTCGCTGGAGCAGCAGACAGCCACTGCGGAAGTACTGCGCGTGATCAACTCGTCGCCTGGTGAATTAGAGCCCGTGTTCCAAGCCATGCTGGAGAACGCGACGCGGCTGTGCGAAGCCGAGTTTGGCAATCTATTCCTTTACGACGGTGAAGCTTTTCGCACTGTTGCGCTTTACCACGCATCACAAGCCTATAGTGAGTTGCGACAGCAGCCGTTTTTGGCGGACGACCTTCATCCGGATGTTCCTCTCGTCCGTATCATCCAAAGCAAAGATATAATTCATATTGCTGACGTTAGAACGGAACGATCCTACGTAGCGGGCGATCCCGAGTTTTCTAAGCTCGTGGATGTCGCCGGCGCGCGGACCCTTCTGCTCGTTCCGTTGCTCAGGGAGACTCAGTTCGTCGGAGCATTCGCCATCTACCGCAAAGAAGTCCGCCAATTCGCAGATAAGCAAATCGACCTAGTGAAGAATTTTGCGGCGCAAGCAGTCATCGCCATTGAAAACACACGGCTGCTCAATGAATTAAGGCAGCGGACCGCCGATCTTACCCAGTCGCTAGAGAACCTCCGCACCGCGCAGGACCGCCTGGTGCAGACGGAGAAACTCGCTTCGCTCGGCCAGTTGACCGCCGGCATCGCCCACGAGATCAAGAACCCGCTCAATTTCGTGAACAATTTCTCAGGCGTTTCGGTCGAGCTAATCGACGAGCTCAAGGAAACGCTGGGACACGTTCAAGCCGACGAAAAGACACGCACTGACATCAACGACCTGGCGAATACCTTGCGCGATAATCTCGACAAGGTCGTGCAGCACGGCAAGCGCGCCGACGCTATTGTCAAGAACATGTTGCTGCATTCCCGTGCGGGGTCCGGCGAGCACCGGCCGGTCGACGTCAATGCTCTCGTCGAGGAGACCCTCAATCTCGCCTATCACGGGGCGCGGGCCGAGAAGCAGGGCTTTGAAATCACCCTAGAGAGGTGCTTTGACCCGGCGGTCGGCGAGGCCGATCTGTTCCCGCAAGAGATTACGCGGGCGCTACTCAACCTAATCTCCAACGGGTTCTACGCGGCAACGAAGCGCAAAGCCGAGGCAAATGGCGGCGATTACGAACCGACTGTCACCGCCACGACCAAGAACCTCGGCAATAGCGTCGAAATCAGGATTTGGGACAATGGGACTGGAATTCCCCCTGAGGTGAAGGAAAAACTGTTCAGCCCGTTCTTCACGACAAAACCCGCCGGGGAAGGCACCGGGCTTGGATTGTCCATCAGTCACGACATCATCGTCAAGCAACATGACGGGTCTATAGAGGTCGATACCAAGCCCGGTGAGTTTACCGAGTTTCGGATCGTTTTACCGCGTGCAGGGGCGCCCCTTATCAAGTCGGGAGAACACCCGTGAACCCACTCATTCTCGTGGTTGACGATGAGCCGGATGTCGAAGTTCTATTCCGGCAGCAGTTCCGGCGGGACCTGCGCGCCGACCGCCTCACGATGGAGTTTGCGCAATCCGCCGCCCTGGCGCTCCAGTGCATAGCCGATGCCGGCGACCGTTTACTCATCCTAATCCTGTCCGACATCAACATGCCGGGCATGAGTGGGCTTGAACTGCTTCCCAAGGCGAAGGCCCTGCGGCCGGATGTTCCGGTCATTATGATAACCGCCTATGGCGATACGGCGACCAAGCGCAAGGCGCTGGAGAACGGTGCCGAGGCGCTGCTGACCAAGCCAATCGACTTCGGGGCATTGCGCAGCGAAATCGACGTGCGGGTCGAACGCACCGCATAGTAGACCGTTAAATCAGACCGACCTTGCCGCAGTGCAAAATGTCGCTCATGTCCCCGAGGGCGACATCAGGCGCCGAGCCTCAGGTGACAGCCCACCCCACTGCTTTATGTCGCACACCGGGGTCGCCTGAGTGTGCTAGTCTTTGATTAGTTTTAGCGTGGTCTTTAGCCGGGGGCGGCAAGTGAGACGGCGCGAATTTATCACGCTTTTGGGTGGAGCATCGGTTGCGTGGCCACTTTCGGCGCGGGCGCAGCAGCCTGCGAGCAGCGTCCTTAAAATCGGTCTCCTGTGGCCAGGAGCCGCGCCCCCTGCGCCACCCCGCATGGACGCGTTTCGTCAAGGGCTGCACGAGGAAGGCTTTACTGAAGGCGAGAATGTTGTTCTCGATCTCCGCTACGCGCGAGGAGGTCTCAAGGACCTTGCGGGGCTCGCTGCTGATCTGGTCCGCCTGAAGGTAGACGTCATTGCGGCATTCGGCGATCTCGCACCGCGAATAGTTCAGCAGAAGACGGGGACGATTCCTATCGTCGCGATTGCCGATGACGTCATCGGAGCGGGGCTCGTCTCCAATCTCTCGCGACCCGACGGAAACACCACCGGGCTGACCATTCTTTCCCCGGAACTGAGTGCAAAGAGATTGGAAATACTGCGAGATTTGATCCCCGGGCTTTCGAGAGTGGCCTCTCTCTGGGACCCCACGACCGGCAAATCGCAGGTGACGACAACAGAGAGCGCAGCGCACGCCTTGAAGATCGAGCTCTCGGTCCTAGAGGTCCGACGTCGCGAAGACCTTGCCGATGCGTTTCAAGCGGCGCTGAAGCAACAGGCCCAGGCCCTCAACGTCTTTTCATCGCCGTTTCTTGCGTCGCTGTATGACGAGATCGTCGTTTTGGCAGCCAACAATCGGCTTCCGGCGATCTATCAATGGAGGGAACACGTGGAGGCGGGCGGTCTCATATCCTACGGACCTAGTCTTGCGGAGATGTGGCGGCAGAGCGCCAAGATCGTTGCCAAAATCCTCAGGGGTGCCACGCCCGCAAACCTGCCCGTCGAGCAACCCACGAAGTTCGAGTTAGTGGTCAACGCAAAGACCGCGAAGTCCCTCGGCCTCACCATCCCGAATTCCATCTTGCTCCGCGCCGACGAGGTGATCGAATAGAAATGCTTTTGCTGCGGTGCATGAGTCCGCAGTTGATGGCCCAGAACGTCGTTTGCTGCGAGACAGCATTACGTCTGGAATTGAGGGTCAAGCCGACATTGTGCGAACATTGCAAATCGGTCGTTCTAGACCCCTAACGGACATAGAGCCGTCGATCAAGGATCGTTGGAGAGGAAGCCGATCAGCGAATTTTAAAGCGCCGGAAGAAGAGCACTTTGAATTGATCGAGAATAAGCAAATATACTGCAACCGCAGCCAACAGCTCAGCAATCAGCAAGGGATTAACCGGAGCCATCAGCACGCCGACCGACCAGGCGTGCGGCGGGAACCGATTGCCAGCTTCCGTCCCTGAGCACGCGCGCCTTTGTCGTGAGTCGGCTGCGCAGCAGCGCCAGCGC
Source organism: uncultured Alphaproteobacteria bacterium (assembly GCA_963780925.1). Classification (GTDB taxonomy): domain Bacteria; phylum Pseudomonadota; class Alphaproteobacteria; order Rhizobiales; family Xanthobacteraceae; genus BOG-931. Next base: position 320,004 of record CAWAEV010000026.1, on the reverse strand, counting down.
CTTGCTCGCCTTGCCTTCCTCAACAAAGCTGATCGCGGCATTGAAGACGAGGAGAGCGCCGATGATCGCCGCCTCCCCGCTCTTGCCGAGGAGAACCTGGATCGCGATCGTGGCTTCGAGCATCCAGGGAATCGGACCCCAGAATTTTAGCAATAAGGCGAGGGCCGGATACGTCCGCCGCTCCGGAATTTCGTTCGCCCCGTACTCTTCAAGGCGACGTTGGGCCTCAGCGCTTGTTAAGCCGACAGGCGTCTCGGCTTCCGGTACGGGCTCCATTTGTCGATCCACGCGTCTAGCGCAGCCCATCATCGCTGGGCGCGTACCTAGGGCATCTCATTAACGGACACAACCGATGCGCCCCGGCGGCCTGATGCTGGAGGCAGGCATTGTGACGGGGGCATCGATTGCCAAGCCCCGATCGGTGGCTCACAGCGTCACTTGAGTGATCCGGAACTGGCACGTTTCGACCGTTCGAGGCTCGGGCTGTCACGTCCGAAATCGGAATAAGCGGACTCGGAGCGGACATCGCGGAATCGACGCAGATGACCCAACTGCGACATTGGCGGCTAAATTTGCTGTGATGCACAGATAGACCGATCACGCTAGAATGCGGTTGGCTGCGATCCTCGGCCTGAGGGCAACCCATGAGGCGACGGGAGTTCATCACGTTACTCGGCGGAGTGGCGACCGCGTGGCCGTTCGGCGCGCAAGCGCAGCAAACGGCGATGCCGGTGATCGGGTTTCTGCGCAGCAGCACGGCAGCCGACTCGACGAATTTTGTGACATCGTTCCGCCAAGGCCTGAAGGAAACAGGCTTCGTCGAGGGCAAGAACGTCGCAATCGAATACCGCTATGCGGACAATCAATTAGATCGCCTTTCGGTTCTGATGGCCGATCTGGTTCGACTGCCCGCAGCCGTGATTGTCGTCAATGCCCCTGCGGCGCAGGTGGCCAAGGACGCAACCACGACGGTGCCGATCGTCTTCTTGACCGGGGCTGACCCCGTTAAGGATGGCCTTGTCGCCAGCCTGAACCGACCGAGCGGCAACGTCACGGGAGTGACCTTTCTGGTCGGCCAGTTAGGGGCGAAGCGATTGGAGTTGCTGCGCCAACTTGTGCCCAAGGCGACAACAATTGGCGTGCTGGTGAACCCGGGTCCTGAAACCGAGGTAGAGCGAAAAGATTTGCAGGTTGCGGCGCAGGCTATCGGGCAGCAACTCATCATTCTTGATGTCAGCAACGACCGCGACATCGAGACAGCCTTTGCAACGTTCGTGCAACGCGGGGCCGGTGCGCTGCTCGTCGGTTCCGGCCCGTTCCTGACCTCCCACCGAGCGCAACTCGTCGCGCTCGCAGCTCGCGATGTGTTGCCAGCGGCCTATGACTTGCGCGAATTTGTCGTGGCTGGTGGCCTGATGAGTTACGGGACCAGCATCACCGATGCCTATCGTCAGGTCGGCATCTACACCAGCCGGATTCTAAAGGGTGAGAAACCCGCCGACCTGCCGGTTATGCAGTCCACCAAATTCGAGTTCGTGATCAACCTCAAGACCGCCAAGGCGCTGAACCTCACTGTGCCGCAGATCATGCAAATGACCGCCGACGAGGTGATTGAATAGTCGATCGGATGTCCGGTTATGGCCCGACTCGGACATTGGCGACCCATTTTTGCTGTGATGCACAACGCCCCTCATTTGACGATGTGGTAAGCTGTCTCCCGTGCAGGAGGGGGAGCCCATGCAACGGCGCGAGTTCATCACTGTGTGTACCGAAAATCAGATTCGACAATATTGGTGGTGAAGTCCACCGAGAACCGGCCGAGAAATGATGGCACCGAAGCTCTCAATAGCTCGATGAATTGGGGCATCCTTGTTCAGAGAACGATGAGTCCTCGATTCATTATAGGAGCGCGCGTAGGACTGCAGGACCCGACGCAAGTGCCCCTCACCTAAAACCACGAAATAGTCGGTGCACTCGCGACGGATCGATCCGATCAGCCTTTCGGCGAAGCCGTTCTGCCAAGGCGAAGCTGGGGCAATGGGTTTGTCACGGATGCCCATGGCCCGTAATCGACGCGTGGCGGCGGCACTGTAGACCGGGTCCCGATCGCGGATCAGGTAGCGCGGAGTCTCATCCCAAGGGAATGCCTGCGTGATCTGGCGTGCAATCCATTCCGCGGTCGGATTTGCTGTGACATTGGTCCAGACGAGCTCTCTGCGATCTAGCCGAACGATGATGAAGGCATAGAGCAGGTCGAAGCCAATGGTAGGAACAACGAACAAGTCCATGGCGGCGATGTCCGGCGCGTGATTACGCAGGAAGGTACGCCATCCCTGGCTGGGCGGTCCACGCCGCCTGACCATGTACTTGGCAACGCTCGACTGGGCGACCTCAAGCCCGAGCTTAAGCAACTCGCCATGGATGCGTGGCGCGCCCCACAGCGGGTTATCGATGCTCATCTTTTGGATCAGCGCTCGCAACTCCGCGTCCACCCGAGGCCGCCCGCCAAAGGAACGCGACTTCCAACGCCAGTACCGACGAAAGCCGGTGCGGTGCCAACGCAGGAGCGTCTCGGGACGGATAATCGTGAGGACCTTCAGGACCGATGGAAACCAACGATACAGCCAGATAAAGAACAAGCGATCATTGTTCGTAAGCCGAACGCGGCCGTGCATCTTACGCCGTAGAACGCCCAACTGATGTCGGAGCGCCGCATTCTCAGCTTCAAGTCGGCTCTTCGACTTGAATGGAGCGATCAAGACAGCCAGCACGAAACATAGCAGCGCGATCATGATGCGCGACGTTAGGCGATTCTTTCGGCTAATCAATGCGGATGAGGTTTTCGGTACACACAGCCGATCCGCAGGTTTCGCCAACCTCAAGCCATCGTCGCAGAAGCTTTACAAGCTCGCCCTCGATCGTATTGCCGAGCGGCATGGGCATCGCCTGGTGCAGGATGCAAGGCGTACCGACGCCCGCAAAATGATCGAGGAGATTGGGGCTGCCAAACCCGCCATGGCCAACATCACCCGCGCCGTCCTGCGACTACTGATGCAATATGCGGTCGATACCGAATTGCGGCTTGATAACCCGGTATCCGGACTTAAAGGTTATCGAACGGGAACGCGCCATACTTGGACGGACGATGAGCTGTCACAGTTCGAGCAACGATGGCCCCTAGGAACGCGCGAGCGGCTCGCATTTGCATTGCTGCTCTACACCGGACAGCGCGCAGGCGACATTGTCAAAATGCACCGGTCGGACCTATCTGACGGATTGATCCGGGTTGTTCAGCAAAAGACTGGCGTCGAGCTGTCCATCCCACTCCACCCCGCGTTGATTGCCGCGATCAAGGCCGCACCAGCCAAAGGCGTCACCCTAATCGGCGACGCCAACGGCCGCCCCATCCAACGCGCGACCCTCACCCTACTGATGAAAAAAGCGGTGGAGGTGGCTGGCCTGCCAAGCCGCTGCGTGCCGCATGGCCTCCGCAAGGCAATCATGCGTCGCCTAGCCGAAAGTGGATCATCGGCCAACGAAATCGCGGCGATCTCGGGACATCGAACCCTGAAGGAAATCGAGCGATACACGGCGGCGGCCGATCAAGCCAGGTTGTCGAAGTCGGCGATCGCGAAGCTCAAGGGCGACAAAAAGCGAACATAAGTGTCTAACCCGCGCCCAGAAAGTGTCTACCCTCCCCGCAAGACACTGAAATCATGCAGTCTTGTCTTCCTCGCCGTTAACGCCTCGTTAGGGTTAACGGTCTATTGCTGAACGGCCCTGCGGCTCCGGCGCGTCCGCGCCAGTTGCAGCGATCTGGCAGTCATTCCGGCAGCGATCGAGATGCGTTCGACCCGATCCCGCTTTGCACGCCTGTTCGCCTCGGCCGCGATCGTTACCGCAGTCGCCGCGGCGACGGCGGGATGCCAGACGACGCAAAGCACCGCAACGACCGGCTCGCTTACGCTCGCATCGAGCAACCGATCCGACGCCGATTGGCAGCACGACATCCAGGTCTACGGTCCGAAATATCGCGCCGATCCGTCCAACCTCGAGGTCGCGCTGCGCTACGCGCAGGCGCTGCGCGCGACGCGACAGAGCGCGCAGGCGGTCGCCATCCTCGAAGAACTGTCGATGCAGAATCCGAACGACAAAGTCGTGCTCGGCGAATATGGCCGAGCGCTCGCCGATGTCGGCCATTACGAACAGGCGCTCACGGTGTTCGACCGCGCCCACACGCCCGAACAGCCGGATTGGCGCATCCTGTCCGCGCAGGGCGCCGTGCTCGACCAATTGGGCCGGCACCAGGAAGCGCAGCGCCACTATCTCACCGCGCTCAAGATCGTGCCCAACGAGCCGTCGGTGCTGTCCAATCTCGGACTGTCCTATGCGCTCTCGAAGGACCTCAAGGACGCCGAAGCGACGTTGCAGCTTGCGGTCGCGCAGAACTCGGCCGATCCGCGGGTGCGGCAGAATCTCGCGCTGGTGGTCGGCTTGGAGGGCCGCTTCGGCGAAGCCGAACAGATCGCGCGCGCCGACCTGCCGCCCGACCAGGCCGCCGCCAATGTCGCCTATCTGCGGCAAATGCTGGCGCATAAGGGCAAGAGTGCACTGACCGACCAGGTCGCTCACTACGATCAGGGTTCGAGCTAGGACGCGGACCCATTACAGCAGGATGAGGACTGTCGGGTCTTCGCGTCAGATGCCAATATCCTGATTTTACTTCCGCTTTCAGAGCAAAACAGACGTCGCTGGACTCGCTGGCCTGCTTGTCTGGGTCGAAACTGACGCTTAAGTATGGACCGGCCGTGCGTTGCAAGTCAGATGTGAGCGATGGAGGGGATTGGTCTTGCGCATCTGTATCCGGCCCTTGAATGGGGCGTTTGTGCCCCTGGCCATCATGGATATCCGCGCGCATCCGATCTCATTCTGCGAAAGGCCCTGAGAGGCCATATGGGTCACCAGATCACGGGTGCGACGGCGCAGGCGAACTGCGCGCAAAGTCGGTCTGGTTGAGGCCTCAGGACTGGCCCTGTGCAGTGATTGACCTCTACCTCGGGCGCCGCTCGCTTGATGCGATGGCTGCCGCCGCGAACACGCCGGCGCAGCTCTGCGAGGCGGAGTTCTATGGTGCGGAATGGCACCTGCTGCGCGGAAACGCTAGCGACGCCCGAGCAGCATTACTGAAAGCAACACACCAATGCTCGCGGCAATCCAAGGAATACAGCACCGCTGTGGCCGAGCTGAAACGGCTCAAGCCATAAGAGGACCAAAGTGATACTTCCGCGGACAAGACCAGCCGACGTCGTCATGGCCAGACAAACTCTGGTCCCGGCAAGGCGTCCAACGCAGCGATCTTGGAGCAATCGCGCCAAGTGGTGCTATTATTTCGCATGAGTCGTTGCCGGCACGGACGGCCGCATTCGGCGCACGTGGCGGCAGAAGCGTTACTGTCGACTACGTGTTCGAGGGGCAGATGCTGGCATCTCTAGATCGACGATTTTCCCGTTTGGTCGCACGCCGACCGCGCAAATACGTAAAGCCAATCAAGCGCGATTAATGGATGTCCTCTTGCTGCACCGCACGTGTCGCTTTTTGGCGCGTCATTTCGCTGCGTTGCCAAACTTCGACCGCTATCGGATCTAAAGCGACTCGGCCAAGGGCATCCATGGGCGCGTTTTACGAGTTCGCGCCCTGAATTGTCCGCGGCGTGGACTCTATTGCAGCGCCAGAACGCGGATCGCGGCCGGGCCGAGAATGACGACGAACAGGACCGGCAGGAAAAACACGATCATCGGCACGGTGAGCTTCGGCGGCAGGCCGGCGGCTTTCTTTTCCGCCTCCGACATGCGCATGTCGCGATTTTCCTGTGCCAGAACCCGCAGCGTCGTGGCCAGCGGCGTGCCGTAGCGTTCCGATTGCTGCAAAGCGAGGCAGACCGCTTTGACGCCTTCCAGACCGGTGCGCTGCGCCAGATTCTCGTAGGCCTGGCGGCGATCCGGCAGATAGGACAATTCGGCCGTGGTCAACGTGAATTCCTCGGCCAGCGCCACCGATTGCGTGCCGACCTCCTCGCTGACTTTGCGGAACGCCGCCTCGATCGACATGCCGGATTCGACGCAGATCAGTAACAGATCGAGCGCGTCCGGAAAGGCGCGCTTGATCGAAACCTGCCGGCGCGTGATCTTGTTCTTGAGGAACAGATTCGGACTATGCATGCCGAAATAGGCGCAGCCGATGCACATGGCGATTTTCAGCATCGGCGGATAGTCGAGATTGAGTACGACGAAAATATAAAACAGCGATGCCAGCAGCATGACCACCGGCATCGTCATGCGGAAAAACAGATAAGTGACGTAAGGCGCCTGCCCGCGATAGCCGGCTTGCACGAGCATCGCGTGCGCTTCTTCCTGGCCGACCCACTTCGACAGATTGAAGTTGTCGACCGCGCGCTTCATGTACATTCTCGGCGATTGTCGCAGCGTAACCTTGCTGCTCTGCGCCAACCGCTCGCGCTCGCGTTGCCTGATCTTCTCGCGTTCCAGCGCGACCGCCTTCATGCGCTTCGACAACGTATCCGAAGCCATATACGGCATCGCCAGGGTCAGCACCGTCGCGCCCGCCGCGACGGCGGCAAACAACATGGTGAGGACCTGGAGGTCGAAAAGCTGGCCGAAAAGGGAGCTCATGCCGCGCCGCCTCAAAAATCGAAATTGATCATCTTGCGCATCACCAGGACGCCGGTGAGCATCCAGGCGGCGGAGCAAGCCAGCATCACGCGGCCGAACGGGTCGGTCCACAGCAGGTCGATATAGGCCGGGCTCGTAATCCAAACGAGCGTCATGACCGCGATCGGCAATGCGCCGATGATCGCCGCGGAAGCCTTGGCTTCCTGCGACATCGCCTGGATTTTTGCCTTCATCTTCTTGCGGTCGCGCAGCACCCGCGACAGGTTGCCCAGCGCTTCCGAGAGATTGCCGCCGGCGCGCTGCTGGATAAAGACCACGATGCCGAAGAAGTTGGCCTCGGGGACCGGAATGCTTTCGAAGAGTTTCAGCGCCGCTTCGCCGATCGGCATGCCGATCGTTTGCGTCTCGATGATTTTACGGAACTCGCTACGCACCGGCTCGTCGGCGTCTTGGGCGATCAGCTTGAGGCTGTCGAGCAACGGCAAGCCGGCCTTGATGCCGCGGACGATGACGTCGACGGCATCCGGAAACTGCGCAAGGAATTTATTCTCGCGGCGCTTTTTCAGATATGACAGCGTCCAAAACGGCAGGCCGCAACCGGCGGCAAAGCCGACGCCGAGCGCCGGGATTAGTCCGCCGTGCACGATCATCATGATGAGAAAGCCGCCGACGCCGAGCGCGCCGGCTGTAATCATGAACCGCCGCTTCGACCAATCCAGGCCCGCCTGCGTGAGCCGCACCGAGAGTGGCGGACGCTTGGCTTTTTTTCGCCGCTCCTCGATATCCTTAAGCGTGCCTTCGACCTGTTCGCGCCGCGTTTTGCCGGCCCCACGCGCCGGCCGTGCGATCGGCTCGGCCCGCGCAACGCTCGCCATGCGCCGTTGCGCTTTCTTCTCGCCGGAGAGGTAAGGATAAACGAATACCCATGCCACCCCACCGATCGCGATCGTCACCAGGAAAAACAGGCCGTAAGTGCCCATGGTTCAACCGTGCTTGAATCCGCGCGCTAGACTTTTTCCGATTCGCTTGCGGCCTCCGCCGCGTCGAGCGCGGCCGCAAGGCGCGCCTCCTCGCCGAAATAGCGCGCGCGCTCCCAAAATTTCGGACGGCCGATGCCGGTCGAGCGGTGCCGGCCGATGAGGTTGCCGTTGGCGTCTTCGCCGATCAGGTCGTAGAGGAAGACGTCCTGGGTAATGATCACGTCGCCTTCCAAACCGACCACCTCAGTGATGTGGGTGATGCGGCGCGAGCCGTCGCGCAACCGCGCCGCCTGAACGACGACGTCGACCGATGCGCAGATCATTTCGCGGATGGTGCGCGAGGGCAGCGAATAGCCGCCCATCGTGATCATCGATTCCAGCCGCGACAGCGCCTCGCGCGGCGTATTGGCGTGCAACGTGCCCATCGAGCCGTCGTGGCCGGTGTTCATCGCCTGCAGCAGGTCGAACGCTTCGGGGCCGCGCACCTCGCCGACGATGATGCGTTCCGGGCGCATGCGCAAACAGTTGCGCACCAGATCGCGCATGGTGATCTGGCCTTCGCCTTCGAGATTAGGCGGCCGCGTTTCCAGCCGCACCACGTGTGGCTGCTGCAGCTGCAGTTCGGCGGCGTCTTCGCAGGTAACGATGCGCTCGGTGTCGTCGATGTAACGCGTCAGGCAATTGAGCAGCGTGGTCTTGCCCGAGCCGGTGCCGCCGGAGATCAAGGTATTGACGCGGCAGCGGCCGATGATCTTCAGGATTTCCGCGCCTTCGGGCGAAATCGTGCCGAATCGCATAAGCTGCTCGAGCGTCAGCTTGTCTTTCTTGAACTTGCGGATGGTGAGCGCGGGTCCGTCGATCGCTAGCGGCGGCACGATAGCGTTGACGCGCGAGCCGTCCGGCAGGCGCGCATCGCAGATCGGCGAGGACTCATCGACGCGGCGGCCGACCTGGCTGACGATCCGCTGGCAAATGTTCAACAGCTGCTGATTGTCGCGGAAGCGAATGCCGGTCTTCTGAATCTTGCCCGCGACTTCGATGTAGACCGTGCCCGAGCCGTTGACCATGATGTCGGCGATCTCGTCGCGCGCCAACAGCGGTTCGAGCGGCCCGTAGCCGAGCACGTCGTTGCAGATGTCGTCGAGCAGATCTTCCTGCTCGGAGATCGACATCACGATGTTTTTGATCGCGATGATCTCGTTGACGATATCGCGGATTTCCTCGCGCGCGGAATCGGCATCGAGCTTGGCGAGTTGGGCGAGATCGATCGCTTCGATCAGCGCGCCGAAGATCGTGCCTTTGACTTCGTAATAGGATTCCGAGCGGCGCGAATCGACCGCCGAGGGCACTTGCTGCGGCGGAGCATTGGGCGGACCGCCGACGTTCGGCTTGCTGGTCGGCGCGCCGATGATCGGCGCGCCGAGGCCCGCCGAGGGAAACGGCGTACGGCCGGCCTCGGCGGGCGCGGCGGTAGGCGCCGGCGGCGCGACAAGCGGCGGCGCGGTTACCGGCCGCGCGGCCGGGGCCGGGTGCTGCTCCGCAACGTTAGAACCGCCGGAAGTGGGACGCTTGCCAAACACTAACGCAACTCCAAACTTTCTACCCTAGTAGCTTCTCGAGCAACGGCGACAGCAGGCCGGACCGCTGCTTCTTCGGCTCGGAGCGGCCGGTCAGATGCTGCGCCATCTGCCTGAACAGTTCCGCAGTGCGGTGACCCGAGGAAATCTCGGCGATCATCTGCCCGTTATTGGCCGCCGCGCCGAATACCTGCGGCTCGAACGGAATGATCGCCATCGGCTCTTCGTCGAGCGCCTTGGCGAAATCGGCGGCCTTGATCTCGGGGCGTTTCGCCACCCCGACCTGGTTGAGGCAATAGCGCGGGTGATGATCGTTCGGCCGCGCCGCTTTGAGAAGATCGTAGATATTTTTGCTGTTGCGCAGGTTGGCGAGATCGGGCGCGGCAACGATCAAGACTTCGTCGGCGCCGACCAGCGTCTGTTTGGTCCATCCGGTCCATTGATGCGGAACGTCGAGCACGACGCAGGGCACCGTGGCGCGCAGCGAATCGAAAATGGATTCGAAGGCGTCGGCGCCGAAATCATAGACGCGTTCGAGCGTCGCCGGCGCCGCCAGCAGATTCAAATGGTCGGTACACTTGGCGAGCAGGCGGTCGACGAAAGCGGTATCGATGCGGTCGGGCGAGAACACCGCTTCCGCGATGCCTTGCGGCGGATCCTGATTGAAATCGAGACCGGCGGTGCCGAACGCCAGATCGAGATCGGTCACGACGGCATCGAGCTTGAGATTGTGGGCGATCGAGAAGCCGATATTGTGGGCGACGGTGGAGGCGCCGACGCCGCCCTTGGCTCCGACCACCGCGACGATACGGCCGACCGGCTTGGCGTCGGGCGCCGAAAACAGCCCGCAAACCGCGCGCACGATCTGCAACACGCCGACCGGCGAAATCAGATAATCGCTAACGCCGCGGCGCACCAGCTCGCGATAGAGCATGACATCGTTCATGCGGCCGATGACGATGACGCGCGTGCCGGCGTCGCAATAGTTGGCGAGCTGATCAAGCCCGGCGAGGATGTCGTCGCTGCGGTTCTCCGATTCGAGAATAATGACGTTCGGCGTCGGCGAGCTTTGATAGGCCTCGATTGCCGCCGTCAGCCCTCCCATCTGGATGCGCAAATGCGACTTGGCCAGACGCCGGTCTTCGCCGGCCGCCTGGATGGCGGCGGCGGTGTCGACGCTCTCGCAGAAGGCCTGCACCGAGACGCGCGGCGCCGGCGCGATGTGTTCGTCGCGGCCGGCGGCGTCGGGGAGGCCGACCTCTTCCCGGACGGCCTGGTTACTCTGTTTCATCATGGACCGACATCACGTGTCGCATTACATGTTCACATTATTTGCCGACGTCGCTGATTTTGGCCGAATTCGTGTTGGCGCCCTCTTCAGTCGAGGGACTCTGGCCTGCAGTGTATTTCTGGAACACCGTGCTGCGGCGCATCGTATAGGCCGGGGTTTCGGCGCGCGGCTGGACGAGATCGGACGGATTGGCGACCTCGGCGGCGAGAGCGCGTTGCGTGGCGCAGCCATAGTTCCACGGCGGCTGATTCTCGAAATAGTCCCGATTGAAGCTTGGACCGATGTCCTTCGGCCACATGCCGCAAGGCCCGGCCTGGGCTTGGATTTTCGGATAGCTGATGCGGACCGTGGCCAAGTTCGGCCCGGTCGCTTCATAGGTCTGCACCGCGATGCTCTGCGCCGGCACGCCGCTCGCGGCCAGGATCGAGACGATTTCATGCATCGCGTCGGCGACCGCGCGCGCGTTGCTGCTGCCGACCGGCTGCGCCACCACCAAACCGCCGGTCGCCGCGCGTTTCCAACCCAAGCCGAACGACAGCACTTGCGCGCGTTGCGTCGGATTGAGCTCGCCGCGGTTGGTGCCGATGAACAGTTCGAGCGTGCGGCTGGATTCCTGCAGCGTGATCGGATGCCGCAAGCGATAATCGGTCGGCACCTCGGGAACGCCGGTGACTTGCTGGTCGGTATTGCAGCCGCAGACCATGACGGCGCACGCCGCGGCGGCGGCGGCGCGCACCGCAATGCTCGCGGCGGAGCGGCGGCCGGCGGTCATCGCCTTAACAGTCTGCATCGTGGTCTCCTGCGGCCGCATCAATCGAGGATGAAGCCGTACTTGCCGTGGTAGCTGTCGGTCGGCGCCGGATTGCCACCGACGCCGTAGATGCGGTTGAACCGGCCGAGCAAAATCGTCTCGGGATCGCTGGGATCGGCGAAGCCGTCGTCGGGCCGCGACAGGTCCTTCTGTGCGACCGCGCGCACAACGTAAGGCGTCACCAGCACCATCAGCTCGGTTTGCTGGTTGACGTAGTCGCGGCTCTTAAACAGCGGTCCGAGAATGGGAAGCTCCGCCAGCCCGGGCAGGCCGTTGATCGCCTGCTTGGTCTGGTTCTGGATCATGCCGGCCATCGCCAGCGAGCCGCCGGAGGGAATCTCCACCGTTGTCTCGGCGCGGCGGGTGCGGATCGAAGGAATGGTCGCGGTCGCGTTGCTGCCGGGCTCGGTGATGGTCAGCGCATTTTGCGAAGACAGGTCCGACACCTCCGTCATCACCTTGAGGCTGATACGGCCTTCGCTCAGCACCACCGGCGTGAAATCGAGACTGACCCCGAACTTCTTGAAATCGATCGACGGCTGACAGGTCTGCACGGTGCTGCCGGCGGTCGCGGCCGAACAGCTGTAGCCGTTGAGCACCGGGAATTCGCCGCCGGCGACGAAAGTTGCGGATTCGCCCGAAATGGCGGTCAGGTTCGGCTCGGCCAGCGTATGAATGACGCCGGCCTGCTCCATGGCCTGCAGCGTCGCGCTCACCGAGGTAAAGCCGCCGGTGATGGCCGAGCCGCTAAGCGACTGGCCGGTGACGGAAAACGGATTTGTGTTGTTGAAGTTGACCACCGCGGTGCCGTAATTGAGCGATCCGGCAAGATTGATGCCGAGTTGCTTGATGACGTCGCGCTCGACTTCGGCGACGACGACTTTGAGCATGATCTGATCGCGGCCGCGCACGACGATGGCGTTGACGATTTTGCCGGCCGGGACATCCTTGCTGCCGGGGCCGAGCAGTCCGCCGGCGATATCGTATGCCTGCTGCGCCTCCTGCGGGCTCGATGCGCTGCCGGACAGGATTATGCCGTCGCCGATGCCCTCGACCGTAATGTCGGCATCCGGCAGGACCTGATGGATCGCCTGGCGGATGCCGTCGAGGTCGCGCGTGACCGCGATGTCAAAACCGGCGATTTGTTTGCCCTCCGCGTCGAAGAAGTACACATTGGTCTGTCCGACTGCGCTGCCGATGATGAAGACGCGACGCGAGGAGCGCACCACAGTGTTGGCGATCTTCGGATCGGCCACCAGCACATCCTTGACGTCGCGCGGCAGATCAACCACGACTGACTTACTGATGCCGAGGGTCATCGGCTGCGATTCGTAATCGCTGGCGGCGACGTGGATCGTCTGCGTCGGCGCCGTGTTGAACACGACGTTGCCCGCCAGCGCCCGAGGAACGATGCACGAGGCGATGAGGAGCGCCGCGAGAGCTGCCGCCGCTCGGATCGATGCCGCTCCTGTCATGTCGCTTCCCCTCCGTGCACTCAATGCCCGGTTCCCGCCGTGCTCACGCCGAAGCGCACGGTGTTGATGGACTGATCGTGCTCGTCTTCGTCTCCCTCGGGAGCACCCGAACGAGAATCGAGGATGCTGCGCAGCGTGAGAGAAATCGTGCCGAGCTGATGCGACAATTCGAGCGTCTCGGCCTGCGACTGGGTCAATTCCAGCGTAACGGTCTTGCCGAGAGCAACCTTGCTGTCGCCCTTCTGATCGATCGTCTGATCGACCGCCAGCACCCGCACATTGCGCAAGATGGTGTCGCTGACGAATTTCTCGACGCCGGTCGACTTTTCCGCCGCCTTGTCGTGGCGTGTCAGCACGACGTCGACGCGATCGTCGGGCAGGATGAAGCCGCCGGCGCTGGTTACCGCAGAAACGTCGACCGCGACCGCGCGCATGCCTTTTGGCAGTATCGCCGCCATGAAGCCCGAACCCTTCGCCATCACAACATAAGGGCCGCGAATGGGATCGCCCGCCAGCATCGCCACACGAACGATCGCGCCGACGAAATCGTTGATGGCGTCCGGCCGCTCGGACTTCTTGATGAAACTGGCGTTGGCGGCGGCCTTCGGCCAAATCTGCCAACCGACATCCTGATTTTCGATCACTTGACCTCGGCTCAAATCCGATTTGGCCACCAGCACTTCGACCGTTTCGAGCGGCGGTGCGGCCGCCACCGGCGGCGGCGGCGGCGCTTTGCTGCCGGCGGCCAAATACGCGGCGATGCCGCCGGCGGCGACAGCGACACCGAGTACGACCAGACGCGCGGCTTTCATTACGCTTCACTTCCCACGGGATGGCACGGCCGAAAACGGCCATCTGTGTTGGATTTCAGCAGCTAAACGTCAAGGCATGGTTAATGAGGCGTATCCAAATCGCGTTAATCTTGCGTTGACGCGCCTCCACATACGCGGCGGCGCGCCATGCAAGTCCCCGTGCAAGACCTGCTTAGCTGCACTTACAGGCCGACTGCCGTCATCCATTCCGTCTGCGGATAGACGAGCAGCGCAGCCGCGGCGAGCGCCACGCCATAAGGCACCCCGGCGCCTTGGCTGTGCAGCCGCTCCGCCCACTCCCGCCCCGCGAGCAGGCGCGGCAGCGGCATGGTACGAAATTGCACGATCAATAATGTCAGCGCCCCGCCGAGCAGCGACGCATAAACGAGATAGTTAAAAAGATTTCCAAAGCCCAGCCACAGGGCGGTGGCCGCCGCCAGCTTGGCGTCGCCGCCGCCGATCCAGCCGCAGGAAAAGCAGACGAACGCAACGCCCAGCACGGTGGCCGCCGCTCCGACGTGGGAGAGCGCCTCCGCGCTGCTGAAGCCGCTCAGCAGCGCAAGCGCGACAAAGCCGGCGATAAGAATGAGCGAGACTCGATTGGCGATCGTCATCGTCAACAGATCGCTTGACGCGGCAAAGGCCATCATCGCCGGGAACAACGTCAACCTGACCGCTTCAATCAGCATGGCAGCATCGCCGTTCGATGTCGTCCGCTCGCCGGATCACGTCGTTGCAAAGCGAAAAGGCCCCGGTATGCGACCGGAGCCCTCTCGTAGCACTGAAGAAGAACGACTATTACTTGAGGGCGCCGGAAACGCTGCTGAACGTGGTGTTCAGCTTGGTGCCGAGGCCTTGGACGACGGCGATGATCGCGACCGAGATGCCGGCGGCGATGAGACCGTATTCAATGGCCGTGGCGCCCGACTCGTCCTTCACGAAACGCGAGAAAAGGGTCTTCATGAGTTGGCTCCTTAAGGTCCACACGTGGCTGTCTGAGCTGACCCAGCGGCTTTTTGCCCACCGCTTGGATCGTGCCAGACCGTATCGGGGATAAATTTCGAGGGGGTTAAATCGTTCGCCGAAACCCGCGGCTAATCGTGCTTTGCGCGGTGTAGTTAACATCGCCTTGCGAAAATCGGTGACGTGGGATTCGAACTCTTGACCTGCATGGCAGGCGGCGGGCTCGGCCCGGCTTCCATTACGATCGATACACGAAGGCGCGGCCGCCGGCGCTGCAAAACTCCCAAAAGACACCGCGTTCCCTAACAGAAGATCGTTGCCGTCGCGTAAGCGGGCGTCGCTCAACTTGCATCAAACACGGATCAGCCGGTTGCCTCCCGCAACGCTTCATCGCCCGCCATTCACGGCGTCTTAAGTGCAGGCTCGATATCAATAGCGGCGTCAACAAATCTGCGGGCGCAACCGCGCAGGCTTCAAGACATGACCCAGGAACTGCTGTCCTTCTTTATCAGCTTCGGTCAGACGTTTCTGAAGAACATTCCGATTTCGCTGGGGCTTGCGGTGGTCTTCACCGTTCTCACCTGGTTCTGGGCGTGCAATCCCGGCCGGCCGTGGTGGCACAAGCGCGATCTTGTAACCGACCTATGCTATTGGTTCTTCATCCCGGTCATCACGCGCTATTTGCGCATCGGCATGCTCGTGCTCGGCGCCGCCGTTCTGTTCGGAATCACGACGACAGACGGGCTCGTCGCCTTCTACGATAACGGTCACGGCCCGCTCGCCGCGCTGCCGCTTGCGGCGCAGATGGTCGTTTTCCTGATCGGCGAAGATATCATCCTGTACTGGACGCACCGCCTGTTCCACGGCCAGCGCATGTGGCGCTACCACGCGGTGCATCACTCCTCCGAAGAGCTCGAGTGGATCTCGGCGGCGCGCTTTCATCCGGTGAACCTGTTTCTCGGCAGCGTTGCGGCCGACGTCGTCATGCTGCTGATCGGTATCTCGCCGAACGTGCTGGTCGTGCTCGGGCCATTGACCATCGCGCATTCGGCTTTCGTGCACGCCAATCTCGACTGGACGCTCGGCCCGTTCAAATACGTGATCGCCGGTCCGGTGTTCCACCGCTGGCATCACACCGCCGCCGATCGCGGCGGTGAGAAGAATTTCGCGGCGACGTTCCCGATCTTGGACGTGCTGTTCGGCACGTTTTATATGCCGGCCGGGCAATTGCCCGACAATTACGGGATCGGCGAGCGCGAATATCCGGCGAGTTTTCCCGCGCAGTTGGTGCATCCGTTCACCCAGTAAGCACCGACATCCACTCGGTAGGACCGGCGTCGCGACCGGTGGCCGGATTTGGCCTTTCGCAGTCATCGTTAAGCAAACGTCACTGGCGGTAGCGCCGGCCGAAGCGGCCTTGGCCGACCGCGCCGATTTGCACTTCGTTCACGAATTTGCAGTCAAGTGGATCGGTCGGTGGACGGCCTGTGTAATTGTCGAATCCGCGTAGCGTTTCGGAGCGTATCGATGACGGCGTTTAGCGGGCGCGGCCGATTGGCCCAGAGCGCGCTGGCCTGGCTCTTGGCTTGGCTCCTGGCGGCCGCCGTTTTTGCCGCTGTCGCCTCGCGGGCTATCGCCGAAGAGCCGATTTCGGTTCACATCGACCAAGCCAGAATCCTCAAGCTTCCCGACCGCGCGGCTACCGTCGTGATCGGCGACCCGCTCATTGCCGATCTTTCGATCCAGCCCGGCGGTCTCGCCGTCGTCACCGGCAAGGGTTACGGCGCCACCAATGTGGTGGTCCTCGATAAAAGCAGCGCGGTGCTGATGGAAAAAACCATCGAAGTCAAAGGACCCGACGAACCGATCGTTGTGGTCTATCGCGGCATGACGCGCCAAACCTATAGCTGCACGCCCGACTGCACGCCGCGGATGACGCTGGGCGACACCAGCAAGGACGACTTCGATAAGGACACCGGAATCCCGACCGACTACTTCAATAAGATACTCAATCAGGGCGTCACCCGCAGCAGTCAGGCCGTGGCCGCCGGCGGCGGACATTAGCAGAGACCCCGGGTGCAGGGTTAGCGGCGGCTTAAAGCGTGCCCCGCCGTTTTCGGCGGTTGCTGCAAGGAATCGCCAACGCGCCGCTGCTATCGCTCGTCCGTGAGGCTTCGCGTCATTTGCGAGCTTCATCGGGTGAGGGCGCCATGTCTAATAAAGCTACGTCCGATCGAGCCATAGCTAATCGAGCCAATTCCAATCGAGTCGAGTCGTCTGTTCGGACGATGTCCAAGCGGACCGGGTCCACGCGGGCCGAGTGTGCGCGGCTCGTCAAAGCATTTAGTTCGCAGACATTCGCGCCGCCGCTAGTCCGCCGTTTCATCACGCAAAGCGACGCCGGGACCACGATCGAATTCGCTTTGCTTTCGGCGCCCTTCGTCGCCGGCCTGTTCGCCATCCTGCAAACGGCGCTGGTCTTCTTTGCCGGTCAGACGCTCGAGACGGCGGCGGCCGCTTCGGCACGGCTCATCTTTACCGGCCAAGCGCAAACCGCCGGCTGGACCGCCGCGCAATTCAAATCGCAGGTCTGCAATCAGATCCACGGCATCTTCAACTGCAGCAGCGGAGTCTATGTCGACGTCGAGACCTACCCGTCGTTCGCCGCGGCCAATCTCGGCCTGCCGATAAAGAATGGCGCCTTTAATTCCGGGGTGCTCGGCTACAATCCGGGCGGCCCGGGCGACATCGTGATGTTGCGGCTTTATTACCAGTATCCGGTCTACGTCAATTTGCTCGGCTTCAACCTGAGTAACTTGACCGGCGGCTACGATCTGTTCGCCGCCACCGCGGTCTTCAAAAACGAACCTTACGCATCGTCCTGAGGGGCCGCGCCATGAATTTGCTTGCTGCGATTGCCCGTTCCTCTTCGCGCCTCACCGGCGACTGCCGCGGCGTTTCGGCCGTCGAATTTGCCATGCTGCTGCCGGTGATGTTGACGCTCTTTCTCGGCAGCGTCGAAGCCTCGCAAGGCATCGCCGCGGACCGCAAGGTCGAATTGACCGCGCACACGCTGGCCGATCTTTCGAGCCAATATACCGACATCACCAACGCCGAAATGGCGAATATCCTCAATGCCGGCTCGGCGATCATCGCGCCCTACGCGGCGGCCAATCTCAAGGAAGTCGTCTCGGAGATTGCGATCGACGCCCAGGGCAATGCCACGGTGGTGTGGAGCGACACGCTCAACGGCGCGGCACTCGCGGTCGGCACGATCGTCACCGTTCCGTCCTCGCTTGCAACCCCAAAC
The DNA here is from genome assembly GCA_963780925.1 of uncultured Alphaproteobacteria bacterium. Taxonomy (GTDB): domain Bacteria; phylum Pseudomonadota; class Alphaproteobacteria; order Rhizobiales; family Xanthobacteraceae; genus BOG-931. Next base: position 302,096 of record CAWAEV010000026.1, on the reverse strand, counting down.
ACCTATCTGGTGCTCGCCCAGGTCCAATACAGCTACAATCCGACCTATGGTTACGTCCTGACCGGCACTTTGACCTTGAGCGATCAAAGTTTCATGCGGCCGCGGGAATCGGCCTCGATCGCACGCACGGCGTCGTGACCGGGTATCAGGAAAGGCCCGACGCCTAATCCGCGTTATTTGACTCCCGGTATCGGCAGCGCCGTCGTCGACTTGATCTTTTCCATGGCGAAACGCGAGGTGACATTCTTCAGCGGCACTGCGGCGATCAGGCGCTTGTAGAAGGCGTCATAACCGGCGATGTCCGGCACGACGACGCGCAGCATGTAATCGACGTCGCCGGCCATGCGGTAGAACTCCATCACTTCCGGCATGGCGGTGACGGTCTTGGCGAAGCGGTCGAGCCAATCCTGCGAGTGATCGCCGGTCTCGATCGAGACGAAGACGCTGATGCCGAGCCCGACGCGGTCCTGATCGACCAGCGCCACGCGTTTGAGGATGACGCCGTCGGTTTCGAGCCGCTGAATGCGCTTCCAGCACGGTGTCGACGACAGGCCGACCCGCGACCCAATATCGGCAACCGACAGCGCCGCGTTTTCTTGCAATACAGCAAGGATTTTCTGATCTATCGCGTCCATTGGATTTATTCTTCCAATATTTCTGTGATCAAGCTATTTATATAGAAAAATATTCTAAATCAAGAGCAACACCCCCTCCGCTCGTTCCCGCGAAAGCGAGGACCCGGTGGCTGGATTCCCGCTCACGCGGGTATGAGCGGGTTTGGCCGGGCCTGGCCCGCCAGGAAAGCCTCGACCTCGGCCCGTCTTGGGGCGCCGGCCGAGCCGCCAAGCCGCGAACATTTAATGCCGGCGACCGCGGCGCCGAACCGCATGGCGTCGACCTCGCCGCGGCCTTCGGCCAGCGCCAGCGCGAAGCCGCCGTGGAGTGCATCGCCGGCGCCGAGCGTGTCCACGGCGGCGATCTTGAACACCGGCAGGCGGCGCAGCGCGCCATTATCGAGATAGACGATGTCGCCTGGGCCGTTGCTGACGGCGAGGAAGGAATCGGTCTTGCACGCAATGCGTTGCAAGCCTGAGCCGAGATCAGCGAGCCCGGTCGTAACGCGCAGGCACTCGGAGGAAAAAATAACGTGGGTGGCGATGCGAAACAGCGGATCGTCCTCCACCGTCGGCCGGTCGCCGTCGAGCACGACGGGCAAGCCGCGCGCCCGCGCCGCCGCGCAGATCGGACGCACGAAATCGGGATAGCGGTTGTCGGCCAGCACGGCGTCGGCTGCCGCGACGGCGGCCTGCGGATCCGCCGGCACGGCCGCGGCGATGCATTCGTCGCGATAGGTCACGATGGTGCGGTCGCCCTGCGCGTTCAGGAAGATCGCCGACAGCGCCGTCGAAAGCCCGTCGATGCGCTGACAGAAGCGGCAGTCGACGTTCTCGCGCGCCAGCGCTTTGAGCACGCGATCGCCGTTGTCGTCTTCGCCGGCGGGACCGCCCATCGGTCCGGCGAGCGCGGCGCGGCCGCCGAGCCGCGCGATCGCCACCGCCGCATTCGCCGCACAGCCGCCATTGACGACGAAAAATCCCTTCGCCTGCACCTTGCCGTCGGCTTGCGGAAATTCTTCGACGCGGAACACCTCGTCGAGCACGATGATGCCGGCGCACAGAATGCGCGGTGGGCCCGCGCGCCGAGCCGGTGTCTCAGCGGATGACATCGCAGCCATCCTCGACGAAGCTGCGGATGATGTGGTGGGCGATCGCCACCGGCGGCGGCGTTGTCAGGCCTTGCGGATGCCGACGCTTGAGCATGGCGGCGAGCTCATCGCGCTCGAACCAGCGCGCGTCCTCCAGCTCGTCGCGATCGACGACGATCGTGTCGGACAAAGCTTCGGCGTGGCAGCCGATCATGATCGACGACGGAAATGGCCACGGCTGCGACGCGAAATATTTGACGCGGCCACAAGCGATGCCGACTTCTTCCAGTACTTCGCGGCGGACCGCTTCCTCGATCGATTCGCCGGGCTCGGCAAAGCCGGCCAGGCATGACCACATGGTCGGCGCGAAGCGCGGCGAGCGGCCGAGCACGCAACGCTCGCCGGCAATCGCCAGCATGATGACGACCGGGTCGGTGCGCGGGAAATGCTCGGCCTTGCAGGACGGACAATCGCGCCGCCAGCCGGCCTGGACGAGTTCGGTTCTGGCGCCACAATTCGGACAGTGGGAATGCCGCGCATGCCAGGCGAGCAGCGCCTTGGCTTCGGCAAGCGGCGGCAGATGCTCCGCCGCGACCAGGCCCTGCACCGCAATCGAGCGCAGGTCGGTGATCGTCAGATCGTTGCGCGTCTTGAGCGGCTCGATGGCTTGCGGATCGAGCCGCAGACCGAACCGAGGCGCCTCGTCCATCAGGCCGAGGAAGACGCTCTCATGGCCGCGACCGAGCGCGCGCGCCTCCGCCGGCGCGAACAACGGATCGCAGGTTGGCGAGGACGCCTTGAGCACCACAAGCTCGCCGCCGACCACATAGACGCCGGCGCGCGCATCTGCGCTGAATTTTTTGATCGCCGCGTCGTCGCCGCGCAATCCGGCGGCGCGTTCGATCCGGCTCGGGGTGTAGCCGAGCCGCGGCGGCGGACCGAGATCGGTGCGCGCGGACACGATCAATGGCGATCGGTCGGCATCACTCGGCCGCTTCGCGCAGCGGCCGCGGATGGAAGCTGTCGTAGAGCTCCGGGCGCTGCCATTGCGGACCGAGCAAGCCCTGCTTGGCGCCGCAAGTCGCCGACGAGCCGATTTCGTCGCGGGTCGAGCGCAGGTAACGCACCCGCTCCAGGCTGACGTCGACGACGCTTAATCCGGCAGCGGTGCTCTCAAATAGAATCTCCTCCGGCGCCGCCACCATGGCGAGCCCACGTTGGCCGTGATCGAACAGGTTTTGCGTCGTCACCACGATCGCCAGATTCTCGATGGCGCGGGCGAAGATCAGCGTCCGCCACGTCGCCCACAGCCGGTGCTTCTCGACGCCGGCCGGCATGAAGATCAGCTCGGCGCCGCGCAATGCGAGCGCCCGCGTCACTTCGGGCATATAGACTTCGCTGCACATCGCGAGGCCTACTTTGCCGTGCACGGTATCGAACACCGGATAATCGCCGCCGGCGACATATTTGAATTCCCAGGTTTTGCCGCCGGTATAGATCCATGGCCCGTTCGGATGACTGCGCCGGTAGCGCGCCGGCGCGCGGCCGTCGGGAAAGGCCATCGCGGTGAGGTTATAGGCGGTCGCCGCCTTGGCATCGATCGGCTCGAGCGCGCCGAACACCACATGCACGCCGTGCTTGGCCGCGGCTTCGGCCAACGCCGCACTCGGATCGTAGGTCGCCGGCATGCGCCACGGGCCCGGATAGCTTTCCGGAAAGCACACGAAATGCGCCCCCTCGCCCGCCGCACGCTCGACCGCGCGCAACGCATCCGCGACGTTCTTCTCGTCCTCGGGCGGACGGTGCGAGATCGGCTGCACAACGGCAATGCGGAAGGTCATGGTCGTGCTCCTCGTAGTGCGCGGCGGCTGTTATTTGCGCCGAATTGAAGCTGCACCGCTGCGGCAGGTCAAGGCGCGCATTTTTCCTGCCCCGCGAAGCGGGGAAGGGGGACCACCCTGCGCGGCAGGGTGGTGGAAGGGGCGTCGGACTCGGCGAAATTTCTGCAACGACAACGAAGCTCCATCTCAGAGGCCCCCTCCACCGTCCTTCGGACGGTCGACGCGCTATGGCGCAGCGCAGTGGGTGCGCGTGGAATTGGGATCGTTACAGGCGCTGAGTTTGGGACGATCAAACGAAAATGGCCGGGACATTTGCCCGGCCATAACGCACTGAAGCATTTCCGATGCGCAGCGCTTCGCGCGGCGCATCCCGATCCGCGGCGGGGTCAGTCTTCGTAGAACACCCCGTAGGCCACATCGATGACTTCGCCGGTGGTCACGTCGACCAAGAGCAGATCCGGTCCGTAGCGCACCCATTGGGTGCCGGGCGGCGGCGGCTCGAGGCCGAGCGCGGCCCATTCGGGATAGTAGTAATCCGGCGCCAGGAACAGCGGCGGCAGAATCGCGCCGATGGCCCATTCCCGATAGGCCCAGCCGTGCGGATAGATGAACGGATGAACGTGGACCCGGTTGAAATCATGGCCGTGGAAGGAGAAATGCGGACTGCCGGGCGGGGGGCCATGGGCAAAGGCCGGGGTCGGGCCGCCGGGGCCGGGATGCACGAAGGCCGCGGGCGGGCCTGGCGGATGCGGACCACCCGTCTGTCCGGGCGGGCCGGGCGGATGCGGCGGACCACCCATTGGTCCGGACGGGTGCGGCGGGCCGACCGACTTGAACTGCGGATGGGGCGGACCGCCCGGGCCGGGGCCGGGATGCGGCGGGCCCGGCGGCGGCCCGTGCGGCGCGGCGTTCGGATGACCGCCCTGCTGCTTTTTGTGCTGGTCCTCCTGGGCCTTGGCGAAGGATGACGCCACCAGCGCCAACAGCGCGGCAATGGTGAAAACACGTATCGTCGCGCGCAACATGACGGCTGTTCCCCTTGATTCGCGAGGATTCGCGAAGATTCGCGAAAACACTAGCAAATCGTCAGGGCGAAGTAAGCCGCGAGACCGCTTGCGCCGGTCAATGTCGCGTGAGCCAAGTGCGCGCGGCGCGCTGCGCGGCGGCGATCTCGGCGGACGACATTTCGCCGGCGATCTCGCAACGGTGGCGCACCGCTTCGCTCGAACCGCGCATGGCGGCGATGTTGAACCATTTGTGCGCGGAAACCATATCCACGGGCCTGGTTTCGCCCGTGGAACACATCAGGCCAAGCCGGAAAAACTCTTCCGCCTCGGCGCCGATCGGCATGCGGCGATCGTCTGTATTGGCTGTCCTCGACATCGGAATGCTCCCTTTCACCATTCGCCTGCGGCGATATTGACGGCAGGCTAGCGGCAGGCGGGACGCCGGCGAAATTCGGTAATTCTCCATAAGGAGGTTTCCGTAAGGGGCGAAATCCGCCAATGATTTCGCTAGGCTGGCGACAGCACGTAGGGTGGGCAAAATCGCCGGCTGAATGCGAACCGCCTCGGCGCCGCACTTTCGCGATTTTGCCCGCGCGGAACCGCACTTGCGCTCGCGGCGCCGACCCGACGAAGCCTTGGGAGGAATAACGCATGCCGCGTGCGCCACGCATCGCCATTATCGGCGGCGGCATCGGCGGGCTGGCCGCGGCGCTGGCGCTGGAAGCGCGCGGCGCCGAGGTGGTCGTCGCCGAGAAGTCGAGCGTGCTGAGCGAGGTCGGCGCCGGGCTCAATCTATCGCCCAATGCAGTAAAGGCTTGTCGCGCGCTCGGCATCGAGGCCGCGGTCGAGGCGGTGGGATCGGTGCAGGATTTTCTGATCATCCGCTCATGGAAGAGCGGCCGGGTCATTTCGCGGGCGCCGCGCGGCGATTACCGGCAAAAATTCGGCGCGCCGCATATCACCGTACACCGCGCCGACCTGTTGGAGATTTTAAGCGGCGCGCTCAAAGCGACGGACGTCCGGCTCGGCATGCGCTGCGTCGCGGTCGAGTCGCGCGACCGGAGCGCCGTTGCGCGCTTTGCCGACGGCAGCGCGATCGAAGCCGACATCGTGATCGGCGCCGACGGCATCCATTCGGCGGTGCGCGAGAGCCTGTTCGGCGCCGACACGCCGCGCTTCACCGGCTGCATCTGCTGGCGCGGCATGGCGCCGATCGACGCCGTGCCGGCCGACATCAACACCAAGGACGGCGCGATGTGGATGGGGCCGCACGGCCATGTCGTGCATTATCCGGTGCATAGCGGCGAGCTTCTCAACATCGTCGCCCATATCGACAGCGACGCCTGGACCGAGGAGTCCTGGACCCACGAATGCGACGTGTCGGAAGTGACGACGACCTACGCCCGCTGGCACCGCGATCTCACCCGCATCTATCCGTGCAGCACCCACTGGTACAAATGGGCGCTGTACGATCGCGATCCGCTCCCGCACTGGAGCAAGGGCCGGGCGACGCTGCTTGGCGATTCCGCGCATGCGATGCTGCCTTATCTCGGCACCGGCGCCGGCATCGCGCTGGAAGACGCCTGCGTGCTGGCGGCGATGATCGCGCGGCAGCCGGACGATCTCGACGACGCGCTGGTCGCTTATGAACAGCTGCGGGCGCCGCGGGCGAAAGCCGCCGTGCTCGGCGCGCGGGCGCGCGCCAAGGAGAACCATCTCGCCTCGCCGTGGGCTCGGCTCAAGCGCGACGTAAAATTCGCATGGCGCGAGCGCTTCGGCGCCGGGCGAAGCGGCGACAACACCGCGTTCCAGGTCGGCTGGCTCTACGGCTACGACGTCGCGGAAGAGATGGGGTGAGGGCGGCTCGCTCTCCCTCCCCCGCGCTTGCTTTCGCCTCCTCCGCGGCCGATATAGGAGCCGGGAGGTTGGCGGTGGACGAGCCACTCGCCAACCGGGTCAGGTCCGGAAGGAAGCAGCCCTAACGAGCGCGGTTCGGGTCGCTCGTCAGCCTCCCACCCTCTGATATTCATGTAGCCCGCATGAGCGCAGCGAAATGCGGGGACAACCGACCCGCTCGCACGTTGATCCCGGATTTCGCTGCGCTCATCCGGTTACCATCAGACCGCGATGAACGACGCAACGACACCATCCGCCTCCTACCGCGTGCTGGCGCGCAAATACCGGCCGGCGACCTTCGACGACCTGATCGGCCAGGACGCGATGGTGCGCACCATCGCCAACGCCTTCGAATCCGGGCGCATTGCGCAGGCCTGGATCCTCACCGGCGTGCGCGGCGTCGGCAAGACCACGACGGCGCGCATCCTCGCGCGTGCGCTCAATTACGAATTACCCGACGGCTCGATCACCGCGCCGACCATCAAAATGCCCGTGCTCGGCATTCACTGCGAAGCGATCATGGGGAGCCGGCACCTCGACGTCATCGAGATGGACGCCGCCTCGCATAACAGCGTCGACGACGTGCGCCAGATCAACGACGCGATGCGCTATGCGCCGGTGTCGGCGCGCTACAAGGTCTATATCCTCGACGAAGTGCACATGCTCTCGGGCGCTGCCTTCAACGCGCTGCTCAAAGACGCTGGAAGAGCCGCCGCCGCACGCCAAGTTCATCTTCGCCACCACCGAAATCCGCAAAGTGCCGATCACCGTGTTGTCGCGCTGCCAGCGCTTCGATTTGCGCCGGGTCGACGCCGCACTGCTGGTGAAGCACCTGCAAGGCATCGCCGGCAAGGAAGGGATCGAAGCGGAGCCGGAAGCGCTGGCGCTGATCGCGCGCGCCGCCGAGGGCTCGGTGCGCGATGCGCTCTCGCTGTTCGATCAGGCGATCGCGCATGCCGGCGGAGCCGGCAACTTGACGATGCCGGCGGGCCCGGTGCGCGCCGAGAACGTGCGGCAGATGCTCGGGCTTGCCGACCGCACCCGGGTGATCGATCTGTTCGAGGCGCTGATGCGCGCCGACATGGCGGCTGCGCTCACGGAATTGCGCGACCAATACGATTCCGGCGCCGATCCGGCCATGGTGCTCGGCGATCTCGCCGAATTCACCCATTTCGTCACCCGCGTGAAAATCGTGCCGAGTCTCGCCGACGACGTGTCGCTCACGGAAGCGGAGCGTACGCGCGGCCGCGCCTTTGCGGCGAAACTTTCGATGCGGGTGTTGGCGCGCTGTTGGCAAATGCTGCTCAAAGGCATCGCCGAAGTCGAAGCCGCCGGCCGGCCGGTCGATGCCGCCGAGATGGTCTTGGTGCGCATCGCCTATGCCGCCGACCTGCCGACCCCCGACGAAGTGATCCGTTCGCTCGGCGATACGCGCGGCGGCAACGGCGCCGCGACCACCGCGCCGGCTGCGCCGCCGCCACGCCCCGAACTTCGCTCGGAATCGCGCGGAGCGCGCGGGCCGCTCGCCTCCGCCGCACCCATCTCGGCGCCAATGGCGGCGCCGCGTGCGTCGCCCGATCCGGCGCCCCGCGATGAGACGATGGAAATCCGCGTCGTCAAATCGTTCGCCGACCTGATCGCGCTCGCGGCCGAAAAGCGCGACCTTGCGACCAAGAGCGCGCTTGAGCGCGACGTGCGGCTGGTCCGCTTCGAGGACGGCACGCTCGAACTCGCACTGGAACCGAGCGCGCGCAAGGCGCTGGTCGGCGAATTGTCGAAAAAGCTCGCCGACTGGACCGGCCGCCGCTGGATGGTTGCGGTCTCCGCCGAGGCCGGCATGCCGTCGCTGCGCGCGCAGGCGGAAACGCGCAAAGCGGAATTGAAGGACGTCGTGCGCGAGGATCCACTGGTGCAAGCGGTGTTGGCGCGGTTTCCCGGCGCCGAAATCGTCGACGTCCGCCCGCCGGCCGGAAATGCCGAAGGCGTAGCTGGATCAGACGATCTGCCGGACGCACCCGCGAACGAAAGCGACTCCGATGCCTGATTTTCTCGGCCTGATGAAGCAGGCCACCGAACTGAAATCGAAAATGGAGGCGATGCAGGCCGAGCTCGACCGGCTCGAGGTCGACGGCGCCGCCGGCGGCGGCCTCGTCACCGTGAAGATTTCCGGCAAAGGCGACCTGCGCGGCGTGCGCATCGACGATTCGCTGTTCAAGCCCGACCAGAAGGAAATCGTCGAAGACCTTCTCGTCGCGGCGCATGCCGACGCCAAACGCAAGCTCGAGACCCAGCTCGCCGAAAAGATGCAGGCGCTCACCGGCGGCCTGCCGCTGCCGCCGGGGCTGAAGCTGTTCTGATGCCCGCTGCCGCCGCCGGTCCCGAAATCGAGCGCCTGATCCAGCTGTTGGCGCGCCTGCCCGGGCTCGGGCCGCGCTCGGCAAGGCGTGCCGCCTTGTTTCTCATCAAGAAGCGGGAGTTGCTGATGGCGCCGCTCGCCGCCGCGCTGGCGACCGCGATGGAGAAGATCGAGGTGTGCCGCCTTTGCGGCAATATCGATACGCAAAATCCCTGCACGGTCTGCACAGATCCCAGGCGCGACGCGTCGGCTATCGTGGTGGTGGCCGACGTCGCCGATCTGTGGGCGCTGGAACGGGCGCATGCCATCAACGCGCGCTATCACGTGCTCGGCGGCACGCTGTCGCCGCTCGACGGCGTCGGGCCGGACGACCTGTCGATCGACGCGCTGGTCAAGCGGGCGAGCGATCCGGCGGTCAAGGAAGTCATCCTGGCGCTCAGCGCCACCGTCGACGGCCAAAGCACCGCCCATTACATCACCGACCTCCTGCACGAGGCACGGGAAAAAGAGCAAGTGAAGGTGACGCGGCTGGCCCATGGCGTGCCGGTCGGCGGCGAGCTCGATTATCTCGACGAGGGCACGCTGGCCGCCGCCATCCGCAGCCGGACCCCGTTTTAGCGCCGCTGCCTGCAAAATAGCCAGCGAACGCCCGCTGCGCGACCAAGGTCCGCCTTTGCCCACATAAACCCGGGCGGAATTGCCGCGGTTTCGCCGCGGCCCAATTTGGCCCGCCGCTTGCATAGCAAGGATCGGCGATCTCGGTCTCACTTACCGTGGCGAATTGAGGTTGCTAGAGCCCCGGCATTCCCGGCACCGGGGCTCTACTATTTTTGGACACCCCCCAACCACATATCTGGCCCCTATCCCGCTCTTGCGCTCGCGTCTCCGCACCTGCGGCGTAGCGCAGCGGCGGAGCGCGGTATGATCGGATTCGAGCTTTGGCTGCGCCAATGATATCCAGCCCCGCATGACCGACGACGTGCCGTTCGACAAGACGTTCGATCTCGAACCCGGCCGGGTGCGGGAGCTTGCGCCGGGCGTACGCGCGGTCGTCGCCAATAATCCCGGGCCGTTCACGTTCAAGGGCACGATGAGCTACATCATCGGCCGCGGCAAAGTCGCGATCCTCGATCCCGGCCCCGACGACGACGCGCATATCGCCGCGCTGCTTGACGCCGTGCGCGGCGAGACCGTCAGCCATATTTTCGTCACTCACACCCATCGCGATCATTCGCCGGCAGTGCCGAAAGTCAAAGCCGCGACCGGGGCCAAGGTTTACGCGCAGGGCCCGCACCGGCTGGCGCGGCCGCTCCATATCGGCGAGACGCGGCGGCTTGACGCCTCGGCCGACATGGATTTTCGTCCCGACGTGGCGCTCGCCGACGGCGAGGTGGTGAGCGGCGACGGCTGGACGCTCGAAGCGGTGACGACGCCGGGCCATACCGCCAATCACATGGCGTTCGCGTTTAAGGAGGCCGATCTGTTGTTCGCCGGCGACCACGTCATGGGCTGGTCGACCACGATCGTGGCGCCGCCCGACGGCGCCATGAGCGACTACATGGCGTCGCTGCATAAGCTCGCGCGGCGCGCCGAGCCGCTCTATTTGTCCGGTCACGGCATGCCGGTTCGCGACGCGCCGCGCTATGTGCAATTCCTGATCCGGCACCGACAAGGCCGCGAAGCGTCGATCTTGCATCGGCTCGGCAAAGGCGCGGCCGATATCCCGACCATCGTCAAAGCAGTCTATATCGGGCTCGATCCGCGGCTAAACGGCGCCGCCGCTTTATCGGTGCTGGCGCATCTGGAGGATCTGGTGGTGCGCGGCGTTGTCGCGACCGAAGGCCCGCCCTCGATCGAGGGCACTTATCGCTTGGCCGACGCCTTGCCGGGAGCTTGATGCGCCGGCGGCGCCGGTTTCTTCTCCGGCACCGGCGCGGACAGCACGTCGTCGATATCGTCGATCAGGTTGCGCACCCGCGCCGCATTGGTACCGAAATCGTGGCGGCCGTAGCGCGAGGCCGAGCGCACATCGATACGGGCGCCGTCGGCGGTCGCCCGCACCCGCACCACGACGTCGTCGCGGAAGCCGAGGATCGGCGTGCGCGCCACCGCCTCGATAATGCCGTCGCGCACCGCACTGTCCTGCGGCGCCCGTGCATCGACGGCGCGCGGCAAGGCCGCTTGCGGCGGCCGCGCATCGACGACCCGCCAGCGGCGCTTGGTGATGACTTTCATGGCAGCGTTATACGTCTCCTGCGGCGTCGCCGTGGTGTCGTCCGGCGCGATGTCGGGATAGGCGGTGTTCTGCTGTTCGGCGGTGTAGAGCCCGGCATAAGCGATCGGATTGGCGTCGCGCGGCCGCAACCGGGCGATGGCATCGAATTGCGGCGGATCGATCGGATCGGTGGTGATGTCGTAGATCGCCGGAAGGCGGTAAGCCTTGACGCCGAGATAGGCGGGTAGGCGATGAGCGCGAAGCCGATGAACAAAGCGGCCGCCGCGTGCCGGCCGCCGCCGATGCCGTCGCGCCAGATGACGATGCCGGAACCCAAGGCGAGCAGAATAGCGACGCAGGCCAGCATAAGAGCGCCGCCCAGCGTGGACAGCGCCGGGACGATGTCGAGCGCGCCAGAGCGCACGATAATGACGGCGATGAATGTCGCCGCGAGCGAAAACAAGGCAATGCGCCGCGCCCAGACGGCAAGCCGCGAGATCGGCTGATCGTTGAGGATGCGGCGGCGCATGACGGATCCGGCTAATGGGCGATGACGTTGCCGGTAGCATTCGCCGGCAGTGGGGCGCAAATCTGTTTCAGCGCGGTCCAGTCCGCCGCGTCAAGGAGCGGCACTGGCGCGCCGGTGACCGCAACCGCGTCGATCGCGGCGATCCGGTCCTTGGTCTCCGGATGATCGAGCAGGAGTTTCATTCCCTCATTCTTGTCGCCGACGATGCGCTTGAGGATAACGGCGAGCGCATGCGGGTCGCCGCCCGCCTTTTGCATCAAATCCACGCTGTAGGCGTCCGCCGCCGCCTCGACCCGGCGCGAATAGGACGATTTCAGCACGGTCCTGGCGGCGATGACGACGGCGCCGCCGCCGACGAAATCGCCGAGCATCATGCCGAACAGAAACGACAGGCCCGCCGTCTGCAACACGGTCCGCGTGCCGTCGCGATGGGCGACGTGGCCGATTTCGTGCGCCAGCACGCCGGCCAATTCGTCCGGCGTCTGCGCTTTGGCGATCAGCCCGGTCGTCGACATAAATGTGACCGCCGGGCAGCGCCATGGCGTTCGGCTCGGCGCGGCGCACCACTTCGACATGCAGGGCAAACGGTAGCGCAGCGACCGCTTCGAGCTTGCCGACCAGTTTGTCGAGCGCGGCGCGTCCCGCCGTTTCGCTCGGCGCCGCGCCGCAGGCGAAACCTGCTCCGAGATGCTGGTTGTCGAGCGCGCCGCGGATGTTCTTGTCGATCTCGTCGCCGAGCTTGTGCTCGACCGCAAGTGGAACGAACGGAATAATGCGGCTCGCCAGAGCCGGCAGGCCGAAAACCGCGGTGACGACAAGCGAAGCCGCGGCGGCAAAACTCAAAGCTACGACGTTGCGGCGCAGCCGCCGTTCCGCGGCACCGCCGCGATCGAGCGCCTCGGCGCGGTCTTCGATCGCCGCGGCGAGTTCCGCCGCGCGGATTTCGAGCCGCGCCAGCAATGTTTCGCCGCGCCGGCCGAGGCGGAGCACGCCCTCGGGCGCCGACATGCGGCGCAATTCGACATAAGTCCATTCGTCGAGCAGCGTCTCCTGATCGCGGTTGCGGGCGGCGAGGATCCGCAGGGCGGTGGCGCCAGCCTCGACGACGACGTCGTTGCGCGCGCTCGACGTGCCGTCGAAATAGACGGCCGGTCCGCGCGGCGGCGCATGCATTGCGGGCGCGTCAGTCATTTTTCTGCCGACCGCCAAGGCTGCATCAGATTCCCCCGACGCCGAGCGCATCGACCAGTCCTTCGCCGAGCGCCGAATTGGGCGCGCCGCTCGCGCGCACACCGTCGAGCGCCTCCACGCCCGTCAGCTCGGCCGATTGCACGCCGAGCCGCCACATCGCGAAGGTGACCACGACCTGATAGATGGTCGAGGCGCCAAGCACCATCGTGACATAGATGGCAAGCGTGATTGCGCTGACGAGAAGCTCGGCCGGCATGGAATTGTGACTTGATCCGACCAGTTTGTCGCTGAGGAAAACGAACACGCCGCCGCTTGCCGTCACTACGAGCAAATACGACAGTACGTAGAGCAGAAAGCGCAGATAGAAACGATAGACCTTTGCCGTGGATAAATGCGAGCGCACCGTCATAGTGCCGAAGCGCAGGCCGGAAATCCACCAGCGCATCATCACGGCGGCAAACAGCGGAAAGAGCGCCAGCGCCATGGCGATGCTGATGCCGACCGTCGCCGTGACGACGACGAAGACGTCGAGCCCGGTGTTGCCGACGAGCAAGGCCAGCGGCTTGGTGGCGCCCTGCGCCATCATCGCATTGAGCGCGTTCCAATCGACCAAGCGGGCGAGCGCGATAAAGGCCAAGACCACCGGGCCGACGACAACGAGCCAGATCGGCAAGCCGCGCCAGAACAGCGCCGATCCCGATCCAGCAAAGGAACCCAGCAGGTCGCCGTAGCTGGTATGATGCATCTTATAGCGTTGCAGGCTCGCCTGCGCCCACGGATAAGCGAGCCCGAGCGTGATCACGGCAAGCGTCCACCACAGCAGCGCATAGACCGCGTAGCGCCAAGCCGAACCGTGCTGATCGAAACGCACGCCGCGGAACACCGTGCGCGTCAGCCGATAGCGGCGCGCCCGGTACAGCGCGAACTGACTGAGCAGCACCAGCAGTAAAAAGCCGATGGCGGCAATTGTGGTCGTCGCGGTGTCGAGCGCCAGCGCGACCGTGGCGATCGCGGTGTAGAGCGGACCGACGATAGTGACCGCGATCAGGAAGCCGCCGAGGAGCTCGGTGGCAAGCCCGGTATATTCCAGCGTCTCGCCGCCGATCTCGGTATTCGACCACAGATAACGGCGCACGTCGGTTGCGAACCAGAAGCGATAGATGCCGAGCGTGAGCACAAGCAGCGCAGCGCCTTTGATGCGCAGCCGCCAATAGGCCGCCTCCTTGCCGAGAAATTTTACCGCGCCCGCGCCTGCCGGCAGGCTCAAGGCTTCAGCCGTCACATCAGCCGCCGTCATGACACCCGAATGATGACTCAACCGAAATGCCTGTAAATCCGCCGGCCGCCGGCTCGTTTCGAGCCAAGCTTACACCGCGAAATGTCCGACTTGCGACGGCAGCGTCGCTCGCCTTATTTCAGAGGCGCCAGTCCGTTCGCCTTTAAGCTTGGGCAAAATAGCGAAAATTCGCTACTGCGTCGGGCGCTATTCCCCGATCAGCTGCTCGAGCTCGACCTGGATGCTCTCGCCCGGCGCGCAGCGATGGCCGGCGCCGGACACCAGCAACGCTTCCGCCTCCGCGGCGGTCTCGGCTTCGACGCACCATTCTTCGACCCGCGTCACCACCATCCGGGCGTGAAACAGCCGCGGCTTGGGTTTTTCCGCGGTTCTCGGCTCTTTTCTCAATGCGCTGCTTGCCGGCACGATCTGCACTCGCGAATCATCGAATGACACCAAGTCTAGGCTCTTTGCCGAAAAGAACAAAGAAGAAACGGTTGATAACCAACCGCCGGCGGATTGGCTTGTGGAACGCCGGTTCCCTGGTATCGTTGAATCAGCATTCCGTAAGAGTGGAGTAACATCGTGGCCCCGCGCGCGTATTGGAAAGGCTATCTGAAGCTGTCGCTCGTCTCCTGCCCCATCGCACTGTTCCCGGCGACTTCGGAGCGGGAAAAGATCAGCTTCCACCAGCTCAACAAAGCGACCGGTAACCGCATCCGCTACAAGAAGGTCGATGCCGATACCGGCGACGAGGTGGACAACGCCGCTATCGTCAAGGGCTACGAGCTCGCCAAGGGCGAGTATATCGAGCTCGAGCCGGAAGAACTCGAAGCCGTCGCCATCGAGAGCAAGCACGTCATCGACATCGAGGAATTCGTGCCGCGCAGCGAGATTGACGAGCTTTATCTGCGCGATCCCTACTACATCGTGCCGGACGGCGAAGTCGGCCAGCAGGCCTTTGCCGTGATCCGCGAGGCGATCCGCAAGGAAGGCATGGTGGCGCTCGGCAAGGTGGTGTTCACCTCGCGCGAACACATCATCGCGCTCGAAGCGCGCGGCAAAGGCATGGTCGGGCTGACGCTGCGCTACCCCTACGAGGTGCGCAAGGAAGACGAATATTTCGACACCGTCGAAGACGAGAAGATTCCGAAGGACATGCTCGATCTGGCGATCCACATCGTCGAGACCAAGATGGGGCACTTCAAGCCGGCGGAATTCAAAGATCAGTATGAGGATGCGCTCAAGGATTTGCTGCGTAAGAAGCAGAAAGGCGAAAAGATCGAGCGGCCCAAGGAACGCGAGCCGTCGAACGTCATCAATCTGATGGATGCGTTGCGGCAAAGCGTCAAGGCCGGCGGCGGCGGCGGCGCGCGGCGCCCGCCCGCAGGCGCGAGCGCGAGTGCGCCCAAGAACGCTTCAAAGAAAGCGACGCGCGCGCAGACGCGCAATCACGCGCGGCATAAGAAAGCGAGCTGATGCCGGGCAAGCGCGTCCAGCTCGACGACGAGACCTGGCGCGCGATCGATCTTCTCGGCCGCGACCAGATGAAGGACTTTGCGGAACTGGCCGACGAGGCGTTCCGCGATCTCTTGAAAAAGCACGGCCGGCCGGTCGACCTCAAAGAGGCGCTGCGGCGCAGCGCCGGCGTTTCCGCCACCGTGCACCGCTTGAAGCCGGCGAAAAAGCGGCGGCGTTCTTAGCGGCGGCCGCTAATCGGTTATGCGATGATCGTGCCGGCCGTCCTGGCGTTCGTCGCGGCGCTCGTTGAAATGTCGGCCCGATAGTTACCCGTCAATTTGACCGTCCGATCGTCGCCAGCAGCGGCGCGAGCCGCGCCATATCTTTGCGGATATATTTGTCGAAGTCGGAAAGCCCGACATTCGTCGCCGGGGTGATTCCTTGCTGGCGAATTCGGGCCTGGATCTCCGGATCTTTGCCGACTTCGACGATGGCGTCGTGAAGCGTTTGCAACACGCTGCGCGGCGTCTTCGCGGACGCGAGAAAGCCGTACCAAGTGGCGTTGACGTAATCGACTCCCTGAGACAGTGCCGTGGGAATCTTGATCGGATCGCTAACGGGCTCCTTGTCGGCGACCGCGAGCGCCAGCAACTTCCCATCCTGTAAGAGCGGCAGCGTAAACGCCTCCGGGGCGAAGGTGGCTTGGATGTGTCCTCCAAGCAGGTCGGTGAGGATGACCTGGCTGTCGGTATAAGGGACATGGACGAGCTGCGTGCCGGTCTGCAGCGCGAAATAGGCTCCTGCGAGATGGGTCGCAGTGCCGATGCCCGCAGAGCCGTAATTGACGGTGCCGGGTTTTGCCTTTGCCAGCGCGACGAATTCCCGCAAGTTATGGACGCCAAGGGACGGCGCAACCGTGACGACGGTCGGCGCGATCCCAATCATGCAAATGCCCGCGAAATCAGCGACCGGATCGAACGGCAGATTTTTATTCATCGTCCCGAGGATCGCATGCGCCGAATTGGCGAGCAGGATCGTGTAGCCGTCAGGCGCCGCATTGGCGACCGTCTCGGCGCCGATCAGCGTGCCGGCGCCCGGCCGATTGACGATGACAACCTGATAGCCGAACCGCTGCGCCAGACCCTTGGCGAAGAGCCGGCCTTGGATATCCATCGCCGTGCCGGGACTCAGCGGCACGACGATTGTTATCACTCGCGACGGATAGCGCTCTTGCGCTTGCGCCCATCCACAGGCGACGGCAACGAGAGCGAAAGCGAGCGCGCAGAATCTGATGAGCTTCACGGCTAATTCCTCCCCGAGCAATTTTTCTCGTTATAGACTTGCGGTCAGGTCAAAGCGACGGCGCGCACCGGCGAGGCCTCCGCACCGATAATATTGAGCGGCAGCGCGATCAGCGTGAACCGCTCTTTCGCGATCCGGTCCAGATTCTTCAGATACGGCATGGTGATCACACCGTGCTCGCTCAACGTCCGCGAATTATGGAAAACGCGCGGTGCGTCGGGTTCGTCGTTGCCGTGATAGAAATCGTAGCCGACGATGACGACTTCATTATCGATCAGCCATCGGGTTGCGCCGATGGTCAGATAAGGTGACAGCTTCATCCATTTGTCAGAGCCGCCGTCGTATGCGTTGTTGTGGTCAGTACGCAAGAGCACGCGGTCGCCAGGCTTTAGCCGCGCGCCAATCGCGCTTTCGAGATCGCCTTCGGTAATCGCCTTGCCGGGCATTTTGTCGCGCAGGTCGGCGATGATCGCCTCGCCGATGAAAAGCTCGAGCGGAAGTTGATGAATCTGCGTGCCGCCGCGCACGTTGTGCTCGGGCGCATCCACGTGACTGCCGGCATGCAGACGCATGTGCACGCCGCGCACGATCTGGCCCGCGCCGCCCAGTGCATCGTGCTCTTTGAGCACCTCCATGGCGAATTGGAGGTCCTTCGCAAAACCGGCGGGAGTCCGCATGCCGAAATTTCGGGGATCGAGTTCGAGACTGATGTCGATGATCTTGCCGGCGGATCGTTCCATCCCGTTCGCTCTCCCTGACGATACCGGATATTCCCAGACCGGCGTTATTCGTGCAATGCTTCGCCGGAGGCAGTATTGCGGCGTCCGTTGCCGACGTGATCATCAGCCAGTGGGGGAATCATCGTGAAACTGCAATTACGCCGGTTGTCGTATGCCGTCCTGCTTGCCGGCCTGAGTTTGGGCGTGCCGATGGCGCGTGCCGCAAATAAGCACGAGATCGCGCGCGGCAAATATCTCGTCTCCGTGGGGAGCTGCACCGACTGCCACACGCCGGGTCATTTCCTCGGCAAGGAGGAGGCGGGCAAATTCCTTGCCGGCTCGGACGTCGGATTTGCCATTCCCGGGCTTGGCGTTTTCGTCGCGCCCAATCTGACGTCCGACAAGGCGACCGGGTTGGGCAATTGGACGGCGGCGCAAATCGTGACCGCATTGACCACCGGGGTGACGCCGCAGGGACGCAAGCTCGCGCCGGCCATGCCCTACGACAACTACGCGAACATGACGAAATCGGATGCGCTGGCGATCGCGGCTTATCTCAAGAGCCTGCCGCCGGTGTCGCATCAGGTCCCAGGGCCGTTCGGGACGAAAGAATCGCCGAACGTGTTCGTGATGGCGGTTATCCCCGGCGCCGTCTATGCGCGGATCGCAAATCCGCCGCCGCCCGCGCCTCCTGCATCAACTCCGCCTGCGCCAGCGCAGATGTCACCGCCTGCCCTGGCACCCTCAGGCCAAATGGCCCCGCCGCCGGCTCCCCCACCGGCCGCCAAGTAACTTGTAACGTTCAGGAACCGAACACCACCGCGTGCATGATGCGGCCGGGCGCGAGGGTGAAAATTCCGGCGATCACCAGCGCGCCGACGAAAATGCCGATCATGACGCGGCGGTGGCGCGCGACGTCATGCCGGTGCGCGGCGAGCACCGCGATGGGCAGCGTGACCAGCGTGAAGATCGCCAACAGGTGGATCGGGCTCCACGGTCCCCACATGCGAATTTGATGAATGAAAAAGGCGGTGACGCTGACCACGAGCATCAGCGCCACCCAAATCCAGCCCAGCGTGCGATGCGGCAGCGTGCCCTTCGGCGCCGCCAACTGAACCACGCCCAGCGCAAACGCGGTCATGGCGGCGAAAGCATGAATGCGGATTGCCGGCGCGGCGTCGAGGAGCGGCGCGAGATTCATGGCTCACCCGCTACAGCCCGAGGAGCCTCTTGCTATTGCCGCCGGCCAGCGCCGCGACGGTCGCGGCGTCGAAACCCTCGACCGACGCGACATGACCGACGGGGTCGTAATCGGCCATGTCGAACGGATAGTCGGTGCCCATGACGACGTGATCGGCGCCGAACACGCGCACCAGTTCGGCGAGCTGATACGGCGTGAACACTACCGTGTCGACATAGATGCGCTTGAGGTAGGCGGTCGGCGGTTGCGGCAGATCGCCGTGCGCATCCGAGCGCGCGCCCCAGGCGTGATCGATGCGGCCCGGATAGGCGCCGAGATAGCCGCCGCCGTGCACCGCCAGTATTTTGAGCTTGGGATGCCGTTCGAGCACGCCGTCGAAGATCAGATAATGCAACGCGATCGTCGTCTCCAGAGGATTGCCGATGACGTTATTGAAATAAAAGCGCTCAAAGCGCGACGCCTCGGTGAAGCCGTTGGGATGGATCATCACCAGCACGCCGAGCTGTTCGGCCTTTTTCCAGAACGGCGCGAAGGCCGGATCGGACAGTTCCTTGCCGGCGACGTTGGTCAAAACCTCGACGCCGGTAAAGCCGAGCTTGTTGACGCAGCGATCGAGCTCCTTTGCCGCCTCCTGGCCGTCCGGCATCGGCACCGAGCCGAAGCCCTTGAGACGGTCGGGATATTTTCCGCAAAATTCGGCGATGCCGTCGTTGACGATCTGCGCGGCCTTCACCGCGACGTCGAGCGGCACCGTGTAATAGCATTGCAGCGGCGGCGGCGCGATCATCTGGACGTCGATGCCCATGGCGTCGAGATCGGCAAGCCGGTGCTCGTGACCGCGCCGCGCGCTGATATCGGCGGCCTGTTTCTGGGTGAGCGCTTTGGAATCCGCCGTGGCGAAATGCGCCAGCGGCACGGTCGCCATATCGAGATGCGGGGCGACAAATTTCGCCGCTTCCGGCACGTCGACATGGGCGTGAATGTCGATGGTGACGCTCCGCGGCCGCAGCTCGCGGCCGGGCTTGCCGTGCTTGCGCGCCGCGGTCGGGCCGTACTTGTTCCAGAGTTCCGGCATGATCGTTCCTTGCTCGCATCTCGCCGCCGCAGCGGCAAGGATAGGGGGCGCAATCTGCTCGATAGCGGCGTCCGGCACAACCGCCTTTTCGCGGCGTCATTCGCCGGGGCTGTCGAAAGATCTTAGATCGAAATCTGGCGGCCGATCTCGACAACCTGCTCGCTCGGCAGCCGGAAATAGTCGGTGACGTGCGCGGCGTTTCGCACCATGGCGGCGAACAGTTTCTCCTGCCAGACCGGCAGCACCGCGCCGCGCTCGCGGTGCACGATGCTCTCGTGGCCGACGTAATAGGTCACGTCGTCGAGCGGCACTTCGCAACCTTTCTTCTGCGCCTCGGCCAATAGACGCGGAATATCGGGGCGCTGCATGAAGCCGAAATGCGCGGTCACGCGCCACAGACTGTCGCCTTCGCGCACCACCGTCATCAGCTCGGGCCAACGCACCCGCGGCTTCGATTCGGTGGCGACCCGCAAGACCACGACGCGCTCGTGAAGCGCGCGGTTTTGCCGTAAATGCCAGAGCAGGACCGGCGGCACCCCGCTCGCCGTGCGCGTGAGAAAGACCGCCGTTCCCGGCACGCGGGGAACGCCACGCCTCTTGATATCGGCGAGAAATTCCGGCACCGCGACCGGCGCCTGCTCCAGACTATGCGCGACGGCGACCGTGCCGCGATGCCAGACCAGCATCAGCCCGTAGACGGCCGCGGCAAGAAGCAGGGGCACATAACCGCCATCGGCGATCTTCAGCGAATTCGCCGCGAAAAAACCGGCGTCGACAACGACGAACAGGCCGGCGGTGGCGGCGCTGACCGCGAGGTTCCATTGCCAAATCTCGCGCATGGCGATGAACAAGAGGAAAGACGTCATCAGCATGGTCAGCGAGACAGCAACGCCGTAGGCGGCGGCGAGATCGTCGGACCTGTGAAACACCAGCGTCAGCGCAATGGTGACCGCCATCAACAGCCAATTGACGACGCCGACATAGATTTGGCCGTAGCCCTTATCCGAAGTCTGAGTGATGTGCAGACGCGGCAGCCAGCCGAGCTGGATCGCCTGCCGGGTCATCGAGAAGGCGCCGGTGATGATGGATTGGCTGGCGATGATGGTGGCCACGGTCGCCAAGCAAATCAACGGAACGAGCAGCGATTGCGGGCACAGCCGGTAGAAGATGTTGTTGGCAATCGATTCACCGCTCAAGGCGATCGCCGACTGGCCCGCATAATTCAGGACCAGGCAGGGAAAAACGATCCACGACCAGGCGAAGCGGATCGGGCCCTTGCCGAAATGTCCCATGTCGGCATAGAGCGCCTCGGCGCCGGTCACGCAGAGGAAAATCCCGCCCAGCACCAAGAAGCCGTGCAGCCCGCCTCCGGCGAGCAGGCGCACGCCATAGAGCGGATTGATCGCGAGCAGCACCGACGGATTGCGCGCGATGCCCCACAGACCGAGCGCCCCGATCGTTACGAACCAGAACGCCATGATCGGCCCGAATGCGGCGCCGATGCGCGACGTGCCGAGCGGCTGGACCGCGAACAGCAATGCCAGGATGACGACCGCGGCGGGCACGACGTAATGGCTGAAAGACGGCGCCGCAATTTCAAGGCCTTCGAGCGCCGAGAGGACGGAAATTGCCGGCGTGATCGCGCCGTCGCCATAGATCAACGCCGCGCCGAGCAAACCCGCGACGATGATGGCCGGCCGATGCCGCCGCTTGACGCCGACGAGCGACATCAACGCCAAGATGCCGCCCTCGCCGTCATTGTCGATGCTCATGGCGACCGCCACGTATTTAAGCGACGTGACGACGAACAGCGTCCAAAACACCAGCGACAGGATGCCGAGGATACGTTCCGGCGTGGCTTCGCCGCCGAGAAAATCGAAGGCGGTCTTGAGCGTGTAAAGCGGGCTCGTGCCGATATCGCCGAACACGATGCCGAGCGCCGTCAGGCCGGTGAAAGCGAGGGCGGCCGGGCCGGTCTTGGACACTGCGGGGTCGCTCACGTCACCGGGCGCAATCGAAGTCATGAAAGAGCACGACGCTTGGCGAGCATCCAAACCGCACGCATCCGACTTCCCTTTGCCCGCACATCACTTCGGCGAAAGATGGATCGTCGGGCATAACACTATCATGACAAGAGCAAACGGACTCTTAGCGCTGCGGGCCGCACAGGCTGAGATCGCGCTCGGCGCGAAACACGTTGCTGTAGAGGTTTGCGATCCACTGCCGTCCGCTCGAAGTGACATTCAAATAGCGGATGGCGCTCTGGATGTGCGGCGACACGCTGTTCCAGTAGAACTGCGGATAGAGATCGGTGAGATCGGCCGGCGAAGTGTAGCCGAGTTGCTTGTTCATGCCCACTTCTTCGAACTCGAAATAGAGCGCATTCGCCTTGCGCAGGTAATGCGGATCGCCAAGCTGCCCGATCAGATCCGCGGCCCGCACCATCAGACCTTCTTCGTCGTCATCGTCTGGCACGTACGGCGACGGGAAGCGGGTGAATTCGATGGCGCGGGCGATCCGCTCGGCGTCCAAGAGTTCGATCTTGGAAATGCGGTCCATCACGAAAAGCTTCGAGCGGTCGACGTGATGCGGCAACAGCGCCGCATCGGACGATCCGCGCGGCAGCTTGGCCTTATTGCCCTTGGCGTCGACGACGTAGCCGTCCGCGCCATCACCCTTGAGAATACCCCGCACGTAACCGATGTCGTGCAACAGGCAGGCGACGAGCAAATGCGCGTAATCGCTGGGATAGGTCGGCGTCAGCAACGAACGCCCTTTCATGATGTCATAGCCGACCAGCGTCACCAGCATGGTATGCTCGACATTGTGGTAGAGCGCATCGCTATTGCCGATGCATTCGATCGCCAATCGGGCCACGGAAGGAACGAGCTCGGTCAGGTGGGCGTGCGTCGTAGAGAATCTGCGGCTCATGTGCTCGTGGAGGAAAGATCCGAGAGCCTCTGCCGCCAATTCGGGAACGGTAATCACGTAGTGCCCCTCCAAAACCCCGCAGCGCCATCGTGACGGTGCGCTTTAAGATTTGCAATATCGTTCCTGCCGATGTGATCGCGCGGATCGGTCAAGCGTAACCGGAAAGGGACCGTCATCGTCAGACATTGTCGTGACAAAGGAATGAATGAATAGCCCTCTGCGAGCCTAAGTGACACTCCCTAAAACACCCCGAGATGCTGGCGCAAATCGACGCCGTCGGCTTTGAGTCTCTCGGCCGTCGAGACCACGGCGACGCGGCCCGAGTTGAGAATGACGATGTCGTCGGCGATGTCGAAAACGAGCTTCGGGCTCTGTTCGACCAGAACGATGGAAAGCCCGCTTTCCTTCAGCTTGCGGATGGTCGCCATGACCTCGGCGACGATCTGCGGCGCCAGCCCTTCGGACGGCTCGTCCATCAAGAGGACGCGCGGATTGGCCATCAGCGCCCGGCCGATGGCGAGCATTTGCTGCTCGCCGCCGGACAGGTAGCCGGCGAGCTGCCCGCGGCGCTCGGCAAGGCGGGGGAACATGGCGAAGACCGTATCCTCGACCCAGGGCGCGTGACGGGTCGCGAAGCCGGCATGCGCGGCGACCATCAGGTTTTCGCGCACGGTGAGGCTTTTGAAAACGCGGCGGCCTTGCGGCACCAGCGCGACGCCGTGCGCCGCGATCGATTCCGGCGGCAGTCGCGTGACCGCGGCGCCGAATACTTCGACGTTGCCGGCGCGCGGCGGCAATAGCCCGACACTGACATTCATGCAGGTCGATTTGCCGGCGCCGTTGCGCCCGAGCAGGCCCAACAGCCTGCCCTCGCCGAGCTGGAACGACACCTGCTGCAATACGTGGCTGTCACCATAGAAGGCGTCGATGCCGCGAAGCTCAAGCGCGCTATTCGCCAAGATAGACCTCCCGCGTGCGCGGATCGGCCACCACTTCGGCGCGGGTGCCTTCGACGATCACCTCGCCGAAGTGCAACAGCGTGATACGGTCGGCAAGATCGAGCGCGGTGTCCATATCGTGCTCGATCATCACGATGGTGACGTCGCGCGGAATGGCGGTGAGCAGCTTGCGCACGTCCTGGCGTTCGTCGATCGACAGGCCGGCGAACGGCTCGTCGAGCAGCAGCAGTTTCGGATTTTGCGCCAGCGCCATGGCGATCTCGACCCGCCGCCGTTCGCCATAGGAGGTCTGCGCCAGCGGTCGCGCGGCGATATGTTCGAGGCCGACGCGCTTGAGCGCCGCGCGGCCCTGCTCGATCAACTGATGCTGCCGGTCGAGCGCAAGCAGCGGGTTCCAGCGCAGCGGCGACAGCCCGAGCAAAGCCAGCGTGACGTTGCGCTCGATCGTGTCGTGCGTGAATAATGTGATGATCTGATAGGTCCGTGCCATACCGAGATGGCTGCGCTTGCGGCTCGGCGTCTTGGTAATGTCGCGGCCGAACAGCGCCACCGAGCCTGAGTCGGGCGCGATCTCGCCGGTGATGAGATTGAACAACGTGGTCTTGCCGGCACCGTTCGGGCCGATGATCAGACGGCGTTCGCCGGCGGCGACATCGAGATTGACATTGGTGGTGACGCGCAAGCCGCCGAAGGACTTGCACAGATTGCTGACGGCGAGCGCAGGCGCAGTCGCGGTTGCGGTCATGGCAGCAGTCATGGCTACAGTCATGGCTGCGGCCCCGTGGCGGATGCGGCCGTTGTCCCGGCCGTGTTCTTTTGCCGGCTCGCCGCCCGCCACGTCGAGCGCGTCAGCCGCACGGCGCCCGGCACCAGCCCTTCCGGCATGAACACGACAATGGCGACGAAAATGGCGCCAAGCATGAAATTCCAGCGCGTGATATAGGCGCTCACCACGTTCTTGACGATGACGACCAGCGCCGCTCCGACCACCGGCCCGAGCAGCGTTCCGGCGCCGCCCGAGATCACCATCAGCAAGCCTTCCGCCGAGGCGGTGAGCGCCAGTGCCTGCGGGCTGATGAACTCGGTGTAATAGACGAACAGAATGCCGGCGGCGGAGGTCAATAGGCCGGAGAACATGAAGGCCCCGAACCGGATCATCCAGACGTGATAGCCAAGTGCGTTCATGCGGCGCGGCTGGTCGCGCGTACCGCAGAGCGCGGCGCCGAACGGCGAACGTACGAAGATCGCCACCGCCGCGACCGCGAGCAGAAAAACGGCAAGCGTCGCATCGTAAAACGCGCGCGGCGAATCGAGCGACAGGCCGAATGGCGCCGGCCGCGTCGACACGCTGATTCCGTTATCGCCGCCGGTGATGCTGATCCAGCGATAAGCGAGCCCCCAGATGATCTCGCCGAGCGCCAGCGTGATCATGATGAAGCTGATGCCGGTCGCCCGCAGCGCCAGCGCGGCAAATCCCGCGGTAGCGACAAGACCCGCGGCGAGCCCGGCCGGGATTGCGACAGCGTGGCCATACCCGGCGGCAAGCAGATAAGCGACGACATAAGCGGCGACGCCGAACAGGCCGGCGTGGCCGAGCGACACCAAGCCGGCATAACCGACCAGCACGTTGAGCCCCAGCGCGAACACCGCATAGAGCAGAACCTGGCTCGCGATATTGACGTAATAGACTTGCTGGATCGCGTATGGCACGGCGATCAGCGCCAGGATGGCGACGGCGATGGCGGCGCGGCGCGCCATTACGCCGCCTGTCAACTCGCTCGTCACCGGACTTGTCACGGACTGGACTTGCCGCGGACCTGTTCACAGGATCTGACCTCCAAACAGACCCTGCGGCCGCAACACCAGGACGAGCACCATCGGCAGGAACAACACGAAATAGGCGAGTTCCGGCAACAGCGCCTGGCCGAAATTATAGATAAAGCCAACGATGATGCTGCCGACGAATGAGCCGAGCAAGCTTCCGGTGCCGCCCAGGATGACGACGACCAGAGCCAGCGGCAGCATGTCCTGATCGAGGCCCGGATAGACCGACAGGATCGGGCCGCTGATGATCCCGGCGAATCCGGCCAAGCCGGCGCCGAGCGCGAATACGACGGTAAAGAGCTGCGACACTCGGATGCCGACCACGCGCGCCATCTGCGGATCATCGACGCCGGCGCGGATCATGGCGCCGAGCCGCGTGCGTTCGAGCATCAACCACAGCGCGATGGCGAACACCACCGCGATCAGGATCACCGCCATGCGGTACAGCGGGAAAGCGGCGCCGGCGAAGCGAACGAAGCCGGCGAGATGCGGCGGCGTCGCCACCGAGATCGGATCGCCGCCCCACCCCATCAGGCAGAGATCAGCGGCCATGAAAGAAACGCCGAGAGTCACCAGCACCTGCGCCAATTGCTGGCCGGCGAGCCGGCGCAGCAACAGCCGCTCCATCAGCGCGCCCAATACCGCGACCTCGAGCGCGGCGATGATCGCCGCCACCCAGAAGTTCAACACGGTTCCGAGCGCACCGGACAAAAGCGACGAGCCGAGATAGGCGCCGGCCATGAACATCGAGCCGTGCGTCAAATTGGGAATACGCATCAACCCGAAGATCAGCGAAAATCCGGCCGACAACAAGAACAACAGGCCGCCGAACGTCACGCTGTTGACGGTGAGCAGCAGCCAGAATGTCATACCCGCCGCCCTGCAGTTTCGTAGCCCGGATTGCGCCGTGTTTTCCATCGGGCGCGCCCTTGGCGCGACCCGGTGGCGCAATCCGGGGACTGTCGCAAACACCATTCCCGGATTTCGCGGAGCCTGTCATCGGGCCGGCCACTACGGGCCGGACCCATCGGCTCGATCCGGGCCACGGTCACGGAAGAATACTCAGCACTTGGTCAGCGGCGGATAATCGCGCGAGTAGACCGGATGGGCCAGGAACTCCGCCTCCGGCCAGGTCCAGAACTGACTTACGTTCTCGTAGGTCTTGATGACCTCGTTCCAGAGTTTCAGCCCGTACTTGGCGCCCTTGGTCCCGACGCGGCGGACATAGAAGGTGCCGATGATGTTGTTGAGGTGGTCGAACTTAACGGGCCCGCGCGGCGTGTCGGTCAGATTGACCGCTTTGAGCGCGGCCATGAACTTTTCCTTGTCACTGGCATCGCCGCCGGTCGCCTTCAGCGCGGCATCGACCACCTGGCAATTGACGTAGAGCAGAGCGGCATACTGACCCGGAACGGCGTTGTAATTTTTCAGCATGCCGTCGATGAAGCGCTTGTTGGCGTCGGTTTCGACGTCGAGCGTGTAGGGGCAGCAACTGACGAGACCGATCGCTTCGTCGCCGTAGCTCTTGAGCAGCGCGTCGTCGGCGCCGGTTTCGCCGGTCACCACCGGATACTTCAACCCGGCGCTGGCATAGGCCTTCATGAAGCGCAGCGGGTTCGATCCGGCGAAGCCTTGGCAGACGACGTCGCAATCGCTGATCTGGGCGACATAGGGCGTATAGTCGGGCGTCACCAACGGCGGCCAGAGCTTGTTGACGACGCAGCCGCCGTCTTTCTGGAACGCAGCCTGGAAGCCGCCCATCTGCTCGTAGCCGAAAGCGAAATCCTCGACGATGCAGAACGCGCGCTTGAGCTTGAGTTCGGTCGCCGCGTAATGCCCCATCGGCTGCATCGCCTGCGAGGAAGTCGCCGAGGCGCGTAGTAGGTAGGGATTCGGCGTGCGTTGCGTCAGGTTGTCGGCCGCCGCCAGACTGAGCGTCGGCATTTTCTGCTGCTGAATGTATTCGTTGATGGCATACAGTTCGAAAGCCGCGAGTGGGCCGAGAATAACGTCGACATTATCGCGCTCGACCAGTTCCTGAACCTTGGTCTTGGTGCCGGCCGGATTGCCGCCGGTATCGGCGGAGACGAAATCGACCTTGCGGCCGCCGATCGTATAATTCGTCTCCTTCAAGAACGTGATCACGCCCTGTTCCATCTGGATGCCGCCCTGAGCGAGCGGCCCGGTCTTCACCGTCAGAAGGCCGAGCTTGAATGCCTTCTCCTGAGCGATGGCGGGCGCCGGAAAACGGGTCAGCGCGGCGGCCGCGCCCACAGCGGTGCCGGCCAAAACCGCGCGGCGGCTGACGTTCCGAGACAAAAGCTTCCGAGACATTCGTATCCTCCCTTTGGCGCCTGCGATTTTTGCGGCGCCTGCGAATTAGTGCGTCGCCTGCGCGATAGGCCTTAGACCATGGCTGTCAGGTTATCATTTCATGCATCCTGGGCGAAGCCCAGTCGAGTTGCAAAACCCGCTATTGTCGTGCTTTTTTCAACACTTCCGCAGCGGCGGATAGTCGCGCGAATAGACCGGATGCGCGAGAAAATCCTGCTCCGGCCAGGTCCAGAACTGACTGACATTCTCATAGGTTTTGACGATCTTGTTCCAAAGCTTCAGGCCGTATTTGGCGCCCTCGGTGCCGCAGCGCCGAATGCAGAACGTGCCGACGACATTGCCGAAGTGGTCGAACTTGATCGGCCCGCGCGGCGTGTCGGTCAGACTGACCGCTTTGAGCGCCGCCACGAACTTGTCCTTGTTGCCGATATCGCCTCCGGTCGCCTTCAGCCCCGCCTCGATCACCTGGCAATTAACGTAGATGCCCGCGGCATAGAAGCCGGGAATGGCGTTGAAATTCTTCACCATTGCGTCGATGAAGCGGGTGTTGGCCGCGCTCTCCAGATCGAGCGAGTAGGGGCAACAGGAGACGAGGCCGAGCGCCTCGGGCCCGAAGCTCTTGAGCAAGGCGTCGTCGCCGCCGACCTCACCGGTCACCACGGGATATTTCAATCCCGCATCGGCATAGGCCTTCATGAAGCGCAGCGGATTCGAGCCGGCAAAGCCCTGAGAAACGCCATCGCAGTCGGCGATCTGCGCGACGTAAGGCGTATAGTCGGGCGTCACCAATGGCGGCCACAGCTTGCTGACGAGGCAGCCGCCGTCTTTCTCGAAGGCCGCCTGAAAGCCGCCGATCTCCTCGTAGCCGAAAGACAGATCGTCCGCCAACGCAACGACGCGCTTGAGCTTCATTTCGGTCGCCGCATAGTGGCCCAGCGGCTGCATCGCCTGCGACGATGTCGCCGACGCCCGGATCAGGTATGGGTTCGGCGTTCGCTGCGTGAGGTTGTCGGCGGCGGCAAGGCTGAGCGTCGGCATCTTCTGTTGTTGCACATACTCGTTGATGGCGTAGAGCTCGAAGGCCGCCAGCGGGCCGATGACGACGTCGACTTTGTCGCGCTCGACCAGTTCCTGCACCTTGGTCTTGGCGCCGGCCGGAGCGCCGCCGGTATCGGCGGAAACGAAATCGACCTTGCGGCCGGCCATCGTGTAGTTCGTTTCCTTCAAATAAGTGAGCGCGCCCTGCTCCATCTGGATGCCGCCTTGGGCGAGCGGTCCGGTTTTCACGCTGAGGAGGCCGATCTTGATCGGCGCGGCCTGGGCAATAGCCGGACTCGGGAAACGCGCCAGCGCCGTGGCCGCTCCGGCCGCGCTGCCCGCCAAAAGGGTCCGGCGCGAGACTTTACGTGACAGTGCTTTACGCGACATCACACCCTCCCCTTGCTGCGGCGCCCGTATCGATCGCGGCTGCCGGCCATAACGGTGTTCCCCACTCGACGCTTATACGATTATTTCCTTTTCGGTGGAATGATTGGCAGCAGCACATACGGCCGCGCCGTGCCGCCGAAATGCAAGCCGGTGACGCCGCCAAAGATCTGCGGCGGCCGGTCGCGCGGATCGTCATGCAGAAACGGCCCGCAGCCGGTGAGCTCGTTCTTGAAATTCGACAGCCGCCCGCCGCTTCCCCCGGGATAGACGTAGTCCTTGCCGCGAATGGTGAGCGCGACCCGGTGCCCGGCAGGCACGACAATCGACGTCGGCCAGATCTCGATATCGAGCGCGACGATTTCGCCCGGTTTGAGCGGCTCGCTTTTCGTGTGGGTGTGGTAGGGCCGGTACGGTTTTGACAGCTTCTTGTCGAGTTGGCGATGCGAGGCGCGCAGCCAGCCCTGGCCGACCGGCGTATGCGGATCGATGGCGCCCTGGAAAACCACTTCCTTCAGGTCGGGCGAGAACACGCGCAGCACGACGAAAATGTCGGCATCGCCGGTCGAGGACGAAACGAACAGTTTTACAGCCGACGGTCCGGTGATTTCCGTCTCATGCGCAAGCGGCGGCGTCAGGAAAGTGACGCCGTCGCCCATCGCCGCGAAGCGAAGTACGCTTTTCTTCTTGGTGGGTTTCGCGCCGAGCGCGCCATTGGCCGGATCGAGATCAAACCGCGTCCATTTGGTGCGCTTGAGCGGCCACTCCTTCTCCGCGCGCTCGACGAAGCAATCGACATGCCGCACCTGAAGCTGCACCGGCAGCTGCTTCTCCCAGCCGTTTTTCTTGCCGTGCAAAAAATAGTCGAAGAAGCGTAGTTGCAGATTGCGGCCGTAATCGGTGTAGAAGTGCGTCCAATGCTCGATGCCGTGCGCTTCGAGCCATTTTTGCTTCGACGCCGCACGCACGAAGCCTTCGAAATTGCCGCGCGGGTGTAGCCCTTGCCCGCCCCAATTGGCCGCCGATAGAAACGGCACTTTCACCTTCGACCATACCGGCGAACGGGCGCGGTGATAATCGTCGTCGAGCGGATGGGCGGCGATATCGGCGCCGAAATTGCTGCGGTGTTTGGCGAGCTGTTCGTCGGAAAGAATTTCCGGCCCGCAGACCAATTCGCCGTGCACGCGGCTTCGTTTGCCGCGCTCGCCGGCGCCGTATTGCACGGTCTTGACCTGCATGTCGTACCAATTGTCCCAGAACGTGCAGAGAATGCCGCCGTGGTGCGTCATGTCGCGATACCAGTCGGCGGCGCCTTCCCAGATGCACATGGCGGAAAGATGCGGCGGCTCGAGCGACGCCACGTGCCACTGGTTGATGCCGTAATAGGAAATGCCGTTAAGCCCGACCTTTCCGTTCGACCACGGCTGCACGCCGGCCCATTCGATGCTGTCGTAGAAATCCTTGGTCTCGCGCGGCGAAAAATGATCGATGAAGCCCGGTGAGCAACCGGCGCCGCGCGAATCCACCCGCACGCATGCGTAATGATGCGGCACCCATTTCTCCGGATCGACGACTTCCCAGCTCTGATAGAGGTTGCTGGTACCGGCGGCGACGTCGGGATGCTGTTCCACCATGCGCTGCCAGGCGCTCGGATAGCCGTCCTGGAAGGCGAGCCCTTTGGCGTAGGGGCCATAGCTTACGATCGCCGGATAGCGGCCCTCGGCGATAGGACGAAACACGTCGGCGCGCAGGACAAGCCCATCGTCCATCGCGATCGGCACGTTCCAGTCGATGCGCATGCCGTCGCGCGTTTCGCTGCGCGCTTCAAGCGTCTTCCGGTCGCCCGCGACCGCCGCCATGCGGGTTTCGCCTTCAAGCGATGACATGCGCTTTCCTCCGAGACTTCCTAGTTTGAGCCGCAGCTTAATCGGTCGCAATGGTCTGGACAATTGTAAGGCATTACCTTACAATGTTCATGTGATCCGATCGTTCCGAAGCAAGGGATTACGGCGCTTTGCGGAGCGCGGCGATCTTTCCAAGTTGAGCGTGCAGAATCCGGATCGCATTCGTCGCATTCTGCTTGCGCTTAACGCCGCCAAGTCGCCCGAAGGAATGAACATACCGGGTTCCCGCTTTCATGCGCTAAAGGGCAAGGATCGCGGTCGATACGCGATCGATGCGAGTGGAAATTGGCGCGTGACGTTTGCCTGGGACGACGAAGACGCCGTCGACGTGGATTTGGAGGACTATCATTGATGAGTAGGAACCGGCTCGTTCGCGGCTTAAAGCCGATGCATCCCGGTGAGATGCTGCGCGAGGATGTGCTGCCGGCTCTTGGCAAGTCCAAGACGGAGATTGCGCGGCTACTCGGCGTTTCACGGCAGACGCTTTACGACATTCTCGACGAAAAGCAGCCGGTGACGCCAGGGATGGCATTGCGTCTGGGTAAGCTCCTCGGCAATGGTCCCGATCTTTGGATCAATTTGCAGCGCGCCTATGACTTGGCCGTCGCCGAACGCGATCTTGCGGGAAAGCTGAAGAAAATTCCAACGCTAACGGCGGCGTAGTCGTTTTGTACCTTCCCCGAGGCGAAGAGAGAATTTGCCCTCAGTGCCTTTTCTTCGTGCTCCTGCCTCGTTTCACCCCCGCCATCCGCTCCAGCACGGCGCAGACCGCCGCGGTGTCTTCGGCGCCGTGGCCGCTCTTCAGCGCCTTCTCATAGATCCGGCTCGAGGCGTCGAACATCGGCGTCGGCACCTTGATCTTGCGGGCATAGCTGCCGATCACGTCCATGTCCTTCTGCCACACCGAGATTTTCATGGTCGGATTGTCGTAACGATCTTTCACCATCATCGGCGCACGCAGCTCGAAAATGCGCGAATTGCCGGCGCCGGTTTTGATGAGATCGAAAATGAGCTGCGGCGGTAGGCCGGCCTTCATGCCCAGCACCATGGCTTCCGCGCTCGCCACGTTATGGATGGCGACCAGCAAATTGGCGACATATTTCATGCGGCTGCCGTTGCCGAATTCGCCGAGATCGAACACGGCGCGGCCGAAGGCAGCAAACATCGGGCGCAGGCGCTTGATCTCGGCGGAGCCGCCCGACGCATAGACCACGAGATCCTTGACCTTGGCCTGAGCGCCGGTGCCGCTCACCGGACAATCGAGCAGCACGTGACCGGCCTTATGCAGCACCGCCTGGGCGCGGCTCTTGTCGTCGATGGTGAAGGTGGACGCCTCGACGATCACGCGGCGCGGCAGGCCGGCTTTGGCGATTGCGGTGGCGGTCGCCGCGAGTGCTTCGGGCTTGGGCAGACTGGTGATGATGGTCTTTGCCTGGCGCGCGACGCCGGCGGCGCCGGCGGCGATCTCGACGCCGGCGCGCATCAATGCCCGCCGGCGCGCCGGCGAAATGTCATAACCGATGACGCGCCAGCCGGCAGCGACGAGATTTTCCGCAAATGCGCCGCCCATGATGCCGAGGCCGATGATGCCGACGACACCTTTGTTTCCCGAAACCATTCCTTGCCCGCTCCCTTTTTCCTGAAGGACGCGACGCTATGACACCCGCTCCACGCCTGCGCAAGCCGCTTTCTCGGTGCGCGCCAATCGCCTATCGTCCGCGCCGGGACGGAAAGCCTAGGAGACGTGGATGCGGATCGGTGTCGCCGGTGTCGGGAAAATGGGCGCGGCCATTGCAGCGCGGCTGATCGAGGTCGGGCACGAGGTTGCGGTCTGGAATCGCACGCTGGACAAGGCCAAGGCGGTCGCCGGCGCGACGGTTGCCGCGACGCCGGCGGAGTTGGTGCAACGCGCGGACATCATCATTTCAAGCCTCACCGACGCGGCGGCGCTTGACGCGGTCTATAAGGGACCATCGGGGCTGCTCAGCGGCGGTGTCGCCGGCAAGTTGTTTATCGACATGAGTACGGTATTACCGGCGACCGCAGTGGCGCTGGCCGAAGCGGTGCGCGCCGAGGGCGCCGCCTTCGTCGAGTGCCCGGTTGGCGGCTCGACCGGACCGGCGCGGCAAGGCAAACTCATCGGACTGGTGGGCGGCGACGCCGCCGACGTCGCGCGCGCAAAACCCATTCTCGAGCAACTCTGCCGCCGCCTCGAACATGCCGGGCCGGCTGGCTCAGGCGCGGTGCTCAAGTTCGCAGTCAATCTGCCGCTGATGGTCTACTGGCAAGCCTTGGGCGAAGCGCTGGCGCTCGCGCATGCGCTGCCGGTCGATCCGGGACGGCTGATGGATTTGCTGAGCGACACCTCCGGCGCCGCCACCATCGCCAAAGTGCGCGCGCCAGGTGTTGCCGCGATGCTCAAGGGCGGCGATCCCGGTCCGGTCACGTTCAACGTCGATGGCGGCATCAAGGACATGAAAGCCATGCTCGCCGAAGCCAAATCGCGCGGCATCAACTTGCCGGTTCTCGAAGAAACCCTCGCTTGCTACGAAGAAACCAAGCGCCATCGCTCGGGCGCCGCCGAAATCTCCACCGTCTCGGCCTATTGGGCGGGCCGCGGTCAGAAATAACGCTTACCAACACATCGGAGCCACCATGTCAGCCGTTACGCTTGCGCAAGCTTCCACCATCGTCGACGCCGCGCTGAAGAAAGCACGGGAGCTCAAACAAATGCCGCAGACCGTGGTGGTGCTCGATCCCGGCGGGCACGTCGTCTGCGCCAAGCGCGAGGACGGCTCGGGGATCATTCGGTTTGAGATCGCCGTCGGCAAAGCTTACGGGGCGCTTGGCATGGGCTGGGGTTCGCGCACGATGATGGAACGGGCGGCGCAAAACCCTAATTTCCTCGCCGCCATCGTCGCGGCGAGCGACGGGCGGCTGGTGCCGAATCCCGGCGGAGTGCTGATCCGTGACGCGGGCGGTCAGATCGTCGGCGCGGTCGGCATTTCCGGCGATACCGGAGACAATGACGAGATTATCGCGGTTGGGGGCATCGAGGCGGCGGGTCTGAAGGCCGATCCGGGCGGCGCGAAGAAATAGACGAAAAATAGAATGCGTGTCGGCGCGAAAGAGCAACGCGTCGCTGAGCCAGCTGCCCGGCAATAGGGCAGCACACAGCAGGAGGGATATATCGTGAAGCTATTTTCGTTCTGGCGCTCGCTCGCGACCTATCGCGTGCGCATCGCGCTCAACCTCAAGGGCATCACGCCCGACGATGTAATCCAGGTCAATCTCATGAAGGGCGAGCAGCGCGAAGCGGCTTATCGCGCCATCAATCCGATGATGGCGATCCCGGCGCTGCTCGACGGCGAAGGGCCGGCCTTGTTCGAATCGCTCGCCATCGTCGAATATCTCGACGAGACCCATCCCACGCCGCCGCTGTTGCCGCGCGACCCGCGCGGCCGCGCCCGCGTGCGCGGCTTAAGCCAGCTCGTCGCCTGCGATTCGCACCCGTTGATCGTGCCGCGGGTTCGCGAATATTTGGCGCACGAATTCAAATTCGACGAAGCGGCGGTCGCCAAATGGTGCCGTCATTGGCACACAGCCGCGCTTACCGCCCTCGAAGCGCATTTGAAGGACAAAGCCACCGGCCGCTATTGCCACGGCGATACGATCACGATGGCCGATATCTGCCTCGCCAGTCAGGCGGCAGGCGCGAAGTTTTTCAATGTCGACACCGCGCCGTTTCCGAACTTCACTCGGATCGTCGACGAATTGTCGCAAATCGACGCCTTCGCTCGCGCGCATCCATTGAAACAGCCCGGCGCGCCGACGGCTTAATCGCAATTACCACCACTTGAAAAAATGATGCAGCGGGCCGCGGCCGGAACCGACCTCGAGCCGGTCCGCCGCGGCGATGGCGGCGCTCACAAAGGTCTTGGCCTCGCCCACCGCCTCGCCGAGCAAAAAGCCCTTGGCGAGCCCGGCAGCAATCGCCGAGGCGAGAGAGCAGCCGGTGCCGTGACCGTTGCCGGTCCGCAGCCGCGGCGCGGTGAAACGCGTGGAGCCGGCCGGCTCGACCAGAAGATCGACGGCCTCCGGACCGCTGGCGTGACCGCCTTTGATCAGCACCGCACCGGCGCCGAACTCCAAAAGCTTGTCCGCCTGCGCGCGCATCTCGCTCTCGTCGCGCGCTTGCGGCACGTCGAGCAGCGCCGCTGCTTCCGGCAGATTGGGCGTCAGCACACTTGCGTGCGCGATCAGCTTGCGCAACGCGCCGAGCGCGTCCGAACGTAATAGTTTTTCGCCTGACGTCGCCGCCATGACCGGATCGAGTACGACGTTGCGTGCATGATGGCGCTCGAGGCCGGCCGCGACCGCGTCAATAGCCGCCGTGCTGCCCAGCATGCCGATCTTCACTGCGCCGATATCGAAATCGGAAAACACGGCGTCGATCTGCGCCGCAATGAAATCCGCCGGCACCTCGTGAACGGCAAACACGCCTTTGGTGTTCTGCGCGGTCAGCGCAGTGATGACGCAAGCGCCATAAACGCCGAACGCGGCAAACGTTTTCAGATCCGCCTGGATGCCGGCGCCGCCGCCGGAATCCGAGCCGGCGATGGTCAGAGCGATGGGCACGCCCATCATGCGCCCCGCTTCGCCAGCATGGCGTCGACGATGGCGCGCAAGCTGCGCGCCGCGGCGGCGGGATCGGGCGAATGCGACAGCGCCGAAATGACGGCGACGCCGTCGGCGCCGGCGCCGATGACCTCAGCGGCATTGCCGGCGTCGATGCCGGCGATGCCGACCACCGGCAGTCTCGGCGCGCGGCGATGCAGCGCGGCGATGATGCGCGCCAAGCCTTGCGGACCGATCGGCGGGTTCTTCTGCTGTTTCGACAACGTGACATAGACGCCGCCGGAGCCGACATAGTCGATCAAGTCGAGGGGCGCGGCTTCGGCCTCCGCAACCGATTTGATCGACAAGCCGACGATTGCATCCCGGCCAAGGAGCGCGCGGGCGTCTTCGATCGCCATGTCGTCGGGTCCGAGATGCACGCCGTCGGCTTTGGCGGCAAGCGCCACGTCGATGCGGTCGTTGACGACGAACGGCACGCGAAGCGGCGCCAGCGCCTGCTTGATCGCCCTCGCCTCCTTCACCATGGCGCGCGTCTCGTTCACCTTGTCGCGCAATTGGACGAGCGTCGCGCCGCCTTGGGCGCAAAGCCGCGCCAGATCGGCGAGATCGCGCCCGCCGGCGCGCTCGGGATCGACGATGGCATTGAGGCGAAGATCGACCGGCATCACAAAACCCCCCATCATCCTGCAAACGTTACACCGTCCGACCGGGCTCGTGCAGTCCTTGCGGTTTGGTATAAGCTTATCGCCACGGTCCCGGAGGCGCGTATGATTCCCTTTTTCGTGCAGATCAAATGCCAGCTCGGCAAGTCCTACGACGTCGCCAGTAAGCTCGCCGACGCCGAGATCGCCTCGGAAATCTATTCGACCGCCGGCGATTTCGACCTCTTGGTGAAATTCTACGTCGATCCGTCGACCGATATCGGCCATTTCATCGCCGAAAAGGTGCAGCCGATCCCCGGTATTGCCGATACCCGCACCATCATCACGTTCAAGGCGTTCGGAGCGGGATCGTAGCGACTTTCAGCGGTGCGTCTTGCGCGCCGCGCCGGCGCACGGCAGCGAGCTGATGCTCGCGCCAGATTACGAACAGGCCGGCGGCGGCGATGATCGCGGAGCCGAGCACGATCATCGGCGTCGGCGTTTCACCGAACATCGCATAGCCGAGCACCAGCGCCCAGATCATCGAGGTATAGTCGAACGGCGCGACGACCGAGGCCGAGGCGTAGCGATAGCTTTCGGTGAGGAAAATGTGCGCGGCGCCGCCGAGCAGGCCGATGCAGACAAGCACGGCGAATTCGCCGCTGGTCGGCGTCAGCCAGCCGAACGGCCAGGTGACCAGTCCCGCCAGCGCGCAGCTGAGCGAGAAATAGAACACGATCGAGGACGTTGACTCGCTCTGCGTGAGCCGGCGGGTCTGGATCACGGTGCCGGCATTCGCCAGCGAGCCGGCCATGCCGTAGGCGACGCCGGCAATGCTGGTCGCGCTCGCCATTGCGATGGTCAACTCGTCGCCGGACAGATGCGGCGACAGCACTACCAGCACGCCGACAAAGCCGACGACCACCGCGGACCAGCGGTAGACGCGCACCCGCTCCTTGAGCAG
The DNA here is from genome assembly GCA_963780925.1 of uncultured Alphaproteobacteria bacterium. GTDB lineage: Bacteria > Pseudomonadota > Alphaproteobacteria > Rhizobiales > Xanthobacteraceae > BOG-931. Next base: position 264,702 of record CAWAEV010000026.1, on the reverse strand, counting down.
CAAAGCGGCGAGCGCCACGGAAAACAGCGGCGAGGTAAACGAAATCGCATTCGATTCCACCAAGGGCAGTCGTGCCAGCGCGCCGAAATTGCAAAACATCCCGACGATGCTGATGGCGCCGCGGCCGGCCTGGCCGAGCGGCCGCTCGGTGCGCACGATCGCCGCCAGTTCGCCGCGCCACGCATAGACCAACATCACCGGCACGACGGCGAACGCCGAGCGGTAGAACACCACCTCGCCGATCGGATAGCGCGCGCCGAGATAGCGGATCAGCGCCGACATCACGGCGAACAGCACCGCCGAGATCAGCTTGAGCACGATGCCCTTGCCGGTATTCATCCTCAGTTCTTTTTCTCTGGCGGCGGGGTGGGGCCCTGCACCGGCGGCAGCGTGAAAACGTAATCGGCGATCGCGGCGCGATCGTCGGCGCCGAGTAATGACGTGCCGCGAATGACCTCGGCCATGGTGCTGCCGGCGAAATCGCCCGACGGCGTCATGCCGTCGCCGAGGAAGCTCGCGATGTCTTTCTCCGACCAGATTTCGTCGCCGTGCTGCAGCCCGACCGGCGTAATGTTCGGCACCCAGCCGGCGCCGTCGGGCGCTGGGCCGCCGGCGAAGCGCTCGCGGTCGACGATGCCGCCCAGTATGTTGCGCGGTGAGTGGCACTCGGCGCAATGGCCCGGACCGTTCACCAAATAGGCGCCGCGGTTCCATTGCGCCGAGCGCGACGAATCGGGCACGAACGGTCCGCCGTGCAGGAATAAAAGCTTCCAACCGCCGAGCAGCCGGCGCTCACTGAACGGGAAAATCAGATCGTGCCGGCGCACTCTGCCCGGCACCGGCGGCAAGGTCTTGAGATAAGCAAACAGATCGCGGACGTCATCGAGCTGCATGTGCTGGTACGACGTGTAAGGAAGCGCCGGATAAAGGTTGGTGCCGCCGGGCGCCGTCCCCTTCCATAACGCGGTGACGAAATTCGCCTCGCTCCACCGGCCGATGCCGTCCTTGGGGTCGGGCGAGATATTCGGCACGTAGAAGGTGCCGAACGGCGAATTAAGCGCCAAGCCGCCGCCGAGCCGCGTGCGATCGACCTTGTCGGGATCCTTGTTGGGGACGGCGTGGCACGCCGCGCAGCCGCCGATAGCGAACATGGTGTGGCCGTTGTCGAGATTAGGTGTATAGGGCGGCAGCGCGGCGGCGGGAACCACAGCGGGCAGCGTCAGGAGCCAGAACGCGGCAAGGACCAAAGTGGCGCCGGCCGTGGCGACGAGCGCGAGCATTCGCAATGTCGGCATGCCACGGCCTCCCGGCGCAATCCAAACGCAATACAGGATACCCGGATCAGGGAAATATTCCCGAAAAACAGAGAGAGGCGGCGCGCCCTTACGGACGGCCGCCCCTTTTCTTGCGAGGCGAGGCTTGATCAGCTCGGTTTCACGCGAAATGTCTGATGGCAAGAGCCGCAATCCTTGCCGATGATTTGGAAATTGGCTTTCAGAGTATCGAGGTCCTTGGTCGTATCCTGCGCCGTTTTGATGTCGGCTGCGAACTTGGCGATGGCGGCCTTGAAGTCCGCCGACTTGTCCCAAATCGCCGGCGCGGCCGTCGTGTGATCGCCGGTTTTCGAGCAATCGGGGAACAGGGTCGGCATTGCCGCCGCGTCGGTTGCGAAGGTGGAGTAGATTTCCTTGACCTTGGCGAGATCGAACGGCGTCTCACCCTTGACCATCGAGGAGCCGATCTTTGCCTCGGCGGCGCTGTGCTTCATGAAGGTCTGACGCTTGTCGATGATGTCTTGGCAGCTCTGCGCCGAGGCGGCGGTCACGCCCAACACGACAACGGCAAATGCTATCAGCAGTTTCTGAATCATCGCTATGACTCCTGCGGCGGTTCGACATTGCCCCCGAAGTGACGCCACTTATGCGGCACAACGATACCCCGGCCGTATCGCAACGAACACCGCAATCTCGCCCTTATTCCGCGCGGGCCGGCAATGGCGGTTTGCGCAGCACGTTACGAGATGTCGGCTATTCCGCCGGTTGCACCGAACCTTGCCGTTCCTTGCCGCGCCGCTGTCCGAGTTGGGCGATATAGCGAGCGATGACATAGAACACCGGCGTGAAGATCAGCCCGAACGCCGTCACCCCGATCATGCCGAAGAACACCGCGGTGCCGAGCGCCTGGCGCAATTCCGCGCCGGCGCCGATCGCCCAGACCAGCGGCGTCACGCCAAGGATGAAGGCGAATGAGGTCATCAGGATCGGCCGCAACCGCAGCCGCGTCGCCTCGACGGCGGCCTCCCAGCGCGTGCGCCCTTGGTCCTCCAATTGACGGGCAAACTCGACGATCAGGATCGCGTTTTTCGCCGCCAATCCGATCAGCACCACGAAGCCAACCTGGGTCAGGATATTATTGTCGAGGCCGCGCAGGATGACGCCGGTGATGGCGGCAACGAGGCACATCGGCACGATCATGATCACGGCAAGCGGCAGTGTCAGGCTCTCGTATTGCGCCGCCAGCACCAGGAATACAAAAACCACCGCGAGCCCGAAGGCGAACATGGCGGTATTGCCGGCTCTGATCTGCTGATAGGCCAGCGTCGTCCACTCGGTGGCAAATCCCTCCGGCAAGGTCTCGTCGGCAAGCTTGTCCATGATGGCGATCGCCTGGCCTTGCGAATAGCCGGGTGCAGCGGCGCCATCGATTTCGGCGGCCGGATAAAGGTTATAGCGCGGCACCCGATAGGGACCGGCAATGTTGTCGACGGTGGTGAAGGAGCCGAGCGGCACAGTGTCGCCGCTGGAATTGCGCACCCTGATCTTCAGCACGTCGGCGACATGCTGGCGGTCCTCGTCGCGGGCCTGCGCCATGACGCGGAAGGTACGGCCGAACAGATTGAAGTCGTTGACGTAGGACGAGCCGATATAGACCTGTAGCGCGTTGAATACGTCTTGGACATTGACGCCGAGGAGCTGCGCCTTGATGCGGTCGATGTTGAGATAGACCTGCGGCGTCGAAGTTTCGAACAGCGAGAACGCTTGCGCAATGCCGGGCGTCTTGACCGCGGCCAGCACCAGCGATTCGGTGGCCTGGCGCAAGGCTTCCGATCCTTGCCCGGATCGATCCTCGACCATCATGCGGAAGCCACCGGCGGTGCCGATGCCGAGCACCGGCGGCGGCAGCACCGCGACGATGAAGGCGTCCTGGATGACCGACAGCTGACGGTTCAGCTGCGCCTGGATGGCCGCCGCCGATTTACGCGGATCATGGCCGCGCTTGGTGTAATCGTCGAGCACCAGAAACAGCGCGCCGGAATTCGGCGCATTGGTGAAGGTCGCGCCGGAAAAGCCGACGATATTCACGGCATGCGCCACGCCCGGTACACCGAGCGCGATGTCGAGCGCCCGCTGCTGCACCAGATCGGTGCGGGCGAGCGAAGCGCCCGGCGGCAGTTGCACGACGACGATGATATAGCCGCGGTCGACCTGCGGGATGAAACCCACCGGGGTGGTGCGGAAGGCGTTCAAGCCGAGCGCGATAATGACGAGATAGATCGCGGCCATGATCGCCACGCGCCGCACGGTTCTGGTGGCGAGCCAGGCAATGCCGAACCCGACCTTATCGAAGCCGCGATTGAAATAGCCGAAGCATTGATGGATCGGACGTTCCCACCAGCGGTCGCGATGACCGCTTTGATGCGGCTTGAGCAGCAACGCGCACATCGCCGGCGATAGCGTGAGCGAGACGATCAGCGAAATGATGGTTGCGCCGGTAATGGTCAGCGCAAATTGCCGGTAGAACTGGCCGGATATGCCGGTGATGAAGATCGACGGCACGAACACCGCGCACAGAACCAGTGCGATCGCGATCAGCGCCGAGCCGACCTCGTCCATGCTCTTGCGCGCCGCCTCGCGCGGCGCGAGCCCGGCTGCGATATTGCGTTCGACGTTCTCGACGACGACGATGGCGTCGTCGACCACGATGCCGATCGCCAGAACGAGGCCGAACAGCGACAGATTGTTCAGCGTGAAGCCGAACGCCGCCATGAAGAAGAAACTGCCGATAAGCGAGACGGGTATTGCAACAAGTGGAATGATGGCAGCACGCCATGTCTGCAGGAACAGGATCACCACCAGCACGACGAGCACGATGGCCTCGCCGATGGTGTCGATCACCGCGTCGACCGACTGCTGGATGAATTGCGTCGGGTTGTAGACGATGGCGTATTTGACGCCGGGCGGAAATCGCTGCGACAGCTTCGCCATCAGCTCGGTGACGCCCTTGGCGGTGTCGAGCGCATTGGAGCCCGGCCGCTGGAAAATCGCGAGCGCGACCGCAGGGTCGTGATCGAGATACGAATTCGACGAATAATCGAGTGCGGCGAGCTGGATGTCGGCGATATCGCGCAACCGCACCACGGCGCCAGGCGTTTCCTTCACCACGATGTTGCCAAACTCCGCCGGCGTATCGAGCCGGCCGAGCGTCTGCACCGCGACCTGAAACGCGCCCGGACGGGCCACCGGCGGCTGGTCGAGCACGCCGGAAGCGACCTGGATGTTCTGCGCCTGCAACGCGCTGGTCACGTCGGTCGCGGTCAGGCCGAGCGATTGCAGGCGGTCCGGATCGAGCCAGATGCGCATCGAATAATCGCGGCTGCCGAACACGGTGATCGAGCCGACGCCGTCGACGCGGGTGAGCGGATCGGTGACTTCGAGCGTGGCGTAGTTCGATATGAACAAGGCGTCGCGCGACTTGTCGGGCGAATAAAGGTGCACGACCATCATCAGGTCGGGCGAGGCCTTCTGCACGGTAACGCCGATATTGCGCACGTCGGCCGGCAGCCGCGGCTGCGCGATGGCGACGCGGTTTTGCACCTGCACCTGGGCGATGTCGAGATTGGTGCCGAGATCGAACGTCACCTGGATCGAAAAGCGTCCGTCCGCCGTCGAATTGGACGACATGTAGAGCATGTTCTCGACGCCGTTGATCTGCTCCTCCATCGGCGTGACCACCGTGGAGGCGACGACTTCGGCGCTGGCGCCGGGATATTGCCCGGTGATGTTGATGATCGGCGGCGCGATCTCGGGATATTGCGCAATCGGCAGGCGCGAGAACGCCACGCCGCCCAGGATCACGAAGACGATCGAGACCACGGCGGCGAAGATCGGCCGGTCGATGAAGAAGTGCGAGATACGCATTTACGGCATCAACCGGCTTTGGCCTGGTCGCCCGCTTTGGGCGGCGTGGCGGGGATGGTTTGCTCCTCCGCCTTCACCTTGATCCCGGGCTGCGCGTGCATCAGGCCGTTGACGATCACGCGGTCGGTCGCCAGCAGACCGTCGCGGACCACGCGCAGGCCGCCGTCGAGCTGGCCGAGCGTTACGTATTTCTGCCGCACCGTGCCGCCGTCGTCGACGACCAGGACGTATTTGCGCGCCTGTTCGGAGCCGATCGCGGCGTCCGGGATGAGCAGCGCCAGGTGCGGCGGCGAGCCGGGAACGCGGATGCGGCCGAACATGCCGGGCACGAATATGCCGTTCGGATTGGCGAATATCGCGCGGCCGCGGATCGTGCCCGAGGACGTGCTGATGGCATTATCCACGAAATCGATCTTGCCGGTGTGGTCGAAATCCTTTTCGTCGATCAGCTTGAGCGAAACCGGAACGCCAGTGTCGACGCCGTCCTGTTGCTGACTCGCGGCTTGCTGACCCGATGGCGGATCGGATTGTTGGCCGGTTTGCTGATCGGCTTGTTTGTCGGATTGCTGAGCCGATGGCGGATCCGCCGCTTGCTCGGATTTGCGGTTTTTGGCGAACCGCTCGTAACGCAGATACGAGGCCTCGTCGAAGCTGAATTCGAACCGGATCGGATCGACCGAAACGATGGTGGCAAGGAGCGTGGTGTTGCCGCTGGCGCCGCCGGTGATGAGATTGCCGACGGACACGCGGCGATCGCCAATCCGCCCGTCGATCGGCGCGCGCAGCTCGCTATATTGATCGAGATCGAGCTCGGCGGAATGCACCATCGCCTCCTGCGCGGCGACGGCGGCTTCCGCCACGTTCTTGGCCTGGGTGCGCTGATCGTAGGTCTGTTCGGTGATAGTCTTGTTTTGTAGCAGCGCCTGACCGCGTTGCAGATCGGCCTCGGCAAAGGAGAGGTTGGCGCGCGCCTGCGCAAGATTGGCACGCATCTGTTCCAGTGCGATTTCGAACGGCCGGCGGTCGACGGTGAAGAGCAAATCGTCCTTCTTCACCATCTGGCCGTCGGTGAAATGGATCGCCGAAAGATAGCCGGACAGCCGGGAGCGGATCTCGACCGAATCCACCGCGATGAAGCGGCCGACATATTCGTCGTAATCGACCACGGTGCGCTGCACCGGCTTGGCCACGGTGACAGTCGGCGCCGGCCGTGCCGCGCTCTGCTGCGGGCCGCGGTCGCAGCCGGCCAGGGCGACCAGCAGCATGGCGGCAGCGGGCAGGACGGCGAGACGCCCCGTAGTGACGAATTTCATCGTGCTTCCCTTCGAGCGTCTCGGCATCATAGGCGTCGGTCGCTGTCAATCACACGAGACGCATAGTCGCCGCGCGAGGTGTGAGCCGCCGCCAACCCCGGCGGCGGGCCAAATATTCGCACCCTAGGCTTTACGGGCTTAAGTCATTGATATTACGGGATTCTACCTACCGAACCCGCGGCGGCGCCATAATCGGGGTCGAGCTCTGCTCGAACGACAAAGCCCGCAAACGTGGCCAAGTCGTGATCAGGCAAAAATGCGCCGGATCAACCCCGAAGCAAAGCGGCAGCTGCCAGTCCCAGCCACGCGGCAATCAGGATGAAGCCGCCGGACGGCGCGGCGAACGGGAAAAGCCGGTGCGCTGCGAAAGCGCGGAGCGCGATGTCGCCGGAAAACAAAACCGCGCCCAGCACCCATGCGGCCAGCACGACGAGCGCCAGCGGCCGCCACAGCGCGCCTTGCAGCAGGAGCGCCGCGCCCCCGACGACGGCCGCGGCGTGGAACAGCAGCATGTAGGCGGCGCTGTCGAGGCCCGCGCCGGGCGCCACATGCGCCCCGGCCGCGGCCAGCATGATGCCGCCGGCGCCCATTACGCCGGCCAGCGCGATCAAGATCGTAAGCGCCATATCGTCAGACCCAGTTCGCCAGAGCCAGTTCGCCAGAGCCATGGGGACGCCGACCTCACGCCGGCACTTCGCCCTTGAGCATGAGGCGGTACAGATAGCGGCGCTCGTTCATGTCGTAGTCGGGATTGGCCTGATGCATGACGCTGCGGTTGTCCCACATCACCCAGTCGCCGTGACGCCATTGGTGGCGATATTCGTATTTCTTCTGCGTAGCGTGCTGCATCAATTCGTCGATCAGCTTGAGCGCATCGTCATCATCCATGCCGACGATGGATTCCATGCGCACCGGATTGAGGAACAGCGCCTTGCGGCCGTTCTCCGGATGGGTGCGCACCAAGGGATGAATGCCGGGCGGCGGCAGCTTGGCCCGGCTCTCTTCATTGAGGCCGGAGAGCGCGCGGGGGCTGTATTTGCTCTGATAGACGTGCACCGCCTTGAGGCCATCGATGCGCTGTCTGGTGGCGGCGGACAGATCGTCATAGGCGTCGTGCATATTGACGTATTGGGTGTCGCCGCCGCGCGACGGCAGATCGACGGCGAACAATGTCGTCGCCTTGGGCGGCGCCGGATGATTGGAATGGTCGGTGTGGAAAGTCTCGCCCGGAATCATGCGCTTGCCGTTCAGGATGATGTCGTTGGAGACGTAATAGACGTCGGGATGGCCGGGGATGTGCTGCTCTTTGCGGTCGTGAATCTGCAGCTCGCCGAACAGTTGCGCCGCGGCCTTGAACTCGTTCGGATCGAAGTCTTGGTCGCGCATGACCAGCACGTGATGCTCGGCAAAAGCGCGATTGAGCACGGCGCGGGTCTCCGCGTCGACCGGCTCGGTGAAATCGATGCCGACCACCTCGGCGCCGGTGTGCTCGGTCAGCGGCGTGATGCTGAAGGACGTCATGGACGCTGCCTCCCCACGGTTGTTTTGCGTCAACGCTATCGCCAGCGGCGGGCCGGATCAAGCGGCCGACACGGTGGTCTCTCGGCACCGACAAGGTCGATCGGCGACGGGTCGCGTCCGGCGCGAGTTAATCTAAGCGGCAGCACCGTGGCGGACAATGCGCGGCGGCCAGCAGCGTCGGTACGTCCGATTTGCAGCGCAAGCGTCGATTATCGCCGCGCAAGCGGCAACGTGATAACAAACAACAAATAACAAACAAACAATCGCCTCATTTGCCGGCGGACAAGGCGGCGAGAATTTGGCACGTGCGTCCACGAAACAAATACATGCCATGCAAAAACGGGCAGCGCGCAAATCGCCAATGATGCTATGACGCCCCCGCGCCTCGTTGACGTCAACGAGGCGCACCCGTCCGCTCAGCCTCGCCAAGCTTGCTGTTTGGCGGGGCTTTTGGTTTGCGGTCGGCAACAACAAACGTGTAACGAGTAGGAGTCCAATCGTATGAAGTCGATGACCTTAGTAATCGCTGCCGCGGCCTTCGCAGTGTTCGCGCAATCCGCACAGGCGCGCGAACATCATTCCCGGGACCATTATCACCGGCTCATGACCCGCAACTCCGCGGAACCTCGATCGGGACGGACGCCCGGCGGTCAATTCGCGTGGCAATCGCAACCCTATGCAGCGCCCACCGCCTTCGGATCTCCAGCTCCGCAATTCGAGGCCTATCCGCAGCACACCGCTTATCGCGGCCGCGACGACGGGCGCCCCACGGCGTGGTGCGGCTGGGAGATGCGGCGGCTCGTGGGCAGCGATCCCGGACCGTCGTTCAACCTGGCGCGCAATTGGGCGCATTGGGGCCGCTCCGGCCCGGCCGGCGTCGGCGCGGTCGTGGTCTGGCCGCATCATGTCGGCAAGATCGTCGGCCAGGAAAACGGAACGTGGATAATCGAATCGGGCAATGACGGCCACGCCTTGCGGACCCGGCCGCGCTCGATCGCCGGCGCCATCGCCGTCCGGTGGGGCTGAGCGCAATCGTACCGTTATAGCCTGCAACGACAAGGGCCGCCTGGCTGCCGGGCGGCCCGCTTGCTAATCGAACATCGACTGGCACGCTCGCTTAGGTGAAGAAATCCGAAATACGTTTAATTGCAACGCTGTCGATTCATGAAAAAGTGAAGCCTTTCTGCGATACCTCCATGGTTGGAGGCGCGTGCATGAGCAAGTCGCCGAAGCGTTTCTTTGCCTTTGATTTTACCTCGGCGGCGGCGCGGGAAATCACCGACGCTTTGGTGATTTTCTCCATGGCCGTCCTCGCCTACATGTCGATCGCTGATTGGGGCGGACTCGCGATCCTTCATAGTGTCCTCGGCATTGAGCCGGTAAAGCCGTCATTCCTGTACTTTTTTGGCATGGCGTTGGTGTTGTTCAGCACCCGCCGAATCGGCGACCAACGGAACGAACGGGCCAAACGCGTGGCGGCCGAGCGCCATGCCCAGGCGGCTTCGATGCGCGATCCGCTGACCCAACTGCCGAACCGGCGGCAATTCCAAAGCGACGTAAGCGCCGCGTTGAAGAAATCCGACAACAAGATGAGCGTCCTGTTGCTGGGTCTCGATCAGTTCAAGAAGCTTAATGAAGTGTATGGCCACGTCGGCTGCGACGAGGCGCTGGCGCAGGTGGGCGCGCGGATACGCGATCGCGCCGCAGCGGGCGACATCTTCGCGCGCATTGGCGACGACGAATTCGCCCTGTGCCTGGCGGGCGGCGACCCGGAAACCGCGCGCCGGATTGCCTGTTCGCTGGTCGAAATCGTCAAGAAGCCCGTGCAAATCGGCATCGAGCAGCATAGCATCGGCGCCAGTGTGGGGATCGCGCAGGCCGGCCGGGGCCACATGACCGTCGACGAACTGCTGCGCTGCGCCCACGTCGCCCTGTCACGCGCCCGGAATACCCACACCGAGTACTGCTTTTTCGATCCGAAGATGGATGCACATGTCCGCGAGCGATCGCTTTTGGAAAAGGATTTGCGAGCGGCGATCGGCGGCTACGAAATTCGCCCCCATTATCAGCCCATCGTCGATTTGAAATCGAAACGGATCGTCGGCTTCGAGAGCTTAGGCCGCTGGCAGCATCCGGTGAGCGGCACGATCATGCCGGATACGTTTATTCCACTCGCCGACGAGCTCGGTCTGATGGATATGGTGTCGGGTCAGCTGTTCGGCGACGCCTGCCGCGACGCGGTGAATTGGCCGGACGACATCTCGCTGTCGTTTAACTTTTCGCCGTCGCAACTCAGCGACCGAAAATTCGCCGGTGCGGTTTTGACCGTCCTCAGCGACGCCGGGCTCCCGCCGCACCGCCTGGAAGCGGAAATTACCGAAAGCGCGCTGGTCGAAGACCTGGAAGCGACCCGCCACGCCATTCAGACGCTGCGCAATTCCGGCGTCCGCATCGTGATCGACGATTTCGGCACCGGATATTCGAGCCTGTATCACTTGTACGAATTGCGGTTCGACAAGCTCAAGATCGATCGGCGCTTTGTCCAGGAGCTTGCCACCAGCAGCGAAAGCGAAGTGTTCATGCGCGCCATTATCGGCCTCTGCAAAGGCCTGAATTTGTCGGTCACGGCGGAGGGCGTGGAGACGGAGGCGCAAGCCGCGGCTGTGCTCGCGCACGGCGCGCAGCAAGCCCAGGGCTTTCTCTATGGCAAAGCCGTCCCAGCCGGCGAAGTATTGAAGCTGCTCGCTGCTCCGTCAGCGGTGCGGCTCGTGGCCTAAAGGCCGGGGCTGCCGTCAAACAACGGGAATGCAGCGAGCGCGCGGCGCGCCCTACTCCACCCCTGCCCGCCCGACCGCGACGTAGCGGAAATTCGCGCGCTTCATTTGGTCGGCGCGATAGATGTTGCGCAGATCGACGATCACCGGGCGCGCCATCACGCCCTTCAGCCGCGCTAAATCGAGCGCGCGGAACTGCTCCCATTCGGTGGCGATGACGACGGCGTCGGCGCCTTCGGCGGCGCTATAGGCGCTGTTGCAATACTGCACCGCCGGCAGCAGCGGCTTGGCCTGTTCCATGCCGGCCGGGTCGTAGCCGCGCACCGTCGCGCCGAGGTCATGCAGCGCGGTGATCAGCGGGATCGCCGGCGAATCGCGCGTGTCGTCGGTATTGGGTTTGAAGGTCAAGCCGAGCACGGCGACGGTCTTGCCGCGCACCGAACCGTCGAGCGCCGCGACGACCTTGCGCGCCATGGCGCGCTTGCGCTGCTCGTTGACGGCGGACACCGTCTCGACGATGCGCAACGCCACACCGTGGTCCTGCGCGGTTTTCAAGAGCGCACTGGTGTCCTTGGGAAAGCACGAGCCGCCAAAGCCCGGACCGGCGTGCAGGAATTTTCCGCCGATGCGGTTGTCGAGCCCCATGCCGCGCGCCACTTCCTGGACGTCGGCGTCGACCGCTTCGCACAGATCGGCGATTTCGTTGATGAAGGTGATCTTGGTGGCGAGGAAGGCGTTGGCCGCATATTTGATCAGCTCCGCCGTGCGCCGGCTGACATAGATGATCGGCGGCGTATTCAGATAAAGCGGCCGGTAGATTTCCGCGAGCACGTTGCGGGCGCGCGCATCGTCGGCGCCGACCACGATGCGGTCGGGATGCTTGAAATCCTGGATCGCGGCGCCCTCGCGCAAGAATTCCGGATTGGAGACGACCTGGATCTCGGCGTCGGGTCGCTTTTGGCGAAGGATATGCTCGATCTCGTCGCCGGTGCCGACCGGCACCGTAGATTTGGTGACGACGACCGCGCTCGCGGCGAGCTGCGGCGCGATTTCGCGCACCGCCTCATAGACGAAGCTCAGATCGGCATGGCCGTCGCCGCGTCGCGACGGCGTGCCCACGGCGATAAACACCGCCTCGGCATCGCCGATGCGCGAGCTCTCGACGGCGAATTCGAGACGGCCCTGGCGCATATTGGCTTCGACCAGATCGGCCAAGCCCGGTTCGAAGATCGGAATCTCGCCGCGATTGAGCGCGGCCACCTTGCCGGCATCCTTGTCGATGCAGGTCACCTGGTGTCCGAAGTCGGCAAAGCAGGCGCCGGAGACGAGCCCGACATATCCGGCGCCGATCATGGTCACGCGCATGGCGTCTCCTGCTCCCGCTCCATCACACCTGGTCCAACCCTTGGTCCAGCCCGGCCTCGGTTTCCTCGATCTGCGCCGCGGATGAAATCGGTGCGGATTCGGCGGTCTCGGCACTCCGTTTCATCAGCGATACCCAGCGCCGACCAAACAATACCAGCACGAGTCCGCCATAGACCAAGCCGCCAAGCAACGCCAATAGCGCCAGTTCCGATTCGTTGCGGAACCTGGACCAGGACGATAACAGTCGCGTGACGAGCGGCGTCGGCGATCAACAGAACCAGCGCGAGCGCGGCGCCGGCGGCGGCAAGCTTTAGCAGCGAAGCTTTGAGCTCGGCGTCGGCGGCGATGACGCGCGCGCGGTGCGCAAATATAAGCACCAGGATGAAATTGATCCAGGCGCCGATCGAGGTCGCCAGTGCCAGACCGACCTGCGCCAATGGCACCATCAGCACGATCTTGAAGACGATGTTGACGGCGGTCCCGATCAGCGCCGCCTTGACCGGCGTCGCGGTGTCGCCGCGCGCGTAAAACGGCGCGACCACGCTGCGGATGAGGACGAAGGGTACAAGCCCGATCGTGTAGGCCACGAGCGTCATCGCCGCGGCATGCGCATCGGCGGCGGTGAATACGCCGCGCATGAACAAGGCTCGCATGATCAATCCGGGGACGACCAGGAATCCGACGACACACGGGATTGCCAGCAGTAGCGCGAATTCGATGGCGCGATTTTGCGCCGAGCGGGCGCCCGCCTCGTCGCCGGCGGCAAGGCGATGCGTCATTTCCGGCACCAGCACGGTGCCGACCGCAATGCCGATCACGCCGATGGGAAGCTGATCAATGCGGTCGGCATAATACAGCGCCGAGATCGCGCCCGCCGACAGAAAACTCGCGATGATCGTGTCGGCGAACAGCGCCAGTTGCGTGCCGGCCGAGCCGATAGTCGCCGGGATGAGCGCCGTGAAAAACCGCCGCACGTCGCTGTCCAGCCGCAGCGCGCGGAAGAAAGTCATGACGCCGGCTAAGAGCGTGTCGCCGCCGACTAAAGCGGCCTGCAGGACGCCCGATATCAGAACGCCCCAGGCCGCGGCGTAACCGGCGCCGGGGAAGAAGGCGGCACCGGCAAGTGTCGCCATCATCGTGAGATTGAGCAGGATCGGCGCCGCGGCGGGCGCCGCAAAGCGGTGCAGCGCATTGAGAATGCCGCCCCACAACGTCACCAGCGTGATCAGCAGCAGATAAGGAAACGTGATCCGCGTCAGCGACACCGCAAGCGCGAATTGATGCGGTTCGCGCGAAAAGCCGGGCGCCAGCACCTCGATCACCTGCGGCGTGAAAATCAACGCCAGCGCCAAGAGCACGACCTGCGACGCGAACAAGAGCGTGAAAATGCGGTCGCCGAATTTGGCCGCCGCCCTCTCGCCTTCCTGGGTGCGAATGCGCGCATAGGCCGGGATGAAGGCGGCATTGAACGCGCCCTCGGCGAAGATGGCGCGGAAATGATTCGGCAGCCGAAAGGCGACGAAGAAAGCGTCGGCCGTCGGCCCGGCGCCGAGGATGGCAGCGAGCATGATATCGCGCATAAAGCCGGTCAGACGCGACAGAAGCGTGTAGCCGCCGACGGTGAGAATCTTCTTGATCATTGCCGATTTTATCCCCCGTCCCCCTTGTGGGGAGGGGTTAAGGGTGGGGGTCGTGAGGGCTCACACAGGCGTAGACGCATTCGCGTCACCTTGCGACCCCCCGCCCTACCCTCCCCCCACAAGGGGGAAGGGAAAACAAGCGTTAGCCTGCGAGTGCCCGGCGGACAGCCTCGATGATGCGGTCCTGCACTGGCGGCTCGAGATAGGCATGCATCGGCAGGCTGATGACTTCCTTCGACAATTGTTCGCTTACCGGCACGCCGCCGTCGGCCACCGGGAAGTCGCGATAGGCCGGCTGGCGATGCAGCGGCTTGGTGTAATAGATCGCGGTCGGAATGCCCTCGGCCTTGAGCGCGGCGGCGAGCGCATCGCGGCGCGCCGGCGGGACGCGCAGCGTGTACTGCGCCCACACCGAGCTCAATTCGTTGCCCACCCGCGGCACCGCGGCGACGCCGGCAAGCGCGTCGGAATAGCGCGCCGCCACCCGATTGCGCGCGACGATCTCGTCGGGAAAAATCTTCAGCTTCTCGATCAGCACCGCCGCCTGGATGGTATCGAGCCGGCCGGTGATGCCGATCCGCGCGGCCTCGGAGCGGTCGGCGCCCTCGCCGTGCAGGCGCAGGCTCTTCACCCGCGCCGCCAAGGCGTCGTCATCGGTGAACACGGCACCGCCGTCGCCATAGCAGCCAAGCGGCTTCGCCGGAAAGAAGCTGGTCGCGGTCGCCGTCGCCAGCGCGCCGAGCTTCTTGCCGCGATAGGTCGCCCCGAAACCCTGTGCCGCGTCGTCGAGCACCAGGAGTCCGTGCGCCGCGGCGATCGTGCCGATCGCGTCGTGATCGGCCGGCAGCCCGAACAGGTCGACCGGAATGATCGCACGCGGCTTAAGCCCGCGCTTGCTGGCCGTGGCAACCGCGCGCTCGCAGCTTGCCGGATCGAGGTTGAAGGTCTCTGGCGCGACATCGGCGATGATCGGCGTGGCACCCAGCAGGGCCACCATCTCCGCGGTGGCGTGATAGGTGAAGGACGGACAGATCACTGCGTCGCCGCGCCCGATCTCCCACGCCATCAGCACCAGCAGCAGCGCGTCCGTACCGCTGGCGCAGCCGATCGCATGCCGCACGCCGCCAAAGGCGGCAAGCGCTGCTTCGAATTCGCGCACCTCCGGGCCCTGGACGAACTGGCAATGCGCCAAGACGCGCGCCACCGCGTCATCGATCGCGCGGCCAAGACGGCGGCGCTGGGCCGCGACATCGATAAAGGGGATCGGCTTCTCTTCCACGCGGATATGCTGATTCATGATCGGTGTTGGCTTGCTTCCTGTCGCGATCCCGCCGGAGCGATAAGTGACGAGTTAGCCGACGACGCGTCGCGGACCTTTGCGCTGCGGCACGGCCGAATGCGCGGATCGCGCGTCGAGGCAGCGGATGGCGATTTCAAGGCTGGCGACGGCTTCGTCGCCGGTCACGGCAGGCGATTGGCCGGTGCGGATGGCGCTGACGAAGGCGACGAGCTCCGAACGCAGCGGCTCCGCATAGCCGACCGACAAATGGCGCATCGAATAGCTGCCGTCCGGCTGGAAGCCGAAGCATTCGGTGACTTGCAGCGTCAACAGATCGCCGATGAGATATTTGTCGCGGGTGGCGATGTGAATGGTGCGCGCCTTGAACGGGGTGAGCCAATTGGTGTTGATGTGCGCCAATACGCCCGAGGCGGTGCGGAACTGCAGCAGCGCGATGTCTTCGCGTTCGGCGACCGCGCTCGACGTCTGCGGCTGGATCTCGACGATTTCCGAGTCGGTGAACCAGCGGATGAGATCGATGTCATGCACGGCGAGATCGATGACAACGCCGACATTGGACATCCGCGGCGGGAACGGTCCGACCCGGGTGATGGCGATCGAAAGAATGTCCTGATCCTGGATCGCCCGCTTGATCGACTGCACCGCCGGATTGAAGCGCTCGACATGGCCGACCATCAACGTGACGCCGGCGCGACGCGCCGCTGCAACGATGGCGCGGCTCTCCTCGACCGTCGAGGCGATCGGCTTCTCCACCATGATGTGGATGCCGCGCGCGGCACATGCGATCGCGACGTCGCGATGCAGATGCGTAGGCGCCGCGATGGTGACGGCGTCGACGCCGTGACGCATCAGCGCGTCGACATCGTCGAAAGCGGCGCAACCAAGATTGCGGGCGACGGTCTCGCGGCGGTTGCGGTCGGGATCGGCGACGCCGACCAGCTTCACCCCCGGTAGCTCGGACAAGACGCGGGCATGGTTGCTGCCCATCACGCCTACGCCGACAACGCCGACACGCAACGTATCCGCGCCTAGTTTTTCAGCTTCACTCATAAGCCCCCTCGCTACCCGGAGCCGACCCCACGGTTTTCCCGTAGCACGCCCTATGCCAACTGGCGACCGGCCGTCAGGGGAATTCCGTACACGAATTGATTCATAGGTTTACCATCGGCCTCTGCGCAAGTCGGACGCAACTACAATATTTCAATATATTCAAATGCTTAGAGAGGTAAGGAACGCGGCCTTAAGCCCGTTCGCCTCGCCTGTCGCCGCCGCATCGGTCGCCAAGCTCCCCACCGCACGTCTGGCATGGGTTTCGGTATGGTTCTGCGATCCAGGATCGACTAGGGCCGGCGATAATCGTCTTCGATGCGGACGATATCGTCCTCGCCGAGATAGCTGCCGGTCTGCACCTCGATCAATTCGAGCTCGATCTTGCCGGGATTTTCCAGGCGATGCTTGGCGCCGCTCGGTATATAGGTCGATTCATTCTCGTGCAGGATCTTGGTCTCGTCGCCGATCGTGACGCGCGCGGTGCCGCGCACCACGATCCAGTGCTCGGCACGATGATGATGCAGCTGCAGCGACAGCCGGCCGCCCGGCTTCACCACGATGCGCTTGACCTGAAAGCGCGGCCCCTGATCGATCGAGTGATAGGAGCCCCAGGGCCGATGCACCTTCAAATGTTCCTCAGTGACCGCCGGCGCTACTTCCTTGAGCTTCTGTACGAGCCGCCGCAGGCCGTCGCCATCTTCGCGTTTCGCCACCAGCACGGCATCGTCGGTCGTGACCACGACCAGATTCTCGACGCCGAACAGCGCGACGAGCTGTTTGTCGCTCGCGACATAGGAGCCGCGCGAATCGACGAAAGACGACGGAGCCAGCACCGGAACCGTGGCCGGAATTGCCGAGGCCGTCGCGCTCGGAAAGCTCCCACACCGCCTGCCACGATCCGACGTCCGACCAGCCGTAGGAGACCGGCATCACCACAGTGCGCTTGGTGCGCTCCATCACCGCATAGTCGATCGATTTCGCCGTAGCGCGGGCGAACGACGGCGCATCGAGCATAACGAAGCCGAGATCGGCGCCGGCATTCTGCACTGCGGCCTTGACCGCGGCGACGCTGTCCGGCTCGAAGCCGTTATATTCGTCGAGCAAGAGACCGGCGCGAAACATGAAGTTGCCGGAATTCCACAAATAGCCCTCCTTGACGTAGCGCTCCGCGGTCTTGGCGTCGGGCTTCTCGATGAATTTCTCGATGGCGAAAATGTCAGTGCCGATTGAAGCGCCGGCGCGGATATAGCCGTATTCGGTCGCCGGACGCGTCGGCCGCACGCCGAAGGTAACGATGCGGTCGGCGGCCGCCGCATCCGCCGCAAGGCCGCAGACTTTGGCGAACGCGGCCGGGTCAGTGACGACATGATCGGCGGCAAGCGCCACGATCACCGGATCGCCGCCGCGCCGAATCGCGAACACCGCACCCGCCGCGATCGCCGGGCCGGAATCGCGCCGCATCGGCTCCAGTATGATATCGGCCTCGACGCCGATCGCCGCGAGCTGCTCGGCGACTAGAAAACGATATTGATCGTTGGTAACGACGATCGGCCGGCCAAACAAAGCCGGATCGGAAACCCTGCGGATGGTTTCCTGAAAGGTCGAGTGCGGACCGAACAACGGCAGGAATTGCTTAGGCCGGCCTTCGCGCGAAGCCGGCCACAGCCGCGTACCGGCGCCGCCGCACATGATCAAAGGAATGATCGATTGAGCCAAGGTATGCCTGTCACAGATTGCCGCTGGAACGCCCCTTTAAGAGGACACCAGTGTGCCGCATGCCAGTTAAGAACCCTTAAGCGATAAACGGCGCGCAGGTGCGATTTATTTCTTGCGCAGTACGCGCCCGGCGACCGCGTCGAGCTTCTTCACAAGCTTCGGATCGCGCGCATTCGGCGCGGTAATGAGCGCGGTGTCGAGCGCATGATCGGAGCCGATCGGGCACGGTTCGTGCTGGCGCGGAAAATCCTTGGCCAGCCGCGCCACCAGCCGCGCGGCCTTCTCGGCATTCGCCATCAGCACTTTGATGATGTCCTGCACGGTGACGGCGTCATGATCGGGATGCCAGCAGTCGAAGTCCGTCACCATGGCGACGGTGGCGTAGCAGATTTCGGCTTCGCGCGCGAGCTTGGCTTCCGGCATATTGGTCATGCCGATCACCGAGTAGCCGAGATTCTTATAAGTGAGACTCTCGGCCAGCGTCGAGAATTGCGGGCCCTCGATGCAGACATAAGTGCCGTCGCGCACCACGCCGATGTCCTCGGCCATTGCGGCTTCCGCAATGTGGATGCGCAACCGCGGCGACACCGGATGCGCCATCGAGACATGGGCGACGCAGCCTTTGCCGAAAAACGAACTGTCGCGCTTGTAGGTGCGGTCGACGAACTGATCGACCAGGACGAACGTGCCCGGCGGCAGGTTCTCCTTGAATGAGCCGCAGGCTGACAGCGAGACGAGATCGGTGACGCCGGCGCGCTTGAGCACGTCGATATTGGCGCGATAGTTGATGTCGGACGGCGACAGCCGATGGCCCGGGCTGTGCCGCGACAGGAACACGACCGGCAGGCCGGCGATCTCGCCGATGCGCAACGGCCCCGACGGCGCGCCCCATGGGCTCCTGATGGTCTTCGACCGTACCTTTTCCAGGCCGGGAAGATCGTAAATGCCCGAACCGCCGATGATGCCCAGCACCGCCTTGGTCATGAGAAAGAGCTTTCCGCGAAGGGATCCGGAGCCGCGGCGCGAGGTTTGCCGGGACGCAACGGAAAAATCAATGATGCAGGAGCACCATCGAGATTTCAGGAATATAGGTGATGATCAACAATGCCGCGAAATTCAGCACCAGGAATGGCAGCACGCCGAGATAAATCCGGCTCAACGGCGCGTTGAAGATCGCTTGCGAGGAGAACAGATTTAAGCCGAACGGCGGCGTGTACATGCCGAGACTGAGATTGACCGCGACGATAATGCCGAAGTGAATGGGGTTGACGCCGACAGCACGAACGATCGGCAACAGCAAGCGGAGTCAGGATCAGGATAGCCGCCGGAGGTTCGAGAAAGCTTCCCGCCAATAAGCAGCCCGAAGTTGAGAATGAGCAGCAGCTCCCACTTCGGCATTTGCAGCGCGTCGATCGAGGCGACGATCTGTTGCGGGATGCCGCTGGTCGTTAGCAGCCAGGAATAGATCCCGGCCGAAGTGACGATGAGCAGGATCTGCGAAATGAGAAACGCGGAGCTCGACCAGGATCTGCCAGCAACCGGAAGATATCGACCTCGCGGTAGATCACCATCGTCACGAACAGCGAATAGACCACGGCGACGCCGGCCGCCTCGGTCGGCGTGAACACGCCGCCATAGATGCCGCCGAAGATCACGGCGAGCGAACCGATCGACCAGCTCGCCTCCTTGCTCGTCTTCCAGATCGTTCTCCCAGTGCGCTTTGACGCCGAGCGGCACGCCTTTCAGCCTTGCATAGCTCATGACAAAGGCGGCGTCGATGACGCCGATGAGAAGGCTCGGCAGGATGCCGGCGGTAAACAGCTGCACCGCGGACTGCTCCGCCGACACGGCATAGAGGATCATCGCGATCGACGGCGGGATGACGACGGCGATCGCGCCGGACGAGGCGATCAGACCGACGGAAAAACGGTCGTTGTAACCGCCCTCCTTGAGCGACGGATAAATCATCCGTCCCATGGCGACGACGGTGCCGACGGCCGTGTGCGACATCGCGCCGAACAATTCGGAGGCCGCGACCGTGGTGACCGCGAGCGAGCCGCGCACGCCGCCGACAATCGCCATGACCATGTTGATGATGCGCCGCGCGATGCCGCCCTGCGCCATGAATTCGCCGGCCAGCACGAAAAACGGCACGGCCAGCAGCGGAAAATTGTCGAGGCTGCCGAACATATAGGTTTGGATGGCGTCGGTCGGGATATCGCCGGAGACCGTCAGCACGGCGACGATCGAGGTCACCAGCAGGATCGAGAAAGATCGGAAAGCCGATGAACAGAGCAGGACGACCGGCAGGCCGAAATAAGATGAGATAGCCCATCGTTCCGCCTCTTAATGCGAAGTGCCGGCATCGCCGGCATCTACCGGCGCCGCGCTCGCCAGCGCATCGATCAGCCGGATGGCGACCAACAGCGCCCATCAAGCTGTAGCCGATCGGCAGCATCGACTGCGGAATCACCAGCGGGAAATTCGCCGCCTGGCTGCGCTCGTCGAAGGCAGCCAGTTCGGTGATGACGGGCCAGGCGAACACGGTCACGGCGATCGCGGTCGGCAATCAGCACCAGCTCGGACAGCAGCATTGACGAAGATCACGCAGCTTTGGCGGCAGCATGATTAATCGATCGACATCCATGCGGATCTGCCGGCCCTCCCAGGCGACGGCGCAGCAGCCGGTGAAGACGCAGCCGACCATGAGGAAGAGCATGATCTCCTCGGCCCATGGGATCGAAACGCTGAAGAAGTAGCGGCCGATGATGTTGGCGAAATTGATCACCACGCTCGCGATCAGGAAAATCGCCGCCACCGCGCGGGTCAACGCGAGGAGCCAACGAACGCCTTTTTGTATCGCCTCGATCATCGTTCGATCCGACATCTCGCTCCCGGGCTAAGCTATTGCTCGGGAGCGCCTGAGCCTTGTCAGTGGCGACGGGTTTTCCGCCACCGTTCGCGCTAGCCACAGCCACCAAGCGGCGGATCACTGGCTCTGCGCCGTTGCCGTCCGCTTCGCCGCAGCGACGACAGTCTCGTAAGCCTCGTGCAGCGCCGGCTTGCTCTTCGATACGTCCTCGCCGACGCTGGCGAGGGTTTTCATCATTTCGGCCTGCTCGGCCGGTGGTAGATCGATCAACTCGCCGCCCTGCGCCACCCAGCCCTTGCGCATCTTGTCGATGAAGGCGAGTCCAAACGGATTGATCTTCACCGACTCGGCAGCGGCATCGCGGTCGACGATCCCCTGCAATTCCTTGGGCAGCGAGTTGTACCATTTTTGGCTGACTTCCATAATGATGAAGATGGCAGGCTGGTTGGTTTCGGTGACGTATTTCGCCGCGTCAGCAAAGTGCATGGGGACATAGACATTGAGAGCGGCATCGGCGCCGTCGATCGCACCCTGCTGCAGCGCCGGCAAAACGTCACCGAGCGTCATCGCCACCGGCGTGATCCCGAGCCGCCCGAACGCTACGCTTTGGAATTGCGAGGCGAAGATCCTTATCTTCTTGCCCTTGAAATCGGCAAGATGCCGGATCGGCGTTCTTGAGATGACCGACGACGGCGTCGCCATGAACAGGCCGACACCATGCAACCCTTTATTGCTACCCAGGCCGAGCATCAGTTTCAGCACCGCCGGGTCGGCGGCGAGGCGCTGGCCATGCTCCAAGGAATCGACGAGGCCCGGCGCCGCCATCACCTCGAAACGCGGATCGACGCCGACAAAAAACTCCGGCGGGACCAGCGCGCACTGAATCGAGCCGAATTGCACGCCTTCGATCTGCCGCGGAATCGAACCCAATTGGCTCGCGGGATAAACCTGGGTTTGGATGCGTCCCCCGGAATCCTTCTCCACCGCGGCGGCGTAGTTCTTGGCTACCTGATGAACGGTATCGTTCAGCGTCGGCAGCGTTATCTTCATGACGTAGGCCTTGTCCTGCGCCCGCGCGGCGCCAAGGGTCAGCGCCAACGAGAGCGCCAATGCGCCGGCGGCTGCGGCCGCACGCGTCACGGCTTTTATGCTCGTGAAAGTCATATTGTCCTCCCTCTGGAATTGTCCTCCCTCTGGAAACTTCGCTGCACCGCCTTGCACGCACGAGCGCTGTAGACGGGCCTTTAAGCTTGCCTCGGACGTGGACTTTCTTTTTTTGCGGACTGCCGCACCCGGCAAGTGCCGAGCCCCACAGCGATAGTCCCGCATGAACGTTAGATGACCGCCGTTCTTCGGACAATGAGAATTTTGCCGGTCCGGCCGTGCGCGACATCAAGTCACCGCAACCGATTATTATCGTGCTTTCTGCGCCGCCTCCGTGACTATTTGGTATGCAGCGTTGAGTTCCGGCTTGCCCTTCGAGACGTCTTCGCCGACGCTCGCGAGCGCGTTAAGCATCGCGGATTGATCCTCGGCCGGTAGACTGATCAGTTCGCCGCCTTGGTCGGTCCAGACCTTGCGCGCTCTGGCGTTGAAATCGACCGTCCAAGGTTCGATGGCGGCCGCTTGCGAAGCAGCGTCCCTCTGGACGATTTGCTGCAAATCCGGCGGCAATGAATCGTACCATTTCTTGCTGAGCTCAGCGATGCCGAAGATGGCGGGCTGACCGGTCTCGGTGACGTATTTGGCGGCAGCCCAATAGTGCATGGTCGTGAACACGGTGATGCTGGAAACCGCCGCGTCGATCGCATTGTCGTGCAGCGCCGGCAGCACTCCGCCCAAGGTCATCGGCTTCGGCGTCGCGCCAAGCCGTTGCATCGCCACGGTCTGGAACTGCGAGGCGAAAACCCGAATCTTTTTGCCCTTAAAATCGGCGAGCCGGCGAATCGGCATTCGGGCGACGATGGAGGACGGCGCCACCAGGAACAGCGCGACGCCATGCAGCCCCTTGTCGGCGCCGAGACCGAGCATCAGTTTCTCGACCGCCGGATCAGCGGCAAGCCGCTGACCGTCGGCCACTGATTTGACGAGGCCGGGTGCCGCCAGGACTTCGAAGCGCTCGTCGATGCCGGTCAAAAATTCCGGCGGAACCACCAGGCCCTGAATCTCGCCAAACTGCACGCCCTCGGCCTGCCGCTGTGTCGATCCCAATTGGCTCGACGGATAGATCTCAACCTTGATGCGGCCGTTCGAATCTTTCTCGACGGCGGCCGCATAATTCTTGGCGAATTCGTGCAGGGGATCGTCGACGGTGGCGAGAGATATCTTCATCACATAGGACTTGTCGCCCGCCGCCAGAGCGGCGGACGATGCCGCAAGCAACAACAAGCACGCGATCGCGCAGGTGTGCCTCACGACGTTTCGTGGTGTGACGAACATAAGTGCCTCCGATTTGATTACGGCACATATGTCGAGCGCCCGTGTGGACGCCCGATTACTGGCTCGCGGCCCGCGCCGCCGCGTCGGTCACTATCTTGTAGGCGGCGGCAAGCTGCGGATCCGATTTCGACACGTCGGCGCCAACGCTTGACAGCGTTTTCAACATTGTCGCCTGCTCGTCGGACGGCAGATTGATCTCCTCGCCGCCTGCGGCGGTCCAAGCGGATTCCGCCTTTTTGTGCATTTCGACAGCCAATGGTCCGATGGCGACGGCCTGCTCTGCGGCGTCTTTGTCGACGATCTTCTGCAGATCAGGCGGCAGCGAGTCGTACCATTTCTTGTTGATCTCCGCGATGAGGAAAATCGCGGGCTGATTGGTCATGGTGATGTATTTTGCCGCATCGCTGAAGTGCATGTGGGTGAAGGGTCCCATGCCGGCGAGGGCGCCGTCGATGGCGCCCTGCTGCAGCGCCGGCAAGACGTCGCCAAGCGACATCGCGACCGGAGTGGCGCCCAGCCGGCTCCACGCTTCGGTCTGGAATTTCGAGGCGAAGGTCCGCAGCTTCTTGCCCTTGAAGTCGACAAGGTGACGAATCGGCGTCTTGGAAATCACATCGGACGGCTCGGCCATGAACAAGGCGACGCCGTGCAGCCCCTTGTTGGCGCCGAGCGACAGCATCAGCTTGCGCACTTCCGGATCGGCAGCGACCTTTTCACCCTGGACGAGCGAGTTGACCAGCCCGGGCGCCGCCATTACCTCGAAACGCTGATCGACGCCGACAAAGAACTCAGGCGGGATCACGGCGCATTGGATGGAGCCGAACTGCGTGCCTTCGATCTGTCGTGGGATCGAGCCGAGCTGGCTCGCCGGATAGACTTGACCTTTGATGCGACCGCCAGAGTCTTTCTCGACCGCAGCCAGGAAGTTCGCTCCGAAGGTATCGGGGACATCGTGAATGGTCGGCGTCGAAATCTTCAATTCGTAGGTTTTTTCTTGCGCCAGCGCCGCGCCGAGCGGCAGCGTTAAGGCCAAGGTGACAGCGCCGATAACAATCATTGCACGGGCGACAGGTTCGCCCCCGGTCGATTTCATAATTTCCTCCCTCTCGGCTCAGGCCGAGCGCATTCTAGCTTGCCGGGGTCAATTCCGCGAGGCAAGTCGCGGAATTGCCGTTTTGACGAAGCGACGAAACCACAGGCGGGCTGCTCGCTACTGGGTCGGTGACTGTCGTGTCCGCGCTGCCACGTCGGCCACAACCTTGTAGGCAGCCGCGAGTTCCGGATCCTTTTTCGACACGTCCGGAGCGACGCTTGCAAGCGTTTTCGTCAGCTCGGCTTTTTCAGCCGGCGGCAGATTAATCAGTTCGCCGCCGCCGGCGGTCCAGGCCGTGAAATCGTCATTAAGCGATTTGACCGCGAATGGGTTGATGGCCACGGACTGCGTCGCAGCGTCCTTATCAACGATCTTCTGCAGATCCTTGGGCAAGGACTCGTACCATTTTTCGTTGACTTCCACGATGATGAAAATCCCCGGCTGGTCGGTCAGCGTAATGTACTTCGCCGCGTCAACGAAGTGCATGTGCGCAAAAGGACCCATTCCGCTGACCGCACCGTCGATCGCGCCCTGTTGGATCGCTGGCACCACGTCCCCCAGACTCATTGCCACCGGCGTCACACCCAGACGCTCGAAGGCCACGCTTTGGAATTGAGAAGCGAAGATCCTGATTTTTTTGCCCTTGAAGTCGGCGAGATGGCGAATCGGAGTTTTTGAAATAACTTCCGACGGCATTGCCATGAACAATCCGACCCCATGCAACCCCTTATTAGCGCCGAGGCCGAGCATCAGCTTAAGCACCGCCGGGTCGGCGGCGACCCGCTGACCGTGCAATTGGGAATCGACAAGCGCCGGGCGCCGCCATGATCTCGAAGCGCTCGATCGAGGCCGACCATAAATTCCGGCGGAACGACCTCGCACTGGATCGAGCCGAACTGCGTGCCTTCGATCTGCCGCGGGATCGAGCCGAGCTGGCTCGCCGGATAAACTTGGCCCTTGATGCGGCCGCCCGAATCCTTTTCGACCGCCGCGAAGTAGTTCGCGGGCGAAATGTATCGGGAATGTCGTTGATGGTCGGCGTCGAGATTTTCATCTCGTAGGTCTTTTCCTGCGCCTGCGCCGCGCCGAGCTGCAGCGCCAACGCCGCGCCGAACACGCCCGTGGCGCCGATCGAACGCGCAATACGTCCGTGCTTGGTGTTGCTCATGTTGTCCTCCCTGTCGGCAATGCCCGCGTCCGCGTCGAGATGGCGTCGAGCTTCCCCATGCCGAAAGCTCAGGATACAGCAATTCCGCAAGTTTAGCGCGCTGGAATTCGGCGCTGTGACGGACTGCCGCGTCTCGGGCCGCAGAACGCAATCCTTTTGCTTGAGATTTATTGTTTTCCAATCGGTTGCGCATCGCCGGCAGAAATTCGGTACGGCCTCGCGCAGTACCCCGTAGATCGCCACGCGTTCGCCAGAATCGAGATCGCGCTGCAACTTGCGCGATCCAGCCTTGCACCGCCGCGATTGCCGGACAGACCGGCTTGGCGGCGACGACGCCTTCGATGCCGATATCGGAACTGCCCTCCTCGGCCGCGAACAGGATTTCGTTGAGCCGCTCGCCGGGACGAATGCCGGTGAAGATAATGTCGACGTCGCGCCCCGGTTCGAGTCCGCTCAAGCGGATCATCCGTTCGGCGAGATCGACGATTTTGATCGGCTGGCCCATATTGAGCACATAGACCGCCGTGTCCGCGCGCGCCGGACCGAGCGCATGACTTGCCGCCGTGATGACCAGATCGCAGGCTTCGCGGATGGTCATGAAATAGCGCACCATGTCCGGATGCGTCACCGTGACCGGGCCGCCGGCCTCGATCTGCGCCTTGAATTTCGGCACCACCGATCCGTTGGAAGCGAGCACGTTGCCGAAGCGCACCGCGATCATGCGCATGGGCGGCTTGCCGCCATTGCTGTGGCCGGCATTGCCTGCCGCGTCCAGCGCCTGGCAGTACATTTCGGCAAGGCGCTTGGTGGCGCCGAGTACGGAAACCGGGTCGATCGCCTTGTCGGTCGAGATCATCACCATGGCATCGGCGCCGGCATTGAGCGCAGCATCGGCCACATTGACCGAACCGAAAACATTGGTCTTGATGCCTTCGTCCCAATCGCGTTCCAAGAGCGGCACGTGCTTGAGCGCGGCGGCGTGAAAAACCAAGTTCGGCTTGAATCCGGCGATCAGTCGGAACATCCGCTCGCGGTCGCGGACATCGGCAATTCGCCCCTCGACCGCCGTCGTGCTCGATTTGACGGCGAGCTGCTCGAGCACGGCGTGCAATGCCGGCTCGGAATTCTCGATGACGAGAAGCCGGCCGGCATGGAAATTGACGACCCGGTCGCAGATTTCGGCGCCGATCGAGCCGCCGCCGCCGGTGACCACGACGGTCTTGCCCCTGATAAAGTTCTCAAGTCGCCCGTAATCGATCTTCACGCTCGGGCGCAGCAACAAATCCTCGACATTGACCGGCGCCAGACGCAGCGCCTCCTCGCCCGCACCGAGCGACGGCATCCGGCTGGCGGCAAGCCCGAGCCGGCGCGCCTGCATCAGCATCGTCTCCGGATGCAGCTCCGGCGCCAATGCGCTCGGCGTGAGCACCAAGCGGCCGACGCGGATGTCCTTGCGACCGCCAGCGCGAGCGACGGTCGATTTCAAGATCGCTGAGGCAGCCCGCGCACCGGGACGCCGCGCAGTTCCTGACCCTGATCGGCAGAGCGACGGCGAGAGAATACCGACCGGAAGCACGTTCTTGACCGCGCCGCTCTCGACGGCGCGCAACAGCACTTCCGCGTCCGCCGCGCGACCGACGATCAGCGTCGGAACCGCATCGGACCCTTGACTTGCTGCTGCGTCCGGGAGAGCCTGAACAGGCGATAGGCGATGCGCGGACCGCCGAGGAAAAACATCTGCAAGAACCAGTACAGCGCGATGGTGATCTTGCCGAAGAAAGAACGTGCCGAACAGCGTCGGATAAACAGCATGTAGTCGAGCACCAGCAGCGAAACCGCCAGCACCGTCACTGCGCGGATAGATGTTGCGACAAATCCTGCAGCGAAGCGAACCGCCACTTCGCCGATATAGAGGTGAAAGTACCAATAGACTATTCCGCGCATAGACAACGTAGCAGGGCAGGATGACGACAAGCCAGGGGTAGCGCACCGCAAGGCCGCCATTCTTGCCGTCGGCGAAGCGAACATAAAGCGTGGCAAGCATCGCCAGCGCCGTGACGACGAAGTCGTGCACGACGATCAGAATGCGGCGCGGGTTGCGGAAAAATTCGTTCATGGCGGCATTATAGTCCAGGCCGAATGGTAAGACGAAATGTCATATCGGCATCTGTGCAGCGCTCATCGCCGGTGGAAGTCACGGTACCAGGCGATGAAATTGCGAACGCCTTGCTCGATCAGCGTCGACGGGCCGGAAACCGACGTCGCGCATCAGATCGTCGACGTCGGCGCAGGTTTCCGGCACGTCGCCGGGCTGCATCGGGACAAGCTCGATTTTGGCCTTGCGGCCGAATTCCTGCTCCAAAAGCTCGACGACGCGGGAAACCTCGACGGTACGATTGTTGCCGATATTGTAGATTCGCCACGGCGCCGTGCTGTTCGCCGGATCGAGCTCACCGCCCGGCGCAGCATCGCTTTTCGCCGGGGCGCGCGCGATGACGCGCTCGACCGCCTCGACGACGTCGTCGACGTAGGTGAAATCGCGCCGCATGCGGCCGTAATTGAACAGTCTGATCGACTGCCCTTCGGCGATCGCCTTGGCGAAGATAAACATCGCCATATCGGGGCGGCCCCACGGACCGTAGACGGTGAAAAACCGCAATCCGGTCGCGGGCAGCCCATAAAGATGGCTGTAAGCGTGCGCCATCAGTTCGTTCGCTTTCTTGGTCGCGGCGTAAAGGCTGACCGGATGATCCACGTTGTCATGGACGGAATACGGCAGGCGCGTATTGGCGCCGTACACCGAGCTCGACGAAGCGAAGACGAGATGCCCGGTGCGGCGATGGCGGCAGCCTTCGAGAACGTTCAGAAAGCCGGCGAGATTGGCGTCGAGATAAGCATGGGGATTTTGCAGCGAATAGCGCACTCCCGCTTGCGCGGCGAGATGCACCACCGGACCGAAATCGCCGTCGCGGAACACGGCCTCGGTGCTTTTGCGGTCGGCAAGATCGAGCTTGTGAAAGGTGAAAGTGCTGAATTGCCGCAACACCGCAAGCCGCGCCTCCTTGAGCGCGGGGTCGTAATAGTCGTTGATGCTGTCGACGCCGACGACGGCGCGGCCGCCTTCCAAAAGCCGCCGCGCCAAGGCAAAGCCGATAAAGCCCGCC
The DNA here is from genome assembly GCA_963780925.1 of uncultured Alphaproteobacteria bacterium. Classification (GTDB taxonomy): domain Bacteria; phylum Pseudomonadota; class Alphaproteobacteria; order Rhizobiales; family Xanthobacteraceae; genus BOG-931. The sequence goes on along the minus strand of CAWAEV010000026.1, from coordinate 236,089 downwards.
GCGCCGGTGACCAGAACTGGAGCTTGTGAATTCGCCACGGGATCAGAGCCGCCAGAGTTCGACGCGTTCGGGCCGTTGCCCGCGATCGAGCTGCGACTTCACGTCGAGCACGATGCCGCCGCCCGCGCCAAGGAGTGTCGTCAGAAGCGCCCAGCCGCCGCGCACGAAGCTGTCATGCGCCACTGCGAATATCACGGCGTCGGCCGGGCGCAACGCCGCCATCGACATAAGCTCGATGCCGTATTCGTGTTTGACCTCGCGCGGATCGGCGAGCGGATCGTGCACCTGCACCGCTAGCCCGAACGATTGCAGCTCGTTGACGATGTCCGCGACTTTCGAGTTGCGCGTATCCGGGACGTTTTCCTTAAACGTCATGCCCAGCACCGTGACCACCGCCGCCCCTTTGCCGCGTTTGAGCAGGCGGCGCACACATTCGCGTGCGACGCGTTGGCCGACACCGTCGTTGATTTTGCGGCCGGCCAAGATGACCTGCGGATCGTAGCCGGCCTTTTCGGCGCGATAGGTCAGATAATAGGGATCGACGCCGATACAGTGGCCGCCGACCAGTCCCGGATAGAATTTTTGAAAATTCCATTTGGTGGCCGCGGCAGCGAGCACGTCGCCGGTATCGATGCCCAAACGCTCGAACAGCGCGGACAACTCATTCATGAACGCGATATTGAGGTCGCGCTGGGTATTCTCGATGACTTTGGCCGCCTCGGCTACTTTGATCGACGGGGCGCAATGGATTCCTGCGGTGACAACCGAGCCATAGACGTCGGCGACGATGCGCAAGGTTTTTTCGTCCTGGCCGGACACCACTTTGGTGATGGTTTCGAAGCGGTGGTTCTTGTCGCCCGGATTGATCCGCTCGGGCGAATAGCCGACGGTGAAATCGGCGCCGCAGCGCAGCCCCGAGGCGCGCTCGAGGCGCGGCACGCAGTCCTCTTCCACCGCGCCGGGATAGACGGTGGACTCGTACACCACAATGTCGCCGCGCTTGAGATGATGGCCGATGGTATCGGAGGCTGCAAATATCGCACTCAGATCGGGACGGCGCGCGGCATCGATCGGAGTGGGAACGGTGACGATGTAGAAGTCCGCCGCAGCCAGCGCCGCCGGGTCGCCCGTATAGACTAGGGTCGGGTGCGCCAAGTCCGACTTTTCGACTTCGCGGGTGCGATCGACGCCGGCGCGCAATTCGTCGATCCTGTTGCGGTCGACGTCGAATCCGATCACGGCGGCGCCAGACCGCGCAAACGCTACCGCCACGGGCAGGCCGACATAACCGAGCCCGATCACGGCAATCTTGCGTTGGTGCCCCAAAACCGAACCCTCGATCTAAACGCCCGTTGCGGCGAGCTTTCCTTAGCCGCGGCTGCGCCGCGCCGCAACAGCGCCGGCAATTACGCAAACAAAGACGTTCGCAGCATCGCTAAGCGATGACGCACGGTCGAAAAACTTCATTGTTTGTTCCCGGTCGAGCCTATATGCACTTCCTATCGGCCATTGGCGCGGAACGATATCGATGTGCGGCATTGCGGGTTTCGTCGGCGCTGCATCTGATTTTGCCGGCAGCAACAGCGACGCCATCGCCGAACGGATGGCCTTAAGCTTGTCGCATCGCGGACCAGACGACCAAGGAATCTGGCGCGATGCCGAAGCCGGCGCGGCGCTGGTGCATCGCCGCTTGTCGATCATCGATCTTTCTCCCGCAGGTCACCAGCCGATGCTGTCCGCCGACGGACGCTTCGTCATGAGCTACAACGGCGAAGTGTATTCTTATCAGCCGATCGCCGCCGAGCTTGCCGCGAGCGGGCATAAATTCCGCGGTCATTGCGACACTGAAGTCATATTGGAGTCTTTCGCCGTAAACGGCATCGAGCCGACGCTGAAACGGATGATCGGCATGTTTGCGATCGCGCTGTGGGACCGCCGCGAGCGGACGCTGACGCTGGTTCGCGATCGGCTCGGCATCAAGCCGCTGTATTGGGCGAAGTTCGGCGATCTGTTTCTCTTCGGGTCGGAGCTCAAGGCGCTGCGCGCGCATCCGGGCTGGACGCCGCACATTGACCGCAACGCCGTCGCCGCGTTCATGCGGCACAATTACATTCCGGCGCCGCATACGATCTATGAAGGCGTCCACAAGCTCGAACCCGGCGCGGTCCTTACTTTGCCGTGGCAGGGCGAACCGCAAATTTCCCGCTTCTGGGACGCCCGCGCCGTGGCCCGCAACGGCATGCTTCGTCCGCTCGAAGGCACTGACGCCGAACTGACCGAGCAATTGGAAACGCTGCTGCAGGACGCCGTGGGCCGCCGCATGATCGCCGACGTGCCGCTCGGCGCATTTTTGTCGGGCGGCATCGATTCGTCGACGGTCGTGGCGCTGATGCAGGCCGCGCGCAGCGGCAGGGTGCGGACATTCTCGATCGGCTTCGATATCCCGGGCTATAACGAGGCGCCGCAAGCGGCTGCGGTGGCGCGCCACTTGCAGACCGAGCATACCGAACTCACCGTGACAGCGGGCGAGGCGCGCGACGTGATCCCGCAGCTGCCGGAATGGTACGACGAGCCGTTCGCCGATTCATCGCAAATTCCGACCTATCTCGTCTCGGCGATGACGCGGAAGCATGTCACCGTCGCGCTATCGGGCGACGGCGGCGACGAGCTTTTTGCCGGATACAATCGCTACCAACTGACGCAGCGGGCTTGGCGTGCGTTGTCATTGCTGCCGCGGCCGCTGCGCAAAGGCGCCGCGGCGGTGCTGACCGCGATGAGTCCCGATCGCTGGACTTCGCTCCTTGCCGCGCTGCCCTCGCGCATGCGGCCGCCGCAGGCCGGCGACAAGGTGCATAAAGCCGCCAGTGTGCTACGCCTCGACAGTGCCGACGCGATCTACCGCCGCCTGGTCAGCCACTGGGAACCGGCCGAGGTCATGCCGCAGGCGCGCGAACCGCAGGGTCTGCTCGACGACCCAACGCTGGCGAAGGAATTCCCCGACCTGTTGGCGCGCATGCAATTCCTGGATCTGGTCACTTACCTGCCCGACGACATTTTGACCAAAGTGGACCGCGCCAGCATGGCGGTGGCATTGGAAGCGCGGGTGCCGCTGCTCGATCATCGGGTCGTGGAATTCTCCTGGCGGCTGCCGCGCGACGCCAAAGTCCGCGGCAACACCAGCAAGTGGCTGTTGCGGCAGGTGCTTTATCGCCACGTGCCACCGGCGCTGGTCGAGCGGCCGAAGATGGGATTCGGCATTCCGCTCGGCGAATGGCTGCGCGGGCCGCTGCGCGACTGGGCCGAGGCGCTGCTTCGAAGAACGACGGCTGCGGGAGGCGGGCTTGCTCGATGTCGTCATGGTTCGCCGCTATTGGCAGGAACATCTCGACGGCCGGCGCAATTGGCAATATCTCCTGTGGGACGTGCTGATGCTGGAGGCCTGGCGCGAACGCTGGGCCTGACAATCACACTGCAGCCGATTTGATAGCGACCGCGCACCAGAACGGTACGCTGTTGGAAAATTGCACGTCGGTGAAGCCGGCTCGGGTGAGCATGTGCTCGATCTCGCGCCGTGTGAAACGCTTCTCCAATCGCGTGCAGAAACGATCGTACGCGTCGGTTCGCATCACGTAGAACGATTTATCGGCGTAGTAGGACAGCGGCAGGGATCGCACTGGCAAACCGAGCCGCGTCGCCAACCGGGCGCTGCGCGCCAGCGGCCAATAGACAAGCACGGCGATCGCCTGGCTGACGATGAGCCGCTGTGAATGCGGCAGCCGCGAGATGACGAACCGCGCCATATTGGTCATCCGCCATAGCACGCGATACCAGGCAGGGCGATTATCGAGAGCGTAATAAAGATAGACTAGGAACGGCGCGCCAGGCTTGAGCTTGTCAGCGATGGCCTCGATGGCAGCTTGTGTATCGGGCACGTGATGCAATACGCCAAGCGAGTAAGCAAAATCCAACGATTGCGGCGGCAACGGAATTTCGGCAACGCTTTTGGCATGGAAACTAACGTTGTTCGCCGTCTTCAAGTTTTGCTTGGCGACGTCCAGCGCCGCCGCGCTGGCGTCGAGCAAATGGAGATGTTGCACGCGGGGCGCGACCAGCATCGACCAGCGGCCGGTGCCGCAGCCGATATCGATGCCGACGCCGCCGCCCGGCGGCAGCAAATGCCAGGGAAAGATCCGGAAATAATCGTCGAAAATCTCCTGGCGCTGCTGTTGCGACAGGTGATCCTTGTCCTGCCGGAATGTCGACCATTCCTCGCCGAAGCCTCGCGCGACCGCTCGATCGAGGTTTTGCGGATTGAGCTTGTCGTTCGCGCTAATTCGCATGTTCGATTTCGGTGGCCATCCGAGCGCGCCGCAAATCGCCGTGGTCGTCGGCCAAGATTTCGCCGATCAGCGCCGGCGTGGATTCGATCAGCGCACGATACAGTTTCTCATAACGTCCGACGCAGGCGGTGAGCGAAAAGCGTTGCTCGACACGATGGCGCGCGGCGTCGGCAAGGCGGCGGCGCAACGCCGGATCTTTCGCCAGCCGCAAAATGACGGCGGCCAAGGCCGCTCGATCGTTCGGCCGCACCAGCAGCCCGGTTTCATTGTCAAGCACCGCGTCGATATTCCCGCCAACCGCGGTTGCGACCGCCGCAACATTTGCCGCCATCGCCTCCAATAGCGCGTTGGAAAAGCCCTCCTGGTGTGACGGCAGGGCGAATACGTCGCTGGCCGCGAGCAGGTCGCCGGTATCGGATCGCTCGCCCAGCCATAAAATATTGGGAGAAATGGCCAGTGCCTCCGCTTGTCGTTTGAGGTCGGCGCCAATGCCATCGTCACGGCCGATAACAAGCAGACACCATGGCTTTGGCAATTCATGCTGTATCCGCCCCAGTGCTTCGATTAGATCGCGATGACCCTTATAGGCCACGAGATTGGCTACGACGGCGATGACCAATGCGTCATTGGCGATGTGAAGCGACTGCCGCACGCGCTCGCGCACTAAGGAACTCACCGGCTCTTGCAACTCGATGCCGTTATGAATAAGCGCGACTTTGCGTGCGTCGCCGATTTCCACAACGAGTTGGTCGACGACGGCTTGGGAATTGCCGATCACGCCGAGCGTTCGCCGATGCAGCAACCGCTCCAGGGTGCCGAGCAGCGGATATGCCGCCTGATAGTGAGCCAGGGAACGGCGGCTCATGACCCGCCGCCGTTGCCCCGCAAGTTCGGCCGCCAGTGAGCCGAAGACGTAAGGCCGCGGTAAAAAGAAATGGACAATGTCTGGGCGCTCGCGGCGCAGGAAATGCGCCAATCGCAGCGTCGCCCTGGGCCAGTGCAGGAAACTCATCCGCGCCAGGCCCTCGAGACGAACGCCTTGCGCCGATAATTCGTCCTCTAGCGGTCCGCCCCGCTCCATAACATAGAGCGTGATATCGATGCCGCGGTGCCGCAACGCCGGCAGTATGCGTGTCAGATGGCGCTCAGTCCCACCAACATCGAGGCGAGAAGTGACGACGGTAATGCGCGGAAGTCTCAGCACACAGACGCTCGGTAAGCAAATAATAATATCAGGACAGCATGCCTCGCTGCTGCATGAAATCGATGATGCGGTCGGCGAGGTCGCTGGCGCTTTCGGTACGCGCATTGAGAGTCAATTCGGGATTTTTCGGCGGCTCATAGGGCGAATCCAGACCGGTGAAATTCTGCAGCTCGCCTCGCCTCGCCTTTTTATACAGACCTTTCGGATCGCGTTGTTCGCAAGTTTCGAGCGGCGTATTGATGAAGATTTCGATGAATTCGCCGGGGGCGACGAGTTCGCGGGCCATTTCACGTTCCGCTTGGAATGGCGAGATAAAGGAGACGAGCGTGATCAGGCCCGCTTCGACGAATAGCTTTGCCACTTCGGCGACGCGGCGGATGTTTTCGACGCGATCGGCTTCGGTGAAACCGAGATCGCGGTTGAGCCCATGGCGGACATTGTCGCCGTCGAGCACGAAGGTGTGCTTACCGAGCGCATGAAGCTTCTTTTCCAGGTGGTCGGCGATGGTCGACTTGCCGGCGCCAGACAGGCCGGTGAACCACAACAGCGCCGGCTTTTGAGTATTAAGCCGCGCTCGCGCCGTTTTCGTCACCTCGAAGGATTGAAAATAGGTGTTGGCGGCGCGGCGCAGGCCAAAGCGGATCAGGCCGGCGGCCACCGTCGCGTTGCTGTGCCGGTCGATCAGAATAAATCCACCGGTGTCCCGGTTCTCGTCGTACGGATCGAAGTCGATCGGCTCAGCGGTCGCGACATTGACGAATGCGATCTCGTTGAGATGCATTTCCTTGGCGGCAAGATGGTCGCGCGTCTGGGCGTCGACGCGATACTTTAGTTCTGTCACCATGGCGCCTACGGTCTGTATGCCTGCTTTCAGTAAATAGCCACGGCCAGGCAGTAACGGCGCTTCTGACAGCCAAACGAGATGCGCGGCGAAGGCATCAGCGCGATGCCGCGGCCGGTCTATCGAACTGGTGAGATCCCTGCGCGAGACATCGACGGAATCGGCAAAGGTCACGGTCGCGGCATCGAGCGTTGATGCGCGGCTAGGCTCGTTGCCGCATTTTTTCCTTTCCATGGGGGAGGCGAACTCGGCAGCGACTTCGCGGAAAACGTCGATCGCTTCCGCGTCGAGGCGGCGCAGATCGGTCGGCTGGGGTGTCTGGTTCAAACGGTCGATCTCCTCACGTCGCCACGCCGTAATGCAGCTTGATCCAGTCACGGTAGGCACCGCTCTGGATCTGCCGCCACCAGGCTTCGTTGGCCAAGTACCAATCGATCGTGCGAGCAAGGCCGTCGGCTAGGGATGTCTCGGCGCGAAAGCCCAGCTCGTGGGCAAGCTTGTCGGCGCAGATCGCGTAACGGCGGTCGTGACCGGGCCGGTCCTTGACGAAAGTCATGAGTGTGCGCGTGCTTTCGCCATTGGCGGCGCGGCAATCGGGAAACCGCACTGCGAGACTTCGATCCTCGGCGAACCGGCGGTCGATCTCATCGCACAATAGACCGAGCAGTTCGATATTCGGCATCTGCCGGCCGCCGCCGACATTATATGTCTCGCCCAAACGGCCCGCCCGCAGCACCAGCGCAATCGCGGCGCAGTGGTCTTCGACATAGAGCCAGTCGCGAATGTTGCCGCCGTCGCCGTAGATCGGCAGTTTTTTTCCGGTCAGCGCGTTTACGATCATCAGCGGGATAAGCTTTTCCGGAAACTGGTACGGGCCGTAATTGTTGGAGCAATTGGTGATCGTCACCGGCAGACCGTGGGTGTGCGCGTAAGAGCGGACCAGGAAATCGCTCGCCGCCTTGCTGGCGGCATACGGCGATTTCGGGTCGTACCGCGACAGCTCGGTCCACGGCGCCTCATCCGGCCCGAGCGAACCGAACACTTCGTCGGTCGAGATGTGATGGAACCGGCGCCCAGCGAACGACGATTTCCACGCCGTCAGAGCGGCGTCGAGCAGAACGTGCGTGCCCTGCACATTGGTGCGCGTAAAGACCTGCGAAGCGTGGATCGAGCGGTCGACATGGCTTTCGGCAGCGAAATGCACCACCGCGTCGAAATCGTGCTTCCGAAACAACGCTTGCACCGCCGCGGCATCGCAAATATCGCCGCGGACAAATTCGCACGATCGCTCATCGCATAACGGCGCCACGCTTTCGTAATTCCCGGCATAAGTGAGCGCATCGAGGATGACGATGCGGTCCGCCGGCTGCGACCGCCGCCAATAGGCGACAAAGTTGGCGCCGATGAATCCCGCACCGCCGGTCACGAGGAGGGTGGACATAAACGGCTAGTTTCGGCTCGCGGCGGCGAGAAGCGCGACGGTCTCGCCGATGCCGCGGCGGATGTCGCCGGCGAAGCTGAAGCCGCGATCGCGGAAACGCTCGCAGGAAACCTCGTAGGAGAGCTGGTTCATGATCGGGCTGTTGACGAAGGACAGTTGCACTTGCGGCACGAATTCGCGAACGCATTCGACGATATCGCGCACGGTCGTATTGAGTGTGAGCACGTTGTAGACGCGCCCGTCGAAGAGATCTCGCTTGATGACGAAGGCGATCGCGCGGACGGCGTCGACCAGATCGAGATAAGGCCGTTTCTGCTCGTAGGCGGTGCGCCAGATGCTGAGCGGCTGTCGCATCACCGCCTGCCAGCAAAACTTATTGATCGCCGTGTGATACCGCATGCCAACCGACGCGCCGAAGATCGTGCCGAAGCGCAAAACGATCGCCTGCAAGCCGCGGTTTTTGCCGAGCGACTGTACCAGCTCTTCCTCCTTCAACTTCGTGGTGGCATAGGGACTTTGCGGTTTCAGCTCTTCGAGCGTACAATCCTCGGAAACGAGCGTATTCTGTGTACCGTAGACGCTGGTCGACGAGAAGATGGATCAGCCGCGCTCCGACTTCCCGGCAGGCCGCAGCGATCTTGGCCGTGGCATCGAAATTATTGGCCTCGAGCTCCGTCGCCCGATCGAAACTGCCGGCCGCATCGGTGATGGCCGCGAGATGAACGACCGCATGCGCGCCTTCAAGGATCGGGCGCAGATCGACGGAGCGGACATCGGCTTCGACAAATTGGTAGCGCCCGATCGCGGGAAGATCGAACAACGATGCGTAACGCTGAGTCATCATGTTATCCAGCATGACGATTTCGGCATCGGGAAAATGCAGCGGCAACTGGCGTATCAGCGCCGAGCCGATGTGCCCGAGCGCTCCGGTCACGACGATTTTCATACGTGTACAGCCTTACGAAATGCCAGGAATTCCGCATAATCGCGAATGTAGTCATGCTCCTCGTAGGGCCGGTCGCAGAGCACGACCAAGACTCGAGCCTTCGCTGCGGACACGTCACCGTGTTCCAGATGGTCGGCGGAACCATCAATGCGAGATTGCCGCGGTCGAGCGCAAAAGCCCGCTCCTCGCGGCCGTCGGTGCAGACGACATCCATCGCGCCGTGAACGCAGACCATGAACTGCGCACAGCGCCGATGCGCATGCCGGCCGCGCTTAGCGCCGCCCGGCGCCGTCAAGACAAACATGCGTTCGATTCGAAACGGCACCTGTCCAGCAGCCTCCGCCACCACGATTTCGCCATCTCTTTGCGCATGTCGCGGGAGCGCGATAACGTGCGCGTCCTCAATTTGGTTCATAATCAATGAGATCAACTCCGAGCTGCGCCAAACGAAACGGCGACCGCGCCCTCCGCACTACCACCCGGCGCGAATTGTCGAGCAGATTCGCCTGACGTCGGGGCGAGTCCATTCGCGTATGCAACGGCAACATCAGATACTTATCCTCAACGGCATCCATATTTGGAAAATCTTTCCTGCGCCCACCGAATATTGAATACCGATCATTTCGATAGTGTACCTGGCTTGACTCGATCCTGTGCTCGCGCAGTTTCTTTTGCAACGCCTCGCGCCTCTCGACCAAAACAGCGCACATCCAAGCCGCATGCGTTCGATCTCGACATCCGGCACTGCCAATGACGGTTACGCCTGGTACATTGACCAGCTCACGTTCGTATTCCGTGAGCAAGGCACGCCGATGAGCCAAAATGTCATCGAACTCGTCGAGGGCGGCCAAGCCCATCGCTGCGGCTATATCCGACATTTGATATCTGTATCCGATCTCAAAATATCGTTTTGCCAAATTCCGGCCTGTTTCGCCTTTCGGTCAACTGCCGGCAGAACGCAGACGCTGGGCCTTATCGAGCAACGAAGCATCACGCAACAACAACATGCCGCCGTCCCCAGTCGTTATATTCTTGACCGCTGCAAATGAAAACATGGTGAAGTCAGAAATCTGGCCGATGCTTTGGCCCCGATAGGTGGCGCCCAGCGCATGCGCCGCGTCCTCGATCAATTTGAGATCGTACTCGTCGGCAATCGCCTGTAGTTCAGCCATGTCGCAGGGCAAGCCGCTGTAATGGACGCAAACGATTGCCTTTGTTTTCTGTGTAATACGACGTCGGACATCCGCGGGATCGATATTCAACGTGCCCAACTGAATGTCAGCGAAAACGATCTTCACACCCATATAAAGTAATGGAATGTTTGTAGCGGTGCAGGTGAAGAGCGGCGCAATCACCTCATCTCCCGGCTGCAGGCCTGCCAGAATATAGGCTAAATGCAGCGCATCGGTTCCGGCCCCGACAGCGAGTGCCAGATTGCGCCCAGCAAAGCGAGCGCCGAATTTCCGCTCGAACTCGTCGACCCGGGGCCCTTGCCCGATCCATCGCGTCTTAAGGACTTTGGTCACGGCCTCGATCGCGCTCGCAGGAATATGCGGGTGGAACAGGACGATGTTGCCTGCCTTGTCTTCCATGACTGGAAATTCACTCATCGCCTTTTCGGGCAATTTGAGAGGCAGTTCAGTCGACAATGCTGTCATGATGTGAAGTCCTGGATGTTCATTCGCGAATGGGAATATCCCATTTTTGGAAGTCGACTAAAGAGATTGTTGTGAATGAGGACACGTGACGACAATGTTGCTTTCACGCTGCTTTGGTGACTGCTTCCGAGCAACGAATTGCAAGCGAACTGTATGAACCGGCAGTTGCTCGGCGGCTCAGTCCGATTAGTCCCCTGAGCCATAGCACAATCATGCTGAGCCGACTGCTTGCCGATGGCGGAGAGAATGCTGGAAGTAGTCGCGGATTCCCGACATTAGATCGACTTGGGAGCGCCAACCTGTCCATTTCCGGAAAAGGCCTGAATCACCGATAAAGTTGCTTCGTTCGATCGCATGCAGATTTGGTGGTTCTGGAACATGACGGATTTCGACTTCGCGGCCGGTTTCGCGGTAAGCCTCTTGTGCGATGCACCTAAACGCATCCGCGAGCGTGCAGCCATAGCCGGTCGCGATCACATAATGGCCGCCGTCGCGCACCCGGTCCGAGCCAAGTGCCCGGCCGAAAGCCTCAACCACGTCGTCGAGATGCGTGTAATCCCGAAGATAATTCCCGTCGCCGAATAGCATGAGCGGCTCGCCGTTAATGGCGCGCCTCAGCATCACGTTGAGAATGCCTCGATTTGGATTGGCCGACGCGCCGCCGTCGCCGTACCCGTAAACAGTCGAAAGACGAAGGCTGCACGCTCGAAGCACGCCACGGCGCGTTGCATTCCCAAGTATGATTTCGCATTCGAGCTTATGGCGATCGTAGACCGAGCATGGGCTATCCGGAGTTTTCTCGTTGACTGGATTTACATGCTCATCGCCGACGATCGAGATGCTGCTTGCAAAGATCACCGGCACCGCGACAGAACAATGCTCCGCCGCGCAAGGCCAACGCGCAGACGGGCTCGACATTCAGAATACGGTCACCCACGGGATCAGCTTCAGCAGCACGCAAGTCCGTGCGCGAGGATAGGTGGATAACGGCCTTCGCGCCTTCCAGCAAAGTTCGCCAACTTTGTACGTCCTTCAGATCAGCCTGCACATGCTCAATTTTCGAGTGCGCGTCCTGGCTCAAGGCTACGGGGGAACGGGAGACGAGGCGCAAGGCGTGTCCTTGACTGACCAATGATTTGGACCAGTGCCCTGCCGATGTAGCCGCGAGCCCCGGTGATAACGTAGGTCATGGCGCTGCAAGATGCGGCAACCGGTTATGATCAAGTTCGCGCAGCTGCGGATAGTCGCTGTCACGTTGCGATACGACGGGATTTGCGACAGGCCAGCGAATGCCAATATCGCGATCGTTCCAGATCACGCCACCCTCATCCGTGTGATCGTAAGGTCGACTGACCTTGTAGTGCAGATCGGCGAAGTCACTCAGGACGCAAAAGCCGTGCGCAAATCCCGGAGCCATGTAGAACTGACATGGACCTTCGTCGCTCAACTGAACGCCAAACCAGCGGCCAAAGGTCGCCGAGCCATGCCGCAAATCGACGGCGGCGTCGAAAATACGTCCGCGTATGACAGTAACGATTTGCGCCTGGGGATATCTGACCTGAAAATGCAGGCCACGTAGGACGCCTTTGGCCGATCGGGAGTGATTGTCCTGCACGAATTTGTCCACAATACCCGCGGCACGATAGCGCGATTCCTGGAAGGTCTCCAAAAGAAAACCGCGTTCGTCGCGAAAGCACTTTGGTTCGATCAGCAGCAGGCCCGCAAGTCCGGTTTGCTCTACGTGCATTGATTAAACGTTGCGGTCGGCGTGGATTTTAGACGTCGAGGATTTCAGGCGTAGAAAAGCAATTTGGCGAGCCGCTTGCGCGCGGTCCAGGGCAGGAGCTTTCCCACGCCGTTCAGGACCTGGCTCACCGTACTGAAGACGTACTCGTCCCGCGACAGGCCCGGTTCAAAGAGCGCGCTTTGCGCCGCAAACCTCTTGGCGACCCATTCGTACAGTTCCAGATCATGAGCATTGCAGTCTTCGATGATCCTCAGCAGTCCGGGCGACACGCCATCTGTACGCGGACGCTTTCGCGTCCGCGCCTTGTATTCCGTCAGCAGGCGGCGCATCGGCCAGCCGTAGACCCGGCGTATCAGCAGCGCGAGCTCGGTTATTTTCTCGAGTGGCGCGGCCGCCAGGAAGTGCTGCTCGATATTGCGCTTGGCCTGTTCGAGGTGGCGGTGTTCGACCGCAGGGCCGGAGATTTGCATGCCGAGTGGCGGCCGAGGCGCCTCAAATTCAGGGCTGCCGCTGATGACGCGCACCTGATAGTCGCGTAGGTATACGTCATAGCGACTCTCGACATATTCCTCGAACGGCAAAAGCTTGCCGTCCTTCATAAACGGTTCGTTGTCCTGAATACGGAAGAAAAAATCCGATATAACCCGATCGACGGGATGACGAATGACGGTGAAATACTTGGCCGTCCGGTCGAAGGCCCGGTGCAAGCCCATGGGCAGGTGACCGGTGACGTAGCGGATGCGCCGCAGATCGTCGCCAGCATACGAGGCAAAGCGCTCCCGGCACAATTCGTAGGGGGCAAGCCCCAGACAGTTGTAGCGCTCGCTTCCGATGGCCATCGTGTCCGAGATTTCCGCGCCCGCGAATGCGTGCTGCACCATGCTGTTGAGCGAGGTGCCGCCGGTCTTGGGAATATGCAGATGAATGAGGATATCGGGCACGCTTGGTCGGACGTCGACATTTGAGCGCGCCCCCCCGCTCGTCGTAGCTTGCTTATCGTGTTGGACCAACATCAGCGGCTCACGTCGTTGGGCGGGGCGGCGTCGCGACGTCCCCCTCCTTGCGCAGGATGTAGATGACCAGGCCGTAGGTTCCGGCAAATTCCTGCCACTTGGCGTAATACGGCATCAGGGCGCGATCGACGACTGTGAATGGATGCGTGGCGATGTAACGCAGGGTATTTGCTAGGTTTGGGGAGCGGCCGGTGCGCGCGAAATATGCGTAGCGGATTTCCGGTAGGTCGTTCCATTGCAGCGGCGGCAAGCCCACGGCGCGGCGCAGAAAGTGACGCAACCAGTGAAGCGGGGCCATCTGGTAGATCTGCGAGCCGCTTTTGACGTCCTCAAGAATCAGACCCGAGGTTTTCGCGGCGTAGGCGGCAACCGTCCGGCGATCGAAGAAATACAGGTGACGCGGGATGTCCTCGCGGAACAGATAGCGTGACGACACGCTGTCCAGATTCGTCGTCAGCGCGATGAAGACGCCGCCCTTCTTCAGGAGCCGCGCCGTCCCGGAGAACACCGACATCGGATCGTGCACGTGTTCCATGACCGCCCAGGCCGTGATGGCGTCGTAGCGAGGAGCATCGCCGGAATCTCATCGAGCGACCGATAGCAACGGAAATCAGTGATGCTTTCAGAGTTGTCGGCGGTTTCGACGCCTTCGACATCCCAACCGAGCGTGCGCATGAATCGCGGAAAATCGCCGTTCGCGCAGCCGATGTCCAACAGCCGCGGCATCCCCCCACCCGCCGCGGCGCGCGCCGCTTCCAGGTAAGTCGCCTGGCGCTGGTAGCGCAACGACAAACGCGCTGCGTCGGATTTGAAGTGGTAGGTGAAATAGTCGCCCGGGTAATAGTGTTGAATTGCCTTCACCGTCGGCCGCGGATTGATGAAGCCCAGACCGCACGACTTGCAGGCGACCACCTGGAACCAATCGTCGCGAAGATAGAACTCGTCCGGCTTGCGGTAGAGCGGCGTGAAGTCCTGTCCAATGCAGAGATTGCACGCGACGTTCTCGAGATCCGCCATTGCCGTTTCCGTCACGCTGCTCTCCCGCCCGCAGCCGCGTGAGTTGCGGTACGACGATCGCGTTTCGACACTTTTGGCATCAAAGCGGCGCAAACACGGAATACATCAGCGCTTCGGTATTCGAGGCGAGCGAATCGGTGGAGAAGTTTTCAAGAATGTGCCGGCGGCATCCCGCGGCGATTTTTTCGGCGTCCACGGCGAGCCGCGCCAAGTGCCGCTTGATTGCGTCCGCCAATGCGGCGAGGTCGTGCGGCGGCACCACCTGGCCCCAGGTGCCGACGGCAAGCCCGTTGTCCCCGGCCTCGGTCACGACGGCGGAAGTGCCGCAGGCCATAGCCTGCACCAGCGCATAGGACGTTCCCTCCGCCGATGCCGAGATGACCATCAGATCGAGCGCGTTGTAGACCGCTTCGATGTCGGAGCGCGCCGGCATCCACAACGTCAGCCGCGAGATTTCGAGTTGCTCGCACTCGCGCAGCAGGAAGTCCCGATATTCCGGCTGACCACTGCCGACGATGACAAATCGCACGTGATCGGTGGTCGAGGTTATGTTCGCCGCCGCCTTCAGGAAAGAAGGAATGTCCTTCTGCGGATCGAGGCGGCCGATCAGGCCGACGAGTTCATCGCCGTCGACGATCCCCCATTCGGCCCGAATTCGACTGCGAGCAGCCGGATCGGGACGATATCGGTCGGTGTCGACGCCGTTCGGCACCATGCGCATGAGCGCCTTCGGGAAGCCGCGCCGGATCGCGTCTTCGACACCGGCGCTCGAATTGGAGATGACGAGATCGGCGAACCGCGAGAAACGGGCTTCCAGCCAATACGACATCCTGGTCACGAAATCGTAGGGCGTCAGATCGAGGAATGCCACGCTCACGCCCCATACCACCTTCAAATTTGGCTTGGCAAAACGTCCAGTGAGCGCGACCAGATTGGAAACCTGCAAAACCGTGTAAAGAACGTCGGGCTGGAAGCGCCGCACGGTCCTCAGAAAATTCCATAGGAAGCGAAAGACGTCCCAGCGGCCGCGTTTGTACAGGCATTCCAGCGCCACGCCTTTTTCCAGCAGCAGGGGTACCAACGGATTTTTGTCATAGAATGTGACCACTAGGATCTCATGACCACGTCTTTTCAACCCGACGGCGGCTTCAATGACCAGCATCTCCGCACCACCAAAGGAGAGGTTTTGGTGCAGCAGCATTATCCGCATGAGGACCGGTCTCTCACGATTTGAGAAAAAGAAGGCTGGCCACGTTAGAGACACGCAAGTCGGGCGGATAATTGTCGACGTTGTGATCGACGTCGCCGGCAACGTGAAAAGCCAGCCGATAGCCGCACTCGCGCATCACGCGTTCGACGTCGGGCAGGCTGAGGACCCAAGACGGAACCTTGTAATTCGTCTGCACGCGAACGAACGCGTCACGCCGGGTGAAGGGGGCATTGATGAGCAGTATCGCTCTTGCATTGTAGCTCGCAAGCTTCGCCAGGAGGCCCAAAGGTTCCGGAACATAAAGAATGGCCCAGGAGCTGTAGACCAGATCGAATTGTGCACCGTCCCTCGGCAGTTCCGCGCTGAAGGAGATCCGCTTGTCGTCTTGCCAAAGACGCCGGCCGGCTTCGCAAACCTCCGGCAGATCGACAACGTTGTAGTCAAGCTCGGCGCGGTCCGAGATGGCGCTTGTGAGATTGCGAAAATCCGATCCGGCCGCGCCGCCAAAATCCAGGATCCGTATCGGCATTTGCGTCGCGAGCATTGCGACTACGAGCGGCAAAAGAGAATGCGAATGGCCCAGTAGGGGCAAGCCGGTCGGGCCGTCGCGCTTCAGGCTCGCCTTGTTTCTTTCTGCCGCCCGCACCAAAACCTGCGGGTCGAGCAAGCTTGCGTCCGGAACCTGGTCGAAGGAGGCATAGACGCCCGCGAAGTGCGGTCTGCTCAAGAGCAAACCGATGGGACGGTATAACGCAAGAAAGGCCGTCAGCTTGCGCATCCCCCACGGCAGGCGGCCGACAACCGACTTAATTACCATTGGGAGCCGTCGAACGGCGGCCGGTCATGCAGCCGAAAAAGCCCGCGATGCCAAAAGCCGCCCAAATCGGAAGCGCGGTCAGGACGAGCGCCTTCGCCGGCAAGCCGTTTAAAGATTGCAAAACGGTCCAAAGCGACTGCTTCGAAGCATACGCGACGATGGGCAACACGACCGCGGCCTTCAGGAATGGCATGGGCGAATAAAAGAAATACTCCAAGTCGTTGTTCAAGAGCCAAATATTGTAGTGCAGGCGCCCCGGGGCATTCTCACTTAGCGCCTTTTTTTTGGTCAGCGTGGCACCCGTGGCATGATCGTCGACATAATAAATGCGCAAGACCTCGTTCACATACCGAATTTTGTAAGTCTTTGCGATATCCAGCCAAACCAAGCCTTCCGGTACAAAATGCGTTCCTGTAATCTCCGGAAACGGGTATTGCCGCACTACCTCGGTCCGCATCGCGCCGCTCTTTCGCCACGCAGCCGATGAACGTAGCGCTTCTCGCGAAGCCTGCTGTCGAATGGGCTTGACGGAAAGATATCGCCGATAATTTTGCCATGCTGATCGCAGCACAATCCATTCACGGCGACAAATGACGACCGCTCGGACGGCGGAATGGTGTCCCAGCGGTGGGCGATTATCTCCAGCGCCCTCGGAGACATGCATCGTCGGAAGCGAGCGGCAGGAAGAACTTGCCACGTGCTTCCCGCACCGCCAAATTGTGCGCGATGTGCTTGCCGGAATGGTCCTGCTTGAAGTAGCGGATCGGGAAATCGGCGACCTTGGCCCAGCTCGCAATCAACTCCGACGTGTTGTCGGTCGAGCCGTCGTCGACCACCAGCCATTCGAAATCGCGCAGCGTCTGCGCACGCAGGCTGTCGAACGCGCGATGGATGGTGTGCGCGCGATTATAGGTCGGCGTGAAAACAGTGAATATGGGGTGCCGGACATTAGAGGTCGGCACTCGGGCCGCGTTTCACGAATTAAATGCTACGATTTGCCCTTGTCCGACCACCGAGTGTCGGATCGTTAAATCTCGCGAACTGTCTTAATTACCCGATCGACATCCGCATCGCTCAATTCCGGATAGATCGGCAGCGACAAAATCCGCTCGCAGAGCCGTTCGGTCACCGGCAAGCCGCCGCCGGTAAGATGGCCCGCTCGGCGTATCCGCGCTGGCGATGCACCGGCACCGGATAATGTACCGCGCTTCCGATCTGGCGATCGGAAAGATGCGTCCTTAAGCGGTCGCGCTGCTCGGATGCGACGACATAAAGATGGTAGGCGTGGTCGACGCCGAGACGCGCTTGGCGGCAACCAGTGGCAAGTCGGCAAGACCCCCGCGTAGCGGCGCGCGATCGCAATACGCCGCGCATTGTCGGCGTCGAGATGCGGCAGCTTGACGCGCAGGATCGCCGCCTGCAGCGGATCGAGGCGGAATTGAGCCCAGCCTCGTGCGTTTCCCGCGTGTCGTCCCAGCCATATTGGCGCAACCGCCGCACGCGCGCGGCGATTTTGGCGTCCGCGGTCAACACCAACCCGCCATCGCCGATGGCGCCGAGGTTTTTGGTCGGATAGAAGCTGAAGCAGCCGATATCGCCGATACTGCCGAGCCGACGGCCGCGATAGCGGCCGCCGACCGCCTGCGCGCAGTCCTCGATGACCGCAAGCCCGTGCCGCCGCGCGATGCCGAGAATCGCATCCAGATCGGCGGCCTGGCCGTAGAGGTGAACGGCAATCAACGCCCTGGTGCGCGGCGTGATCGCCGCATCGATCGCAGTGGCATCGAGCATCATGTAGGTCTCGTCGACATCGATCAGGACCGGCGTGGCGCCAGTCGCCAGGATTGCCGCGACCGTCGCCACCGCGGTGTGCGACACCGTGATGACTTCATCGCCAGGTCCAATGCCGAGCGCCTTGAGCGCCAAGATCAGCGCATCGGTGCCGCTAGCGACACCGACCGCTTGGGCGCCGCCGCAATAGTCCGCGAACGCGTGTTCGAATGCCTCGACCTCTTCGCCGAGAATATATTGCCGCTTTCCAGGACGCGCGCGATCGCGGCCTGGATTGCCTCGCATGCGCGCGATATTGCGCCACCGGCGCTGCGAGCGGGATCACGAGACGATCTTCACTTCGGGAACGTAAACGATCCATCGCCCGCCAGCGGCAATGAAGCCTGCTCCTTCTCGCGAATCTCGGCGGCGTGGTTCCAGGCAAACAGCAGCGCATAATCCGGATATTGTCGGATGAATTCGTCATAGGGCTTCACCGGAATGTGCGCGCCTGGCGACAACTTGCCCTGCTTGATCGGCGTGGTGTCGGAAATAAATTCGACCTGCGCCGGCGTGATACCGCAATAATTGGTCACCGTCGTGCTCTTGGATGTCGCGCCATAGCCGACGACGCGCTTTGCCTCCGCCGCAGATCTCGAGCGTCTGCATCAGCGCCGCGCGCGAGCGTTCGCAATTCGCTTTGAATCGCGCATAGGTCTCGGATTTGTCGAGGCCGAGCGCCTGCTCCTGAGCAAGCTGCGCATCGACCTTTTCGGAAATCGCGCGGCTGCCTTTGGGCGCGAACATGTAGCGCATCGAGCCGCCATGAGTGATCTGCGGCACGACGTCGACCAGTTCGAGCCCATGGGCGCAAACGCGCGCCGCACCGACGTCGCCGAGAAGATGAAAACATGCTCGTCATAGATCTGGTCATACGAGGTCTTGGCGATCATGTCGCCCAGATAAGGATCTTCGAAAATGAACACGCCGTCGGGCTTGAGCAGGCGCTGCACGCCGGCGGCGACGCCAGGCAGATCGGGAATGTGGCACATCACGTTGGCCGCCAGGATCGCGTCGGCGCGGCCATGTTCGGCAACGATGTCGTCCGCGAGCTTGCGAATCAAAGAACGCGCTGACCGTGCGGATGCCTGGCTGCGGGCGACGTCGGCGACGTTCGTCGACGGCTCGACGCCCAGATGACGCATGCCGCGTTCCTGGAAATGACGCAGCATGATGCCATCGTTGCTGCCAAGCTCCACCACGAACGGGTCGGCACGTCCGGCAAGCGCGTCCTTCATCACGGCATGTGCGAACGCCTCGAAATGGCGCTGCATATAACGCGAGGTGCTGGAATAGAAGGCATATTGCTCGTGAAACATCTTTCCGGCTGCGGCTGCTCCATGATCTGGAACATGCCGCATCTCTCGCAAAATGCCGGCGCAAGCTCGAAGAAATATTCGTTTGCAATTTCCTCCGGCTTAAGAAAGCCGTTGGCGATCGGCATGCGTCCGAACGACATGAAGGCGCAATGCCGCGCTTTGCAAACGCGGCACCGGCCGACCTGCGATCTTGTCGAAGTTCGGTGGTCATGCCGGCGAAGTCAGGACACGGCGCAAATACGCGCCATAGTCGCTATTGGCAATCGACGCGACAAGACGTTCCAACCCCTGCGCGTCGATGAAACCCATGCGATAGGCGATTTCTTCAGGACAACCGATCTTCAATCCCTGGCGCTCCTCGATGGTGTAGATGAATTCGGACGCCTGCAGCAGTGAACGATGCGTGCCAGCGTCGAACCAGGCAAAGCCGCGGCCAAGCTTCTCGACATTGAGGCGACCGGCATCGAGGTAGAGGCGATTGGCATCGGTGATCTCAAATTCGCCGCGCACCGACGGCTTGAGCTTGCGCGCGACATCCACGATCGATGCGTCGTAGAAATAGAGCCCGGTGACGGCCCAATTCGATCTCGGCTGCGGGGGCTTTTCCTCGATATGCACGGGCCGGTTCTTGCTGTCGATCTCGAGAACGCCGTAACGGCTGGGATTATTGACCCAATGGCAAAACACGGTGGCGCTGCTGTCGCAAGACGCGGCACGCTGCACCAACTCGCCGAGCCCCGCGCCGTAAAAGATGTTGTCGCCGAGGATCAATGCGCAACGCTTGACCGTCGATGAATTTCTCGCCGATGAGAAAGCCTTGGCGATGCCGTCAGGCTCGGGTTGCACCGCATAGCTGATGCTGATGCCCCATTGGCCTGCCGTCGCCGAGAAGCCCTTGGAACCGCGGCACTTCCGGTTCGGCGGTGATGATGAGAATGTCGCGAATGCCCGCCAGCATCAGCGTGGTCAGCGGATAATAGATCATCGGCTTGTCGTAGATCGGCAGCAACTGCTTGGTGCTGACGACCGTCAGCGGCCACAGGCGCGTGCCGGCGCCGCCAGCCAAAATCATGCCTTTCCTCGTTGTGTTCATTATTCAGCCGTTTTCGCTACCAGCAGAGCACCTAGATCGCAGCAACGGCTCGATCGTGGAACGATTGCGCCTCGGCCAGCGCATACAGACGGCTCCTGCGCGCCATCAATTCATTCCAGGTGCCAGTCTCGACGATTCGGCCCGCTTCGAAAACGCAAATCGTATCGGCGGCCCGGGCCGCGGCGAGACGATGTGCGACGAGCAAGATGCCCATCTCCTTTCGCAACTCCTCAAGTGTGCGCAACAATTCCGCCTCGGACTGGGTGTCCAGCGCACTCATTGCCTCGTCCATAATAAGCAGCGCCGGATCTGTGAGCAGCGCCCGCGCGATGCCGAGGCGCTGGCGCTGACCGCCGGAGAGCTTGACGCCTTGGTCGCCGATAATGGTATCGAAGCCCTGCGGCAGCAAATTGATGAAATCCAGCGCGTAGGCACGGCGCGCCGCCGCTTCTATTTCGGTCTCCGAAGCAGCTGGAATTGACGGATCTCAAGTTGTCCCTGATCGAGGCGTGAAACAACATTGTTTCCTGCGGAACATAACCGATGGTTCGGCGCCACGCGCCAAAGGTGCGGATGCCAGCTCATAGCCTCCCAGCTGGATCGACCCCGCGCCTGGATCGACCAGTCCGAGCAACGCATGCACGAGCGTCGATTTTCCGGCGCCGGACCTGCCGACGATAGCGAGCAGGCCCGGGATCGGAAGCGTTAGATTGATTTGATCGAGAACGACGCGCTCGCCAAATCTGACCTGAAGGTCTCGCACGGTCAAAGCCGCGGGCCGATCGATCTGCAATGGCTGCTGCAGGGCCGCCCTGCCGTTCCGCTTCAGCTCTCAGCCGCGGCTGCAATTTGTTGATGACCTCGATCGCCTGCACGTTGGTGTTGAATGAATACAATTGCGACTGCACCGCGGTCAGGCGCGGAAACAAGCCGCCCAAACAGCGCAATACGATGACGACATTCCCGGCCGCCACGCCCATCCCTTTGCCGGCCACCACGAGTATGATCGGCGAGACCGATCAGGCCGATGATATTCGAGGACATTGCGCGGACGGTGCCGGGCATCGCGCTGGCGCGCGCATTGACGTCTCCGAGCTTTTGCACCAGCGGTTCGATTAGCGCAACCGCGCGGTCGCCGCCGGCGCTTGCCTTGATGAATTTCGCTCCAGCAAATTGCTCGTTCAGCGCAGACTGCAATTGCGCATTAAGTGGTGCCAGGCTCTCGCCAGCCGCGTAGCTCTTTTTGTAAAGGCGGCTCATCGCCAGCCCGATCACCAGGGCAAATACTACCAGGCCTAATGTCACTTGCCAGGCGATCAACACCGACAACACGACATAGATGATAACGACCACGACGCTGCCGAACAACGACAGGCATATCGTGAATGCCCTGTCCCAATCGTTCGCACTCTGTGACCATCGCATTAGTCATTTCGCCGGCCTTTCTGTCGGCGATGAAGCTCCATTTCGCCCGCATGAAAGCGCGAAACATCTCCAATTGGCACTGCGCCTGATAGCTGCGCGCCAGCCGACCGTCCACCAATTCAAAGATACTCGAAAGCACCGTCTGTATCGTTGCAACCACGACGACGACGGCGAGGATGGCAACAGTGCTGTTTGCACCGATCGAGCGCCAAACCTCTATCCATGAGATTGTTCGCCGCGCTTTGACCGCCCGCGGCGGCCAATGCCGACGCGGCTCAACAACGGCAGCAGCAAGACGACGGCAACGCCCTCGCTGATGCCGACCAGCGCCGTCCAGACAATAAGCACTGGAAAGCGCCACCCCAGGCGCGCCACGAGATCGCCGAGAAGCAGACGGGGCGTTCACTTCATTGCATCGAGACTGCCGGTCCACCATCCGGCGCGGAATACGTGTTCAACGAACTAATTTCGAAAGCTGACTAATCAGCTTTTCCGTACGTTGATTGCTCGCAGCATAGATTCTGCGCAGAATTCGAATATCACGCGAAGATAAGATGTTCCGCCCGTCCGCCGGGCAATAGACCGCTCAGCATGAGGCTTTAGTGCTGTTTTTTACACTCCTTCGGTAGACCCTCGATAATTGGGAAATAATCTCTGAATTTTCGCAATTTGCGCGTGACTTTCATTTTCGCGCCTTTCCGGAATCGGGCGCTCAGAAACTCCCATAAAGCCACACAGCTCAGCCAGCGAATTTTTCCGGCGCATCGACAATATTCTCAAAGCGCAGGACCTGAACACGATCGCTGCCAAAGATATCGATATAGGCGCGAATAGTCTGATCAAAATGACCGGCTTCGAGCATGCACAATTCCGCTCGGAGTGGAGCAATAGTCGGCAAACGAGCGCCGATCCCAAGGAAGTTGCGACATCACATATTTGTACACCGACTGCAGCCAATCGGCCTGTTCTCTTATCAACAACAAGACTTTGGCCGTGGCATGGACTTTGTGCAGGCGTGCCGCCGCTTCCGTAGGGTTCACGACGATGTCATTCTTCACATTGTCCCATCCGCCGGGAACGTATAAGATAGCGTTGCCAGTTCTTCAGTTCGCCAACCACACAGACGGATTCAGCAATGTTCTCGTCTTTGCTGATATGAATTTTATTTCGGACATGGCTTGTCCGACCGGCGCGGAGTTGTCTCCGATCGAATGCAGTAAGTGATGATAAATTGAACTGATCGACTGTCACCTCCGGATGACTTTCCAAATATCGAACTACAAAGGTCGATGCGGCTTTTGGGTAGCCGATATGGAGTACGTCGGCTTTGGTGTGTGTGGTCATGCGAAAGCGTGAGTACGAAGTAACGAGCTCGACGAAATCTATTGTTTGACAATTGCCCCTGTCCCGACGGGAGCCACAGTACTGTATGGCCGAGTTTGCTCAGCATCGGTCTGTACAGGGGAAGGCTGTTGCCGTATTGATCAGTGATGACGATGCCGCTTGGACTGATAAATTGGAATAGACTCAGCGAGCATCTGGTTCATCGTCGTCCTTTCAGGCGTTTTTGGAATTCAGCTCCGCGAAATTCTGTTCAGGCGCCTGCGAATTCGAAAGCTCAGAAATCCCGACTACCTGAAATGAGATTTTTTCGCGAATACCGCGCAGCCACGAATTGAATGTCTGGAATTCTCTGTTGCGAATTCTCAAGGCTTATGCCCTGCCGCGCCAGCAATCGTGGCGCCCGAGAACTCCATTTTCCTTTCGTGACAATCTGGTCTTGGTCAAGGACTCGGTTTCCAAACCGCATAGTGGCGTTCGTTGGTGACGATATGCTCGAATTCCCAAATCGATCCGGGCTGTCGTAGCAGCGATCTAAGATAGCTGCGTTTCCAGATAGCCAATTCGACCGACGAATAATATGGCTCTGAAAATGACATCGGACGCAGCGGGCGTTTGTCCAGCTTCCTTCTGAAATATTCAACGATGCGGCCGAGAGAGATTTCGCCTGACCGGAACCAGACTGACATAGGACAAATTCTCACGAGCCATTAGGTTGGCGATCGCGTTCAGCTTCGACCCATCGACCGGCGACATGAAAAGGAGCATCTTCATCGATCCGCAACACATATTCGATGTGGTCGGGAAGACTATCGAGATAATCGCCCACTTCCCCACGCCAGTCGGAAGGACGTTTCGCCGCCAAGGCCGTAAAGCCGTAAATGTCGGGATGTTTGCTGGTGAAACCGACATAACGCGGCCATCGCAGTCGCGCCAAATTGTTTCCGAGTTTCGAAAAACGATTTCGAAAATATCGCGCCCGCGATCGGAGCTGCTGACAAGAACGCAAAAGCGGCCTGCAGCCCCGCACAACTGATCCTCCTTTGTATGTACCTTTGTGTTAAGTAATGACATTGGAAGTTGTCGCGCTACCGCACTCCGGGTGAGACGAAGTCACCCGAACGCACAAACGCAACACGCATCTCGTGGACGCGCTCCGTAGCTTAAGCCGCGGCAACCAAATCGGCGTCCAGCACCACTCGAACCTTGCGGCCCAACAGATCGAGCAGAATCGCAATCCGCTCGCGTTCCGCCATGCCTTCGAACAAGCCGAGACAGGACGTGAATGCGCCGTCGAGCACGCGAATCTTGTCTCCGGCGCGAAACGGCGGCCGGAAATCCAGCTTAATGAAGCCGTCGGCATCCTCGCGGCTCTTCAATCCTTCGACGATGCCGTCGGGTACCGCGGTGGGATCGTCGCCATTGCATACCAGCCGGGTGACGCCGATCGTCGAGTAGATCGAACGCCAGCGCTGCGCCGCAAGGTCGACCGCGACGAACACATAGCGGGGAAACAACGGCGCCGCGACGGTCTCGATGCGGCGGGCATGGCGGCGTCGCTTCAGATAGCGCGGAAGGTAGATTTCAAAGCCCTGGCGATTGAGATGCGCCGTCGCCTTCGCCTCGGCATGCGGGTGGGTGTGGGCAACGAACCAACGCGGATGCAGTGTCATGCGGCGCTCTCCGTTGCACGATCGAGGCGTATGCCAAGCAACGCGGGTACCAAGACGCGATCGGCGTCGAGTTGATTGACTACGGATTGCACTGATTCGCGCGTCGCTTGGAGATCGGTCACGACGAGTGCGTCAAATCCCCCCGGCACCGCCGCGATCGCGTTGACGACCGGCGTGCCGACGAAGAGGGTATTTTCGGATTTGGCATCGACCACCGCGACAATCGCGATGCCCTGCTCGAGGGCGCAGATCGTTGCGATTTCGGCGAGGTCGGAGACGCCGATCAGCGCGATCCGGTTCCAGCCGCGCGCATGCGCCGCCTTGAGCACGGACGAGCAATCCGCGCGGGCGCGCCGGAAGAATGAAAATGAGCTCGACAGATATTCGACGGTGAGCCGCGATTTCTCGGCAAAACCGTGCGGCGTCAGATAGTAGGCATAGCGCCGCGGCGGGGCCTGGCCGATCTTCAAGAGACCCTTTTTGACGCAGCGCTTGAGGTAGGCGTTGACGAGACCGAGCGCGATGCCGAGATCGGAAGCAAGCTTGCGCTGCGACTGGGCCCCATCGCGCTCGACGGACTCAAGGAGCCCCAGCACGATCCTGGCGTTGTCGGGTTCATCGTTGCGTGCCGCGTGGGGCATCGCTTAAGCCCTCCCATCCGCGGCTAGGAGTATCTTGTTCACGGCGTGAACGTCAAGCTCAATGTTCAAATGGTGAACACGTTAACATACTGAAAAATAAAGTGAATTTATTTAGAGCTTGGGACGCCGCCGAACAAACTGCTCTCCACCAAACCGCAGATCGCGTGCGCCGCCACGATATGAATCTGCTGAATCAGCGGCGTCTCGGGCGACGGTGCAGCCAGACAGTAATCGCATAAGGGCTGCATGGCGCCGTTGGTCGCGGTGCCCGTGAAGCCGATCGTGGTGAGCCCCGCCTCGCGTGCGGCCTTCAGCGCCGCGACGATGTTCGGCGAGCGGCCCGACGTCGAGATCGCGATGAACACATCGCCCTTTTGGCCGAGGCCGCGCACCTGGCGCTCGAACGTACGCTCAAAGCCGTAATCGTTGCCGATGGCGGTGAGCACCGACGTATCGGTGGTCAGCGCGATTGCCGGCAGCGGATTGCGATCGAAGTTCAAGCGCGACAAAAACTCGCCGGCGATATGCTGGGCGTCTGCGGCGCTGCCGCCATTGCCGGCGATCAGAAGCTTGCGCCCGGCGCGAAACGCAGCCGTGATCGTATCGGCAATCGCATGAATCGCAGCGCGTAATTTCACGTCCTCGGCGGCGCGCGAAAGCGTCTCGCACGAGCGGCGGAAATGCTCGGCCACCATATCGTTCTGAGCGCGTATATCTTTGCTGTCGCTATCGGTCACGATCGCTCCCAAGTTGCTGTGGACCTAACATAATTTTATTGCGATATGAATGGCTATAGGCGCGCCATGACAAGGAAAGATTCGACGGATGCGGACTCTTGAATATCCGCTCAATGCCGAGGGCGTGTGGTGCGAAGTGTTGAGAAAGTTCCCGCCCGGCTGTCCGGCACTGTTTTTGGATCGCGATGGCGCCCTCGTCGAGGAAACTGAATATTTGCGCCGCGTCGAAGACATTGCAATGATTCCCGGGGCCGCCGGCGTTATTGCTGCCGCCAATAAACGCAGCGTGGCTGTCGTGCTGGTGACGAATCAGGCCGGCATTGCCCGCGGCTATTACGGTTGGGCCGAATTCAAACGCGTGCAGCGGGCGATCGTCGCGGCCTTGGCCGTCGAAGGCGCGCGGCTCGACGCAGTCTATGCCTGCGCGCATCACCCCGAAGGCCGAGGCGCGTTCGCTCATCCGAACCATCCGGCGCGCAAGCCCAATCCGGGCATGCTGTTGCAAGCGGCGGCCGATCTGAAACTCGATCTGAAGAAATCCTGGCTCGTCGGCGACAAGGCCATCGACGTCGAGGCAGCGAAACGCGCCGGTTTAGCGGGTGCCATGCAAGTCGCTACCGGATATGGTGCCGCCGAACGCCAACGCGCGGCCGATCTCGCAACACCGACGTTCAAGGTCCGTTTCGGCCGATCGATTGCGGATGCAATGACGCTTCCGATTCTGCTGCCGCAAAATGTCTCTTGATCCGCGTCATCCCGAACCGAGCGCGCGGGGATCGCCGCCGCGGCTCCTTTATGTCGTCGCCGAGGACTGGGCATTTCTTTCGCATCGGCTGCCGATGGCGCGCGCCGCGCGCGACGCCGGCTTCGAAGTGCACGTGGCGACCCGGGTCAACGCGGGCGCGGCAGCGATCGCGAGCGAACGATTCATTTTGCATCCGATCCCGTTCGCGCGCGGCAGCCTGTCGCCGCTAGCGGCACTGAAGACCATCGCGGCGCTGCGCCGCGTGCATCGCGCAATTAACCCCGATATCGCGCACCACGTGGCATTGCAGGCCTGCGTGCTCGGGATGATTGCGGCGTTGGGCCGTCCATGCGCCAGCGTCAATGCATTTATCGGCCTCGGCTATTCGTTCACGTCGAATACCTTGAAAGCCCGGGCCCTGCGGCGGCTCTTAGGCACCGTGCTGCGTCTATTGGTCGATCGCTCGGGCAGCATCGCGCTGGTGCAGAACGGCGACGATCTCGCGGCATTGATGTCGCTTGGCGTTCCAAAAAGTCGCATTGCACTCATTTCCGGATCGGGCGTTGACGTCAAGCGCTTCGCGCCGCTTCCGGAGCCACAAGGTCCATCGACTTTCGGTTTTGTCGGCCGACTGCTCGACGATAAGGGCATTCGCACGCTGATCGCTGCGCATCGCTTATTGCGGGCGCGCGGCTTGGATGTCCGGCTGTTGGTCGCCGGCACGCCCGACCCCGCCAATCCCGCTTCGGTGACGGAAGCGGAAGCAAAATCCTGGAATGACGAAGCCGGCATCACCTGGCTTGGCCAGGTCGGCGATATTGCCGGCCTGTGGGCCCGCGCGCACATTGCCGTATTGCCGTCGCGCCGCGAGGGTTTGCCATTATCCTTGATGGAAGCAGCCGCATGCGGCCGGCCGATGATCGCAAGCGACGTGCCAGGCTGCCGCGAAATCGTCATCCACGAGCAAACCGGTCTCTTGTTTCCGGTCGACGATGCGCCTGCCTTGGCGGATGCGATGCAGCGGCTCGCAGCAATGCCGGACTTACGCGCCCGTTATGGTATGGCTGCAAGAAATCTGGTCGTCGAAAAATTTGCTGCCGATATTATCGGCGCGCAAACCGTCGCGCTTTATCGCGGCTTATCGGCCACCAATCTGATCGACTACCAGGATCCACTGCGAATGACTTTGCCAAAAGCGTGTCGCGCTGGCGGAGCACAATGCCCCCTAAGACGCCAACGCCAAATACATAAAGCCAACCATTATTGAAATCGAATAAGTGAGAGTGGAAGATAGAAGAGACGATATTCTCAACCACGACGACCGTGCCAAGCCAAGCGACAACGCTCTTCCCGCGGAACAACAGGAGGTGCGCAACCCACATGGCCCACAACACGAGCGCGCCGACGACGCCGAGCTGGATGGCAACGGCAAAAGTCTGGTTGTGAGGATTGACCGTCGCCTCTGCTGACACGCCCGTTTTTCCAGCTGCGATCCGGCGAAATTCGTCCGGTATCGAACCCGTGCCATGGCCAATCACTCGGGGCAGAGGCGACGATCGCAGCGGATTCTTTCAGAAACGCCACGTGCTCTCCGATCGATGTCCCTGCGTTCGCGGCGCGATAGGCTTGAAACTTCTTCGATCGATTGGTTCATCCGGCTGTGCAAACTTGGTGAGAAAAGAAACGCCATAAAGCCGATCATCGTGGCCAGAATTGCCGTGCCAAGGACGCCCCTCCAACGGTGGATCCGCCAGCCGAGCAGAACAACTAGTATCGGTACAACCAAAATCGCAGCATCGGCTTATGGTGACAAACGCGAAATTGGTGAGAAAAAGCGCGCCAACGATGAAAAACATCGATGCGGTGAGCCGATCGAGCCTCTTACCTTCGACGGCCGCATAACCGAGTGCGCCGAACCCGCAAACAAGAAACTCTGAGCCTTGAAAAATGTCATCATGCACTGGAACGCCATTGACGTGGCCGCGCCAGGTCAGCCCGGGCGCCAGCACCAATACGAACGAAACCAGCAGCACGACCGCCGAGGAGATGAGAAACCCATAAACCACCCAGCTGCCGTGCTCGGAGCGGCGGAATTGCGCCAGCAGCAAAGGAATCATCAGGAGCCGAACAAAGCCGTCGAGGCCGCCAAACCGCGCAGTCCAGCCGACATCCGCC
Source organism: uncultured Alphaproteobacteria bacterium (assembly GCA_963780925.1). GTDB lineage: Bacteria > Pseudomonadota > Alphaproteobacteria > Rhizobiales > Xanthobacteraceae > BOG-931. Next base: position 206,876 of record CAWAEV010000026.1, on the reverse strand, counting down.
CACAGCATGCCGAGGGCGCCAAGACACCATAACAGGACCGGAAGGCCGCCGGCTGGCGTTAACAGCTCGCGTTTGAGAGCGGCGGGATCCGATGTCGCCAATGCCGCCAGGAGCCAGATCGCAATGAGGATTCCGGTGGTGCTGGTCGACCATGGCAGTGCGATCGCGACGCCCACAGCAAGCCAATCAGCCAACGGCGCGAAAGACGCCCGATCAAGGCGAGACGGAGTGGACAGTGCCGTCATCCGGCAAACCTTAAGGATTTCTCGATGGGCCGCAACATCTCGGAAATTGCGCGGTCAAGCAAGATTTTTGTGCTACAGCCTTCTTGCGTGAAAAGGCGGACGTAAGGTGCACCGACGAGCGGTGAATACTCTTCTGGGCGCCGCGCGCGCCTGCGATCCTCGCTGCGGAAGCACTGAACCAGCACGCCGGATTTTCGCCTCGCGTTGTGTAAATATGCGCAGGAATTTGCGAGACTTGACGAGCTAAAGCCTCTAGCACTTAATCTCGCGCTCTCTTTTGGCGTCAAGCCTCTCCGCGATTTTTCCCGATGCCACAAACTTAAAGCCGGTTACCGGGATGGGACAATGGCAGATCGCGTTGCATTGATTACTGGGGCGACCGGACAGGACGGCGCCTATCTGGCCGAGTTGTTGCTCGGCAAGGGCTACATCGTGCACGGCATCAAGCGGCGGTCGTCGTCCTTCAACACGGCACGGGTCGACCATTTGTATCAAGACCCGCACCGGTCCGGCGTACGCTTTTTCCTGCACTATGGTGACATGACGGATTCGACGAACCTCATCCGCATCATTCAGGATGTGCAGCCGACCGAAATCTACAATCTCGCCGCACAGAGTCACGTGCTTGTCTCGTTCGAGACGCCTGAATACACGGCGAATGCCGATGCACTCGGCACGCTGCGACTGCTCGAGGCCATCCGCATCCTAAGGCTTGAGAATAAAGTACGGTTTTATCAGGCTTCGACGTCGGAGCTTTACGGGCTCGCGCAGGAAGTTCCGCAGCGCGAGACGACGCCGTTTTATCCGCGCTCGCCTTACGCGGCGGCAAAACTCTATGCCTACTGGATCACCGTCAATTATCGTGAAGCCTACAAGATGCATGCCTCGAACGGCATTTTGTTCAATCACGAAGGTCCGACGCGCGGCGAGACCTTCGTGACCCGAAAGATCACCCGTGCCGTCGCCGCAATCGAGCTTGGCCTGCAAGACAAACTATTCCTCGGCAACCTTGCTGCGCGGCGCGATTGGGGCCATGCCCGCGATTATGCGGAAGGCATGTGGCTCATCGTCCAGCAGCCCGAGCCCGACGATTATGTTTTGGCGACCGGCGAGGAGCATTCGGTTCGCGAATTCGTCGAAAAGGCTTTCGCCTGCGTCGGCCGGACGATCGAATGGCGCGGCTCCGGCCTCGCCGAGCAAGGCATCGATGCGCGCGACGGTCGTGTGCTGATCGAAATCGACCAGCATTACTTCCGGCCGACGGAGACCGACGCGCTGCTCGGCGACCCGTCGAAAGCGCGGCAAAGGCTTGGTTGGCATCACAAGGTTTCGTTCGACGAACTGGTGCGCGAAATGGTCGACGCCGATCTGCAAGACATGCGCCGCAACGGCGTCAATCGTCAGGTCCACGACTAAAGGCGAAAAGTGGATGCCGGTTTTCGATACGATCATGCTAAGAACCTAGGCGGAAATGCATGAGCGGCGCGCCCGTCATTTTCGACTTACGCAGCAAGCGGGTCTTCGTTGCCGGCCACGCCGGCATGGCCGGCTCCGCGATCATGCGCCGGCTGGAACGCGAAGACTGCGACATCATCTTCGCCACGCGCCGCGACCTCGATCTGCGGCACGCGGAGGAAGTCGACCGTTTCATGGCGCAGGCCAAGCCCGACGCCGTGTTCGTCGCCGCAGGCAAAGTCGGCGGCATACGCGCCAACTCGGCCTTCCCCGCCGACTTCCTCACCGACAATGTCGCGATCGCGCTCAATACCATTCGCGCCGCCCATCGCTGCGCGGTAAAAAAGCTCGTCTATCTCGGGTCGTCTTGCGTCTATCCGCGGCTGGCGCCGCAGCCGATGGCGCCCGATATGCTGCTGTCGGGCCCGCTGGAGCCGACCAATCAATGGTACGCCATCGCCAAGATCGCCGGCATCAAGATGTGCGAGGCCTATCGGCTGCAATACGGCGCGGACTTCGTGTCGGTGATGCCGACCAATCTTTACGGGCCCGGCGACAATTTTCACCCCGACGACAGCCACGTTCCGGCGGCCCTGATGCGGCGCTTTCATGAAGCCAAGATCAATGGCGACACCAGCGTCGCCGTCTGGGGTACCGGCTCGCCGCGGCGCGAATTCCTGGCGGTCGATGATTTGGCCGATGCCTGCGTGTTCGTCATGAAGTGCTATTCCGATCTGCCATTCCTCAATGTCGGGACCGGCCAAGACCTGACCATCGCCGAGTTCGCCCGCGTGGTTGCTGAGGTGGTCGGCTATCGCGGCAAACTCACCTTCGACACGTCGCGGCCGGACGGCGCGCCGCGCAAGCTGCTCGATGTTTCGCGCATCAACGCGCTGGGCTGGCACGCGACGACTATCGCTAAGCGACGGATTGCAACGCATGTATGCCGACTTTTTGGCGCGTTACCCGATAATCCGAGCCGAACCAGAGGAGCTACCCTCGCAGGTCTCATCCTAATATCGAAGTGTGATACGGCTCACGCGCCCTGCGCGACAGGGGACGAGGCCGCGGATGGCTGCATGGCTCTTTCGCCTGCAAGCCCGGTACGCAACTGCGCACAGTCGGCAAAATTTCTATGCTAAAGCGCATGGAGTAGAAATGTGGATTCAGTTGCGCCGATGAGCGGCGACGTGGCGGTTTTCTGGGCGGCGCGCGTGACTGCGATCCTCGTTGCAGCGGCACTCGTCAGCGCGTTGCTAATCGTCGTCTTGCGTCCGCTGCTCGAACGTTACGCGATGGCGCAGCCCAACGCGCGCTCGTCGCACAAGATACCGACACCGCAAGGCGGCGGCATCGCGGTCATCACCGCGACAACCATCGTCTGCCTCGCAGCGCTTTACTTTTTGCCGGCGGGCGCGGCAGGCGCACTCCGGCTTCCCATCCTATTCGCCGCCGTCGTTCTGATTGCGGGCGTGGGAATGCTGGCCGACATCCATCCGGAGAACGTCGCGTCGCGGCTGTTGTTACAAACGCTTGGCGGTCGCGGCCGTCATCTTCGTGCTGCCGGCTGAATTGCGTGTGCTGCCGATTTTGCCGTTGTCGGCCGAGCGCATCGCGCTTCTGATCGGCGGATTATGGTTCGTTAATCTGGTGAATTTCATGGACGGCCTCGACTGGATGACAGTGGCGGAGGTTGTCCCGATCACGGCTGCGCTTGCGGTGATCGGGCTGTTCGGCCTCCTGCCGCCGACTGCAATCGTCGTGAGCCTCGCGCTATGCGGCGCCATGATCGGCTTTGCCTATTTCAATCGTCCGGTCGCCAAGCTTTTTCTTGGCGACGTCGGTAGCCTTCCGGTCGGGCTTATCCTCGGCTGGCTCCTGATTTTGCTTGCCGGCAATGGCGGCCGCGCCGCGGCATTTCTGCTGCCATTATATTATCTCGCCGACTCAACCATCACGCTGATCCGCCGCGCGCGAAACGGCGAGAAGATTTGGCGGGCGCATCGCTCGCATTTCTATCAGCGCGCGACTGATCGCGGCTTTTCCGTCCTCGACGTGGTGGCGCGGGTGCTCGCGCTTAATCTTGGTCTTTGTTCACTTGCGGTCGCAACGGCCCTTTTTCCAGGTCGGCTCTATGCGCTTGCCGCGCTTATCGGCGGCGCAGCACTGGTCGCCTGGACGCTCGTCATCTTCGCGCGTGGCAAACATTTGCGGATGAAGCCTTTGTAGTAGAGGATATCTTTAGATTACGCTGTCTCCCAATGGCTGATGCAGCTGAGACGATCCAGTACGCAGACATGATCGTGATCACACAATTCATCCTTTTTGAAAAATACGAAAAACGGACTCTACCGGATCAACGTATTTAGGAATTGACGCCTCGCTGAAACACCAAGTCATCAACAATGTGATCCGTCAGTTGCCAACCGCATTGAGCCATCTAGTCGATAACCGAGGCTGCGCGATTTTCCTCAAAGGATTTCGATTTGGGCATAACCATAATTCTGACAAAGCAGGTTTTTTGCACCTTCTAAAACCTGAAGCTCATATCCTTCGACATCAATCTTTATGACCAAAGGTTTGCCGATGGAGGAAAACATTTCGTCCAGCGAAACTACCCGGATTTCATAGCCGTCGGAGTGCGATTGGACGATTGTGGACAGCGCGCTATAGCCCGACGCACCGGGCAACAGGACCGCCGTGTGGTCCGCTCTCCCTACGGCGGTGCTGTGGATCTCGACGCCACCCAGCCCGTTAAGCTCAATATGCGCGTGCAAGCGTCCAAGTGCCCAGCGGTTAGGTTCAAAAGCAATCAACCGATTCGCCAGTCCTTGGCGCCCGATAATACAGGTGTAGAGCCCGAAATTGGCTCCTATGTCTAAGTGCGCACCGGGCTTCAGTTACCGGCACGCCCGAAGCATTGCTGGTATCTACAGCCATTCGAACCGCTGCAAGATCATTTCCCGGCCAATCACATCGTTTGGAGCAACTCGAAACTTCGCTCCGAAATACTGACAGTCCTCAAGCTCGCGGTCGGCGCGCCTAAGGCGACGCAATTGATGCCATCGCTTGCGGACGGAAACAGCATACTTCCAATGAGGGGGGGCCGGCGACGGCGTGAATCACAGAAGCCTGAGTCATGGATCGCCGAACCTTTTTGACGGTTCTACGCGCTTTCTTTAAACAGCATAGCAGCTGATAGGGAGTCTGCATATGGCTTGGAAAGAGCCTTGGCGGCTAAAGATTCGTCGGCGGTTTCGAAAGCCCTTCAACAAGGTCTTTCATCGTCGGCATTATTTTATCACCCGTTATCATGGTGCCGATTTCCTCTTGCAGCCCGCAGGAATCGGAACGTTGGAAATATCCGCCAAAATCGCGGAGCACCCGGAGTTGACCAATTTTATGCACTGCTGTGCCCAACTAAGGCCTGAAATATTCTTGGATATCGGTGCCAATATCGGGCTTTACTCGTGCATTCTCCTCAAAAATTGCTGCGTGCCACGAGCTATTCTGTTTGAACCGGACCGGCTTAATCTCATTCAGTTGCGAGCGAATCTGCTGATAAATGACCTTCTTGATTTGGCCGAGATACATGAGGTCGCTCTTGGCGACGTTGCCGGCACTGGTCACCTTATACCAGGCAAAATCGATGGCGGCTTTTCGCAAATAATCGCCGGCGCTCATATAGACGACGGCGGCGGCTATGAAGTTAAAATCGTTCGGCTGGATGATGCGCTTTCGCTATCCAATCGGAGACTCTTGATCAAAATCGATGTCGAGCATTATGAGTCCCGTGTTTTGGCAGGAATGACCCGCACATTACGAGACAACCGATGTCTCGTTCAGATCGAGACCTTTGAGACTCGCGATCAGGTGGTCGCCATGATGGCTGAGATTGGCTATGATCTTGTGTTGAGTTTCGCTCCGAATTTCGTCTTCGATAAGCCGAAAGCGTGAGCGTCTGGATGTGTCTGATATAGTAGCTAGCGTCCCTCCCAGACCCTCATCCGATAGCGACATTGTAGTTTGGTCCATTCACTAAAGCGTATTTTGATCCATTCACTAAAGCGGTGCAAGCTTTCAATCCGCCGCCGGCGCCCGCTTGCGCTGGTCGAAACGCCGATGAACACGGGCCGTGATAGTTCGTCAATGTCCGATCCACCCGGACGGCCGTCCACACGCCGAGCCGTACAGGCGCCTCAACGCGAACGAAGCGCGCGAGCTTCCCAACATAATTGGCGTCGGTGCGCGGGGAGACTGCAGTGATTCCGCAATTCGCAGCCCTCGCACATAAAACGTGAAACCTGACGCTCGGCTGTAATCGTGCTCGTCAACTTTTGAAGAACTTCGCGGATCAGCTGCATGATGTATTCCCCTCAACTTAGTGCAAAGGGCTCTCTTTTGCACACATTAAGAGTGATGGAATCACAAAGCCTTGATTTAGGTCAAACTCGTCTCTTATCACGCGACGTTTAGAGCGACAGATGGCGTAGAATCGCGCTCAAAACGCAGCGTGTCAGATCAATTAGAGAGCCGTGCGGGCCCAAACTTCGTCCAAATGGGCGCGAAGTTCTGCTGCTGCCAGCGCTCGCAGGACGTGATCGTGTTGACAAGCAACATCGAGACCGTCATGGGACCGACTCCGCCCGGCACCGGGGTAATATACGAGGCTTTCGCCGCGACACCTTCGAAATTAACGTCGCCGACCAGCCTGCCGTCGCCGAGCCGATTGATGCCGACATCAATCACAACCGCTCCGGTGCGCACCATTTCCGGCTGAATTAGATTTGGATGTCCAGCTGCGACAACGAGGATATCGGCAAGAATCGTGAATTGCGCCAGATCCTTGGTCTTCGCATGACAGATGCAGACGGTCGCCTCGTGCTGCATCAGCATCAGAGCCATTGGCTTTGCCGACGATGTTGCTGGCACCGACCACGACGACATTCTTGCCCTCGAGTGGATATTTGCTCGTGTTCGAGCATTTTCAGAACACCGTACGGCGTGCAGGGGGGAAACACCGTGCCACCGACCACAAGCCCGCCGACATTATAGAGGTGGAAACCGTCGACGTCCTTGTCGGCCGATATGCTGTGCAAGATGCGGCTCATGTCGAAAGTTGGCGGCAGCGGTAGCTGAACCAAAATGCCATGAACAGCCGGATCGTCGTTGAGCTGGATAATTCTGTCGATGACGATCTCTTGGCTTACGTCGGCGGGATAATCGAACCGAAGCGACTTGATGCCGACATTGGCGCAGGCGCGAATCTTATTTCGCACGTAGACTTGTGATGCAGGATCGGAACCGACGATGATGACGGCAAGGCCGGGCGGTATCCCGCTTTGTGCGACGATACGCTGGACGCGCTCACGACATTCGTCGCGAATCTTCTTAGCAACCGCCACTCCATCAATTATCTTCGCTGTCATCGATAACCCAGTCGGAAGCCAATATCCGGCGTCGTTGCCGTCATACGCTCACTCTTTGGCTATACGTTTAGCGTAGGCATCGACGAAGTCTGCGGCGGCCTTGCTGCCGCGCGCAAACGACTTCATCGCTTCCTCGTGCAACAGACCTAGCGCCTGCATTTTAATCGCATTGGCTTCATCGTTCTCAGTGATGTCTTCAACGTGTCGCGGCCGCGGCAGATCAACGTTGATAACGGCCCGGACCTGCGTCGGAATGTTTGTCATGATGAGAATACGGTCGGCAAGATAAATTGCCTCATCGATGTCGGTGGTGACGAAGAAAGTTGTGCGCCGGAATTCTTCATAGAGATTGGCGTAGTATTCCTGCATCAGCTTTTTCGTCATCGCATCGAGACCGCGGAATGGCTCGTCGAGGATCATGACATCTGGCTTGTTGATCATGGACCGCGCCAGTTCGGCACGTCGCTGCATTCCGCCCGAGAGCTGCGCCGGATATTTTTTGCGAAAGCCATCGAGACCGACTTTCCGCAGGAGATCCTCGGCAAATGAGCGTATTTCTGGCGTATCCTCACCGCGCGCGCGCGGACCGAACATGATGTTGTCATACGTCGACATCCACGGGAACAGCGCGCTTTCCTGGAAGACGACAAGGCGGTCGCGCCCGGGTCCGGTTACCAGTTTGCCGTCAAGTGTAATCGTACCGCTGCTCGGACGTTCAAAGCCCGCGAGCATGCGGATCAGCGTGCTCTTGCCGCAGCCGGATGGTCCGATCATAACTGTCAGCTTGCCCCTATCGAGGGTGAAGCTGCAGTCGTGAACGACCTGTTTAGCGAAGTCGCCGGCGCCGTAGCTCTTGCTCACGCTGCTTACCGTGATCTGACTGCCGAGAAAACTGGAGGCGATCTGCGAACCTTGGACCATTTGTTGGATGTTCATGTTTTAGGTCAGCTTTCCGAAAGCCAGGGCGTCATCCATTTTCCGATTTTGCGCAGCACCGCGCTCGATACGTAACCGGCAATGCCAATGCTGATCATGCCGGCGACGATCTGCGTGTACGAGCCGCCGACATAGGAATTCCAGATGAAGAAGCCGAGTCCCCCGCCGGCCGCGCCGCCTACGGAACCGGCGCTGCCACCTCCGGAAATCATCTCCGCGGCGACGACCACCGCCCAGGTGATGCCGACGCCGACGGTGGCGCCGACTACAATCGACGGTACCGTGGCCGGTAGAATGATGCGGCGAAAGATGTCCCAGGTCGACGATCCCATTGAGCGGGCCGCCTGGAAAAAGCGAACATCAATCGCCTGGGCGCCGCCGATCACATTGATGACGATGGTGAAAAACGCGCCGAGAAAGGTAACGAAGGCAATCGAAAGCTCTTGGGTTGGCCAAAAGATGATGGACGCCGGCACCCAGGCAAGCGGTGGGATCGGCCGCAACACTTCGAAAACCGGAAAAGTGATGCCATAGAATGTGCGACTCACAGCCATTGCCAGGCCGAGCGGAATACCGATCACCATCGCGGCCAAGAAACCTTCAAAAACTCTCAGCGTGCTTAGTAAAGCACTGATCCAGAAGCTTGGATCTTGAACCAACACGATCAGTTCCTGCAGAACGGCTGTAGGTGCGGGGATTTGCGAAACCCACGGAAATGCAAATCCGAACAACGACTGCGAACGCGATCCGATCTCCCAAAAGATTAGGAACACCCCGATGGCGACCACGCCGCGCCAAAACTCTTGTCCAATGACGAAATCCATGGCCTTCAAAGTGAACGCTTTCGCCATGCTCAGCGCTCCTTCTCGCCAGCGGCGAAGGCCTTGATCGCTTCCTCATGCACGGCGGCGGCCGTTTCATCCATGAATTCGCGGAAACGCTTGGTCGTGAGCACGCTGTAATCGCGCGGATGCGGGATATCGATATCGAGGATTTTCTTCGGCCGGCACGGCCTTGTCGTCATGATGACAACGCGATGACCGAGGAAGATCGCTTCTTCAAGGTCGTGAGTAATGAAGAAGATCGTTACGCGATTCTTGTAAAAGATTTCCAGCAGCGCTTCGTGCATCACTGATTTTGTCAGCGAGTCCAAAGCACGGTACGGCTCGTCGAGAAGAAGAATCTTCGGATCATTCATGAGTGCGCGAACGATCTCGACGCGTCGCCTCACGCCAGAGGAAATTTCGCCGGGATAATTGTGCTCAATGCCACGCAATCCAGCATCGGCCATCATACCGCGCGCCTTATCATATGCTTCGGCGCGCGATAGCCGGCCCTGCATGATTGGCCCGAACGTCACATTTTCGATGTTGGTCTTCCAGGGAAAGAGCGCACCGTTCTGGAACACGACAATCCGGTCGGGACCTGGTTGCGCTTTCAGTCTTCGCGGTCCGCACAACATCTCATCATCGAGATAAATGCTGCCTGACGAAAGGCTGTGGAAGCCCGCGATTGCATTAAGTAGAGTTGTCTTGCCGCATCCGGATGGACCAACAACCACCGTGATTTCGCCAGGCGGTACGTCAAACGTGCAGTGATCAACCGCTAGAATGCCGGCGTCATTCGTGCCGTATCTTTTGACGACCTCCACAATTCGGACGCCTCCCTTGCGGACTGGCGCTACCCGAGCGGGCGAATAACTTCGCGTTGGCGCCGATTGCGCGCTCACCTGTCGCCTCCCAGCGCCAGCTCGCGGATACGCCACTGCATCAAATAATCGCCGACAAGACGAACTGCGGCGCTGGTGACATATCCGACGATCCCGAGCGTGATCATGCCGATAACAATCGTCGGATAACGAACCATTGTGTATGAAGTATTGATTACATAGCCGAGGCCGTATTGTCCGGAAACCATTTCACCAGCGACGAGAGAAAACCAAGCGACCCCGACGGAAATCTGTAAGCCCGTAAAGATAAATGGCATGGCACCGGGCACAATCACGTGGCGAAAGACCTGCCAGCGAGTAGCACCAAGGCAATCTGCTGCGCGGATGTAGGAAGCGTCGATTGATTCGACGCCGAGCATCGTGTTCAGCGCTGTGGCGTAGAACGATGCCAGAAAGGTCAGGAAGATGATCGGCGTTTCCGAACCCTTGAACATCACGATTGCGAGCGGTACCCACGCCAGCGGCGGCACCGGACGCAAGAGTTCGAATACCGGGAAGACGTACTGCTTGAAGCGCACCGACCATCCCAAAAAGAGGCCGAGCGGAACGCCTATAGCGGTCGCGAGAAAGAAGGCGATCGCGATGCGGCGCGTGCTCACCCAAATGTGCATGTAATATTCGGGAGTGAAGACAGACAATCCATACGTCGGATTTCTGCTAAACCACTCGCGCACCACCACCGTCGGACCCGGCATCTCGGAGAAGCGGGGCAGTTTCCAGACCTCGACCGACAAGTACCAGAAACCGATAAAGAGCGCAAAGCCGATCAGCATCAGGTACGGGCGCGGGCTTTTCAGCCACAACAAGAAACGATGAATCGCGAGCGTAAGCGGACTGACATTGCGGATCCTATCGTCCGTCAGTGCCAGTGGCACATTCTTGTTCAGAACACGAACCTGGCTTACCTCGGTCATGGTGAGATTCGACTCATGCGCCCCCGCCAAACCGGCGTCTTGTATTGACGTCCAGCCATCCGCAACCGCATTCGGAGGTTGCGGCGACTGAAGAATCGTCACGGACCCGTATATGCCGAATCCGGAAGGGCTTTGACTTCTCCTACCGGTGCGGTCAGGCCACGAGCCTTCAAGATATCAGCGGTGAATTGTGGCTGGACTGCATCGGGACGGATCTCAGCGCTGATGCTCTTGATCTCGACAAGAAACTTGGAGGCTTTCTGGATGAGATTCGTTGCGTCCGGTGTAAAGCCGTAAGCAAGCGTGATACGCGTGTCGGTTCCGCCACTGGATTTTGGTGTAGTGCCAAAGGCTGAAGTCCATAGCGCCTTTTCCGGAAAGCCGGTTGTTTGACTTTCCGCCATCTTCGCGATGTCCATGGCGTTCTTTGAATTGGCGAAATACAACTCGGAATCCAATTCTGCTTGCAGCCAGTCCTTGACCACATCGGGCCGCTGCTGAATCAACGCTTGGGGCATGACCATGAAGCCGCCGTCGCTTTCATCGACGGAAGCGCCCGATGCGACCCGGCGGGCGAGTTTGTCCTGAACGATACGCGACGCGGTTGGCTCCCAGATCACCGCAGCGTCAAGCTTGCCCGCCCGGAATCCACTGGTGATGACTTCGATGCTCTGGTTCAGATATTCGGATGGTTGGATGTTGTAGTGCTTGAATACCGCCTGAGCGAAACGGTCGGTGCAGCTTCCCTTCGGCACAGCGACCGTCTTGCCGTTAAGCCACTTGATCGCATCCTCAGGCGAGTTGAATTGTGGAGCGTCGTTGCGCACCAGAAAGATATTGCATTGGTCGTAACCGAGGCCCAATACGGAGACGAGCCGAAGATCGCGGACTTCAGGATGACTGGTGGAGACGATGCCCGGCATATCACCGACGTATCCGACATCGACCTTGCCCGCGAGCATGCCGTTCACAATGATGGCGCCCTGCAAGCCAACCTGAAAGCTGACCGTCGACCCTTTGGGAAGATATTTTTCGTAAAATTTCTTATCGCGCATGATCAGGCCCGACCATGACTCGGTGTAATAGGGCTGATAGCCAATGACGAGATCGATCGGCGTGCCGGGCTTGCCGTAATCCTTCTCCGCGGCGGCTCGTGCCGGCACTGCTGCCACGAGCGCCATTGTCACTAGGCTCATGGCGACGAAGGCGAAGGCGGCCAGCACTGATTGTGCTGCAGGCACTCGCGTGATGAGGTGCGCGCTGCCGAAGGAAACTCGGGGTGCGCACCCGTTATGAGTCTGATACATCGCGTCCTCCCAGGTCGTAATGGTTTTCAATCGATTTCGAAACTCTGCGGTCCCTTCGATCGATTAGTTTTCGCGTAACCTCCGGCGTTTAACATACTACACGAAGCCTGCGCCTGCGCCTGTCTTCGTCTGCACAATTCTGCGGGCCAAAGGCCGCAGGGGCCTCAGCTAGAGGCCTTCACGGGTTTACAGGCTCTTATTTCGATTTCGCCCAGCACATTCCGTCATCACCCCAGAACATGACAGCATCAAATGTGGTGGAGAAAATCGTTCCTCCTAATGAAACAATAGAGCCCCGCTATTACCTGCCGTCGCAAGGGGAAAGCATGGAATGCCTCGCCAACCACAGATTGCCGGCTTTTCACTTTATACTCGAGGTGATTGCTCAATCTATTGATAGATAAGAAATTTCGATTTTTCACCCGTAACAATGGTGGTTTAGCAATGCCATTTGGCTTATATTGTTAGAAATATTCACCGTTTCAGGCGTAGCAGCTATCCCGAAACGCTCACGAATTGTCGTAGGAGCAAAACACCGTGGCAGCGAAAAATCATCGCCAGTGGTTGGCCGAACCTAAACTCAAGCCAACCGAATGGGTCGATAGCCGCATTTATTCCGATCCGGCGATCTTCGAAGAAGAACTCGTGAAGATCTTCAAGAAGGCATGGGTACCGGTCTGTCATGAATTGGAGCTACCGAAGGCTTACGATTTTCGCACGACGTCGATCGCGCGCGAGCCGGTGATTGTCTGTCGCGGCCCGGACAACGAAATTCGCGCGTTTCTTAACGTCTGCCCGCATCGCGGCATGATCATCGAGCGTCGCCCTTCCGGTAGCTTCCTCGAAGGTCAGCCCTCGGGCAACCCGAAGCGCATGACCTGCATGTTTCACGCATGGCAGTACGACCTGCGAGGCAATTGCGTTTACATCAGCCGCGAAAAGGAAGGCTTTCAGGAACGGCTGTGCAAGGAAGACGTCGGCTTGCGACGGCTGCGTTGCGAAGTGAAATTCGGCGGCTTCGTGTGGGTCAATCTCGAGGATAATCCGCAGACCTCACTGGAAGATTGGGGTGCAGCCGCGTTCGCCTGCCTGCGCAAGACTCTGGAAGCCGAGCCGCTCGAGGTTTTCCATTATCACAAGGCGATCGTGAACGCGAACTACAAGCTCTGGCACGACACCAACTGCGAATTTTATCACGACTTCATGCATTACCATAACCGCGTGACAGGCTTTAACGACGCTTACTTCGCGCGCAAGAACGAAGCGTTCGATCACGGCCACATCGTTGTCGGCACATTCGAGGTCAATTACGAAAAGTACGAAGGCTTCGACAGCCGCGCCGCGCTATCGTTTCCGCATTTGCCGCCGAACCAATGGTATATGATCGACCTGTTCCCGGGCATGAACTTCAACCTGCGCGGCTCGGCGTTGCGCTGCGACGTCGTCACGCCGCTCGGCCCGGACAAGGTGATGATCGAGTTCCGCGGCCTCGGCCTCAAGCGCGACACCCCGGAAGAACGCCAAACCCGCATCAATCATCACAATTCGATCTGGGGTCCGTTCGGCCGTAATCTGCACGAAGATCTCATCGGCGTTCAGGGCCAAGGCACGACGATGGCGACCGGTGCGGAGCCACGCCGCATTCTGCAGGGCCGTCACGAAAATCAGACGATCCACGATGAAAACGGCATGCGGCACTATTACCAAGAATGGGGCCGCTGGATGAATCGATTACCGAGCAACCCGGACCTGCCTTACGCGGAACCGGTATCGGTAGCCGCGGAATAACCGCGAAACTCGAACGGCAGAGCGATCCGGGGATCGAATGCGCTTTTCGGCGAACTCGCGCGCGCACGGGGCGACGACGCAGGTGCAAGTGCCGTTTTGTCAAAAAAGGGGATAGCAGTGGATTCGGCCGCTCTTGTTCGTGACGCGATTTATCGATCGACCATCCTGCTCGATCAGCAACAGTGGAATGACTGGCTGGCGCAATGCGACGACAAATTCCAATACGCGATCCGCGCCTTTAGCCCGGAGATCAATAAGGATGTGACCTATCTCGCGCTCGATCGAGATGGGCTCGCGACCATGGTCAAGCTGTTGCCGAAGCACAATACCGATCATTCGCCGCTGACCAGGCACACTTCGGTCTACACCGTTGACGTCGATGAAGCGGCGCAATCGGCGAACGCGGTGAGTTCCGTCGTCGTCTATCAAACGCTATTGGACGGCATCAATTCGCATGTCGACGCCGGTGAAAGTCGCTTGTTTCTGGTCGGGAAATATATCGATACGTTCAAGATCGAGGACAAAAAAGCGAAGTTCCTCAGCCGCGAAGTGCGAATCGAGAATCGGCGGCTCGACAAGGGCTCGCACTGGCCAATCTGAGCAGCGATGACGTGGAAGCGTATATGCGATGCGGCCGAGGTTGCCGAAAACTCGGTGCAGCAATTCGACGTTGACGGCATCCCGATCGTGCTGGTGAATTACGGCGAGGGCTTTCGCGCCATTCCGCCGATTTGCCCGCATATGGAGGAGCCGCTGGCGGAATCAGGCGTCGTCGCCCGCTGTATTCTCACCTGCACGAAACATTTGTGGGCCTGGGATCTGCGGACGCTGGAAATGCAGGGCGAGACGGAAAAGCCCCTCAAGACTTACGAAATCAAGCAGGAGGACGGCTCGATCCTGGCGAATATTGAAGATGAACTCACCTACGAATTCGATACCGAAGACGACATGGACGACGATTTCTTCAAATAGCGGCGGCCACCAGTCCTGATGAAGATAACGGTCCAGCACAAAAGCGGCGAACTCTCCTTCGACTGCGGCGATCGCGAGCCGATCCTGTATGCCGGGCTGCGCCAAGGCATCAATCTGCCGTACGAATGCGCCACCGGAACTTGCGGAACATGCCGTGCCCGTGTCATGGCCGGCAGTGTTGAGGTCAGGTGGAAGGAAGCGCCCGGCGGGGCGCGGCTCAAGCCCGAAAAGGGCGACATCCTGATGTGCCAGACCTGGGCGCGTTCCGACTGCCTTCTGCGGGTCCCCGCGGAACTTGCGGTCTTGGACAAATCCCGGCCGGCATTGCGCCGCGGCGCGATCCGCGAAATCCGCAAACTGACGAGAGACGTCGCGCATTTCGATTTGCATTTGTCGGCGCCCATGACCTTCCAAGCGGGGCAGTTCGTCGTCCTCGAAGCCGCGGGTGTGAGCGGCGGCCGCGCCTATTCGATGGTTAATTTCGCCTCTGACATCGACCGGCTCGCGCTGGTGCTCAAGCGCAAACCGGGAGGACGCTTCAGCGATTGGTTCTTCGATGAAATAGCGGGCGATCCGAAAGTGGAAGTGTTTGGCCCGCTTGGCCGAGCGGTGTTTCGCCCGGAGGAAAGCCGCAATATCGTGTGCATTGCGGGCGGCTCGGGCATCGCCGGAATGATGTCGATACTCGAATGCGCCGCGCAGGCGGATCATTTCCGTAACCACAAGGGCGCAGTCTTTTTTGGCGTCAGAACACTCGCGGACACATTCTATCTCGAGCACTTATCGCGCTACGCCGCGGCCTCGCATGGCAACCTCGACGTCACTGTGGCCCTGTCCGACGAAGCCGCGGCGACGCCATTGCACGCGGAATTCCCCGCCCTCAGGCTTGCTGAGGGGATGGTCCATGATGTTGCCGCCAAAGCGATGGCGGAGCGCGATCGCAATGTGCTTGCCTATATCGCCGGACCGCCGATTATGGTCGATAGCACGATCCGCTCCTTGATTGCCGGCGGCGTCGCCATCCGAGATATCCGCTATGACAAATTCGGTTGATGCTCCCGGGAATGCCTTGGCAGGCCGATGGCAAACCTGCGCCCCCTGCGACTTGTCAGAGTTGGCGCAAGCGCGCGTGGAAGCGATCAATCTCGTGCAATGGCTCGCCCGCATCGCCAACAGCTACGTGACAGAAAGCACCCCGGGGCACCCTACCAGTCTCGAATTCCACCCTGCCGAAGCGGCCATCATCACCAAGCAGTTCGACAACGGTATCGCGCTCGAAATGCGCCTGCCGACGCTGAAGCTGCAATTTCTCGATAACGGCAAGCCGGTGCCTCACGTTTTCGATCCGGAAGAGCATTCTCCGGCGGAGGCTGAAGCCTGGATTCTGGTCGAGCTGCTGCATCGAGGAGTCGATCGGGAAAAATTCTCCAAAAAATTGCCCTACACGATACCGGGTCTGATGAGCGGCGACGCGGAAGATTATTCGCCGCAATTGTGCCGGCAGGGTCTCATGCAATTGATGGCCTTGTTCCAGGATGCGGCGGCGGTTCTTAGTGCGGCCGCCCGCGCCGCCGGCGAGGATGAAATTTGCATCGTTTGCCTGCCGCAAACACTCAATCTCACCAGCCGGCCAGATCATTCTGGAGCGAACCTCGGCGATTTCGGGTTTTCGCCTGGTGACGCGGAAAATCCAGAGCCGTACTTCTACGTCAACGGCGGCATGAAAAACGGCTCGGCGGAAAGCACGACGCGGTCGGTACTCAGGGCGTCAGCGTTGATCGCCGAGAGCGATCCGATAGCGGCGGCGATCAAGCTCAGGAAGCTGAGGCCGGCTTGACGATAACCGCCGTCAGGCTTTCACACGCGCTCCAGCGATTTCCGCTTTGCCACCGGTCCGTCGTAGATTACGGCCTTGTCACCTTCTAGGCGTTTCCGGAGCTCACCGGATTTGTTGAGCTTTTGCACGATCGAGACGAAAGCATTTGCCATGGGTAGCACAATCTCGCCCTCCGCCCAGAATAGACCGACGTCCTGGGTCACGATCGGATCGACAAGCCGCAATGCCCGCGTTCCGCGGTGCAACCCCGGGGCGTGAGCGAAGTGTAACGGAATGAACGTGCACAACTCGGTGAACTGGACCTGGAACATAAGATGCAAAATCGATTCGGACTCGACCCGCGGGACGACTGGTGAACACCCGACGCTCTTGAAAACTTGATCCACGAAACGGCGCTCGTGCATCGAGGTGCGCAACATCGCCAGTGGAAGCTGCGCTGCCTCCTTCCAGCTGATCGTTTCGCGGTCTTGAAATTCCGGCCGATCCGGGACGAGCAAACTCAGTTGCTCGGTGTAGATCGGAAGCGTGTTTTTCCGGCCGAGATCTGCTTTGTCCAGATAGGTAAGCGCGACATCCAGCGCAAAATTGTTCAAGCCGAGCTTCATCGCTTCGTTGCCGATAAATTGCACGTCCGCGCGCACGCCAGGATACTTGGTGCGAACGATCTCCAGCAGAAATGGAAGAACCGGAGACATCGACGGCATCGCACCGATCCGCAGATGTCCGGTGAGATGGTTCTGCATCATTGCGACTTCCTTACGCATGGCGTCGCAATAGGCCAGCACCGCGCGCGACCAGACCGCCACGCGTTCGCCCTCGGCCGTCAATCCGTGGAAGCGTTGGCCGCGTCCGCGGAGAAAGATAGGCACACCGAGTTCAAGCTCGAGCTGTTTGATTCCGCTTGATAGACTCGGTTGAGTGACATTGCAGCGTTGCGCCGCGCGGCCGAAGTGACGCTCTTCTGCCACGGCGACGAGATAGCGAAACTGCCGGATGAACATGTCCCCTCCCGCGACAATTGGAAGCTTTGAGCGTCATCCTACCGTGAAAATAGACGGGACTTAAGAAAAATCTTGGAATGCCCACCGGGCCCGCAGGTCGAATTTTTCACCCCCCACAACCGCAAAGGTTCTAGAAGTGTAAAAACAATGCCGTTCTGGCGCGAATCCGGATGATGTCGTTGGCAATATCGGAACTGATGTGGATTGCGCTCCTCGGAACGATATCCGGACTGATGATTGGATGCATCGGAATTGGCGGTGTCATCCTAGTGCCGGCACTGGTTTTTCTTGCCGGCATTCCGATCGAGGTGGCAATCCCGGCGGCATTGCTGGCCTATATACTGTCGGGGCTCGTGGCAACGACGGTATTCGCCCGTAACAAATCGATTCATTGGGGGATGGCGATAGGACTCTGCATCGGTGCAACGCCGACGGCGTTTGCGGGCGCATGGGCCGTTAGCGTATTTAATCGACTATTGCTGGAAGCCTGTTTGGGGCTGTTGACGTTTCTTTCCGGGCTCAATTCGTTGCGTACCCAGAAGATCGTCGAGGTTGCCGATACTGAGATCTCGAGCGGGGTCCTATTAACGGTCGGAGGCGTGACCGGCTTCCTGTCCTCTCTGACCGGTACCGGGGGACCGCTTGTCCTGGTACCCATCATGATCTCGATGAGCGTACCGGTTCTGACTGCCGTCGGCTTGAGCCAGGCGATTCAGCTGCCGGTCGCGATTGCTGCCACGGTTGGAAATATCCTCTACGGCAAGCTCGACCTGACCTTGGGCGGAGTCCTCGCCGCAAGCCTGACCGTCGGCTCGTGGTACGGCGCCAAGCTTGCACATGTGGTACCGCGCGCAATCTTGCGCGGAATCGTATCTGTCGTTCTTGTCTTGATCGGTACGTTTATCCTCGCAAATGTGGGCTGGCGGCTCCTCGGGTGATTCTCTTCGATGGCGCTTGCGGATTTCGAACGGATCGACGATTTCGGCGACGCGGCAGCGGAGGCGAGAGCATGCCGCACCGAATGTGCATTGTTCGATTTCTCGTTTCTCGAATGCGCTCGGCTCGAAGGTATCGGCGCCAGAGGCACTGTCGAGGCATTTACCGGACGATCGCTGGCAGCGTTGGACGTGGGCAAGATCTACTACGCGCTTCGCATCGGACCGGCTGGTGACGTCGTCGCCGATTTGACCGTTTGGAGGACAGGCCTAAACTCATACGAGGTGATGAGCGGGCGCCGCGACGACGTCACGGATTTGCTAGGCCATGCTGGTCCCGGCATCACCATCAGCAATATTACGCCTGATACTGCCACTTTCGCGTTGCAGGGGCCCGGCTCACTCGACGCATTGCGCTCGTTTGGCGATACCACCTCGATCGAACCGCTTGGGTATTTTCGGTTTTGCCAAACAAAGCTGAAGGGAATTCCATGCCGTATCGGGCGCCTTGGGTATACGGGCGAAGCCGGATTCGAAATTATCCTTCCGCGTGAGAGCGCGCGCGATCTTTGGCAGGCACTTTTGGTGCGTGTAAGGCCCGCCGGATTTATCGCTGCCGACATGCTTCGGATCGAGGCAGGCTTTGTACTGTTCAGCAACGAATTCCGCTTGTCTGTTTCGCCACAAGAAGCGGGACTCGGAAAATTCTGTCGATCTACTGATTTGCGGGCATCGCAAATCAAGCTCATATCGTTTTGCGCCGATGCGAACGTCTTGCGATTGCCTTGGGAGCCATTGCGCGACCTGAAACGGCCGGTCACCCCAGGGGAAGTAGTGGTAACGTCTGCCTGCCAAAGCATTGCCGTCGGCGGTATCCTCGGTCTTGGCTACGTCGTCGCTGACACCGACATTGGCGCAACATTGAATGATCCTGCCGGCATATTTCGTAACATCCGGCGGATGCCGCTGCCATTCTACGATCCAGCCAAAAGTCGCCAGCGTCAGCCCTGGCGCTGATGGCGTGGGCTTTAATGTCAAACATAGCCAAAAGCGAATATACGATAGTTGGTGCTTATTTGACTGGGTATCGTCCTAAGCGCCCCATGTGAGCTGCTGGCGGAAGTCGACCAAATTAATGCCCCTACCGATCATTCCCCAGTCACCATCAGTGTTGTGAGCGAAAGGATTAATCATGGCAGACGCGCCGGCGCGACGGAAGGTTACGATCAACACGCTCAATGCCAAAATGAAGAAGGGCGAGCCAATTACCCAACTCGCCGCTTATGACTATCGCACGGCGGTCGTCGCCGACCGACTTGGCATGGACATCCTATGTGTTTCCGATACGGGGGGCATGATACTTTTCGGCCACAAGAGCACCGTCACCGTCAGCTTCGATGAAGTCATGATGATGTCGAAAGCGATCGACCGTGGCTCAAAATACGGTCTGCGCATGGTCGACATGCCGTACTGGAGTTTCCATGTTTCGCCCGAACAGGCTGTCGAGAATGCCGGCCGCTTCGTACATGAAGCCAACGCCGAGGTTATGAAGTGCGAAGGCAACAAATATCACGCCAAAAATATCGAAGCGATCGTGCGTGCTGGCATCCCGGTTCAGGGTCACATCGGTATCACCCCCATGCGCATGCCGCAGTTGGGCGGTTTTACAGCCCAAGGCAAGACCGTCAAGCGCGCCAAGGAATTGGTCGATGACGCCAAAGCCATGGTGGATGCCGGCTGTTTCTCTATTCTATGTGAGGTGACGACGTCTGAGGTCGCTGAATATCTCGCGCAGATCTTGCCGGTTCCCGTAATAAGCCTCGGCGCCGGGAATTGCGCCCATGGTGTGCATATCATTTCTTCTGATCTATTTCATCTTTGGGAAGAGCACGTGCCACGCCATTCCAGGATCTACACCGATCTCATTCCGATCATGGAAGATGTTATTTCACGCTATATGAAGGATGTCGTGACCCGCGCATATCCGGGTGAAAAGGAAACTGTTTTCATGAGCCCGGATGAGTGCAAAGTATTTGCAACTGAAATGAAGTGGGAACGAAAGCTCGAAGAACTGCGCTCCCCGACGAAGAAAACCGCGTGAACTTGGTGGCGCGGCGTTGCGCCGTCCGTCTTAAGGGTATAACGGCGGAAGCCCGAATTGCCGAGGCGACTTGACAGATGCCGGCTGTTCAGCGCGCAAATGGTCGTGCCGCTTACTTACCTATGACAGCATGCATCGCAACTACGCAGCGATCATTAATGCTCAGTTGGGCTCAAGCCTGTTCGCGAAACCGGCGGCTGAGAGCTGAGGCCGCCATCGTTGTCCAGACCGAGGCTTATCCGCTGCGCCCTGCGCCACGGCTCTGGAGGGACGGCGCCGCGATCTAACCTGCGAATAGTTTCATTCACGATGCGGAGCGAGTGGGTCGCGGCTCGGCAAGTTTGATGATGATCTTCAGGAACTCCTGCGCTGCCTTGGACCGATACCGGTCGCGATGATGCAGGACCAGGAAAGGGCGAGTCGGCAACTCGAATGACAGCGCGACAAGCGTGCCGGCGCGGAGCGCGGCCTCCACTACGAGTTCCGAGATCGCGGTCACGCCGGCGCCTGCCTCCACGGCGGCGCGCACCGCCTCGTTCGTCGGCAGTTCGAGAACTATATTCAGCGCTTCCGGCGACACGCCTTTGGCGGACAGTGCCGCTTCGAACTCCGAGCGCGTGCCAGAGCCCAGTTCGCGCAACACCCAATCGCCCTCGACAAGATCCCGCTCGGTCAGACGTTTTTTTTGCGCCCAGGGATGGCCGGCGCCGGTGACGATGGTTAGCCGGTCCTGATCGATCGTGTTTTGCTGAAGCGCGGGGTCCTCGACGCGGCCTTCGACGAAGCCGAGCTCGGCCGTACCGTCGATCACGGCCTCGGCGGTCTGCGCGGTATTGCCGACCGCGAGCTTGACCTCGATCTGCGGATAAGCGTTGCGGAAAGCGACTAAGCGCGGTGACAGCCAATAGCTCGCGATGGTCTGGCTGGCATGGACGCTGAGCGTACCGCGCTTGAGACCGCTCATTTCGGACAGCGCGAGCTCCGCAGTGGTTGCGCGGGCGAGAACCGCGCGGGCTTCGCCTAGGAACAGCCGGCCCACCTCGTTCAATTCGATGCGGCGGCCGACCCGGTCAAACAGGGTAACGCTATAGCGGCTTTCGAGCGCGGCAATAGCGGCGCTGACGGCCGACTGGGTCAGCCGCAGCGCTTCGGCGGCGCGGGTGACGTGCTCGCATTCGGCAACCGCGACAAAGATACGAAGCTGCTCAAGCGTCATCACTCAAGAATAGGCGGTAAGCTTCACCAACACGAGCGCGAAAATGGCGATGAAGATCCAGGCCGCCGCGGCCAGAGCCAACGGTTTCAGGCCTTCGGCCTTGAGCTTGCGAAAGTCCGTCTCCATGCCCATGGCGGCCAGCGCCATGGAGAGCAGGAAGGTCGTGCCGAGCACGATGGTGGCCTTCGGGGCGGCCGGGATGGTGACGACACTGTTGAGGATCATCATGGCGATGAAGCCGAGCACGAACCATGGCATGGGCGGCGCGGCGCCGCGGGCGGACTCGCCTGTGGCGTGAGCGGCTCGCCGCGCGGCGATAATGCCCAGCGTGATGACGACAGGCGCCAGCATCATGACGCGGGTGAGCTTGGCCACAGTGGCGATCTCGCCGGAATGGGCGCCGTCCTGGAAGGCGGCGGCAACCACCTGTGCGATCTCGTGGATCGAGGCGCCGCTCCACAGGCCGAAGGCGGCGGGACTGAGATGCAGCAAACCCGGCAGCAGCGGATAGAGCAACATCGAGAGCGAGCCGAACACCGTCACGCAGGCCACGGCATAGGCGACATCCTCGTCGCTGCCACGCGTCACGGTATTGGTCGCGATCACTGCGGAGGCGCCGCAGATCGAGGTGCCGGCGCCGATCAGTTCGGCCAGTTTGGCGTCGACGCCCATCACGCGGCCGAGCCATTTGGTGAAGGTCAAGGTCGCAATCAACGTGGCCGCGATGACGCCGACGCCGGCCAGGCCGACGTGCGCGACCTGCGAAGCCATCAATTGCAGCCCAAGCAGGATGATGCCAAGCCGCAGCACGCGTTTCAGGCTGAGCGTGACACCGGGCTTGGCCCACGCGGGAGTGCCAAAGACATTATGGAGCGCCATGCCGATCAGTGTCGCCAGGATCATCGGACTGAGGATCGCGACACCCGGAATGCGGCGTAGTGCGAAGGCGAGTGCCGCCACTCCCGCCGTCAGCAAGAGGCCGGGGACGGCCGCGAAAATGCCGTAGCGGCCCTGCCGGGCGATCTGCGCTACCGGCGCGTCGGCGACAAAAACGGCTTCGTTCATATCGGACTCCTGTTCGGAGCCAACATGCTGCGCTGCAATCGGCGCATCCAACTCATTATTCTTCTCATATCAGCCTGTAGAATCGATTGAACGCGCCGGCCATTGGCCGCCTGCGTCGTATAGACGGGCTCGCTTGATGAGGTTGGGGATCCGCAAATCCCGCAACTCCCTCTCGGTCGGTGCGCGCAACACGCACGGAATTGAGTTGCGCGGCGCTTAACAAATTTCATCGAACGAAACGTTCGTTTGCGTGAATAGACGTAATCTCCGTGCTGCATTCAAATGATTGCTACTCTTCATTTCGGCGGCTATCGTGACTCCCAAAATCAGGACTGTGGAAGGAACGTCCGGCAATGTTCACCAGCAATCCGTTCGCCGAACTTTCGGCGTCCGTGCCACCCGCCGTCATGCAGACATACGTCGTCGTCATGGCCGTTTTGGTCGTGGCCGGCACGCTGTTCGACGTCATCCATAAAAGGAGCGCTCGCTACTTCTTCGACAACTGGCGCAATTCCAGGAACAAGGCGAAGCAGCAGGTCGGCGGCGGAGAGATGGTATCCATAGCGGTCCAGACGGCCGTGGTTGATGTCATGACCTCAGGCGAATTCTGCAACATGCGGCGCAGAATTGCTCATCTCCTGACAATGTACGGGTTCGTGATTTATGTCGTGACCACTGCCGTCATGGTTTTCACATACCCAACGCCCGCCACTCCGGCGCCTGCCAATCTGGCGACGTTGTGGTACATCGGGGCTTTGATGGTTTGCCTCGGCGGTTACTGGTTTTGGTTTTTCATCCGGGTCGACGTCGCGGCGGAAGGCAATTCACCGTTCCGTTTCGTGCGCGCCGATTTGTTTATCGTCGCGCTCGTCCTGAGCGTGACATTCGGCCTGGTCTGGGCATTTGTGGAGACGACGGGACACGTCCGCACATCTTACCTGTTTTTGACGCTGTATCTGGTCACTACCACGGTGCTTTTCGGATCGATTCCGTGGTCCAAGTTCTCCCACATGTTCTTCAAGCCTGCTGCGGCGCTCGAGAAACGAGTATCGAAGGCCAACGGTTCAGCGCAGAATTTGCCGACGTTGACCCGTGACGATCCCGAACAACAGAAAAGACATTCCATGGAGCTGTTGCAAAACGCTCCGATGCAAATGGGACTTGGCATCAAGCGCGAAGCGCCACGCCACTATTAGAAAACAGCTCGCAAGTTCTACTGGAACAGCTAAGGAGCCGACTAATGCCAACCTTCGTCTACATGACAAGGTGCGACGGATGCGGACATTGCGTCGACATCTGTCCCTCGGACATCATGCACATCGATCCGACTTATCGTCGCGCTTACAACATCGAGCCGAGCATGTGCTGGGAGTGCTACTCCTGCGTCAAGGCTTGCCCGCAGAATGCGATCGATGTGCGCGGATATGCCGACTTCGCCCCGCTCGGTCACAGCGTTCGCGTCATCCGCGACGAAGAGAAAGGTACGATCGCCTGGAAGATCAAATATCGGAACGGCACGGAAAAGAATTTCCTGTCGCCGATCACGACCAAGCCTTGGGGCCAGGCCATCCCGAAGCTCGCCGAAGTTCCCGCGCCCAACCAGGAAATGCGCGACAGCCAGCTGCTTTACAATGAGCCAAAGTGGATCCGGATGGATGACGGCGGTTTGCATACCCTTCAGGCAGCCGGTCTCAAGCTGAAGAAAGGCGTGTATTACTGATGGCTTACAAAACGATCGTCGAAGACAACATCGACATCCTGGTCGTCGGCGCAGGCCTCGGCGGCAGCGGTGCCGCCTGGGAGGCCAGGTTTTGGGGTCAAAACAAGAAGATCGTTATTGCCGAGAAAGCGAATATCGATCGCTCCGGCGCGGTCGCCCAGGGTCTGTACGCCATCAACTGCTACATGGGGACCCGGTGGGGCGAAAATAAACCGGAGGACCATGTCCGCTACGCTCGTATCGATCTGATGGGACTGGTGCGCGAAGACCTGCTGTTCGATATGGCCCGTCACGTCGACTCCACGGTGCACCAATTCGAAGAGTGGGGCCTGCCTATCATGAAGGACCCGAAAACCGGGCGCTATCTGCGTGAGGGGCGATGGCAGATCATGATTCATGGCGAGTCCTACAAGCCCATCGTGGCCGAGGCCGCCAAGAAATCCGCGGACAAGGTGTTCAATCGGATCTGCGTCACCCACCTGCTGATGGATGACAGCAAGGAGAACCGGGTCGCCGGTGCCGTCGGCTTCAATGTGCGCACAGGCAACTATCACGTCTTCAAGTCCAAGACCGTGATCTGCGGTGCGGGCGGGGCTTCCAATATCTTCAAGCCGCGTTCGGTGGGCGAAGGTTCCGGCCGTACCTGGTATGCGCCCTGGTCGTCCGCGTCGGCCTATGGGCTCATGATCGAAGCCGGCGCCAAGATGACGCAGATGGAAAACCGCATCGTGCTGGCGCGTTTCAAGGACGGTTACGGCCCGGTCGGCGCCTATTTCCTGCACCTGAAGACCTATACGCAAAATTGCTTGGGCGAGGAGTACGAATCCAGGTGGTTCCCCGAACTTCAGAAAATGGTCGGAAAGGAATATCTGGATCCGGAAGCTTCGCACTTAACCCACAGGCCGATCCCAACCTGTCTACGCAACCATTGCATAATCAGTGAAGTGAATGCAGGCCGCGGCCCCATTCACATGGTGACCATGAAGGCCTTCCAGGATCCTCATCTGGAAGAGGTCGGCTGGGAGAACTTCCTCGGCATGACCATCGGCCAGGCGGTCCTCTGGGCTTCGACCGACGTGGACCCCAAGAACGAGAACCCCGAACTGACCACATCCGAGCCCTACGTCATGGGCTCGCATGCGACCTGCTCGGGCGCCTGGTGCTCGGGTCCCGAGGACGTTTCTCCGCCCGAGTATTTCTGGGGCTATAACCGCATGACGACGATCGAAGGTCTGTTCGGCGCCGGTGACGCGGTCGGCGGCACGCCGCACGCATTCTCGTCCGGCTCGTTCACCGAGGGCCGTCTCGCCGCGAAGGCTGCCTGCAAATATATCGACGACGGCAAGGCCGAAGGCATTGTCGTATCCGACGAGCAGATCAACCGCCGCAAGAAGGAGATCTACAAGCCACTGGAGCACTACAAGATCTACCGCAACGAGATCGTGGCCGGCGATGTCAACCCGCACTACATCAATCCCAAGCAGGGCCTGGATCGTCTGCAGAAGCTCATGGACGAGTATTGCGGCGGAGTGACGGTCAGCTACATGACCAACGATAAGCTCCTGAATATCGCGCTCAAGAAGCTCAAGGTCATGGAGGAAGATCTCGAGAGTCTGGCCGCGAAGGATATTCACGAGTTGCTGCGCGCGTGGGAACTGAAGCACCGGCATCGCGCCGCTGAGTGCGTTACGCAGCACACGCTGTTCCGCAAGGAGACTCGCTGGCCGGGCTACTACTACCGCGGCGACGCCATGAAAGTGGACGACGCAAACTGGCACGTGCTGACTGTTTCGCGCCGCGATCCGAAGACCGGCGAATACACTATGGAGAAGGCGCCCTGTTACCACTTGGTTTCGGCGGACGAATAACAGTTGCTCCGGCGGACGATCGCGTTGAACGTCCGCCTGGATGCAAAGAAAGACCAACATGTCGCTTTTGACGCACTCTACAACTCCGGTCTTTCACGGTCCCAGAGAACCGCACGTGAACATTATTGAGAAAACCGACGAAGAGATACGGGCCATAGCCGAGCCTCTGTGGCGCGACCTCGTCAAGAATTCGAACGAAGGCAAGTACGGAGAGTTCGTGAAGAATTTCTCCAGCTCCATGGCGCTCGCCATGAACCAGGTCACGGCCGGCCACCAGTTCGCCAACAGCGAGCTTGCCAGAAATCTGTCTGGACACTTTGATTATCTTGGCATTATCCGCCGCGGCGAGCATGTGACGGTTCTCTACCGGCAGCGCAGCACCAAAAAGGACGGTGAATGGCTGGGCCGGCTTGTCCTCGGCTATGAGGATGAAAAAATCAGGATTTTCGGTGCGTCCATCTTTTGAGCGGTTCGGATTCGACATGAGTGAACCCATCCACGATGGCAAATATGTCGAACTCACCTACAAGGTGACCGACAGGAAGTCGGGTCATGTGCTCACCATGGTCGAATTTCCGTTGGGTTATGTTCACGGACACAATGAAATTTTGGCCCCTTTCGTACACGCGCAACTGGAGGGCAGATCCGCAGGCGAGGTCATCGAGGTGCCGATCGACGGCAATCGGATCTTCGGCGCCAGAGACGAGTCGCTGGTTTTTACGGATCGCATCGAGAATGTTCCCGAGGAATACCGGAAGGTCGGCACTTCCATCCTCATGGAAAACGACAAGGGGCAGACACGCAGCTTTCTCGTGACGAGGATCGACGACAAGATGCTGACGGTAGACGGCAACAATCCGCTTTGCGGCAGAGAGGTCGTCTTTACGCTCGAGATCGTGACTGTGCGCGAGCCAACCGACGAAGAAGCAAGAGCGGGCGGAGCGATCGGCGCACAGGCGGCTATCGACCCGTCGCTCATGCGACCTGTTTGAATGGCAATCCCGGTTTCAACGCAAAAGGTGACATATGAGCGAGCAAAAACCGATCACCAAAGTTCCTGACGGCCACGCGCGTTTTCTGACGACGCGTCAGAAAGAGCCAAACGAAAAGGGGTTTGTCGGTTACGAAACCGTCTGGGAGCCGTTCCAGAAGGAAGTCGAATACAAGACCCCGAAACGGCCGTAAACTTCCATGCCGCAGCTCGTACCGCCGCACGGCTCGCAGTCCGTCAAGCCGCTGTTGCTGCCCGAAACGGAACGCGCGGCCGAAGGCCAGCGGGC
The DNA here is from genome assembly GCA_963780925.1 of uncultured Alphaproteobacteria bacterium. Classification (GTDB taxonomy): domain Bacteria; phylum Pseudomonadota; class Alphaproteobacteria; order Rhizobiales; family Xanthobacteraceae; genus BOG-931. Next base: position 179,078 of record CAWAEV010000026.1, on the reverse strand, counting down.
GCGAGAAACTTCGCAAAGTACCGCTGGACTCACGCGCGGTCTCCGACGTGCTCATGCTGGCGATGGGCGCCTATACGCCGCTTGACGGCTTCATGCGGCATGACGATTGGCGCGGCGCTTGCCAGGACATGAAACTGAGCGGCGGCCTATTCTGGCCGATCCCGATCACGCTTCCGGTCAGCAAGGACCTTGCCGACAGCATCGGTGCCGAGGAAGAGGTCGCTCTCATCGATGCCGAGAGCGGCAGGATTCTCGCGCTTATGAACGTTCGCGAGAAATATTCGATCGACAAGCGGTTCGAGGCCGAGCACGTCTATCGCACCGCCGATCCAAAACATCCGGGCGTGGCGAAAGTGCTGAGCCAGGGCGACGTCAACTTGGCCGGGCCCGTGAGGGTGATCGACGAAGGCGACTACGCCGTCAAATATCCGAAGCTCTATATCCGCCCCGCCGAATCGCGGGCGATGTTTCTCGATCGGGGCTGGTCAAAAGTCGCCGCCTTCCAGACCCGAAATCCGATGCACCGCAGCCACGAATATCTGGTGAAAATCGCGATCGAGGTTTCGGACGGTGTTTTCATCCATCAAGTGCTCGGCAAGCTGAAGGAAGGCGATATCCCGGCCGAGGTACGGACCCGCGCGATCCAGGCGATGATCGACAACTATTTCCGGCCAGGGACAGTCATTCAGGCCGGCTACCCGATCGAGATGCGCTATGCCGGACCGCGCGAGGCACTGCTTCATGCCCTTATTCGCCAGAATTTCGGCTGCTCGCATCTTATTGTCGGGCGCGATCACGCAGGGGTTGGCAATTATTACGGCCCCTTCGATGCGCACCACATCTTCGATGAGCTGTGGGAGGGCGCGCTTCTGACCAAGCCGCTAAAGATCGACGTCACGTTCTATTGTCGGAAGTGCTACGGGATGGCGACGGCGAAGACCTGCCCCCACGATGCCAAATATCACATTTCGATCTCTGGCACGCAGCAGCGTGAAATGCTCTCGACCAATGCGGACATACCGCCCGAGTTCAGCCGGCCAGAGGTGGTGACGATCCTCAAGGAGTATTACGCTAGTCTACGATCGGCAGACCAGCATCCGGCATCATGATCATCGCGCAAATCTCCGATACTCATATAGCCCTCGATACAGCGGACGCCGACCAGAGAATACGCGATTTCGAACGCACGATTGCGGACATAAACGCACTCGATCCGGCCCCCGACGTGATCGTCCACACCGGGGATATCGTCCATAATGGACGGCAAGACGAATACGCTCAGGCCGCGGCCATTCTCGCGAAGGCGCGTGCGTCGGTCTATGTCCTGGCCGGCAACAAGGATAACAGGGCGAATTTGCGCGCCGCTTTTTCAGCAGGCGGATACCTCGCGCCCGATTCCGACTTTATCGACTACGCGGTTGAGGACTACTCGGTCAGACTGATTGCGGTGGATACGCTGAGTTCAGGCAGCAACAAGGGTGACTTTTGCCCCGAACGAGCCAGACGTTTGATCGAAATGATCGATGCCGAGACCACCATGCCAATTGCTGTTTTTGCGCACCATCCGCCGTTTGAGGTTCCGGTGGGGCCGGACCCGCTCAATTTCGAAACACCGGAGATGATGGCGAGGCTGAACCAGGCTTTGCAGCACTCCGGGCGGGTCGTCGCCGTTATCAGCGGCCATGTTCATCGTGGTACTGCGGGTCATGTCGGGAGCATTCCGGCGACCGTGATGCCGAGCATTGCGACGACGCTGCGCAAAGGCGAGTATCCGGCTCACATGAAGACGCGTCCGGTCTATCACGTCCACCGGTTTGATCCGGTTTGGGGCTTTGCTACCGAAACACGGATTGTCGGAGCAGGACTATTGGCGGAATCGACGTTGCATTAGCCGTGTCAATCACATCATAGGCGTCATGAAAGTGTATTCTTCCTAATTTGCGCTAACCTTCCAGAAAAATAATCCGGGGGCCTGTCGAAGGACAGAGCTCGGGACAATTCGGGGAGGGAAACGTGCAAAACGTCTCTGTCATCTATGACGAGAAATCCCAGCGCGTGGCCGACGAGATGGTCATGGCCGAGGCGCGGCTTATCGAACAGCGCAAACGGGAAGAGCAGCACTGCGACTGCACGGACGGTATGTTCCCGCGCTCAGCGCCGACCGACCGCCGTAAATTCCTGTTCGCGGCCGGATCGGTTGCGGGCATTGTCGGCTCAACGGCGGCGCTTGCTCAAGCGGCACCCGGCGCCGTTTCTTACGATGTCCCGCCCGACCCAACCAAGGTACAGGGCCGCCCTATTGGGGAGGATGGCGGATACGGCACTCGCTCGCAATTCGAGACCGAAGTACGTATGCGTTTTCCCACCGCTAACGCCTACACGTCGTGGAGCTTTACTCCGCTGCAGAATATGGTGGGAAACACTACCGCTTCCGGCCTCCACTTCGAGCGCGACCATAACGGCATCCCGACGATCGATCCGGGCCGCCACACGCTGGCCGTCCACGGCATGGTCGAGACGCCGAAAAAGTTCAGCATGGCCGACTTGAAGCGGTTTCCTTTTGTGACCAGACGGCACTTCATCGAATGCTCGGGCAATGGGTTGACCGAGTGGAATAAGCCGACATTGAAGACGGTGCAGGGCACGCACGGCCTGCTCAGCACTTCGGAATGGACCGGCGTTCCTTTCGCGACGATCGCCCGCGAAGTCGGCCTCAAGGAGGGCGGCACCTGGGTGCTGGCCGAGGGGTCGGACGCTGCCGTCATGACGCGCAGCATCCCGCTGGAAAAAATGCTGAAGGACGCCCTCCTTGTCTACGGTCAGAACGGCGAAGCGATCCGGCCCGAGCAGGGCTATCCGTTGCGCCTGCTGCTGCCGGGCTATGAAGGCAATACGAACATCAAATGGTTGCGTCGCCTCGAGGTCAGCGACAAGCCGTTCATGACGCGCGAAGAAACGTCGAAATACACTGACCTCATGGCAAACGGCAAAGCGCGTCAGTTCACCTTGGACATGGAGGCCAAATCAGTCATCACCTTCCCGTCCGGTGACATGAAGCTGCCCGGGCCCGGCTTCTATAACATTTCTGGCCTGGCGTGGTCCGGACGCGGCCGCGTTCAAGCCGTTGACGTTTCCACCGACGGCGGCGCGACCTGGTATCCGGGGCGCATCGAATCCGTCCCCGAACCGATGTGCACGGTCCGCTTCAGCTTCCCATGGATGTGGGAGGGCAAGCCGGCCGTATTGCAAAGCCGATGCACCGATGAGACCGGCTACATCCAGCCGACACTCAAGCAACTGATCGCGATTCGCGGCGATAACGGACCTTTCGGATCCATCTACCATCTCAACGCCATCCAAAGCTGGGGCGTAGCAGCTGACGGGAGTGTGACCAATGTCCATGCATGACATAACCGTCGCGGTTGTCTGCTGGTGCATCGCTGTGGTTCCCCTGGCGCCGCAAGCACACGCCCAGGCGCAAACGCACTATGGATTTGGCACGGCGGCGTCGCCGCAGGATCTGGCGAAGTTCTTTGCCATACCGGCGGATGGCAGCGGTTTACCGCCTGGCAGCGGCACTGCAGCCGAAGGCGCTAAGATCTATGCAGATACCTGTGCCGCTTGCCACGGCGATCATCTTGAAGGCAACCCTGCCAAGGGAATTGGCGGCGACAAATTGATCGGCGGCCGTGGCACGCTCGCGAGCGCAGCGCCAGTGAAGACCGTCGAAAGCTACTGGCCGTATGCGACGACCTTGTTTGATTATGTCAAGCGAGCGATGCCATTCTCGTCTCCGGGTTCGCTCAGCGATGATCAGGTCTACAGCGTTGTCGCCTACGTCCTCTCGGAGGCGAAAATCATCAAGCCGGCCGAACCGATGAATGCGATCACCTTGCCGAAAGTTGAGATGCCAAATCGAGATGGCTTTGTTCCCGACCCACGGCCGGAGCTGGATCTGTATCACTGATCGGCACTGGGCCATTCGGCAGCGCCGAATGTTGAAGTGCAGCGCGAGCGCTGTTTCGCCGTCATTGGACGTCGGACTGGTGCTTCTGTGCGCATTGCCGCGCTCGCTCCGATCTGTCTAAGCGGGTCATGCGGTACAAACCTTGCGATTGGATTCCTAATGCGCCCGCCATCAGCGGTTCCGCCGATCACCTTTGGCGATTGCGCGGGTGGCCGACATCGGCAACCAGACTTTTGGTGCCACCGCTCGTCGCCTCCGGCATGGCCGGCAGCGAATGGGTTTTCAGCCAGAGTGCTCGAGCGTGCACCTTGGGATCGATGCCGGCCTTGATCCACCAGGCGGCTTCGTCGCCGCAGCGATGAAGTTCGCGGTGGTGTCCGCGGCACAACGGCACGGTGAATTCGTCGCTGACCTTGCGGGCGAGCGCCCGAGATTGCGCAAAACGCAGGTGATGGGGATCACATGGACGCCGACCACAGCGCAGGCAGGGTTGCTTGGCCACGAACTTGAGATGCACTTTGTCCCGGATTCGCCGTGGCTCGGGGAAGGTCAAAATGCTTTTGTCGACTCCATCAGCAAGCCCGGGTTTGGTGGCTAACCTGTCGGAAGACTGGGTTGGATCAGAGTGAGTTCCTGCATCATATACCTCTACAGGTAAAGAGGCGTCTTCCGATCCTTCTTGCGATACGTGGGCACCATTGCCACTGCGCTCTTGTAAAATTGACAATTTCGTTTGGAATGCGTCTTCGACACGTCTAGCATCGGCCGCGATCAAGCTGTTCTTCGCATCCATGACCCGATGCGCCCAGGCCGCCGCCGCATCAGCAGAATCCACTGCTTCCAAACCTGATAACAGAAGATCGCGCTTAAGCGCAGATTGGTGCGGCGCCAAACTTTGTCGCGGCCCGGTTTGGACAGCCTTAGCTTTGCGAACGTGCGAAGACTCTGTCCCGTCTATTCGGTCGCCGCGGTGGGTGACTCCCTGCCCTTCTTGCCTCGCCGATCGCCCTGAGGTTAGTCCAACCGATATCACGAGATCGGGCGCGTCGAGATCATCCTCGCCGGCAATGCCGACGAGGGTGAACAGCGCATAACGTCGGGCATAGGTGAGAGCCGCTCCCATTCGATGCGGGGTCGCGGTCTCGCTGATGCCGCAGACCGGCCAGTCTGAGGCGATCCATTCTCCCGAGGCATGGGCGAGCACCGTGGTGAGATTGACGATGCCGGCACTCTGATCGATGGCAGTGGTCTGCACCGTGGCGATCTCATGCTGGCCTAAGGTCTTACGGACGATCTCAAGCCCGCTCGACAACGACGCATAGCGAAACAGCCGCTGACCGCCCTCTCCTGCTCGCGATTTGATCGTTCCCACCAGCGACTTCTCCGGGTTGGCGAGCTCGATTTGGGCCTTGGCCAGAGCGGCCGCCAGGGAAGCGATGGAGCTACTAGAGCGCTGCATGACCGCCCTCCGCATTGCTGCTACTGTCGAGGAGATCGAAGCTGACGGCGCCTGACTTTGACCGCTTAGCCCGAACGCCATGGCCGATCGCCTCCCTGGCATCCTCGGGCATCAAGCCCTTGAGTTCGGCCTTGGCCTGTTCATGCTCGAGATGGGCCGAGCGGGTGCGGGCATAGAGGTCGGCGAACTCCGCCCAGGCATTTGACGTGCTCATGTCGACAACGCGTATGGCCTCGATCCGGGGCTTGGGCGGCACGACGCCGAACAGTCTTGGTTCTTCGCCGTTCTCGACACAGCGCCAGAACTTGCGCTCGGCGGTGACGATCAGGTGCTGATAGAGCGGATCGGCATGGGCCAGGATCTCGACCCACTTGCCGCCCCCGGTGATCACCGAGAGCACCGCGGTCCGCGCCGCCACCACCCACATATTATGCTGCAGCTGCGGGCTATACTTGGCCAACGCCCCCTCTTCCGAGAACGACCACGGCAGCATAAACTTGGCTTCGAACACCGCATCGCTGCCCGCCACCCGGCCATCCAAGGTCGCCGCCATCCACCTCAAGGCCGGATGAAAGATCCGTTTCTGGATGTCGGTGATGACCTGCCCGGTATTGGCCTCAATACCAGCGCCGGTTCAGGTTTTCCGTAGCCGTCCCAAGCTGGACAATCAGATTGCCCGATAGGTCCTCCGGCTCCACCTCACCCCGCTTCTCCCGCCACAGCCGGACCAGGGCCGCCTCATCCTCCCCCATGATGATCCGTGCGTCAGAGCCGCCGATAAAGTGGCGGCGACCTTCAGGTTTCCGTTTCGAGCTCATCGAACCCTCCCGGACAGATCATCAGCGGCCTTTTGGAGCTGGCCGGCCACCTCAGATGAGAGGTCCGAAAGCAAGGCGTCGATCTGTCGTCGATCGAGGCCGCCCAGAGCGTTTTGCGCCATATCGTCCAGGAGCACCCCGACGTAGGCAGACACGGCTCCAAGGACGCCTTTCACGTGTTCCGCCCGGTCCTCGAAGGCGAACGGGTGAGGATCTATGGGAATCGCGAGTGGGGAGCGTCGCGTGAGGCTGCCGATAAAATCGGCGTACGCTGCCTGAAGAGGGCTTGTGGACGGGCTTACGATCCCGCGTATGCTCGGGCCGCAAATTGGGTTAGGCACAGGTTGAGCCTGGGCCATGGCATTCCTCCGTGGCTTGGGTCAGAGCCGGTGGGAAGTTGCAGCTTTCTGCCGGCTCGCATGGTTATGGTATTACCAAAACATGGCAAAGACGTCAAGTGAAAAGGTATTACCAAAAAAGCCGGGTCGACCAGCTACCGGCCGGGATCCAGTATTGGCGATACGGCTGTCCCCTACCCTCCGATCGGATATTGAACGGTGGGCAAGGGAGCAGAAGGACAAGCCTTCACGCTCGGAGGCAATCCGCCGCCTCATTGGGCTTGCACTAGCGACGAAACTCAGAAATCGGAACACGGGCAACACGTAGATATGAGCGAGCCGGCGGGGGCGGCCCTATGCACCGCGATGGCTAATACGGAATTGGCGGCGATAGCCGAGCTCCGGCGCCAAACCTCAGCACGTCCTCAGCTGTCGGCGCGCCGACAGCCAGTCCGTGGTCATCGTGTCCAAAGTCAAAGCTGAAGAGTTTGAGGATCAACACGCCCCTCAAACTGTCAATCCAACATCCTAATCCCGGTTCACTCCCTTGATGGGATGCTCTTAGAGACCTTTGCCAACGGCACACTATTCGGCACGAGTTCAGGCAGCGGGACCGGCAAGGCCGAGGGACTGCGGCATTCACCATCGACTTTGTCATCACCGGCGGAACCGGATTCTTCTTAGGTGATACCGGTGAAGCCACGCTAATGGGCACGATCACGCAGACGAGCCCGACGACCGAATCCATCAGCAATGGGACCTATAGCGGAAGTCTGACGGCCACACCGTTGCCGGCAACGTGGACGATGATGCTCATCGGTTTGGCGGGTCTCGGCTTCGTGGCATATCGTCGGCAGAAGCAGGGGACGACGCTCCGAGCCTTGGGTGTTAGGTTTCGTTCCTAATATAATATCTTGCATGGTCTTGATGTGCTTTGGGTCGTGCGAGATCATTGGGAGCAATGAAATCCGCATTAACGATTGCTATCCGCGCGCTCACAGAAGCTGAGATCGACCGGCTGCAAGAAGCGCTGGGCAAGCCTGTTGACCGCGACTACCTCAAGTTCTGGATTGCTAAATCGATTGCGGATGTTGTCAGGTTTTCGGCGCCGCCAACTGCTCGCGAATCGCGCGATCACTTTTTGCAGATAGTGCGGGACGGACGTAAGTGGCTCGAACGCATCGATCGTTGCCCCGCCGGATCCCTCCTTGGTCCGATCACGGAACTAGGTGAATTGCGCGCTGCCGTGTCGGTCCTCTGCGATCAGCTTGATGCAACGGCTCATGGGCTTAGTTCAAGAGTGCGTCGCGGTCATCCGCGAATTCCGCTGGCATTGAATGCGTTTCTGCAAAACATGATTGGCATCGCCAAGCGTGCCAAGGTTCTGCCCAGCACACCCAGTCGCGCCCCGCGTAAGCCAACAGCCAGACGTCCAGCACCTGATTTTTTTAAGTTCATTACCATTGCGCTCGTGGTCGCCACGGAGGCGATCAAAACCTCGCCCCTAGCGGAAAAGCAAAAGGCCGCCGCTCTCATGGTTTTGCGAGTTCAAAGCAATGAAGCGCTTGGCAAAATTCTCGAGGAACTGAGGGGTCGCGTTGGCGACTATCGTGAAGGCGCTCATGGCCTCGTCGAATGGTAGACGCCGCTTGATTTGAAAAACTGCTGGCGATCCACCACTGCAGCTGACGCGAGATTACACGCTATTTGACTTAGGCTTCCCACAATACCTGTAATGCCAATTTTCCATTCCAAGTACATACTCTTTTTATAACCATGAAAGGAATAATCGAATGTCTGACCATTCAATACTTACAGTTGCCAACGCTAAAGAAAATGTGTTCGACGGAACTAGAGATCCCGCCGCACGGCGTGACCTGATGACCGAAGCCGGCGACGTCGTAGCTGGCACGGACCATTGCATTGAAATGATGCCGGTCAGTCGGCTTACCGTCTATAAAGGCAATGCGCGCACCCACTCAAAGCGGCAGATCCGGCACATCGCCGACAGTATCAAGTGCTTCGGGTTCAACAACCCGGTCCTGATTGATGACACCGACCAAATCATAGCCGGCCACGGCCGCGTTGAAGCCGCCAAACTTCTGCGTCTACCTGAAGTCCCGGCGGTGCGGCTGTCTCACCTGTCAGCGACCGAAGCGCGCGCTTATGCTATCGCCGACAACCGGCTCGCTGATCTGGCGGGTTGGAACCGCGAAATCCTGGCGACGGAACTGCAGGGCCTGATCGATCTCGACTTCGAGGTGGAGTTGACCGGCTTCACCGCAGGACAGATCGAACTGATCCTGGGCGATGCTGACGAGGTCCAACGCGAGACCGAGAATCCAGAAGACGCAGTTCCGCAGCCTCTCCCTGGCCCGACCATTTGCCAGGGCGGCGACCTCTGGGTCCTGGGCAGGCACCGGCTTTTATATCGAGGCGCCCGCAACGGCGACACCTACGACCTGCTGCTGGAGGGCGACGCCGGCTATGCCGACACCGCGATCAGGCAGTGGCAGGCACACAGCGGCAAGCCTGCAACATTGGCCACGACCGGCCAGACCTTCGAGGAAGTAGAAGGGGCACGGCTCGGCACGCGGCCTATCGAAAACGACCAACAGGGCGCCGCGACGCTTGAGGAGACACGGTGATGACCAAGCAGAAAAGCCATACAACGACGCCAACACCAAGTGAGCCGGACGCCAGCGCCGCAAACGCTGACAAAGGCGATTACACCGTCGGCTATGGCCGCCCGCCGGTTGATAGCCAGTTCAAGAAGGGGGTATCCGCCAATCCGAGGGGCCGTGCTGCGGGACGGCCAAATACCAAGACCACAGTCGCGCGGATCATCAACGAAATGGTCCCAGTCCGCGAAGGTGATAAGACGCGCAACATGACCAAGCTCGAAGCGATGATGCAGGCGCACCTGATGAAGGCCATGAAGGGTGACGCGCGTTCCGCCACCATTCTGATCGGTCTTCTGACCCGCATGGGTTTACTTGCGGACCCCGGGGACGAGAGATCGGTGGCACTTTCCGATGCGGACGACGCCATCCTTGCCGACTACATGCGCCGCCACACCGGCACCACTGAATGCTATTCCGCAGCTGATTCGGGGAAACAATGATGTGCCCAACCTCAGCAGTATCACGACCGGATTTTTCCGAGGCAGCCGCGCTCCACGCCGTCCTCCGACAAGATCTTGTCGCCTTCGTCCAGAAGGTCTTCGGGACGGTCAGCCCCGGAGACCGCTTCTCGCCGAACTGGCACATCGAGGCGATCTGCCATGAACTGGCGAAGGTGGTGCGTGGTGAGACCAAGCGTCTCATCTTCACCATCCCGCCGCGACACCTAAAGTCGATCTGCGCGTCGGTTGCGTTCCCGGCTTGGGTGCTGGGTCATGATCCTACCCGCAAAATCATTTGCGTGAGCTACGCGCAAGAACTGGCCGTCAAGCACGGCAACGACTGCCGAGCGGTTATGGCTTCAGATTGGTACGGCCGTGTCTTCCCCGGCACCAAGATCGATGCCGCTAAAAATACCGAAACCGAGTTCATGACGACGAAACGAGGCTTTCGCTTCTCAACCTCGGTGGGCGGTGTGCTGACCGGGCGCGGTGGCAATATGATCATCATTGATGACCCGCTCAAACCGGCGGACGCAATGTCCGACGCGGCACGCGCGCGGCACATTGAATGGTACAGTACAACGTTGATCTCGCGTCTCGACAATAAGGAAGAGGATGCGATCATCGTGGTGATGCAGCGCCTGCATGAAGGCGATCTCGTCGGCCACCTTCTTCAAGAGCGTGGATGGCAACACCTCAGTCTGCCGGCGATCGCTGAAACCGAGCAGCAGATCGAGATTGGTGCCGGGCGATACCACAGCAGGCAGATCGACGATCTGTTGCACCCAGCGCGTGAATCGCGCGAGGCGCTGGACCGCATCAAAAGGGGAATGGGCTCTGCAACATTTTCAGCGCAGTATCAGCAGGCACCGGTCCCACCGGGCGGCAACATGATCGATTGGGCCTGGTTCGGTTGGTATGAGCCAAATAACACCAGGACGTTTGATGAGATCGTTATAAGCTGGGACACCGCCATGAAGGTGAGCGAGCTTTCCGACTATTCGGTCGGCACAGTGTGGGGAGTTTGGTGCGGCTTGTATTATCTACTCGACTTGATTCGCGTCCGCCTGGACTATCCAGCACTCCGACGCAAAGTCGCGGACCTGTACCGCCGATACCCTCGGGTCACGCTTCTGATCGAAGATGCCGGGTCTGGCACGAGCCTTATCCAAGACCTCAGAGACTGGAATATCCGGGCTGTGCCAATCAAGCCGGAGGGCGACAAGAAGGTGCGGATGGCTGCGCAATCGGCCAAGATCGAGGCTGGCGAAGTGTGCCTGCCACGGCATGCCAAGTGGCTCGACGATCTACGAACCGAGATGCTCGCGTTTCCTTACGGGGCGCACGATGACCAAGTAGATTCGATATCACAAGCGTTAAGTTGGATGTCTCGACCAAGGAAGAAGCTCCTTGCTCTTGGGGCGTAGATGAGGCCGTATGGATCGAAACTGCGCGCAGGTGGACCGAAGGTCGAACTTGCTCGCGGTTTCCCTCTTGACCATCTGGGGCACCAAAAATTTCATTACTGGGGCGCAAGAGAATTTCAGTTGGCCGGTAAATTGCGACAATTCGAGCAACCGCTCGAAAACGAACGCTGATGAAAACCGCCGGCTGAAATCCCCTGCTCGGCCTTTGCTTGTGAAGGCTTTAATTCCCTGTTACGTGCAAAATATTCCCTGTTCCATCCGTGCAGGGAATTTTCCGCCAAGCTGTTGAATTCCCTGGGTGACTAGTCTCAAGAACCGCGTTGAAAGGCCGAATTCTGTAAAATTCCCTGTTTATTTCCCTGTTCTGGACAAACAGTGATCTCGGCTATTCGATCTGCGGAATGCCGGCGTTCACGATGATGTCGTGATATTTCTTGATTTCGTCGGCAATGAATTTTGCCGACTGATCGGGCGGCAGATACATCGTCTCGGCGCCCTGGCGCTGGAAGCCGGCACGAACCTGCGGATCGGCGACAGCCTCTTTGAGCGCGCCGTTCAGCTTGGTCACGATCGCTGCCGGCGTGCCTTTCGGCGCGAGCAGCGCAAACCAGCCGGAAACCTGATACTGCGGCAGGCCCGCCTCCTTGGTGGTCGGCGTATCGGGCAACACATCGAGCCGGTTCGGACCGGCGACGGCCAGCGCCTTGGCACCTTTGGCCTGTAACGGCGCCGCGACGTTCGGATACCACTGGAAGCCGAGCGGCACTTGGCCCGACATCAGATCCGGCGCGTATTGCCCGATGTTCCGATAGGGCACATGGGTGAGCTTCACGCCGGTGAGCTGGCTGAAATATTCGCCGGCGAGATGCTGCGAACTGCCGATACCGACCGATCCGAAATTGAGTCCGGGATGGTCTTTGCCGTAAGCGATGAGTTCCTGCAGCGTGTTGGCCGGTAGCTTGATCGAGGCGACGACGACGATGGTGAAAGAGGCGAACGGCGAGATCGTCTCAAAGTCCTTTTCCGGATTGTAATCGAGTTGCTTATACAGCGTGACATTGGCGGCGACCGGCCCCGAGCCGCCGCCGAGGATCGTGTAGCCGTCAGGCGCGGCGCGTGCGACGTCGGCGGTGCCGATATTGCCGCCGGCGCCGGGCTTGTTCTCGACGACGATCGGTTGGCCTAAGAGCTTCGACATCTTGTCGAACAAGATGCGGCTGACGACATCGCTGGCGCTGCCGCCGGCAAAGGGAATAATCGCAGTGATCGGCCGCGACGGATAGTTCTGCGCGGCGTCTTGCGCGCGCGCGGTACTCCCGACGACGATGAGCGCCAGCGCGACGGCCGCGCCGAGCGAAAATCTAATGCCATACTTCTTCACTGCGGGATTCCTTCGATGGGCGCCGAAACCGGAGCGTCGATACCATGCGCTACCGGCGACCTTATCCACACTACTTTTTCTTAAAATGCTTCTCCAGCCCTTGCCAGCCTTCGAAGTAGTCGTGTTGTAAGTCCGACGACTCGATCGCGTAGCGCGTGAGCCGCATGGCGTAGCGGCTTTCGAACATAAACGCCATCGTGTCTTCGAGCTTGTGCGGCTTGAGCTCCGCACGCGTGGCGCGCTGCCAGGTCTCGGCATCGGGCCCGTGCGCCGTCATGCAATTGTGCAGGCTACAGCCGCCGGGCAGAAAGCCCTCGGCCTTGGCGTCGTAGGCGCCGTGGAGCAGTCCCATGAACTCGGTCATGACGTTGCGATGATACCACGGCGGGCGGAACGTATCCTCGCCGACGAGCCAGCGCGGCGGGAAGATCACGAAATCGATATTGGCGGTGCCAGGCACGTCGGACGGCGCGGTCAGAACGCTGTAGATCGACGGATCGGGATGATCGAAGCTCACCGTGCCGATCACCATGAAACGCGCCAGATCGTATTTGTAGGGCGCGAAATTGCCGTGCCAAGCGATGACGTTGAGCGGCGAATGGTCCATCTCCGCCGCCCACAGATTGCCTTGGAATTTCGCCACCACGAGACACGGCGTCGTGGTGTCCTCGTAAGCGGCGACCGGGCTTAAGAAATCGCGCGGATTGGCGAGTCCGTTCGAGCCGAGCGGGCCCAGTTCCGGCAGTCGCAGCGGTTGTCCGTAGTTCTCGCAGATATAGCCACGCGAGGGTCCGTCGGGCAGTTCGACGCGAAAGCGCAGCCCGCGCGGGATAGTGACGATCTCGCCCGGCGCCGCCTCGACGACGCCAAGCTCGGTCACGAAACGGGCGCGGCCCTGCTGGGGCACGATCAGCATTTCACCGTCGGCATTGTAGAAGCAGCGATCGGTCATCGAGCGGTTGGCGGCGTAGATGTGGACCGCCATGCCGGTCTGCGTCGCCACGTCGCCATTGCCGCCGACCGTCACGATGCCTTCGATGAAATCGGTCGGCTTTTTCGGAACAGGGATCGGGCTCCAGCGCAATTGCGTCGGCGTGGCGTCGACGTCGTTGAACGGTGCGCTGCGGATGAGCCCGTTATCGATGCGCGCATAAGGCCGATGCACGACCGAAGGCTGAATACGATAGGTCCAGGTGCGGCGGTTTTCCGCCCGCGGCGTCGTAAAGGAGGTACCCGAGATCAGCTCGGCATAAAGGCCGTGCGGGGGGCGCTGCGGCGAATTACGCCCGACCGGGAGCGCGCCCGGCACGGCTTCGGAAACGAATTGATTGCCGAAGCCGGACTGGTACTGAAATTCGGCGCGAGCGTTTTTGTTGTCCGCTTCGCGGAGCCTGGTTTCCTGATTCATCATAAACCTCCCGAACGCCCACGCCCGTGATCGCCCGCGGCTAGGCGACGAGCAATCCGCAACTCGCGTCACGGCCTGGACAGCTTCATTTCCCCTGCAACGACGGCTGGAAAATTGGTCGCGGCCGTAACAAATATCCGCTTTTCGCGATCATGGCGCAAGCAGGCCTGGGTTCCAAGTTCCGCAGCTGCGGGCGCCGCCGCAATTCGCCTTGAATGACTCACAATCCGTCCCAAAAGCCGCCCGCTTGGACCGTCATGAGCGCCGCCAGAGGTCGAGGGAAAGCCTTCATTAATCAATGTTGGGACGGCGGCACCGCGCGCCGCCGCGACACGTTCTGTGAGGGGACAAGCATGCGTCCGATGCTTGCTTTTGCGATTTTGCTGCTGGGGCTGTCCCGCGCCGCGCCGGAGCCGGATTATTCCCGCTTTTTTACCGACTATCTGCATTCCACCGGCGGCGAGGCGGCTTCGCCGCTCATTGAAACCGAATCCTCGGCCGGGCGAGCCGACCAGCTTAGCGTAGCATCGCTGCAGCCGCACCCGATCCGGATCGAAACCCTAAAGCCGGCCAGCGCCGACGCAAGTGCAGATGCCGATTCCGACGCCGTCGCAAGCATCGACGGCGCATCCGGTCACCCCGGCGACCTGTCACTCAACGACCTGTGCAATGCGCTCTACACGTCGGCGCAGGACAACGACCTCCCGATTCCGTTCTTTGCCAATTTGATCTGGCAGGAGAGCCGCTTGCGCGACGATGCCGTGAGCCGGAAAGGCGCAATGGGCATCGCGCAATTCATGCCGGAGACGGCCGCCGAAAGCGGGCTCGACAACCCGTTCGACCCCTTGCAAGCGATTCCGGCTTCGGCGCGCTTTTTGCGCGAGCTTCGCCTGCAATTCGGCAATCTCGGCTTTGTTGCCGCCGCCTACAATGCCGGCGCGCGGCGCGTCGTTGAATGGCTCGAACATCGCGGCAGCCTGCCACGCGAAACGCGCGGCTACGTTGTGCGCGTGACCGGGCTGCCTGTCGAAGCCTGGCGCAGTATGGCGGTCAACGACGATGCGCTGACTTTCGTGCAGCGCCTGCCCTGCCGCAGCCTGCCCGCCTTCGCCAGCGTGGAACAGGCACAATCCGAGCAAGTCCAGCTGCAGCAGGCAAAGCTCGAAGAGATCAAAATCGAAGAGGCCAAAGCCGAACAAGCCAAAGTGGAGCAAGCCAAGCGCGAAAAGCCGGCGGCCAAGGTTGCGGCCAAGCCGCACAGCGGGCGTGCCGCCGAGCGCAAGCGTGGCCGCAACCATCGTGAGCGCAGCGCCGCGCACGAGCGCACTGGCAAACGCGAGGCGGAGCGGCACGCGCGCGCCGGCCGCGAAAAGCATAAAAGCACTTAGGAAGGAAACGCCGCCGCTTCAATCCACCGCGGCAGTCGCGGAGCCGCGTCTGATGCCGAGCGTCACGATGCGCTGCAGCAAGTCCGGATATTCGATCCCGATGTGCTTCGCAGAAAGCGCGAATTCCTGGCTTTCCGCGATTTCGGGATTGGGATTGGCTTCGAGAAAATACGGCGTGCCGTCGGCGGCGAGGCGAAAATCGATGCGCGCATAGCCGTCGAGCTCCAGCGTGCGATAAATCCGCTTGGCCATGCCTTGGATGCGCGCCGCCAGTTCCGCAGTTAGGTCCTTGGCCGGGCCGTGCCGGATGCCGCGGCGCTCCTGATAATCCGGATCGTGCTTGACCTTCTCGGTAGCAATGAGCCAGTCGCCCTCGGCCATGTTCTGAAATTGCAGCTCCCACACCGGCAGCACGACCAGCCGCTCGTTGCCGACGATGCCGACATAGATTTCGCGACCCTCGATATATTGCTCGGCAATCGCGGCGGTGCCGATCCGCTCATGAATAAAGTGGACGCGTTCGGCGAGCTTCTCGTCGCTGTCGACCACCGACGCTTGCGAAATGCCATAAGAGGCGTCCTCGTTGACGCTTTTGACGATCAGCGGCAAAGCGAGCCGCGCCGGACGTTTGACCTTGCGGCCTTTCGGAAAGACGGCAAAAGCCGGCACCGGGATGCGGTGGTAATGCACCAGCGTCTTCGACAAATCCTTGCCGCGCGCCAGCATCAGGCCGCGCGGATTGCACCCGGTGTACGGCACGCGCATCAGTTCGAGATAGCTGACGACATTCTGGTCGTAGATCGCTTCGCCGCGAAACTGTTCCAAGAGCGTGAACACCACGTCGGGCTTCCAGGCGTCGATGTCGTCGCGGATCGGCTTTAACTCGTCATGCACGCCGAGCGGGCGAACCTCGTGGCCAGCGGCGCGCAACGTCGTCACCACGTCGTATTCGGTTTTCCAGACGTTGATTTCCTGCTCGGTGAAGCCCTTGCTCGATTCCGGAGGTATCAGGTCCGGGTGAACGAGCAGCAGGACGCGCAGCTTTTTCATAGCGCGATCCATCGTCGCCGCAACGGTCCGAACAGCGCGTGCATCGTCTTGGCGGTCAACAGCACGGTGAATTCCGTGATCAGTTTGCGCTCGGGGCCGACCGCGCGCAGATTGAGCTCGCGGCAGCGCTGGATCATATCGTCGAGCACGACGTCGAAAGTGAGCTGATATTCGCCGGTCCATTTGGCGACCAGCTCGCGCACTTGGGCGCGGTTGCGCCGGATGAAGGTCGACGCCGCTTCGGCGTGGCGGTGCCTTGGATCGGCCGAGAACAGCCGCCGCAGATCGCGGTCGTAGGTTTTCGGCGTGTCGACGACGTAGAGCGCGCGCTTTTTCTTGTAATAGTCGCCGAGCGTCTGGCTGAGCTTGCCGAGCGGATCGACTTTCTCGCGATGCGTCAGCGTCGGCCGCTTGCCGCCGATCTCCGCCATCAGCTCGTCGACATATTCGAGCTTCTTGAGCGCCGGCCAGCCGGCATAGCGCGTGCGCCAATGCGAGCGCGGCCGCAACCACACCGCGAAGGTCTCGGCGAAGTCTTCATCCGGATGGCTTTGCGCGTACCACAGCCGCAAATGCTGGACGTGATTGCGGCTGGCCGGATTGGGCCGGTAATAACGCGGATAGCGCTTCGATGAGGGGCCAAACAGTTGCTGCCAGCGGCGGCGGCGATAGAGCTGATAGGCGTGGGTGACGACGTGACCACATTCGTGGCGGAGAATGCGCATGCATTCGGACGTGGTGCCGCCCTCGACGTCGAGGATCATCTTTTTCTCGAGCCGCATCAGCCGGGGATGGGCCAGGTAGAACGGAATGGCGATGCCGGGAGTGTTTTCGGGGGAAAACCACTCGCTCGAAATCCAGGCATGCGGCCGCACCCGAATGCCATGGTCCGCCAGCTCGCCGTAGAGCCGGTGCAGGCACTTCTCGAGCCAGGTGCCTTCGACCGTCACTTTGAGGTCCTTGAGCCGGACCTCCAGCAACTCGTCATCGGACAAGGACGCCCAAGCGAACTTCCTGCGAGATTTCTTACGTGGCATGATGCTTCGAAACCCGAACAAGGCATGCAAATGGTGTCACGACAGGACGCTTGCGACAATCGCCCAACCGCCTCTCGCGCGCGGGCCGCAGTTCCCATTGCCGCGACCGGCTGCGTATGATGCGCTAATTGTTACGCAGCTGCCGGGACGCAGGCAACGTGCATTCAAATATCGAGCCGGTATTGGTCGTCGGCGGCGGGCCGGTCGGGCTCGCGCTCGCCGGCGATCTGGGCTGGCGCGGCATTCGCTGCGTGCTGATCGAGCAGTCTGACGGCTCGATCTATCAACCGCGCATGGACCTCGTCGGCATCCGCACCATGGAATTCTGCCGCCGCTGGGGCCTGGTGCCGGCGGTCGAGGGCTCGCCTTATCCGCGCGACTACGCGCAGGACAACATCTATCTGACGAGTCTCACCGGGTACGAACTGGGCCGCGAGCGTTTCCCCGGGATCGGCCAAGCGCCGCCGCCCAAGGAAAGCCCGCAACGGCGCGAGCGCTGCCCGCAGAACCTGTTCGATCCGATCCTGCGCGCATTCGCGGCGTCGCAGCCAAGCGTAACGTTGCGCTACCGCACGCGGCTTGTCTCATTTACGCAAAAAGCCGATCTGGTGACGGCCCTCGTGGAAAACACCGAAACCGGCGCGCGCGAGGAGATCGTGGCGCGTTACATCGTCGGCTGCGACGGGGCGCGCAGCCTGGTGCGCGAAACGCTCGGCATCCGCATGTCGGGCAATCCGGTCTTGACCCACACCACGAACGTCATCTTCCGTTGCCCGCATCTGCTTTCGTTGCATGACAAGGGCGAGGCCTATCGTCACATTTTCATCGGTCCGGAAGGCACCTGGGCCACCATCGTCGCTATCAACGGTCGCGACCAATGGCGCTTCTCGCTGATCGGCGGATCCGAGCCGCACGAGTACACGACGCAAGAAATCGAAGTCGCGATCCGCCGCGCCGTCGGCTGCGACTTCGAATTCGAGATTTTGAGCGTGCTGCCCTGGGTGCGGCGCGAACTGGTTGCCGAGCGCTATCGCAACGGCCGTGGCTTCATCGCCGGCGATGCCGCACACGTTATGTCGCCCACCGGCGGCTTCGGCATGAACACCGGCATCGGCGACGCCGTCGATCTGTCGTGGAAACTCACCGCCATGATCGAGGGTTGGGGCGGCATCGGCCTGCTCGATTCCTACAGCGCCGAGCGCCAGCCGGTCGGCGCCCGCAACGTCGCCGAAGCAAGCGGCAATCTGCGGCGGATGCTTTCGGTCGGCCGACATGCCGATCTGCTCAATGCCACGCCGCAAGGCGCGGCGACGCGGGAAAGGGTCGGTCGCGAGTTTAGCGAAACGATGCGCCGCGAATGGCACACGCTGGGTATCCACCTCGGCTATCGCTATGAGGCATCGCCGATCTGCTGGCCGGATGGAACGGCCGCCCCATCCGACGAT
Organism: uncultured Alphaproteobacteria bacterium; assembly: GCA_963780925.1. Classification (GTDB taxonomy): domain Bacteria; phylum Pseudomonadota; class Alphaproteobacteria; order Rhizobiales; family Xanthobacteraceae; genus BOG-931. The sequence goes on along the minus strand of CAWAEV010000026.1, from coordinate 160,236 downwards.
CCGAGAATCTATGTCCCGACGGCGCGGCCCGGACACCGCGCCCCACACGCGATCCTCGACGACGGCCGCTCGATGCTCGATTTGTTCGGCCCGGGATATACGCTTTTGTGCTTCGGCGCTGATGCGGCTGCGGCCGCGCCCGTCCTGGAGGCCGCAAAAGAGCGCAAGGTGCCGATGGCCTTCGCCGCCGTTGCGGAGCCGCACATCGCCGCGCTCTACGAACGCAAATTCGTCCTGGTGCGCCCCGATGGCCATGTGGCGTGGCGCGACGATCGTATGCCAACGGATGCGCTGCGCCTGATCGACGTCGTGCGCGGCGCGGCCACGGCACCGGGCATCGCAGCAAAAGCGGCGGTGCAAGCGGTCGATATTTCGTCTAGACTATAATGCTTATCGAAGAGGAAACCCCCATGCAGGCCCCATCCCGAGAAGACCTCGCCCGTTCCGGCACGCTTGAGGAGCTTTATGGCAAGCTGGCGCAAGTCGGCATCGCGCCGGGGTGGAACAAGAAGGTCGCCTCGCTGTGGCCGGCGCCGAAAAAGAATTTCGCACCGGCGCATTGGACCTATGAGCGGGCGCGCGGCGCGCTCGATGCCGCCGGCCGGCTGATCAATACTGAGCTTGCCGAGCGGCGCAATCTCATTCTGTTCAATCCAGCTTCCGGCGACAGCTACGGCACGGTGCGAACCATGGTCAGCGCCTATCAGATGATCATGCCGGGCGAGTGGGCGCGGGCGCATCGCCACACGCCGAATGCGCTGCGGCTTATTATCGACGCCGAGCCCGGCGTCTACACCGATGTCAACGGCGTTAGGCTCGCCATGGAGCCGGGCGACGTGCTGCTTACGCCGAACTGGTCGAGTCACGGTCACGGCAACGACAGCCGCGCCAGCGCCTATTGGCTGGATTTTCTCGACGTGCCGCTGGTGCAATTGCTCGAGCCGATGTTCTTCGAGCCGGCGGAGGAGGAGAAAACCCACGAGGCGTTCGCGGACGCGCCGCCGACCAAGGATTTGCCGTTCGTGTTTCCGCTGAGCGAAACCGAAAAGCGCCTCGACGCCGCCACGCCCGATCCGACCGGCCCGTTCGGCACGCATGTCGAGCTCGGCAATCCGGCGATGGATACGATCGGATTGTCCATGATGCGGCTTGCGCCACGCGTCGCGACGGCGCCATATCGCACCACGGCGAACAGTATCTACGCGGTCGTCAAAGGCTCCGGCGCGACTACTGTCGACGGCGAGCGTTTCGAATGGCGCCGCGGCGATGTCATCGCCGCGCCGGCCTGGCGGCCGCATCATCACGAGGCCGCCGAGGACGCGCTGATGTTGCGCGTGTCCGACGAGCCGGTTATGCAGCGCCTCGGCTTCCATCGCGTCGAGGAGGCCAAGCAGGCGTCGCACTAACGCACCAGGTGCGCCTTCTCCAGCATCACGTGGATGCCCTTGGCGCCGTTCACTACCTGGGTGACGCGCAGGTTGGCGGCCAGACTACACAGCGTGTAGGCGTCCTCCCGCGAAATCCCCGTGCGCGCGCAAATGAGCTTGATCATGTCGCGCAAGGCGATCACCACCGCATCGTCGAGGTCGGGATCGAACGCCATGGTGATGACATGCGTCGGCGTCTCGGCCAGCGGCCATTCCAGCCTCATGTCGTCTCGCACATGCAGCTCGAAAGTGCCGATGAGCCCGGTCTCGATCGCGGTAATGCAGACTTCGCCGTCGCCCTGCACGCCGTGACCGTCGCCGACCGAGAACAGCGCACCATCGGTGTGGATCGGCAAATAGAGCGTCGCCCCGGCGACCAGCTCCTTATTGTCCATATTGCCGCCGTTGCGGCGCGGCGGCGGCGACGCCACCGCGCCCCAAGCTGCCGGCGGCGCCGTCGCCATAATGCCGAAAAACGGCTTGAGCGGCAGTTCAAGACCCCACGGCAAACGGCCCACCATGCGCGCGCGGTCGAGCGGAATGTGGATGAGACGCGCCTTTTCGAAATCGTCCGGTAACGCGCCGGCAAGCGGTCGGATGGCGTTATAGCCCCAGTCGTAGAACAGATCGATTGCCTTGATGCGGACTTCGAGCACCTGCCCGGCTTTGGCGCCGCGCACGGCAATCGGCCCAGTGAGAATGTGAGGCCCGTTCAGTTTTTGCGTAACGCTGGCGTGAATCGCACGCAGCGCATTCGGTACGGTAAGGCCGGAATCCGCTGCGGGCATCGCCGCCGGCGGACCGGAGACCGTCGAGACGACCACCTCGTCACCGGGTTCGACGGTGATCAACGGCTTAAGCGCCGCGTCGAAATAGCCCCAATGCACTGTCTCGGGTCCCGCATCCAAACGATGTTTTGTCATTCAAACGCCCTCCAACGAGCATGACCGTACGTTAGAAAAGCGGGTAGCCGCAGTCACCGCGCTGTGGGAATATTAGCACCCCCACCATCCAATCCTAATCCAAAGCGCCATCATGAATGCAGGCATCGGAACTACGGTACGCCGCAAAGAGGACTTGCGCCTTGTCACCGGCCGCGGCTGCTACAGCGACGATTTCAATTTTCCGGATCAGGCCTATGGCGCGGCGGTGCGCTCGCCGCATGCGCATGCGTTGATCCGCAGCATCGACGTCGCAGCGGCGCGCGCCATGCCCGGCGTGCTCGCGGTGCTTACCGGCGCGGATGCGTTCGCCGACGGGCTATCGCGCATTCCGCATCTCACCGCCGCCGGCACGCCGCCCGATATCGTGCTCACCAATCGCGACGGCTCGCCGGTGCCGGCCGCACCGCATTACGTGCTGCCGACCGACCGCGTCCGCCACGTCGGCACCGCGGTGGCGTTCGTCATTGCCGGAACGGTGGCGCAGGCGAAGGATGCGGCGGAGAAGGTCGTCGTCGACTACGAGCCGCTGCCGGCGGTGACCGACGCCAAAGCCGCCGTCGCGCCGGACGCGCCGCGGCTTTACGACGATCTGCCGAATATCATGATCGACGCCGAAATCGGCGACGCCGCGGCGACCGACGCGGCGTTCGCGCACGCCGCCTACGTCACGCGGCTCGACACCTGGGTCAATCGCGTCACCGGCGTGCCGATGGAGCCGCGCGCCGCCGTCGGCATCTACGATGCGGCAAGCGGCCGCTACACGCTGTATGCCGGCTCGGGCGGCATCGTGCGCCAGAAAAAGGAGATTGCGGCGATCCTCGGCGTGCCCTTCGACAACGTTCGCGTCATCGCCCACGAGATCGGAGGCAATTTCGGCACGCGCAATAGCTTCTTTCCGGAATTCGCGCTGGTGGTCTGGGGCTCGCGCCGCGTCGGCCGTCCGGTGAAATGGACCTGCGATCGCCACGAGGCCTTCGTCAGCGATTATATGGGCCGCGACCTCACCGTATCGGCGGAACTGGCGCTCGACGCCGACGGCCGTTTTCTGGCGTTGCGCTCCTCGAACCTCAGCAATGTCGGCGCCCATTCCGGCTCCTATGTGCCGCTGGTCAAGGGCGTCGGATTGGCGACGTCCGGCTACCGTATTCCGACGTCGCATGTGCAGGCGCGCGCCGTGCTGTCGACGACGATGTGCACGACGCCTTACCGCAGCGCCGGCCGGCCGGAAGTCATTTACGTGATCGAGCGGCTGATCGACAAAGCGGCCCAGGAGCACGGCTTCGATCGCGTGAGCTTGCGGCGCCGCAACCTCATTCCGCCGTCGGCATTTCCCTACAAGAACGCGCAAGGCATCGTTTACGACAACGGCGCCTATCGCGCGGTGATGGATCGCGCGATGGAGCTCGGCGATTGGCGAGGCTTCAAGAAGCGCCGCGCCGCAGCGCGCAAGCACAAGCGGCTGCGCGGCATCGGGCTATGCTGTTATCTCGAAACCACCGGCGGCTATCCGCGCGAGCGCGCCGACATCACCGTGCATCCGCGCGGCAAGGTCGACGTCGTGGTGGGCACGCTCTCCAGCGGGCAAAGCCACGAGACCACCTTCGCGCAATGCGTATCTGAATGGCTCGGCGTGCCGTTCGACGACGTCAACGTCATCGAAAGCGACACCGACATCGTCAAAGAAGGCGGCGGCTCGCATTCCGCTCGCTCGATGCGGATGGCCGGCATCGTCATGGGCAACGCCTCCGACGCTGTCATCGATAAGGCCAAGAAGATCGCCGCCCACATGCTGGAAACCGCCGAGGAGGATATTTCCTTCGACGCGGGCCGCTTCACCGTCAAAGGCACCGATCGCTCGGTCGGGATTTTCGACGTCGCGGCGGCCGCGGCGGACGGCAAAACTGTGCCCACGGAGTTAGGCGGGCCGCTCGCCGCAACCGCCGACGAAATGATCCTGCAGCTCGGCTTTCCCTATGGCGCCCATGTCTGCGAAGTCGAGATCGATCCGCAGACCGGCGCGCTCGAACTCGTGGGCTACACCGCCGTCGACGACGTCGGCCGCGCCATCAATCCGATGGTCGTGCACGGCCAAACCCACGGCGGCGCCGCGCAAGGGATCGGCCAGGCGTTGTGGGAGCTATGCGCCTACGATGCGCAAGGCCAATTGCTGTCGGCGTCGTTCATGGATTACGCCATGCCGCGTGCCGACCTGTTGCCGTCCTTCACTACCGACATCTCGGAAGTGCTGACGCCGACCAACCGGCTCGGCGTGCGCGGCGCCGGCGAAGGCGGCACTACTGGCGCGCTCGGCGCCGTCGTCAATGCCGTGGTCGACGCGCTCGCCGAATTCGGCGTCACCCATATCGAAATGCCGGTGACGCCGGAGAAGATTTGGCGGGCAATTCAGTCCGGAAAAAGTAGGGTGGGTTGAGCGAAGCGAAACCCACCGATCCGCCGCTGACGGGTTACGCCGCTTTGCGGCTAACCCAGCCTACTGGGGAGCAACAATGCCTGACATTTTGACCAAGCAAGACGGACCGATCCTGCGCGTCACGCTCAATCACCCGGAGCGCGGCAACGCCGTGTCCGACGAGATGGTGGCCGAACTGACTGGCATCATCGCGGGCGCCGAAAAGACGTCGAGCCTCGTCGTGCTGCGCGGCGCCGGTGCGGACTTTTGCGTCGGCCGCGCCATGATGGGCGCCGCGCCGGCGACCAATCCCGATGCCTACGAGCGCCGCGCCTTCAGCGACGTAGTGTTCGACTGCTACGGCGCGATGCGCGACGCCAAGATACCGATTATCGCCGTGGTGCAGGGCCGCGCGCTCGGCTTCGGCTGCGCCATCGCTGCCGCCTGCGACATCACGCTGGCCAGCGACGCTGCTATTTTTCAGGTGCCGGAAATGGCGCACAACATCTTGCCGACCATGGTGATGTCGTCGTTCGTCGACCGCGTGCCGCGCAAGGCGATGAGCTATCTGGTGTACTCGCAAGCCGAGATCGGCCCGGAGCGGGCGTTGAGCTTCGGCATCGTCAGCGACGTCGTGCCGGCCGCCAAGCTCGACGCCGCGGTCGAGACCTTGTGCGCGGCTATCCTCAAGGCGCCGAAACCGGCGATCTACGGCGTCAAGGAATATGTGAAAACGGGACCTGACATGGCGGTCTACGGCGCCGTCGAATTCGCCCGCAATCTGCACGCTACCGTCAATTCGGCGGGCGAGATGCGCAAGAAGCATTGAGGCACGGCGCTGGTGCGAAGCGACGCACCCCCCGCATCCGTCTTGCGGGAGGGCTGAGAAAAGGTTGAATATAGTGGTAAGCTTGGCATTCAATTGGCCCGCTGCCGAACAACAATAACAAGCGGCCATATTGGAACGCCTTTGGGGAGGTGTCATGACTTTCGCCCGCACGCTCGCGGCGTCGATGCTCGCCGCTTGTCTCTTGGCCACCGGCGCCGCGTCGGCGCAGACCTATCCCGATCATCCCGTCACCATGATCGTGGCGTTCCCGCCCGGCGGCGCCGACGACGCCACGGCGCGCATGATCCAGGACGCCATGCAGAAAGCGCTCGGCCAGCCGATCGTGATCGAGAACATCGGCGGCGCCGGCGGCATGATCGCCGCCGCCAAGGCCGCCCATTCCACGCCCGACGGCTACACCATCCTGCAGCACCAGGACGCGTTGGCCGCGGGCATGGCGCTTTATCCGCATCTCGACTTTAACGCCGAGAAGGATTTTGTCCCCATCGGCCTCGTCAACACCGTCTCCAACACGCTGGCCGGACGGCCGACACTGTCGCCGAACAACTTCAAGGAGCTGTTGGCCTGGATGAAAGAGCCCGGCCGGAGCGCCAAGATCGGCCATCCCGGCGTCGGCTCGTTCGGTCATTTGGCCGAAGTGCTGGCGTTCCAGGAGATGGATGTGAAGGTCACGCAGGTTCCCTATCGCGGCGCCGGTCCGGCTCTGGTCGATCTGCTGTCAGGCCAAGTGGACCTCGGTCCGATATCGGCCGTCGTCGCCCAACCCTTGGTCAAATCCGGCAAGCTCAAAGCCTATGCCATCATCGGCCGGCATCGTTTCGCCGGCTTGCCCGAGCTGCCGACTATGCTCGAGCTCGGCTATAAGAAGCTCGATATCGATTTTTGGCACATGCTCTTGGCGCCGGCCGGCACGCCGAAGCCGATTATCGCTAAACTGAACGCCGCGTTGCGCACCGCGCTGGCCGACCCCAAGGTGAAAAAGCTCTTCGCCGACGGCGGCATGGACGAATACCCGGCCGACCAGGAGACGCCAGAAGCCGCGGCCGCATTGCTCGAGAGCGAGATCAAGCTCTGGGGCGAAGTGGTCCGCGCCAACCACATCGCGGCACAGTAAATTCGTAGCCGCAGCGCGCGCAAGCGATGGCGGATTACGCTTCGCTAATCCACCCTACGCCCTCACGCCTCGGGATCGAGCGTAAACAGCTCCTGCGGATGCGAGACGCCGCGCAGCGCATAACGCCCCACCGAGACGAGGCGACGTTTGTCGCTCCCGACCGCGGCGAACGCCGCCGATATCAGAACCGGCTGATCGACCGAACGGCACATCGCGGCAATGCGGCTTGCCTCGTTCACGGCCGGACCGAGGACGGTAAAGTCGAGCCGTTCGCGGCTACCGACATTGCCATAGAACACCTCGCCGACATGGAGACCGAGATACATGTCGGTTACCGGCTTGCCGTCCGTCGCGCGGCGCCGATTTCAATTCCGCGACGCCTTGGCGCGCAGCGTCGCGGCCGCCAATGCCGCTCTGCAGGCCTGGGTGCGATCCTCGGCGGTAAAGATGGCAAGAGTGCCGTCGCCGATCAGCTTGAGCACGTCACCGCCATGCTCGTGGATCGCCGAGACGATGACATCGGAGTATTCATTCAGCATTGGAATGACCTGTTCCGGGACCGTGTCGGTGATACGCGTGAAGCCGCGCAAATCGCTGAACCAAACGACGGCGTCGATTTTTTCCGCCATGCCGCGCATGATCCGTCCGCCGAGCACGCGCTGGCCGGCGTCGCGGCCGAGATAGGTTTCCATCAGCGTTGCGGTCATGCGCGCGAGCGATACCGATTTGATGGCGAGCGCGAGATAGGGTGCGATGCGCTCAAGCGCCGCGATTTGACCGTCACTGAAGCCGTCGGGCGCCCTGGTCGCCCATGACGAATACACGCAATCCATCTCGCCGATAGTGCCTTCGGCGGCAAAGCGGGTGATGATGGCGACATAGTCGGTCATCCCCGCGGCGAGCCAGTCCGGCAGGAACGAGAACTCGTCCTCGGTCACGGCATTCATGCGGCGGCGCAAAAGCGTGTCGCCGGTTTGCAGCATCCGATAGAACGGGCTGTTTCGCCAACGCTCGGCGGACTCGACGTCCCGTGGATCCGAGCCGGACGCGGCGAGTGCATCGAGGCCGGTGCGGCCATGCTCAAGCATGGCGGATTCAGCGGGCCCATGGCCCCAGCGGAACAGCCGGCCTTCGTGGACAGGATGCAGCGTGTCGATAAAGACTTGGGCGCGACCCAGCGGAAGTCCGGCCGCGACACAACGGTCGCACAATCCGGCAACGATGTCGGATTCGGACGTGCCCGCTAGCCCCGCCTGGGTCAGCCATGCCGACAATGCGGCGAAGGTGGCTTCGTTCATAGCGCGATTATATAGGACCTGCGCACACCGACAGGCAGTCCGTTTTTCACGGAAGCACGTGCAGTCGCTTCGCTGGCGCGAACTGCGCTTCTACCGCACGAACTTATAGCGAAAACGCTCGCCGTCCGCTTCGATGAGGCCGGTGGTCGGATGCGGAAAATGGATCGGCAGCACGAATTTGCCGGTGCCGGCGGTGTCGCCTAAGAATTTTGTGCGTGACCGCGCCGCCTGTTCGGGGTCCCAATCGAAGATCGTCGACCAGCTTGGCTCGCGGACCTGCAAGGCGTGATGCATCAGGTCGCCGACCACCACGGCTTGTTGGCCGCGCGAACGGATATTGACGCAGCAATGGCACGGCGAATGGCCGGGCGTCGGGGTGAGCCAAAACGTGTCGTCGAGCGCATAATCGTCATCGACGAGCAGCGCCTGTCCGGCCGCGACTACCGGTTCGCAATTATAGCCCCACACATTGCCGCCGCCGCCGGGCCGGTTCTCGCCGCGTTTGTTCGACTCTTCCCAGGCGGCATATTCGCGCTTGTGGAAAATGTACTTCGCCTTGGGAAATGTCGGCACCCATTTGCCGTTGCGCAGCATCGTGTTCCAGCCGGTATGGTCGATATGCAGATGGGTGCAGAACACGTAATCGATGTCCGTAAAGCGCAAGCCCGCGGCACGAAAGCCGTCGAGCCAAGGCTGCTTCGGGAAATCCATCGGCGGCGGATAGCCCTTGTCCTCGCCGGTGCAGGTGTCGATCAGGACCGTGTGCTTGGGCGTACGCACGATGAAGGTCTGATAGGGCATCACCATCTTGCCGGACGCCGGATCGAACACCTCGCGATCCAACTCAGCGAGATGGCGCTTGCCGATTTCGGGATTATAGGCGGGAAACACTTCTTCCGGTTTCCGCCACGGCCCGTCGCGCTCGATGATGCTGGTGATGGTGATGTCGCCGATCGTGAGCTGTTTCATGCTGGCCCCGTCACCGCCGCTTTTTCGTTGGTCCCTGTCTCCGGCATCAACGCTGCGGCCTTCAACCCTTCCTGGACCTTGGGCACAGTGGTCTTCACGTCGGTAATTGGCAGGCCGTGGGTCGGCGCGATGGTCTTGACGTCAAGCCGCGCGATGAGATGATCGAGCCGGTCGCAATAGACGTTCATGTCGGCAAACTTGGTCCAGAACAGCGCGAGGTCGGCGAAGGTCGACGACACGTCCGGCAGATCGAGCGAGACCGCTTCCTCGGCGACCAGCCCGCAATGGCCGTCCTCGTGATAATGGCTGTAGGCAAAGCCGTCGCCGGGGAACAGCGCGCGCTCGCGGGTATCGAAGCCCCACCAGGTGGTGCGCAGATCGCGGATCACCGGCTCGACCGCCATCAGGCTGCGGCCTCCGAGTTCGATCTCGTCGCCCTCCTTCATCCAGCGCATGCGGTTTTCGTATTGCGGAAACGCCAAATGATAATCGCTGACGTCCCCGCACAGGATGGCGTCGGGAAAGGTTTTCAGGATGCGGCCGAGCCCGCCGCAATGCGGCGTCTCCTGGTGGGTGACGAACAGATATTTCAGCGGCGCCACGCCGCGGGCGAACAGCTCGTTGAGGTGCCGCTCGATGACCGGAAAATCCTTAGGGTGTCCGGTCTCGACCAGGATCGAGGCGTCATCGCCGGCGACCAGAAAGGCGGCGTTATAGCCGTGATAGACCTTGCCCTTGTGACGCTGCGCCAGGCAATCGCCGATCCAGAACACGCCGGGCGCGATCTCGCGGGGCATTCTTTCGGCAACGGGCGTGTCGAGCATGCTTTTGGTATACGGCCTATCGAGCATGTTCAGCGCTCCTCGTCGCGCGTGACATAGCGCGACACCGCCACGCTCTTGTCGCAAGCTTTCAAGAACTCATCGAGCATCCGATAGTGCCGCGCCACCACGTTGCGGCCGCGCAAGATACAGCCGTAGCCGGGCGCGATGGTCTCGATGTCGTATTTGTCGAACACGTTGCCGATGCCGCGGCGGATCGAGTCGGTTGGCGCGCCTTCCAGCCACCAATAGCGGGTGTTGAGCATGAAGGAGCGGATGTCGCGCGTCGACGTCGGATCGTTATCGGCTTCGGTCACGATCCACGGCCCGGCCGCGGTGTCGCGCCAGACATGGGTGAACAGATCGGAGGAGAACAGCGTCTTGGTGGCATGGTCGTAGAGCCAGCGCGTGGCGATGAGCCTGATCGGCGCATTCATCACGTCGATCGAGCGGCCCAATTTCCCGAGCTCGATGGAATCGGCGCGGCCCACCGCGGTGACTTTCATCGATTTGAGAATGTCGCGGCCGCCCGCCTCCCCGAAATCGAACCACAGCGCCGCATCGATATTGCTGGTGTAGCAGGTCTCGACGTTGAAATGCCCGGCAAAGCTCGCAACATTATTGATCGACATGAACTCGTTGAGCCGCAGCGGAAACAACGACAGCGGCAGCCCCGGCGCGATCAGCGCCTCGATCTGCGCTCGGATCACCGGCTCGTCCTTGCCGAAGCCGGTGTCGATCAGCATGGCGGCGTCGGGCTGCGTGAGCAGGTAGCTGTTCACGACCGAGAATCCCCGAGCGCTCGCCGGATAGGAGCTGACCCGGCCGTCGAGCTCGAATGGATTTTGCAGCGCGTAGAGCCGGCCATCGGCGAGCGCGGCGATGCCACCGGTGAAGCTTTGCGGGGCACGAGCGAGTGGGAGCGTTTCCTGCGGCGCGAATGATGTTGTTATCGACATGTTGGCTCTAGCTTACCGGGCCTCACCGAAGAAGGGAACCGGCGCCGATCGCCCGCCGTCCCGCCTTATCGGACAGGCAGGAATAACGTCACAATTTATCCGCGAAGGCGTCGGCGATGAACTGGTGCGTCGCCGCGTAAGTCATCCGCGTCGCCGGCTCATTCCATGCCGCTACGCCCGGCACGTCGGAGCCCTGGTCGGTATAGGCGTGATAGACGCCAGAGAAGATCAGCATCTGCCATTTGGCGCCGGCCGCATCCATTTCGCTTTCGAAGGCGTCGCGATCGGCCTTCGGCACGACCGGATCGGGCGCGCCATGCGCGACCAAAAGTTTGGCTTTCACCGCGCCCTTCTTCGCCGCCAGCGCGGTTTTCAGATCGCCGTGGATCGACACCGCCGCGGCGATATCGGCGCCGTCGCGCGCCAGCTCCAGAACATTGCCGCCGCCGAAGCAGAAACCGACCGCGGCGCGGCGGCCGTCGATCAGGTTGCGCTTACCCGCTTCCGCGATCATCGCGTCATAGGCGGCGCGGATGCGCTTGCGCTGCTCGACCGCGTTTTCGCGCAGCGGGTTGGCGAGCTTGGCGGCTTCGCCGAAATCGGCCGGCCGCGTGCCTTGCCCGTACATATCGGCAACGAAAACGACATAGCGGTCACCGGCGACAAGCTTGCCGCGCTCCATGGCGGCGTCCGTCATGCCCATCCAGTTGGGCGCCATCAGCAGTGCCGGACGCTTGGCGGAAATATTCTCGTCATAAATCAGCGCGCCCTCGGCAGTCAGCGCCCCCATGGGATATTTGATTTTTTCGACCTTCATACGCTTCCTCCCCATTCGCGAGCCATTATAGTCTCACACGCGGGAGCATGAAGCAGAACATGTCCAAAGCCGCGAAAAAATCAAAGGCCGAGCATCCCAAGGCCGAGCCCTCAAAAGTCAAGCCTTCAAAGGCCAAGTCGAAGAGCAGCGGCAAGGCTAAAACACAAGCTGCGGCCGAAACGAAGGCTGTGCAAAGTGTCCAAGCTCCGATCTATCTCACCGAAGAAGACGTCTGCCGCCTAGTCACCGTCGAGGACGCGATTGCGACGCTTGAAGAGCTATTCGCGACCTGGTCCGACCCCGCGACCGTCAACTTGCCGCGGCAGCGCGCGCGGATCGGCGGCAGCGCGTTCAATCTGATGGGCGCGGCCTGGGGCGCCAAATCGCTGTTCGGGCTGAAAGCCTATTATGCCGGCAGCATCGGCGCGCGTTTTCACGTGCTGCTCTACTCGGCCCGCGACGGCAAGCTGAAAGCAATGATCGAGGCCGACAATCTCGGCCGGATGCGCACCGGCGCGGCGAGCGGGCTTGCGACCAAACTCCTGGCCAAGCCGGAAGCCCGCACGCTCGGCGTCCTCGGCGCCGGCCGACAAGCGTTCACGCAGGTTGCGGCCGTCTGCGCGGTGCGCAACATCGCGGAGGTGCGCGTGTTCAGCCCCACCGCCGAGCATCGCGACGCCTTCGCGCGCCGCATCGAGCGCGAGCTTAAAATCGCTGCGCAACCGGCCGCGTCCGGCGAGGCGGCCGTCGCCGAGGCCGACGTCGTCATCGCCATTACCAAATCGGCGGAGCCGGTGTTGCGCGCGAACTGGCTCAAATCGGGCGTTCACGTCAATGCCGCCGGCGCCAATGCCGCCGAGCGGCGCGAAGTCGACGCCGAGGCGGTGCTGCGCGCGACGGTGCGAGCGACCGATCACCTCGCGCAGGCGAAAGAGGAAGCCGGCGAATACCGCGATCTGGTCGCCGCCGGGCGTCTGAAGTGGCAAGACGTCGTCGAGCTTGGCAACATTTTGACGGGTAAAGCAATCGGCCGCCGCGGGCCGGCCGATATCACGCTGTTCAAGTCGCTCGGCATCGCGCTCGAAGATATCGCCTTCGCCGATCTGATCTACCGCCGCGCCGCGGAGCGGAGCGCCGGCAAGCCGATGCCGTAAAAGACGTTCGAAAGACTAACCGAGATTAAATAATCGTTAATTATCATTAGCCATTTTGAAGGCCCTGCCATCCTTTCCAGGAGGAGCCTGCCATGGTGCGCATTCTTGCTGCGATCGCCACGGTGACGTTGCTGATTTTTGCCGGCTCGGCGTCGGCCACCGAAAACGGCAAGAAGGACGAAGCCGTCGCGATGGTCAAACGGGTCGAAGCGATGTTTGCGAAAGACGGCGCCGACGCGACGTTCAAGGCCGTTTCCGACAAATCGATCGCCGCCTTTCACGATCGCGACTTGTATCCGTTTATCTACGACTTGAAAGGCACCTGCGTGGCGCACGGCGCGCGGCCGGCCTTGATCGGCAAGAACCTCATCGATCTGAAAGATCAGGACGGGAAATATCTCATCCGCGAGATGGTTGCGATTGCCGATGGCGCGGGCTCCGGATGGGTCGATTATAAATGGCCGAACCCGTTGACCAACAAGATCGAGGACAAGACCAGCTACGTCGAAAAGATGGGCGACTATTTCGTCGGCGTCGGGGTCTACCGGCAGTGACTGGCTCGCGCGGATTTCCGGCACAGTTGGCCGCCGACGGGCCGCATGCATGGTGAGACTCGGCAGCGGCCCGCTGTTCAGTTCGCTTTCGCGCCTGACGATTCGGACCAAGACCTTCACCGCCAGCGCGGTCGTGCTGATTTGCCTGGTCGGCATGGCCGGCACCGTCGCGCTGACCTCAAGCCAGGTCGCGCGCAATCTAAACGAGCTGTACCGGTCGAATTTGCCCACGCGCGGGGAGGCGTCGGCGGTCAATAACGCCGTCGTCGCCGCCCATATGCGGGTGTTCCGCTACGTCTCATGGGCCAGCAACGGCGTAAACGCCAAGCTGTTGCGGAAACTCCGCGAGGACATCGACGCGGATTTCCGGGCCATCCAGCAAAAATTCAAAGAACTGGCGGGACGGCCCGATCTGTCGGCGGCGGAGAAGGCGGATCTGATAGCGCTGCAGGCCAAGCTTGCCCAATACCAAAGCACGGCCAAGGATGTGCTCGACGTCGGCTCGACCGACGCGGCCATGGCGACGATGATGCTGGGGCAAACCGACGATAAATTTACCAGCATCGAAAACGATATCCGCCGGATCCTTACGGCGGTGACCGCGCAATCCGATACTATCGTCCTGAATCTTTCCGCCGCCACCAGGACCGAGACGCTTTCGCTGACCGCCGGCTTGCTCACTTGCCTGGCCTTCGGCATTGCCGCGATCGCGTTTATCGCCAGATCGATCGTCAGGCCGATCACGTCGATCACGCAGGTCATGCAGAAACTGTCGACCGGCGATACCGAGATCAAATTGAACTATCGCGATCGCGGCGATGAAATCGGACGGATGATCGAAGCAATCGAGATATTCCGTCGTAATGCCCTTGAGATTCAGGCAATGCAGGCGTCGCGGCGCGAGGCCGACGAACAGCAGATACGGAAGCGCCGCGAGGAAATGGCGGCGCTCGCCGCGGAATTCGAAGGTTCGGTCAAGCAGATCGCCGGCCAGCTCGTTGAAGCGGTCACCGCGGTGCGAAGCAACGCGGAAGTCATGGCAAAAGCCGCGCAAGATACCCAGGCGAAATCAGGCTCCACGGTGGAAGCCGTCGTCAATACGCGGGAGAACGTGGAAACCGTCGCGCAGGCAGCCAGCGAACTGTCGCGCACCATCGACGAATTAGCGCGGCGCAGCAACGACGTATTCAAGCTCAGCAACGACACCGCGGAACAGTCGGAAAGCGCCAGCACCGAATTGGCCAAGCTCGCCGCTTCGGTCGAGCAGATTCTGCCGATTACGGACCTTATCCAAGGCATCGCCCAGCAGACCAATCTGTTGGCGCTCAATGCGACGATCGAGGCGGCGCGGGCCGGCATCGCGGGCAAGGGCTTCGCGGTCGTTGCTGCGGAGGTGAAATCGCTGGCTCAGCAAAGCGGCAAGGCGACCGACGAAATCGCGCGGAAGATTTCGGCGGTGCGCGAAACCTGCGCCGCCGTGGTGTCGACGATCAGCCAAATCATCGACGCGGTTAAAAATCTCAACGTCTTCGCCACCGAGATATCGACCGGGATCGGCCAGCAATCCGCGGAGACCGCCGGAATTTTCGCCAGCGCGCAATCGGCCGCCGACAGTTCGCGCGCGGTCGCCGCCAATATCGTGGACCTGAACGGTCACGCCGATGCGACTTACGCCGCCTCGAACGAAGTGCTCGATACTACCAAGCGCCTGTTCGACCACACCCGCGGCGTGCAGACCAACGTCGAGCGATTTTTGCGCCACGTTAGAAGTGCGTGACCTTTACCGAAGATCGGCGACGATCAGGCCGCCAGCATCTTTTGCACCTCGTTGACCAGCTCGCGCAGGTGAATCGGCTTGGACAGCACCTTGGCGTGTTTGGGTGCGCTCGAATTGGAGTTGAGCGCGACGGCGGCGAAGCCGGTGATGAACATGATCTTGATGTCCGGATCGAGCTCGGCCGCGCGACGCGCCAGTTCTATCCCGTCCATCTCCGGCATGACGATATCGGTCAACAGGAGCTCGAACGGCTCCTCGCGCAGCCGCTGATAGGCGGACAGGCCGTTATCGTAGGAAATGACCTCAAAGCCGGCATTTTGCAGCGCCTTGACCAGGAAGCGCCGCATATCGATGTCGTCTTCCGCAAGCAGGATTTTGGACATGTTCGCTCGAACCCGGCTTACGCCGGCCCCCTAGATTCCATAAGCCCGATGGCCGGTAAACATCGAGTGAAAGACGGCCATATAACGGTGGCCGCAACTAGTCGTGGCGGGTCTCGACGCCTATGGACAATGGCCGCAGGCGCACGCTAGGGAACGTTGCCGGCTGGTTACTTGCAGGAAGCCCCCAGGCGTCATGTCGGAAATCCAGGACGAATTCGATCCCCCGTTCGAAGCCATCGAGCCGGCGGCCTGCCGCGGGCCGCTCCTGTTCAATTCGCCCCATAGCGGTCGCGTCTATCCACCCGAATTCCTGCAAACCTCGCGCCTCGATCTGGCGACGTTGCGCCGCTCCGAGGACAGTTTCGTCGGCGAACTGATCGAAGGCATGGCGGCGCGCGGCTTCCCGACCATGCGGGCGCACTTCCCGCGCTGCTATGTCGACGTCAACCGCGAGCCCTACGAACTCGACCCGCGTATGTTCGACGGCCGGCTGCCGTCGTTCGCCAATACCCGTTCGATGCGGGTTGCCGGCGGGCTCGGCACCGTCGCGCGCGTGGTCGGCGACGCCCAGGAAATCTACGATCAGCGCATTTCCGTCGGCGAAGCGCTCCGGCGGATCGACGGCCTTTACAAGCCCTATCATCGTACCCTGCGCCGCGTATTCATGCGGCTGCAGCGCGATTTCGGCGCTGCCATTCTGGTCGATTGCCATTCCATGCCGTCCACCACCGGCGGGCGCGACGAGCGGCCGCGCGCCGATCTCGTGCTCGGCGACCGTTACGGCACAAGCTGCGTGGCGGCCGTCGCCGAGACGATCGAGCAGTGCCTGCGCGGCTTCGGCTATTCGGTCAGCCGCAACAAGCCTTATGCCGGCGGCTTTATCACCGAGCACTACGGCAATCCCACCACCGGGCTGCACGCGATCCAGCTCGAGATCAATCGCGCGCTCTACATGGACGAGCGGCGCTACGAGCGGTCGGCCTCGTTTGCCAAGCTGGCCGGCGAGTTCGAAGTGCTGGCCGACCGCCTCGCCACGATCCCCATCGAGGAATTGCGGCCTTATCGGGCGGCGGCGGAATAGCCAACCGAGCGTTGAAAGAAAAAGGGCCGCTCACCTTGCGGGAGCGGCCCAAGTCTAGGGAGGAAACGCCCAAGGAGGGCGACGGTAACGGGAGGGAACCTCTCGCTACCGCACTGCAGCAACATACACCGCGTCGCACAAAACGCAAGTCCTGTTGACCTATCTCCCGGGGGTTTTTCCCAGCTTTTTGCCGCAAATTTAGGAGCTACCGCTCGGTGGCCGTTGCCTTGCTCCGAGCTTTCAAAATAAACCATTAAAAATCAATGGCTTATTCGTCAGACCCGCGGTGCATAAAATTGCGCCAAGAGACTGCAAAGTGGCGCCGGCCGGACGCTCCGTTTTTGCATAGCGGATTAACCGCCCCTGTTGCCGCTAGGTCACGCCCGCGATTGCCGTTTTGCCAAAGCTCCGGTACTCGAACCGCAACAGCTGAGGGCACGCATGACGGCGATCGACTTTGCGGTATTCGTGGACGAGCTCGCCACCGTTTCGGGCGAGACCATAAGGCCGTTTTTCCGCAGCGCGCTCGGCGCCGAAAGTCTCGGCCTTGAGAACAAGAGCCGTGCCGGCGGTTTCGATCCGGTGACCGCCGCCGACCGCGCCGCCGAAGCGGCGATGCGCGCGCTCATCAAACGGACGTTTCCCGAACATGGCGTGGTCGGCGAGGAATTCGGCGCCGACAACGCGGACGCCGAATATGTCTGGGTGCTCGATCCGATCGACGGCACCAAATCGTTCATCTGCGGCATGCCGGTTTGGGGCACGCTGATTGCGCTAACGCGCCGCGGCGAACCGATCTACGGCCTGATGCACCAGCCGTTCATCCGTGAGCATTTCTCCGGGGACGGCCGCGGCGCCCGCTATCGCGGCCCGGCCGGTGATCGCGATCTGCGCGTGCGCGCCTGCGCCTCGCTCGGCGACGCAATTCTCGCCACCACTAGCCCGCTCCTTATGAACGCTGCCGACCGGCAATGCTTCGGCCAGGTCGAGAAGGCGGTACGGCTGTCGCGCTATGGCGGCGATTGCTACGCCTATTGCGTGCTCGCCGCCGGTCATGTCGATCTGGTCATCGAGACCGAGCTCAAGCCGCACGACGTGCTGCCGCTGATCCCGATCATCGAAGGCGCCGGCGGCATCATCACCACCTGGGAGAACGGCCGGCCGCACAACGGCGGCCGCATCGTCGCCGCCGGCGACAAGCGCGTGCACGCGCAAGCGATGGCAGTGCTGAACAGTTGATTCCGTCATTGCGAGCGGAAGCGAAGCAATCCAGTCAAGCCGTGCCGTTGCTGGATTGCTTCGTCGCTTCGCTTCTCGCAATGACGGCGCTCAATACAGCGGCGTGCCGGGAATGAAGGCGTCGAACGCCGCCCAGAATTGCGAACGGAAGCGGTCCTGCTCCATCAGGACCTCGTGCTGAGCGCCGACCACCACCAGATGCGAACCGGCGCGCAGCATGCTGGCAAAATCCTCGATCGCCGCATTCGACACCACGGCATCGTTGCCGCTGGCGACGATCAAGATCGGCTGGCGGATGCGCGCCGCATAGCTGCGCTCGCGCATCGCCCGCATGGAACGGAACGCCGCGTCCATCCAAGCCACCGTCGGGGCGCCGACCGAAAGCGCCGGCTCCGCCTCGATAATCGCGGCATTGCGGGCATAACGCACCGGATCGGAGGTGAGGATATTGCCGAGGAACGGCCGCGATTCGACGATGCTGGTATCGGTTCGCGGCACGTACATGGTGCCGAAGCCGGCCATCCGCAGCGCACGCACGACCAGCGGTCCGTAGCCCCTGGCATAATCGACGCCGCCCAGTTTCAAGAGCGGCGACGTCAGCACCATGCGGTCGAACCAGCGATGGCCGCGATGCGCGGCGCGGATCAGCACCGCCGCACCGGTGGAGTGACCGATGGCGAAAATCGGCGGCGGACAATCCGGCAATACGATCTCGCGCATGAAAGTCTCGAGGTCGCTGTCGTATTCGGAGAAGTCGCGCACGTAACTCTTGCGCCGGTCGCCGAGCGCGCGGTCGGACAGGCCCTGACCGCGCCAATCCAGCGCCGCGACCGCGAAACCGCGCGCGCGCAGATCGCGTACCGTCTCGAAATATTTCTCGATCCACTCGGCGCGGCCCTGCAAAATGCACACCGTGCCGCGACGCCCGGCCGGCGGCTGCCAGCGCGCAAAGCGCAACGACACGCCATCCGGCGCTTTGAGCGTGCCGGTGACGAAATTATCCGGAACCGGATTGGCGGGAATCGAGACGAGTTTCATGCGCGCGGCAGGTGAGCGGTTCTAAAGCATGATCCCGAAAAGTGGGCACCGGTTTTCGGAAAAGATCATGCTCCAACAACAGATCTAGACGCTTATAGCAGCATCGCATGCAGCGTCATCGTGCTTCGCGCGTTTTAGGCGATGCCTCAGCAATCCCGATTTGACGTAAAATTCATTCGTAGAAACAACGCTTTAAACGCCCCTTGCGGGCTAGGAAAGCTTACCCATATCGATTTATGCGCAGGCCAATGAGGGCGGCGCAACTTTGGGGCTTGGCCCATAAGGGCGAGCCATCCGCATGTCGCTTCACAAGGAGGATATGCCATGCGAACTTTCGATCTATCACCCCTTTATCGTTCCACCGTCGGCTTCGACCGGTTGTTCTCGTTGCTCGATCAGGGCCTCGAGGGTGCCGCGCCGGGCTATCCGCCCTATAATATCGAGCGGACCGGCGACAACGCGTACCGCGTCTCCGTTGCGGTCGCTGGCTTCAACGAGCCGGAACTCTCGATCGTCGTCAAAGAGAACACGCTGACCATCCGCGGCGAGAAAAACGCCAAGGAGGAAGAG
Organism: uncultured Alphaproteobacteria bacterium; assembly: GCA_963780925.1. Taxonomy (GTDB): domain Bacteria; phylum Pseudomonadota; class Alphaproteobacteria; order Rhizobiales; family Xanthobacteraceae; genus BOG-931. The sequence continues at coordinate 140,831 of CAWAEV010000026.1, read as the reverse complement.
AAGCGCGGTGAGGTGCTCTACCAGGGCATCGCCGCCCGCACCTTCGAGCGCGTGTTCCAGCTTGCCGACTTTGTCCAGGTCAAGGGCGCGAGCCTCGAAAACGGTCTCCTGCACGTCGATCTTGTGCGTGAGATCCCCGAGGCGAAAAAGCCGCGCTCGATCCCGATCAACGGCAAGGGCAACGGCGCCACGGTGATCGAGAGCCAGAAGGCTGCGTAAGTCTTCTGCGATCTCGTGAATGATAAAGCGCCCCGGTGTTTCCGGGGCGCTTTTGATTCGTGCTTGGTTCGCGTTCAGCCGCCGGCGGTGAGGAAAGACAATGCATCCGTCAAAGGATCGGGTCGCATGTGCCGAGCTTTCGGAGAACGCGGAGGGATTGCGTGAAGCGACGCAATGGCCTGTCGTCGCATTTAGAGCAGTGCAGCGATTTGTCTGCAATTGGGTGGGAGCGGCGGAAGTAACTGACGCACGCTCAAAACACCGTGAGTGGCGCCGAACGAAAACAATCGAATATCGAACCGTCGATGGACCGCGTTTACTCCATGAGCGCGATGTTGGCTTCGTGGATCACCTTGGCCCATTTGTCCGTTTCGGCGGCGATGAACTTGCCGAAGTCGGCGGCAGACCCGCCGAGCATCATGCCGCCGAGGTCGGCGAATTTCTTTCGCATCGTCGGATCGGCGAGCGCGGCGTTGACGGCTTTGTTCAAGCTTTCGACGATGTCAGCCGGCGTGCCCTTTGGCGCGTTAAGCCCATAAAAGGCGCTCACTTCATAACCGGGGAGAAACTCCGAAATGCTTGGCACGTCCGGCAGCACGTCCGAACGCACGGCGGTAGTGACCCCGAGTGCGCGAAATTGGCCGGTGTGTATGTAGCCGATCGAGCCCGGCAGATTGTCGAACGCGACCTGCACGCGCCCGCCCAGCAGGTCGGTATAGGCGCCGCCGCCCATGCCCCGATAGGTGATGTTCAACAACTGGACATGGGCCATCAGCTTGAACAGCTCCGCCGACATGTGCGGCGATGTCCCATTGCCCGGCGAGGCGTAATAAACCTTGCCGGGATTGGCATTGGCGTAAGCGATGAATTCGGGAATTGTTTTCGCCGGTACGGCCGCTCCCACCACCATGACATTGGGCACCCGCATGATGCCCGCGACCGCATCGCTGTCGCGCAGAAAATTGTAATTGAGGTGAGCGTAGAATGTCGCGTTGATGGCGTTGGTCGGATTGGTCAGAAGCAGCGTGTAGCCGTCGGGCGGCGACCGGACCATATCTTCGGTTGCGATGTTGTTGGCGGCGCCGGGCCGGTTCTCGACGATAAATTGGCCGCCGAGACGTCGTGACAGCCAATCGCCGATCAGGCGCGCGACGATGTCGACCGCCCCACCGGCGGGAAAGCCGACCAGGATTTTTACCGGCCGGGTTGGATAGTCGAGCGCCAAGGCAGCGCGCGAGGCGGCCGGAAGCGCGGCAGCGGCCGCTGCCAGATGCAAGAACGTGCGACGGCGAAGTGTCATGGCATTGCCCCACGAGCTTGAGTGCCTTCCGCAAGTGCAGAAGGTTTCCGAACCACGGTCGATTTATTTCGGATCGCTCGCCTGCCGGAGGCAAAATCGCTGCCTTTGATTTTGCGGGACCTCGGCACGTCCTGCCGGCAGCTCTCGAATGAAGCTACACCCATTGCCGATGCTCGCGGAAGGGGGCGCGGCCGGCTGGTCTTTTGCACCCATGTCAACTTTGGCCGGAAGATCACCGTACCGGCGCTGGTGATGCACAGCGAAGATGATCAGGTCGTGCCCTATACGGATTCGGGTCCGTTGCCGGCGAAGCTTTTGAAGAAAGGAATGCCGAAGACCTATAAGGGTTTTCCGCGCGGCATGCCGACCACGGAAGCGGCTACGATCAACGCCGACCTGCTGGCTTTCCTCAAGGCATGAGGGCGAAGGCGGCGGCCGCCCGATCAACGCGAGCAGCGCGGCGTCAATCCAGCGAAATGTGGCCGTCGACGATCACCTTGCGCCATTTCTCGTATTCCGCCTTGGTGAAGGCCGCGCCGTCCGGGAGACTCGTGCCGCGCGGTTCGATGCCGAACTTGGCGAAGGCGGTCTTGACCTCGTCGGCCTGCAGCGCTTCGGTGACTGCGCCGTTCAGCTTTGCGAGCATGTCCGGCGGCGTGCCCGCCGCAGCATAGAGTCCGAGCCAGACCTCGACGTCGAAGCCGGGAAGGCCCGCTTCGGCAACGGTCGGCAGGTTCGGATAGACCGGGGCGCGCGTCTGTCCGGTCGTCGCCAGCGGGATGACACTGCCCTTGGACGTAAACGGCAACGCGCCGGCAATGCTCGAAAATTCCATCTGGATCTTACCGCTCATAAGGTCGACGAACGAAGGACCGACACCCTTATAGGGCACGTGGGTGGCTTCGATGCCGGTGCGCTGGGCCCACATCAGGCCGGCCAGATGCGGCGTCGTGCCGACGCCGGCCGAGCCGAAATTGAGCTTGCCGGGATTGGCCTTGCCGTAGGTGACGAGCTGGGCGTAGGTCTTGACGCCGAGTTGCGGCGAAACGATCAAGACATGCGGCGACGAACAGACAATCGAAATCGCCACCAGATCTTTGAAAACATCATAGGGCATACTCTTGTGCAGCGTCGGATTGATGACGATCGAGGGATCGATCAGGACGATGTCGTAGCCGTCGGGGGTTGAGTGGGCGACTTCGTCGACGCCGACGATGCCGCCGGCGCCCGGCTTGTTGTCGGCGACCACAGTCTGCCCCAGCACGCCAGTGAGCTGCTTCGCCAGCACTCTGCCGGCAAAGTCGACAATGCCGCCGGGCTGGTAGGGCAAGATCAGGTGAATGGGCCGTGACGGAAAGTTCTGCGCCCGGGCCGGCGCTGCGGCCGCGGCGACCACGATCGCCGTCACGAACAGAATGTGCGCCGCGCTTCGCAGGGAATTCATCTCGGTGCTCCTCGTTTCGGGTGCCGGCAAGGTACCTAGCTGAAAAACTTTGCAATCGTCTCGACCACCCGCTCCTGCCGTTCGAGATGCGGCAAGTGGCCGGCCTGGTCGACGAGTTCGACCTTCGCGCCGGCAATGCGCTTGGCAAATTCCTGCGCATAGACCGGCGCGATGATGCCGTCGGCATTGCCCCAGACGATCAGCGTCGGCGCGGCGATGCGATGGATGCGCCGCGCTCAAGCCGCGGTCGGCGACCGGCCAGACGAACTTGCCGGTGCAGGCCTGCGCCCAGATGAATTGCGACAGCGTCTCGATGCGCTCGTTCGCGTCGGTCGGAACGTCGAAGAAGCGCCGCGCCGCTTCGCCATTCGGATCGGCGAACAGCGCGGTCTTCCGCGCAACCTCGCTCAGCAGCATCCAGTTCTGCACGGGATGATCGTCGCGCCATAAGCCGACCGGATCGATCAGACCAGCCGGCCGACCGCACGCGGCGCGGCGGCGGCGAATTCCGCGGCCAGAAGCGCGCCGAAGGAATGGCCAACGAGTGCCGGCGCGGATAGTTCGAGTCGGTCGAACAGTTCGCCGGTATAGACGACGAGATCGTGCCAGCCATCGAGCGCGTGCACCGAATTCGGATCGCCGGCGCTGGTGCCGGGAAATTTCGGCGCGAAAACCTTATGCGCCGCTCGGCGAGACGCGCAACGAAGGCGCGATCGGGCGCCAGCCCCCAGGGTCCGTGCAGATAAACCAGCGGAGAGCCTTCGCCGGCAATCTCGACTTCGGTATCGATGCGGTCTTGCCAGAGCTTGAACCGGCGTACATCCACGGGAGCCATGTCTGTCTCCCGCCGTCAGGACGCTGCAACCGATGCAGCGACCTGCTCGCTGGTTTTGGCGGCCCCCACCCTACCCTCCCCCGCAAGCGGGAGAGGGTTTGATAAGGGCTTCAGCCGCGCCGGCCACCAGCGGTCCTCGTATCTGTCGTCCCATTGATCCTTCAGATACGGCAGCACTTCGCGGGCGAACAGATCGATATTGCTCTTGCACAACTCGGTCGGCATCGAGCCGAAATGCAACAGCGCCAACAGGTGGCCCATGCGCAGCTCTTTGATGCCGTCGAGCAGTTGCTCGCGCACCGTTTTCGGGCTGCCGACGACGACAAAACCGCGCTCAAAGAAATCCTTGGCCTTGAGCTCGCGCAATTTCACCTCGGCGCGCGGATTGTGGTGCAGCGCCGCCCGCAGCGCCTCGTATTCGAGGCAGCCGGGGATCGCCTGATAATAAGGCGGCGTATAGAGCAGCTTGTGGAAGAAATACTCGGCGTGCTCGGCATAAAGATCCTCGGCTTCGGCATCGGTCGGCGCGACGCCGATGAGCTGCAAAAAGCTGAAGCGATAGGGATTGTCGTCGCGCCCCTTGCGCGCCACGAGGTCCCAATAACGGTCGGCTGACCGCCTTGGCGTTCTTGGCGCCGTAGTAGCTTAGATGGCAGAAGCAATGGTCCTCGCCGACGACGAATTCCGCCGTGCCGGAAATGCCGGAGCCGGGAATCCAGATCGGCGGATGCGGCTGCTGGATCGGCCGCGGCCAGAGATTGACCATGCCGAGCTGATAGTGCTTGCCGTTCCAGGCAAAGATCTCGCGCGCCGACCAGGCCTTGACGACCAGCGCCAGAGCCTCGCGGTAGCGTTCGCGCTGCTCGATCGGGATGACGCCGTTCGAGATCGTGGCGTCGGACGGCAGCCCGGTGGGAAATCCGGCGACGAGGCGTCCGCCGCTGATGCAGTCGAGCATCGCGTATTCTTCGGCGATGCGGGTCGGCGGCGTAGTCGAGGGCAGCGTCGAGCCGAGCTGCACGATGGCGACGTTCTGGCCGTTAGTCCCTTTCGCCAGCACCGCCGCCATGATGCTCGGATTGGCCATGAAGCCATAGACGTTCTGATGATGCTGGTTGGTGCACAGCCCGTGAAAGCCGGATTTTGCGGCGAACAGCAGCTCGTCGAGCGTCGCATTGTAGTACTCGCCGACTTTCTCGGCATCGGCGACGTCGAACCACAGCGGATCGATGTAGGCCGATTTGTAACGCTGGTCGAAATCCGCCGGCAGGCCGCGATAGGGCATCAAATGAAACATGCAAACTTTCACGGCGGCGCCTCCCGGCCAAATACATTGTTACGCAGCATGCTACGCGGTGGTCAGCGCTAGCTCAATCGCGCCGCGCGCCATTGCACTCCTGCGCACGGCACATGGCGCGAAATGACGCCACAGCGCTGCAGCGGCGGGCTCAACGCAGTCAATTGTTGATGGAAAGCGTGGACGGCGGTTTGTTCGGCTTCGCCGGCGCGGCCGGCGGCGGCGCCGCTTGCGCTGCGGGCGCGGGCGGCACGACCGGCGCTGCCGCCGTGACGTTCGGCTTGGTATCCGGCTTTGGATCGATCGGGGCCGATGGCGCGGGATCGATCGCAGCCGACGGTTTGGCGTCGTCGGTGGATTTGCGTGACACAAGCTCCGGGGGCCGCGGCCGCGGCAGCGGCGTCACGCTTGCACCGGTGGCCGGATGCGCAGTTACCGGCGCCGCCGGAGCATTGGAGTCCTGCGGCAGTCCGTAGGGCAGCCGGACAATGCCGGGCCGGCCATCGGGTCCAGGACCATACGGCTCTGCATCATAGGGCTCAGGATCATACGGCCCAGGACCGTACGGCCCGGGATCATAGGGGCCGCCGTAAGCGCGTTCGCCGTAAACGCCGCCGCCATAGGGCCCGGCGTAATTCCCCGGGCCCGGCACGATGCGGTTGGCGTCGCGGATGGCGCCGGTGCGGGCGTCGAGCACGACGCGCATCAGGATGCCGCGATAATCGGTCGCCCGCGCCACATAGATCGTGCCCTCGCGCAACGGCGGCGCCAGCGGATCGAAGCCCGCCGATCGCAGCGTGCGCATGATCTCGTAAGCCGAGACGAAACCGGGGACCGGCAGAGGCGGTGGCGGCGCCGCTCGCGGCGCGGGTGGAGGGATTTGCGGCGGCAACGGCGGCACCTGCGCGCGCCCGGGCGCAACAGCCAGGACGAGGAATGAAAGCGCCAAGGTTCCGGTTACGCTCGCACGCACGAGTGACGCCCCTCCCCCGTCAAATGATCTTAAACCCCAAGCTGGCGTCAGGTTCGGCTGCAATTGGGGCGACGCTTGGGCGCAATCAGGATTTTTTGCATAGACCGACGAAACGGTCGATGTCCTCGTCTTCTGTCGCAAACGACGTGACCAGGCGCACCAGGACATTGCCGGCGCCGACGTCGAGGCTTTCGCTCGTTCGCACATAATAAGCGGCGCCGGCGGCTTGCAGCTTGGCGTCGAGCGCGCGCGGCAGCACCACGAAGATCAGATTGGCCTCGACCGGCCAGACCGGTTTAAGTCCGACCGCCGTCAGCTTTTCCGCAAGCCGGTCGGCCATGGCGTTGGCATGGCGCGCCAGCGTGAGCCAGCGATCCTCGGCGAGATAGGCCGAAAACTGCGCCGCGATGAAACGATGCTTCGACACCAGATGACCGGCGCGCTTGCGCCGCTCGCCCATGAAAGCGGCACGGGCCGGATCGAAGATAACCACCGCCTCGGCCGCCAGCGCGCCGCCTTTTGTGGCGCCGAGCGACAACACGTCGACGCCGGATCGCCACGTCATCTGCGCCGGACTGGCATTGAGCCGCACCAGCGCATTGGCAAAGCGCGCACCGTCCATATGCACGGCGAGCGAGCGCGCATGCGCGAGCTCGGCAAGCGCCGCGATCTCGTCGGTGCGGTAAATGGTGCCGGCTTCGCTGGCTTGGGTGATCGACAGCGCCGACGGGATCATCTGATGCGGACTATGGCCGCCATAGCCGGCAAGCGCCGTTTGCAGCGTTTCGGGAGCGATCTTGGCGCCGTCGCCGGACAGGCCGACCAGCTTCAGCCCATGGCCGAAAAACTCCGGCGCGCCGCATTCGTCGGTGGCGATATGGGAATCGGCATGGCAAAAGACGACGCCCCACGGCGGCGAAACCTGCGCCAAAGCCAACGCATTCGCCGCCGTGCCGGTCGGCACCAGGAAGACCGCAACCTCGCGCTCGAAAATCTCGCACAGCCGCCGTTCGACGCGTTGCGTCCAATCGTCGTTGCCGTAGCCGCGCGCATAGCCGCGGTTGGCCTCGGCGATGGCATCGAGAATGGCGGGCGCGATGCCTGCCGTATTGTCGCTGGCGAAATTCATTTTGCCGAACGTAGCGCGGATTGCGGTAATGGCGCCATGATCGGTCATGATCGGTCATGATCGCCCATTGCGCAAAAGCGCATCCCATGATCCACTCAAGGGACGGAACGTACGCAAAAATCAGTGGCGACCGGAGCCAGGCAACGCCTTGCCTTCCTTTTTCTCTTTCCCGGGGCCGGAGGGAACGAAAGGAAGGCGTCGGGTGCTTGTATTGGATTGCGGAATTTGCCATGTTCCGCATAGGACAGTATTGCTGTCCCAATTAGTGACCCAACCGCGCGCCGCCTCGGCAAGGAGGCGGCAGACGCGGGGTAGGCCGCCGGTGGCGAGGGCGCGCCGGGCGGCGGCAAGAACAAGCAACCAGCGGCCGCACGAAGCGGCACAAAGGTTGCCTCCAAGAAGAACGGCTCGCCCTTGGGCGCAAGCTCCGTTCGTCCCATCCTTCGCCTGCGGCGGATGGGAAGAAGGGGGCGCGGAGGTAGGGTTGCGCCGGGACATTGACGCCGCGGGCTTCGAGGTTCCGGGCGGAGCGCGAGTACGACGATGGACGCGTCTGGTTTCGGCCTGTTTGATCCGGCGCTGGAAAAGGATTCCTGCGGGGTCGGATTTATTGCCGACATCAAAGGGCGCAAATCGCACAAGATCGTCGAAGATGCGTTGACGATCCTGCTCAATCTCGAGCACCGCGGCGCGGTCGGCGCCGATCCGCGCGCCGGCGACGGCGCCGGCATTCTGGTGCAGGCGCCGCATAAATTTCTTGCCAAGAAGACCGCCGAACTCGGCATCGCGCTGCCGAAGCCGGGGCAGTACGCGGTCGGCGCCCTGTTCATGCCGCACGACGCGGCGTGGCGGCAGGAAATCACGGATACTTACGCGGCGGTCGCCGCGCGCGAAGGCATGAAGCTGCTCGGCTGGCGCGACGTACCGACCGACAATTCGACGCTCGGCGATTCGGTGAAGCCGACCGAGCCGCTGCACATGCAGGTCTTTATCGCCCGCGCGCCGAACATCAAGTCGGAGGACGAGTTCGAGCGCCGGCTCTATATCCTGCGCAAGACCATTTCCGGGATCATGCACGGCACCCGCGGCCGCCAAGTCTCGCATTATTATCCGGTCTCGCTGTCGTGCCGCACGCTGATCTACAAAGGCATGTTCCTCGCCGATCAGCTCGGCGCCTATTATCCCGATCTGCACGATCCGGATTTCGACAGCGCGCTCGCGCTGGTGCACCAGCGCTTCTCCACCAACACCTTCCCGGCCTGGTCGCTGGCGCATCCCTACCGGATGGTCGCGCATAACGGCGAGATCAATACGCTGCGCGGCAACAACAACTGGATGGCGGCGCGCCAAGCCTCGGTGTCGTCGCCGAAATTCGGCGACGACATATCGAAGCTGTGGCCGATCTCCTACGAGGGCCAGTCCGACACCGCGTGCTTCGACAACGCGCTCGAATTTCTGACCATGGGCGGCTATCCGCTGGCGCATGCGATGATGATGCTGATTCCGGAAGCCTGGGCCGGCAATCAGCTGATGAACGAGGAGCGCCGCGCCTTCTACGAGTACAATGCCGCCCTGATGGAGCCGTGGGACGGCCCGGCGGCGATCGCGTTTACCAACGGCCGGCAGATCGGCGCCACCCTCGACCGCAACGGCTTGCGCCCGGCGCGCTATGTCGTCACCCGCGACGATCGCATCATCATGGCCTCGGAAGTCGGTGTGCTGCCGATCCCCGAGGAGGAGATCGTCACCAAGTGGCGGCTGCAACCGGGCAAGATGCTCTTGGTCGATCTCGACGAAGGCCGCCTCATTCCCGATGAAGAGCTGAAATCGCAATTGGCGCAGAGCCACCCTTACAAGAAATGGCTGGAGCGCACGCAGATCCAGCTCGAAGACCTGCCGGAAACGTCGGAAGCGGCGCCGATCTCGAACCTGGCGCTGCTCGATCGCCAGCAGATGTTCGGCTACACCCAGGAAGATCTGAAAATCCTGATGACGCCGATGGCGACGACCGGCGAGGAGGCGATCGGCTCCATGGGCAACGACACGCCGATCTCGGCGCTGTCGGACCGGGCCAAGCTGCTTTTCACCTATTTCAAGCAGAACTTCGCGCAGGTGACCAATCCGCCGATCGACCCGATCCGCGAGGAATTGGTGATGAGTCTGGTATCGATCATCGGGCCGCGGCCGAACCTGTTCGATCTGGAAGGCACCTCGAAGACCAAGCGTCTCGAAGTGCATCAGCCGATTCTCACCAACGCCAATCTGGAAAAAATCCGTTCGATCTCGGAAGTCGGCCACGATCACTTCAAGTCGCGCACGCTCGACGCCACCTGGCCGGCGGAAGCCGGCGCGGACGGACTTGCCGAAGCGATCGACGCCTTGTGCGGCCGCGCCGAGATCGCGGTGCGCGACGGCATCAATATCATCATCCTGTCCGACCGCCGCGCCGGCGCCGACAGCATCCCGATCCCCTCGCTGCTCGCCTGCGCCGCGGTGCATCATCATCTCATTCGCGAGGGGCTGCGCACCTCGGTCGGCATCGTGGTGGAATCCGCCGAGCCGCGCGAAGTGCATCATTTCGCCTGCCTCGCCGGCTACGGCGCCGAGGCGATCAATCCCTATCTCGCCTTCGAGACGCTGGTCGCGATGAAGAACGAGCTGCCGCAGAAGCTCGACGACAGAGAAATCATCAAGCGCTACATCAAGTCGATCGACAAGGGACTGCTCAAGGTGATGTCGAAGATGGGCATCTCGACCTATCAGTCCTATTGCGGCGCGCAGATTTTCGACGCCATCGGGCTCAAGTCCGATTTCGTCGCCAAATATTTTACCGGCACGGCGACCCGCATCGAGGGCGTCGGCCTTGCCGAAATCGCCGAAGAGGCGGTGCGGCGGCATCGCGACGCGTTTTCCGAGTCGCCGATCTATCGTTCGGCGCTCGACGTCGGCGGCGAATATGCTTTCCGCGTGCGCGGCGAGGATCACGTCTGGAACGCCGCGACGGTCGCCGCTTTGCAACATGCCGTGCGCGGCAATTCCTACGAGAAGTACCGGCACTATGCCGGCATCATCAACGATCAGTCGGAGCATCTTTATACGATCCGCGGCCTGTTCCGCATCAAGTCGGCCGAGGAGGACGGCCGCAAGCCGGTGCCGATCGAGGAGGTCGAGTCGGCCAAGACCATCGTGCGGCGCTTTTCGACCGGCGCCATGTCGTTCGGCTCGATCTCGCGCGAGGCGCATACCACGCTCGCCATCGCCATGAACCGCATCGGCGGCAAATCGAATACCGGCGAGGGCGGCGAGGAATCCGACCGTTTCAAGCCGCTGCCAAACGGCGATTCGATGCGCTCGGCGATCAAGCAGGTGGCGTCCGGCCGGTTCGGCGTCACCGCCGAGTACCTCGTCAACTCGGACATGATGCAGATCAAGATCGCGCAAGGCGCCAAGCCCGGCGAAGGCGGCCAGTTGCCCGGCCACAAGGTCGACAAGGTAATCGCCAAGGTGCGCCACTCGACGCCCGGCGTCGGGCTAATCTCGCCGCCGCCGCATCACGACATCTATTCGATCGAGGATCTGGCGCAGCTGATCTTCGACTTAAAGAACGTCAATCCCGACGGCGACGTTTCGGTCAAGCTCGTCTCCGAAGTCGGCGTCGGCACCGTCGCTGCCGGCGTGTCGAAGGCGCGCTCCGACCATGTCACGATTGCCGGCTATGAAGGCGGCACCGGCGCCTCGCCGCTGACCTCGATCAAGCATGCCGGCTCGCCGTGGGAGATCGGCCTTGCCGAAACCCACCAGACGCTGGTCGCCAACCGTTTACGCGGACGGATTGCCGTCCAAGTGGACGGCGGCATCCGCACCGGCCGCGACGTCGTCGTCGGCGCGCTGCTTGGCGCCGACGAATTCGGCTTCGCCACGGCGCCGCTGATTGCCGCCGGCTGCATCATGATGCGCAAGTGCCATCTCAACACCTGCCCGGTCGGGGTGGCCACCCAGGACCCGGTGCTGCGCAAGCGCTTCACCGGCCAGCCCGAGCACGTCATCAACTATTTCTTCTTCGTCGCCGAGGAAGTGCGTGAACTGATGGCGGCGATGGGCTATCGCAGCTTCGACGAGATGATCGGGCAGATGCAGATGTTCGATCAGCGCAAGCTATTGGCACACGGCAAGGCGAGCGGGCTCGATTTATCGAAACTGTTTATGAAGCCGCACGTGCCGGCGAGCGTGAAAATCTTCAATTGCGAAGAGCAGGATCACAAGATCCACGACATCCTCGACCGCAAGCTGATCGCGCAGTCGCGAACGGCGATCGAGAGCCGCACGCCGGTGCACTTAGACTTCTCGATCAGGAACGTGGACCGCACCGTCGGCGCCATGCTGTCGGGCGAAATCGCCAAACGCTACGGCCATGCCGGCCTGCCGCACGACACCATCGTCGCGCGCTTTACCGGCACGGCGGGGCAAAGCTTCGGCGCGTTTCTCGCCCGCGGCGTCTCCTTCGAGCTCGAAGGCGACGCCAACGACTATGTCGGCAAGGGACTTTCCGGCGGCCGCATCGTGGTGCGTCCGTCCGCGCAATCCGGCGTTATTCCGGAACAATCGATCATCATCGGCAATACCGTGCTTTACGGCGCCATTGCCGGGGAATGCTATTTCCGCGGCGTCGCTGGCGAGCGCTTTGCCGTGCGCAATTCGGGCGCGGCTGCCGTCATCGAGGGCGCCGGCGACCATTGCTGCGAATATATGACCGGCGGCGTCGTGGTGGTGCTTGGGCCGACCGGCCGCAACTTCGCCGCCGGCATGTCGGGCGGCATCGCCTATGTGCTCGACGAGGACGGCAGCTTCGCCTCACGCTGCAACATGGCCATGGTCGAGCTTGAGCCGATGCCCGACGAGGAAGACATCAACGCCAAGGTCTTCCACCACGCCCGCGACCTCGAAACGCACGGCATGGTCGACATCATGTCGGACTTAAGCCGTTTCGACGGCCACCGTCTGCATCACCTAATATCGCGCCACGCCCGCTTTACCGGCTCGCGCATCGCGGCCAAAATTCTCGAAGACTGGAAGACCTGGTATCCGAAATTCCGCAAGGTGATGCCGGTCGAGTATCGCCGGGCGCTCAACGAACTCAAAGCTGCGGCGATCGCGGCGGAATAGCATGATCCCGAAAAATGAATTCCGGTTTCCCGCCTTCGCGAATCTCGCTTCGGCGGGCCTAGCAAGGTCGGAAAAGATCATGCGCAAGAAAAACTAGAGCGTTCAGTGGGCAAGATCACCGGTTTTCTGGAATACGAACGCGAGGATCGCGACTACCAGCCGGTCGCCGAGCGCATCCATCATTGGCGCGAATTCGTTCTGCCGCTGCCGGAAAAGGACTACGTCACCCAGGCCGCGCGCTGCATGAATTGCGGCGTGCCCTATTGCATGGGCACCGGCTCGGTAGCGCCCGGCTCGCCGGGCTGCCCGGTCAACAACCAGATCCCGGACTGGAACGACCTCGTTTATACGGGCAACTGGGACGAGGCCGCGCGCAACCTGCATTCGACGAATAATTTTCCGGAAGTCACCGGCCGCGTCTGCCCGGCGCCGTGCGAAGCCTCGTGCACGCTCAACATCGACGACAATCCGGTCACCATCAAATCGATCGAATGCGCGATCGCCGACCGCGCCATCGCGGCCGGCCTCAAGCCAGAGCCGCCGACGGCGCGCACCGGCAAGAAAATCGCCATCGTCGGCTCAGGTCCGGCCGGCTTGGCTTGCGCGCAGCAGCTCGCGCGCACCGGCCACGCCGTTCACGTCTATGAGCGCTGGGCCAAGGCCGGCGGCCTCCTGCGCTACGGCATTCCCGATTTCAAGATGGAGAAGATTCACGTCGACCGCCGCGTCGCGCAGATGGAGGCGGAAGGCGTCACGTTCCATTACGGCGCCCATATCGGCGTCAACGCGCCGGTGGAAAAATTGCTTAAAGACTACGATGCGGTCGTGCTCACCGGCGGCGCCGAAATGCCGCGCGACCTGCCGGTCCCCGGCCGCGAGCTCGACGGCATCCATTTCGCCATGGATTTTTTGCCGCAGCAGAACCGGCGCGTCTCCGGCGAGAAGGCCGACGCCGGCGCGCCGATTCTCGCCACCGGCAAGCATGTCGTCGTCATCGGCGGCGGCGATACCGGCTCGGACTGCATCGGCACCTCGTTCCGTCAGGGCGCGCTGTCGGTCACCAATTTCGAAATCATGCCAGAGCCGCCGCTGCACGAAAACAAGGCGCTGACTTGGCCGGACTGGCCGCTCAAGCTGCGCACCTCGTCGAGCCACGAGGAAGGCGTCGAGCGTGACTTCGCGGTGATGACGACGAAATTCACCGGCGAGAACGGCGCGGTGAAGAGGCTGCATTGCGTGCGGGTCGACGCCAAGATGAAACCCGTTCCCGGCAGCGAATTCGAAATTCCCGCCGAACTCGTCCTGCTGGCGATGGGCTTCGTGCATCCGGTGCACGAAGGCCTGATCAAGAGCCTCAACCTGGCGCTCGACCAGCGCGGCAATGTCAAGGCCTCGACCGAGGACTACAAGACCTCGCTCGACAAGGTCTTCACCGCCGGCGACATGCGCCGCGGCCAGTCCTTGGTGGTCTGGGCGATCCGCGAAGGCCGCCAAGCCGCGCATGCGGTCGACAAATATCTGATGGGCTCGACGCTCTTGCCGCGGTAGAGCCAACTCGTAAACAGACCGCCAAAGCCTAGCGCGACCCGACCGGCGCCGGCGGAATAGGTGCGCCGTCGAGCGCGGCGCGAGGCGACCGGCGATCTTTCACCGCGTCCGAATCTTTTTCCGGCTTCTTCTTTGTATCCTTTTTAGCGTCGGCCGGTTTCTTCGCATCGTCATGCGCGGCGGCGCCCTTTTTCGTCGGCTCCGCAGGTGACAGCGAAACCGGCTGCGGCGCGACATCGGCCGGCGCCGCGGGTCGCGGCCAGGAGAAGTCGTCGGCGCGGCCGGCGGCGGCGGCAATCGGCGCCCCGCGATCCAGCACTTTTTGCGCCAGCGGATCGGACGCGAGCGGGGCGGGTTGGCTGCCGGCGCCGAGCAAGCCGCCGGCACCGCCGTCGCCGCTGCTTGAGACGGTGAGCGGCAACACCGGACCGACATCAGGCCGCGGCGTACCGGGTTTCGCTGGCGACGCCTGCTCGGGCAGCGCGATCGGCGCGACATGGTTCGATAGGACACGCCGCAATTCGAGATCGACATAACTGGCAAGCTTCACCGCGCCGGCCTTGGTGAAATGCACGCCGTCGGCGGTGCGCAGCCGCCGGATCTGGCCCTCGAAATCCGGACCGTCCACCGCGTAGCGGCCCTGCTCGTCGACGAAGCCGTCCCAGATATCGACGTAATAGATCCCGGCCCGCTCGGCGCGCTCGCGATAGAGCTCATCGAGATAGGCCATGTCGCTCGTCGACTTCGGGCCGCGCAGCGCCGGCAGCCCGACCCACAGCACCGGAACGCCCTTGCTCTTGAGCGCCGCGATCATTTCATCGATACGCTTGACGTAAAGATCGGCCCATAGATCGGTGTGGAAGTCGTAGGCGCGGCCCGGAACGGGATGCTGCGCCGTGCTATCCGCGCCGGCAGGTTGCGATGCGGCTGCCGCAACCGGCGGAGCAGAACCTTTCTCTTGTGCGGCTTTCTCCTGTGCCGCTTTTTCTTGCGGGGTTTGCTCCACTCCTTTGGTCGGAGGCGCGCCGTCGCGGATCGGGATGCGGTCGTTGAGACCGAGCATGACGATAATGGCGTTCGGCTTTTCCGCGGCCAGCTGATCCTTGACGACACCCGGCCAGTCGAGCGTTTCGTTCTTCGGGTCGTAGCGGATAAGACCCGCGGTGGCGCGGACATCGCGCACCACGCCGGTGTCCGGTTGATCGGTGTAGGTCTCGTCGAGACCATAGCCGAGCCAATCGGCCATGGAATCGCCGACGACCAAGATCGTCGAGGTCGGCGGCGCCTCCAATTTACGCGGCGGCGGCGCCTTGGTGTAATCGGCGACCGGCGCGTGACGCTCGCCGCCGAAAAATGGGAACGAAAAGAAATCGCGCTGCTGCGGCTGCTGATAATAACCCGGAGCGGACGGCCGATCGTTCCAATAATAGACCTGGGCGGCCGCGGGTATGGACGCGGCCGCCGCGCCCGCCGCAATCGCCAGCGCGCCAATGAGCCGTCGAAAATTCCGCGTTGCCATGAACCGTTGACCTAAAGAACCTAATGCCCAACCAGACTAGCGCATCGCGGCAAAAAAACCGACGCCCGAACCGAGCCGCTCGGCAAAGAATTTACGCCGGGATAATGTCAAACTGAGGGAGGTTTCAGCCGCATTACGCACGCCCCGTTTAAGGCTGCCGCAGCCGGTCGAGCACGTCGCTTGAGGCGAAACCGTCCGGAATCTGGCCGACCGAGGCCTGGAAATCGCGGATGGCGAGACGGGTGCGTGGGCCGATCAGGCCGTCGGGCTCGCCGATAGCAAAGCCGCGGCGCGCCAGAAGCTGCTGCATCTGGTAGCGCTCGTCCAGCGTGAGCACGCGCTCGTCGCGCGGCCAGCCTTGCACGAACGGCGCGCCGCCGCGCATGCGGTCGGCGAGATGGCCGATGGCGAGCGCATAGGCTTCCGCGGGATTGTATTTCATGATGACGCTGAAATTTTTCAGCATCAGGAAAGCCGGCCCGCGCGCGCCGGCCGGCAGCAGCAGAAATGCGCGATCCTCGGGACGGGGAAAGGCCTGGCTGTCGGCGCGCCGCACCCCCAAGCTCTGCCATTGCCGCACGGTCATCTGCCGCGAACTGTCGGCCAAGAGATAATTGAAGTTTCGCGGCAGCGCGACTTCGTAACCCCAGGTCTGACCGGGAACCCAGCCGTCCATCTTCAGATTATTCGCGGTCGAGGCGATCACGTCCGGAATCGAATCGACGACGTCGCGGCGCCCGTCGCCGTCGAAATCAACCGCGTAGCGCTTGAACGTGGTCGGCATGAATTGCGTCGGCCCGAACGCGCCGGCCCATGAGCCGACCAGGCGGTCCGGCGGCACGTCGCCGCGCTGCAGGATTTCCAGCGTCGACAAAAACTCCTCGCGGAAGAAATCGCGGCGGCGGCCGACGCAGGCGAGCGTCGCGGTCGAGCGGATCACCGGCCGATCGCCGGAGAGCGTGCCGTAGTTCGATTCGACGCCCCAGATCGCCGCAACGATATAGCGGTCGACGCCGTAGGCGCGTTCGACGGCGGCGAAGGTCGGCGCATATTGCGCCAGCAGTTCGCGGCCGTGCGCGATGCGGTCGTCGCTGACCAGGAGATCGAGATAGTCCCACGGCGCCTTGGTGAATTCCGGCTGGGCATCGAGCTTGTCCATGATGCTCAAGTCCGGCCTGAGCCCTGAGGTAAAGCGTTCGAAATTCGCCCGCGTGATGCCGCGCCGGGCGGCGTCCGACCAGAGACCGGCGATGCAATTGCCAAAATCGGCGGCCGCCGCACGGATGGCATCGGCCGTCATCAGCGGATTGTCCGACGCGCCGGACTGCCCGCTCCATTGCGTCTGGTCGTTCGAGCCTGGAACCGGACTTGCCGGCGTGGGTTGAAACAGGCGCGTCAGCCAGTTGTCCGCCTGTTGCGCGGACGCGCCGCCGGCAAAAGCCGCGGCAAGCAGGGATGCCGCAGTCAGACGAGACAAGAACTTGACGATGGCCATGGCGTCACAATCTCGACTTATGGCCGCCTCTGCGGCCACCTGCTAATGTATGTCGAATCACTAATAGGTTCTTGCCGCTGCCATCGGCATAGTTTGGACAATCATTTGGGCAACAAAGCGTACAGTTTCCCTCCTCCCCTTCCCGACCGCTCCGCATGAATACCGTCCGCAAAGCCGTCTTTCCCGTCGCCGGTCTCGGCACCCGGTTCTTGCCGGCAACCAAGGCCATGCCGAAGGAAATGCTGCCGGTCGTCGACCGGCCGCTGATTCAGCACGTCGTCGACGAGGCGCGCGAGGCCGGCATCGAGCATTTCATCTTCGTCACCGGCCGCAACAAGGGGGTCATCGAGGATCACTTCGACCGCCAGTTCGAACTGGAAATGACACTGCTCGAACGGCAGAAGCACAAGATCCTCGACTATCTCAATCAGGACCTGCCGGTGCCCGGCTCGACGAGCTTCACCCGCCAGCAGGAACCGCTCGGGCTTGGCCACGCCGTGTGGTGCGCCCGCGAATTGATCGGCCATGAGCCGTTTGCGCTGTTGTTGCCGGACGTGCTGGTGCAGCACGAACAAGGCTGTCTGGCGCAGATGCTCGACGCGGCGCGCGACCTGCCGGGACAGGCCAACATCGTCGCCGTCGAGGAAGTGCCGCACGATCGCGTCGATCAATACGGCGTCGTCGGCGTCGGCGAACGCAAGGGCAAGATGTTCTCGATCACCAGCATGGTGGAGAAGCCGCCGGTCAACCGCGCGCCCTCGAACCTCATCCTCACCGGCCGCTATATTCTGCAGCCGGAAATCCTGGATATTCTAAGCATACAAGAACGCGGCACCGGCGGCGAAATCCAATTGACCGACGCCATGATCCAACTGGCGAAGAAGCAGCCGTTCTACGGTCTGCAATTCGACGGCCGCAGCTTCGATTGCGGCTCGAAAATCGGCTTTCTCGCCGCCAACGTCTCCTACGCGCTGGCGCGTCCGGACATCGCGCCCGGCTTCCGCGCCGAGATCAAAAAAATCATGAGCGAAATAAATGGCGGCAAAGGCTGACGCGATATCGACCCGTCTCATCGCGGTCCATGCAGCAGCTGGACGACGCCTTCTGAGAGCAGCAGCAGCCCGAGAATGAAGAGCAGAACATACGTGATGCGATAGAACTGCGCCGTCGGCACGATCCTGACCATCCAGATGCCGGCGAAGTTCGCCGCGACCGCAATCGGCAACAGCGCAAGCGAGGTGGACAGATTCTTTGCCGAGAACTGCCCGAGCATGAAGTAAGGCACGATCTTGAGTACATTGACGGCGGCAAAGAAGATCGTGGTGGTGCCGACGAAGGTCATTTTCGGTAATTGCTGCGGCAGCGTGTACACCTGAAAGGGCGGGCCGCCGCCTTGGCTGGCGAACGACATGAAGCCGGAGACCGCGCCCCAAAATAGCCCGCCCAGGACCGTGCTTTGCCTCGGTCGCGCCGGCGCCGCGCGCAGCCAAACCGTCGCGACGAAAGCGAGCGCCGTGATCCCGATCAGGATGCGGATGGCGTCGTCCGATACATAGGACGCGAACAGCCAGCCGAGCGCCAGGCCAAAGCCGGCGCCCGGCAGCAGCACTCTCAGGTTCCAGCCGCTCCATTCGCGCCGGTAGACATGGATCGAGATTGCGTCCTGGCAAATGACGATCGGCAGCAGCAGCGCCGCCGCCTCAAGCGGCGGCAGATAGAGCGCGAGCAGCGGCGTCGCGCCGGTCGCCACGCCGGAAAAGCCGCCCTTGGCGAGGCCGAGGAAGATCACCGCGGGGATGGCTACCGCATAGAACAGCGGCGCGGTGATGATCGGCGCCAGCATGCGTCTTCGCTACCACTCGCGCCGCGACGCCCAGGGCAGTGTGTCGAGCGCCATCAGCGTTTGGGCGTTCGGACAATAATCCTGCCACTGCGGCGCGGCGGCATCGCGGGCAAAATCTCGTATGCAGCGCCTTTTGCTTTCGCACAGGCTGCACACGCGTTGCAGATCGCGGAACGTTTGCGGCCCGACCTGGGAAACCTCCGCCGGGTCGAGATCGAGCGCAGCCATGCGACGCAGCAAAAGGTCGGCCGCCTCAGGGCCGCGACTTGGCAACGGCACGGAGTTCGGCGGGGGTCATGCGGACATCGCGGGCGATGCGCTCCACTTCCATTTCGCCGCAGCACGACACTTCGGGTGCAGAAGACCCCCTCGCCCAACCGCTCAACACGCGCCACATCGCTTCGAAGGGTGATCGTCTTTGTTCTCCACCGGTCAGGTCTGTCATGTGACCCTCCTCTCGTCGGCTAGCATCACTTTCCGGCCGATCGCGGTGAGCCGTTTGATTTAGGTCAATTTGGATGCCTGCTAACCGACATGGCAGACCCGATCGATTCGCCGGACTAGAGCATTTTCAGGGTTGACGGAATCGGTGGGTTTTTCGCTGAGCGGAATTTGTGATTCAACCTTCGTGTCGATTCGGCACGGAGACTGCGATGGGCAAACCATATTCTCAGGACTTGCGTGAGCGTGTGATTGCAGCAGTTGATACGGGGACTGGGGCTTATGTAGCTGCGCCGCTGTTTCGGGTCAGTGTCTCCTATATTTACAAGGCTTTAATCCGGCGGCGCATGACCGGCGAAGTGACTGCACGCCGATCCGGCGGCGGTCCCAAACCGAAGCTGGCGCCGCACGATGACGCCCTTCGTGCATGCGTTGCGGCCGAGCCCGACATCACGCTCACCGAACTGCAGGCATGGCTGCTCGCCGAGCGCAAGGCAAAGGTCAGCATTGGGTGCCTGTGGACCAGGCTCAAGTTTCTCAAACTCCCGCTCAAAAAAAGTCGGAGCGAGCCGCCGAACAGGACCGGCCAGATGTGGCCCAAGCGCGTGACGAGTGGCGTGCCAGCCAGGGCGAGCTGAACCCGGAACGCCTGGTTTTCATCGACGAGACCGGCGCAGCGACCGACATGGCGCGCCGCTATGGCCGCTGCCCGCGCGGCCAACGCCTGGTATCCAGCGTGCCATGGGGACACTGGAAGACCACGACATTCGTCGCCGCGCTGCGTGTCGGGGAGATCGCCGCGCCTTGTGTGTTCGACGGACCGATGGATGGGCCTAGCTTTCGCGCCTATGTCGAGCAGTTCGTCGTCCCGATCCTGCGGCAGAACGATATCGTCGTGATGGACAATCTCCCCAGCCACAAGGTCGCCGGCGTCCGCGAAGCCATCGAAGCCGCCGGCGCCGAGCTGCGCTACCTGCCCTCCTACAGCCCAGACTTCAACCCCATCGAACAGTTCTTCGCCAAACTCAAAGCCCTATTGCGAAAAGCCGCCGCCAGAACCATCGAAGCCCTCATCGCGGCCATCGCCGAAGCCCTCACCAAAGTCAGTCCGCAAGAGTGCGCAAACTACCTCGCTAACCAAGGCTATCGCCGCCAATTATGAAAGTGCTCTAGCGGCCAGGGGAAGTTTGAAGAGACGTCTAATTCGTTAATCGGAATTTGCGAGCGGCGAGGCATCGTTCGATGCGGGCGCGCGCAAGGCAACGTTGTTGACGGCAAGCCGCTTTTCGATCGAGCCGATTCTATCTGATAAAGCTGAGATACGACGCGAGCGCCTCGATTTGATCCGGCGACAACTTGCTGGAAATATCGGGCATCGGCGGACCGGCGGCGGCATGATAGCCCTCGCCCCATTGCTCGAGTCGCCTTTTCAAGTAGGTGTATTGCAGCCCGCCCAGACGGGGAATTTGACCGACACCCTCGGCATTGGGGCCATGGCAAACCACGCAGGCGACGATATTGTCGTCGGGCATGCCCTCTTGATAGATCGTTCTGCCGAGAGCCACGTTTCGCCAGTCGCCGTCACGGGCCGCCTGCGGCGGCAGCGTCGAAAAATAGATTGCAAGGTTACGCGCGGATTGTGGAGCGAGGTTTGCGGTCGCGCCCCACATGTACTGCCGTGACAGAGGGTTGTCGCGGGTATGGGCGTGAAAATCCGCAAGCTGGTTCTCCAGATATTGATAGCGCTGGCCGGCCAGCCGGGGCGCCGGCGTATAGCCTTGCGCCGATCCGCCATGACACCAGGTGCAATTGCGAACGGCGAGACTCTCGGCGCGGCCGGCCAACGACGCGCCAACGAGGAAACTCATCGCCAGGATTGCCACTTTCGGCCGGGTGTATCTCGTCATCTGTCACCTTAGATCGCTGACGAAAGCGGCAACGGCTTCGATTTGCGACTTGTTCAAGCTGTGCGCGACCGGGCTCATGATAGCCGACGTGTCCGGTCGCGCCGGATTTTGGCCGCGTTCCTTTCCCCAATTCGTCAGCTCCTTGATGACGTAGGGATAGAGCTGACCGGCAAGACGCGGAATTTCTCCGCTGCCCGCGGCGTCGGGACCGTGACAGGCGGCGCAGGCGGCGATGTTCGAGTCGGGCACGCCGTTCTCGAAAATATTCTTTCCGGTAGCGGCGAGACCCCGCGGAGCGCCGCCGACCGGCCGCGGATTGAGCTTGCTGAAATTCTCGGCCAGCGCCGCAATCATGCCGGAGTTCAACGCATGGGCGACGTTGAACATGATATTGTTGGTGCGGCGATGCTCGATAAAGGCGCGCAGCTGATTTTCCAGATATTGGGGTTGCTGTCCGGCAAGCCGCGGGATCGGGAAGTAGCCGCGATAGCCCTGCGCCGACGGGCCGTGACAGTCCTTGCAGTAGCTCAGCTTCGCCTGAATGTCCCGCTGCGGAGCGGCATCCCTCCTCATGTCGTCGGCGGCGCGACCGCTGCCGGAAGAAGCGACCGCCACAATGACCGCGAGCAACATTGTTCGTAAGCCGACGCCCGTCACAATCCGGCATCGCTTATGCCATAAGGCCAGCGCTGCCTCGGCGGTTTGGAGTTTTTTGTGGGCGTGCACAGAATTACTCCAGAGTACTGAGATAGGCCGCGACGGCTTTGACCTGCGGCTGCGTCAAGTTGTGCGCAATCGGCGCCATGACATTCGAGTTGGTCTCGCCGCGCTCGCTGGCCCAATTCGACAATTGGCTCACGAGATAAAGATAGAGCTGGCCCGCCAAGCGGGGAAATTGGTCGTTGCCTTTGGCTTCCGGGCCGTGACAGGAGGCGCATGGCGGAACGCCGGCGTCGGGCAATCCTTCTTGAAAGATTTTCTCTCCCGTGGGCACGAGGTCCTTTGGACCGCCGCCGAGCGGTTTTGGATTGAGCTCATTAAAATCGGTGGCGAGAGCCCTTGATCATCGCCGGGCTCAGCACGTGCCCGACATTGAACATGATGTTATTGGTTCGCTTATGCTCGACGAAGCCCTGCAACTCGTTTTCGATGTAAGCGATTTGCTGTCCTGCCAATCGCGGTATCGGATAATAGCCATTGAAACCTTGCGCCGATACGCCGTGACAGACTTCGCAATAAGCGAGCTTGGCCTCGACTTCTTTCTGCGACACCGCGCCCGCGACGGCGTCCTGGGCGCGGACCGGCGACGTGAAGACGAGCGTCAAGACGAGCGCGGAGAGCGACGCATACGAGGCTGTTCTTTGTAGGCTTTCCGAATCGTCATAAGCTTTGTCCGCAGCATTCGCTTGTTGGAACGGCTCGATCGCTCCCGGTCATCGGCATCGCCGCTTCCTCATGGCCAAGCTGAGACGTGGAAATTCAGACCGAGCTTGATGGTCTGAATGTTTTGTTTGATGTTTTCGGGGCCGGACGCTTGGACGAGTGCTCTCCTCGATAAAGGTCACGTTGCGCGTACCGAAACCGTAATAGTCGTATTCGAGCTTGACCGACCAATCGTCCCAAAGCGCCCATTCGACGCCGACGCCGGCGGTCCAGCCGAGCCTGGTCTCCACTCCGTCGAAATTGTAGGTCGCGAAGGCGATCGGCGACGTTGTATCTGTCGTTTACGAAGCCGACGCCGCCTTTGCCGTAGAGCATCCAGCGATCCCACGCGTATCCGGCGCGTGCGGTCACGCTGCCCAGGAAGTCGGTCGTGTCCTTGAAGGTTGCCGTGTCGCCGGCAATTCCCGGTGTTACGATAGTGGTCTTGCCGCCGATGTCTCCGCCCGACGCCGCACCTTCGATGCCGAGCACCCAATTGGATGCGAATTGATAGTCGCATCCGATCTGGCCGCCGAGCATATAACCGCTGATGTCGAGATTGCCGGAAGTAAATCCCGGTATTGGGGGAACAGGATCCCGGCGGTGTCGTTGAGATCCTTTTGCCCAAAGCCGCCGCCGACATTGCCGCCGGCGTAGCAGCTCGTCCAGGTGAAGGGTGGAGGAGTCGGCGCTGGCGCGGCTGGCGGCGCTGCGAGATCGGCGCCGAATGCGGCAGAGACGGTCAGCAGCGAAACCGCAGCGGCTCCGAACAGTGTTACTTTCATCGCGAACCCTCCGGCCTGCTACATCGCCAACCAAAGATAGGCGAACAGCGTGTTATTGCTGCTGGCGCCGACGCTGGTTCCGTCGAACTGGTTGTACCAGGTGTATTCCAGCCCGATGCGGGTGTTGAACCACGGCCAGCCCGGCGCAGTGCTGGTGATGAACGGAATGTAGGCGATCTCGGCGGTCCAACCGCTGCTGTTCGGACTGAAGCCGCTGGCAAGTCCGCCATACAGGCCAAGATCTGGGCTTCCCCACGTGTTGAAATATTGGCCGGTCAGGACGATCCGATTGTCGTTGCCGTAGGCGAGCGAGGCATAGGCCTTGGCCTCGTTGAGCGTGTCGCTCGGATTAGCGGAAAGTCCGTTGACGAAGCTCGCGTCCAGCTTCTGCGATTCGTGGATATAGGTGCCGCGCAACGTGAACCAAAAATTGTCGCCCTGGTACTGATATTGCGAGTCAAAGCCGACATCGGTGTACTTATCCGTTTGCGGGAAAGTCGTAGTCGTGACCGGCCCGGTAACCGGCGCTGACGGCGGTGACGCCCATGGGTGAATGTCGGCCGCCATGCCGAAAGTTCCGATCTCAAACCAATTGTTGCCCCAGTGCGGTTCAAAGGCTGCGCGCCAATAGGGCGCAAAGTCGAACTGACCCGGCGCGCCGAATGGATCAGCGCCCAGGTTGTTCTGTAGGTTGGGATCGAGCGTGCGGTAGGCCGAAAATTCCAGGTAAAGCGCGTCGGCGATGTAGGCGTAGGCGCCGACGCTGCCGACATGCGCGGCAAAGGCGCCGTCGATGATCGTGCCGGCTGCGGGCGTTGGCGCTACCGTTGACGATGCGTAGGGGAAACCCCAAGCTGGAGTGGTGTTCCACGGATCCTGAACGGTGGGCCCATTATTGGCCGTGATGCCGTAGGTAACGGGAACGTTGCCGATGCTCGTCGAATCCGCATAGCGGATGTCGGTATTATCCCAGGTCCAGTTGTGAACGTAGGGATCGTTGCCGATCGAAGCCGTGGTCGGCGGCCCGGCGTCGGTCAGTTGCGCGAACGCGCCGATATGGTCGGTGATAGCGCCGCCCCAGAAGAAGCTCAAAGGCGAAACGACCAAGTTGTTGTTGGTCTTGTACGGATCGGTCGGCGGCGGTTGAGGCGCTTCGGTATTGGTGAACCCGACGATCGCCATCATCGAGATCGGCGGCACCCATTTCTTTTCTTTGTTGTCGGTCGAATCGTCAGAACTAGGAAACAGCGCTGTGCGGTACTTCCCCCCGCCATAGGTGTAGCCGCCGATCTTGAAGCGCCGTCCGTAAGGTGTCAGCCCGGCAAAATCGGTGTGACAGGCGCCGCAGGGCTGCCCGGTCTGGCGTGCAAAGCTCGGCAGTGCTTCCGCGCGCGAGGCAAATCCGATTGTCAGAAAACCAAAAAGGACGAAGACCAGAGCAGCCGCACAGACGAGCCGCAAAAGCAGCATCTGAGCAAATTGGCCGCGTCCGCCCTGCATCGTGAGACAACCAATCTTGACTTGTCGCGCGCGTCTAAGCGCGCGAACAATCACTCGGGGGTGAAATCAGGTTAGGAAAAAAACTTGCAGTCGGCTATGTCGAATTCAGCAGGTTGCCATTTTCGCCGGGGAATGATGCTTTTCGGCAACATAATGCGCCGGGCCGGTCAAATTGATTTTGATCAAAGAAGTTAGCCAAGCAAAATGTCAGGTTTTTCGGTGTTCGTAGTCGATCTCGAATTGAGCTCATTGCGAGCAGACGGCGCGGTTTCCAGGGGGTACCGCGTCGTCTCATTATGAGCGTGTATCAGCGAAAGCTTCCGAGCCGCAGCCGGGAAGGCGTATCCTTTGTGAGAATTCCGTTCTACTCCACGCGATGATGGCGAACCTTGGGATCGAGTGTGGCCCTGAAGATTTGGCGCGCCTGGAGCTGCAGTACCCAACTGCATTTCGACGTTGTCAGGCTTGCGCGGCTCGGGGAACCTGTCGCGAATGGCTCGATCGCAGCACCGCAGCGACGAACTTTGCGCCGCGTTTTTACGTGAACGCCGACACCCTGTTTGAATTGCAGTGCGATCAACCCGGCCCGCGTCACATCGCGGGCTAAAAGGGATGTTGGCAGTGCATGCGGGCGCCGACCGAGTCGGTCTCAGCCGGCCTTCTTGACCCAGAATTTGCACCAGCCGGTCGGGCTGATGCTGCCGTCGACCAACGTACAGGCACTCGGCGGCTGAAACAGGGAGCAATTGCCGCACTGCTGGTCGCCCTTCGGCGTGGGCTGATAAGAGACGGCCGTCTGCGCCATTTTTGCTGCAGCTTCTCTCACCGGAAGCAGCGAAACTACGGCTCCGGCCGCATAGGCTACGCTGCGAATGAGAGTGGTTCGCCGGGAAAGTCCATTCGCTTGATTCTGCGATGTTTCTGTCATGTCGGCCTCTTGCGGTGCATTGAAATTAGACCATAAAGCCCACCGCGCAATTTGACAAAGATCAAAGCTGCGTCGTCGGCTGCCGCCGAAGTCTGCGATACGATGGCGTCGCATTCGTTTACTCGCGGGCAACCGGCATCAATTCCTCGATCAGACGCCGGACATCCGAAGACGGGTCCGGTCGTTCTTTCACATGGAAATTTCAAATCATTCACGGAATAATTGGACAAACGTCCTTCTGAGCCATCGGCTTGACGAATCCCGATCGAACCGCTCGTGCCAGTAGATTTTGATGTCATACGGCCGCAGCGGCAACGGCGGCTCCATGATTTTGATCGACACCAATTGCGAAAAGGCCTGCGCCAGCCGCCTTGGCATGATCACAAGGAGGTCCGAATTGGCGATGACCAGCGGCAGCACCATGAATTGCGGCACCGTGAGGCGCGGCGTCGCCACCAAGCCCTGCTTCTTGAGCTCGTCTTCGACGACGGTGTGCGCCATGCCGCTGGCGTCGGCCAGCGCGCGTGGCGATTTGGTAAAGGCTTCCGGCGACATACCGGAGCGGAAGTTCGGGTGATCGGCGCGTACGACGCAGACATAGCGTTCGCGAAACAGTACGCTCTGGCGAAATCCGGCGGTGAGATTGCGAAAGAAGCCGACCGCGACATCGACTTCTCCAGAGGCCAGCGCCATGCCGGGCTGCTCGAGCGGGATCGGGCAAGCGCGAAGACTGGCCTGCGGCGTTTCCTCGGCCATGAGCGCGAGCAGCTTGGGCAAAATGACCATCTGCCCCACGTCGCTCAAATACACGTTGAACCGGCGGGTCGTCGATTTGGGATCGAACGGCGCGTTCGAGGCGAAACCGTCGAGCAGAATGTCGAGCGCTTTGCGCGCGGCGGTGCTCAAGCGCTCGCCGTATGGCGTCGGAAAGAAGCCGTTGCTGCCGCGCACGAACAACGGGTCGCGAGTGCGATTTCGGAGCCTAGCCAAAGCGTGGCTGGCGGCGGATTGCGACAGGCCGAGCCGCGCCGCCGCCGCTGACAGCTTGTGCAGCTCCGACAGCGCCGCAATCAATCGGATTTCGCCAAATTCCAAGTCCTCAATATGCATGGCCTGCATATTGTGCATGAATATGGTTGAATGACTAGGGTGGCACGCACGGCGCCGCCGTGAGGCATCATGGCGGCGAACTAGAAGCGATCACGCGCAGAGGGAGATGGCCCATGAACAAGCCCTTCGAATTCCGGGGTGGCAAGCCGCTAGTCAGCGAACAGGCCGGGGTCGTCGTTAAGCGCGTCGGCGTCCCTCTCGGCGCCGAGATCAGCGGCGTTGATCTTCGCCGACCGTTGTCGGACGCGCAGTTCAAGGCGGTCGAGAACGCGCTGGTCGACAATGAACTCATTATCCTGCGCGATCAAAACATCTCGTCGGATGATCTCATGGCATTCGGCCGCCGCTTTGGCGAACTAACCGTCCATCCGTTCGCGCCCAACGAGGGCAAGAACGCTCCCGAACTCATCAAGTTCAGGAACGATGAGAAGACCCCGCCCTACGGCACCGACGTCTGGCACTCGGACGAGACGTTCCGCGCGGAACCGCCGATGGCGACCATGCTGGTCGCCAAGGAAATACCCGCAGTCGGTGGCGACACCATGTTCGTGAGCATGAGCGCAGCGTATGACGGCTTGAGCGATCGCTTGCAGCAGTTCATTTCCGGGCTCGACGGCATCCATGACATGAAACCGTTCCGGCCGCTGTTCGGCACCTCCGAGGAGGAGCGCAGGAAGCTGCAGCATTTCGAGCTGATGTATCCGCCGCAGCTCCATCCGGTGGTGCGCGTCCATCCCGTTTCCGGACGCAAGGTGCTGTTTGTCAATCCGCAGTTCACGATCGGCATCAACGGCATGGAGGAGCACGAAAGCCGAGCGCTGCTCGACCTCCTGTTCCGGCAGGCGCTGGTGCCCGAATATCAATTCCGCCTGCATTGGGCGCCGCACACCATCGCGGTGTGGGACAACCGGTCGACCCAGCATTACGCGGTCCACGATTATTACCCGCAACGCCGTTACATGGAGCGGGTGACCATCAAGGGCGGCCCGGTCAGCGGCGTGCCGCGCGCGGAGCTTTCGACCATCCGCCGGCTCAAATATGTGGCACCCGCCGGTGTCGACGCCCACGGCGGCCACAAGCCGCACTGACACGCGCTAAACCGGATTCAGAAGCGGGCTGCGAGCTCGCCGCATTCAACGGGAGGAGCTTATGAACAGGCGGGAATTTAGTACATCGTTGCTCGCCGGAGCAACGCTCGTTGCCGCGCCTGCCGTAGCGCGCGGCGATACGGTCTACAATCTCAAGCTCGGCCACTTCATCAATGTCCAACACATATTCGCCCAATACCTGCAGCGCTGGGTCGACGAGCTGAAGCAGCGGTCGGACGGCAGACTAAACATCACGATCTTCCCGGCCAATGAGATGGGCCCGGTGCAGAACTATGTCGACTACGCGCGCACCGGCGTCGCCGACATCACCTGGTACCTGACCGGCGCCACGCCCGGTCGCTTCCCGCTGACCGAGATCATCCAACTGCCCTACATGGCCGGCAGCGCCGAGATCGGCACCCAAGCACTCAACGATCCCGAGGTGCTCAAGCTGCTTGAGCCGGAATATGAGGGCCTTAAGATCCTTTATCTTTTGACCACTCAGCCGGGCAACCTGCTCACCTCGACCAAGCCGGTGCGTACCGTGGAGGATATGAAGGGCCTGCGCATCCGCTTCGCTTCGGTGACGATCAAGAGCTTCATTGCCGCGCTCGGCGGCACCCCGGTCGGCGTGCCGCCGAGCGGCATTGCCGACGCCATGCAAAAGAACACAATCGACGGCTGCTTCCTCGATTACGGCGGCGCCGATACGGCGTTCCATCTCGGCGGCATCGTCAAATACTCGACCGAGATGTATTCCTATGTCTCAAGCTTCGGCGTGGTGATGAACCCGGCCTCCTATGCCAAGCTGCCGCCCGATCTGCAGAAGCTGATCGACGACACGACGCGTCCGCGCGTCGGCGAGATCGGCAAGCTCTGGGATTCTGCCGACGCTCCCGGCAAGAAATACCTTGTGGCCGAAGGCGATACGCCGATCGAACTTTCCAAGGATCAAGATTCCCTGTTCAAGAAGATCGGCGCCGACGACACCACGAGAGTGCTTGCCGAGCTCGACCAGAAGGGCATGCCGGCGAACAAGGTGCATAACGCGATGAAAGGCGCCGCCGACAAATATGCCAAGACCTCGTTCTCGTTCTGGAAAACGTGAACGGCGCCGGGAATGCGTGCGTTTCTGACGGCGATTACGCGTTGCGCCAACTATGCCAGCGCCGTTTTTCTGGCGGCGATGATGCTTATCACCGTCGCCGACGTGGTGTTGCGCGCCGCATTCAATCTGCCGATCACCGGCACCTACGACCTGGTGCAGCTGTTCCTGGTCGGCACGGTGTTTCTGAGCATCCCCGACGTTTTCCTCCGCGATAGGAACATCGTCATCGATTTCGTCGATCATGTGTTCGGGTCGACAGCCATCGGCGCGCTCAAACTGATCGCCAACGTTTTGGCGATCGCGTTTCTCGCCGTACTGCTATGGCGGATGATCCCGCCGGCGCTCGATTCGGCGAGATTTCACGAGGTGTCGCCCGACCTTTCGATCCCGATGGACGTGCATTGGGCGCTGATGATCGCGGGCATCGTCATCACGCTGCCGGCCGCCCTTTGCGTGCTGATCGAGAGCGCGCAGGCGCTCACGCGGCCGCGAGCCGGGCGATGAATCCGCAAACCGTCGGCGTTGCCGGCTTCATCGTCATGGTTGCGATGATTTTTTTGCGGATCCCGGTCGCCATCGCACTCGGCCTCGTCGGCACGATCGGTTACGCGACGCTGAACGGC
This sequence comes from uncultured Alphaproteobacteria bacterium, assembly GCA_963780925.1. Classification (GTDB taxonomy): domain Bacteria; phylum Pseudomonadota; class Alphaproteobacteria; order Rhizobiales; family Xanthobacteraceae; genus BOG-931. The sequence goes on along the minus strand of CAWAEV010000026.1, from coordinate 111,154 downwards.
TGGTCGCAGGCGCTGCTCGTGCTCGGCCGCGTGCCGTTCACGTTCGCATCGGCCTATGACCTGTCGGTTGTTCCCTTATTCGTGCTGATGGGTTCGATCGCCCGGCAGTCCGGCATGGCACGCGAGTTGTTCCAGTCGATCAACGTCATGTTCAGCGGACGACGGGGCACGCTCGCCACCGCAACCATCGGCGCCTGCGCCGCACTCGGATCGGTATCCGGTTCCTCGGTGGCGATGGTCGCCACGATGAGCCACGTTGCCGTTCCGGAAATGCGCCGTGCCAAATACGACGAGCGGCTGGCGCTCGGCTCGGTCGTCGCCGGCGCTACGCTCGGCATTCTGTTTCCGCCTTCGGTGATGCTGATCTTCTATGGACTAACCGCAGTGCAATCGATCCCAAAACTGTTTGCCGCCGGCTTTATTCCGGGGCTGATACTGGCGACATTGCAAATCGGCGTGGTCAAAACCGCGATCTGGCTCAACCCATCGTGGGCGCCGGTCAGTCCGGCGGCGCCGTGGCGCGAACGGCTGCGGGCATCGATCGGAATGTGGAAATTATTGTTCATTTTCATGCTGTCGATCGGCGGCATCTATGCAGGCTGGTTCAGCCCGACTGAGGCGGCGGCGGTCGGCACCTTCTCCACCATCGTAATTGCGACGCTGAGCGGAGGGCTGACATTCCAAAAACTTGCCGATGCGGCGCTCGAGTCGAGCCGGACCGCGGCGATGCTGTTCTTCATTCTGCTCGGCGCCATCATGTTCAGTTATTTCATCGTGCAGACGCAGCTCGCCACCAACCTCGCCGACTGGGTCGTCTCGCTGCATTTGCCGCCCACGGCTGTGATGGTCGTCGTGGTGCTGTTCTACATTGTGCTCGGCAGTTTCCTGGAATCGCTGACCATGGTTCTGATTACCGTGCCAGTGTTCGCACCGCTGGCGCAGGGGCTTGGCTACGACCTCGTCTGGTTCGGCGTACTGCTGGTGGGACTGATCGAAGTCGGAATGATCCATCCGCCGATGGGGATGAACCTGTTCGTGCTGCAATCGCAGGTGCCGGACGCCAGACTCGGAAAGATGTACGTCGGCAGCGCCATGTTTCTCGTGGCCAATGCGATTCTGATCGCTCTGTTGCTTGCATTTCCCCAGATCGCATTGTGGCTGCCGCGCCATTTGTATTGAGCCCGCCCGCGGCGTTTGCAGCGGTGACACTTACTTCTGCAATCGCATGGTCAGAAGAAAGGTCGTGGCGGTGTAGGCGACGCCGCTGACGTTGGATGTGAGCCAGTCTTGCCGCACCTCGCCCTTGAGCTGCATCTCGCGGTTCAATTTGTAGGTCAGGCCGGTGGCGGCGAAATAGTGGTTGTCGGTGCGGCCCAGCCCGGCATAGTCGTCGTTCTCGTAGCCGACAATCGCATTGGCGATGAGCCAGGTCCGCAACGCGTGATCGACTTCGAGACTGAAGCTGCGGCTGAACTCGCCCGACACGCCCTGCACGCTCGATTCGCCGACGCTCGATTGTGCGGTGAATTTCGCCGTGGTCAATGCCGTCGCCTGCCACAGCAGCGTGCCGTCAACCGTCGCGCCGTTGATATTCGGCAGCGTCGGATCGTGGTAGTCGCGCTCCATATAGCCGACCGCGATCTCGCCGGTGAGCGAACCGAACAGATTGAGGTCGGCGCCGAGCTTGGCGCTCGAGCCGTTGGAGTTGCGATTTTCGCCGAAAATATCGACCGGCGAGTCGTGAATGCGGGTGTCCTCGTCGATCTCGACGAACGGCTTGAGATCGGGATCGATCTCATAGCCGACGCGCAAAATGCCGGCATACTGATCGAAGGCGCGCCAGTCGAAGTTTGCGCTCTCGCCGTCGGTCAGCGTGCCGTTCGAATACATCGAGCGGTCGAGCATGCCTTTGAGCGAGACGTCGAAGCGGCCGAACGCTTCCGCCACGCCGAGCGTGCCGCCGACCGTGGTGTCGAGTGGCAGTGTGGCAAGGCCGAACTGGATGTTCGGGCTGCCGGGATTGTCGGTCGATACCGTGGTGCGGCCTTCGAGCAGGATCTGGGTGTAGCGGGTGACGTCGAGCGTGCCGTCGACCTTGGCGTTGAGATAAGGAACGTTCAGCGACGGCTGGAAATTGCTGTTGGGGTAGTCGGTATAGGAGCCGGTGATGTCGGCGGTGAGCGAATTGCGCGACCAGTTGGAGCGCACGTGCAATTCCGGGGCGACGACCAAATACAGCGAGCCGGGGCCGCCGGGCGCGGCCTGCGGATTGGTATTGTATCCGGCCGACAGTTCGACCGCGGGAAGAATCAAAAACGAACCGGCCTTGATGCCGAGCGCCTCGTAAGGATCGCCGGCGGCGATTGGCAAGGTGCCATGCGGCACCGTTCCGAGCGGGAGAGAATTCGGCGGCGGCGTGCCGGGCGGCGGTGTGCTTGCGGAGCCGAGAAAATATTCCGGTGGCGGAATGGGCAGGATTGCGCCGGGCCGGCTCGCAGCCGTGGCGGGATAGACCGCCGCCGGCGGATTGCTGATCGGCAGTTCGCTGGGCGGCGGCGGCAGGATCGCGCCAGGCCGCGCCGCGGCCTTGGCCGGGAAGGACGACAGGGGCCGGCGGCGGCGGCAGCACCGGCGGCACTGACGAGACTTGCGGCGGCTCCGGCGCCACCGGTGCAAAGGTGGTTTCTCCCGGCGGCGCTAGAGCGGTCCCTCGGTCGGGCACCTGCGCTAAGCGTTTAGGTGGGACATTGCTGGAATTAAATCCGGTGTCGCCCGCACCGAAGCCGGTCGGGCTGCCGTAAACCGGCGTCGCGCCAATGCGCGATGGGGCAGAAAACGTCCCGGCGGGAGGCGCCTGATCGGGAGGCAGTGTTCCGGAGCTTCTCGGTGCAACAAATCTCGGCGGATTATCGGGATTGCCCGGCAGCGAAGGCTGTAACATATCGTCGTAGAGAGCGGGCGATGTCGGCTCTGCGCCACTCGAAGCCGCCGACTGCGCGCTACTTTGCGCCGGGGCCAGTACCGCGACGAATGCCAAAATGGCCAAGCGCAAGCAGACCAAGCGCAGGCGGACCAGGCCGGTGACGCTTCGTGGTCGGCAACGCCGCGGCACCTGCGACCTCCTCGCCCCGAAGCGGCCTGTCCGCGCCAACGCGCAGCATTGCGCTACGCGACGACCGGCACGGGCCGCCGGACGGCAGACCGCTGGTTAACGGAGTTAAAACGGATATGGTTAACGAGAGGTTGATTGCGGCCGACGGCGACTAAGACCCTGCCCGGTTTCAAACTTTCCGTTCATAGCGCCGCCACGCCGGCACCAGAATTCCGGCAAACGCCGCGAATGCGGCGATCTCCGCCGGCCACGGCCAGCGCGCGACCGAAGCAATGATGCCGACGAGCACGGCGGCAAAGCCGAGCCACAGCGCAAAACGGCCCGGCCGCAGCGCCTCGATTGCAAACAGCACCAACGCCAGCGCGAACCAGGTCCACGATACCAGCGATCCGTCGTGAGTCAGCGCGCTCACACCCAGCCCTTCAATTCGCGCATGGCGAGTTGCCAGATCATCAGCATGCCGGCCTCGCTGTCGTTGAGGCAGGGGATGGCGGCAAAATTTTTCCCGCCGCCGCGCTTGAAGGCGCGCGCGTTGTCCACCGCGATCTCTTCCAGCGTCTCCAGGCAATCGGCGGAAAATCCCGGCGTCACTACGACCAGATTCTTAACGCCCTTCTTAGCCAGCGCCTTGACCGTATTGATGGTGTAGGGCTCGAGCCATTTGGCGCGGCCGAAGCGCGACTGGAATGTCATCATCAATTTCCTTTCGTCGAGCCCCATCTGCGCCCGCAGCAGTTCCGTGGTGCGTACGCATTGGCTCTCATAGGGATCGCCCTTCGCCACGTAGTCTTTCGGCATGCCGTGATAGGACGCGACGATCACGTCGGGCGTGAACGACAGATTCTTCAGCTCAGCCTTCAGCGATGACGCCAGCACCTCTATGTAATAGGGATCGTCGTAATAGGCGGGCAGAACGCGCAGCGCCGGCTGGCGCCGCTGCCGCATCATGAAACGGTACACCTCGTCGCACACCGTGGCGGTGGTCGCCGCCGAATATTGCGGATAAAGCGGCATGATCAGGATGCGCTCGCAGCCCCAGGTTACCAGCACTTCGAGCCGCGACGCGATCGACGGCGACGCGTAGCGCATCGCCCAATCGATGATCACGTGCTTACCGAGCGGTTCGAGAATGCCCGCGAGTTTTTCGGCTTGCGACCTCGTGATAGTCTTGAACGGAGATTCGTTCTTGTCGCGGTTCCAGATCTTCTGGTAGTCGCGCGCTTTGCGCCGCGAGCGGATCGGCAGGATGATGCGGTTGAGCGCGAGCTTCCAAAGCCACGAGTCCTTCTCGATGACGCGACGATCACTCAGGAACTCTTTCAGGTAGCGCCGCACCGCTCCCGGCGTTGCCGCGTCGGGGGTGCCGAGATTGACGAGCAGCACGCCGATGCCCGTCACGGCTTGCTCGGTCGGCCCGGTCGTCTCTGCGGCCGCCATCGGCGCGGGTGGGGCTGGGGCTGGGGCATTGTCGGCCGCTGGTTCTGCCGGGCTCGGCGACGGCTCAGCCGCCAGGACCGACTCGGCGGCGGCCGGCGCCCCGACGCGGTTGTCCGTGGGCACCAGCGGCGCCTCGCCGGTGAGTTCGCCAATAGGCGCGGAATCGGGCGGTGAGTCAGTCATACAATCAAGCTACCATGTCCACGCCGTGCGGCGCGAGCTTACGGAAAAAAGTGGAACTCAAGCGCTTTGCAAGCCGAGGTCGCCGGCGCCGTTGAGCCGGTCGAACATCATCAGATTCTCGAAAGCCCGCGATTTCTTCGCATCCGGGAACTCCGCGCCGAGACACTCGGCGAACTTGGCCCAGAGTTCGTCGCGCGACAGCGGGCGTTGGTGGCTGCCTTTGGCGTATTCAACCAGCCCGCTTTTGAGCGTCTCGCCACTCATTGTTGTGATCTCGACTGCGTCGAAGGGCGCGAAGTTCGAACCCTCCTTGATGGCCGTTGTGCCCTCAAGGGAAACGCGCGGGAAGATCGCCTGCACCTCGGCACGGCGCACGAAGTCGTCGGTCAATTCGCGCAAGCCCACCTTGCCGGCGACGAGCGCGGCAGCCATCGCAAACTGCATGCTGAATTTCGCTTCGAGCCCGGTTTGCGGACGGCTGTTGCGCAACATCAACAACTGCGTCTTGCCGGTCGAGACATGAATGCGCTCGACCTTGTCGGGGGTGAGGTCGTAGCGCCGAACCAGATCGAGCGCGGCGTCGATGGAGCGGTGGGTGGCGTAGCAGATCGGATAACGCTTGATATTCAGCCCGTGACCGAGGATGTGCCACTCCTTTGCCGTGGCGCTAAAGGGACGATCGAGCTCAGGCTTGCCGTCCGGCGACAGCGCCATCAGCAACCCTGCCGGATGCTCGAGCGCATCGAGGGACGCCGTCAGTCCGGCTTGCGCCAAGCGCGCGGCAATGACGCCGGCTTGCGCGGCGCGCCCGACCTGGAAGGATTTCGTCATGGTGCCGAAATTGGCGACCACGCCCGACGACATCGAGGCGGCAATGGCCATCGCCGTCGCCGCGCCTTTGCCGTCAAGGTCGCGCAATTTAGCGCAGGCCGCCGCGGCACCGACTGTCCCGAGCACGGTGGTCGGATGCCAGCCCTTGCGATGCAGCGGCGTCGGTTCGCGCGCCAGGAGTTCCGCCCACACTTCGTAGCCCGCAATATAGGCCGTCAACATCTCGGCGCCGCTCGACCCGCTCGCCTCGCCCTGAGCGAGGATCGCCGGGACCAGCACGGCGCTGGGATGACCGTCGAGCGACACATCGTCATAGTCCAGGACATGCGCGGCAACGCCGTTGATCAATGCCGCGGTCTCAGGCGTGCGCCGGGCGCCGGAGGGAATGAGCGAGGAAAGCGTGGCGCCGTGGTCGGACCCCAGTTCGCGATCGACGAGAGCGATCTCAGGGTCGCGCGTCCCGGCAATCAGAACGCCGAAACAGTCGGCGATGCCGGTGCGCGCGATAGCGCAGCCTTGCGACGGAATTTGGCGCAATGTCAGTTCGGCAACGAAGCGGCCGAGGTCGAGCGTAAGACCGCTCATTTGCTCCTCCGATGCGGCCGACGGCTGATCCGCCTTACTCGGCCGCCTTGAGCAGGACCGGCGCGGCGGCGCGGAATTGCTCGAGCAGCGCCGCCTCATCCGCCTTGGCCGCCGCAAGATGCCGCTGCTTGACATGGCCGAAGCCGCGGATTTTTTCCGGGATAGCGGCGAGACCGACCGCGAGATGATGGTTGTCCGGCGTCAAGCGCGCCAGCACCTCGTCCAGCATCGCCTCGTAATCTGCGATCAGCGCGCGCTCGGTGCGGCGCTCCAGCGAGCGGCCGAACGGATCGAGCGCCGTGCCGCGCAAAAATTTCAGCTTGGCTAACATGCGGAACGCCGGGAGGAGCCACGGCCCGAAACTCATCTTGCGCGGCAGGCCGGTCGCCTTGTCGCGGCGCGCCAACAGCGGCGGGGCCAGATGAAACTCGAACCGCAGATTGTCGCCGTCGAAGGCGCCGGCGACCTGCTTTGCGAACGCGCCGTCGGTATAGAGCCGCGCCACTTCGTATTCGTCCTTATAGGCCATCAGCTTGAACAGATAGCGCGCGACTGCGTCGGCAAGCCCGCATTCGCCGGGCGCGCGGCCGGCCTCTACGGCCTTGACCTTGTCGACCAGCGCCCGATAGCGCCGGGCATAAGCGGCATTCTGATAGGCGGTGAGGAATTTCACCCGCCGCTCGACGGCCTCATCGAACGATTCCGACAGATGCTCCGCATCGCTTGCGACCGCGCCCGCGGGCTTCGCCAGCGCTTCGACGGCGGCGCGGTCGATCACGGCACGGCGACCCCAGTGGAACGCTGATTTGTTCATGGCGACAGCCTCGCCATTGAGCGCGATCGCCTTCTCGATTGCCGCCGCCGAGAGTGGAATCGCGCCAAGCTGATAGGCATAGCCGACCATGAACATGTTGGCGCCGATGGATTGGCCGAAGAGAGCGGCGGCGATGCGCGAAGCATCGATGAAATGCGCGTTGTCGCGACCGGCATCGGTGACGATGGTGCGTTTGAGCCGCTCCGTCGGCAGCGAAAAATCGGCATTGCGGGTGAATTCGCCGGGCAGGAACGCGTCGGTATTGACGATCATTTTAGTCGCGCCCGTCTTCACCGTGGCCAGCACCTTTTGCGTGCCGGCGACGACGATATCGCCGCCGAGCACCAGATCGGCGCGGCCGGCCGCGACGCGGATAGCGTGAATGTCCTCGGGCTTTTCCGCAAAGCGGATGTGGCTGAACACCGCGCCGCCCTTTTGCGCCAGCCCGGCCATGTCGAGCACGCCGACACCCTTGCCCTCGAGATGTGCGGCCATGCCGAGAATGCCGCCGACGGTAACGATACCGGTGCCGCCGACCCCGGTGACGATGATATTGTAGGTGTGGTCGATCACCGGCAGTTTCGGCTCGGGTAATGGCGCAAGATCGTGGTCGGCGGCGACGCCGGCGCCCTTTTTCAGCTTGGCGCCGTGCACCGTGACGAAGGACGGGCAGAAGCCTTTGACGCAGGAAAAGTCCTTGTTGCAGCTCGACTGGTCGATGGTGCGTTTGCGGCCCCATTCGGTTTCGAGCGGCTGAACCGAGACGCAGTTCGACTTGACGCCGCAATCGCCGCAGCCTTCGCAGACCAGCTCATTGATGATGATGCGTTTATCGGGATCGGGAAAAGTGTGGCGTTTGCGGCGGCGGCGCTTTTCCGCGGCGCAGGTCTGATCGTAGATCAGCACGGTGACGCCGGTAATTTCAGCAAGCTGCCGCTGCACCGTATCGAGATCGTCGCGGTGATGGATGGTGAGCCCGTGCGGCCACGCGGTGTCGCGCGGATATTTGTCCGGCTCGTCGGTCACCACGACGACGCGTTTCGCTCCTTCCGCAGCCACCTGCCGCGCGACCTGCGGCACGGTGAGCCCGCCGTCATTGGCCTGGCCGCCGGTCATCGCCACGGCGTCGTTGAACAGAATCTTGTAGGTGATGTTGGTGTTCGAGGCGATCGCGGCGCGGATCGCCATATAGCCGGAATGATTGTAGGTGCCGTCGCCGAGATTTTGGAAAACATGCTTGCGGCTGGAGAACGGCGCCTCGCCGATCCAGTTGGCGCCCTCGCCGCCCATATGGGTGTAGCCGAGCGTCGAGCGGTCCATCCACTGCGCCATGTAATGGCAGCCGATGCCGGCATAGGCGCGCATTCCCTCCGGCACTACCGTCGAGGTGTTGTGCGGGCAGCCCGAACAGAAATACGGAATGCGCTGGGCGACGTCCTTGGTTTCCGCGGCGATGCGCTGAAATTCCTTCAGTCGCGCCACGCGCCCGGCGATATCGTCGTTGCGGTGATATTTCAGGAGCCGCTCGCCGATGCAGATCGCGACTTCGTTCGGATCGAGCGCGCCCTTGACCGGGAACAGCCAGTTGCCGGCTTCATCCTTCTTGCCGATGCAGATCGGCTGATTGGCGGTGCCGTAGAGTTCCTCGCGGACCTGGACTTCAAGCAGCGAACGCTTCTCCTCGACGACGATGATGAGATCGAGGCCGGCGGCGAATTCGGCAAGCTCGCGCCGGCTGAGCGGCCAGGCGCATCCTACCTTGTAAAGCCGGATGCCGAGCTCGTTGCATTTGATCTCGTCGATGCCGAGCTCGTCGAACGCCTGACGGACGTCGAGATAGCTCTTGCCGGTGGTGATGATGCCGATTTTCGGATCGCGCCCGCCCGACGTGATGGTGCGGTTGAGCTTGTTGGCGCGCACGAAGGCCAGCATGGCGTCGCGCTTGAAATCGTGCAGGCGGGCTTCCTGCGCCAGGATCGGATCGTTGAGCCGGATATTGAGGCCGCCCTCCGGCATGCGGAAATCGTCCGGCGTGACGATATTGATACGTTCCAGACTGGCATCGATGGCCGCCGTGGATTCGATCGTCTCGTGCATCGTCTTGAGCGCGGTCCAGGCGCCGGTGTAACGCGACATCGCCCAGCCGTAGAGGCCGTAGTCGAGTACCTCCTGGATCCCCGCCGGATTGAGGATCGGAACCATGACGTCGATGAAGTGATACTCGGACTGGTGCGCGGTGGTGGAGGATTCGGCGGTGTGATCGTCGCCCATCAGCGCCAGCGCGCCGCCATGTTTCGCCGAGCCGGCGAAATTGGCATGACGGAACACGTCGCCGGTACGGTCGACGCCGGGACCTTTGCCGTACCACATTGCGAAAACGCCGTCGTATTTGCCCTCGCCGCGCAGTTCGGCCTGCTGCGAGCCCCATACCGCGGTTGCAGCGAGATCCTCATTGATGCCGCCCTGGAACCGGATATCGCTTTTCTCGAGAAACGGCCGGGCGCGCAGGAACTGGCTGTCGAGGCCGCCGAGCGGCGAGCCGCGGTAGCCGGTTACAAAACCCGCGGTATTGAGCCCGTTACGGCGATCCAGCTCTTTCTGCATCAGGCAGAGCCGAACCAGAGCCTGGAAGCCGGTCACGAATACCCGGCGCTGGCCAAGGTCGTATTTATCGTCGAGCTCGACGTCCCGTAGCGCCATCCCAATAGGCCTCCAACGGCAGAGTTTGCCCTTACGGACGCGAGATTGCCAGAGGGCAGGCCGAGACGGGAAATATGGGGGCAGGAAGCAGGCGGAACAACGCTATCGGATTGAAGCCTCTGGTAAAAAGCGCGTATCTGCAACGCAGGTGCTGGTTGGCAAGCCACCCAAGCCAATTGTTGCCGATTTGCACTCTGGAGGCGAAAACTCCGGCAACCTCGCACGCCGGCTATCGCATGCGTCGATCCCGCGTTGGATACCTGCCCAGCGATGATGCCAACAACAACCGCGTCACCACCGCGCGCACGCCGTAACCGAAGTTCCGGCCAACAGGCGGCGAAATTCGCTCGCTTTGAAAAACTAAAAATCGAACTGACGGCGCTTCTAAGCGCCATTGAAATTGCCCGTTGCTTCGAAAAGCGACGCGTAATCGGATCGGACGTTTATTTGCGGCGATACATCAGACAATTTGAGTACAACCCGGCGCGCCAAAGAATGAAGAGGCGGGTTGCATGACGTTCGCACGTTGTTCGATGTGTATTTGGATGTGAAGCTTCTACGACGCTCGCGTGTCCGCACACGAGATTCTTCCAAAAGCAACGTTCGAACAATAATTAACCTTTCTTAAGCATTAAAATTGACGTTTAACGCGCTCTTAATCATTATTAATCATTCGTAAATGCGGTAAGTGAGTGAGTGAGGCCATGTCCAATGTAGCGTCGTATGTTGCCGGGAATCTGGCGACACTCTCGCTCGTGCCTGAACACGAGCGACACGCCGAACCCGAACGACATACAGTCGGCGATTGTCACGGCCGGCTCTCGCCACGCGACGACAAGTTCTCGTCGGGCGTGACCAGGCAATTCAAAGAGCAACCGGTCCCAGATCCTAGAATCCACGCGCAAGCAGAAAAAGTGCTGCGCTCGTTCAATACCTGGGCTTTCAAACGCGAGCAGCCATCCGATGCGCAACTGATGTCGCGGGTCATCGCCGACGCCATCGCGTCGAACCAAGCTCTTCCCTTCGTGCTGTACTGGGGCAAGGGGCCGCGGCACGAGTCAGGCGCGTATGAAGCCCAATGTCTGGACTTCCTTGCGGCGCTGGCATCCCGCGTGAAGAATGTTTACGCCCAAGGCGCGGCGATCAAGCTGATCTTGACCGATACCCATGCCGAGCTGAACGGGCATTGCCGCGCGCACATTAAACAATATTTCGACGATATCGAGAACGTAGCCGCGCAACGCGGCTTCCAGACCTGTTGGCTCGGTCGCCTTGTCAAAGCTGCCGGCAATTTGGCGACGGCGGCACCGATTGAAGAAACCGTATCGGCGGAAACGCTGTCGCGGCTGATGGCCAGCGCCGAGAAATGGTATCACGGCAGCGGCACGGCGCAGGAAGGCGCGCTCACCTATCTGCGGATGAATTTGATCGAGCAGCGAGTCGTTGAACGGGCATTTCCCGGCTCGATCTTCATCACTTTCAACGGCAGCGAGCTGCGCAGCCTTTTTCCCCGGCAGCTACCGATCTTCTACATGTACTCGCTGCGCCGCGGCGTAGCCGTCAAGCCGTGGTTTTTGCCCTGTGAGTCAGCGACCAGCGAAGTAAGCGCCGATCGGGTGAACCCGCCGCGTGCGAACTAGTTCGCGGATTTGCGGCGGCTTTTGTTTGGGTGCGGTTGTCATGCTCGAGTACAGAGTGCTTGCGGCCGGTGACACGGCGCTCGTCGTCGAGTTCGGCGACCGCGTCGATCGCGAGCTCAGCGCGGCTGTGCTTTCACTCGCGCAAGCCTTGGACGCGGAGCGCATCGCGGGCGTGGTCGAGACCGTTCCCACCTTCCGTTCGCTGATGGTTCATTATGAGCCCCTTGTGCTTCCCGCAGCTTCGCTTGCGGCCCGGATCGACGAGCACATGCAGAAGCTCAAAGCGCGAGAGGTCATCGGCCGGGTCTGGCAACTGCCGGTCTGTTACGATCCGCGTTTCGCCATCGATCTGGATGACGTCGCGCGGCGAGCCGCGCTCTCCAGACAGCAGGTCGTCGAACGGCACAGCGGGCCAATTTATCATGTTTACATGCTCGGCTTCCTGCCCGGCCAAGCCTATATGGGCGAGGTCGCTGCCGAATTGGCGCTCGATCGGCTGGAGATCCCGCGAACGAGCATTCCGGCCGGCTCGCTTGCGATCGCAGCAAGGATGTCCTGCGTCTTTCCACGCGAGACGCCCTGCGGCTGGCGCGTGATCGGGCGCTGCCCGATTCCACTGTGGGATCCGGCGCAGGCGACGGCACTGCTCGCGCCGGCGGACAAGGTCATGTTCGTACCGGTGTCGGTGCGGGAATACGAGACCTTGGCCGCCAGAGCGTCCCAAGGCGTTCTCCGAATCGAGCCGGTGAGTGAATTTGTCGGAGCAGTGGCATGAAGCCGTCGCTGCGGGTGCTGTCGTCAGGGCTGTCGACCACCGTTCAAGACCTCGGCCGCTCCGGATTCCAGCGGCTCGGCGTCTCGGTCGGCGGCGCGCTCGATCCGGTTTCGTTTCGGGCGGCGAACGCGCTTGCCGGCAACCCGCACAATACCGGCGCGCTGGAAGCGATCTATGTCGGCCCAAACTTCGCCATCGAAGCCGACGACGCACGCTTGGCCTTCGTCGGTGGCGACGCGGCGATCGAGATCCTGCCGGACGGTGACGCCGGCGGCGGTGAGACGATTACGCCGATGCGCAGCGTGCGCGTGCGCCGCGGCCAGATCGTGCGCGTCGGTTCGATCAGGAACGGCGCGACTTTATATATTGCGGTAGAGGGCGGCTTCGCCGTTGAGCCGGTACTCGGCAGCGTCGCCACCGACAGTCGCGGCCGGATGGGCGGCTGGCACGGCCGGGCGCTGATCGAGGGCGACGTCCTGCCGCTCCGCCGCGCCATCGCCACCGAACGCGACGAATACCGGCTCGACGGCCTCAACCTCGCGGCGCCGTCCCGTTTTCGCGCCGTGCTCGGACCGCAGAGCGATCACTTTTCCGCAGCCGAGATCGAGCGCTTCTTCAGCGGCGAGTACATCGTCGGCGCAGGATCGAACCGCATGGGCATGCGACTCGAAGGGCCGCCGCTCCGGCACCGCGGCGGCTTCAACATCGTCTCCGATGCGATCGCCACCGGGTCGATACAGGTGCCGGGAAACGGACAACCGATCGTGCTGTTGGCCGATCACCAGACGACCGGCGGCTATCCGAAGATCGCCAACGTCATCTCGGCCGACCTGCCGGCGCTTGGCCGGTTGCCCATCGGCTCGAAAGTCTCCTTCACCCAAATCACGCTCGAACAGGCGGCCGCCGCGCGCCGCGATCTGGCCGCAACGCTCGACGGCCTTGGCGACAAGATTGTGCGGATCGCGCCGGCGCCAGCCGCCGTCGCATCGCGGCTCCTCGAATGCAATCTCATCAGCGGCGTTTGCGACGCCGCGGCATGACGCGGCAATGGAATGATCATGTCGGCAACCGAGCGCACCGCAATCGATAAGTCCACCGCCGGCCGGGACAACCACGTCGTGCGCGGGATCATGTTCATGATCGGCGCGACCGTCATGTTCGCGATCTCGAACGCCCTGAGTAAATGGGTGGTTGCGATCTACCCGGTCGGCGAAGTCATGTTCTCGCGGTCGCTCTCCTCGCTGATCGTCTGCGCGAGTTTCATGCTTCCGGTCACCGGCCTGTCGGTATTCGCGACTAAGCGGGTGCGCGATCACCTAGCGCGCGGCCTGTCGCAGGCGATCTCGCAGACATTCACGGTTCTTGCGTTCAGCCTGATGCCGTTGGCCGGAGCGGTCGCGATCAATTTCTCGGCGCCGTTGTTTTCAGGTCTGATTTCCGTCGTCTGGCTGAAGGAGCACGCTGGAGCGGCGCGCTGGGGCACTTTGCTCGCCGGGTTTGTCGGGGTGCTCATCGTCGTCAAGCCAGGCGCCGATTCGATCCAGCTTGGCGCGCTGTTCGCGCTGGCAAATGCGGTCATGTACGGCAGCGTGACCGTGGCCGTGCGCGGCATGAGCAAGACCGAGTCGGCCAATACGCTGCTGATGTGGCAGATGGTGTGCCTCGCCATGATGCACTCGTTTCTGCTGGTATTCGGATTCCGCTGGCCGACGCCGCAGCACGCCATGCTGCTCGCTTCGAGCGGCGTCGCCAACGCCGCGGCGCAGTATCTGTGGACCAGGGCGCTGCATGCCGCGCCGGCCACGGCGGTATCGCCATTCTATTATTTCCTGCTGGTGTGGACGATGTTCATCGGCTTCTTCGTCTGGGGCGACGTACCGACGGCCAGTCTGCTGATCGGATCGGGCATCGTCGTCGCTTCCGGCCTGTTCCTGCTCTATCAGGAAGCCCATCGAGAAGCGGCCGCTCCGGCAGCCGCGAAGGCGCCCGACGTCGTGGCCGTGCGGAGCGCGTAGCTTCTCGGCAATGGAAATTTGCGGTTTCGCGCGGGCCGCAGCGAAAGGCGGTCAGGCCGCCATCACTTTTCGCACCGCCTGCTCGGCGAGGATTTCGGCCAGCTCTTCGAACGGGACCGGCTTGCCGAACAGATAACCCTGCGCGCTGTCACAGCCCAGCGCCTTGAGGAAGTCCTTCTGGATCGCGGTTTCAACGCCTTCAGCGGTCACCGTCATACCCAGCGCCCGGGCGATGCTCAGCACCGCCTGGATGATCGCGACCTGATCGCTTCGCGTTGCGATGTCGGTGACGAAGCTGCGATCGATCTTGATCTTGTCCAACGGGAATTTTCGCAAGTAGCTCAGCGCGGAATAACCGGTACCGAAATCGTCGAGCGCTATGCCGACGCCGAGCTGCCGCAGCCGGCGCAGCATGGAGAGGATGTGTTCGTTGTTCTCCAGGATCAGGCTCTCGGTGATTTCGAGCTCGAGACGATGCGGCGCCAAACCGCTCGACACCAGCGCACGCTGCACGACCTCGACGAGATCCGGCGCCGCGAACTGCACGGGCGACAGATTGACGGCGAGATTTAGATGGCTCGGAAGTTGCACGATCTTGCTGCAGGCTTCGATGAGTGCCCACTCGCCCAGACGCGTCATCAGACCGGTGTCTTCCGCGACCGGTATGAAATCCGACGGCGGCACGAAACCTTTGGTTCGATGATTCCACCGGGCCAGCGCTTCGAAGCCGGTGATGCTGCCGTCGTGCAAGCTGACGATCGGCTGGTAGCGTAATTCGAGCTCGTTGTGCTCGATCGCCTCGCGAAGATCCGTTTCGATCTGCCGCCGGTCGGTCAGCTCCTTGGTCATCGACGGTTCATAGAATTGATAGCCGTCCCGATTGTGCTCCTTGGCGGCATAAAGCGCGAGATCCGCGGCGACAACCAGGTCGTCGGCAGTCGCGCCGTCGGCCGGGCTGACGGCGATGCCGATGCTGATGGTGGTTCGGACGCGATAGCCGCCAAGCTCGAACGGCTCGCGGATCGTCTTAATAAGACAGTGCGCGAGATCGTCGAGCGCAGCACGGGTTTGGACGTAACGCGCAATGACGGCGAATTCGTCGCCGCCGAGCCGGGCCATCACGTCTGTCGAGCGGAGCGAAGCACGCAGCCGTTGCGCCGTTTCCTGCAAGAGAAGATCGCCGATGCGATGACCCAGCGTGTCATTGATGACCTTGAAACGATCGAGGTCGAGAAACAGCACCGCATAGTCGATCTCGCCCGGCGTTTGCGCCTCCGCACGTTGCTGGTCCTGCAATTCAATCAATGCGGAGCGAAAACCGCGACGGTTCAACAGCCCGGTCAGCGAATCCTCCGAAGCCAGCCGCGCCATGGTTTCGAGCGTTTGCTCGAGCTGGTTGGACTTTTGCCGTGCGCCGGCCTCGGTGCGGAATATCAGTTCCATCGCCGCGACAATGATGAGGGTCAGCAATGCCGCCGCAATGCACTCCATGCGCAGATCGGCGAAAGAGCCGGCCAGCACCTCGTTCTTCTCGAGACTGACGCTGACCCACAACGGCTGGCCTTTGACCTTACGCAGGGCAATCAGCCGGGCTTGTCCGGTCTGGCGATCTTTATCTTCGAACTCAATGTTTGACCGGGTCTGCATACGGGCGAACAAATCGGTGCCGTGGATGTCCTGACCCATCTTGAGATCGCTGGACTGCCCGCCAGCCGAGCGGACCACGCCGTCGGAACCGATCAGCGCGATCGACCCTGAAGAGGCCAAGTCGACCTTGTTATAGAAGGTCGTGAAATGCTCCGGGTCGAGCGAGGCGACGACAACGCCGCCGAACGAACCGTCGGCATTCAAGAACCGCCGTGAAAGCTGGACCGACCATTTATTGCTGACGCGGCCGATCAACGGCTTACTGATGAACAGCCGGTCCTCTTTGTTGTTCACTTGCGCTTTAAAATGCTCGCGATCGCTCAAATCTATGGGCGGGGCCGGCTGCGGCCCGGCGCTGGAGGCGCGCATGATGCCTGCTGCATCGATAATCGAAACCTGCACCAGAATGTCGCTCGGCATCTCGGTGGCATGCAGAATTGCATTGTAGTCCGTCGTGGCCTTGCGGGCCTCGATATTGCTGCGCAAGTAAAACAATATGTTGTCGAGCTCGTCGATCGACCGAAGGACGTTTTCCTCGAAGACCATCGCGAAGCTCTCGCTTGTGCGCGTGGCGTCCTTCAGGTCGCTGTTCACGTCCTGAGAGAATTTCAGGAGGACTCCGCCCCACAGCATGACGATGATGACAAGCCCGAGGATCGCGGAGCTGCGACGCTCGGCGATCAGTTTCGGCAGCTGCAGCAAATGTAGCTTCATCGGCGGCCGTAAAATCCGTCGCAAACCTGCCCGCAATCTAGGCCGCCAGCGTTTCGACTTACTTATTGCGGAGGGGAAATGCCTCCGAATATGGAAAGGAAAGCGTTAAAATCGAAGATGAATTATTATAAAAAACGGCCGGCCGGCGCTGCATGGCGGTCCCCAGGCAAACAGCCATAGTTGCTCCGAGTAATGCTGCAACCTGGGATTTCGGCCGGCGCGGGGTCTGCCCCCCGAACGATCCGCGCCCGACTGCCGCAAAAGCTTGAACCCGCCGCAGTCGCGCGGCTCGCGGACGCCATTCTTCGCGCGTCGGGAGCGTGCTAGACTTTGATCCGCACCTCACGTGGAGACCGGCCCATGAACCCGCACGTCAAACTCGCCACCGTTACTCAGGCCGACATTGCGCCAGCGGAATGGCAAGCCCGTATCGACCTCGCCGCAACCTATCGACTGATCGCCCACTATGGCTGGGGCGACGTCATCTACAATCATTCCTCGATGCGCGTGCCCGGCGAGGAGCGAAAATTCCTGATCAAGCGGCATGAGCTGCTCTACACCGAGGTGACGGCGTCGAATCTCGTCAAGGTCAGCATGGACGACGATCTCGACGAATCCGCGGGCGTCAACCGGCCGGGCTTCACGCTACACGGCGGCGTGTTGTCGGGGCGGCCGGACGTCATTTGCGCCGTCCACGTGCACACCGAGACCGGCATGGCGATCTCCGGCCTGAAACATGGGCTACGCATGGTTTCGCAGCCGGCGGTGCGTTTTCACAATCGCGTCGGCTACCACGATTACGAAGGCATCACTGAGGACTTCGGCGAGCGCGCACGTATCAACAAGGCGCTTGGCAAGAACCGTGCGCTGATCATGCGCAATCACGGCCTGCTCACCGTCGGCAAGACGGCGCGCGAAGCCTTCGTGCTGATGAAGGCACTGCTCGAGGCCGCCGACATCCAGCTCAAGATGGAATTGACCGGCGGCGAACTCGTGGAAATTCCGGCGGAAATTTGCGAAAAGACCGCGCATCAATACGAACATCACGATTCCGGCCGCGGCTCGGCCGACTGGCCGGCTTACCTGCGCATGCTCGACGCGATCGATACGAGTTGGCGAAATTGAACGGCTCGCGAAACACAAAAGAATAGCCCCGATCGGACGATGTTCAAATACGCGGCGGCCGTGAGCGCGCCGCCGCGGCGTGGAGTAATTCGTGAAGCAACCTAATTTCCTGTTCTTCATCACGGACCAGCATCGCGCCGACTATCTCGGTTGCGCCGGCCATCCCGTGCTGAAGACCCCGCATATCGACTCGCTGGCGGCAAGGGGCGCGCGGTTCGACCGCTTCTTCGTCGCAAGCCCCGTATGCATGCCGAACCGAGCCACGCTATTGACCGGGCGCTATCCGTCGGCGCACGGCGTTCGCCACAACGGCAATCACCTAAGCCGCCGCGCCACGACCTTCGTCGAGGTGCTGCGTCAAGGCGGCTATAACACCGCGCATATCGGCAAGAGCCATATCCAGCCGATGACCTCCAATCCGGCCGTGCCGCGCGTCGACCCCAAGACATTGGGGCTTTTGGACGAGGCTTGGAAAGACGATGGCGGCGACTACGGCGAGGAAACGCCGGAGCGCTACGCCGGCGAGACGCCTTACGCGTTCAAGCTGCCCTATTACGGCTACGACCACGTCGACATGGTCACCAACCACGGCGACCAGGCGCATGGCCATTACGATCAGTGGCTGCGATCGCGATCGCCGCAAGCAGCGGCCTGGCGCGACCGCGCCAACCAGTTGCCGCACCATTACATCTGTCCGCAGGCGATCCGCACGCCTATCCCCGAGGGGCTCTATCCCACCGCCTTCATCCGCGACCGCGCGGTGGAGTGGCTCCGCAGCACCAAGGGCGACGACCGGCCGTTCTTCGCCTTTGTGTCCTTTCCCGATCCGCATCATCCTTTCACGCCGCCCGGCAAATATTGGGACCTCTATAAGCCGGAGCAATTCGAGGTACGGCTGCCCTTCGAGGCGCACCGCAACCCCGTGCCGCCTTTGCTTTGGGCGCGGGCGCATATGCTCGACAACACGCAAGACAGCCAATCCCAAATCGCCTTCATGGCGACGGAACGCCAGTTGAAGGAAGCCATGGCGCTGACCTGCGGCATGATCGCGATGATCGACGATGCCATCGGCGCGGTACTGGAGGAGTTGCGGGCAAGCGGCCACTTCGACGACACGGTCGTCATATTCAACTCCGACCACGGCGATTATCTTGGCGACTTCAATCTACTGCTCAAGGGCGCGCTGCCGCTCAAGAGCATCACCAATGTCCCGTTCATTTGGAGCGACCCCGCCGGACCCGAAGCATGTGTGCGCCACGCTCTGGCTTCGACCGCCGACCTGGCGCCGACCATCATCGAGCGCGCCGGGCTGAAGCCGTACTGGGGCATCCAGGGCAAGTCGCTCTTGTCGGCGATCCGCGACGATGCGCGCCCGCATAACCAAATCCTCATCGAATTTCAGGATGGCGCGCCGCGGCTCGGCTTTTCCGAGCCGGCATTCGTGCGCAGCCTTATCACCGATACCCACCGCATCACGCTTTACAAGGGCGAGGGATGGGGCGAGTTGTACGATCTCGTCAAAGATCCTGACGAGACGTGGAACTTGTGGGACGAACCGTCGCAAGCCGCCACACGAGCGCGTCTGACCGAACGGCTTGTCCAAGCGATGATGGACGCCGTCGATCAAAGCCCTCGTGCCCTGCGCCGCGCTTAAGCCGGATTGATTGCGAGCTGGAGCGAGGCCAGAATGCCTCGCTCACTTCGCTGGCGCGTATTTGCCGCCGGTCTGCTTGGTGTGGACGCCTTCTTCCCCGCTCTGCTTGTGCTGCAGCCGAGTGATGCGGGCCCAGGTGCGTTTGAGGTCGTCGCGCACCGCGATGTGCAACGTGCCGCAACCCTCGCAGGTGAGCTCGATCTTGTCGCCATCCATAAACGGATTGAGCCCGCGATGGTTGGTGCCGGTCGCCAGAATATCGCCGGGTTGGAGCGTGTGAATGGACGTGACCCACTCGATACAGCGCGGAATATTGTGCGCCATGTCGCTGGTGTTGAAGTTCTGATACACGACGCCGTTATTGCTGAGCTTGATCTGCAGTTTTTGCGGGTCCTTGATCTCGTCGGCGGTGACGATATAGGGACCGATCGGGGCGAAGGTGTCGCGTGACTTCATCTGATAGAACACGTTGGTCGGCGGCACCACGCCGCGCGCCGAGCCGTCGATGAAGTTGGTGTAGCCGAACACGTATTTCATCGCGTCCTTGGCCTGGACATGCGAGGCCTTCCTGCCGATGACGACGGCAATCTCGGCCTCGCCCTCGAAAACGCTTGCCGCCATGTCCGGCAGCACCATGGTGCCGCGGTCGCCGATGATCGCGCTCGGCGACTTCATGAAGGCGTTGATCGGGGCCGGCTCGGGCAGCGTGCCATCCTCCATGTAATTCACCGCCATGCAGATGATGTTCTCCGGCTTGGGCAGCGGCGGCCGAATCTTGACCTTGGCAAGCGGTTTGCCCTTGCCCTTCTTGGCGGCGGCGGCGAGCTTGCCCTTGTAGGTGCTCCACTTTTCGATGACGCCGCGGATCACGTCCTGCGGACCGAGCGCCTTGATGCCCTTGGTCACGGCGGAGACGTCGACGATCTGGTCGCCGACCACAACACCGAGTTTATAGTCGTCGAAAAACGCCAGTTTCATAACTTCTCCTTGGAGTTTCTTCAGAAAGTGAAATCGATGTGCTGGATGGCTGCAGATTAGGCCGGCTCCATTAAGCTTTATGCGTAAGGAGAGGGCACGAAGCAAGCACTCCGCTCACACCCTATTCCCCGCGCTCCAGCTCCAAAAATCGCAGCCTTCTTCGCGTAAAAAGCGCGCCAGCACCATATTGTGCACCTCGGAGGCGCCGTCGACCAGGCGGGCGGCGCGGGCGGCGCGGTAAATCCATTCCAGGATCGTGTCCTTGGAATAGCCGCGCGCGCCGTTGAGCTGGATCGCGGTGTCGGCCGCCTCGTGCAGCGTGTCGGCGACGTGCACTTTGGCCATCGAGATTTCCTTGCGCGCACGGTCGCCGCGGTCGAGCTTCCACGCCGCGTGCATGGTGAGCAGGCGCCCGATCTGAATGCGCTGCGCCACCTGGCCGAGTTTGATCTGCACGCTTTCGCGGTCGGCAAGCTTTATGCCAAAGCCTTCGCGGTGGTTCACATAGTCCTGCGCGATCTCCATGCAGCGCTTGGCCTGGCCGAGCCAGCGCATGCAATGCGTGAGCCGCGCCGGACCGAGCCTGATCTGCGTGCATTTCAGGCCGTCACCGACGCCGAGCAGCACGTTTTCGTCGCCGACTTCGAGGCCGTCGAATTCGATCTCGCAATGCCCGCCATGCTCTTCGGGCCCCATGATCTCGATGCGGCGCACGATGCGCCAGCCCGGCTGGTCGCGGTGATAGAGAAACGCGGTCAGCCCCCGGCGCTTGTCGTCCGAGGTGCGCGCGATGACGACGAAATGCGCCGCGCCGTCGGCGCCGGTGATGAACCATTTGCGGCCGCGAATGACCCACTTGCCGCCTTTCTTTTCGGCGACGGTACGCATCATGCCCGGATCGGAGCCGCCGCCCGGCGCCGGCTCGGTCATGGCGAAGGCGGATCTGACTTTGCCTTCGACCAGCGGCCGTAGCCACCATTCCTTCTGCGCCGGTGTGCCGGCGCGCGAAAGCAGGTTCATATTGCCGTCGTCCGGCGCCGCGCAGTTGATCGACAGCGGACCGAAAATCGAGCGCGCCGCTTCCTCATAGATCGCCGCCCAGGCGACGATCGGCAGCCCCATGCCGCCATAGTCCTTGGGCGATTGCGGCGCCCACAGCCCAGCTTTTCTCGCCTGCTCCCGAACCGGCGCCAGCCTTGCGAGAGGAATGTTCTCGTGCTCGGAAAAATTTTCCCGCTCGGATTCGAGCGGCAGCACATGCCTTTCGACGAAGGCGCGCGTACGCTGGCGTAAATCATCGATTTCGGGCGGAAGAGTGAAGTCCATGCCGGCGCCCCCCAATTGATTTTTATCAGGGCAGGAATACGTGGATCGCGTAGGGGTTATACCGAAGCCAGGGGCGGGATGGAAACCCGAGGTGACGCCATGAAGCAAATGGCATGGGCAATCGCCGGCGCTGCGGCGCTGCTATTTCTGAAAATTCCATCGAGCCAAGCTTTGGTCGGTGATGCGCCGTGGTGCGCGGTGGTTGAAATCGGCAACGGCGAAGTCGAGTGGGATTGCCAATACCAGACCATCGAGCAGTGTGTGCCGAACGTGTTGGCCGGCAATCGCGGGTTTTGCAATAACAATCCCTATTATGTGCCTCGTGCGGCTGCGCCGCCGGCGCACGGCAAACACTATGTGCGCCGCCACGTTTATCACTCCACGCATATCCATTCGCATTGAGCCCCGCGACGGCGCCCCGATTTCCGGCGTTTCCACGCGAGAAAGGGCCAAACTCGCGCATTGCTGCGCGAAAACGACAATGCGACAATGAGCTGAACATACCGGCCATAGAGCTGGAGTTTCATGCTCGATTCACCAAGCGTACCGCAGTTTTCGCTCGATGCCGACCAGTTCACGGTTCGCGACATGGCGCGCGCTTTTGCCGACGAACATTTTGCGCCGAACGCGCTCGCCTGGGACGAGGCCAAGCACTTTCCCGTCGCCGAGATGCGCAAGGCGGCCGCGCTCGGCATGGGCGGGGTCTTCATCGCCGAGGATGTCGGCGGCTCCGGCTTGTCGCGGCTGACCGCAACGCTGATCTTCGAGGCGCTCGCCACCGGCTGTCCCACCGTCGCGGCCTACATGTCGATCCACAATATGACGGCGTCGCTGATCGATGCCTTCGGCACCGCGGAGCAACGCCAAAAGTGGCTGCCGAAACTGTGCACGATGGAGCTGTTGGCGAGCTACTGCCTGACCGAGCCGGGCGTCGGATCGGACGCCGCGGCGCTGGCGACGCGCGCGGTGCGCGACGGCGACCATTACGTACTCAACGGGCAAAAGCAGTTCATCTCCGGCGCCGGCGCGGGCGATCTTTATGTGGTGATGGCGCGGACCGGGGGCGGAGGGGCATCGGGAATTTCGGCGTTCATCGTGCCGGGCGATACGGCCGCCATTTCCTTCGGCGCCAACGAGCGCAAGATGGGCTGGAACGCTCAGCCGACGCGCGCCGTCATCTTCCAAGACGCGCGGGTCCCGGCCGCCAACCGGCTCGGCGAGGAAGGCTTTGGCTTTAAGATCGCGATGGCCGGTCTCGATGGCGGCCGGCTCAACATCGCGGCCTGTTCGCTCGGCGGCGCTCAAGCGGCGCTGGAAAGGGACTCTTCGCTACATGAAAGAGCGCAAAGCGTTCGGCAAGCGCCTCGACGAACTGCAGGCGCTGCGGTTCCGCCTCGCCGATATGGCGACCGCGCTCGAAGCCTCGCGCGCCTTGCTGTGGCGCGCCGCCGCGGCGCTCGACCGCGGCGATGCGAACGCACCGCAGCTTTCCGCCATGGCCAAGCGGTTCGTCACCGATAGCTGCTTCGATGTCGCCAATCAGGCGCTGCAATTGCACGGTGGCTACGGCTATCTGTCCGAATACGGCATCGAGAAGATCGTGCGCGATCTACGCGTGCATCAGATTCTTGAAGGCACCAACGAAATCATGCGCCTCATCGTGGCGAGACACCTTGTCGGTCGATGAGCGAGAAGCTTGTTCAAGACGGCGACGTTCTGGTTCGCGAACTGGGTAGCCTGCGGCGGATCACGCTGAACCGGCCGAAAGCCTTGAACGCGCTGACGCTCGACATGGCCGTGACCATGACGGCGCTTCTTCGGTCATGGGCGGACGACCCCGCAGTCGGCGCGGTGTTGCTCGACGGCGCCGGCGAACGCGCGTTCTGCGCCGGCGGCGATATCCGCGCGCTCTACGATGCAGCGAAGTCCGGCGCCCGTCTTCCCGAGCAATTCTGGGCGACCGAATACAAGCTCAACGTGCTGATCGCGCGCTACTCAAAACCGGTGATCGCAATCATGGACGGCTTGGTGATGGGCGGCGGTGTCGGGCTTTCGGCGCACGCCGCGCATCGCGTCGTGACCGATCGCTCCGGGGTCGCCATGCCGGAGGTCGGCATCGGATTTTTTCCCGATGTCGGCGTGTCGTTTCTGTTGGCGCGAGCGCCCGGCTATGCCGGCAGCTATTTGGCGCTGACCGGCACGCGCGTCGGCGCCGCGGATGCGATCTATAGCGGGCTCGCCGACATTCACATTCCCGCCGCGCGAATTGCCGACATTGCCTCCGCACTCGCCTTGTGCCGCGGTACAGAAGATGTGCGGTCCAAACTAAAGGAGCTCGCAACGTCCCCTGCTCCCGGTCGATTTGCCCCAGTGCCGCGATGGATCGATGCCTGCTACGGCGCAGACAATGTGGAAGACATGATCGATGGCCTCGGTCGCTGCAACGCCGATGCGGC
The DNA here is from genome assembly GCA_963780925.1 of uncultured Alphaproteobacteria bacterium. Classification (GTDB taxonomy): domain Bacteria; phylum Pseudomonadota; class Alphaproteobacteria; order Rhizobiales; family Xanthobacteraceae; genus BOG-931. The sequence goes on along the minus strand of CAWAEV010000026.1, from coordinate 87,162 downwards.
GGGTGCGGCGCTCGCGGCGATGGGCAAAGCCTCGCCGACATCGCTCAAGATCACTTTACGGAACCTGCGCGCGGCCGCATCGTTCCAGCGCGTTGAGGAGTGCTTCCAGCAGGATTACCGTATCGCACTGGCCTGCGTTGCTGGACATGATTTCATCGAAGGCATCCGCGCAACAATCGTCGACAAGGACCGCAAGCCGGCGTGGCGTCCGGACAGGCTCGAAGCGGTGACGCCGGAGATCGTCGAGCGGCACTTTAAGTCCGTTGGTGAGTTGGAACTGAAGTTCGAAAATTAAAGGGAGGATGCACATGCCGGCTATTGGCTTCATCGGTCTCGGCAATATGGGCGCGCCGATGGCCGCCAACCTCGTCAAGTCGGGCGAACACGTTTTGGGCTTCGATCTCGTGCCGGCGTCGCGCGAAACTTCCGCCAGAGACGGTGTGCAGATCGTCGCCAGCGCCAGGGGAGCGGTTGACGACGCCGACGTTGTCATCACGATGCTGCCGGCGGGCGAGCACGTCTTGTCGGTATGGGACGATATCGTGCCACAGGCGCGCCAGGGCACTCTGTTCATCGATTGCTCGACGATCGACGTGGCGAGCGCACGCAAGGCGCATGCATTGGCGGCCGCGCGCGGCATCGCCACGCTCGACGCTCCCGTCTCCGGCGGCGTCGGCGGCGCCAAGGCGGCGACGCTGACCTTCATGGTCGGCGGCACCGCGCACGCTTTCGCACGCGGCAAGCCGGTCCTCGAGCGCATGGGCAAACGCATCGTGCATTGCGGCGAGGCCGGCAACGGCCAGGTGGCGAAAATTTGCAACAATATGATCCTTGCCGCTTCGATGATCGCCCTCGGCGAGGCCTTCGTCATGGGTGAAAAGCTCGGCCTGTCGCATCAAGCGCTGTTCGACGTCGCCTCGGCGTCTTCAGGTCAATGCTGGGCGCTGACCAGCTATTGCCCGGTGCCCGGACCGGTGCCGACCAGCCCGGCGAATAACGGCTACAAGCCAGGCTTCGCCGCCGCCTTGATGCTGAAGGATCTTAAGCTTGCGCGCGAAGCCGCCCGATCGGTGAAGGTGAAGAATGCCATCGGCGCGCATGCCGCCGAAATCTACGAAGAGTTCGCGCAACAAGGCCACGGTGGTTCGGATTTCTCTGGCGTCATCAATTACGTGCGCGAACAGTCGAAGGCGGCCGGCTGATCGGCTTCTTCTAATAAACAAACCGCTTGCCGACCGCGGTCGGCGTAACAACCTGATCGCCGAACGTGGCGACGAGCGCGGCCATCGCGCGCCAGCCGGTGCAGTGCCCGGCAGCGATTGAAACGAGACCGAACTCGCGCAGCGCATCGACCGTCTCGGGGATGATCTTCTCGGTTTCTCCCGACAGGTGAAAACCGCCCATAACGGTGTGCAGCGGGATGTCCGCGAATATTGCGTGCGCGTGCTTGAGCACGTTGACGACGCCGGCATGCGAGCAAGCGGTGAAGACGATCAAGCCTTTACCGGCCACGTTCACGGCGAGCCAGCGTTCGTCGATGAGCCAGGGATCTGGCTCCCAGCCGTCTTCGCCTTCGGCATAGTGATTTGGCAAACCTTGCTCGAACGGCGTCACCCGAGGGATTTCGCCGCTGACATAGAACATGTCGTCGAGGAAGACTTGCGGCTCGCGTGTCGCCACCACCCGCGCGCCATGCGCGGCTAGTTCCGCGATGCTGGGTACCCCTACCATCGGCAACATTCCGCCATCCGGCAGTTTCCTGCCGCGCAGCCGAAACATTTGCGGATGCGCATAGAACGGCAGATCGCGGTTGTTGCCATCGACGCGGATCATGTCGATGGCGCGCAGCATGCCGCCGGCGTGGTCCCAGTGTCCGTGCGAAAGAATCAAGCTCTCGACAACGCCGAGATCGAGGCCAAGCCGCTGGGTGTTGCGCTCGAACGTATCGGCTTCCGGCCCGGTGTCGAATAGCACCGTATGCTTCGCGTTGCCGCGATGTGCGGTGATCAGGCATGACAGCCCATGACTGGCGCAGCAGATGCACTTACCGGAAAGCACGCGCATTCCGTTGCGTTGCAAATACGAGAACTCCGTCTCGACGTTCGCGGGAATACTGGAAAGACTGTCGGTCGTGTTGTCGACCAGAATGTGGATCTCCAATCGGTCCACTGGCTTAAGACTGGTCATGCCACCCTCGGAATTTCCGGCGCGAAGTCTCGTGCACGATCGCCGTGCAGAGCGTGCAGCATAATGCGCAAAACATAGAGACGCCAAGACGATAACGCCGGCCTCGACTTGATGGACCAGGCGCATTAGGTTGCGGTATGCTTTTGAATACGCGCGGAAAATAATACCATCGACTGATCCCGGCAATGGAGCCGGGGCGAGAGTTAGAGCGACGGAGAGATTTTGCAGGTCGAGGCTCGGCGCGCATTTTGGCGGCGATTTGCGGGCGCCCTTGCGCCAATAGGTTTGCTTGTCCTTTCAGCGTTATCCGCCTCCGCCCAAACGCCATTCGATTTCGCCGGAAATCCGAGCTCGCTGTTTCAAGGCATCCTGTCGCGGCCCTCCGATCTCAATAATACGCTGCAATACGCCGCCGCCGCATCGGCCGACGATGTCGAATCCGCGATCGGCGCCTATGAGCAGCTCTTGTTTTACAACCCGACGCTGTCGCGCGTGCGCTTCGAGCTCGGCGTTCTCTATTTTCGGCTCGGCTCTTACGAAATGGCCCGCAGCTACCTTAAATCCGCGCTGCAGATGCGCGACATCACGCCGGATTTAAGCGAACGCGCGCAAGACCTGATCGCGATCATCGACAAGAAACTGCAAGTCGACCAATTTACCGGCTACGTGCAAACCGGCCTCGCCTATCAGACCAATCCCGGCGCCGGACCCGGGGCGCAGACGGTTTTGGCGTCTGGCCGCAGTTTCAACAGCAGCTTCTTCTCCAAGCCCGATTGGAATTGGTTCGGCGCCTTTGGGCTTAACTACGTCCACGATTTCGAGAACCAGAACGGCGATACTTTCGAGGCGTCGGCGGTCGGCTACGATGCGCAGGAGTTCAGGCTGCACCAATTCGATGTCGGTGTATTGGAATTGCGCGCCGGCCCGCGGTTCGGAATCCCGACCGGAGACCCGAAAACGAGCCTGTCGATCAAGCCGTATCTGGTCGCCACCGGCGCCTTGCTGGCGGACGCGCCGTATTACGGCGGCTTGGGCGGCGGACTAACGCTGCACACCAATATCGGCAATGTCGCGCTCGATCCTTATGCCGAGATCGTGCAGCAGAGCTTTCGCAATTCGAGCTTCTATCCGCTGGCCAGCGGCTTGAGCGGGACGCTGTCGACCTATGGGCTGCAAGCTTCCGGACCAGTGGCTAACGGCTTGAGCTGGCAGTCGCGGTTCGGTTTCGGCCATGCCAGCGACCATTACGCGCCTTATAGCTACGACGTTTACGCGGCCGACCTTTGGCTGCCATGGACTTTCTCCTTCCCCGGCGACGGCCGCCTTTGGACGCTGATTCCATCGGCCGGTGTGAGCCGCTGGCTCTACGCCGCCCCCGATCCGAACATCGATCCGACGATTACGCCGCGCAGCACCGAATGGCGCGTCGGCCTTGGCTTGGATATTCCGATCTGGAAACAAGTCGTGCTGGGAACGCTGGTGCAATACCGCGCCGATCAATCCAATGTGCCGGCATTTACGATGCGAGACCTTTCGGTCTCGGCCGGACCGACGTTCAAATTCTAGAGGCAGGCCATGCGAGCTTACAGAACTGTCGCTATGTTGCTGGCAATTGCCGCGCCGACAAGCGTTCCCGCCGTGGCACAGCAGGTCGGTACCGCAACGGCAGTCAATCCGTTGTCCGAGAGCACGCCGCCCGGCGCCGCGACGGTGCCGCTGACGGTCGGCGCACGCATCATTCACAAGGAACGCATCCACACGACGCCGAGCGGAACCGTTCAGCTCGCTTTTCTCGATAAGAGCACGCTGAGCATCGCGCCCAATACCAGCATCGTGATCAATGAATTCGTCTACGACCCCGATTCCGGCAAGGGTCACATGCTGGCCTCGCTGACCCAAGGCGCGCTGCGCTTCGTCGGCGGTGCGCTGAGCCACGAGGGCGAGGCGTCGATTTCGACGCCCGCCGCCGCCATCGGCATTCGCGGCGCAACCGTCACCATCATCTTCGGCAAGAACGGCGCCGAGATTATCGACCACTTTGGGATCATCACGATCCATAATGGGGCTGGAACCGTGACAATCAACCGCCCCGACTTTAAGGTTCTGGTATTGAACTGGAATACGCTGCCCGGGCCGATTGAGCGCGTTTCGCTGTCCGACATCGAACACTTGCCGAGATTTACGAGCCTGCCGGGAGAGAACGGCGGCGTACCGGGCCTTCACACTGTCACTATCGGCGAGTGCGGCGTTCTTGGACTGCGCAGCTATAACTGTCCCGACACGCCGTGGGTGCCGACCGACAGCGGCTTAAACGACGCCAACCAGATCATCACGCAGGGAACGCAACAGGGAACCGGCACCACGGCGAGGCCCGTCCATCATGGCCGTTGATTTGACCGCCTGCTGGGTCGATGCAGCATCGTCGGCAATACCGCGACTAGATCGACTGAGCGCGAAGAAGCTCCGCATAGACCAAAGTCTGCCCGAGCGCCCGCACCCTGCTACGCCGTGCGTCGCACGACCGTCATATCCATCGACTGACGTTCTGCTATCCTCGCCGCTTCGATCTCGACTGGAGTACCAGCAGATGGACACAAACCCTCGTCCTCTGGAACAACGCCTTCACGACGAGATGGCCGACTCCGTCGACGAAGAGTTGGAATTGGAAATAGACGACGATCAGCTGTCAGAGCTGCTCGCACACGCTCCCGGCGCAAAGCCGCAGCAAGGCCTCGATCGTCACACCTATTTCAAGGAATTGCTGCGGCTGCAGAAAGAGCTGATCAAGCTCCAAGATTGGGTAGCGTACAAAAAACTCAAATTGATGGTCTTGTTCGAGGGCCGCGACGCCGCCGGCAAAGGCGGCGTGATCAAACGGGTGACACAGCGGCTCAATCCGCGCATCTGCACGGTCGTTGCGCTGTCGGCCCCGACCGAGCGCGAGCGCTCGCAGTGGTATTTCCAGCGTTACGTGGCGCATCTGCCGGCCGCGGGCGAAATCGTCCTGTTCGATCGCAGCTGGTACAACCGCGCCGGCGTCGAACGGGTCATGGGATTTTGCAGCGAAGCCGAGTGCGAGGAGTTTTTCCGCACCGTGCCGGAATTCGAGCGCATGCTGGTGGGCTCCGGTATCATTTTGGTCAAATATTGGTTCTCGATCACCGACGAAGAGCAGAATTGGCGTTTCTTGATGCGCATCCACGATCCGCTCAAGCAGTGGAAGCTCAGCCCGATGGATCTGGAGTCACGCCGGCGCTGGGAACTCTACACCAAGGCCAAGGAGGAAATGCTGGAGCGCACTCATATTCCCGAAGCGCGCTGGTGGGTGATCGAAGGCGTCGATAAGAAGAAGGCACGGCTCAACTGCATGCATCATCTGTTGCAGCAGGTTCCGTATCAGGACGTTCACCACGACCCGATCACGCTGCCGCAGCGCGAGCACAAGCCCGATTACGCGCGCCACCCTGTTCCCAAGGATTTGTACGTGCCGGCGGTTTATTAGTTGGCCGCGCGGCAAGGCCTACCGGCTTGTCCAAATCAATACGATACCGGAGGCCAGCAACAGCATCATGATCACGCGCGAATAGCTGCGATCGGCGATGCGCCGATAGATGAACGCGCCGAGCCGCGCGCCGGCGATAGTGCCAGGCAGCGCCGCGATTGCTGCAACCGCCACCTCACGCGTTAACAAGCCGGAGACCGCGTGCGAGACGAGCGCCAGCGACAGGATCGCCATATTGAAAATTTGCACGACCCCGCGGCGATGCTCCTTGGCCCAACCGCGTGCGTCGGTCCAGACCGCGGGGAGCACGCCGGACAATCCGGCAATCCCGCCGAGAATGCCGCCGGCGAACCCGACGGCAAAATCAGCGGCACTGCCACCCCATGTCATCTTCATCTGCGCCCGGCGCATCAGCACATAACTGGTATAGGCGACCAGGAAAACGCCGATCCCGATCTTGAACAGTCGCGGGTCGATGTGCGGCAGCAGGAACGTTCCGATCGGTACGCCGAGCAGGCCCGGCACGACGAAAGCGAGGACGTATTCCCAGCGGATGGTGCGCCAGATCATCGGCAGCGTCTGCACTTGCGAGATGGTCGAGCAAAGAATCACCAAAGTCGCCGCGACGGTGGGCGGTATCGCGTAGAGCCAGATGCCGAGCACCGTGAGCGCGGTGCCAAATCCGGTCAACCCATTGACCAGCCCCCCGGCCAAGGCGCCGACAAAGACGATAACGATCTGCTCTGATCCCATCGATCAACCGCGCAGCGCGACCATTTGGCCGCCGTCGGCGACAATGGTGGCGCCGGTCACGAAGCGCCCGGCGTCGGAGACCAGCAGCAGCAGCGGCCCGTCGAGATCGCGTTCCTCGCCGAAACGCCCGATCGGGATTTCGCGCTTGAGCGCCGCGCCGCGCTCGCTTCGCAGGTAATCGCGGTTGAGCTCGGTGACGATCCAGCCCGGCGCGATGGCGTTGACGCGGATGCCCTTAAACGCAAGTTCGAGCGCCAGCGCCTTGGTGAGCTGGATGACGCCGGCTTTGGCGGTGGCATAGGCGATGACGCCCTTATCGACGCCGAAGCCGAGCACGGAGGCGATATTGACGATGGCGCCGCCGGTGCCGGCCGCCAGCATGCGCCGCGCCGCTTCCTGCGCGCAAAAGAACACGGCGTCGAGATCGGTCGAGAGGATGCGCCGCCATTCGTCCTCGGCAAGTTCGACGGCACGGCCGGAACTCGCCACGCCGGCATTGTTGACGAGAATGGTCACCGTGCCGAAGGCTTTTTCCGCGGCATCGAACGCAGCCCCCATCGCAGCGCGGTCGCGCACGTCGGCCTCGGCCGCGACGGCCTTGCCGCCCGACTTTTCAATGCGCGTCCTCAAGGCGTCGAGGCGATCGGCACGCCGCGCCACCAGCACGACCGCAGCGCCGCTCTCCGCCAAAACCTGGGCGAAACGGGCGCCGAGCCCGCTCGACGCCCCGGTCACCAAGGCGACCTTACCGTGAAGATCGAAGATGTCTGCTGCCGCCATAAGTTCCTCTCGAAGTAGCACGCGTGGCGCGTATTCCGCATGCCCCGCCGGCCGTACTATAATGTGCCTTCGCCGCCGCAGCGAACCGGCCACAATCTCGGAAGCCTTGCCATGACGCAAGATCACAAAGACCACCCCCAGCACGACCACGATCACCACACGCACGGTTCGGAGCTTTCCGAGATGCAGTTGCGCGTGCGCGCGCTCGAGACCGTGCTGGCCGAGAAGGGTTACTTCGACCCCGCGGCGATCGACGTCATTATCGAGGCCTACGAGACCAAGGTCGGCCCGCACAACGGCGCCCGCGTCGTCGCCAAGGCGTGGAGCGACCCAGCGTTCAAACAGGCGCTGCTCGCTAATGCCAGTAAGGCGATTGTGACGCTCGGCCTGATGAACCGCGTCGGCGATCATCTTATCGCCGTCGAGAATACGCCGCAGCTGCACAACATGATCGTCTGCACGCTGTGCTCCTGCTATCCGTGGGAGGTGCTCGGCCTGCCGCCGGTCTGGTACAAATCGGCGCCCTACCGGTCGCGCGCTGTCAACGATCCGTGCGGCGTGCTCGCCGATTTCGGCGTTACGCTGCCGGCCGATACCGCCATCCGCGTCTGGGATTCCACCGCCGAAACGCGCTTTCTGGTTTTGCCGATGCGCCCTGCCGGCACCGAGGGGTGGAGCGAGGAAAAGTTGGCGGCGCTGGTCACGCGCGACAGCATGATCGGCACCGGGCTGCCCAAAAATCCAAAGGCCGTGTGATGGACGGTATCCACGACATGGGCGGCATGCACGGTTTCGGCAAAGTCGAGCCCGAACCGAATGAACCGGTATTCCACGCCACGTGGGAGGGACACTGCTTCGCACTCAATCGAGCTATGGGTTACACCGGTATCTGGACCATCGATCAAACGCGCGCCGGCATCGAAGAGCTGCCGCCGGAAGTCTATCTGTCGAGTTCCTATTACAAGAAATGGGCGCTACGGCTGGAGAATCTGGTTGTCGAACGCGGCCTTGCCGGCGCCGACGAGATCAAAGCTGGCCACGCACTGCGCCCCGGCAAGACGCTCAAGCGAAAGCTTACCGCAGCCGAGGTGCCAAACACGTTGACGCGCGGCTCCTTTGCCCGCCCGGCGCCGGCGCCGGCGTGCTTTGCGCCCGGCGATCGCGTGCGCACCAAGAACATCCACCCGGCGACGCATACGCGCCTGCCGCGCTATGCGCGCGGCCGCGTCGGCGTCATCGAGGCGTTGCGCGGCTGTCACGTCTTTCCTGACAGTGCCGCGCTCGGCAAAGGCGAGAATCCGCAATGGCTCTATACGGTCCTGTTCGAAGGCCGCGAATTATGGGGCGACGGCGCCGAGCCTTCGCTTAAAGTTTCCATCGAAGCATTCGAGCCGTATCTGGAGCCGGCATGAGCACCGACGCGTCCGCGCACCACGCAACGCAATCCGTGCCAAGCATCCCACGCAATGCGGAAGGTCCGGTCTTCCGCGCGCCCTGGGAAGCCGAAGCTTTCGCGCTGGCGCTGGCGTTGCACGAACGCGGGCTGTTCACCTGGACCGAATGGGCGGCAACGCTCGGTGAGGAGATCAAGAAAGCACAGGCCGCCGGCGATCCCGATACCGGCGAGACCTATTATCATCATTGGCTTGCGACGCTGGAATGCATCGTCGCCGCCAAAGGCCTTGCCGATGCGAATGTGCTGACGCGTACCCGCGACGCCTGGCAGCGCGCGTGTGCGCGCACGCCGCACGGCACGCCGATCGAACTACACGCGAGCGATTTCGTCGAGTGAGCTTTCTTCGAGCAGCGTCCGGAGAAGATCGGGCGCCGGCATTTGGCGCGAGCGCGCCACCCCCTGCCCCGCCCACAGCGAGATGAAATCGGCAATGCCTTGCTGTCCCGCAGCATTGCGCATCGGACGGGTGAGATCATTTTGCTGACGGAACGGCAGTATGGCGCGTTCCTTGCCGGCTACCATGGCTATGAACCCATTTCTTAGTCCGCGCGCCGGCCGTCCGGAGAAGGCGCGGGTGATAACCGTCGTGTCCTTTTCGGCCTCGAGCAGTGCGCGTTTATAGACCGGCGGAGCGCCCAATTCCGGGCACGGCAGAAATGCCGTGCCGAGCTGCACGGCGGCAGCGCCACGCTGCATTGCCGCGGTAATGTCGCGCCCGTCCATAATGCCGCCGGAGGCAATCACCGGTACCGCAACCTCGTCACAAATTTCGCTCACCAGCGTGCTGAGCGGTATCATCGAAGCCTCGAATGGCCCGGCGAATGTGCCGCGATGCGCGCCCGCTTCGGCGCCTTGCGCTACGATCGCATCTGCCCCCGCTTGTTCCAGCCGGCGCGCTTCTTCGACCGTGGTCGCAGTGCCGGAAACAAAGATGTCGCGCTGTTTCAGCGCAGCGAATTGCGCCGCGGATGGGACGCCAAAGGTAAAGCTGAATCCGGGCGGTCGCTCCTCCAGCACGGCCTCCAATTGTTCGTCAAACGGATCGCGCGGCAGCGGCGGCAAGACCGGCGGAGGCAGACCGAGCTTGGCATGGGCTTCGGTCATGATTTCGAGCATCGGCTGCGGGTCGATGTTGGATTCGTTTGCATAACCACCGGCGAACAAATTGATGCTGAATGGCCGATCCGTGATCTGCCGGATGCGGCGGATCGTGGCGGCAATGTTGTCAGGCTTGGAATAAGCGCCGCCCCATGCGCCTAAGCCTCCTGCATTCGAAACCGCGGCGGCCAGCTCGGGGGTACCACCGCTGCCAGCCATCGGCGCGAGTAGAATGGGATGCTCAATGCCGAGCCGCTCCAACAGCGTGTGTTTCGCCATCGCCACTGCTCCTATCGATCATGACTTCACGTAAGCGGGATACTTGTCAACGCAACGAAAAATTCCGATGCTCAGCTATCTTAATCGATGAATGCCGGCTTCGACCGGCGCGAATGATGGGAGGGAAACCATGTCGGTTGGCGATCGAGGCAATGCAGGCAAAACCGTCAAAATTCGCTCAAGCGGCGGCGGGGAGTTCGATTGCTATCTCGTCACGCCCAAGGCGGATGCGAAGGTGCCGGCGATGGTGCTCGCCTCCGCCGTCCACGGCGTCGATGCCGACGTCCGCGCGATCGCCGATGAATTCGCCGTCGACGGCTATATCGTCGCCGCGCCCGATCTGTTCTGGCGGACGGTGCCAGGACCGTTGCCGCGCTCGGACCAGCGCACCAAAGAGCGCGCGCAGCCGCGCCTGGAGCGTATTAGAACCGGCGAGGCGGACCTCGTCGACACACTGGCATTTTTGCGCACCTTGCCGCAGTTCAATGGCCGCGCGGCGGTGATGGGATTCTGCTACGGCGGGCCCTACGCGATTTTAGCACCAAAACGGCTCGGCTATGCCGCGGGCATATCCTGTCACGGTACTCAGCTGCTCGACTATATCACCGAACTCGACGGCGTGACCGCGCCGGTCTGCATTATTTGGGGCGACCGCGATCACGCCGCTCCCGCGCCGGTGCAGGAGGCCTATCGAAACATCGCGCCGCGCATCAAAAATCTCGATTTGCATATTTTTCCCGGCGTGCTGCACGGTTACATGATGCCCGACGCGGGAGAGGCGTTTGACAAAAAGACCCGGGATTTTTCCATGGCGCGCGCTAAAGCGATCCTTGAGGGACTGCGCAACGGACGCGCCGCGTTGCGTCGGGCGTCGTAGAGCTCAATGCATCGCCGCGGCGCTGCGCGGCGCGAGCGCGCCGGGGTGGCGGATGACGTTGCCGGCGAGGCGGTGTGCGGCGCCCGCGGCCTCAACTGGAGTGCTGGCGGAAAGCCGTGCGGCGAGATAACCGGCGTTGAAACCGTCGCCGGCCGCGGTGGCATCGACCGGCACCAAAACTTCCGGCACGGGCACAAATTCTTGGCCATCGCCGGTCGCCACCAACGCCCTGTTTGGGCCGTTCTTGACTACGATCTCGCCGATGCCGAAGGCCTGCAGCCGCGCCACCGTCGCCTCCGGACTGGGATCACCCCACAGCACGGCTTCGTCGTCGAAGGTCGGCAGCGCAATGTCGACGCGCTTGAGCGCTTCGATGAACACGGCGCGCGTGCGCTGCAGGTCGCCTTTCCAGCCGCGCGGCCGGAAATTGCCGTCGAACGCGATCTTGGCGCCTTGTTGCCGCGCCACTTCGAGCACGGCGAACAGACGGCCGAGACCGTTGTTCGAGTAAAGCGACAGCGTGATGCCGGAGAAATAAATGAGCCGCGCCGTGGTGAGGCGTTCGGCAACGCGCATCCAATCGGGCAGTTCGAAGAGTTCGCGCGCCGGGGAGTCTTCGCGCCAAGTGCGTGCGGTCCGTGCCCCGGCAGAACCGGTCTCGATCAGGCTCAAAGCCGGCAAGCGGCCCGGCACGCGCAAGATCAGATTTGACGACACCCCCTCGGCGGCGGCGAGCGCCACCGCGCTGTCGGAATAGCGATCGTCACCGACGGCGGTGGCAAACGCCACGTCGATGCCGGCGCGTGCCAGATAGATTGCGGTATTGAACGCATCGCCGCCGCAGGACAGGGCGAACGTCCCGTCGGCCCCGCGCGCCAATTCGATCAACACTTCGCCGACGCAAATGGCGCAGGCATTCCGGTCACTCATACCGTTTGCTCTCCGACCACCTCTCCCCACCGGGCGACGTGAAACGCCAAGCCTTATCGGGGTTGGGCCAGCACTTGGCAACGCAGGAGGCTGCCGGCTGACATCCGCCATCTGTAATGTTATAGTATAACAATACTGAGTGTGCCTTCCGGCCGGGAATTTGATGACCCATCACCACCACCATGGCGGCGAACCGCACCCCTCGCCGGCGATTTCGCCATCCCTGTTGCGCTTGTCGGCCCCCCAGCGGCTGGCAGTCGCCGGCGTGCTGATCGCGCTGATCTGGGCGGCCTATTTGTGGGCGACGCGGTGAGCGTGATGCCGGCGCTGCGTTTCCACAATCTTACCCTTGGCTACGAACGTCACCCGGCCGTGCACCACCTTGACGGCGCGGTGGCGCGCGGCGCGCTGATTGCTATTGTCGGTCCAAACGGCGCCGGCAAGTCGACCTTGTTCAAGGGCGTGGTCGGCGTGTTGAAACCGCTCGCCGGTTCGATCGAGCGCGACGGACGCGACGCCCGCGACATCGCTTATCTGCCCCAGGTGCCGGAGATCGACCGCTCGTTTCCGATCACGGTCTACGACATGGTGGCGATGGGACTCTGGCGCAGCCGGGGCGTGTTCGGCGGCATCGGCGGCAAGGATCACAAAATCATCGAGGCGGCCATCGCCAAGGTGGGTTTGAGCGGGTTCGAGCGACGCGCCATCGGCACGCTCTCCGGCGGGCAAATGCAGCGCATGCTTTTTGCTCGGGTGCTGGTCCAGGACGCACGCGTCATCGTGCTCGATGAACCGTTTGCCGCGATCGATGCCAAAACGTCTCATGACCTTCTGGATCTGGTGCAGCATTGGCACACAGAGCGACGTACCGTGCTGGCGGCACTGCACGATATCGAGCTGGTGCGTGCAAGTTTTCCGGAGACTTTGCTGCTTGCCCGCGAGCCAGTGGCATGGGGCGCTACGGCGAACGTCCTGACTGTAGAGAATCTCAATAAGGCACGCCTCATGTGCGAGGCCTTTGACGAGAGCGCCGAAGCTTGCGCCGTGCGCGAGGTGGCTTAGGCGCGTTATGCTGTCTCATTATTTGATCGAGCCTCTTGGCGAAACTGCGGTCCGGCATTCGCTGGCGGCCGTCCTTGCGTTGGCGCTCAGCGCCGGCCCGATCGGCGTATTCCTGATGCTCAGACGTATGAGCCTGATCGGCGATGCGATGTCGCATGCGATCTTACCGGGCGTCGCGATCGCCTTTCTTGCCGCTGGATTGAACGTCTTTGCCATGACGCTTGGCGGTCTCACCGCGGGTCTTCTCATTGCGCTCTCGGCCGGAGCGGTGAGCCGGGCCACTGCATTGCAAGAGGATGCGTCGCTCGCCGTGTTTCTCCTCGTATCGTTGGCCTTCGGTGTTGTGATCGTCACCGTCAACGGCATCGACATTGAACAGCTCATGACGTTCCTGTTCGGTGAAGTGGCGGCAAGAATAAGCGCCGAGAAACTCATGGTCATTACCGTCAACGCGACGATCAGCCTTATTGCGCTGGCATTGATCTACCGGCCACTGGTGCTTGGCTGCGTCGATCCGGGGTTCTTGCGTTCGGTCAGCCGCGCGGACGGCATTGCGCATCTGACCTTTCTGGTGGTGTTGGTGCTGAACCTGATTAACGCCTTCCACGCCCTCGGCACGCTGCTGGGCGTCGGTGTCATCATTATCCCGGCCGCTACCGCGCGCTTTTGGACGCGCGACGTCTCAATGATGATCGTGCTGGCAACTGTGGTCGCATTATTTTCCGGCTTTGCCGGAGTGCTGTTTGCCTTTCACTTGAAGATACCCTCTGGTCCTGCCGTGACCCTGGTCGCCGGACTGCTCTATGGCGGCTCGGTCCTATTTGGGCGGATCGGCGGAATAGTCTGGCAGGCATTTCCCGGCCGCCATCTGGAAGCCTGACCGACCCGCACGTTGGTCAATTCAGTAATGCACTGATCGGCCGACCGTCAGTTTGGCTTGAGCATCGCCACCAGGCGTATTTTCTCGGCAACGTCCTTTGCGATATTCTTGGCGAAGCCTGCGCTATCGGCAAAATAATCCGCCGGCTGCAGGGTGTTCTTGACCACGCGTTGCGCGGCGGCGCTCTGCATGATCGCGATACAGGCTGCTTCGAGTTTGTGCGTCACGTCGGCCGGCATCCCGGCCGGTCCCAACAATCCGCCGAAGCTCAGCGGCGCCACGTCGTAACCCTGCTCCTTGAACGTCGGCACATCGGGCAGCGAGGGATTGCGCGTCTCGGCAAATAATCCGGGCATGGAAAGCCCGCTGCCGGCCGCGGCCGTCAACGGCACCGCAGCAAAGTCGATCTGCCCGGAGCGCACGTTTTGAAGCTCCTCGGCCGGTCCCTTGAACGGCACGTCGTTGAACTGGACCTTGGCCTCATCCGCCAATTGGATCATGGCGAGATGCGGAATCGTCGCGATACCGGGAATGCCGACGGTCAATGCACCCGGTTTTTTCTTCGCGGCCTCGATGACATCGTGGGCCGTCTTCAGCGGTGAATTCGGCGGCACGACGACGACCTGATCGTTCTTAAACGTCTGGCAGATGGGCGTGAACGATTTGGCGGTGTATCCGGTCTCTTGATTGGTGAGCGGCTGCACCGTGATCGAATAGGTCGCGGTGTGCAACAGCGTATAGCCGTCGGGAGTGGCACGCGCGACATCGGCGGTGCCGAGAACGCCGTTGGCGCCGGGCTTGTTGACGATGATGAAGGGCTTGCCGAGCCGCGCCGAGAAGCCATCGGCAAGCACACGGCCCAAAATGTCAGCGCTCGAGCCCGCCGTGGCCGGAGCGATGATTTGGACGACACGCTCGGGGTAGCCCTGGGCGGCCGCTCCGGTCGCCATGGTCAAGCTCACGGTTAGGCTCGCGGCGATGATCGCACCGTTCCGCATCGCTTCCTCCCCCGGTACGCGCGGTCGAGAACGATAATCGAAGGAAGGCGCAGATCAAGCCGCAAGTTGGCGGCCGAGGCGGCCGCTTCAGCTCGGTGATGCAAGGCGAGCCGGATACCTATATAGGAGGGGCCAACGGAGGGACGAATGACCGACGCAAAAGCTCAAGAAACGGCACCGGAAAAGGTGCAGGATAAGATACCAGTGACCGTGCTGACGGGCTATCTCGGCGCTGGCAAGACCACGCTCCTCAACCGGATCCTGTCCGAGCCGCACGGCAAGAAATACGCCGTGATCGTCAACGAATTCGGCGAAATCGGCATCGACAACGACCTCGTCGTCGGCGCCGACGAGGAAGTCTTCGAGATGAACAACGGCTGCATCTGCTGCACCGTGCGCGGCGACCTGGTGCGCATCCTCGACGGGCTGATGCGGCGCAAGGGCAAGTTCGACGCCATCATCGTCGAGACCACTGGCCTCGCCGACCCTGCCCCGGTGGCGCAGACCTTCTTCATCGACGAGAATGTCGGGCGCAGGACCAAGCTCGATGCGGTGGTGACGGTCGCCGACGCCAAGTGGCTCAACGATCGGCTCAAGGACGCGCCGGAAGCCAAGAACCAGATCGCCTTCGCCGACGTGATCCTGATCAACAAAACCGATCTGGTTTCGCCGGAGGAGCTCGACGACGTCGAGGCGCGTATCCGCGGCATCAATCCCTACGCCAGGCTGCACAAGACCCAACGCGCCAAGATTGCACTCGACGAAGTGTTGGGCCGCAACGCCTTCGATCTCGACCGCATCCTCGATCTCGAGCCGGCCTTTCTCGAAGGCGACGATCACGACCATCACCACGATCATGGCCACGGTCACAGCCACGATCATCATCATGACCACGATCACGGCCACGCGCACGGCCACAAGCACGGCGGGCTGAAGCACTATCACGACGAGGAGATGCAATCGATCGCGCTGAAAAGCGATAAGCCGCTCGACCCGGACAAATTCTTTCCTTGGGTGCAGGATCTGGTGCAGAAGGAGGGCCCGAACATTTTGCGCTGCAAGGGCATCCTCTCCTTCAAGGGCGACGACGAGCGTTTCGTGTTCCAGGGCGTGCACATGATCCTCGACGGCGATCATCAGCGGCCGTGGACAAAGGACGAGAAGCGCGAGAGCCGTATCGTCTTTATCGGCCGCAACCTGCCGGGCAAGAAGATCACCGAAGGGTTCGAGAGCTGCGTCGCCTAGGTCGCCTGGAATGAGCGACACGCGTAACGATACCGTCTCTGTCGTCGAACGTACGCGCGCCGTGGACGCGGGCGGCGCCGTCTTCGCCGCGCATTTTCTCGGCCGCACCGTCGTGTTCGTTCTCGGCGAAGAGGCGCTGCTGTTCGCCGAGCCGGGCGGCGAACTGCGACGGATGGCTGTGCATGGCGGCGCGATCCTGGCCACCGCGGCCGACGGCGAACGCGTCGTCAGCGGCGGCGACGATGGCAAGCTGATCGCAACGGATCTGGGCTCCAGTCGCGCGCTGGCGAGCGATGCCAAGCATCGCTGGATCGATCATGTCGCGCTCGGACCCGACGGCGCGGTCGCCTGGTCGGCCGGCAAGACGGCGTACGTTCAAGCCAAGGAGCTGCGCAGCTTCGAAGCGCCCTCGACGGTCGGCGGGCTCGCTTTCCTGCCCAAAGGCTTTCGGCTCGCGATCGCCCATTACAATGGGGCCACGCTGTGGTTTCCGAACGCAGCGGGCGCCACGCCGGAAAAGCTCGAATGGAAGGGCTCGCATCTCGGCGCCACGGTGAGCCCGGACGGCCGCTTTCTTGTCACCACCATGCAGGAGCCGATACTGCACGGCTGGCGGCTGGTCGATCGCCAGCACATGCGCATGTCCGGCTATAGCGCGCGCGTCACCTCGTTCGGCTGGACGCTCGGCGGTCATTGGCTGGCAACCTCCGGCGCGACCCAGCTCATCCTGTGGCCGTTCCAAAGCAAGGACGGCCCGATGGGCAAGCAACCGCGGCTGCTGGCGCCGTCCGAGCACCGCATCGAGGTCGTCGCTTGCCATCCCAAGCAGGACATCGTCGCCGCGGGCTACGGCGATGGCATGGTGCTCCTGGTACGGATTGAAGATGGCGCCGAGATTTTGGCCAAGAAACCTGGCGAGGCGCCGGTCACGGCGCTCGCCTGGAGCGCCGATGGCCTGTTCCTGGCCTGGGGCACGGAGAACGGCGGGGCAGGCATCGTCGACCTGACGTGATGGCAGAGGGCGTCATTGCGAGCAGAGCGAGGCAATCCAGGCTGATTGCCATGTCGCTTTGCTCATCGCAACGACTGCGCGGCTGGTCAGATCACGTATTGCCGCAGCGGCGGATAACCGTTGAAGCCGACCGAGGAATAGGTCGCGGTATAGGCGCCGGCCGCCTCGATCAGGACCTTGTCGCCGATGGCGAGCGACACCGGCAGCGGATACGGCGTCTTCTCGTAGAGTACATCGACCGAATCGCAGGTCGGGCCGGCGATGATGCAAGGCGAGGTCTCGTCGCGATCGTGCGTGGTGCGGATCGGGTAGCGGATCGATTCGCCGATGGTCTCGGCAAGGCCGTGGAATTTGCCGATATCGAGATAGACCCAGCGCACCTCGTCCTCGGGGCTGCGCTTGGCGATCAGCACCACCTCGGCTTCGATAATGCCCGCATTACCGACGAGGCCGCGGCCGGGTTCGACGATGGTGTTGGGCAGGTTGTTGCCGAAATGCTTGCGCAGCGCCTTGAAGATCGCCTTGCCGTAGCTCTCGAGCTTCGGCGTCTTGCGTACGTATCGGGCGGGGAAGCCGCCACCGAGATTGACGATCGAAAGCGCAATGCCGCGTTCCGCACAAGTGCGGAACACCGCCGCCGCCGAGGCCAGCGCGCGGTCCCAGGCTTCGACATTGTGCTGCTGCGAGCCAACGTGGAAGGAAATGCCATAAGGGGCGAGCCCGTTCTTGTGCGCGTGCTCCAGAATATCGGCGGCATAAGCGGGCTCGCAGCCGAACTTGCGCGACAGCGGCCATTCGGCGCCGGAGCCGTCGCAATGGATGCGGCAAATCACGCGGCTGCCGGGCGCGGCGCGCGCCACCTTCTCGACCTCGGCCTCGCAGTCGACCGCGAACAGCGTGACGCCGAGCCGGAAGGCTTCGGCGATCTCGCGCTCTTTCTTGATGGTGTTGCCGTAGGAAATGCGGTCCGGTGTCGCCCCGGCAGCCAGCACGTCATGGGTCTCGGGCAACGATGCGACGTCGAAGCAGCAGCCGAGATCGGCCAACAGCTTGAGGATTTCCGGCGCCGGATTGGCTTTGACGGCGTAGAACACCTTGGTGTCCGGCAGCGCCTTGGCGAAGTTCTGGTAATTTTCGCGCACGACGTCGAGGTCGACGACGAGGCAAGGTCCGTTATCGGTGCGATGCTTGAGAAATTCGCGGATGCGTGTGGTCATGCCACCCAGCTCCCTGATCCGGCAGGCGGCGTAGCCGCCGAGGTGAACCTCCTGCGACGTGCGCGGTCCCGCGTCATTGCGGAGTCGCATGCGTCGCCGTGATTGCTGCCTTGGTCCGGATGAGGGAGATCCCGTTCCGCACTGCTGGCAAAGATGGACAAGCCTCTTCGGTGTCCCCGGCATTAGCGCCGGCAGTAACCAAAAAAGCCCTTCCGTCGTTGCTTTAAGCCGCGTCGCCAGTGGAGAGCTGGCATTGCCGGTTTCGCCTCCGGCTGCCGGTCGCGGGAGCAAGGAAGTAGAGTCTCTTCCTTAGGCGGCTGTCCGGCCTCTTGTCCGGATGCCCACCGACCGACACACGGCCACAGGCACGTGCGAAATTGGGCAAAACCGAAATAAGCGATTTAGCCAACGCGTGCAAGCTTTTTAGTTTTAACGAAGAGTAAAACGCCGCTCCAACTGTGCATGAGGCGGCACAGCGGCGGCGCGTCCGCCGCTTTCAGTCCGCCACGAGCGGTTCGACGTGGTGCGCCGCGCGCACGAATTGCACCATCACCGCGATGCCGCAGAGAATAAAGAGACCGTCGAGCAGGCGCGCGCCGAGCGTGCCGAGCGCGAACAGGTTGGCGATCGCCCAGCTGCCGGCAAAGGCCGCGCCGAACACTTCGGCGCTGATCAAAATCGCCGCGCTGAAGACCGTCAGCACGTTCGGCCAGAGGATGCGGCGGGGGCGTGAAGGTGTAGAGCTGTCCATGGGGGCTTCCTCTGCGGAGGCGGAGAATTAAGCCGCGTCGCGCGCGGCTTTTGCCGACAACAGGCCGGCCTCGACCAGGGCGACGCGGATGCGCTCGATCTCGGCGCGGCCGATTTTCACGAGCGGCGGCCGCACCGCGGCGCGCGGCAGCCGGCCGAGCAGCACCAGGGCTTCCTTCATGCGGTTATGCATGTCGGCCCAGGGCTCGGAATAGAACACTTTCGCCAGCGGATAGATGCGATCATTCAGCCGCCGTGCCTCGGCGAGGTCGTCGGCCTTTACCGCTCGAAACAGCGCTGCCTGCAGGTCGGCAATGACGCTGCCGGACCCGGACAGGAGACCGTTGCAGCCCAGCACCAGCGAGCTCAACAGCCAGGCGCTATGGGTCGAGAGCACGTTGACCGGCCGCTTGAGGCTTTGCAGCTCGCGGACGTGCATCTCGTGCTGCGGAATATTGCCGCACCAGTCCTTGATGGCGCGGATGGTCGGCACCTCCTCGACCATCTTCAGGAGCGTGTCGCGCGGATAGCCCTGCCCGGTCGCCAGCGGGTACTGGAACGCGATCAGCGGCAGGCTCGTCGCATCGGCGATGCGCTTGAAATGCTCGACGGCCATGGCCGGCGATTGCCCGAGCGTGAACGGCGCCGGCGGAAATACCAGGAGCGCCGAGGCGTCGCCCTCCTCCGCCATGCGCGCGATGCGCGCGGCTTCAAGGCTGCCGTCGGCCCACACGCCGTTGACGATCGGCAGCCGGCCGCCGATCTCGTCCTGCGCGATGTCGAGCACGCGGCGCTGCTCGTCGAAGCTGCACGAAGCGACCTCGGTCGAATGGGCGTTGACGGTGATGGCGGAGAGCCCCTCGGTTGCGGCCACGTCCCGCAGGTGCTTACGGAAGCCGCCCTCGTCGATCGCCAGATCGTCGGTAAAAGGCAGGATGACGGCCGGGATAACGCCATGAGGCAGATAATGGGGATGACGGGGCATATGGCTCTCCTTCGCGCTCTCCTGGCGACTTTGGCAGCGCCGATCGGATGACGTATATCACGGCCGCACCCGCCTTTGGTAAGACCCATCCCAATGCCCGAAACGACCCAAGCCCCTGCCGCCGCCAACCCGTTTTTCGAGGCCTGGACCACTCCCGAGGGGGTTCCGCCTTTCGACCGCATTGCCCCCGAGCACTTCCGGGAGGCCTATCCACGCGCGCTTGCCGAGCATGAGGCCGAGGTCGCTGCCATCGCGGCGGATACCGCGCCGCCAAGCTTCGACAACACCATCGCCGCCCTGGAATTGAGCGGGCGGGCGCTGGAGCGCGTCGGCAACGCGTTTTGGCTCCTCGCCGGCGCACATACCAACGACGCGCTGCTCGAAATCGAGCGCGAGCTCTCGCCGCAGATTGCCCGGCATTGGAACAAGATCCATACCAATGCAGCGCTGTTCCGCCGCATCGACACGGTGATGCGCGGAGCCGACACGCTCGAGCTCAATGCCGAGCAAAGGCGCGTCACCGAGCGCTACCATACGAGCTTCCGCCGCGCTGGCGCGGCGCTCGAGGGCGCAGCGAAAAAGCGGCTCGCCGAGATCGTCGAACGGCTCGCCGAGCTCGGCACGGCGTTTAGCCAGAACGTGCTGGCCGACGAGCAGGCCTTCACGCTGCAGCTCAATGGTGAAGCCGAGTTGGCCGGCCTGCCCGGTTTCATGCGCGAGGCGATGCGCTCGGAGGCGCGCGACCGCGGGCTCGACGGCTACGCCGTGACGCTGTCGCGCTCGAGCGTCGAGCCATTCCTGCAATTTTCCGACCGGCGGGACCTGCGCGAAAGGATATTCCGCGGCTTCATCATGCGCGGCGACAATGGCGGGCCGACCGACAACAAGGCGCTGATCGCCGAGACGGTGCGGCTGCGCGCCGAGCGGGCGCTGCTTCTCGGCTATGCCGACTTCGCCCATTACCGGCTCGACGATGCCATGGCGCGCACGCCAGAGGCGGCGCGGCAGCTCCTCGACGCGGTGTGGGCCCCGGCGCGCTCGCGCGCGCTCGCCGATCGCGACGCCATGCAGGCGCTGATCCACGAAGAAGGCGGCAACTTCAAGCTCGAGCCCTGGGACTGGCGCTACTACGCCGAGAAGCTGCGGCACCGGCAATGCGAATTCGACGAGACCGCGATCAAGCCCTATCTCAACCTCGACCGCATGATCGAGGCCGCCTTCTATACGGCGGCCCGCCTGTTCGGATTGACCTTCATCCGCGCCAGCGCGCCGGTCTGGCATCCCGACGTGCGGGCGTGGGACGTGCGCGGCGCCGACGGCAACAAGGTCGGCCTGTTCTTCGGCGACTATTTTGCGCGGCCCTCCAAGCGCAGCGGCGCCTGGATGACCTCGCTACGCGACCAGGAAAAGCTCTCAGGCGACGTCCGGCCGCTGATCGTCAACGTCTGCAACTTCGCCAAAGCCCCGGAGGGCGAGCCGACGCTATTGAGCTTCGAGGACGCGCGCACGCTATTCCACGAATTCGGTCACGCGCTGCACGGTCTACTATCGTCCGTTACCTACCCGACCATCGCCGGCGCCAACGTCGCCACCGATTTCGTCGAATTGCCGTCGCAGCTTTACGAACACTGGCTGCAACAGCCGGAAGTGCTGCGGCGCTTTGCTCGCCACTATCAGACCGGCGAGCCGATGCCGGAAGAGTTGCTGCAACGGCTTATCGCCGCGCGCAATTTCAATAAGGGCTTCGCCACCGTCGAATACATCGCCTGCGCCGTGGTCGATCTCGATTTCCATTCGCTGTCGCAGCCCGACGAAATCAATTCTACGACGTTCGAAGCCAAGGCGCTGTCGCGTATCGGCATGCCGGACGAGATCGCCATGCGGCACCGGCCGCCGCACTTTGCCCATATCTTCTCCGGCGGCGGCTATGCCGCGGCCTATTACAGCTACATGTGGTCGGAAGTGCTCGACGCCGATGCTTTCGCGGCCTTCGAGGAGACCGGCGACATATTCGATCCGGCGACGGCAAAGCGGTTGCGCGAAGCGATCTACGCAGCCGGCGGCTCGCAGGAACCTGCCGACGCCTATAGGGCATTCCGCGGCCGGTTGCCGAGCGCGGACGCACTGTTGCGCAAGCGCGGCTTCGAAACGACCGCAGTGAACTGAACAACATGGATTTGCACAGCGCCGGCCATCGCCGCGGCGTCGTCTGCGCGCCGCATTCTGCCGCCGTCGAAGCCGGCCGTGGCGCCCTCGCCGAGGGCGGCAATGCGCTCGAAGCCATGGTGGCCATGGCCGCGGTGATCGTCGCCGTTTACCCGCACATGAACCACCTCGGCGGCGACGGCTTCTGGCTCATACGCGAACCGTCGGGCCGCGTGCGCTCCATTATGGCGGCGGGACCCGCCGGCCAGTTGGCGAAGCCTGAGCTTTATCGGGACTACGAGACGATCCCGACGCGCGGACCGCTGGCGGCGCTGACCGTGCCCGGCGCCGTCGCCGGCTGGATGCTGGCGTTGGACGCTGCCAAGACCCATGGCGGGAAATTGCCGCTTGAGGTCCTGCTTGCGCAGGCGATTACGCAGGCGCGCGACGGCTATGCGGTCACGCGCAGCCAGGCGCGGCTGGCCCAGGAGCACATCGCCGATTTGAAGGATGTGCCCGGTTTCGCCGCGACATTTCTGGTCGACGGCAAGCCGCCGGCGGTCGGCGACAAATTGAAGCAGAATGCGCTCGCCGCCACGCTGTCGCATCTCGCCCATACCGGGCTCGACGATTTTTATCGCGGCGATGTCGGCCGCGAGATCGCTGCCGACCTCGAACGCATCGGCAGCCCGGTCACACGCCTCGATTTGGAGCGCTATAGAGCAACGCTTGCCGAGCCGCTGCGCGTCGCGCTGCCTACAGGCACGCTCTGCAACACCGACGCGCCGACCCAAGGCGTCGTGTCGCTGATGATTCTGGCTTTGTTCGCGCGCTTGGGCGTGAGTGAAGCGGAAGGATTTGATCATATTCACGGCCTGGTCGAGGCGACCAAGCGCGCGTTGCGCGTGCGCGACCGCGTCGTCACCGATCCGAATTATCTGGCCCATTCGCTCGAGCGCGTTCTCGACGACCGTTATATCGCCGGCGAAGCGATGAAGATCGACCGCAGCAAGGCGGCGCGCTGGCCGCTTGCCGCCGGCTCAGGCGATACGATCTGGATGGGCGCCGCCGATAGCGGCGGCCTCGTCGTCTCCTATATTCAGTCGCTCTATTGGGAATTCGGCTCCGGCTGCGTATTGCCGGCGACCGGCGTGCTGATGCAAAACCGCGGCTCAAGCCTTTCGCTCGATGCCGGCGCGCTCAATTATCTCCGCCCCGGGCGGCTGCCGTTCCATACCCTCAATCCGGCGCTCGCCGTGCTCAACGACGGACGCATCATGGCCTATGGCTGCATGGGCGGAGACGGCCAACCGCAGACGCAGAGCGCACTGTTCACGCGTTACGTCGATTTCCGCGAGCCACTTTTCGACGCGATCGACCGGCCGCGTTGGGTGCTGGGCCGCACCTGGGGGGCGCCGAAAACTGCGCTGCGACTCGAGCCGCGCTTCGACGGCAATCTGGTCGACCGACTCGCCGCCGCCGGCCACGATGTCGATGTGCTGGCCGAGCCTTATTCCGACGTCATGGGTCACGCCGGGGCCGTGGTGCTTCACCCGAACGGCACCTGCGAAGGCGCGCACGACCCACGTGCCGATGGCGGCGCAGCGGGGGTGTGACTGGGAGGCCATCGCCTAGAATCTGACCGCTGCACCCCGGATTTCGCTTTGCTCAATCCGGTCTACAATCATCAATCTCACGAGCGCCCGGGGACTTCAATCGGCTGCCTCTTTTCTGTGTGAGGTGGCTTGGGCATGCGGCGAAGCGCGGCCACAACATCTCTTATATTGCTGCGCGCCGGGAAGATCGTGATGACGCTGCCAAGGAGCGTAATTTCGAGATCAACGTCCGTGTCCGTGTAAGCGAGCTCAGCCGGGATGCGTACGGCTTGACTGTTTCCCGATTTGAACGCACGGGTCCGTGCCATAATGGCTTCCTCTTCGTCCGGAGAATACTAATCACGCCACTACACGTCGATCCGGATGTAGGTGGGGATCACGGGGATGTGCTAATCCCTACGGCACTCGACCGACCTAAGATTTCCGCTTCTTCGCTCTCGCGCGGGCATCGGCGACGATTTGCTTGAATACCGTCATTTCGACGACGCCGGGCACTCGGAACGTGCCGACGATAAAACCGGGCGTGCCGTCAAAGCCGAAGGCCTCCGCCTGGGCCTCGTTGCGGGCCAACAGATCGTCGATCGTCTTTTGATGTGCCTGGAGGTCCTTGATCGCCAAGTCGACGTCGACGCCGGCCTTGGCAAGAAGCTCGGCGATACTGGCCTTGGTGAGCTTGGCTTCGGCTCCGATCAAGGCGTCATGAGCTTCAGCGTATTTGCTTTGATACTTCGTCGCCAACGCTATTTCCGCTGCGGCGGTCGAAATCGCCCCGAAGATCGGCCAGTCTTTCAAGACCAGTCTAATATTGCCGTCCTCCCGCACTAACTGCGCCAGTTCGGGCGCCATCT
This sequence comes from uncultured Alphaproteobacteria bacterium, assembly GCA_963780925.1. Lineage (GTDB taxonomy): Bacteria > Pseudomonadota > Alphaproteobacteria > Rhizobiales > Xanthobacteraceae > BOG-931. The sequence continues at coordinate 62,542 of CAWAEV010000026.1, read as the reverse complement.
TTTTGCAGTACGGGCATTGGTAATCGAAAAATTCGACGACCGTTAGGTCCCCTTTAGGGTTGCCCAAGGACGGGATTTCGGGATCGCGCAGCACGCCGTCTCTGCTGAGAATGTCGCCCGGTTGCTCCGCGAAAGCGACGACCGAAAGCGAAACGAAGGCAACGGCGATGACGCAAAGAGATGCGAGAAAAGAGGGTCGATTCCGGCTTCCGACAGCCTGCTCTGTCCTCATGGATAGGCAACCTCGCTATTTGTTCGTTTTGACCCGCGTGATGTCCCTGTCATCGACATCACGGCCAGGCAGGCAATCGATGTAGCAGTTGAGGAGCTCACTCCATCGGCAGCATGCCGAGCTTGTCCATCAGCTCGCGGTCGCGGTCGCGGCCGGGATTGGGCGTAGTGAGGAGTTTCGGCCCGTAGAAGATCGAATTGGCGCCAGCGAGGAAGCACAAGGCCTGCGTCTCTTCGCTCATGTCCTCGCGGCCGGCCGAGAGCCGCACCACCGAGCGCGGCATCGCGATGCGCGCGACCGCGATGGTGCGCACGAATTCGATGGGGTCGAGCGCGCCGTGCTCCGCCAGCGGCGTGCCGGCGACCCGCACCAGCATGTTGATCGGCACCGATTCCGGATGCACTGGGAGAGACGCCAGCGTTGCGATCATGCCGACGCGATCCTCGCGGGTCTCGCCCATGCCGACGATGCCGCCGCAGCAGACATGGATGCCGGCTTCGCGCACATGGTCCAGCGTCTCCAGGCGATCCCGATAGGCGCGGGTGGTGATGATCTCGCCGTAGAACTCGGGTGAGGTGTCGAGGTTGTGGTTGTAATAATCGAGACCCGCGTTCTTGAGGCGGCGCGCCTGCGGCGCTGTCAGCATGCCGAGCGTCGCGCAAGTCTCTAAACCCAGCGCCCTGACGCCCTCCACCATCGCGCAAACAGTGTCGAGGTCGCGGTCCTTCGGCTCGCGCCAGGCCGCGCCCATGCAGAAGCGGCTGGCGCCGGCGCTTTTGGCAGCGCGCGCCTCGGCGAGCACGGCGTCGAGCGCCATCAATTTTTCCGCGCGCACGCCAGTATCGTAGCGCGCGCTCTGCGGACAATAGGCGCAATCCTCCGGGCAGCCGCCGGTCTTGATCGACAACAGCGTGGAAATCTGTACCTCGGCCGGATCGAAATTCGCCCGGTGCGCGCTCTGGGCGCGGAACATCAGCTCCGGGAACGGGAGGTCGAACAGCACACGCAACTCCTCGCGCGTCCAGTCATGGCGCGGGAGGCCCAAGGTCGGCAAGTGCGCTGCGGCGTCGGCGGCGAGAGACATTACGTCAGTGTAACCCACGGCTCCCCTTGCGGAAAGTCCATAAGCCAGGCACAGGAAATCCATCCATGCCCGACGCCCCACCCGACCGTCTGTCAACCGATCCGAAGAGTCCGCATTACGACGCCGAAGCGCTCAAGCGTGACGTCGGCGTGCGCTTCAAGGGCGTCGATAAGACCAACGTGGCGGAATACTGCGTGAGCGAAGGCTGGATCCGCGTCGAGGCCGCCAAGACCAAGGATCGCTACGGCAATCCGCTGACGATCAAGCTCACCGGCCCGGTGGAAGTGTATTTTAAGGACGCGAAGAAGGCGTAGCATACGCACGTCAGTGCAGCGTCGTGCCGCCTTCGATCACGCGAAGCTGGATTTGTCCGATCAGCGCCGCGCGACTGGCCTCGGCCGCAGCCATCTCGCGCGCTGTTTCTTTCGCGGTACTGCCGTTCGAGCCGACGACGACAATACCGCCCAGCAGCGCCGCCACCGCGCAGGCCATTATCGCAGGATCGAAAGCGATCGCGCCGAACAGCAAAGCAATGAGGACAGCGCCGCCAACCGCCACCGCGACACGCCCGGCCAGAATGAATTTGCGGCAGCTCTCGAGCTTGTCGGCCAGCTCTTCGATGCGCGCTTCGAGGCGCACGATCTCGTCGTGCGGGTCGACGTCGCTAATGCCGATGTCAGCCATGGGCGCAGCATACACCGCGCTTCACCCTTGCCTGGAGGGGGAGATTTACTCCGCTGCCACCCGCGTCGCCGGATCGATCGCTTCTACCCGCGCCGCGCAATATTTGAATTCGGGGATTTTGCCGAACGGATCGAGCGCCGGATTGGTGAGCAGGTTCGCCGCCGCCTCGACGAAGGCGAAGGGGATGAACACGACACCGTCGGGAATGGCGTCGTCCTGGCGCGCCGTCAGCTCGACTGTGCCGCGGCGGGTGGCAACGCGGATCATGTCGCCTGGCTTGATGCCGAGCTTGGCGATGGTGCCGCGCGACACCGATGCGACCGCACCCGGCTCGAGCGCGTCGAGCACGGTGGCGCGACGCGTCATGGCACCGGTATGCCAGTGCTCGAGCTCACGCCCGGTGGTGAGGATGAAGGGATAGTCCGCATCCGGGGTCTCGTCCGGCGCCCGGAGCTTCGCGGCAACGAGCTTGCCGAAGCCGCCTGGACGCGGGAAACCCTTGTCGAACACGACGTCGCGGCCGGGCTTGTCCGGCGCGTCGGCCGGATAAGTGACGGCGCTCTCGCGCTGCACGCGTTCCCAGGAGATATTGTCGAGCGACGGCATCAGCGACGCCATCTCGGTATAGATTTCATCCGGACCTTTGTAGTTCCACGGCAGGCCGATGCGGCGGCCGACTTCCTGAATGAGCCACCAGTCGTGCCTCGTATCGCCTGGCAGCGGCAGCGCCTGACGCCCCATCTGCACCTGGCGATTGGTGTTGGTGACGGTGCCGTCTTTCTCCGGCCACGCCGAAGCCGGTAGCACCACGTCGGCATAGACGGCGGTCTCGGTGAGGAACAAATCCTGCACCACGAGATGCTCGAGATGCGCCAGCGCCTCGCGGGCGTGGTTGAGGTCCGGGTCGGACATCGCCGGGTTCTCGCCCATGATGTACATGCCCTTGACCACGTCAGCGTGGACCGCGTCCATTATCTCGACCACGGTGAGGCCCTTCTTCGGCGGCAGCTTGGTCCCCCAGGCGTCCTCGAAGCGCGCCCGGATTTGCGGATCCTCGACCGACTTGTAGTCGGGGAAGAACATCGGGATCAGTCCGGCGTCGGAGGCGCCCTGGACGTTGTTCTGGCCGCGCAACGGATGCAGGCCGGTGCCGGGCCTGCCGATCTGGCCGGTGATCAATGACAGCGCTATCAGGCAGCGCGCGTTGTCGGTGCCGTGGGTGTGCTGCGAAATACCCATGCCCCAAAAGATGATTGCCGATTTGGCCCGGGCGAATTTGCGCGCCACGGTGCGGATGACGTCGGCTTCGACGCCGCAGATCGGCGCCATCTCTTCCGGCGTGTAGTCTTTGATGCTCTCGGCGAACTGCTTGAAGCCTTCGATATAGGTCTGGAGGTATTGCTCGTCGTAGAGCTTCTCGGCGACGATGGTGTTGAGCATGCCGTTGAGCATCGCCACGTCGGTGCCGTTCTTGAACTGCAGCATATGCGTTGCATGGCGCTTGAGCGCCTGACCGCGCGGATCGGCCACGATCAAGGTCGCGCCGCGCTTTTTCGCCTGCTTGAAAAAAGTCGCCGCGACGGGGTGATTTTCCGTCGGATTGGCGCCGATGACGAAAATGACTTCCGAGTTTTTGCATTCGTTGAAAGTCGCCGACACCGCGCCGGAGCCGACGCCTTCCATCAGAGCAGCAACCGAGGAGGCGTGGCATAACCGCGTACAGTGATCGACATTGTTGGTGCCGAAGCCGGTGCGAACGAGTTTCTGGAACAGATAGGCTTCCTCGTTCGAGCCCTTCGCTGAACCAAAACCGGCGAGACCTTGCGGGCCGTCGTGGTCGCGGATTTTCTTCAAGCCCGAAGCGGCGCGATCGAGCGCCTCGTCCCAGGTCGCTTCGCGGAAATGCGTCCACGGATTCGACGGGTCGATGAATTCGTGCGGAATTTTCGGCACGCCGTCCCTGCGGATCATCGGCTTTAGGAGCCGTTGCGGATTGTGCACATAGTCGAAGCCGAAGCGGCCCTTGACGCAGAGCCGGTTCTCGTTGGCCGGCCCGTTCTTGCCGGTGACATAGAGAAGCTTGTCGTCCTCGATATGATAGGTGAGCTGGCAGCCGACGCCGCAATAGGGGCAAACACTGTCGATCGCACGGTCCGCCTTACCGGTGAAGACGTTATTCTCGTCCACCAAAGTCGCCGGCATCAGCGCGCCGGTCGGGCAGGCCTGCACGCATTCGCCGCAGGCGACGCAGGTCGAAGCGCCCATCGGATCGTCGAAGTCGAACACGATCTTTTCGCTTTTGCCGCGGCCGGCCATGCCGATGACGTCGTTGACCTGCACTTCGCGGCAGGCGCGGACGCAGAGATTGCACTGGATGCAGGCATCGAGATTGACCGCCATCGCCACGTGGCTGCGGTCCGGCGCCGGCGCCAGACGGCGCGGAAAGCGGCCCTGCTCGAGCTGCATGCGCGTCGCGATCTTCCACAATTCGGAATCCGGGTCGTGCGCGTGCACGCGATCCGGCTGGTCGGTCAACAAAAGCTCCGTCACCATGCGGCGCGCGGTCTTGGCGCGGTCGGTCTGGGTCTTGACCTTCATGCCGGGCGATGGGGTGCGGATGCAGCTTGCGGCTAAGACGCGCTCGCCTTCGATCTCGACCATGCAGACGCGGCAATTGCCGTCAGGCCGGTAGCCGGGCTTCGGCAAATAGCACAGGTGCGGCAGCTTGACGCCGAGCCGGCGCGCGGCGCGGAAGATCGTCTCACCGTCGCGGAGGTCGATTTCGCAGTCGTCGATCAAAAAGGTACTGGGTTTTTGTTTTTGTGCGTCGCCATCGCTCATAGCATTAGCCTTCGCTCACCAATGTCCCAGCGGCTTCTTTAGTTCATCCGGGAAGTATTTTAGCACACAAAGCAGGGGGTTTGGAGCGGCCTGGCCGAGGCCGCAGATCGAGGCGTCGCGCATCAGCGCGGAGAGCTCGTCGAGGAGGGCAGCGTCCCATGGCCCTTGGGCCATCAGCTGCGCCGCCTTCTCCGTGCCGACCCGGCAAGGCGTGCACTGGCCGCAGCTCTCGTCCTCGAAGAATTTGATGAGATTAAGCGCCACGGCCTTCATATCGTCCCGGTCGGACAAGATCACAACCGCGTGCGAGCCCACGAAGCAGCCGTATTTTTCCAGCGTGCCGAAATCGAGCGGTATATCGGCCATCGATGCCGGCAGGATGCCGCCCGAGGCGCCGCCCGGCAGGTAACCCTTGAAGCTATGGCCGTCCGCCATCCCGCCACAGAATTCGTCGATCAGTTCGCGCACGGTGACGCCGGCGGGCGCAAGCTTGACTCCGGGATTCTTGACCCGGCCTGACACCGAAAAGCTGCGGAAGCCCTTGCGGTCGTGGCGGCCCTGCGAGGTGAACCAATCGACGCCCTTCTCGACGATGTCGCGCACCCAGTAGAGCGTCTCGACGTTCTGCTCGAGTGTCGGGCGGCCGAACAACCCGATCTGCGCGACATAGGGCGGACGATGGCGCGGCAGGCCGCGCTTGCCCTCGATCGATTCGATCATCGCAGATTCTTCGCCGCAGATGTAAGCCCCGGCGCCGCGGCGCAGATGAATTTTAGTGTGCTTCGACAGGCCGGCTTGTTCGACCTTGGCGATCTCATCGATCAAGAGTAGCCGCACTTCCGGATATTCGTCGCGGATATAGAGATAAGTGTCGGCGGCCTCGACGATCCAGGCCGCAATCAGCATGCCCTCGATGAAGCGATGCGGGTCCCGTTCGAGATAGTAGCGGTCCTTGAAGGTGCCCGGCTCCCCCTCGTCGGCATTGACGGCGAACAGTCGCGGCGCCGGTTCGGCACGTACCAACGACCATTTACGGCCGGTAGGAAAGCCGGCGCCGCCGAGGCCGCGCAAGCCAGCATCGCTGACGATTTTGATCATGCCGTCGCGCGTGCGCGTCCCGCCGATGCAGGCCTTAAGCAGCCCGTAGCCGCCGCTGCGCACATACGCGTCAAAGGCGACAGGCGTCGGATAGGCATGCGCGTGCGCCGGCTTGGCCGCGGCTGCGGCAGTGCGTGCCTCGTCGGCCCGCATGACTTGCACATGGCCGACGGCGCAGACCGGCGCGCGGTCGCAGGCGCCCATGCAAGGCGCGCGCACCACGCGCACGTTTTTTCCCAGTTTGCCCGGCAACTCGGCAAATAATCTCTCCGCGCCGTTGAGCGCGCAGGACAGCGAATCGCACACCCGCACCGTGACCGGCGGCGGCGGGGTCTCGTTCTCCTTCACCACGTCGAAATGGGCGTAGAAGGTGGCGACCTCATAGACTTCGGTCAGTGCCAACCGCATTTCCTGCGCCAAAGCAGCAAGGTGGGCCGCCGAGAGATGCCCGTAGCGGTCCTGGATCAAATGCAAATGTTCGATCAGGAGATCGCGCCGAAGTTCGCGGTCGCCAAGAAGCGCACGCATTTCTTCAAGCGCCTGCGGCTCGACTTGACGACCTTTCGGCGTGCGCGGCGGCCGGCGCCGCCCGGTGCGCCCGCGCTGTTCAGGCGGCAATGTCGACGGCGGCTCGGTTAGGCTCATCGTTCTCTTTTAAGGCGCAGAAACAGCAATTGGAACTGGACTTCATACGCCGGCAGCCATCAACAGAACGCCTTGCCGCGACACTTGGCCTCATACTGCACTATCGCCAGTTCAAACAGGTGGGCAGACCGTGGAGCCCCGCCCAAGTTCGGCCGATTAAGCTGCGCACATTACATTATAACTTACTGAAAAGACGTGATTTTTATTGCCACGATGAAGCCGCCTAGGTCCTCGCAGGAAGAGTGATATTTTCTCCATTGCTGCCGGAGCGGGGAATGTTCCCATTCAGGCGAGACGCGGCCAGCACGAAAAACTGAACCCCCGGCAGCCCTTAACTATGGTCGAACTTGCTATTCGCTTCACGCTATAGGAGATTTTTAGGCAATGTTTGGCGGCGCCTTCTCTCTCGAGACGGCGACGCGAAGGCCAAATTAGTCGCCCAACAAGTCTTCATAAGAAGTCTGCCGAAACAAGCGACAGGGGAACCAAGGAGGACCACACGATGGCTTTGCTCCCATTTCTCGATCGTAGTCATACGATCGCCCGGCCCGGCTTCAGCCGGTGGATGGTGCCGCCCGCGGCATTGTGCATCCATCTGTGCATCGGCCAGGCCTATGCATTCAGCGTATTCAATTTGCCGATGACGAAGCTGATCGGCATTAGCCAATCCGCGCCGGATGACTGGCACCTGCCGGAACTGGGCTGGATTTTTTCGATCGGCATCTTCTTCCTTGGAACTTCGGCAGCCGTGTTCGGCCGCTGGGTCGAGGAAGGCGGTCCGCGCCAGGCCATGTTTGTAGCCGGCCTTTGCTTCTCCGGCGGCTTCCTGGTTTCGGCGCTTCGGCGTCTACTTGCACAATCTCTGGATCATTTATCTGGGCTACGGCGTGCTGGGCGGCTGCGGCCTCGGCATCGGCTATATTTCGCCGGTTTCGACCCTGATCAAATGGTTCCCAGATCGCCCGGGCATGGCGACCGGCATGGCCATCATGGGCTTCGGCGGCGCCGCATTCATCGCCTCCCCGCTCTCGGTCTGGCTGATGGCAAAATACTCGACGGCGACCCATGTCGGCGTCGCCGAGACTTTCATCATCGCTCGGCATCATCTATTTCTGCTTCATGATGGTTGGCGCGTTTATCGTGCGGATACCGGCGCCGGGCTGGAAGCCGGAAGGCTACACGCCGCCGGTCGTAGAGCAGAAACTCGTCACCAAGAACGACGTCTACGTCTATGACGCGATCAAGACGCCGCAGTTCTGGCTGATCTGGTGGGTGCTCTGCCTCAACGTGACCGCAGGCATTGGCGTGCTTGGGCAGGCTTCCGCCATGACCCAGGAAATGTTCCCGGGCAAAGTGTCGGCCGTCGCGGCGGCGGGCTTCGTCGGACTGCTCAGCCTGTTCAACATGGCTGGCCGTTTCTTCTGGGCTTCGACCTCCGATTATATCGGGCGCAAGAACACCTATTTCTGCTTCTTCGCGCATCGGAACGGTACTCTACTGCGCTGGTGCCCTGGACCGGATCGATCGGCAGCGTATCGCTGTTCGTGCTCGCTTTCCTGATCATCATCAGCATGTACGGCGGCGGCTTCGCCACCGTGCCGGCCTATCTGAAGGATATGTTCGGCACCCGTTATGTCGGCGCCATCCATGGCTGGCTGATCACCGCATGGTCGGCTGCGGGTGTATTTGGACCGGTGCTGGTGAACTATATCCGCGAGTATCAGATCGATCACGGGCGTGCCCAAGGCGCAGGCCTACAACGTCACCATGTACATCATGGCGGGATTGTTGGTCGTCGGCTTCATTTGCAACTTCCTCATCAAGGCGGTGCATCACCGCTTCCATATGAAGCCCGACCATGAAGCGATCAGGGCCCAAATAGAGGTCGATGCGGCGGGCGAGCCGGCAGGCGCTTAAGGAGAAACAACATGGCAACCCAAGACCAAAACAGCAATTCGACCTTGCAACTCATCCTCGCCTGGGGCTTCGTGGGCATTCCCATTGGCGTGGGGCGTGCTGCAAACCCTGCAAAACGCAATGAAGCTGTTCCAGTAACAGCTTGATTGTCACTAACAGTAACGGCGCGGCTGCAAAGCCGCGCCGTTCTTTATCCGGCAAGCACCAAAATCGGTGACTACGCGACCTTTTCCTTCAAATGCGGGAACATCGCGTTGAGCGCTTCCTGGTCCATCTCGGTCTTGAACTTGTGGCGGTCCTTCAGTGTCACCGCCTTTTGCGCGGCGGGCCGCGCACTGATCTCGTCGACCAGCCGCTTGACGTTCTTGAACCCGTCAAGACCGCCCTCGCCGAGCACGGTCGGCAACAAACGCGCCCAGCCCCATACGTTCATGTCGACGATGGTATAGGTGTCGCCGAGCATGTATTTCTGCTTAGCCAGCCGCGCGTCGAGAATGCCGGCATGGCGCCGCGCCTCGAAGACATAACGGTTGATGGCGTAAGGAAGCTTCTCCGGCGCATAATTGCGGAAATGCACCGCCTGGCCGAAATAGGGACCGACGCCGGACGACACGAAGAACATCCACGACAACAGCTCGCCGCGCGCCTTGTCGGTCTTTGCCGGCAGGAATTTTCCGGTCTTCTCGGCGAGGTAGAGCAAAATCGCGCTACTGTCGAACACCGTGACGTCGCCGTCGACGATCGCCGGCAATTTGGCGTTCGGGTTGATCGCCAGGAATTCCGGCCTGTGTTGCTCGCCCTTGCGGGTATCGACCGGGATGGCGTCGTAGGGCATGCCGGTCTCTTCCAGAAACAGCGCGACTTTGGTCGGGTTCGGCGCGCCGCTGTAGTAGAATTTAAGCATCGTTCTCTCCTGCTATTGCGTCATTGCGAGCGTGGCGAAGCAATCCAGTTTGATGACGCAAAAGCATTGCTTCGCTACTCACAAAGACTGTTAAAACAACCCGACGATCTTGCCGTCGGGGCCGATATCGATCACGTCGGCCGCCGGGACCCTGGGCAGACCGGGCATGGTCATGACCTCGCCGCAGATTGCGACCACGAATTCGGCGCCGGCGGAAAGCCGCACTTCGCGCACATTGACGACGTGATCGCTCGGCGCGCCCTTGGCATCGGCATTGGTCGAGAAGCTGTATTGCGTCTTGGCGACGCAGATCGGAAATTTGCCGTAGCCCATCGCTTCGAAATTGGCGAGCTGGTCGCGCACCGATTTGTCCGCGGTGACGTCCTTGGCGCGATAGATTTCCCTGGCGATGGTGCGGATCTTTTCGTAAAGCGGCATGTCGTCGGGATAAAGAAACTTCAGCTTGCTCTTGCCGCTCTCGGCGATCTTGACGACGGCCTTGGCGACGTTGGCCGCACCTTCGCCGCCCATCGCCCAATGATCGGCCATCAGGGCCTCAACGCCGAGCGATTTGCAGGTGTCTTCGACGAGCTTGATCTCGGCCGCGGTGTCGACAGAGAAGCGATTGATCGAGATCACCGGCACGATGCCGAATTTCTGCACGTTCTCGACGTGGCGCTTGAGATTGCTCATGCCGGCTTCGAGCGCTTTGAGGTTCTCGGCCTTGAGGTCCTCTTTCTTGACGCCGCCGTGCATTTTGAGTGCGCGGATGGTGGCGACCAGCACCACGCAAGACGGCTCAAGGCCGATCTTGCGGCACTTGATGTCCATGAACTTTTCGCCGCCGAGATCGGCGCCGAAGCCGGCTTCGGTGACGACATAATCGGCAAGCTTGAGCGCGGTGGTCGTCGCCAGCACGGAATTGCAGCCGTGCGCGATATTGGCAAACGGCCCGCCATGGATGAAGGCCGGCGTGCCTTCCAGCGTCTGCACCAGATTCGGCGCCAGCGCCTCCTTCAGTAGCACCGTCATGGCGCCATGCGCTTTGAGCTCGGCGGCGCGGATCGGCTTGCGGTCGCGCGTATAGGCGACGACGATATTGCCGAGCCTTTTCTTGAGATCGTCGAGATCGCGGGCGAGACAGAATATCGCCATGACCTCCGACGCGACGGTGATGTCGAAACCGTCCTCGCGCGGAAAGCCGTTGGCGACGCCGCCAAGCGAGGACACGATAGAACGTAACGCACGATCATTCATGTCGAGCACCCGGCGCCAGGCGACGCGGCGCGCATCGATACCAAGCGCGTTGCCCCAATAGATATGATTGTCGAGCAACGCCGCGAGCAGATTGTTCGCCGAGGTAATGGCGTGGAAATCGCCGGTGAAGTGAAGGTTGATGTCCTCCATCGGCACGACCTGGGCATAGCCGCCGCCGGCGGCACCGCCCTTAACGCCGAATGACGGCCCGAGCGAGGGCTCGCGCAGGCACAGCATTGCCTTCTTGCCGATGTGATTGAGTGCGTCGGTCAATCCCACTGTGGTCGTCGTCTTGCCCTCGCCGGCCGGCGTCGGCGTGATGGCGGAAACGAGAATGAGCTTGCCGTTCGGCTTGTTTTGCAGCGATTTGACGAAATCCATCGACACCTTGGCCTTGTAGTGGCCGTAAGGTTCGAGATTTTCCGGCGCGATGCCGAGCTTCTCGCGCGCGATGTCGACGATCGGCCGTTTCTTGGCGGCCTGCGAAATTTCAATATCCGATTTGGGCGACTGATGTTGCGAGGCGGGCATGTTGGAGATCCATCAAATGGCGGCGGGAGGGGTCGAAGGCTCTGAACCCGGCAAGGTTCACGTGAACCGCGCCTTGGCAGCGAGGTTGACGGACTTCGCCCAATCGCCGGCTTCGACCTTTTTGCCGTCGGCGGGCTGAACGCGGGAAATTTTGAAGCGCCCGTCGGCGCAAACAACGGTAAAGCCGTCGGCTTCCACCGCGACGATTTCGCCGAGCTTGCCGGCGATGCCTTTCGGATCTTTCGCCGGCGCGGGCTTGGCGTCGAAGATTTTCAATTGCTTGCCGTCGAGCGTGGTCCAGGCGCCGGGCGCGGGATTGCAGCCGCGGATGAGCCGGTCGATCTGCTCCCAGGGCTTGCCCCAGTCGATCTTGGCGTTCTCCGTGGTGCAGCGGCCTTCATAGGTCGCCTTCGCTTCGTCTTGTTTGACGCGCGGCGCCTTGCCGGCTTTGACGAGATCGACCGATTCCATCATCGCCTCGACGCCCATCGGAAACAGCCGGTCGAAATAAACCGTGCCGAGCGTGTCGTTGGGCCCGATCGGAGTCTTCTTCTGCAACAGCACATCGCCGGTATCGAGCCCATTATCGGGCCAGAAAATCGATAGGCCGGTCTCTCTCTCGCCTTTGATGATCGGCCAATTGATGGCGCTGGCGCCGCGATAAGCCGGCAACAGCGATGGGTGATATTGGATCGAGCCGTGGGTCGGAATATTGAGGAATTCCTCCGGCACGAACAGCGTCACGAATGCCATCACCTGAAGATCGGGCTTCAAGGCTTTGAATTCCTCCCACACTTCGGGCTTTTTGTAGGATTCGGGCTGATAGACCGGAAGCTTGGCGGCAAGCGCCGCCTCTTTCAATGGATCCGCCTTGGCGCCCGGCTTTTCCGGCGCGACATAAACGGCAACAACATTCTCGCCCCGCTTGAGCAGCGCTTCCAGCACCGCCTTGCCGAACGCCTGTTGCCCGTGAACCACGATACGCATTTAGATTCTCTTCCTGTCCCTTGCTGTCATGCCTGCGAAGGCAGGGACGACGATCTATTACGCCGCCTCCGCTTTGGCCGGCTTGTCCGGCGCGGTGATCGCGCCCGACAGCTTGATGTCGGCGACTTCCTTCTCGGAATAACCGAGCACTTTGCGCAAAATCTCCTCGGTGTGTTCGCCAAGAAGCGGCGAGCGTCGCACGTCGGCGGGCGAATCCGACAGCTTGATCGGATTGCCGACCGTCAGGTATTTGCCGCGACCCGGATGATCGACCTCGACGACGGTGCCGGTCGCGCGCAGCGACGGCTCCTCGGCGATTTCCTTCATCGACAGGATCGGCCCGACCGGAATGTCACGCTTGTTGCAAATCTCCATGACCTCGAACTTGGTCATGGTCTTGGTCCATTCCTCGATGGTGGCGAAGATGTGCTTGAGTCGCGGCAGCCGGGCCGGCGGTGTGGCGTAATCCGGATCGGTCTTCCATTCCGGCCTGCCGATGAGATCGCAGATCGCGGTCCATACCGGCGCTTGCGTGATGAAGTAAATATAGGCGTCGGGATCGGTTTCCCAGCCTTTGCATTTGACGATCCAGCCCGGCTGCCCGCCGCCGGAATCGTTGCCGGCGCGCGGCGTCGCCTTGCCGAACGGAACGCCTTCGCCGTATTGGCTGTATTCGGTGAGCGGTCCGTGCTTGAGGCGCTGCTGGTCGCGCAATTTGACGCGGGCCAGATTGAGCACGCCGTCCTGCATGGCGCAAAGCACCTTTTGGCCGCGTCCGGTACGAACGCGCTGATACAACGCACTGACGATGCCGAGCGCGAGATGCAGGCCAGTGCCGGAATCGCCGATCTGTGCGCCGGTGACGAGCGGCGGGCCGTCGCGGAAGCCAGTGGTCGATGCTGAACCTCCCGCGCATTGCGCCACGTTCTCGTAAACCTTGCAGGCCTCATATGGTCCCGGGCCAAAGCCTTTCACCGATGCGACGATCATGCACGGGTTGAGTTTGTGGATATGCTCGAAGGTCAGCCCCATGCGGTCGAGCGCGCCGGGCGCGAAATTCTCGACCAGCACGTCGCAGGTCTTCACCAGCCGATCGAGAATCTCCTTGCCTTTCGGATGCTTGGAATCGATGGTGATCGAGCGCTTCGAACCGTTGAGCATGGTGAAGTAAAGACTGTCCTGACCCTTCACGTCGCGCAACTGGCCGCGCGTGATGTCGCCGACGCCAGGCCGTTCCACCTTGATGACGTCGGCGCCCATGTAAGCGAGCAATTGCGTGCAGGTCGGCCCCGACTGCACGTGAGTGAAGTCGAGGATTTTGACGCCCTCGAGCGCCCTGCCTGCCTTGCCCCAAGGTTTTGAGCTCGGCCGCGGCAAACCGTTGCCGTTTCGCGCCTTCGCCGCGAGCTTTTTTGCCGCGAGCTTCACGACCGTCTTGGCGGGCTTTTTTGCAGCCTTCTTGGTCTTTGCCTTGGCGGTTTTCTTGCGCGTTGCCATCGTTTCCTCTCCTAGCCTTGTCGAGCCCGAATCCGCGGTACGTCACTTCTTGCCAAGTGCACTCTTCGGGTTGAGGTTGCCGATCCTGCCGCTCTCGCTGCCGGCCGCCGGATCGATTGCCGCGTTGATCAGCGTCGGCTTGCCCGAATCCATGGCGGCGTTCACCGCCCGCCTGAGCTCGTCCGGCGACGTCGCGTTGACGCCGACGCCGCCGAACGCCTCGATCATCTTGTCGTAGCGCGAGCCCTTGACGAAGACGGTCGTTGCCGGATCCGAACCGCCGCCGGCGTTGACATCGGTGCCGCGGTAGATGCCGTCATTGTTGAAAATCACCACGCAGACCGGCAGCTTGTAGCGGCAGATCGTCTCGATCTCCATTCCGGAGAAACCGAAAGCCGAATCGCCTTCGACCGCGAGCACGGGCTTGCCGGTCTCGACCGACGCCGCAATGGCGTAGCCCATGCCGATGCCCATGACGCCCCAGGTGCCGACGTCGAGCCGCTTGCGCGGCCGATACATATCGATAACGCCGCGCGCCAGATCGAGCGTATTGGCGCCTTCGTTGACGAGGATGGCGTCGGGTCGCTCCTTAACGATCGTGCGAAGCACGCCAAGCGCGCCGTGATAGTCCATCGGCACGTTGTTGTTCATCAGCCGCGGCGCCATCTTGGCGACGTTCTCTTCACGCTTTTTGCTGACGGCGCTCGTCCAGTCCACCGGCGCGGCGGGCCACTTGGCGTCCATTCCGTCGAGCAGCGCCGCGACGCAGGAGCCGATATCGCCGACTACCGGCGCGACGATTTCAACGTTGGAGTCCATCTCCTTGGGCTCGATGTCGATCTGGATGAATTTCTTCGGCGCATCGCCCCAGGCCTTGCCCTTGCCATGCGACAAGAGCCAGTTGAGGCGCGCTCCGATCAGCATGACGACGTCGGAATCTTTCAGCACCGTCGAGCGCGCGGCGCCCGCACACTGCGGATGGGTGTCGGGCAGAAGACCTTTGGCCATGCTCATTGGCAGGAAAGGAATGCCGCTTTTTTCGACCAGCGCGCGGATGGCATCATCGGCCTGCGCGTAGGCTGCGCCCTTGCCGAGGATGATCAGCGGCCGCTTGGCGCTCTTGAGCACATCGAGAGCGCGCTCGACCGCGCCCGGCGACGGAATTTGCGCCGGCGCAGGGTCGATGACCTCGACCAGAGACTTCTTGCCTTCCTCCGCGTCCATCACCTGCCCGAACAGCTTGGCCGGCAGATCGAGATAGACGCCGCCGGGACGCCCCGACACCGCGGCGCGGATAGCGCGCGCCAGGCCGATGCCGATGTCCTGCGCATGAAGGACGCGGTACGCCGCCTTGCAGAGCGGCTTGGCGATGGCGAGTTGGTCCATCTCCTCGTAATCGCCCTGCTGCAGGTCGACGATTTCGCGCTCGGACGAGCCCGAGATCAGAATCATCGGAAAGCAGTTGGTGGTGGCATGAGCGAGCGCGGTGAGGCCGTTAAGGAAGCCGGGGGCCGACACCGTGAGGCAGATGCCGGGTTTCTTGGTGAGGAAGCCGGCGATGGCTGCGGCATAGCCGGCATTCTGCTCATGACGGAAGGAGAGGACGCGGATGCCCGCGGCCTGCGCCATGCGGCCGAAGTCGGTGATCGGGATGCCGGGCACGCCGTAGATTGTTTTGATGCCGTTGAGCTTGAGCGCATCGATGACGAGATGAAAGCCGTCGGTCAGCTCCTGCTCTGCCGCATCGGTGGCTTCCGGCGCTTTCGCCTTTACTGCTGCGTCTGCCATGGGGAGTTCTCCCTATATTCAGTCCAAATAGTCCGCGTATTTCGCCACGTGGTCGGCAAGGCCGAGCGCGTGATCGCGCACCAGGGTCTCCGCGCGCACGGTGTCGCGCGCCTCCAATGCAGCGATGATGTGGATATGGTCGCGGATCGAGCGATCCACGCGATCCTTCTCGCCGATCGTCTTTCTGCGGATCATCCGCATATGGGTGAAAAGATTCTCGGCGAGCGCCATCAGTACGCTGTTGCGGCTCAGCCGAATGATGGTCTGGTGGAATTCGATGTTGACTTCCGAGTATTCGTCGAGATGGGCGCGCACTTCGCCGTTTTCGAAAGTGGCGAACATTTTGCGTAACGACGCGATCTCATCGTCGCTGGCGTTTTTCGTAATCAGCCGCGCCGCCATGCTTTCGAGCGCGGCCCAGGCGGTGATCAGCTCGATGACTTCGCGCTTGGTTTTGCGCACCACATAGACGCCACGGCGCGGCACCGAGCGGACAAAGCCTTCGCGCTCGAGCTGCGCCATCGCTTCGCGCACCGGCGTGCGGCTGATGCCGAAATCGCTCGCCAGACTGCGCTCGTCGAGCCGGATGTCGCTGCGGCTGCCATAGACGTCCATGCCGACGATGACGGTTTTGAGCGCCGCATAGGCCTTGTTCTTGAAGCTGAACGAGGTATCGATCGGTTCCAGCCGCGGCCGCGAAATCGAAGCCAAGTCTTGCGAATCGACATCCGGCGCAACGTCGCTTTTGGCGACGGAAATGCGATGCACGCTGGAAGACATGAAAGACGCTCGTAACCCTTAACAGACGCCTCAACCCCAGCCGAACTCGGCCTTGTGCCGAGTGATTTGACGATCCCAGGCTGCGTTCGGGCCGGCACCCATAGCGCACTATAATACATTATGCCAGAGCCGGAATGCCGCATTTCCGCGGCCATTTCGAAAGCAATGCGAGCGCGGGATTGCTCCCGCGCCCGCCGTATTACCGCGGCGAATTTAAGCGCCGGGCTTCAGCCTTGCGCCATCATCTTCGCGCGCATCGGCTTGAGCACGAACAGCGCCAAGGCCACGACCACGAAATTCATGATCGCGGTGACGACAAACACCATGTGCCAGCCGCCGGTCGCATCCTTGATCAGATTGGCGACCGGCACCAGGAAGGCGGACGCCCCCTTGGCGGTGTAGAGCAGGCTCAAATTCACCGTCGCGAACTTGGCCCCGAACGTATCGGTGCAGGTCGACGGGAACAGGCTGAAAATCTCGCCCCAGGTCAGGAAGATCAGCGCCGCGAACAGCACGAAGGCCAACGGCGCGTGGCCGGCCGAGCCCAATGCCCAATAGGCGAGACCGCCAAGACCGAAGGCGAGCGCCATGGTGAATTCACGTCCGATGTGGTCGGAAATCCAGCCGAACAAGGGACGCGCCGCACCGTTGGCGAGATTGTCGATCACCAAGGCTGCACTGAGAGTGGTGGCGCCGAGGAAGACCACGGCGTCGGTAAGATTGAAGTCCTTGGCGATCGGTGCGAGCTGCGCGGTCGCCATCAAACCCGATGCCGACACCATCACGAACATGACGTAGAGCAACCAGAACACCGGCGTGCTCAGCACCTCCACCGGCGAGTAATTGCGTGCCGTTTGCGGAACCTTGGGTGCGGCCACGCCGGCCATTTCGCCGGGATCGGGCGACCGCAGCAGCCAAGCGACGACGAAGATGATGCCGCCCTGGATCAGTCCGAACCAGAAAAAGGCGGTCTCATAGCCGCTCGATGCAATCACCTCGCGGATCGGCACTACGGTGAGCGCCGCGCCGGCGCCATAGCCGGCCGCTGTCAGACCGACCGCGAGGCCGCGCCGGTCGGGAAACCACTTCACGGCAAGACCGACGCAGGTCGCATAGATGGCGCCGCCGCCGATGCCGGCAAGCACCGAGCCGAGATAAAGCGACGACAGCGAACCGGCACTCGAACAGACGATCCAGCCCAGCGCCACCATGACGCCGCCGAAGGCGACCATCAGTCTCGGTCCGCGCCGCGCGCCGAGCGTGTCGACGATCCAGCCCTCGATCGGCGTCAGCCAGGTCTCAAGCGCGATGAAGATGCTGAAAGCGAGTTGGATCGCCGCGATCGACCAGCCGTGCGCCTTGTTGATCGGATTGACGAACAGCGTCCAGCCGTATTGCAGATTGGCAATAAGCACCATGCAAATGATGGCGCAGATAAGCTGCCGCCAGCGCGTCGCCTGCGCCGCCGATGCTCCGGATCCGACAATCGTGGTGCTTGTCGCAGCCATTGTCTCCGTCCCCATTTAGCTTTTTTATTTCTTGCTAAATTTACACTGATCGGCGGCAACTTACGAGAGCGTTATGGAACTTTTCGCGTTCCGTGGCCATTCGTCACAGCGAAAATCTTGCGCTGGGTGACGTGCGAGGTCGGGCCGCCGAAATAAAAATGTGCGGTGCAACAAAGTCCGATTGAACCGATTGCCGCCCTCGCGCGTTCGCGGAGTGAGGAGTTCCACTTTATTTGCATGGGAGCGCCGCATGAATGGCTGGGTCCGGCTTCCGCCCCTCGTTGTCCTTGCCGTCGTTCTCGGCACCGCGAGTGCGGTTGCCCAAAGCATGGGTGCCGAGGAAGGAGTGACTTCGCACGGCGCAGTGACCCAAAAACTCGGGCTCACGCCGGCGCAGAAGAGTGCAATCTATAATGCCGTGGTGCAGCAGCGGGTGCGCGCCTCCACCGCGCGAATCGAACCCGCCGTCGGCGCGCCGGTGTCCCGCTCGGTCGCGCTTGGCGAACTACCCGACCAAGCTGGCATCGCTGACACGATGGTCCTCAAATATGCCATGGTGGCGGACGATGTGGTGGTCGTCGATCCGATCAGGATGCGTGTCGTCGATGTCATCCACGGCAGCATCAGACCATGAGTTGCAATAAAGATGACGGCCACCGCTAAACCTCAAGCGATCTCCGCCCAATCCGCGGCAATGTCGAATATTGTCAAAATTACCGCAAAAACCGCCGCGGCATTTCCCGGTGAGGCGGCGTTCACCATCACCGCGACACAGCCGAGCCGGCCGCCGCGCGCGCTCAAATACGGCGACACCTTCGTCGTTCTCGACAGCCGCGGCGATATCGGCAGCGCTTCCGGCAATTCCGGCGGATTATTCCACGAGGACACCCGACACCTCTCGCGCCTGGAATTGTTGGTCAACGACGGGCCGCCGCTTCTCCTCGGCTCGAATCTGCGCGACGACAATTCGGCGTTCTCCGTCGATCTGACCAATCCCGATTTGATTGACGGTCAGCGCATCGTCATGGAGAAGGACCGCGTTCACATTCTGCGCACCATCTTTCTCTGGCGCGACACGGCCTATCAACGGCTCGGCGTACGCAATTACGGCGACCAGGCGATCGACCTGCGCTTATCGATACTGTTCGAGAACGACTTTGCCGATCTGTTCGAGGTGCGCGGCTCGCACCGCGACCGGCGCGGCAGCGCTACGGCAAGACTTCACGGCGACGATCGGGTGCTGCTGGTCTATAACGGCTTGGACGGCAAAGTGCGGCGTACCGCGCTCAACTTCGATCCGCCGCCGGACCAACTTACGACAGACTCCGCGGTGCATGAGCTTCATCTCGAACCTGGCGAGATGCGTCCGCTTTTCGTCGCCGTAAGTTGCGATCGGACGGACTCGCTGCCGTTGCCGTTCCTGCGAGGTCTCATCGCGGCGCGCCGGGAAATGCGCGAGTCGACGCGCGAGCGGACCTCGGTCCAAACCTCGAACGAACGTTTCAACGAGGTCTTGTGCCGTTCGGCAGCCGATCTGGAAATGCTGATGACGGACACGCGGCAAGGCCGCTACCCCTACGCCGGCATTCCCTGGTACTCGACCACCTTCGGCCGCGACGGGCTGATCACGGCATTGCAGATGTTGTGGTGGTCGCCGGAAGTGGCGCGCGGCGTATTGCGCCGCTTGGCCGCCTATCAGGCGACGACCACGGATCCGCTCGCCGATGCGCAACCGGGGAAAATCCTGCACGAAATGCGCGGTGGCGAAATGGCGGCGCTGCGTGAAGTGCCGTTCGGTCTTTACTACGGCAGCGTCGATGCGACACCACTGTTCGTCCTGCTTGCCGGACTTTATCTGGAGCGCACCGGCGACACGCAAACCATCGTCGAACTTTGGCCGAATATCGAGGCAGCCTTGGCCTGGATCGACGGCCCTGGCGACGCCGACGGTGATGGTTTCGTCGAATATAAGCGCGCCAGCGAGCAAGGCCTCGCCAATCAGGGCTGGAAAGATTCGCACGACGCCATCTTCCACGCCGACGGACGCCTCGCCGAGGGCGAGATCGCGCTCGTCGAAGTGCAAGGTTATGTCTATGCTGCCAAGCGCATGGCGGCACGCTGCGCGCGGCGGCTCGACCGCGAGGCTGTGGCGCAACGGCTCGATGCCGAAGCAAGCCGCCTCGCCGAACGTTTCGAGGCCGCATTCTGGTGTCCCGAACTCGAGACTTACGCGTTGGCGCTTGACGGGGAGAAGAAACCCTGCCGGGTGCGCACATCGAACGCCGGCCAAGTGCTA
Source organism: uncultured Alphaproteobacteria bacterium (assembly GCA_963780925.1). Classification (GTDB taxonomy): domain Bacteria; phylum Pseudomonadota; class Alphaproteobacteria; order Rhizobiales; family Xanthobacteraceae; genus BOG-931. Next base: position 42,493 of record CAWAEV010000026.1, on the reverse strand, counting down.
TTCACCGGCATCGCCGCCGCCGACCGCGCCAGGCGCGTCGCCAAGGAATTGTTGCAGCCGAGATTCTTCTCGGGCTGGGGCATCCGAACGGTGGCGAAAGACCAGGTGCGTTTTAATCCGCTATCGTACCATAACGGTTCGATCTGGCCGCACGACAACGCGCTGATTGCGCTCGGTCTCGCGCGCTACCAGTGCAAGCCGGCGATCGACACGCTCTTCGGCGGCCTGTTCAGCGCCGCGACTTATATGGATCACCGCCGGCTGCCGGAATTGTTCTGCGGCTTCCAACGCCAGCGTGGTCAGGGCCCGACCCTCTATCCGGTCGCTTGCGCGCCGCAGGCCTGGGCCAGTGCGACCCCGTTCACGCTGCTCGAAGCCTCGCTTGGGCTCGAATTTGATCCGTTTAGCGGTGAGATCCGGCTGCGCAATCCGCGGCTGCCGGAGTTCCTGGACGAAGTGACATTGCGCGATTTGCGGCTTTCTTCGTCGAGCGTCGATCTGCGCGTACGCCGCCACGGCGACACGGTCTCGCTCGATACGACCCGGATCTACGGCGATATCCGGGTTTCCATCGTGTTTTCGTCCTGATCGTAGAAACTTCCACGAATTTACGGCGCCGGCGCCGCGGGAATCCGGGCGGCATGGAACAAGCACAGCCTCCTCGGCTTAGTGGTGTGAGTTCCATCGGCACGGACCCGGGAATGGCCGGAACCAACATCCCAGAACCGTCATGCGCGGCAAAAGGCTCGCAAGAATAACGACAGCAATCGCGGCCTTGTCGCTAACTTGGTCGCCGATTTGCGCGATCGGCATAGCCTTTGCCGAAAACACGCCGCCGCCCGCGGCGAGCAATCAACCCTCGGCACCGCCGGCGCCGACCCCGATTGTTCCGCCTTCGGAGACCATCCTCAACTCTCACGAAGTCGAGGGCATTCTCGGTCGCGAAGTGCTCAGCGCTGCAAATGAAAATATGGGCCGGATCGCCGACGTGATTGTCGACCGCAGCGGCCAGGTGCGCGCCGCGATCGTCGATTTCGGCGGATTCCTTGGTGTCGGCAGCCGCAAGATCGCGGTCGATTGGAACGCACTGCATTTTCCGCCGCCGGGCCAGTCCGACGCAAAGATCACGCTCGAACTCACGCGCGACCAGGTGAAGGCAGCGCCCGAATATCAGGAGGGGAAGCCCGTCGTCGTCCTCGGTGCGCTCGGCAAGCTCGAGCCACTGCCCGAATAGCGGCGCATGATCCCGAAAAACTTGCCCTCGGACATTTTAAGTCCGGGCGGCAAGATTTTCGGAAAAGATCGGGCGCCACTTGAAACGACCGCTGGAGACGTATTCTGCCCGTAAATCCGTTACGCCGCTCACGCCCCCGGCCGGATCCGCACGGCGCGATCGAAGCTGCATCCACCTCAGCCGGCGGACCGCCCGAGGGCGCCGAACCGCCGCTCGCGCCATCGCAACGCAGCTTGCGCGGGCTCGATTGGTTCATTTTCTTCGTCGCCGACGTGCAGACCGGTTTCGGACCGTTCGTCTCGGTTTATCTCACTACGCAGCGCTGGACGCAGGTCGATATCGGGCTCGTCCTGTCGGCTGCGGGTTTCGTTTCACTCGTCGGGCAAATGCCGGGCGGTGCGCTGGTCGATGCCGCGCGCTCGGAGCGTTTCGTCGCCGGCATTTCGATTGCCGCCATCTGCGTGAGCGCCTTGACCTACGCGGCGTGGCCGATCTTTCCGGTGGTCTTGACGGGATCGGTGCTGCACGCGCTCGCCAGTTGCGTGCTTGGCCCAGCCATGGCGGCGATCAGCCTCGGCCTTGTCGGCCATGCCGCCATCGGCGAACGGTTCGGACGTAACGCGCGCTTTGCTTCGGTAGGCAACGGCTTGGCGGCCGCCGCCATGGGCGCGTGCGGTTATTTGCTCTCCGCGCGCGCCGTTTTCATCGTCACGGTGCTGCTGCTGGTACCTGCGTTGATCGCGCTGCGCTCGATCTCCGAACGCGAAATCGATCCCGAGCGGGCGCATGGCGCGCCGCCGCGCCGAAAAGTCGATAAGCCGCCCATCAAGCCGGGCGCGCTGATGCACAATCGGCCCCTCCTTATCTTCGCCGGCTGTCTGTTGCTGTTTCACCTCGCCAATTCCGCCATGCTGCCGCTGGTCGGCAGCGCCGTCACCATGCGCTCGGCGCATTGGGCGACGGTCATCATCGCGGCATGCATCGTCGTGCCGCAGCTTGTCGTCGCGGCGCTATCGCCGTGGGTCGGCCGGCGCGCGCAGATTTGGGGGCGCCGGCCGCTGCTGCTGATCGGCTTTGCCGCTCTGCCGATCCGCGGGCTCCTGTTCGCCACAGTCAGCAGCCCGTCGCTCCTTCTTGCCGTACAGCTTCTCGACGGCATCACCGCCGCGGTGTTTGCGGTGATGGTGCCGCTCGTTGTCGCCGACCTCACGCGCGGCACCGGCCATTTTAATCTCGGTCAGGGCATTCTCGGCACCGCGACCGGTATCGGCGCGGCCCTCTCGTCGACGCTGGCCGGCTATATCACCGACCGTTTCGGCAGCTCGGAGGCCTTCGCTTCGCTCGCCGCGATCGCCATCATAGGCTTCACGATGCTGTGGTTCCTGATGCCGGAAACTCGGCCGGGGGAGGAAGCGGATTTGTAGGATTTTTTACAGCGCCGGCGCGTCGTCGGCGACGAGCCGCAGGTGTGGGGAAACGGCATCCGACAGGCTGCGATAGACGGACAGATAATCCTGCGCCATGCGGCGCGCGGTGAAGCGCTCTTCGAACCGACGCCGGATTTTTTCGCGGGACAAATGGCCAAGCCGGTCAACGGCGCCGATGGCGCCGTTAATGTCCTCGACCACAAATCCGGTGAGGCCGTCGTCGAGGACTTCCGGCACCGAGCCGCGATTAAACGCGATGACCGGCGTACCGCAAGCCATGGCCTCGATCATGACCAGGCCGAACGGCTCCGGCCAGTCGATCGGAACCAGCAGCACGATCGCGCCGCTTAAGAATTCCGACTTCTCTTTGTCGTTAATCTCGCCGATATATTCGACATTGCCTGCCGCGATCAGCGGCTTGATTTGCTCGTCGAAATATTCCTGGTCTACTTTGTCGACCTTAGCCGCGACCTTGAGCGGCACGCCGCAATGCTGCGCGATGCGGATGGCACGGTCGATGCCCTTTTCCGGCGCGATACGGCCGAGGAATGCAAAATAAGACGGTTTGACGGGTTTCGGCGCCAAGAGCTGCGCCGGCAGTCCGTGATAAACCGTGCGCACCCAGTTCGCCTGCGGCAATGGCCGCCGTTGCGCATTCGAGATCGATACGACGGGCACCGAGGAAAAAGTGTCGAACACGGGCTGATGCTCCGGCAGATCGAGCCGGCCGTGCAGCGTCGTGACAAACGGGGTCGACTGCCGCGACAACAGCGAGAACGGATAATAGTCGAGATGGCAGTGCAGAAAATCGAAGTCGGACGCGCACTGATAGACGCGCTCCAGCATCATCATATGCAGCGCATTCGGGTCGCGCACGGCACCGTCGAGCCGCAAGGCCCGCGGCCAGACAGCCTCCAACCGCGCGGATGTCACCGAATCGCCGCTGGCGAACAGCGTCACGTCATGGCCGAGCGCGATCAGCTCTTCCGTGAGCCAGGACACCACCCGCTCGGTGCCGCCATAAAGCTTCGGCGGAATGGCTTCGGTCAGCGGCGCAACCTGTGCAATGTGCATAGAACGACCCTCGTTGTTTTTGAAAGTTCCTCACCCGGCGACTACCGACAACGTTGCAGGGGCGAAATATTTCAAATCATGGAGGGAACTTAATTTTTTCAAGCGGATGGAACTTTTTTCGCGCTGTGGCGTCAACGTCTAAGGCCATAAATAGGCGCGGGGTGTGCAGCATCGACGTAACGAACGGTCGCCAAAATTTATATCCGCCCGAGGCGGCACGCGGAACCTGACGGGGGGTCACTCGTTCAGTTCACGGCGTCTCCCTGAATAAGACTTGCCAAGGAAGCCCTGTGGGGAGGGCCAGCGTTTATCGGCGGAGACGAAAACTCGTATGGCCGAACTCACGTATTACGCCGGTGCCCCCCTCGGCTTCATCTATCGCTACATTCGGTTACGGCCGATATCGCACGTGGTCATTCTCACTGCCGTGCTTGGCGCGGTCACATGCTCGGTGGGCACGCAATACGGCGTCAAATTTCTGGTCGATACCCTTTCGAGTGGCGCCAATGCAGCGGTGTGGACGGCATTCTGCCTTCTTGGTTCGCTGATCGCCGCCGATAATCTGCTTTGGCGCATCGCCAGTTGGGTCGCCAACTATGCCTTCGTCGGCGTCACCGGTGATCTGCGACGCGACCTGTTTCGCCATTTGATGGGTCATTCGCCCGGCTACTTCGCCGACCGGCTGCCCGGCATGCTCACAAGCCGGGTCACCGCGACCTCGAACGCGGTATTCACCGCCGAGAACATGTTCGTCTGGAACGTGCTGCCGCCATGCGTGGCAACGATCGCCGCGATTATCCTGGTTTGCACGATCAGTCTGCCGATGGCCGCCACGCTTGCGATCGTCGGCGGCATCATGGTTCTTGTGCTGTTCAGGCTCGCGGCCGCGGGCCGCCCGCTGCACCACGACTTCGCCACCAAGGCGGCGACCGTCGACGGCGAGATGGTCGACGTCGTGACCAATATGCCGCTGGTGCGGGCATTCGGCGGTATCTTGCGCGAACATTGCCGCTTTGACGCCACCGTCGATCGCGAGCTGAACGCGCGGCGGCGCAGCCTCTTCTATCTCGAAAAATTGCGCATCTTCCATGCCGTGGTTACGATCGTGTTGACGCTGGTCTTGCTGTCCTGGGCGATCACGCTGTGGGCCCAAGGCGAAGCGACCACCGGCGACGTCGTGCTCGCCTGCACGCTTTCCATCTCGGTGCTCAGCGCCACGCGCGACCTCGCCGTGGCCATGGTCGACATGACCCAGCACGTCGCCCGGCTTGCCGAAGCCGTAGCAACGTTGCTGGTGCCGCACGAGCTGCGCGACCATCCCGAGGCCGAGCCGCTGGTGCGGCGCGGAGCGAGCGTCAAGTTCGAGCATGTCGATTTCGCCTATCCCGATGGCCGGCAGATCTTCCGGAGATTCAATCTCAGTTTGCGCCCTGGCGAACGGGTCGGCCTCGTCGGCCATTCCGGCGGCGGCAAATCCAGCTTGTTCACGCTGCTGCAGCGCTTCTACGATGTGCAGGCCGGACGGATTTTGATCGACGGCCAGGATATCGCGCGTGTCACCCAGGAGAGCTTGCGCGAGGCCATCGGTGTCGTGCCGCAGGACATTTCGATGTTTCACCGCTCGGTGATGGAAAACATTCGTTACGGCCGGCCGGAGGCGACCGACGACGAGGTGCTGGAAGCGGCCTTTGCGGCGCGCTGCGATTTCATCGAAGAATTGCCGCAAGGCGCGCGAACCATCGTCGGCGAACGCGGCGTGAAACTCTCCGGCGGCCAGCGCCAGCGCATCGCGATTGCGCGCGCCTTCCTCAAAGACGCGCCGTTATTGCTGCTCGATGAAGCGACTTCCGCACTCGACAGCGAATCCGAAGAGGCGATCCGCGACGCTTTGGCCCGGCTGATGAACAGCCGCACCGTGATCGCGATCGCGCATCGGCTCTCCACGGTGCGCAATTTCGACCGCATCGTCGTGTTGCAAGCCGGCTGCGTCATCCAGGACGGGCCGCCGGATCTGTTGGTGCGCCGCGAGGGCCTATACCGGCAGCTAGTGCAGCGCGAGATGGATCGGCTCGGCCAGCAGGCGGCGTAGCGGAGTCTTCTTTCGCCATTCGGCCACTCCTGTCCGCCTGCATACTTCGGCGCAGACCGTAGCGAGGCCGCAGCCCGCGCCCATATAATAAGTCGCATGAGCACACCGCACCTCGACATGGCGGAACTCGGCGCCCTGATTGGCGATCCGGGACGGGCAAATATTTTAGCGGCGTTGATCGACGGACGCGCGCTCACTGCGACCGAGCTTGCCGGCATAGCCGGGGTCGCGCCGGAAACGGCGAGCGGACATCTCGCCAAGCTCACGCAGGCGAACCTGCTGGCGCTGGAGAAGCAGGGCCGACACCGGTACTATCGCGTCGCGTCGCCGCTTGTCGGCAGCATGCTGGAAAGCATCATGACCGTTGCGGCCGTGCAGCTGCCGGCGCGCCGCGCACAATCCCGCGTCGACCACGCGATGCGCGTCGCGCGAACTTGCTACGATCACGTCGCCGGCCGGCTCGGCGTCGGCATTGCCGATGCACTGGTCGCGCGCGGCCATGTCGTGCTGGCCGACGACGGCGGCGAGGTCACAGCAGCCGGGACGGACTTTCTCGCGGGTTTCGGTGCGACGCCGGCCAAGCCGAGTGGTTCGCGGCGGACGTTCTGTCGGCCCTGCCTCGACTGGAGCGAACGGCGCTGGCATATCGCCGGAGCGGTGGGCGCCGCATTGTGTAGCCGCTGCCTCGAGCTTGGCTGGATCGAACGCGGAAAAAACACGCGCGCCCTGACGATCACCGCCAAGGGCCGCCGCGGCTTCGCCGATACGTTTGGCGTTAACCTCGACTAGAACCCGTAAGACGCAAAAGGGCCCCGAGAGGGCCCTTTTGCGTTTGGTTGCGGGGGCCTGCAACCACCGACAGCACACGGTTCGCGTCGATGTGTAGGTCCAAATCGCGGGCTCGCAGTCAGCGTTATTTGCATCTTAATTACGCGGTGCTTTAGGTCAAGAAAACGCACTAGCTCTGCAAACTTGGAGGAACGGTCCGAACTCCAACCCAACCTTCTCCACCCGCGAAAACATTGGCACTAGTCGCCCTTTACGGATAGCGTTGGTGGGCCCTACCCACATTCGTACCGACAACGCGGATAGAGAAACTTGGATTCCAGTTCGCCTTGCCCGGGTGGCGGAGCGGTCCGAACTCCAACCCAACCTTCTCCACCCGCAGAACATGGCCCCGTGGGACAGCAATGGCCAAGCGCGAATTCGCCTTGACGGATCTTTCGGTGCGCACGATTGCTACCAAAACACTACAAATGGCCTGTCGTGGGATTGCAGCGCACGTCGGAGGATTTGAAATGCTCAAGAGCATCCGGTCTGCGCTCCTCGTGCATATGACTTACTACATACTCATGCCCGCGAATGGACTCAAGTGCTAATAGATAAAATAGTTCTACCGCGCCTATGACGGACCTTCCTATTTGACTATTGTAAAATTCTTGCCGTTGTTTGGCGTAGCATTGAAAAGTGTTTGTCATAGTATTCAGATCATCCAAACGACTATTTAGTTCGGCGGCTAACGCCTTATCACCCGTCGTAAACGCAGTGTCAGAAAAAATTTTGGTCTTTAGATCGTCGATCTTGTCAGATATTGAACGAAAACAAAAATTTATTATGGAAAACTGAGCTTTCAGGCTATGCTTTTCATAGTCCACGGTTGGCATTTGCATCTGTTCGATTATGCTCTTTGAGCAATCGACATTTTTTGTCTTTGGATAGGAGACGAGGTTCCCAGAATTGGTTCCCGTCAGAAGATAAACCTGCCGGTCAAGATCGTAATCGACGGTTGCGAGCAATGCGTTGTAGGCTACGTTCCATTCTTTGAGTTCGTCGTAGTAATTGTTCATGCGTGAGCGATCGAGCTCAAAATTCAATTTGGATAGATTTTCGTGGGGGGTAGATTGGCTGCTGACAAGGCTTTGAAGTGTTGGAATAAAATCACGCGTGGCTGTTAGACGTTTTCCGATGGCCGTTATTGCTTGATTGAACGCCTCGTGCGCTTTGTCACGACGGTCTTTTGCATTGTCAACTGCGACTGTATTTGCCCAGCTCGAAAATTGAAATTGAGAGCCAACCAAACTGGAGAAAATGATTGTCGTAACGCTCGCTGCAGCAGCTATCGAAGCCGTACGGAAGAAGTCCGCCCAACCCTTGGGCCTGCCGCGGAGTAAATCGCCGATTTTTTGTATTTCGGAGGCTTGGCCCGTTATCTTGAATTCTGCCCCACCTGTTCCCTTAACGGCAATGGTAACGTCACTAGGTTGCAGTTTTAGTTCGGTCGCCGCTTTTTTGGCAAGTGACTCGTTTGTGCCTTGAGGATTGGTTTCGACCATTTTAGCACGTCTCAATTTCGCGGATCGGAGAACTGTTACTCTGTTACGCACTGTCGTGTCGAGATGTGTCCTAGGTCACAATCAAAAAGACATTTTTCTCTCATCATAGGCTTATATTGAGTTGAAAGTAGTGATCACGCGCTAGTGGACTGACTTTAACGTTTGCTTCCCGCGATTAACAGCGGCGAGCACGCGTTTTGGGTCAGCGGTCCATACGAAGGGTTTGGGATCGTTTGTGTCTGCGACGAAGCGGTTGATGGCGACTTGCAGATCAAGGACAGATCGGAACACACCACGCTTGAGGCGCTGGCGCGTGAGCTTGGCGAAGAAGCCTTCGACCGCGTTGAGCCAGGATGCTGAGGTCGGGGTGAAGTGGAACGTCCAGCGGGGATGCCGCGCCAGCCATTGGCGCACCTTTGGATGCTTGTGGGTTGCATAATTGTCGACGATGGCGTGGATCACTTTTCCCACAGGGACCTGCTCCTCGATCGTATTGAGGAAGCGGATGAACTCCTGGTGGCGATGGTGCTGCATGTTGTGGCCGATGACGGTGCCATCGAGGATGTTAAGGGCTGCGAACAGCGTGGTGGTGCCGTGACGTTTGTAGTCGTGCGTCATCGTCCCGGCACGGCCCGGCTTCATCGGCAACCCCGGCTGGGTGCGGTCAAGCGCCTGGATTTGGCTCTTCTCGTCGACCGAGAGGACGACCGCATGGGCGGGAGGATCGACGTAGAGGCCGACGACGTCTTTGAGCTTCTCGGCGAACTTCGGGTCCGTCGACAGCTTGAACGTGCGGATGCGATGCGGCGCGAGTTGGTGAGCCTCGAGGATACGTTGCACCGATCGCAGGCTCACTCCCGCCGCTTTCGCCAGCATCCGGCCGGTCCAGTGGGTTGCATCCCCCGGCGGCGGTCCGAGGGTCAGGTTGACCACCCTCTGCACGGTAGCGGTTGGCAGCGGTTGTTTGCCGGGCTTGCGCGTCTTGTCGCGCGTCAACCCTTTGACACCCTCTGCCATGAACCGCGCCTGCCATCTCCATACCACGGGCTTCGATTTGCCCGATCGGCGCATGATCTCGGCGGTGCCGCAGCCATCGGCGGTGGCAAGGATGATGTTGGCGCGCCACACATGCTTCTGTGGCGTGCTGCGATCCGCAATGATCGCCTCAAGACGGCGGCGATCCGCGCGCGCGACGTCAACGACAATTCCTGCTCTCATAATGAGAGCTTGAACTGCTTCGGCCGATTTGGGAATCGTCCGAATGAATCAGACCACTAGTTGTTGTTCAGACTTAGGGTAAGTTTCGAACATTCAAGACTGCGGGCGTTGAAGTGTGGACGATATTCAGCCCAACCAATTGGTGCAAGATCGCGAAGGTGCGCTTGGTGTTATAGGCCTCGTCAGGCACACAGTAATGCTCGCGATTATATGATAACTGAGCGAAGCAATTGATCGTCCGATCGTGAACGATCGTCAGGAGGCTATCGTTGTCCGTTGTGTAAGTCACCTTCGGTTGAATATTTTCTCTAAGGTAGCGCCCCAAGTACAGGTAGACCGCGTAGGCCGAACGCGTGGAAAATTGAAGCTTAGATCCCTTTGGAAGCTTCGCTGGAATCAACTGGTGAGGCCACGCAACGGCTCTGACCGCTTGAGGAATAACCGCGGGAAAATCGTACCAAGCTGAGCCAGTCGGAGGTTTTTGCGGTTTCGGGCTAGGTAATTTTGCAGGGTTTAGATATACGTATACGGGACTACTGGGTGCTGCTGCTTTCGATGAACTGTCGGCTTGGGCGCTATTTTGTTCTCCCGCGAGCCAGGCGGAGCAATCGTCGCCCGCTGGTAATAGAATTCTGGGTGCCGCTCCAGGGACTGTTTCACCGGTCGTTAGAGGAAGCTTCGACGCCTCCTGAAGTGCATTGAGCGCTACCGAGCGCTTGAAGCAAATTCTGCTCGTCGGGGACTGTCCAGACTTTGGTGGCGCCCTATCAATTTCAACCGTAAAACCATCAACTATCAGATTTGGCAGCAGCGTCGTAAAGCGGTAGAAACTGGGATCATCCGGATCATTAACCAGCTCTTCGTATCGGCCTGGTCCAGAAACTATCCTTATCCGATCAATAAACAGCCACGACAAGATTTCCATTGGGTAGCCTTGCTTTACGAAAAAACCCATTGTTCCGACATCAATGGGGGTCAGCAGCGCCTGCCACGATCCCGGATCGTCAACTGGCTGCACTGTCAAGGCATCAGAGGCTGTCGCTTGAACAGAATTTCCCGGCGTTGAATAAGTCGTCAGCGCATAGGGTGAAAGGTTAAAAGTCGGAACAGCGGCGTTTCCTTGGTACGAGGTGTTTGGACTGCCCTGCGTGACCGCGACGAAATTTAGAGGCTCCGCCTCACTAGCTCGAACGATATTTAGCAAAATTGAATAGCCATTATAGTCGGCTATGGACTCATTCAAGGTATTAGTGCGAAGTCCGACGCTATCGACAATCGCACAACTTGTTACGGCGGCGGCACATAAGCCCGCGAGAATTATTGTGGCAATGACGCGAGGTGGCTTACTCCGACGCATACCACAGCCCCCACGACTGATACGCAATTCTATCATTTATTTTAAGTTGAGCAATACTTCTCTCCTAAATTCCGAACGAATCCCATTGCAATTAAGCCCCGACGCGCTGCCGATCATCTCGACGCGCGACGCGAAAGGAACCTAAGACCGTTGGCAACTTAGCTGTCAGAGAACTGTCATCAAAAACAGCGTCGGACAGTTACAGTGCCGGTATCGGTGTCATGGCAAGAAGTGAGAATCTGTCCGGGGACGCAGGGTTCACAAATGATCGCCTGCGGCACAACGCGCTGACTGCTGAGCACCGGCCGATCAGCCCGAGTCACCGAGTAAGAACGTCGCCGCTTAGTGGCTCGACGTAACTGATAGACCATATCATCGTCTATAGTCGGCATTGATGTCATGATCATTCTCCTCTTTCCAGATATCGCTGCCATGGGGTGACAAGAACTGGAAACTTGTGAGTGACGTCAACTCGGATAAAGTATTTTGCCTCAACCGGCCTTTCAGTGCCACGCAATGTGAATATCACTTTTACAACGCGTCCCCTGTCGCCGCTAAGCCGCGAAGAAATTACAGGTACTCCCACTAGTCCAAGCTTTTTAATTTCATCCAGATTCTTATTTTGTATTTTATAGCGAGCGGCCAAAAAGTTGTAGGCACGATCGGCATCCGTCAGACCATAATTGTCGGACAGTTGCGGAAAATATGCCAATCCGTCTGGCGCTAGTCGCTCAGGTGGAATAGTGAAAATCTGGTCTACCAGAACCTCAATACCATCTGGTGTTGAGGCCCCTCTCACACCTACGACAACGTCTAGATCTTGCGGGGGTCCATAAGGAGGACCGATTGCAATCGACTCGCCTTCTTCCTTGTTTGTGCTAGCTCGTTTATTGCTGCGCCTCTCGTCCTTGCGGCTTCCCTCCCGGTCATTGCGACTGCTGGAGTTGGGATATTTCGGACGGCTTAGACAATCAATTAAGCCATCGATATCGCTCGGATCCTGCGGTTTAAGTACGAACACGGGAAAATCCTCTATCGTCAGGCGCCAAGTGAGCTGACGTGCGATGTAGCGAGTCATCTTTCTGTCTGCATTTAGTACAGCGTGCTGCCAACTTCGATCTTCCGTCGGCTTCATCGGCATGCGCACATCGGAGTGCCATGAAGATGGAAGGAGAGCTTGAGCTAAGCCTAGCATCTCACGTTCGACTGCCACATTTGGGTAGTCTGCCTCGATTGTGCCTATCGCGTACACGAATCCGCTGCTTGAGACTTCTTTTTCTGGGCAGGTACATACTCCTCCGGGCGCACCACAACTGCACTGCGCACTCGCTCCAGCAAGCGAAAGAGATGACTGCATCCTGGAAACTACTGGTCTCGTAAAATCAGTAGTTTTTATATCGTCGTTCATTTGCATTTTCCGACTCCCCCTATCATTTTGATTTGGCTTGACGCCAATAGGAAAGGGTCTCGCTGATGCGATATTATTCTTATCGCGTTCGATCGCATCTAACGCTACGTTTATTCTTTCATAATCAAGCAACGGCGGCACTAGATGACGTGTGCCGAGACTCCCTACGGCAGTACGGATATCAGAAGCAGAAACATTCGGTCGGGACCTGAAAATTGCGGCTAGAATGCCTGTGACGACCGCAGCCGCCACGCTTGTTCCTGACATCCTAGTTGTGCCTCCGCCCGCTGCATAACCCAAGACCTCACTCCCAAACGCTGCGACTCCCCTGCGAGCTATCTCTGGCGAAAGATTAGAAAAAGGCAGAATCCGACCTTGGGCGTCCGCAGCTACAACGGGAATTGTTGCTGGATGCGATACAAGTTGGTTTCGTGAGACCTGTCCTTGATTCCCGGCCGCAGTGACGATCAAAACACCAGCAGCGTGGGCGCGATCAAGTGCCAACCCCAGAGGAGAGTGAAAATCATTATCGCTTCCAACCACTGAAAGACTAAGGTTGATCAATCTCGCGCCGGCCTCGACAGCCCTATCGATCGCAGTTGCCAGTTTAGACACTTCGATGTCACTCGTATCGTCGTCAGAAAACAGCGGAATGTGAAGAAGTCTACAATCGGGACAAAGTCCTGGCACGGGCGTATCCCGACGAGCGCCTAGAAGACCAAGTATAAACGCGCCATGTTGGCATGCTGAACCGACCGGCAATTCACATTGGCTATTGCCCGAGGAAATCGGCAGCCGCGCCAGAATCTTGCTCAGGGCAATTGCATCATACGGTCCGTCGATGACCGCGAGCATAATTTCAGGAGATCCGAACTTGTCTCCGGGCACGCTTCCACCCGCTATCGTAAAGTCTGCACGCTCGTCACTCTGCTAAGCTGAGTGTAAGCACTTCTAAAGCGCCCTGTGCATAGTGGATCTTTGCAAATACAACGCAAGAGTGCAAGGCCTAAGCACGTGATAAGCGGCCTCGGGGCACAAAGGAGCCTCGCGTCACGCCGGCACTCGGCATGCGTCCGCTGATCCGCATCGGCTCGTCTGGAGTCAAAATCCTCGTAAAGTTGAAACCCTGTTGGACTAGATCTGCCTGGCGGTGATTAGCCTCCTTGAGGGAGACGAAAGTCATCCGCCGTAAATACTTGCGACTCCCCTGGAGCCACTACGCCATCCTCTGCGGCGGCTCTATGCGAAAAGCTCCCACAACTCCCTACAACGGCTAGAACCACAATGAGCAGTGCCCGACACTTGAAAACGACTGCTCGCGGTGCCGCACGAGACATCGTAAAATCATTTCCCGAAGATGCCTGCGCCGAATTCGGTCGCTCGCTTTTGCACGGAGGTCGCCATCGTTCGTTCTGCAATCCCGAGCAATAGGCCAATCAAAAGCGTTGTAACTCCGCTGTTAGGAAATGCCGCAGTGGTGAATTTTCCAACGCCGAGTGAAATTGCTCCAGTCCAGATGAACAAGCCGACGATGCTAGTTAAGGCGGTGATGAAGAGGACACGAAGAGTAGGATCTAGGCGATCTTCTTCTAAAGCCGCCAAATCTAGAAAGGTTACGATAACCCGACGAAGAGCGAATGATAGCCAGGTGCCAACGCCTGCGCCCGCTACCAGTATGAAAAAATTGCGAAACCGATATATTATATGGGTTTCACCTAACGACGATGCATAGACGTACGCGAGAGATGCGAGCACTGACATAGCCAAGCACCGCACGCCAAGTCGCCAGAGATACCTGTTTTTAACCGCCCCCGCTTCGTTGGCGACGAACTCTTCGCGGAATGACTCAAGTGACTTAGTCGCCAACTTCAGTTGAGACGCGTCCTCGTGCTCCAGGCCCACATGACAGATACCCCGTAATCCGCGAATGTAGTCCGACCGTCGATTAGGGTCTGAATTTAGATGCCATCTTGGCACGTCTTGCTTTGGTTTTAGCACTTGGTTGATCACCAACATCGTGCGATCAACCTCTACTTTGAAATCAGCCTTCTCCTCCGAGATGGGCAGATCCTCGATATGAATCCCAATCTCGAACGGCTTGCGTAATAGATCTGAGTATTCAATACGATTTCCATTCTCATCCAACGAGTAAACAGTGAATGCCTTCTTTTTTATCTTTTTTCTGTTTGCCTCGAGGTCCTGCTCTACAGCTCGAGCCTTCTTCAAGCCGTCCAGCACCGAAGTTCCACCATTTGTTACCTGCTCGGCTATACTCGCTAACTCTGTCTCCGCACGACGTGAATAAATCCTTTCCTGCTCAACCCTCTCAAATACCTTGTTGAGTTCGTCGACCGCGGGAGCGGTAGGAGCGATTGATGCGATGGTATCCATGGCGGCGGTCCTCAAAATATATCTTGTGCGCCGGACGGGCATTTTTCATTGACTTAGATCAAACGTCGCTGACGCACGGCGGCGATGTAAGTACCGCGAGCCTGATTTCGATCTGCATTGTTGCTCCATAAAATAGACAGCGATTCTGACCTAATAATGGGATCGTCTCAGTATTAAAGCTCGTCAAATTTGTTTATCGTGAAAAGCAACGTCGGAATGTCAACGTCAGTGGGGGACGACATGACGATGACCGATGTGGCTCTCTGGATTATTCTCGTAGCCCTGATCGCGCTAGTGCCGATCGGGTGCACAATGACCCGGCCAGCCAAAAAAGCTAAACCGCCCAGCGCCCAAAGCTAGAGGCGGTGGGCCGCAGCGAACGGCTATGCTCAGACACCGTTCGATATTTATCGCATCCAAAACGGCTTGGATGCTTCGGACATCGCATCGCAACGTGAAAGGCCGATATCGTGCAGTAACCTGTCGCTGAGGTTCACCAACTCGTGACGTGAACGTGCTCGGTGGTGCCATTCCGCGAGGCGCTGTCTGACCTGACTCCACCGTGAAATGTGATGCGGGCGACCGATTGCGAACTTGAGGCTCATCGTGTTCACCTGAAGCCATCCGGGCTTTTCCGTTTGCGCGGTTTGCGTCCGCACGAATTCCGCGATGTCACCGCTGTCCGAACTTAGCGAACTGAGCCAATTTTTCAGTGCTTGAACCAGTTCGATTGGAAGAAGATCGGCCTCTTCCGGCGTCATCGATGCTGCAGCTTCCTCGGTTATATTTGAGCGGCCACAAGTGTGCGGCTGTTTGCCCAATTTTACCGCGGACGCAGCGCGGGCTCAGCAATGCGATAAGACGGCCGGCGAGTATCGACAGCGTGGTGTTATGGGAAGTATTACTATGGCCAAGTCTGTGGCTGGCCAAGGAAGGCGCGCTTCATGAAATCGGCGGCACGCGGCCATCGCGTTGGATCCGTCGGTGGCAGATAATCTGAATGCCCATAATCGTCGTGATCGCTGATCTGCCAAGGCGAAAGAACTGGCGGCGGAGCCGGCGTTGGCGGTCCGTCGGATCCGAGCGCGACCTCGAAAGGCGTATGATCGTCATGAAGGAGATCGGCGAACGGATCGCCAACGCTGAACGCGATCTTAAGAACGTCGTCCTCTCGCGAAGCTAGCAGTGAAATTCGTTCAGAGTTGCGGGCAGCAGCAGCGTATTCTGTCGTCAAGCAATCCCGATTGATCGCAGCTGCAGCGAGGCATACTGACTGGGCCTTGCGTCCCCTGAGATTCGCAACGGCCTGCAGGACAAAGCGCGCACCGAGGCTGTGCGAAACGAAGGAAAGGGCTTGCGCGGATGCGCAGGAATCCTCGCAGAAATTGGCTAGGCGTGTGCCGCAGTCTATCGCGACACTGCCTTCGAATGGGTAGTCCACGATCGGTATAATGCTGTCCCCCGGCCACAGCATGCCGACAAAAACGTCAGACGAACTTAGTTTGAGGTAACTATCGAGCAGTCCGAGCGAATTTGCACCCTCCTTTTGGCTAACATTGAATCCGTGCGTCGCGAACAAAATGCTTTTTCCGATAAAGAGCGATGGAATGCGCGCGGCTGGGATGAGCGACCAGCCCGACGCCGGAGCAGTGCCGTTGCCCTGGTAAAGCATCGGTCCAGTGACGGAACCGCCCACATTCTGGGTGCGGAAGTTGAGGAAATACGTCACGTCCGCTCACCGCTTCAGTGCACTGACGGCAGTGACGGCCGCCTGCAAACTGCTCGCGAGGTCCTTCGCAACCGGCGCCAATGGCGTGGCAATTATGCCCGTCAGGAGGGAGAGGGCGATATTGCCGAGGGTCAGGTTATCCTGGAAGATGATCAAACCGCCGACCCCTCCCAAAATCGTAGACACCGCCATAGCGAGAAACTTAGAGGCATTTCGGTATATTTGGTCACCTCGCTCGTAGGCAGCGTCGAGCGTAGCGCTGAGTACAGCGTCGAATTGCCCAAGAACATTGATTTCATCTTGCATGACTTTTTTGCCGGTAGCGGTCTTGTGTGCGAGTGATTCAAGCGTGTCTGGATCTACGCCCGCGGCTTTCGCTAGAGCGCGAGCACTGCCCTTCGTCAGACCGAGATGAATGAGTGATTTGGCCTTGGCTTTCTGATCGGCCTTGGGAACGCCGTTCAGCCAATTAGCCTTCAAAGTTCCTAGGATTTCCGTCTTGCCAAACGCAGGTGAGTTCTTGGCGAGTGGCGCGAGAAACGGCTCAAGTGCGGTCTCGACGCGTCCGAACCCAAAATTGGAAGGGCCGCCGCAGAACACCTTGCTTGTATCAACCAAGCCCATAGCCGCAGTACCGAGACCGCCTGCGGCGATCAGGAAATTCACAATATTCGTAAGACTACCATTTAAATTTGCCATTCCTTTTCTCCCGAAGTGACATCGCGTCAGACTGGGACATCAACATGTTTCATTCCTCGCCAAGCGCTCTGCCGCGCAACAACGGTCGCCTCCAGCTCCTGTGTTGTCACTGAATCTTAATACCTGCGGTTTCGATAACCTTCTTCCATTTCCCGACGTCCTCCTTCATATAATCTGCAAACTGTTTTGGCGTGTCCTCAACGACCGACATGCCAACCGAAGCAAGTTTGGTACGGAAGTCGGGTTCCCTTGCGATCTTGTTCATCTCCGCGCCAAGTCGATCGATGATCGAATGGGGTGTGTTCTTTGGAGCCAGTACGCCAATCCAGGTGTCGCCGTCGTAACCAGGCAAACCTGATTCCGAGATAGTCGGCACATCTGGCAGAACGGGAAATCGGGACGTGCTCGTCACGGCCAGCACGCGCAATTGCCCCGATTTAATGTTCGATGCCGCTGCGGAATAGGCGGTGATCATCATATTCACTCGGCCGGCGATAACATCGAGACGTCCGGCACCCTCAGTCTTGTAAGGCACATGGAGAATGTTGGTTCCGCTCATGTATTTGAACATCTCCATGGTCATGAAATAGCCGCCGCCGTAGCCCGATGAGGCATAGGCCAACTTTCCGGGCTGCTCCTTGGCTAAGGCAATCACATCCTGAATGGATTTGCCTTTGAAGGATGGGTTCACGACAAACACGTTCACGATCGTGCCACCGCGAGCTATCGGCACGAAGTCGGTCAGGATGTTGAATGGAAGATCGTGATAGAGTGTCTGTCCGAAAGTATTTGCATTACTGCCTATCAACAAAGTGTATCCGTCCGGCGCTGCGCGGGCGACCGAACTCGGCACCAAAACTACCTCCTTGACCGGGCCGATCCTCGACCACAACCGGTTGACCAAGACTAGGCTCCAGACGACTAGCGATCTCGCGCGCGTAAAGGTCTGTGATGCCCCCGGCACCGAACGGCACGATGATCTTTATCGGGCGCGTCGGATAGTCGTCGGCCAGTGCGGCCACCGCCGCGCAAATCATGACCAAAGTCAAAAAGCTGCCGATCCACCTGACTACCATGCCGTAGCCTCCCTATATTGTCTTTGGCCCGTCGCAGACCGTTATTTGTTGTTGCGGCGACTCAGCCCACAGCGGATCGCCAGCTTTTCCTACGCGCGGCCTACACGTATATTATTCCGTTCATCCGATGAGCCTGTCGCGTAGCCAATCCGCCTCGAGAGGCAGAGAGAGCCGCGATGGTCCACCGTGACCTTTGCCGGGAAAGATAACGACTTCGACGGGAGCTTTGACGCGTTGGCGCAGCAGCTCGGATTCTGATGCCGGCATCGTTTCGTCCTCGGCCGAACAGACCGACAGAATTGGACAGTCAATGCGGTCTGCTACATGTTCCAGCGTTAGCTGCTCCTTCACCAGACGGGTGCCCTCCTCCAACGTCCTAGCGCCCAGAAAGCTGCAAAGCTCGAGGCGATGCGTCACCAGCGTCGGGACGAATATTTGCTCGAAGAAATTCGCCCAATTGAACGAGGCGGGATGCGCCACGATCGCCTTGATGCGCTTGTCGTTCGCCGATGCGTGGACCGCTAGAAGTGCACCGGTTGCACGGGCGTAAATGCCGATGCGCTGCGGATTAACACGGCCATCCTGTCGAAGCCAATCGATAGCGGCACCGAATGCCTTGTCAAAATCAGCGACCCGCATCGGAAATTCGTTGTGTGCTCGGAATTCCCCCTGTCCGGGTCCATCGAAGCCAAACGCTGCTAAACCGCGCTCAAGATAGTACTCAGATACGGCATGCATGTTGATCTTATTGGAATTGGCGCCGCCAATCATGATCACGCATGGCGGGTTTGGCACACCCGGTGGCAAGCGGAGGAAGGCCGGCAAGATAGTGTCACCGTATGGCACCTTTACGCGCAGCGCCGGTGGACGAAAGTGCGGCGCGGCCTCCCAATACACTTCGGCGGCGCGCGCCATTGATCGCAATGCAACCGGCAACAATCGCCCAACATCATGGTGCATATATCCGGCCAGGTGATAGCAACAAGCCGCCGAGAACAACATTTGTGTTCCGGTTTCCTGGTGACCACGTGCCTGTGCCTGACGACCCCGTTCCAGATATTCGTCGCCTGCCTTGAACCACTGAGTCGGCCAATCACGCGTGCCGCCATAGAAGCTGTTCATACTGGCAATGACTCGATCGATCTCAGCGAGATCAAGCCCGAGCGGCACCGCGCGCCCATGTGGCAGGTGGTGGCAATAGCGCAGCGCTGCTGACGCCCCCTGGGTTTTCCAGATGGCATTGACCATTGCATAGCCGTCTTCGACGCGACGGCGGTCTGCGAGCGTCTCAGCGGATTCACTTACGGCTTTCAATGTTGAAACTCCCGAGCCTGACGATATTACAACGTACCGCCAATTTGCTGCGCCAGCCAATCAGCAAGGCCGGTACGGACCTCGAAATGCCGATTCGACAAGCTGTGATTTCCCTTTTCATACCTACGGAAAGTTGCGTTCTTGGCCTCGCGCGCAATTCGTTCCCCGTGCGCGAAGGGGACAACCTCATCGGCGGTACCGTGCAGCACGAGCAGTGGACACGCCACCCTTTCGGCGACACCGGTGAGGTCAAGCTGGCTTATCCGCTCTAGCGCATCGGTGGAACTGCTGGCACCGAGACGGTATTGATAGCCGACACGCGTCATGGGCGGCAGGTGTTCCCAATGATCAGCGATCGCATAGGGACCAGCACTTTCCACGCCTGCTTTAATGCGCGTTTCGAATGCGGCAGCGCGTACGACGTAATAGCCGCCGAGGCTCTGACCGTAAATGCCAAGACGTCCAACGTCGACATCTGGCATGCTTTCGAGAAAGTCGATCGCCGCCCCGATCGGCTTCTCCGAGGCCGGCTCGATCTTAAGCGTCAGCCCAGTCTCGCCTTGACCCGGTCCATCCAGCGCAAGAGCAGCCATGCCGCGGTCAAGGAAATAATCGGCAACCTGCTGTAGTTCCTCTTTCACCGAATCGAGACCGCCTATCAAAATTACAACTGGCGGCCGCTCAATTCCGGCCGGCTGGCGGAAGATTGCCGCCATTTCAGTACTACCGTAGGGAATGTGCACTTTCTTGCCCGGTGGTTTAAGCGACCATAGGGCGCGTTCGTAGCAATCATTGAGATGGCGTTGCGCATTTACTGCGCTGTCGAGATCGACAAACCAGTTGAACTTGCCATAGTGCCAGCACATCGCCGCACGCCGCCAAGCTTCTGCAGCAGAATGCCGCGCGCCCCGCTTTTCCGCAGCCTCCGCGAGCAACTCATATGCGCTCGCCTTTTCTGCCCACGCTGGCAGCCACTGGTCCCAAGTCTGGATCTTATTCATGATCTGTTGGAAGTCGCCATAATTGACTTCCGCACGCAGAAATCGGCCGGTCCAGTTGCGCTTGGTGAAGACGACACGCTCATCCTCGGCTTGCTCTTCTGATTTTGTCGCTACGCTCGCGGATTTCATTTCACTCTCTCACAGTTTTTCGCATTGCCAAGCCATGTTCCAGGCTTCGAGACGCTTAACCGAGATTCTCTGCACGCCCTTTTGAGTGCACCGGAATCCCCAGCGAACCCACGATCGCAGCACGCTTGGTCGCATTCACCGTAGGAGGTAGAGTTCGGTTGGAACGGTGTGACCGGGACGATGGTGGTTTTGGCTTTAGTCATGGCCGAAGCGGATGCCCCTCGACGTTCGACATCCAACTGCCTGGCACCAACGGCCATTCGATTTCCGCGAGCTGCGGCGAGACTGGCGCGATTTCGTCGGCGTCTGGGATAACAGGCAGCAACAGATGCGATGGATGGGTAATATCATGGTGAATCGTATTTTCCACTGGCCACGGCAATAGCTGCACTTCAGTGTTGCGTTGTGGATTATTGTGATGAATGTCTTCGCTTGCGATCTGCAGGCGCAGTCGGTGTCCGGGCCTGAACGTATAAAACATCGGTCGCATTTCGATCTGAAATTCGTAGATTTGTCCGGGCTCTAACAGATCCATCTTGTCGAAAGGATGGAAGGGCTGTCCCGGTCTTGATTTTGTGTCGTCAATCGCTCGGAAGGAGCCACGCAGGAAGCCGCGGCTTACCTGCCGCACGGTTCCATCCGGCATCACATCCGACACATAAGCATACCAAGCCGTATCGATTTCACCTGATGACGCATAAAGCATCAGGCTCAAAGGTCCCCAAATGCGCAAATCATCCCCAAGAACCGGCGTCTGATAGGCGACTACCGGTTTGCCGGCAACCAATTGTGCATATGAGTCTGGCATGCGGTAGCGATCGGGTACTTCAGATCGGGGAGGATCGCTGGTGAGTTGACCGAAAGGTTCCTCCTTCGCAGAGCCAACCGGACTGGCACGCAGGTGCAACTTGGTCCACTGCGTGCGCTTGAGTGGATAATCACGCTCGTAGCGCCAGCGACGCACGGCCGGGTCGAAGATCGCGACCTCTGGCTCATTCATGATGCCAGTGTCGATGCCCTTTAGCCAATGATCAAACCAGCGCAGCATATAGCGGTTCAGCGCAGGATTTGTCAGATAGCGCAAATGCGACCAAAAGCCGGTCGGCGGTACCACTAGCAGCTTCTTCGGTGATTTGATGCGGGTGTGGCCGTCGAGATGGCCGCGGAAATGCATGAGGCCGCCTTGCGGTGCGATGTTGAGGACCGGACAGGCGATGTCGCCGATGCGTTCGCGTGGCGATCGCTCTTCCCAAAATAAGTCACAAAAAGGGTGCGTCGCAATTGCGTAGTGCAGGTTCATGGGCTCTTCTTTGCCCTCCACTTCGCCCGGCCACACCGCCATGGCGAGCTGGTAGGCGGCCCATGTCGTCATAAACTGTGCGTTGAAAATGCCCCCCTGGTACGCGGCATCGCGATAAAAATCGGTGGTGCCATCGCACAGGCAGACACATTTGAGGTGCGGCGGATTGGTAACTGCGGCGGCCCACTGGCTCCAACTCCAGTACGAATCGCCGATCATACCGACGTTGCCGTTGCACCAAGGCTGCTGCGCAATCCATTCGATGAGGTCGTAACCGTCGGTGCGCTCTTTGTCGTCGAACCAGCGCCATTTGCCCTGTGAACGGCCCGATCCGCGACCTTGCGCGATCACATGCACATAACCGTGCCCGACATAGAACGTTGTCGCACCCGACTCGATCGCGTGGCTCCATTGCGGGGGGCTCTGTTGGATTTCTTTCGAGTAGGGCGACAGTGACAACAGTGCTGGGTGCCGGCCATCGCGCCCAGGCCGATAGACATCGACGGCCAGCCGGATCCCATCCCGCATCGCGACATAGATATTCTCGTCCAATATTGCTCCCTGCGGCGGTGTCGGCGACCGCACCAGAGCCTTCGGATAACGCAGATGAACGGTTGGCTTCGGCATGCCCTCTCCTCTCGAACGTCTTTATCTCAGAGTGGCATGGGCGAAACGGGTGGCTCAAGGCAGGAGGCGATTGAAGTGCATCGCATAACGCGAAATGATCAAATTGGGTGCGTCCGGGCAGTCGAAGTCCGTTCCCTGACCCCGCGATCCCACATGGAGATCGCCAATCGAGTGCATTTCAAGACTTAGTCTAGGTGATGGGAAAGCGAACATGATGCGAGCCAAAACCGAACAGAAGGTCAAACGTTGGAAAGACCAACGCTGGCTTATAGACACGGCAATTCAGGCCGTCGGCATGGAATGGGATCAGCCGCGGCTAAACTATACCATGTATCCTGCAGGACCGGACGCCATAGGCGATTTCCGAGGGGTGGGCCTGCGGGTCCGAAAGTTTGCTGATATGCATCGTGAATTCGCAGCGGCAGCTGGCCGCCGCGAACTCAAGGCGGTCAACTTTGAGAAAGAGGGAAGAAAAGTCTCTGCTCGCGAAAGCTACTTTATCGCAGCCCTACTTTATTCAGCGGCCCGCTGGCCCATATTCGAAAATAACCGCCATTCGATCGCGTACAATGACCGAATGGTGGCCTGCTACGACAAATTTGCGACACTGATGGATCGTCCAATCCAGCGAGTTGAGGTCCCGTTCGGGAAAGCGGGAAAGACCCTACCCGGCTATCTTCACCTTCCCCGAGCACCACAACCAGGCGAAAAATTTCCGTGTGCCATCGGAATAGACGGGATGGACGCCTCAAAGGAGATCATGTGTTCGATGTACGGCGATAAATTTCTCGAGCGCGGGATGGCACACTTTATCTATGATGGCCCCGGGCAAGGAGAGTGCACCTACCGCGACATCCTTGTCACCGAGAGCAATCACATGGATGCTGGACGAGCCGTCTATGATTGGCTTGCCAAGCACCCACACATCGACGCCGCACGCTGCGTGATTTGGAGCGTAAGCATGGGTACCTTCTTCGGCCTCCAAGCCGCAGCTGCATTAGGTGACAAGGTGCGTGGCGCTGCCGTTAGCTTCGTCTGCCACGAACCCGGTTTGAACAGTTTAATGAATCGGTCCGCACCCTCGTTCAAGATGCGCTTTATGTACATGTCGGGCTACGATGACGAAGACGAGTTCAATCAATTCATCGAGAAGTTTGATCTTTCACCCATTACCGAAAGCATTAAATGTCCAGTTCTCATCCAGGCTGGCGAAGATGACGAGTTGTCGCCAATCGAATTTTCTGAGGAGCTGGTCGGAAAGATAAGGTCGCCCAAAAAGCTGGTTATCTATGAAGGTGAACGCCACGCCATTGGCGGAAACAATATGTCGTCAAGTCTCGGAGAAAATTGGTTCACGATGCTTGCCGATTGGTGCCTTGATCGGATTGATGGAAAGCGAGCTCCCAATGAGCGGGTACATATAAACTCATTTGGTCAAGCCAAGCCGGAGCCGTATCGGTGATATAGCCTAAAAGACACACACAAAGCCACGGGCGTATCAACTAGATATTTGCGGAAAATCCGCGATGGATCACCTAAAGTAAGCGCCGGGGCACAGCGCTTTCGACTATAACAGCTACTTATTTGGTTGCGGGGGCTCGCAACCAACGAGACCAATGCATCCCGAAGATCGAAGTCTAGCTTTCCTCTTAATGATTCAACTTTCATGATGGAAAGCGAAGCACTTAAGCGCGGACATCGCAGAAGTGAAGTGGCTGACCCAATGTATGGACCGGCCGTGTGTTGCAAGTTAGATGTGACGAACGGAGGCGTTTGGTCTTGCGCTTCTGTATCCGGCCCTTGAATGGAGCGGTTTTGCTCCTGGCCATCATGGATATCCGCGCGCACCCGATCCCATTCTCGGAAAGGCCCTAAACGGCCGGTTGGGTCACCAGATCACGGGTACGACGGCGAGACCGTTTCTCCATCTCCTCAATCCAACTCGCAGACCTCGGCGGGTGTGGCGCTGGGATCGCTCAAAGCTATCTCGTTAAAGTCATAATTGCCTCTCGTTAGCGGGTAATGGGCGTGATCTCACGCCGTCTCCGATGTGACGCGAGTTTCGTAGCTACGTTCTTGCACCAGCACAGTCCAGGCGATCCGCACCAGCTTGTTGGCGACTGCAGTCGCTAGGACATTGTGATGCGTTTCGCCGCAGCCGCCGGCCACGGCCCAAAGCTGTGCTTTGCCCAATTAGCTGGTCTGAGCAGAATAACGCGAGCGCCCTGCATGAACAGCGTGTGCAGATAGCGATTCCCGCGCTTGCTGATGCGTCCGAGGATCGTCCGATCACCCGTCGACATCTGCTTCGGCACCAGGCCAAGCCAAGCGGCAAAGTCACGACCCCTCGCAAACGCGGTGCCATTGCCAATGGGTGCTACCATCGCGCTG
The DNA here is from genome assembly GCA_963780925.1 of uncultured Alphaproteobacteria bacterium. Classification (GTDB taxonomy): domain Bacteria; phylum Pseudomonadota; class Alphaproteobacteria; order Rhizobiales; family Xanthobacteraceae; genus BOG-931. The sequence goes on along the minus strand of CAWAEV010000026.1, from coordinate 17,696 downwards.
GCGATAATCGGGCCGGAACTCCACCTAGCCAATTGTCCTATTTTCGGGGTCCATCTCAAGCATTTGATTGATGCAAATCAATGCGACGATACCTAGCTGGGGGCCTCATGCTTAGGACACGACTGGAGGAGGAGCATGTCTCCCGTCGACCAGCCAATTCCAATCAGACCCGACACTGCGATGCCGGCAGCGGAAACTGCTAACTTGCCACTCGGTCAGGCGGCCGCCCTGCCATCCGCAGCTTCTGAAACCATAACTGACGCCGGACTGGTTGGAAGCCCGGCGGAACGGGCAAAGACACCCAAGGCAATACGCGATAGTAGCTGGAGTGGGTTCGCACGCCCGCTCCTGCGAACGCTTCCGCTTCTGCTGAGCGGCATGGCCATGGCCGTGGTCGCGGCCTTCGTTCTCATCGACGTGCGCCCGTTCGAGGCGATGCCAGCGCCCTCAAATGAAGCCCTCGCAGCCTCATGGAACGAGAGCATTAGCCGCCTCGGCATCTCTCCAGTTTACCCGCCGCAGGAGGATTTGCAGGTGGGAGACTTGCTAGCAGTGATCGTGGGAGCGGAAAGCACGGCCCTGCTGAGGACATCGATCCGCGTGGCACACATCGACATGCGCGACCTCATCGTGAAGGAACAGCAGGACCGGTTGCTATTTGCGGACACTGTTGATGCCAAGAACGGCAATCCGATTCGGCGTGGTGATCGTCTCGCCGTGGCGGCTCCTCCCGGGGACCGGGTGGCATTGACCTTGGTCGCCTTTCCCGGTTTCACGATCCGGTACTCCAGTCGAACGAGCGCGTCTGCGAGCGCCAGCAGCTGGAGCCTCACCGGCGCGCGGGATAACGAGGACGTGGAGGAGATCAGGATACCGATGGCCGAGACCTACGGGGTCTCTCCCCCTTCCGCCGTGGAGAGGCTTCAGGATTGGTGCAGTCGCGAAGAGTCGCGGCGCCGTTGCACCGAGGAGTTCGCCCGAAAGATCCTGCAGTTTGCTTTTGGCGAGCGTGCGCTCGCGGCGGCGGGTGGCGTGCAGCCTCACGTGGAACTGATGCTAATCACGAGGGCCTACCTCATGCGCGAAATCGACCAGCGACGGGCCAGTACTTCGAACAGGAACGCCGGCGCGACTGCCCCGCTCGATGTTGTAGGTCCCGCCGCCGCACCTATCGGTAGCGCATCCATAGACAGGTCTGTCTCTACTACGACCGCGAGCACCACCGCGAACACGGATGGCGCGCCCACGCATGCAGCGGCCGCAAGGGCGGCGACCGGCGCTGGGACGGCGGTATCCCGAATGGTGTCGACCGAGATCGCTCTCCGCCAATCATTCGAGCGGCCACTCGTCTTCGGTTACCGCTCCGTCAGCATCGTGCCGCCCTAGAGGAGCACTGCCATGCGCCACCTTGCACCCCTAGCAAAATTGGCGGCATTGCTGATCTTTGTCGCTTGGCCCGGCCAGGGAGTTGGGCAGCTTTCATCCAAACCACCGGGGAGCAGCGACAGCGGTAGTAGGACAGCCCAACAGCTTCATCCCGGAACGGGCGGAGGCGGGATAAAGCTCGCGCCTCGTCCGCCTCGTCGAGACGGCGACAGAGCTGCGCTGATCCGCGCGGCGCAAGAGGGTAAAACCGACGTGGTGAAGCTGCTGCTGGACAAGGGCGCCGATATCGAGGCCAAGTACGCCGGCGACACGGCGTTGATCGCCGCGGCATTCGACGGCGAGATCGAGGTGGTGAAGCTGCTGCTGGACAAAGGCGCCAACATCGAGGCAAAGCACGAAGGAGATGATGACCATGAGGGCGACACGGCGCTGATCTACGCGGCCGGCAGGGGCTGGACCGAGGTGGTGAAGCTGCTGCTGGAGAACGGTGCCAACATCGAGGCCAAGGACGTAGAGGGCTACACGGCGCTGCTCGAGGCAGCCAACTGGGGCAGTGTCGAGGTTGTGAAGCTTCTGCTGGACAAAGGCGCTAACATTAAGGCCACCGATGAAGAGGGCCGCACGGTGCTGATCGAGGCGGCCAGCAATGCCGAGCTGGTGAAGTTGCTGCTGGACAAAGGCGCCAACATCAAGGCCAAGGACGATTACGGCCGCACGGCGCTGCTCAAGGCGGCCGGCTCCGGTAATGCCGAGGTGGTGAAGCTGCTGCTGGACAAAGGCGCCAACATCGAGGCCAAGGACGATGACGGCCGCACGGCGCTGCTCGAGGCGGCCGGGTCTAAGACGCCCGGCTCTGGCAAAGCTGAGGTGGTGAAGCTGCTGCTGGACAAAGGCGCCAACATCGAGGCCGAGGACAAAGAGGGCCGCACGGCGCTGCTCGAGGCGGCCGGCTCTAAGGCGTCCAGCTCTGGTAAAGCCGAGGTGGTGAAGCTGCTGCTGGACAAAGGCGCCAACATCGAGGCCGAGGACAAAGAGGGCCGCACGGCGCTGCAGATCGCGGCTCGCAAGGGAGAGGCCGAGGTGGTGAAGCTGCTGCAGAAGAAAGGCGTCCACTGAACTTCGACCCGAGCGTGGTGAATGCGCTTCCTTTAACCCGGGCTGGAGACAATGCGATTTACTTCCAGCCAGAACTAAACACCTTTCCGCTGATAATCTGTCGCGCTGTTGCGCTCCTGCGGAGGCATTCGAGGTCCCATACGATGACGTGTGCCATGTCATATGCCTTGCGTGCAGTGCGCCGCGTTAGGATTTATCGTGCGGGCTGAGGTTCTTACCGCAGCGCGGCAGCGAATGTTTCGGACCACGATAAAAAAACTCGCCGCGAAGTTGACTGTCATGATACTATTATCTCGTCGGAATACCGTTAACTCGTCGGGGGGAAGCGATACAGAGAGGTTGCCATTGTCAACCATGGTCTCCAATCGTCGATCTTCCATCGGGATGAGCTGCGCCCAATGCGGCAACGAACTGAGTGCCCCTGAGTGGTCCGAATATCGCAGTAAGCAGCAAAATCGTCATCTTTGGCGCTGTTGGAAATGCGACTATTGCTTTGAAACCATCGTCAACACGGTGGAAGATAGTGCTGTAAGAGACGAGATTTCTCCGTTGCCGTTGGTCGCATAGGGCAGTTTACGGGGAGCAGCACAACGCCACTCCCCATCTTGGTAGTTATGCCGCCCGCTTGGACTTTCGCGGCTTCGCTTGCTTGCTCGCCTCAGCCAACTGCTGATCGAGTTCGCCGTTGCGAACCGCTGCAATCAAGGTATCGATCACGGACGGCAGCTTGTCGAGCGTAAGCACGGCGATTGCGGACTTGCCCCTCTCAAACTCGACGGGTTGCCAACCACACCGAACGAAGAACACGTATGAGCCATTCGGCGCGAGCGACCAACACGGCAACACGCGCTGCCGCTTCTCCACGACCGATTTCACGCCGTCCTTGTTGACTGACGTTCGGATCGTTCGGGCGTAGTTGGGATCGGCGAGCAGTTGCTTTTGCTCTTCGAGCCGCGCGATGATTTTCATACGCCGATCAAGCGTTGGATTGGCGCTTGGTTTCGGCAGCGTCGTGAATGTCAGGGATTTGAGAGCGTTCATTTCATCCTCCATCGTGGTTGTTGATCGAGGATGTGGGATTATGGATAGTTCATGAGAAGTTGCAAATCACCTTTGGAATATCTGCTAGCGCGGTTTACTGTGTCCAATTTCGGAGGCAGGTAAGATGGTGCGCGGGGCGGAGTGATCAGATTGAGGGGCTCTGACGCCTCAACTCACCTAGCCGCACCCAATCCCCCGGCGCTCGTTGGTATCGCCAAAACCACCAACCGTTCGTGGGTTTTCTTCTCGCTGCACGAGCAGCCTTGGATGCAGTTTCGTATCGTTTCCCACCAAATGACACTTCTCCATTGAGAAGCAGCCGCGCATGATACAATTTCCGCTTATATAGCCCTCTGAGCTTAAGGCGCTTTTCTAAACGACCAGCAAGAACTCGAGCGGTCGGTCGGCGACCTATAGATTTTGCGCCTCCTCTCATTCTGGATGGTGGGTTTAGGGCATCATCCAATTCATGCTTGTTGTAGGCTGTGATATCGCGTGCCAACTTCTTTTTTAAGTCTTGTGCCTTTTTGATTTTTCCGCGCTGAGAATTACCTTTCGGTTGGACGATGCGAAGAACAAGGGATTCAAGTTCTCTTAGATGACTATCACCAATCGTCAAATAGACACTGAATCTATCCCACCGCCCTTTGTGTTTGTCCTTGAGATGATGATTGAGGCGGTTTTTGAGATTTGATGTCAATCCCACATAATAAAGACGGTCCTTTCGATAAAGAGCATATATTCCGTGCCGTCCCTTGACATATTCACTTATAACCTTCTGATATTTGTCCAATGCCGTTCCGGAAATTGTTTCTAGATACTGCGATACGAGCTGGTTTAGCATCGTTATGTTTCTCCCGAATATTCAACCCGTACAAAAAATTGCTGACCAACGCTTAAATTTCCAAACACGACGGCGGCTCGGCTCCCGCGTATTCACTTCGACGGATCGCTCGCCAACGCCTTCCGCACGTTCGATTGCGAAATGCCGAACTGTCGCGCGATTCGCGATAGCGTAATGCCCGCCTTGAATGCCAGCGAACGGCATTCACCTGACCACGGGTCAACGGTACTTCGGCGACATCCACCCGTCGTCGCTTACTGCTCGGAGACAACTGCCTCAGCGGGTCTGTGCCAAGACTCGATGGCAGTCTGCCTCGTCGTTTTGCCTCATCGAACGCCACCTCAAAAAGCTCGTCCAATTCTCGGTCACTCAATTGCTTGACGGCGTGACGCAAGTTCTTGGGCAGGATGTGTCGCGGCGTGTCGGCTACTGCGTCAGCGGCAACGATCGGCTTTTTGGACGCGGGAGAAGTATCTCGAACCGCATCGGTATAATCAGATTTACCTTGATCATTGCGTGACAGAAGACTTGTCAATCCATCCCGCCTTAATGCGGGCATGCAAAATCATCGCATCACACTTACTCCGCGAGACTCTGAAACGTTCAAGGATGCCTTCGTGTCTGGTAATTCTTCCCGACTTTTCTTCGCTCCAGCCACAGAGATCATCAGTGGCACAAGCCGCAAGATTTTCGATCGACTTAATGCCTTCCTCGCCAAATACCACGAGCATGAGCGTAGTTACACCAGGAATATCCTTAAGTTCATCCGCAACACCGAGCTTAATTCGCCGTGCTTCGAAATTGGTCCAATGGCGGCGTGGCTCGCGCGGTGCGACTTCGGTTTCCAGCGTGTCAGACATGCTTGCGAACTCGTTGCTATGGCACAATGCTGATCCATGCAACATAAAGCCTCGTAAATTCTTTTGGTCAAATTTGACCGCAGCCTGTTACAAGAAGCTTTCAATTAGCGCCGGGTTAGACTTTTACGGTAATTCCAATCGATAGCGCAGCATTCGCATACCAACTGGCAGATTTCAAAACTGGTGACCGACCCGCAGTTCGCTTCTTGGATTTTGAATTCTGCAGCTTCAGCTTAAGTTCTTTTGATGTGATGGGACTTACCCGCACTTTCGTACGCACAAAATACCTCCCTTTAGCTCAATAATCGGCAGCTGATTAACCGCTTCCGTTCTGGAAAACAAAAACAGTAATCCGTCGAGGCGTCGATGGTCAATATCTTCAATCTTGGCAGAAGCGCTGCACGTTGGCAAAATCGCGCGGTTTAAGCCCGTAATATGCCACTATTGGAGCAAAACGCGAGCAACTTGCAGTCTCGGAGGATCATCGTGAAGCAAATTCTGCTGCTCCCATGCGTCATTGCTGTGGTCACGTTAGCGGCTCAGTTTCCGACACTCGCCCAACTCGCTAAACCTCTTGAAAGCAGCAGAATCTCATTAGGACGGCAGATCGCGACGAGGACGTGCGGCGATTGTCATGACGTTGCAGATGGGAGATTTGAAGTTGGTCCCAGCTTTGAGGACGTTGCTAATCTACCATCGACCACAGCTCTCTCCTTGAAAGCGTTTCTTCGCTCCAACCACGACAATATGCCCAACTTCATAATTTCCAGAGCTGATACGGATGACGTGATCGCTTATATCCTCAGTCTCAAACGGAAATAGGCGCATAACTCGATTTTACCATCCGGACCTAAGCCAGGATATTGACAGCCCGTTCGTACGAGACGCCGCTAACAAGCTCGTGCGCCGTTCGTACTGGCTGGATATGGATGATCGCACTCTCGTCATGGTGATGGTGAACGGCATCGGCAAAAACCTGACGAATGACGAAAAACGAGCGCATCTGACGGACCTGCGCCGAGAGCGTCTGATCGATCAGGTGTGCATTCAGGAGATACTCCCACCTGACAAGTGACGGCGCTGGTGGTGTCACGTCCCATGGCGGAAGCATGCCGTGCTTGGCACTTGGCAGCAACGGGCGTCTGAGCCATGCGGGATCAGACGTCCATGTTCCGAGAGGCTTCAATGGTGCCTAACCCCCTCATGGAAAGAAGGAAATAGGCAACGGTGCAGTTTGATCCAAGTCAAAGACTTTTCAGCGATTTCCGCTCTACTTGTTATGAAGCACTGAAGAAACGTGTAGCTTGAGGGGCTTCGGTTTCTTTGATGCTCAAGATGAGCGGACGCCTGCGGTTCGAGCTCCCCTCCCGAAGCCCGTAGCGCGCCCGCTCTTCTTCCTCGACAAACGCTATGCGTAGGTTCGAAGAGACCGTGGCGAAGCCCGAACATATTGCTGATCTTGAACGGCGACACAAAGCCCTCAAAGAGGAGATCGCCGAGGCTCTGACTCACACATCGTCTGATGACCTGATGATCATTGATCTCAAGCGTCGCATGTTGCATTTGAGAGACGAACTCGAACGGCTCCGCCATAAAGTGGATGGGTACGGACGCCTCCATTAAAAGCAAAATCGACGCCCATCCTTCCGATCCCACGCCGCGTAAACGCTTTCAGAGCCTTACACGTTTGTTCCTTCTATCGGGGTATGCCCGGGGTCGCCGATCTCAACGAAACGCATTGATGGCAAGCTCCAGCGGTTTTGAGCGTGTGCCACGTTCGCTTAGCGGTGCGCAAATTGAACACCTTCACAGGTTGGTCGTGCAGACGTGTGACTGAATGATCGTAACCGCTGCAAAACGTATCAAAAGCGTGGAGTGCACTACGCGCAGGGAACGAACTCGATTTTCTCTCCGAGATCAAAGTGTTCCGCACATCCCGAAGCTTGTGTATCAGTGTGTATCACATTTTTCGTGAAATTTCTGATAAATAAAAATGCCCGTGATGTTTTTGACATCACGGGCTTATTTTGGTTGCGGGGGTAGGATTTGAACCTACGACCTTCAGGTTATGAGCCTGACGAGCTACCGGGCTGCTCCACCCCGCGTCAAACGTCTGATTTATCGAGAGATCATGTAGCAAGCCCCCCTCCATAAGGGAAGTGCAGCCGGCCCAATAATTCGTCATAATGTCATGGTGGGGCTCATCGGACAGTCATGCACGCGCTTCTAGAACCGGTCATGGGCGAGAAACCAGCCTTGCAGCCCAAAGCGGCGATCGGGCCGGTCGTGCGCGCCGTTGCGACCGGTATTTTGACGCAGGCCCGCGCCGCGATGCTCGATCCGGAGCGTTCCCACCAGGACGCCGTGCACGATTTCCGCCGCACCATGAAGGAATGGCGCGCCCTGATGCGGCTTTTGGCCCCGTTCATCCCGGATGCCCAACGCTGGCGGCACGGGGCGCGCGATTACGCGCGCTCGCTTGCCCATGCCCGTGACGGCGCCGCGGCGCTCAACGCCTTCGACAACCTTCTCGACAAGGGCATGGTGCTGTCGGAGCGCTCGAGCGCGACCATCCGTAGCCGCATCGAAGCGCTGCGCGACAGCGAGGAACAGGCGGTGCTGACGCCGGAGCTGCGCGATCGGATCGTGGCTTGGCTCGATACGGCGGCGTCGGCCATCGAGCAGTGGCCGCTCGATCCATTCGACTTCTCCTCCATCGCGGCGCAACTGACCGCGGGCTATCGCAATGCGCGCAAGCAGATTCCGTCCGACTGGTCGCAGGCGAGCGGCGAGGAATTGCACGTGTTACGCCAGCGCGTCGTCGATCTGCGCTACCAGATGGAGCTGATCGAGCCGCTATGGCCGCGGTTCGGCCGCATGTGGACCGAAGAGGCCGAGCGACTGCGCGGACGGCTCGGCCAATGTCAGGATCTCGAAGTGCTCAAGCGACTCACCGAACCGCATCAGCCGCTGGCGCATTGGCGCTCGCGGTTGACGCCGGCTTGCAGCGAACGCTCGGCCGCGCTGGCGCATCGCGCAGCGCGCATCGCGCACCGGCTGTTTGCCGAACGGCCGAAATCGTTCCGCCACCGGCTGGAAACTCTGTGGGAGCACGGACGGTAGGAAAGCAAAGGGCGAGTGGCGAATAGCAAGTGAAATTTCGTCCTATTCGCCATTCGCACATTTTAAGCGGTCGACAGGAAGCGTTTCAGTTCCTGCGCGACGCGCGCGATGACGCCGCCCCAATCGCCGGGCGAGATCTGCCGGAACAACCGGGCCGTCCGATACCAAGGCGTAGTCTCGCCGTCGCGTGTCCAGCGCCAATCCGGTGCAAACGGCACCAACACCCAAACCGGGCGGCCCATGGCACCGGCCAGATGCGCGGCGGCGGTATCAACCGCGATGACGAGATCGCACAGCGCCAGCACGGCGGCTGTGTCGCCGAAATCTTCCAGTTCGTCGCCGATATACGTCACGCGAGTCTCGGCGGCGAGCGGCGCGGCGTCCTCGCTGCGCACGTCGCGCTGGATGCTGACAAAGCTCGCTCCCACCCTGCCCTCCCCTGCTTGCGGGCGAGGGATTATGGAAGTCGCGAACAGCGGCGCCAGGCGCGTGAAAGGAATCGAACGGTTGCGGTCATTGTCATGGCCGGGATTGCCCGCCCAGGCGATGGCGACGCGCGGCTGCGGCAGCCCGTCAAGGCGCGCCGACCATTTTGCGACCTGAGCGTCGTTGGCCGAAATATAAGGAATTTGCGCTGGGACCGTGGCCAGTTCGGTGTGCAAGGCGAGCGGCAAGCTGCCGAGCGGACAATGTTCGTCGAACGGCGGAGCCTCTTCGCCGCGCGCGATCACGGCGGCAACGCCGTCGAGCCGGCGCATCAGCTCCTTCAGTTCGGCCTGGACCTCAAGCACCACCTTGGCGCCGCCTGCGGCGACGAGCGGCGCATAGCGAGCGAATTGGATGGTGTCGCCGAGCCCCTGTTCGGCGTGAAGCAGCACGGTCTTGCGCGCGAGGGGATATTCGCCGAGCCACGGCGGCTTGCCGCGGCTCTTCTGCGCCGGCATGCCGGTGCGGCGCCAGCGCCATTCGTATTCAGCGAAGCCGCGGGCGTAGTCGCCGCGTGTGAGCAGCGCGAGCGCCCTGTTGAAATGCGCATCGGCAAAATCCTTGCGGATTTCGAGCGCCTCGCTAAAGCCGGCGATCGCCTCGTCGAAGCGATTGAGCTGCATCAGCGCTTTGCCGCGGTTGAGCCACGCCGTGGCGTATTCCGGCGCGATGGCAAGCGCCCGGTCGTTGGCCTCGACCGCTTCGGCGTAACGGCCAAGCGTAAGCAGCGCGACGCCGCGATTGTAATGCACCCCCGGATGGTCGGGCGCGACTTGCAGCGCAGCTTCGAAGTCAGCCAAAGCCAGTTCCGGAAATCCAAGCATGGCCCGGGCAAGGCCGCTATTGAGCCGCGCCTCGACATGGTTCGGCGCGCGCGCCAAAACCTGCTGAAATTCGCCAAGCGCTTCGGCCGGCCGCACCAGCGCGACAAGCACGTTGGCGTGCTGATTGAGAATGGCGAGATCGTCCGGCGCCAGCGCGCGCGCCTTGTCGAGGCAGTCGAGCGCTTCCAGCGCGCGCTTGAGCGCGTGCAGCGCTTGGCCGAGATTGCACCAGGCGCCAGCGGCGCGCGGATTGGCCTTGACCGCCGCGCTTAGCAATTGCTGTGCTTCGCCGACCCGGCCTTGTTGCAGCTTGACCGCGCCGAGCAGATTGAGCGCATCGAAATTGTCCGGCGCCGCCTTGAGCACGCGGCCATAGATTTTTTCCGCCTCGCGCAGCTGGCCTTGGCGCTGCAAGGCGGCCGCTTCGTGAAGCGATTGACCGAGATTGAACGGCCGCGAATTCATAAGCGGTTGATGCGCGCGATGCGCCGCGTCACTTCCGCCGGCGTCGCATTGTCGGATTTCGTTTTCAGGGCCAGCGCCACGCGCGCCGCCGGCCGGTCGAGACAGCACATGAGCCAGGCTTTGAGGTTCGGCACCGCGGCAAGGTCCATGTCGATGGCGCGGCTGATGACGGCGGCGACGTTGAGATCGGCCACCGTGAAGCCGTCGCCGAGGAGATACGGCTGTTTCGCTACGGCCGCGTCCAGCACCTTAAACGGCGCGGCCACGACTTTGAGCGCCTCCTCGCGCAAAGCGGCGTCGCGCTCGGCCGGCGGCAGCCGCACCGCATGCAGCGACCAGATATTGACGCCACGGTCGACCTCGGCGATGGCCCAAAAGCTCCATTGCCAAGCCCGCGCTTCGCCTTCGAGCGTGGCCGGATAGAGCTTGCCGGGGGAATACTTCTTGGCGAGATAGAGCGTAATCGCCAGCGATTCGAACAGCACAAAGCCGTCGTCGACGATGACCGGCAGCCGCCCGTTTGGGTTGAGCGCCAAAAATTCCGTCGTCCGGGCGCCCGCGTCGCCGATCTCAATCGGCAGATGCTGGTAAGGCAGCCCGAGCTCCTCCGCCACCCACAACGCGCGGTACGCGCGAGTGCGAGCGACGCCATAGATGCGCAAGCCCGTGGTCATGCGTGACGGAATTGGCGAGGTTGTCCGGCCGCTGTCAAGCTGCGTTGTCAAGCTGCGGCAAGGATCGTAACGTGCCGCCAAGAAACTGAAGGAATGGACATGGAATTCGGCCTTTTCTCGAACGGTTTTCGTCCACATACCACCGCAGCCCATACCTACGAAGAGGACCTCGCCGAGATCGTGCTGGCCGACCAGCTCGGCTTTCGCGACGTCTATATCAGCGAGCACCATGGCGAGCCGGTCTATATCGACAAGGTGGATACGCTACCGCTGCCGGAGCTCTTGATGTGCAAAGCCGCGGCCCTGACCAAACGCATCCGCATGGGGGCGGCGGTCAAGCTCATTCACCTCGCCCATCCGGTCGACACCGCGATTCAGGCCGCGGTCGCCGATCACGTCATCGGCGGCGGCCGCTTCATCTTCGGCTTCGGCTCCGGCTTTCCGAGCCCGCTGTTCTCCGATGAGCGCGGGCTGTCTTACGCCGACCGCCATGAGCGCTTGCGTGAATCGCTCGATCTGATCCTCAAATGCTGGACGGCGAAGGAGCCGTTCGATTGGGACGGCAAGCACTGGCGTGGCAAAGGCATCGTGGCGACGCCGCAGCCGCTTCATGCGCCGCATATGCCGATGGCGACCGCGACCGACACCGAGGCGATGATCGATCTCGCTGCGACGCGCGGCTATACGATGCTCAGAGCTCAGCTTGAGCCGGCCTGGTCGATCAGGAAAATTGCCGATCGCTACATGCGCGCCGCCAAAGCCGCCGGTCAGCCCGCTCCGCTCGGCAAATTCGCAGTGGCGCGCTACGTCTATCTCGCCAATTCCCGCCGTCAGGCGATGGACGATCTGCGCGCCGACATCAATTACGAGCTCACGTATCAGATCAAGCGCGGGCTGATACGCATTCTCACCTCGAATTACGGCCTGTCGCTCAAGGCCGACGAAGTCACTTTCGATCAGCTCGCCGAGGCCGGGTTCTATCACCTCGGCGATCCGGACACGGTGGCGCAGGAACTGCGCCAGTTCTACGAGGCTTCCGGCGGCTTCGGCACGCTGTTGATCGTGACCGGGAAGAAGTGGGCCACCCGCGAAAAAGTATTTCGCTCGATGCGACTGTTCATGGAGCAGGTGGCGCCTAAGCTTCGCGACCTGCTGCCGGCGCGCGATCCCGACACCGTCGCGGCGTGAAGCAGACATCCCCTCCCCTTGTGAAGGAGGGCGATAAAGCGGAGGCAGGCTGATGCGCTTAGGAATGTTCATGATGCCGGTCCATCCGCCGGCGCGCTCGTTCACCGAGACGCTGGCCGAGGACGAGGAGAAGGCGCTTTACGCCGACAAGCTCGGTTTCGACGAATTGTGGCTGGGCGAGCATTTCTCGGCGTCGAGCGAACCGATCCCGTCGCCGCTGATGTTCATGGCGAGCCTCCTGCCGCGCACCAAGAACCTCACCTTCGGCACGGGGGTGATCTGCCTGCCGAACCACGATCCGGTGACGGTTGCCGCGGAAGTCGCGCAGTTCGACCACATGAGCCGCGGCCGCTTCATGCTCGGCATCGGTCCGGGCGGGCTGCTTTCGGATTTCGAGCTGTTTGGCAATGCCGATCGCTCAGTGCGCGCCCGCAAGACGATGGAATTGATCGCGGTGATCCAGCGCATCTGGGCGCAGGACCCACCCTACGATTTTCCGGGCGAATTCCGCTCCGTCCGGCTCAAAGACGCGATCATTCCCGGGCTCGGCATCGGTTATATGCCGAAGCCGTTCCAGAAATCCGGCCCGCCGATCACAATGTCGGTGAGTAGCCGCAACTCGCCAACCGCGCGTGTCGCCGGACAGCAGGGCTGGGGAATTCTGTCCGGCAATAACATGCCGGCCAACGCCGTCGCCACCCACTGGCAGAGCTACAGCAAAGCCTGCGCGGAAGCGGGCAGAACCGCGCGCAGCGAGAACTGGCGCGTATCGCGCAATGTGATGGTGGCGCCGAGCGACGCCGAGGCCCGCGAACGCGTATTCAGCGAGCAAGGATCGAACCGCTATTTCTACACCTATATGCGCGAGGTGCTGTCCCGCGTCGGCATCCTGTCGGTCATGAAGCCGGACCCGAACATGCCGGACGAGAAAGCCACCGTCGACGTCATCACCGAAGGCTGCGTGCTCTACGGCTCGCCGCAGACCATGCTCGACAAGCTCGTCGCCTTCCGCGACGAAGTCGGGCCGTTCGGCACGCTGCTGATGACCGGGCTAGACTGGAGCGGGTCTAACGGAGCGTGGGAGCGCGATTCGATGCGGCTTCTTGCGCAAGAGGTGATGCCGAAATTCCGCCAGCACGCGACGGCACAAGCGGCAGAATGATTAGCTCAACGCCTCCGCCACCGCCTTGCCGCAGGCCGCGGTATCGGCCGCACCGCCGAGGTCGCGAGTGCGCAGTTTCGGCTCGGCCAGCACGCGCTCGATGGCTTTGACGATCGCAGCGGCAGCTTCGGTCTCGCCGAGATGTTCCAGCATCATCGCCCCCGACCAGATCTGGCCGATTGGATTGGCGATGCCCTGGCCGGCGATGTCCGGCGCCGAGCCATGGACCGGCTCGAACAGCGAAGGAAATCGTCGCTCGGGATCGATGTTGCCGGACGGCGCGATGCCGATGGTACCGGTGCAGGCCGGCCCGAGGTCGGAGAGAATGTCGCCGAACAGGTTCGAGCCGACGACGACGTTAAATTTGTCCGGCTTGAGCACGAACAGCGCGGTGAGAATATCGATGTGATATTTGTCCCACTTCACGTCGGGAAAATTCTTCGCCATCGCCTCGACCCGCTCGTCCCAGTACGGCATGGTAATGGCGATGCCGTTCGACTTGGTGGCCGAAGTCAGATGCTTCTTCGGCGTCTTCTTCGCGAGCTCGAAGGCGAATTTCAGCACGCGGTCGACGCCCGTGCGCGACATCACGGTTTCCTGCACCACCACTTCGCGCTCGGTGCCGGCGAACATGCGACCGCCGATCGCTGAATACTCGCCCTCGGTATTCTCGCGCACCACCCAGAAATCGATGTCGCCGGGCTTGCGATTGGCCAGTGGCGACGGCACACCGGGCATCAGCCGCACCGGACGCAGATTGATGTATTGGTCGAACTCGCGGCGGAACAGAATAAGCGAGCCCCACAGCGAGATATGATCGGGGATTTTCGCCGGCCAGCCGACCGCGCCGAAGAAGATCGCATCGTGGCCGCCAATATTCTCCTTCCAGTCCTCCGGCATCATGCGCTGATGCTTTGCGTAGTAGTCGTAGGAGGCGAAATCGAAATGATCTTGGCGCAAGTCGAAGCCGAATTTCTTGGCCGCGGCTTCGAGCACGCGCACGCCTTCGGGAACGACTTCCTTGCCGATGCCGTCGCCGGGAATGACGGCAATGGTGTAGACGCGGTTGGAGGGCATGGGGCGATTTCCTCTCGGCTGCGCTCTTGGGCGGCGATGCTAGCGTGAACGGCGTGCGTGTGGAATGCGGCGCGAAGCGCAGCGATCAACCCGCCGGCGGCTTCGGTTTGGCTTCCTTGTGCGCGACCGGTGCGCCGACCTTCTTCCAGGCGCCGAAGCCGCCGTCGATGTGGGCGACGTCCTTTAGCCCCATTTCGACCGCGGTCTTGCCGGCGAGCGCCGAACGCCAGCCGCCGGCGCAATAGAACACGAACTTCTTGTCCTCGGCGAATACCGGCTTGTGGTACGGGCTGTCCGGATCGATCCAGAATTCCAGCATGCCACGGGGGGCATGGAACGAGCCGGGTATCAGTCCCTCACGCTCCAGCTCGCGTGGATCGCGCAGATCGACGAACATTACGCTGGCATTGCCGTGCAGCTTGCGCGCATCGTCCACCGACAGCGTGACGATGTGCGTCAGCGCCTCGTCAACCATCTCCTTGTAGCCCTTCTTGGCCGCGGCCATGACATCGTCCCCCTTCACTGGCGATCTGCCGCCGATCTTACGCCAGGCGCGCGGGCATTCCAAAAATCCACGATCAGCCATTGCGGCGGAAGATCACGCTGAGATTGTTCGCCGGCATCGGCACGGTTTCCGCCAAGGCAAAACCATGGCGATCGGCTAATGCCTGGACCTCGCCGAGGTCGCGGATGCCCCATTGCGGGTTGCGCGCACGCAGGTCGGCGTCGAAGGCCTCATTGCTTGGCGCGGTGTGGCGGCCGTCGATCTTGTAGGGACCGTAGAGATAGAGAATGCCGCCGGCCGGCAAGACGCGCGCGGCGCCCGCGATAAGGCCTTCGCAGGCCGACCACGGCGCAATGTGGATCATGTTGTTGCAGATGACCGCGTCGGCGCGGTCGACCGGCCAGCGCTCGGCGATGCACATCGAGCTGCAATGGCGGCAGCAGGT
>CAWAEV010000025.1:0-144961 GCA_963780925.1 uncultured Alphaproteobacteria bacterium | reverse complement strand
CCTGACTTGCACGCCGCCCGGAAGTTGCTTTTATGCTATTGATGCGCCGGGGGTAATGACCTTCGTAGTCGTTAACTTTTACGAGGCGGGCGGGTGCAATTCTATCGGGTTTCCGGGCTTTCGGTTGCAAGCGAGATCGACCTGCCGGGGCTGATTGCGGGCGCGCCCGAGCGCGCGCCGTAGGTCGCGATCCGGCGCGGTGCGGTGCCGGACAGCCTGCCGGGCGCGACCGCCTCCGGCCCGACCTGGCAAATCGCCGGCACGCAATTCCTCATGCGCATCCCCGACATCGCGCGCTTCCTCCTCAACGACGGCAACGTGATGGCGCCGGAATTGGAAGCGAGCCTCGACGATATCCCGATCTTTATTCTCGGCACGGTGTTCGGCATTCTGCTGCACCAGCGCGAGCAGATCGTGCTGGATGCCAGCCCGATACGGGTCAACGGCAAGCAGGCACGAGGCCTGCCCCTACGGAGACGGTCAATGAACACCCGCTTGATCCGTCGCCTGCTGCTTAGATTCAGACAAGTGGATAACCGCCGCCGCGCGCTATTGCCGGAGGCGGTGGCGTATCTCTTGGCGGCGAGGCTCGCGCTGATTTTCATTCCGTTTCCGCGTCGGGCGCGGCACATCGGCACTTTCGTTCCGCCCACCGATCCGCGCGCGACGCTGCCGCGCGCCGCGGCCGGTCCGGATCAAACGCAGCTCGCGGCGGAGGTGAGTTGGGCGGTGACCCGCGCCGCGCGCTACGTGCCGTTCAAGGCGGTGTGCCTGCCACAGGCCATGGCGGCGCGGGTGATGCTCAAGCGCCGCGGCGTCAAAAGCGTCATGCATTTCGGCGCCGCCAAGGGCACGGAAAAGCCGCTCGACGCCCACGCCCGGCTCGACGCGGCGGGCATCGAGGTCACGGGCTATCCGGTGGCGGAGAATTTCACCGAGATCGTGTGTTTTGTTTGAGCGGTTCTCGGTTAAGCGCTGTGGCGACCTCGCCAGCCTCGTCATAGGTGGAAACAACCCCACTTCATCGCCGTTTTGCACGATTGTCGCGCTGAAAGCACTTGGTCCCAATTTGGGACCATGCTATGAATGCGGGCGTGAGGATCATCGCGCTCGCCACGCTTCGGGCCTTCCTCGACCGCAGCCCGGCTTATGCGGACGCGCGCGATCCGGCGATGGCGTGGTACCGGCAGGTCAAAGCCGCCGACTGGGCCGCGCCAGCGGATGTCAAGCGCGACATTCGTTCCGCCAGCATCCTCAAAGACGGCCGCGCGGTTTTCAATATCGCGGGCAACAAGTATCGCATCGTGGTGTGGATCAATTATCCATGCCGCGTGGTCTATGTAAGGTTCATCGGCAATACGACGCAATCGACGCGCAAACCATCTGAAGGCAAAGGCCATATCGGAAGGCAAAGGCGATGGAGATAAAACCGATCAAAAGCAAGCGCGACTACCGCAGCACACTCGAGGAGATCGAAGGGCTGATGCTGGCGAAGCGCAACACGCCGCAGGGCGATCGACTCGACGTGCTCGTTGCCCTGGTCGAAGCCTGGGAAGCAAAACACTACGCGCTCGACCTGCCCGATCCGGTCGCGGCGATAAAATATCACATGGAGCTGAGCGGGCTTGGTCCCAACGATCTGATCCCGTTCATTGGCGGCCGCAATCGCGTCTATGAGGTGCTCTCCGGCAAACGCCCCCTGACCCTGAAGATGATCCGGCGTCTGCACGAAGGACTGGGCATTCCGGCGGAATCGTTGATCAAGGCCGGTCATCGGCAGGCGGCGGCGTGACCGAAGTGCCCTCATTGACGCGATGCGAAAGAGCCAGTTGCGTGTGAGCGACGCTTTCTTGTTGCGAAATTGCCCTCGAATGTGTATAAATTCAGCGGCTAATACACATCAGATGCTCTCGCCATGCGCACCAATATCGAACTCGATGACAAACTGCTGGCGGAAGCCATGGCCGTGTCCGGCCTGCCGACCAAGAAGGCGACGGTCGAGGAGGCGCTGCGCCGTCTGGTGCGCCGGCATCGGCAGAAGGCAGCGATCGCCGCGCTGGCCGGCGTCGGCTGGGCCGGCGACCTCGACGCGATGCGGCGCGACCGGCAGGCCAAGCGCCGCCGATGATCGTGGTCGACTTTTCGGTGTGGATCGCGCATCTGCGCGACAGCGACACGCCGGAGGTTCGCAAGCTCCGGGCATTCGACGACCCGGATCAGATTCTCGTCGGCGATCTCATTCTGCTGGAGGTGCTCCAAGGCGCGCGCGACGAGCGCGCCGCGAGCCTTGTCGAGCAGCAGATGCGGCAATTCGAAATCGCGGCCATGCTCAGTCCAGCGTTGGCGCCGCGGGTCGCCCGCAATTATCGATTGCTGCGGGATCGCGGCGTCACGCCGCGCAAGACCATCGACATGATTATCGGCACGTTCTGCATCGAGGGCGGCCATCGATTGCTCCATGCGGATCGCGATTTCGAGCCGCTGGTCGAGCACCTCGGCCTGCTCATCGCGTAACCGCCAGCGGTTGGAGCGCCCCGCGTGCACGCTATGATGGCGGACGGCACAGGCCGTATCTGAAGGCAAAAGCGATGGAAATCGAACCGATCAAGAGCAGGCGCGACTGCCGCCGCGCGCTTAAGGAGATCGAAGGATTGATGCACGACGCAAGACACGGCGCCAAAAAATTACGCCGCGCGCGGTACAGGCCGCCATCGTCGCCTTCGAAACTATTCGGCGCTTAAGGCTGCCGCGCTGGAGGATTTTGCCGCGCCGATCCGGCTTGCAGCACGTAATCCAGCGCCTCGGCTTGTAACGACGGCGATTTGTCGATGGTGAAATGATCGATGCCTTCCGCCCCGCGCAAATCGACATTCGAAATCGTGCCGTGAAATCCGCCGACCGGAACGAGGTCGTAACGCAGAGTAAAATTGACGGCGGTTGCGACATTCCCCGGCACCTCATGGGGCGCGGTGCCGTCGAAGAGAATGAGGAGCGCTACGGGGATATTGGACCGGTCCAGGGCTTGCGCCATCACGACGACCGCGTCGGCGCCGAATGAATGCCCGATCAGAATGATGGGGCCGCGATCGCCCGCCGCATAACGTGCGACGATTTGATTGATGACGGTTCCGGCATCGGCATGGTTCGCAACCGTTGCGGCAATTCCGTCGGCCTCGATTCTCGCCGCCAGATCGTCCATGCCGAGCGAGAAGACGTTCATGAATCCACGCAGCAAATAGACGCTGGCCGGGGACCGATTTGCCGCTTGCGGCTGTTTTCCCGCCGGCGGCGATACGGCCGCTCTCGGTTGATATTGGGCCCTGCGCGGCGCCGGCGGCGCATCAGGTCCGGAAACCTGCCCGGGAACGCCATGGAACGGGGTGGCCGATGCCGCCGTTGCCACAATCGACAGTGCCGCCGCCACTATGCAAAGCGAAAATCGCACCATACATGGTCTCCGGTATCGTCGCAGAAACCTAGCGGCAACCACATTGCAATGCTTGATCTAGCACAAGGCATCGCATCTGCTAGGCAGAGTTATTACTTTCGCAGCGGTCACGGTTCGCCTTTGTGCAACTCTCGTCGTCACGGCGGAGATTGAGGAGCTTCATGATGCGAAAGCGCAACATTATGCCGATGCTCATGGCGTTGACGTTGGCAATGTCGTCGCTATGGACCGCGCCGGCCGCCATTGCGCGTACGTCGTTCGACGGCCGATGGAGCGTATTGATCGTGACCGATGCCGGCACCTGTGACCGCGCCTATCGTTATGCGCTCAATATCATCGACGGCAGGGTCACCTACGACGATCCGTCATTCAGCGTGTCCGGGCATGTCGATGCGCGCGGACACGTCAGCGTCAACGTCAGCGCCGGCAGCGAGCGCGCCAGCGGTACCGGCGAGCTGTCCGGCGATTCCGGTCGCGGCCTGTGGCGGGGATATTCCTCGACATCGGCATGCTCCGGCTATTGGGAAGCCGAACGCCGCGGCTAAGCGCGGCGATCCCGGGTAGAATTTTCAATCAGCTGGCGATGCTGCCGGTCCGCGTGAACCGGATCAGCGAAAAATGCCCGAGCGGGGGCATCGGCCGCTTTTCGACGACCTGCACGCCGCCGTGCCGCGCCGCCCAACGCGCCAGCCGTTCCCAGCCGAATTCCGGCCGCCAGCCGAGCCGGCGCGCCAACGGCGCGAACCATCGTTCGCAGGCCGCGCGCAAGCCGCTCTCCGCGCCGAGATGGTTGACCAGAATAATCTCGCCACCCGGCCTTATGACTCGCGCGAATTCGTCGAGCGTGCGCTCCGGATCCGGGACCGTGGTTATGACATATTGCGCGACGATGACGTCGAATGCCGCATCCTTAAAGCCGAGGTGTTGCGCATCCATCACCGCGAGCCCTTCGACATTGGTCAGCCGGCGCTCGGCGACGCGCGCCTTGGCCTTGCGCAGCATCGGCGCCGATAAATCGACGCCGATCAGTCGGTTCGACAACGCATAATCGGGCAGCGACAAGCCGGTGCCGACGCCGACCTCAAGAATGCGGCCGCCAATGCGCTCGGCCGCCGCGACCGAAGCTTTGCGGCCGCGGTCGAACACAGCGCCGAAGACCAGATCGTAAATCGGCGCCCAGCGCGCATAGGCTTTGGCGATACCGACTTTGTCGAGTTGCTCCGTCATCGCGTCGCGTCAACGCGCGGTCGCCATATCGACACCGGACGCTTTGTTGTCGCGCACGGCCGCCATGGTGCCGGCAATGACGCCGCCGCCGAGCACGCGGGCCTGCCCTTCGGCCGCGTCATAGAACACGCAAGCCTGCCCGGGCGACACGCCGTCTTCGCCGGCGATCAACTCGACTTCGATGCCGCCGCCGGCGCCGCCGCGCAGCCAAGCCGGCCGTGGCGGCCGCGTCGAACGGACTTTGACGAAGACTTCGGGACGCTGCGCCAACGCCTGGTCGATCGTGCCGTCGCCGAGCCAGTTGATGTCGCGCAACTTGATGCGGCTGGTGCGCAGCGCGTCGCGCGGACCGACCACGACGCGCCGCAAGCCGGCGTCGAGCCGCACTACATAAAGCGGCGAGCCGGTCGAGATGCCGAGACCGCGCCGCTGGCCGACGGTGAAATGAATGATGCCGTCATGATGACCGAGAACGCGACCGTCGAGATCGACGATTTCACCCGGACCGGCGACGCCCGGCCGCAGCCGCTCGATGATGTCGGCATAATGCCCGGTCGGCACGAAGCAGATGTCCTGGCTGTCCTGTTTGTCGGCGACCGACAGGCCGAAGCGGCGCGCCAGTTCGCGCGTTTCCGCTTTGCTGCGGTCGCCGAGCGGGAACCGCAGCAGATCGAGCTGCGCGCGCGTGGTGGCGAACAGGAAATAGCTCTGATCGCGTTCGGCTTCGCGGGCGCGATAGAGCGCGCGGCCGCCGGGCAGCGCGCGCGAAGCGACGTAATGGCCGGTGGCGAGCACCGCCGCGCCGAGGTCGCGGGCAGTGTGCAGCAGGTCGTGGAATTTTATCGACTGATTGCATTCCACGCAGGGCACCGGCGTTTCGCCGGCGACATAGCTCTCGGCAAAACGGTCGATCACCGCTTCCTTGAATCGATCCTCGTAGTTGAGAACGTAATGCGGAATGCCGATCCGCTCGGCGACCGCGCGGGCGTCATCGATGTCGCGGCCGGCGCAGCAGGCGCCCTTGCGGTGGGTCGCCGCGCCGTGGTCGTAAAGCTGCAGCGTGATGCCGACGACATCGTAGCCGGCTTCCGCCAAAATCGCGGCGGTGACCGAGGAATCGACGCCGCCCGACATGGCGACGACGACGCGCGTCGTCGCCGGCCGCCCCTCGATATCGAGTATATTCAACGCCATGCGGGTGTTCCGGTCAGCGGCCGATGATCCGCCGCCTCAAGCAACCATTATTATATGGGCCATAACCGCACTCCGCCACTGCCGCCGCATCGACGGCTACGGCCCGCACACGGCAAAATCTGCCGGCGCCACGAAAAGGCTGCCGTCCGTGATCTTTCCGCTGAATTTCGTAAGTCTCTGATTTCATGCGATTTAGCGACTGCCTTGCGCTGGCCCGCGGGTTGCAGGCGGAGAAGCGGCGGCTATGTCGCTTTCAGGGGTAATCGAGTGTCGAGTATGTCGAGTATTGCGCCGGATCTGCCCGCCGCGGTTTCGCTCACTTCGCCTTCGCGAATGCAGGCATCCACGCCCAGTCAGGATACCGCCTCGCCGCCGTTTGCGGCTTTGCTCGACGCCAGCACATCCGTGCCGCCGAGCCCGCCTCCGGCAGCGCCAACCCAACCCGCCGGTCCCCCGCAAACGGCGCAACAGACGTCGACGCCAACAAGCAGCTCGACCGGAAATGCCGGCAATTCCGACTCGCGCTCCAGCCCAGCCCCGAATGCGCCAAATCCTGTAAGCTCGGATACTGCGGCCGATAGCGGCGCGGTCGCGAACAATAAGGTCGATACCGGCGCAACCGCCACTGGCACCGCGAACCGAATGCCGTCGCCACCCGCGGCATAAAACCGACCGCCGCCACGGCCCAGTCGCTCGCGGCCGCACACGCTGACGCGGTTGCCACCGCGGATGCGACGACAGCCGCGCAGTCGGACGTTTCGGCCAATAGCAACGCAAACCCCGCAACGACACCCGCGGCACCGGGCACTGCGCCGGCAACGGCGATCCGATCGGCGGCAGCGGCGGCGGCGCAAGCGGCGGCGCCGGCAGTGGCAGCAGCCACGGCGGCGGCGGCGAATGCGCAGAGCGCCACTCCAACTACGTCCGACCCACCCGCGCCGGCGAGCAAGAAAGCTGCGAACTCCGCCGGCGACGATCAAAGCGACACTGGCGCTACGGCCGTCAGCGGCAATGCCGCGCCCACCGCGCCAATCGCACCGGCGGGAGCAGCCAATCCAACGACGCCGATCGCCGCCGTCATCGTCGCAAACACCGACTTTGTGTCCACACCGGCTGCAACCGATGGATCGGCGGCAACCGCAGCGATTGGCGCGCAAATACCGGTGCGGGCAGGCCCGGCGCGCATTGACGGCCAGACATCTCGTGCTGCGCAGACCGGTCAGTCTGCGCAGGCTACCCAAACCGCGCAGCCAGGCAAGCAGCCGGACGGAAACGCCAAACTATCGGCGGTAGACGCTCAGGTGGCAAAGCCCGCTCCGCCGACCAATGCCACCGCTAACGCGCCGTCGTCCAGCGGCTCTTCGGCCCAGCAAACGGCGACACCTGCCGCCGCGCCATCGCCGGGCGACGCCACCGCTTCGCCGGCCGCGAATGTCATCACGGCACATCTCGATACCGCCGCAACGAGTGCGCCGAGCTCCGCCTCATCGAATGCGCAGACTGCAACCAATACCGTCAAGGCCGCCGCGGCAAACCTGCCGAATTTCGGTCTCCTCGCGACAAATACGACGACGCCACAGAACGCGGCGGGAGCATCCGCCACAGCGCCGGCGGCTCAGGTTTCGGTCGCCGGCCTTCCGATCGCGATCGCGGCGCGCGCGCAGGCCGGTTCCAATCAGTTCGACATCAGACTCGATCCGCCGGAGCTGGGCCGCATCGATGTGCGCCTCGACGTCGACTCAAACGGTCAGGTGACTTCGCACGTCACCGTCGAGCGTCCGGAGACGCTGACGCTTTTGCAAAGCCAGCAGCCGCAGCTCGAACGCGCGCTCGAACAGGCCGGATTGAAGACCGCGGATAACGGCCTGCAATTTTCGCTGCGCGATCAGTCGTTCGCCGGACAGAACGGCGCCAACGGCGGCGGCACGCAGCCGAATCCGGCGCAGCAGCTTGTCGTTCCCGACCCTGGCCTGTCGCCGGTGGAGACGACGCAAATTTACTCCCGCATCAATCTCGGCGGCGGCATCGACATTCGCGTGTGAACGGCCATTTGGCCTGAGGATCGACCATGACGACGACCACGACCGCAATTCCCTCGACGAGCCCCACTAGCTCCACCACCAATACCGGCGTCACGGGCAATACCGGATTGGCGCAGCTCGCCGATAATTTCAATTCGTTTCTGACCTTGCTGACCACACAGTTGCAGAACCAGGATCCGCTCGATCCGCTCGACACCAACCAGTTCACCCAGCAGCTGGTCGAGTTCACCTCGGTTCAACAGCAGGTCGACATGAACACGAACATGCAGACCCTGATCTCGTTGCAGCAGACTTCGCAAGCGACCTCGGCAATGCAGTTCCTCGGCTCCAGCGTCACGCTGAACGGCACGACCGCGACGCTGGCGGCCAACGCGCCGGCGACCTGGTCCTTGAACTCGCCGTCGCCGGCGACAGGCAATGTCACGATCACGAACTCGACCGGTCAGACGGCCTATACGGGAACTGTGTCGCTCAATGCCGGCACACAGACCTATAGCTGGAACGGCCAAGGCAATAACGGCGTGACTTGGCCTGCCGGACAATACACCTTGGCGATCAACGCCGTCGGCGCCAACGGTCAGACGGTCACCGTCACTACGCAGATCCAAGGCACCGTCAGCGGGGTCGATCTCAGCCAGAGCCCGCCGCAACTCACCGTGAACGGACAAAGCTATCCGATCAGCGCGGTCCAATCGATCAATAACGGCAATCTCAGCGCACTGAGCGGACTTAGCAGCACGCTCAGCAACCTCAACACCAGTCTCACCAATCTGACAAACCTGCTGTAGCGGCTATCCCCTACCGCCTGGCTGGCAGACCGATCCGGGCTGCCAATGACCCGAAGCGCCGGCATGGCGAAATCGCGGTCTTCCGCCGTCCGCCGGACAAATTGCGGCCAATTGCGTGCGACGCTTAGGCAAATTTTAAGCCGCCATGCGTAAGGTCGCCCACTGTAGTTGTCGAGTTGTGAGAGTCACTATGACCGAACCTCATCGCCCGAGGGTCAAATACGTCATCGGGCCGGACGGTTCCCCCCTGACCATCGCCGATTTGCCGGCGCCAGGGACGAAGCGTTGGGTCATTCGCCGCAAGGCCGAAGTGGTTGCCGCTGTACGCGGCGGTTTGCTGTCGCTTGAAGAAGCATGCAGCCGCTATACGCTGACGGTCGAAGAGTTCCTGTCCTGGCAATACTCGATCGACCAGCACGGGCTTGCCGGATTGCGCACGACGCGCATCCAGCAATATCGCCAGTAACGCGCGCTTAATCGATCTTAACGATTTGCCAACGCCGGCTGCTGCGGCCGGCGTTCCGATTCTCGATCGCTTCGCTCGTGCTTCAAAACGACGAGCGAACGCAAGTTATGCGCATTTCCCGCCTTTATTAACTGGGCGCTAACCATCAACCGGGCAAATCTTGCCGGGTAAGACGCTTGCGCG
This sequence comes from uncultured Alphaproteobacteria bacterium, assembly GCA_963780925.1. GTDB lineage: Bacteria > Pseudomonadota > Alphaproteobacteria > Rhizobiales > Xanthobacteraceae > BOG-931. The sequence goes on along the minus strand of CAWAEV010000025.1, from coordinate 135,613 downwards.
TCGCTCCGCGGGGGAATGCTCGGTGCAAAGTCTGGTGGAGTTCGCCAAAACGCTGGGCGCGCCGCGCATTGCGGCGATGGGCGCCGTCACCATTGCGCTCATCGGCTTCTTCGCCTTTCTCATCCTGCGCGTAACGACGCCGCAGATGACGCCGCTTTTCACCGAACTGTCATTGGAAGATTCCGCCTCAGTCGCCAAGGAGCTCGACCGCGAGGGCATCACCTATGAGCTGCGTAACGACGGCAATGTCATCATGGTGCCGCGCGATAAGGTGGCGCGGCTGCGCATGACGCTGGCGGAGAACGGCCTGCCCAAAGGCGGCGGCGTCGGCTACGAGATATTCGACAAGTCGGACGCGCTGGGCACCACAAGCTTCGTCCAGAACATCGACAACCTGCGGGCGCTGGAAGGCGAGCTGGCGCGCACGATCCGCACGCTCGATCAAGTCCAGGACGCCCGCGTGCATCTGGTCCTGCCGGATCGGCCGCTGTTTTCGCGCGACAAGATCGAACCGTCCGCTTCCATCGTGCTCAAGCTGCGCGGCAGACTCGAACCGTCGCAGGTCCGCGCCATCCGCCACCTCGTCGCCACCGCGGTCTCTGGCCTGCGCCCGCAGCGCATCTCCATCGTCGACGAGCAGGGCCAATTGCTGGCGGACGGCGCCAGCGACGACACGATCGCCGGCGGCGTCGCCGCCGACGAGCGGCAGGCGGCATACGAGAAGCATTTGCGCGAACAGGTGGAGTTGATCGTCTCCTCGGTGGTCGGACCGGGTCATTCGCGTGTGCAGGTCGCCGCCGATTTCGATTTCAACCGCGTTACCCAGACCTCGGACAAATTCGATCCCGACGGCCGCGTTGTGCGTTCCAGCCAAAGCCGCGAGGAGACCTCCGCTTCGAACCAGGGCAACGGCAACGAGGTCACGGTCGGCAACGAATTGCCCGGTGCCAACCAGCGGCAGCCCGCTGCTGGCAATGGCGGCCAGCGCGATCAGGCCCGGAAGACCGAAGAAATCGTCAACTACGAGATATCCAAGACCACCAAGACGGAAGTGATCGAGGGCGGAAGACTCAATCGCCTTTCCGTCGCCGTCCTGGTCGACGGTACCTATGCCAAGGACGACAAGGGCAATGTGAATTACCAACCGCGCAGCAAGGAGGAGCTCGATCAGATCGCGGCGTTGGTGCGCTCGGCGATCGGCTTTGACCAGAAGCGCGGCGATCAGGTCCAGGTCGTCAACCTGCGCTTCGCCGAAACCCCGGCCAATCCGATTGTCGAGCCGACCGGCTGGCTGTCGATGCTGCATTTCACCAAAGACGACATCATGAGCATGATCGAAATGCTGGTGATGAGCGTGCTCGGTCTCATCGTGCTGCTCTTGGTGGTGCGCCCGCTGGTACGCCGCATCATCACCCCGGACGAACGCACTCGAGCGGCACTACCGTCCGGCGCTGGAGCCGGCGGAGGCCTGCCGCCGGCAACGGCCGTCACCGCCATCGCAGGAGAAGGCGTCGATCCCGCTAAGGCGGCCGAATTGAGCCAGACCTCGAAGATGATCGACATTGCCCAGATCCAGGGCCAGGTCCACGCCCAATCCGTGCAGAAGGTCGGCGAGCTTGCCGACAAAAATCCGCGTGAAACCGTTTCCATTATCCGTTCGTGGCTGAACGACAGCGCCGCCGCCTGATCAACCATGCCCGCACCCACACCAGCGAAACACGACGGCAAGCAGCACGAGACGGCGCAAAGCGAGATAGCCAGCGCGCTGGCGAGCCTCGCCGGCAAGGCGACACATGCGTCTCCGCTTAAACGCCCGCTGCGCGGACCGGAGCGTGCGGCGGTTCTTCTGCTCGCGCTCGGCGAACACCATGGCGGCAAGATTTGGAGCATGCTCGACGATGACGAGCTGCGTCAGATTTCCATGTTGATGTCGACGATCGGCACGATCGAGGCCGAACAGGTCGAGAATCTGCTGCTGGAATTCGTCTCGCGCATGTCGGCCTCGGGCGCGATCATGGGCACCTACGAGGCGACCGAACGCTTGCTGCAGTCTTACCTGCCGCCGGAGCGCGTCGGCATCATCATGGAAGAAATCCGCGGGCCCGCCGGCCGCAATATGTGGGAGAAGCTCTCCAACGTTCAGGAGGAAGTGCTCGCCAATTATCTCAAGAACGAATACCCGCAAACGGTCGCCGTGGTGCTGTCCAAGATCGGCCCGGAACATGCCGCGCGCGTGCTCGCCATCCTGCCGGAGGATCTGGCGCTCGACGTCGTCAACCGCATGCTGCGCATGGAAGCGGTGCAGAAGGAGGTTCTGGAGCGCGTCGAACAGACGCTGCGCACCGAATTCATGTCCAACCTGTCGCAAACCCGCCGGCGCGACGCGCACGAAGTCATGGCCGAGATCTTCAACAATTTCGACCGGCAGACCGAGACGCGGTTCCTGACCGCGCTCGAAGAGGACAATCGCGAGAGCGCCGAGCGCATCAAGACCCTGATGTTCACTTTCGACGACCTGACCAAGCTCGACGTCGCCTCGGCGCAAACGCTGATGCGTCACGTCGAAAAGGACAAGCTCGGAATCGCGCTCAAGGGCGCCGCCGAGCCGGTGCGCCAATTCTTCCTGTCCAACATGTCGACGCGCGCCGCCAAGATGCTGATGGACGACATGCAGGCCATGGGCCCGGTGCGGTTGCGCGAGGTCGACGAAGCGCAGGGGATGCTGGTCAATCTCGCCAAGGATCTCGCCGCCAAAGGCGAGATCGTGATCTCCAAGACCCGCGGCGAAGAAGAGCTGATCTATTGAGGCACATATCTTTTACGGCAATGGCAAGAATCCGAATATGAACGCAGCGACGAAAAAGTTTCTGTTCGATACCGATTTTGCCGGCGCCGCCGAAGGCAGATCGACGGGCACGGTGATCACGCTGACCGAACACGCACTCAAAGTCGCCGACGCGGAAGCTGCCGCGCATCACAGAGGCTATGCCGATGCGCAGAGCGACGCCGCGGTCGAGTCCGGCCGGCGCATTGCCGATGCGCTCGAGCGCATCGCGGCGGCTCTCGCCGTGGCCAACCGCGCGCTTGCGGCGATCGAAACCCGCCTCGAATGCGAGGCGGTCGAGGTTGCCGTCGCGGTGGCGCGCAAGCTCGCGCCGGCCTTGATCGAGCGCGAGCCGTTCGCCGAAATCTCAAGTCTGGCAAGCGAGTGCTTCCGCCAGCTCATCGCCGCGCCGCATATCGCGGTGCGAGTCAACGATGCGCTCTACGCCGTCGCCAAGGAGAAGCTCGACGACATCGTGCGGGCGCGCAGCTTCGAAGGCCGGCTCGTCGTGCTCGCCGAGCCCGATATCGCGCTTGGCGACTGCCGGATCGAATGGGCCGATGGCGGCATCAACCGCGACAGCGCCGCCGCCGACGCGGCGATCAGCGCGGCGGTCGACGGCTATATCGGCGCGCGCCGCAATACGGCGGCGCCACACGAAATGCTGAGGAGATCCGAGCATGAGTGAGGACGGCAAAATCCCGCTACCCAACCTCGAAGGCGGCGGTACGGCCATCGAATCCCCGCCGCTCGCGGCCGAACCGGACGGGCCCACCACGCGCATCGCTTCCGACCTCGAAGCGGTGTTCGACGTGCCGGTGCAGGTCTCCGCAGTGCTCGGCCGCGCGCGGATGGACATCGGCGACCTCCTCAAGATCGGGCCCGGCACCGTGCTCGAGCTCGATCGCAAAGTCGGCGAGGCGATCGACATTTATGTCAACAACCGTCTGGTGGCCCGCGGCGAAGTCGTCCTGGTGGAGGACAAGCTCGGCGTGACCATGACGGAAATTATCAAGGCTGAGAGATCGTAATTCGCTCCGCTTAGCGAAGAAGGAATAACAAGATGCGCCTTTTGATCGTCGGCACGCTCAACGGCCAGCTCTCCACCGCGACCAAGCTCGCGATGGACAAAGGCGCGCTGGTCACCCATGCCGCGGATATCGCCCAGGCGCTCGCGGTGTTGCGCTCCGGACGCGGCGCCGACCTGCTGATGGTCGACGTCGCCATCAACATCCGCGATCTGGTCAGAGGCCTCGAAGCCGAGCACATTCATGCGCCGATCGTCGCCTGCGGCACCGCCACCGATGCGCGCGCCGCGGTCGCGGCCATTCAGGCCGGCGCCAAGGAATATATCCCGCTGCCGCCTGACGCCGAATTGATCGCCGCGGTGCTGGCCGCCGTCGCCGACGACCGGCGCGAACTGATCTACCGCGACGACGCCATGGCGCGCGTGGTCAAGCTGGCGCAGCAGATCGCCGGCAGCGACGCCTCGGTGCTGATCACCGGCGATTCCGGCACCGGCAAGGAAGTCCTGGCGCGTTACGTGCACGCCCGATCGAACCGCGCGAAGAAGCCGCTGATCTGCGTCAACTGTGCGGCGATCCCGGAAACGCTTCTGGAGTCCGAATTGTTCGGCCACGAAAAGGGCGCCTTCACCGGCGCGGTGGCGCGCCGCATCGGCAAGTTCGAAGAGGCCAATGGTGGCACGCTGTTGCTCGACGAGATTTCGGAAATCGACGTGCGGCTGCAGGCCAAGCTGCTTCGCGCCATCCAGGAACGCGTCGTCGACCGCGTCGGCGGCACCCGGCCGGTGCCGATCGACATCCGCATCGTCGCCACTTCGAATCGCAATCTCGCCGAAGCGGTGCGCGACGGCAGCTTCCGCGAAGACCTGCTATTCCGGCTCAATGTCGTGAACTTGAAAATCCCGCCGCTGCGCGAGCGCCCCGCCGACGTGATCGAGCTCGCCGAATATTTCGTCAAGAAATACGCCGCCGCCAACGGCGTGGCGGCACCGCCGCTGTCGGCCGAATCGCGCCGCACGCTGACGCTGAACTACTGGCCCGGCAACGTGCGCGAACTGGAAAACACCATGCATCGCGCCGTGCTGATGGCGTCGGGCGACGAGATCGGGCCCGACGCGATCCTCACCCCCGACGGCACCCGGCTCGACCAGCACAAGAGCGCGCCGGCGGTGGCGCATGCGGCGTTCGCCGCCGAGCAGGTATCGCGCGGGCTTGTCGGCCGCACCGTCGCCGAGGTCGAGCGCGACCTCATCCTGCAGACGCTCAAGCACTGCCTCGGCAATCGCACGCACGCCGCCAACGTGCTCGGCATTTCGATCCGCACGCTGCGCAACAAACTCAATGAATATGCCGCCGACGGCTTGCCGGTGCCGCCGCCCGGTGGCGGCGAGCCGCGCATCGCCGCCGCGTAGCGACCATCGATTGATCGCGATCTCGCCCGAAAACCGGCCATTTTTCGGGTTGAGGTCCTATGATCGTCTCGCCTATCGTATCTTCGGAAAACCCCGCAATTTTCATTTAGAGAAGACCATGCATCTCCCGCGCCGACGATTACTCCAGCTGGCCGCGAGCGCCGTGGCCATGCCGGCGGTGTTGCGCAACGCGCGCGCCGATACCTATCCATCACGGCCGGTTCACCTCCTCGTCGGCTTTCCGCCGGGCGGCGCCGCCGACATTATCGCGCGGCTCACCGGGCAAATGCTGTCGGAGCGGCTCGGCCAGCCCTTCGTCGTCGAGAACCGGGGCTCCGCGGGGCAACAGATCGCCGCCGAGGCCGTGGTGAAGGCAGAGCCGGACGGCTACACGCTCTTGTTGATGGCAAATCCGAACGTCATCAATGCCATGCTGAACCCAAATCTCAGCTTCAATTTCACCCGCGATCTCGCGCCGGTCGGCGGCGTCGATCTCAATCCGCTCATCCTCGAAGTCAATCCGTCGGTGCCGGTGCACAGCGTTCCCGAGCTCATCGCCTATGCCAAAGCGCATCCGGACAAGCTCAATATGGCGTCCGGCGGCGTCGGTTCGACGCCGCATCTCGCCGGCGAGCTGTTCAAGATGATGACCGGCATCAGCATGTTGCATGTGCCCTATCGCGGCGACGCGCCGGCGATCACCGACCTGCTCGCGGGCCAGGATCAGGTCATGTTCGATCTGATCCTGCTGTCGCTGTCGCACATCCGCAGCGGCGCGCTGCGCGGTCTCGCCGTCACCAGCGCCAAACGCCTGCCGACGCTGCCCGATCTGCCGCCGGTTGCGGATTTCGTGCCGGGCTACGAAGCCTTCGCTTGGCAAGGCGTCGCCGCACCGAAGAACACGCCGCCCGATATCGTCGCCAAGCTCAATGGCGAGATCAATACCGCGCTGGCCGATCCCAAGATTTCTTCGCGCCTGACCGCCCTCGGCGGCGTGCCGATGCCGCTGACGCCCGCCGCCTTCGGCCAGCTCATTGCCAGCGAGGTCGACAAGTGGGGCAAGGTGATCAAGTTCGCCAATATCAAGACGGGGTAGGCTTGTCCGCTCATTCCCGCGAAAGCGGGAATCCAGCAACTGAGACCCCGCTTGCGCGGGAACGAGCGGAAAAATGGCCGTCTACTTCGTCGCGTCGCCGCCATCGACCATGATGGTCTCGACTTCGCCGGCGCCGTTGGCGCGGCGGAAGGCGGCAGCTTCGTCATATTCCTTCGAGGTGAAGCAGGCGACGCCCTGCTCGAAGGTCGGAAACTCGATCACCACGAAACGCTGAAACTTGTGCGGACCTTCCATGATCTGGAAGCGGCCGCCGCGGGCCAAAACCTTGCCGCCATATTTGGCGATGATGGCCGGTACGCGGTCGGTGTATTTCTTGTACTCGACCGGATCGTTAATTTTCGAGCGCGCAACCCAATAGGCTGGCATCTAGGTCTCCGCTCCTCGTTCGTCATTCCGCGGCGCGGCGCGCGGCGATAATCTGATCGGCGGTGCGGCCGGTCAGTTCCGCCATGTGATCGAACTTGAAGGTGAAGGTGCCGGCGCCCGCGGTCGCGGAGCGGATTTCGACGATAAGATCGCCGATCTCGGCTTCCGGCATTTTGGCGCGGACCACGTCCCAGCCATCCCAGCCCTCGCGCGTGTCGAAGCCGAGGATTTGGCCGCGCCGCCCCGACATCAGCGCATTGATCTTCGCCGCGGCCTCGGTAGGGCAGAAGATCTCGACCAGATGGATCGGCTCGAGCAAGACCGGCTGGCACTGCGGCAGGCCCTCGACGATGCCGATGCGGCCGGCGGTGCGGAACGCCATGTCGGAGGAATCGACGGTGTGATAGGAGCCGTCGACCAGCGCCACGTGCAGATCGACGACGGGAAAGCCGAGCGGCCCGTGCTTGAGCGCATCGATAACGCCTTCCTCAACCGACGGAATATAGTTGCGCGGCACCACGCCGCCGGTGATCTTGTCCTCGAAGGAAAAACCCGAGCTGCGCGGCATCGGTTTGATATCGAGCACGACGTCGCCGTACTGGCCGTGGCCGCCGGATTGTTTCTTGTGGCGGCCGCGCTGCAAGATGCCTTTGCGGATGGTTTCGCGATAGCCGACGCTCGGCGTGCGCCGTTCGATGGCGACGCCGAACCGGTCGCTCAATCGCTCGGTGGCGACGCGCAGGTGCATTTCGCCCTGGCCCCACAGCACGACCTCGTGGGTCTCAGGGTTGTGCACGATGGTGATCGAGGGATCCTCTTCGACCAGCTTGCTCAGCGCCAAGCCCAGTTTCACGTCGTCCTTGCGCTCCTTGGCCGAGATCGCGATCGCCAACACCGGCGGATAGGGCGCGATCTTGGCGAGCGCCGGATGGGCTTGCTTGCCCGCCGTGAGCGTGTCGCCGGTCTTGGCTTTGTCCAGTTTGGCGAACGCGACCGCTTCGCCGAGCATGGCCGGTCCGCGCTTTTCGGTGGTCTGGCCGACCAGCTTGAAGACGCCGGCGACGCGGCCGGCCTCGTCGTCTTCGGTGAGGAACGTGGTGCCGTCGCCGGCCTGCCCCGCCAGCATGCGCACCACCGACATTTTGCCGCCATGCGCGGTATTGAGCGTCTTGAGCACATAAGCGACCGCATCGTTGCCGGCCTTGACGCCGAGACGCTTGGCGGTCTCGGCAATGCCCGGCGATTCATGGCGCAGCGCCTTCAAAAGCCTTAAGACGCCGTTGGCCCGCGAAGCGGTACCCATCAGCACCGGACAAACCAGGCCTTCGCGCAATTCGCGGCGCAGATCGTCAAACACCTTGTCGCGCGGCGGCTGGATGTCTTCGAGCAATTGCTCCATCAGCTCGTCGTCGTGATCGGCGAGCGTTTCCAGCATCGAAAAGCGCGCGGTCTTTTCCAGGTCGGCGGCATCGCCTTCCAGCGGCACGATCTCTGAAGCGGCGTGCTCCTTGTAGACAAAGGCGCGCTCGAGCGCGAGATCGACGAAGCCGGAAATGATGTCGCCCTTGAAAGTCGGGATTTGCCGCAGGATCAATTTTGTGCGCGACGCCGGCTGCAGCAATTTCAGTACGTCATGGACGCCGGCGTCGGCCTTGTCGATCTTGTTGACGAACAGGATGCGGGGAATTTTGCGGTCTTCCAGCTCGCGCATGATGAGCTGGAGCTGGGGAATTTTCTTTTCGTCCAATTCGCACACCACCACCGCCGCGTCGATCGCCGGCAGCACCGCGCGCATATCGTGAACGAACTCGACCGAGCCCGGGCAATCGAGGAAGGTGTACGCATCGCCCATGAAATTGGTGGTGGCGACCGTCAGCTCCACGCTCATTTTGTGATGGCGCGCCTCTTTGCTGGCGTCGCCGACGGTATTGCCGGCCTCGATATTGCCCTGGCGCGCGATCGCGCCGGTGCGGGTGAGAATGGCTTCGAGAAGCGTAGTCTTGCCGCTCTGGAACGGGCCGACCAGCGCGACGCAGCGCGGTCCCGTCGCGCGCGCCATTGCCGTTGCCGTTTGTCGCCGGATTCGTGGCCATGACCGCCTCCCGCAACCGCCTCCTGAAAACGGACCCGTCGTTGCCCCTCATGATCCTCCCACTTGCGGGGGAGGGAGGGGAGCGGGAGAGCATCGTTTCAGGCGTCGCCGGGGCCGGTCAAGGGGCGTAACATCGCGCCTCGCACTGGAAGTGAAAGCCGCAAGCTATCCCACGCGCATCTGCGCCGCAGGGGCGGCCGCCGATTATTGCGCGAGATGCAGCTCCAGCGCGCCGATGCCGGCGGCGGCATTCAGCCCGACCTGGCCCTGGACCGAGAGCGGCTGTAACGCCACCGAATGGTTCGAGCCGCCGATCAGCGCATTGGCGCCGACACCAGCGCCGACGGTCGCTTCCGCCTGCGCCCCGGCATAAGTGCCGGACAGCATACCGACATAGCGGTTGGTCCCGGCAAACACTGCCCAAACGATCGCGCTGCCGGTGGTGAAACCGACGTCGAGGCCGATCTTGGTCATCGTGCCGGTATAGGCTTCGGGCGGCCCATTTTCCGGCTGGAAGGTGCAATTCACGTTGCGCTGCGAGCCGACGATCAGGCCGACGCCGGCAGAAACCGAGCAGGCGAGCTGGCCGACTTGCACGCGGCTCGCCTGCGCATTGGCCGGCCCTGCCGCGGTCGCTGCAAACGCCGCCGCGGCGACGAACGCGGCTGCAAAACCCTTAGAAAACATAATCTTACTCCCTCACCCGGCCCGTCTATGGGCCTTGCTGGCTAGATTGTAGGCGAGATTAAAGGCCGCGTCTCGTATCGTTTTGTGCAGCGTTAAGGGGCCATTTTCGCGATGCCGGCTCCATCTATCCTCCCCCGCTTCGCGGCGGAGGAACTCAGAAGAACCCCAGCGACTCGCAGCCAGTGCCGGCCTGGAAGCTCGCTTTGTGCCGCTTGCCCGGGATGTCGATGACGTGCACCGAGCCGTCGCCCTGGCAGGCGACGAACAATTCGTCGCCGCGGAATGCCATGTCCATCGGCTGCGAGCCGACCTTGATCGCGGTCTGCGCGCGGAACGACGGATCGACCAGGCTGACGGTGTCGCTGTTGACGCTGGTGACGCCGAGCAAAGTGTTGTCCGGCGCATAGCGCGCGATTTGCGCCGGCTTCGGCACGTCCTTGAGCGGGACTTCGTCGCGCACCTTGCCGGCCGCGGTGTCGATCAGAAACAAAGTCGGCTGCGCGTCGTCGACCGCGACCACGGTGCGGCCGTCGGGCGAAATCGCGATGCCGGCGAGGGGGCGCGGCGTTGAAATCTTGCCGAGGAGTTTCCGCTTCGGCAGGTCGATGACGGAGACCGTGGCGTCCTCCTCGTTCTCGGTGTAGAGGCGCTGACCGTCCGGCGCGATGATCAGGCGGTGGCCGTTGGTCGAGCCGGAATTGATCGCGTCAATCACTTTGTTGGTCGCCCGATCGATCACCGCAACTTTCGCCGAGTTCTCGCAGGTGATGTAGATGAAGCCGTCCGGACCAAGCTTGAGCGTATGCGGCGCGATATAGGGCGACAGATCGATGGTGGTGACGAGCGCGCGCTTGTGCAGGTCGAAGACGCAGAGGTGATGCTGCGGATTCGGATTGCGGCCGTGGATGCCGTCGCCGTAGATCGGCACGTAAGCCATGGCGGGCTGGCTGCCGGTTTCCGGCACGATCAGGAGCTCGTGCACGGTCTTGAGAAAGCCGTCGATCACGACCTCGGTTTCAAAGGTGACTGGATTGAGGAACAGGACTTTCGTTCCCATCTTGTCGACCGCGATCATGCCGTGTTTTACGTTGGCCATCGTTTCTTCCCTTGCTCGCCCGCTTTATTGTACTTCGTCATGCCCGTGCTTGTCGCGGGCATCCACGTCTTTGCAGCCTGGCACCTTTAAGGCGTGGATGGCCGGGACAAGCCCGGCCATGACGACTACCATAATAGAACTATGGAGGATCGATCATGACTGCCGTCGCAGCGCGTAACATCAAATTCCTCAGCCACAGTGACCAGGGCGGCCGCGGCGACGGCGTGCAGGTCATGGTCAATAAGGGCCATGCCTATATCGGCCACGGTTTTTCCAACGGCATCACCGTCATCGACGTGCGCGATGCGAAAAACCCGAAGACGGTCAATTTCCTGCCCTGCCCGCCGAACACGCGCGCGCATCATCTGCAGACCGCGACTCATGAAAGATTTGGCGATCTCCTGCTGGCGGTCAACGGCCCGAGCGTGTGGACCATGCAGGTGAGCCAGGAGGCCTATTTCACCGGCACCTCCGGCGACGCCTTGGCCGGCCAGAAATTCACCAGCGGGCTGCGCGTCTACGATCTGACGAAGCCGGAAGCGCCACGCGAAATCGCATTCCTGCCGCTCGGCGGCCTGGGGCCGCACCGCATCTGGTATGTCGGCGATCGCTACGCCTATGTGTCCGTTCACCTGCCGGAATTTTCCGACCATATCCTGGTCATCGTCGACATGAAGGAGCCGACGCGGCCGGAAGTCGTCGGCAAATTCTGGCTGCCGGGCATGTGGACGGGCGGCGGCGAGGCGCCGACCTGGCCCAAGGGCCGGCGCTATGCGCTGCATCATGCGCTGGTCGCCGGAAATCTCGCCTATAGCGCTTGGCGCGATGGCGGATTGGCCATCGTCGACGTCGGCAATTCGGCCAAGCCCAAAATGGTGTCGCACCGCAACTGGGATCCGCCGTTCGGCGGCGGCACTCATTCGCCGCTGCCGCTGCCCGACCGCAATCTGCTCGTCGTCGCCGACGAGGCGAATTTCGCCGACTGCAAGCTCGGGCTGCGCTACATCTGGATTTTCGACGTGCGCGAGCCGTCAAATCCGGTGAGCATCGCGACCATGCCGATTCCGGACGAGGCCGACTATTGCAAAAAGGGCGGCAATTTCGGGCCGCATAATCTGTGGGAAAACCGGCCCGGCGCGTTCGTCAGCTCGCGCTTTATTTTTGCCACGCTGCACAATGCCGGCGTGCGCGCCTACGACATTGCCAATCCGTTCCAGCCGCGCGAAGTCGGCTATTTCGTGCCGCCCAATCCGGCGCGCATGTTCGATCCGCGGCCGAACCGGCCGCAAGTGATCCAGTCCTGCGATTGCTACGTCGACGCCGAGGCGCGGATGTATGTCACCGATTCCAACGCCGGACTTTATATCTTGCAGTTCGAAGGCGGGTAATCGCAAAAATGTAGGGCGGGTTGAGCGCAGCGAAACCCACCATGCAGCCTCCCGTGTCGCGCGGTGGGTTACGCCGCTTCGCGGCTAACCCACCCTACATGGTGTCGCATTGACAGTGGGCGCGCGCCCTTCCACACTCACGCCAAACAGGGCCGCGCCAGCGGTCGAATAACGTCAATCCGGGCAGATCTCGATTTCGTCGGATCATGGGGAGGATTAAATGGCGGCAACCGTAACCGCGGCGCAAATGGGCGGCCGCGCCCAGACCATTGAAGGCTTTGTCGGCAACGCACTGGATGAGGCGAAAATATCGCCGCTGCATCGACGCGTCATCGGGCTCATCGCCGCGGGCTATTTCTTCGATGTCATCGACTTCACCGTATTCGGCTCGCTGGTTCCCTACATCCTGCAGTCCAAGTTTGCGACCGGAGCCGAAGTTGCGGCCATCGGCAGCGCCACCGTGTTCGGCCTGTTCGTCGGCACCGCCGGCCAGGGCGAATTCTGCGACCGGTTCGGGCGGCGCTTCATCTACCAGTTCAATCTGCTGCTGTTCGGCATCTTCACCCTCCTCGGCGCGTTCGCCCCGAGCGTCACGCTCCTGATTATCTGCCGCTTCATCGCGGGCATTGGGCTGGGCGCCGAGCAACCGCTCTGCCTTCGTCTTATGCCGGCGAATATTCCCCCAAGCGCATTCGTGGCCGCATCCTGGCGATCATTCATTTCATCGGCGGCGCCTGCGTGTGGCCGATCGGCACCGCGCTTGTGCTCCTTCTCGGCAGCTCCCTGTCGGTACCCGAAAACGTCTGGCGCGGCGTCTGGGTGATCGTCGGCGTCGGCGCGCTGATTGTCTGGGTGCTGCGCTTCTCGCTGCCGGAATCGCCGCGTTATCTGGCGACCCATGGCCGCGGCGACGAAGCGATCAAGGTACTCGGCCGGCTTGGCATTGCCGGGCCGACGCAGCCGCTGTCGACCGATGCCGCGAGCAACACCAAGAGCGACCCGTTCGCGGTCGGTATTCAGCCAGTTCCCGACCCGCGTCATCGCCGGCATGATCTGCTTCACCGCATTCTTCGGCGTCGCCATCGGGCTTGGCGCTTGGCTGCCGAATATCATGGCCTCAAAGGGTTTCTCCATCACCCATTCGCTGCAATACACGCTGGCCATGAACTTCGCGGTGCCCTGCGCCAGCATCTTCATGATGTATTCGCTCGACAAATTCGGCCGCAAGATCACCTCGGTCTGCACCTTTATTGCTGCCGGCCTGATGGCGATCGTGTTCGCAAATGCCGTCACCGCGGTCGAGCTGATGGTGGCCGGTTTCATCATGATCTTCTTCGTCCAGGTCGCCGGCAACTCGATGCAGATCTTTGCCTCCGAGGTGTTTCCGACCAACGCGCGTACGTCCGGCTTCGGCTGGGCGGCAGGCGTCGGCCGGCTGGCGACCGCGTTCATCATGCCGACGATTCTGTGGGTGCAGAACGGCTACGGCTTGACGACGGTGTTCGTGTCGCTTGCGATCCTGCTCTTGATCGCGGCCGTGTCGGTGACCCAGTTGGGACCGGAAGCGCGGCAGAAGAGCCTCGACGAGATCGCGCCGCCGACGGGGTGAATTGGCACACCGTCAGTTCGTACCGAAGCGGCCGCTGACAGGCGGCCGCTTTCGCATTCCGGTTACTGCAGATTGCCGCAGAAGCGCTGGATGCGGGTGCAGGCTTCTTCCAGCGCGCTGGTCGCCGTTGCATAGGAGATGCGGAACGCAGGACCCACGCCGAACGGCGTGCCCTGCACCACCGCGACGCCTTCGGCTTCGAGAAGCTCGGTGACAAAATCCTCGTCGGTGGCGAGCTTCTTGCCGGTCGGCGCCGTCTTGCCGATGGTGCCGGCGCAGGACGGATAGACATAGAACGCGCCTTCCGGCTTCGGGCAGACGATGCCCTTAGCCTGGTTGAGCATCGAAACGCAGAGGTCGCGGCGCTCTTTGAAGATTTTGTTGTGCTTGGGGATGAAGTCCTGCGGCCCGTCGAGCGCCTCGAGCGCGGCATATTGCGCCACCGCCGTCGGGTTCGACGTCGACTGCGACTGGATCATCGCCATGGTCTTGATCAAGCTCTCCGGGCCGCCGGCATAGCCGATGCGCCAGCCGGTCATGCAATAGGCTTTCGAGCAGCCGTTCACCGTCAGCGTGCGGTCATAGAGCCGCGGCTCGAGCTGCGCCGGCGAATAGAAAACGAAGTCGTCATAGACCAAGTGCTCGTACATGTCGTCGGCCATGACGTGAACGTGCGGATGGCGCAGGAGCACGTCGGTCACCGCCTTGAGCTCAGATTTGGTATAGGCGGCGCCGGTCGGGTTCGACGGCGAGTTGAAGATGATCCACTTGGTCTTCGGCGTGATCGCCAGCTCCAGGTCTTCCGGCTTCATCTTGTAGCCGGTCGCCATGGCGGTGACGACCTCGACCGGCGTGCCGCCGGCCAAGAGCACCATATCCGGATAGCTCACCCAATAGGGCGCCGGAATGATCACTTCGTCGCCCGGATTAAGCGTGGCGACCAGCGCGTTGTACAGCACCTGCTTGCCGCCGGTGCTGACGATGATCTGCGACGGCTTATAGTCGAGCTGGTTCTCGCGCTTGAACTTGCGCGCGACCGCGGCCTTCAATTCGGCCATGCCGTCGACGGCGGTGTATTTCGACGTCTTGCCCTCGCTGATGGCGCGGATCGCCGCCAGCTTGATATTGTCGGGCGTATCGAAGTCGGGCTCGCCGGCGCCGAGCCCGATGACATCGCGGCCCGCCGCTTTCAGCGCACGCGCTTTATCCGTGACGGCGATGGTCGCCGACGGCTTGATGCGCATGATCTGGTCCGCGATGAAGGCCATTTTCGAGTCTCCTATTCCGAAAAGCGCGTGCTTGTTAAAGCCGCGCCGCCGCACAGGCAAGCGCAAAACCCTCAAAATTTCCTCACATCTGCGGCATTTGCCGGGAAGCGTGCGCCAAGAGCAACACTCCCGGCAACACTCCATTAAGCCGCAACTGGCCTAATGGCGGGTGTAAGCCATGCGGGAACCTCCATGCACCGGGCGTGCGAAATTTTGCGGAGCGGCGACTGGCTCACGCGCGAGCGTATCCGGCTGGTTTCCGTCGCGCTGCTGATCGCCTCGGCGACAGGCTTTCTGTTTCTGGTCGCGACCTCGCACGGCGCCGTCGATCTGCAAGGCCGGCCGCTCGGAACCGATTTCTCCAACGTCTATGCCGCCGGCACCTATGTCCTTGGCGGCGACGTCAATGCGGCGTTCGATCCGCCGCAGCAATTTGCCCGCGAGCAGGCGATCTTCGGCGCGTCGACGCAATTCTACGGCTGGCATTACCCGCCCTACTTTCTGTTCGTCGCCGCGCCGCTGGCGTTGCTGCCGTACGGACTGGCGCTCGCGATATGGCAGGCGGTGACGCTCGGGCTTTATGTGTTGGTGATGTGGGCGATCGTGAAAACACCTTCCCCTGAAAGGGGAGGGCCGGATCGCGTGTCGCGATCCGAGGAGGGGTCCGTACCGCTCGAACAAATATCACGGACCCCCACCAGACAGCCTGCGGCTGCCGACCTCCCCCTTTCAGGGGGAGGAAAAATGACGGCGGACTGGCTCCTGCTCGCGCTCGCCTTCCCGGCGGTGCTGATCAATGTCGGCCACGGCCAGAACGGGTTTTTGACCGCAGCGCTATTGGGCGGCGCGTTGGTGGTGCTCGACAGCCGTCCGCTTGTGGCGGGTATTTTGCTCGGGTTCATGGTCTACAAGCCGCAATACGGTTTGTTGTTGCCGGTCGTGCTGGGTGTGAGCGGCCGCTGGAAATGCTTCGGCGCAGCGGCGGCGACCGTCGCGGCGCTGACGATCGCGACCACGCTCGCATTCGGCGCGTCGGTGTGGGGCGCCTTTCTCGACTCGACGCACTTTACCCGCACGGTCGTGCTCGAACAGGGCAATACCGGCTGGTACAAGATCCAAAGCGTCTTTGCCTGGGCGCGGATGTGGGGCGCGCCGATCCCGCTGGCTTACGCGTTGCAGGGCGTCACGATCGTCGCGCTCGGCGCCGCGCTCGCCTGGCTGTGGCGCAGCGCCGCGCCTTATCCGCTCAAAGCGGCAGCGCTCTGCCTCGCCACCATTCTCGCCACGCCCTACAGCTTCGACTACGACATGATGGTGCTGGCGCCGGCGATCGCGTTTTTGGCCGTAGACGGTTTCGTTCGTGGATTCAGTCCCTGGGAGAAGACTTTACTCGCGGCGCTTTGGCTGGCGCCATTGATTACCCGCAGCGTCGCGCATGTCAGCCTGGTTCCACTCGGCGTGCCGATCATGCTCGCACTGTTCGTGTTGATATTGCGGCGCAGCGAACTTTTCACCGCGCCGATGGCGTTCTCCACCGCTTCAGCTAAAATGACGGCGCAGCGCCATGACATTGCCCCGTTGCAGTCGTAACAGCGCAACACTCGCGCGCTACTGCCGCACGGGAATCGGGAAGCGGCAATGTTTACGCTCTATTCGATGCAACGCTCTGGCAACAGCTACAAGGCGCGGCTCGCGCTGGCGCAGCTGCGCATTCCCTATCGGCTGATCGAGATCGACATTCTCAAGGGCGAGAGTCATACGCCCGAATTTCTCACCAAAAATCCGAACGGCCAGGTACCGCTTCTGGAAGTTGCGCCGGGCCGCTATCTCGCCGAGTTCGAACGCCATTCTCTGGTACATCGCCGGCGGTACGCCGCTGGCGCCCGACGATCGCATCGATCGCGCCGAGATATTGCAGTGGATGTTCTTCGAGCAGCACAGCCTCGAGCCCAATCTGGGCGCGGCCTATTTCTGGCTCGCTCTGGTCAAGGGCGGCCGCGACCTGCAGCAGCACGCGCTCGAAGACTGGATGGAAGAAGGCAACCGTGCGCTCGGCGTGATGGAAAAACATCTCGCGCTGCACGACTTCTTCGCCGCCGACCGCTACACCATCGCCGACATTGCGTTGTACGCCTATACGCACATGGCGCACGAATGCGATTTCGATCTCACGTCGTTTCCGGCGATCCGCGCCTGGCTCGATCGCGTCGCCCATGAGCCGGACCATGTGCCAATGGAAGTTCAGCCGACTGCCGCCATACCGGCGCTGTAGCGGGCGTTTCCTCAAAGACACACGGCGGATTTATCGTCTGGCCGGGTCGCGGCGTTAACCAACCATTAACCAAAAAACACCGAATCGCCTTTATTCTTCAATCGCAGCGCCCAAGTCCGACGCGATTTTGCAGCAACGCAAAACTGATTCGCGAAGGATGACGACTATGACTGAGCTGACCGGGATGGTCGGTTTCGCCTCCCCGATTGACGAGAAAGCTTTCGCCAAGCGACGCCGCGTCGGCGTCGAACTATTTGCTACGCTCGCGCTCGCGGCTTCGCTGCTCGTCGCCGCGACCGCGGTGTCGATCGGCATGGCGCGCGCGCAGGCGCTCCATGCCGTCATCGTTCGGCTTTAAAGGCTGCCGCCGCGCGCGATCAGTTGCTCGCCTTGATGCCGGCCGCCTTCATCACCGGCCACCATTTGTCGATCTGCGCCGTCTGGTAGGCGTGCAGACCGGCCGGGTTCTGCTGATCGGCCGGGAAGATGACCTGGCCGAGCCCTTCGATACGCTTCTTGGTGGCCGGATCGGCGAGCGCCGCCTTCACCGCTGCGTCGAGCTTGTCGACGATCGGCTGCGGGATTCCCTTGGTCGCCCATAGGCCATGCCAGAAGGCGAGACTGACGTCCGGCACTCCTGCTTCGATTAGTGTCGGCGTGTCGGGCGATTTCGGCCAACGCTTGTCGGTGGTAACGGCGAAGGCCTTGAATTGGCCGGCCGCCACGCCGGGATAAGTTCCCGACGCTTCCAGGCAGGCCATATCGATCTGGCCTCCGGTCAGATCCTGCATCGCCGGGGCGGCGCCGCGATAGGGCACGAATTGAAAGTGCACGCCGAGCGCCTTGGCGAGCTGGATGCCGACAAGCTGGGCCGGACTGCCGGTGCCGACAGTGCCGAACGTGACCGGCTTCGTTTGCGCCTTCAGCCAAGCAAACAGCTCGGCTGGCGTCTTCGGCGGCAAGGCATTTTTGCTCAGAACCCAGAGCGGCGAAGACGTGAGCAGCGAAATCGGCTGCAGGTTCTTGAGAATATCGTAATCGAGCGGGTACATCGCGGGCGAACCGACGTGGGTCGTCCAATTGCCGATCCCGATCGTATAGCCGTCCGGGCTGGCATGAACGACGCGCCCCGTTGCAATGGTGCCGCCGGCGCCTGTCACGTCCTCGATGACGATGGTCTGGCCGAGCGTCTTCTTCATCGCTTCGGCCAGGATGCGCGCCAGCGTGTCGGTCGGACCGCCGGGCGGGAAGCCGACCATCATGGTGATCGGGTGCGACGGATAATCGTCGGCCAGCGCGATGACTGCGCTTGCCGCAAGCGCGACCAGTGCGACAAGCGCACCGACGAAACCAACCCGTTTCATGGCGTTTCCCCTTAGTGTTTCCCCGCCGTCACGATGCCACGCGGGCATTGCCGCTAAAAGGTCAGCAACCCTGTCATGACGCGCGTCGAGGCGCAGGCGCGGCTTGATCGGCGCGGCGATTGACGCCATCTACAACGGACCTGTAACCATCCGAAAATGTTTGCACTTTTCGAACGATTCTTGTCGCCGACGGCGGCGCCGGAACACCCCGAGCCGCCGCCGGGGCTGATCGGTTTCCTGTGGCACTTTGCCCGCCAGGCGAAGTGGCTGTTCGCGGCTTTGTTTATCGTCGAACTATTCGTCGCGCTGACCGACAGTGCGGTGCCGTGGTTCATGGGCCGTGTCGTCACCATGGTCACCAAGACGCCGCCCGACCGCTTTCTTGAGGTTGGCTGGCCCTGGCTTCTCGGCATGGCCATTGTGGTGGTGATCGTGCGTCCGGCAGTGACGCTGACCCGCTATCTCATCACCAATCAGGCCATTGCGGCGCCGTTCACCGGCCTCATTCGCTGGCAGTCGCACTGGCACGTGGTGCGCCAGAGCTGGGCATTCTTTCAGAACGATTTTGCCGGCCGCATTTCCAACCGCGTGATGCAGACCGGCCCGTCGGTGCGCTCGACGCTGACCGCGACCATCACCACCGTGTGGTACATCATCGTGTACGGCGTCTCCGCCATCGGCTTGACGGCCGCGGCGGATCGCTGGCTCGCCGTGCCGATCCTGCTGTGGTTCGGAAGCTACGCCGCGCTTCTCTACTTTTTCGTACCGCGGATGCGCGAGCGCTCGAAGGTGAGCTCCATTGCGCGCTCGACGCTGATGGGGCGCATCGTCGACAGCTATACCAACATCCTCACGGTAAAACTTTTCGCGCGCGCCAGCGAAGAGGATCGCTATGTGCGCAACGCGGTCGACCGCCATATCGATCTGTTCAAGGCCGCGCAGCGGCTGCTCACTGCTTTCGGCTCCCTCCTCGACGTCCTCAATGCGCTGTTGATCGCCGGATCGGGCGCGCTGGTGCTGGTATTGTGGCGCTACGGCAAGGTCGAGGTCGGCGCCATCGCCATGGTGCTGCCGCTGACGCTGCAGCTCACCAACATGTCGCGCCAGATCGCCATGCGCATCACCGAGATATTCGAAGATATCGGTGTGGTGCAGGAGGGCATGCTCACCATCGCGCAGCCGCTGCAATTGCCCGATCCCGCCGACGCCAAGCCGTTGGCGGTCGGCGCCGGCCGCATCGAGTTCAAGAACGTCAATTTCGGTTACGGCCGCGAGGTCGGCGTGCTGCAGAATTTCAACCTGACGATAAAACCCGGTGAAAAAATCGGACTGGTCGGCCGCTCCGGTGCCGGCAAATCGACGGTAGTGAATCTGCTGCTGCGCTTCTTCGATCTCGAAGGCGGCGCGATCGCCATCGACGGCCAGGATATTTCCGACCTGACGCAGGAATCCTTGCGCTCGCAAATTTCTGTCGTGACGCAGGACACTTCGCTCTTGCACCGCTCGATCCGTTCCAATATCCGCTACGGCCGGCCGACGGCGAGCGAGGAAGACATCGTACGCGCGGCAAAACTTGCCCACGCCCACGACTTTATCCTCGATCTGGAAGACTGGCAGGGCCGGCGCGGCTACGACGCCCATGTCGGCGAGCGCGGCGTGAAACTCTCCGGCGGCCAGCGTCAGCGCGTCGCCATCGCCCGCGTGATCCTTAAAAACGCGCCGATCCTGGTCTTCGACGAGGCGACTTCCGCGCTCGACAGCGAGGTCGAAGCCGCGATCCAGTCGAGCCTCGGCACGCTGATGGCCGGCAAGACCGTCATCGCCATCGCCCACCGTCTCTCCACCATTGCGCAGATGGACCGCCTCGTGGTGCTCGAGCACGGCCGCATCATCGAGCAAGGCTCGCACCGCGAACTCCTCGCCCATGGCGGGCATTACGCGGCGCTGTGGCGGCGCCAGGCCGGCGGCTTTATCGATGCGGAGGGGATGGAGGCGGCGGAGTAAGGCGGCTGCGTCTCTCCGGCGAGAGGCGTCCGGATTTCGCTCCCGCTCAATCCGCGCTACGCTGGCTCATCGACGTAACGGCAGCCTCGATCTGTGATGACGGTCGTGGGAGGCAGCAATGAGCGAAGCCGACGAATTGCGGCAGCGGGCCGAGAGCTTGCTGGCACTCGCCATCAAGGCGCGCGAGCAAGGCCAATTTGCCACTGCCGACAGCCTGCTCGCCGAAGCGGCCCAATTCAGCAATGAGGCCGAGGCGCTGGAGACGGCGCAGGCCCGGTCCGATCCACGGTTTTGGCGCAGTGGCGAGCCCGCTCGCCGGCAACAGCCCGATAAAGCCGAAAAGAAGCAATAGAACGCGTTCCGGAGTAACCGTCATCGACTTCGCCTTTACCGAGCTTCAGCAATCCGTGCGCGGCGCGGTCGAAAAAATCTGCGCGCGCTTTGGCGACGATTATTGGCTGGAGCGCGACCGCGACGGCAAATTTCCCGAAGAATTTTATCTCGCCATCGCCGATCACGGCTGGCTCGGCATCTGTATTCCGCAAGAATTCGGCGGAGCGGGCCTCGGCGTCACCGAAGCCGCCGTCATGATGCACACCATCACCGCGTCCGGCGCCGGGCTGTCCGGAGCCTCCGCCGTGCACATGAATATCTTCGGGCTCAATCCCGTCATGGTTTACGGCACCGCGGAGCAGAAGCGGCGCATGCTACCGCCGATCGTCGCGGGCAAGGAGAAGGCCTGCTTCGCGGTGACCGAGCCGAATGCCGGGCTGGAAACCGCAAAGCTGCAAACGACGGCGAAACGCCACGGCGACATTTACGTCGTCAACGGCGCCAAGATCTGGATTTCCACGGCGCAGGTCGCGGAAAAGATGCTCATTCTTGCGCGCACCGCGCCACTCGGCGAAGGGCGCAGGCCGACCGACGGCTTAAGCCTGTTCTATACGGCGCTCGACCGCCGCTTCATTGAGGTGCGCGAGATCGAAAAGATGGGACGCAACGCAGTCGATTCGAACGCGCTGTTCATCGACGGCTTGGAAGTGCCGGTCGCGGACCGCATCGGCGAAGAAGGCCGCGGCTTCGAATATATTCTGCACGGGCTTAATCCCGAACGCATCCTGGTCGCCGCGGAAGCGATCGGGCTCGGCCGCGCCGCGCTGGCGCGCGCCACTGCCTATGCCAAGGAGCGCGTGGTGTTCGGCCGGCCGATCGGGCAAAACCAGGCGATCCAGCATCCGCTGGCGCAATGCTGGATGGAGCTTGAAGCGGCCGACCTCATGACGCTCAAGGCGGCCTGGCAATATGACCATGGCGTGCCCTGCGCGCCGGCGGCCAATGCGGCAAAATATCTCGCCGCCGAAGCCGGCTTCAAAGCCTGCCAGACCGCGATCGCGACCCATGGCGGCTACGGCTACGCCAAGGAATATCACGTCGAGCGCTATTTCCGCGAGATGATGATCCCGAAGCTGGCGCCGGTGTCGCCGCAGCTTATTCTTTGCTTCATCGCCGAGAAGGTCCTCGGCCTGCCGAAGTCCTATTGACGCGACAATCGAAGCGTTCCGGCCGCCGTTAGATCGGCGCGCGGAAAACGAAGAACGCCCCCAGCGCGATGAAGGCAAAGCCGACCATCTGGCTCCAGGTGACGTCCTGATTCAAATAAACCACCGAGAACACACCGAAGATCGACAGCGTAATCACTTCTTGGATGGTCTTGAGCTGAGCCGCCGAATAGACGGCGTAGCCGTAACGGTTCGCCGGCACCGACAGGCAATATTCGCAGAAGGCGAGACCCCAACTGATGAGCACGACTTGCCAGAGCGATACTTCTTTGAATTGCAAGTACCAGTACCAAGCGGTCGTCATGAAGACATTGGAGCCGATCAACAGGATAATAGGAAGCACATAGCGAAAAATCGTCGGCGCTGGCATGAAGACCTGCCTGGTTCGTTTGTTGGCTAATCGCTTGGGAGCACAATTCGGGAGGGTATAATATCGTTTCCACCCAACGATTCAGGCTTCCAAGCGTTCCGTCTCGGCCGACACGTGCGCCGCCGTGCCGCGTCGACCGTTTTGGCGGCAGCCGAAATTCGTGGCGTGCGACGGACCGCCGCAGCGCCGTCGCAATTCGCCATTATTGATCGGCTATTGCGCCGATCCCGAACCGGAGACTTTTGCGATGCGCCGCCAGCATTTTGCCGCCGCGTTGAGCCTCGCCACCCTCATGATCGTGGCGCTGGCAGCGGCGCCGCTCTTCGCCCAGCAAGGGCTGAGCCTGCCCGGCGGCGGATTAAGGCCGCCGCCAGCGCCGCCGATCAAACCCTACCAGCAGGTCGCGGTGACGCCGCCGGCGGCTTATAACGATTCGAGTTTCGTCGCCTTCCGCAAGCAACTCGCCGATATCGTCGTCAAGAAAGATCGCACCGCGCTTGCGCCTATGATCGTGGCGCAAAACTTTTTCTGGGTGCAAGATCGCGACCTCGCCGACAAGCGCAAGGCCGGCATCGACAATTTCGCCAAAGCGATCGATCTCGACGCCAAGGACGGCGCGGGCTGGGACGCGCTCAACGGCTATGCCAACGAGCCGACGGCCGCCGAATTGCCGGAGCGGAAGGGCATCCTCTGCGCGCCGGCCCAACCGACCATCGACGCGAAAGCGTTCGAAGCGCTGGGCCAGGCGACGGGCACCGACCCTTCCGAATGGGGCTATCCGACCAATGGCGGCGTCGACGTGCACGCCGCGGCGCAGTCGAATTCGCCGGTGATCGAGAAGCTCGGGCTGGTTCTCATACGAGTGCTGCCGGACTCGACCCAGCCGAGCAATCCGGACGAGCCGCTTTTGCTGCATATCGCGACGCCGTCCGGCAAATCCGGTTACGTCGACGCCCAACAGCTGTCGCCGCTCGGCGGCGACGAAATGTGCTACGCTAAGGACGCCACCGGCTGGAAGATTGCCGGCTATGTCGGCGGCGTCTCGCAGTAAATGACTGGGCTCCAGTTTGCCGGACTGCGTCAGCGGAGCCCTTGAACCGATGCATCGTCAGGACGACAATGCCGCGATGACAAGGCTGGGACGGGCGGGCAGTTGGCGCGGTTTTGCGGCCGGAATCGGCGCGGTGATCCTGTGCACGCTCTCCGGGCCTGTGCCGGCGCAGCAGCCGCCGGTGTTTCAATACCCGGTGACGGCGCCGGACGTCGATCCGGGAATAGATCACGGCAATTCGGACGCCAGTCTGCCGGAAGAATTCAAGAAGCAGCTGGTGTTTTATCGCTCGATGGAGCCACCCGGCACCATCATCATCGATACCCAGGAGCGGCATCTTTATCTGATCCAGGATTCGACTCACGCGATCCGCTACGGCATCGGCGTCGGCCGCGACGGCTTCACCTGGCAAGGATTGTTGCGGATCACCAAGAAGTCGGAGTGGCCGGACTGGCGGCCGCCGCCGGAAATGATCGAGCGCCAGCCCTACTTGCCGCGCTTCATGGCCGGCGGCCCGGGCAATCCGCTCGGCGCCCGCGCCATGTATCTTGGCAATACCGTCTATCGCATCCACGGCACCAATGCGCCGGAGACGATCGGCCAAGCCGTCTCGTCCGGCTGCTTCCGGCTCGTCAACGACGACGTGTCGGATCTCTATGACCGCGTGCCGGTCGGCACCAAGGTCATCGTCCGGCAGGATTAAAAAAAGTAGGGTGGGTTAGCCGCGAGGAGCGGCGTAACCCACCAGCGGCCTATCGGTGGGTTTCGCTTCGCTCAACCCACCCTACAATCTCAGCGTTTCCCCGCCGCCGCGGCGACTGACTGCGCGGTTTGCCCAAACAAAATCGCGCGCTCTTCCGCGGTGCGGATGCCGCCCTGGCCGGGATTGATCTTCGGCGTCCATTCATAGGCCTTGACCACAGCGGGCCGCGCCTTGATCGCCTCGAACCAGCGCTTGAGATGCGGGAAGTCGGCCATGTTCTGGCCCTGGCGCTCCCAGGGCACGACCCATGGATAGCACGCCATGTCGGCGATCGAATATTCGCCGGCGAGAAACGGGCGGTCGGCGAGCCGTTTATTCATCACGCCGTAGAGCCTGTTGACCTCGTTGCGATAGCGATCAATCGCATACTGGATTTTGTCCACGGCATAATGGCTGAAGTGATTGTTCTGGCCGGACATCGGGCCGAGCCCGCCCATCTGCCAGAACAGCCATTCCAGCGCCGCGGTGCGCCCGCGCAAATCCTTGGCGATGAACTTGCCGGTCTTGTCGGCGAGATAGAGCAGGATGGCGCCCGACTCGAAAACCGAGAGCGGCTTGCCGCCGTCGGCCGGCGCGTGATCGACGATGGCGGGAATACGGTTGTTCGGCGACACCGCCAGAAACTCCGCCTTGAACTGCTCGCCCTTGCCGATATTGACCGGAATGATTTTGTACTGCAGCCCGGATTCTTCGAGAAAAATCGTGACTTTGTGGCCGTTCGGCGTGGTCCAGTAATGTACGTCGATCATGACAACCCTTTGCATCGCTGTGGGGATATCGGGATGGCCAGTTTAGCCATCGCCTAGCGAATATTTAACCCCTCCCAGCGCATGTCTCTCCCCTGTGTCCAGCACCGGTACATATGTCCGATCGGGCGCGGTGGCGGCCCGCGCGCCGGGCAACGCGCTCGTCGCCGCAGCGATCCTCTGCCTGTTCGTGCTCGCTGCGGTCGTCAGCGCGGCGCGTAAGGACATCACCCAAGGCTTCGATGAAGTGGCGCACGTCTCCTATGTTGCGCACATCCAGGATACCGGCAACGTCCGGCCCGATCTTGAGAGCATGCGGCTAATCGACCCGCGCACGTTTGAATTCACTGGAACGGCCAATTATCTCAATCACCCGCCGATGTTTTATGCGCTGCTGGCGTTCATCGGCCCCACACTCGAGGGCCATCCACCGGCGTTGTTCACCCATCGCCTCATCGATATAGCGATCGCCGCCGTAGGCCTTGCCGCATTGCTCGGGCTCGGCCTTGCCGCGCGCTGGTCGCGCGAGGAGTTTTACGCCTATGCCGTGCCGCTCGGCTGCATTCCCGTTCTGGTGCCGCTCGCCGGCGCCGTGAACAACGACGATCTCGCCTTTTGCGGCGGCGCCATCGCGATGCTCGGCGTCTGGCAGGCGTTGACGAGCGGCCGTGAAACCTGGCTGGCGCTGGCGCTCGTTGGCGTCGTCGCGGCGGGTTGGGCGAAACTGACTGGGCTTCTGCTCAGCGCCGGGCTGGTGAGCGGCGTGATCGCCTATATGGTTTGGCGCAAGCACTGGACCGGAATCCATGCTTGGACTTGGCTCGTCGCCGCCGCGCTCGTCTTCGCGCTCGCCGCGGCGCCATACTTTGAGTACATATTGCGCTACGGCAGCCCGACGCCGGAAACACCGGCGCAAATCGCGTTGCTCGCACAAGGCGCGCGCGCCGCCGGGTGGTCCGACCTGCCGCGCCAATCGTTTGCCGGCTATCTGATCTATTTCATCGGTGCCTTCGTCGCCGACTGGATGCCGACGCTCGGCGCCCGCAACGCGCTGAATTACGCGATGCTCGCCATTCCGGTGGCGGCGGTCGGCTGCGCGTTCGCCGGTCTCGTGTTGTCGCTGCACCGCTTATGGCGCCGGCGGGAAACCGCGCTCGATGTCATCGTCGGCGCCGGTGCGCTGGCGATTGGCGCAACCTTCGCGATCCATGTGACCTATAGTTACGGCCGCTACGTCGCGACCGGATGGCTGATGGACGCCTATCCGCGCTATTACCTGCCGCTCATCGCGATCGTGCCGCTGGCGTGCCTGTCGCTCGTTGCCGCCGTCGAAACGGCCGCGCTGGCGCAACGCACTGCTGGCATTCCTGATCGCGGGGCCCGTCTTATTCCGTCTGTTCGGCGCGCCGTTGGGCTAGCCCAAAGCACGTTTGTCGCCCGCTGCACGGCCTCAGCAATCGTGCTAGGCTGTTATTTATTGTCGCTGTAACGAGCCGGGAGCAAACATGATCACCGAAATCGCACAAATCGACGTCAAGCCCGGCATGGAGGCGGAATTCGAAAGCGGCGTGAAAAGCGCCGCACCGATTTTCAAGCGCGCCAAAGGCTGCCGGGCCATGGAGCTGCGGCGCTCGCTCGAGAAGCCGTCCCGCTACCGGCTGTTCGTCGCCTGGCAAACGGTCGAAAACCACACGCAAGACTTCCGCGGCTCGGCCGACTTCCAGGAATGGCGCAAGCTGGTCGCGCATTGCTTTGCCTCGCCGCCGGAAGTCGAACACGTGGCGCAAGTGCTGCGCGGCTTTTGAAACGTAGGGGCGGCCCTAGTGGCCGCCCTCGCCGCTGCGGGCGCCCACGAGGGGCGCCCCTACGAATTTATGCCCCCACCCTTTCCACATTCGCGATCCGCGCCGGCACTCCGAATTCACGGCGGCAGACTTCGGCGAGCGTCGCGATCCCGGCTCGAATAGCTTCGTGAGATGGATTGGCGAAGCACAGCCGGGTGCGGCTTTTGCCGTAAGTTTTGTCGGTCGACCATTCCGGGCCGGGATTGATGGCGACGCCGGCGGCGAGCGCCGGCTGGAACAGCTTTAACGTATCGACCTGGTCGGGCAGCTTGACCCACAGGAAAATGCCGCCCTTCGGGTCGTCGAATTCCGCCGCGGTGCCGAATTGCTCGTTGAGCGCGTCCATCAGCGTTTCGAGTTTTTTGCGCAAGCCGCGCGTCAGCTCCGGCACATGGGCGTCGAAATGCGCCGGGCAGAATTCGCCGAGCACCATTTGTTCGAGCGCACCGGAGCCGGCGTCGGTCTTGAGCGCCTGCATGCGCGACAACAGCTCCCATGGCGCGACGATGTAGCCGACGCGCAGCGCCGGCGCGATCGATTTGGAGAACGAACCGATATGAATGACGCCGCCGTTCTTGCTCATGGAATAGAGCGCAGGCGGCCGGCGGCCGTCCCAAATGAGGTCGGCGTAGCAATCGTCTTCGAAGATCGGCACACCGTGCTCGGCGGCAAGCCGCAGCATGTCGTGCCGGCGCGGCTTCGCTCAAAATGGTGCCGGTCGGATTTTGCACGGTCGGGATCGTATAGATGTATTTCAGTCGCACCGCGCGGCGCTTGAGATCGTCGAGGGCCGAGGCAAGCGCATCCATGCGCATGCCGTCAGAGTCGAGCGGGATGCCGACGGCGGTGACGCCGAGCCGGGTCCACCGGTTGAGCGCGCCCTGATACGTCGCGGCCTCGGTGATGATGGTGTCGCCGCGCGACAGCAGGATGCCGTTGACGAGGTCGAGCGCCTGCAGCGATCCGGAAGTGATCAGGACCTCGTCGGCGGTGCAGACGACACCGGCGGTGCGTTTGAGTTTCTGCACCAGAAACTCGCGCAACGGCCGGTAACCGAGCGGGCCGCTTGCTAGACCGTAGGTCGCGAGCGTCATTCCCTCGCGCGTCAGCACGTCATTCGCCGCTTTGACGATCGCATCGACCGGCACATGAGCGGGATCGTTGTGGCCGCCGATAAAATTGTATTTGGCGAACCCGGTCCATTTGACAGCCGGCGGCGGCAAACCCGGCGCCAGGAGCGGCATGAAGTCGAACGCGGTCATGATACTTTCTCCCTTTGCGGGACAGTAGGACAGCCGTACTTTCCTCGCCACCAGACTCGACCCATATTATGCCGATGGCGAGAAGCCCGAACCGGCGCGATCCGGCCCAGCATTCGAAAAAAGACCCGGCTAAGCCGACGCGCGCCAAGGCGGCGCGGCCGGATACGCCGGTGCTCGACGATTCGCTGGCGGACCTGCTCAATCCGGCCATCGGCCAGGGCACGGCGGGACTTGGCTCGCAGACCGGGCTTAAGCCCCCGTCCGACAATTCCTGGGATCGCCGCGCCGACTTTGCTAATGCGCATCGCGCGCGCGCGTCGGTCGCGCGCGGATTCGGCGAACCGCCGCAGCAGAATTACATCGGCAAGACACCCGTGCCGCTCGGCGAGCTCGATCCCGATCTGGCGAAAACGCTGGGGATTGAGGAGAACGACGGCGAGAACGCCAATTCTCCCGGGGTCATCAAGTACGGCGAGGAACCCACCCGCACCCGGTCGCGCCCCGCACCGAACGAAGGCGGCGTAGGCGCATTCGGCAGCGCGGCGAGTCAGCAATCGCTCGATCGCTTGCTGCGCGAGGGCCGCGACGAATTCCGCGGTCAGCCCTTATGGACGCCGCACCGACCGCCGCGGCCGGACAAATCCGAAGGCGGCCGCGCGCTCGATCATCAAATCCGAGTTCGACCCCAAGGGCGATCAGCCGACGGCGATCAAGGAATTGGTCGAAGGCGTGCGGAGGAACGACCGCACTCAGGTACTGCTCGGCGTCACCGGCTCCGGCAAGACTTTCACCATGGCGAAGGTCATCGAGGAGACGCAGCGCCCGGCGCTGATCCTGGCGCCGAACAAGACATTGGCGGCGCAGCTCTACGGCGAGTTCAGAAATTTCTTTCCCGACAACGCGGTCGAGTATTTCGTCAGCTATTACGACTACTACCAGCCGGAAGCCTATATCCCGCGCACCGATACCTATATTGAGAAGGATTCCTCGATCAACGAACAGATCGACCGCATGCGCCATGCGGCGACGCGCGCGCTGCTCGAACGCGACGACGTGATCATCGTCGCCTCGGTGTCGTGCATTTACGGCATCGGCTCGGTTGAGACCTATTCGGCGATGACCTTCACGATCAAAAGCGGCGAGAAGCTGAACCAGCGCCAGTTGCTCGCCGATCTGGTGGCGCTGCAATACAAGCGCACGGCAGGCGATTTTTATCGCGGCTCGTTCCGCGTGCGCGGCGACGCCATCGAAATTTTCCCGGCGCACTATGAGGACCGCGCCTGGCGGGTGTCGCTGTTCGGCGACGAGGTGGAATCGATCCACGAATTCGATCCGCTGATCGGGCAGAAGACCGACGAGCTGGAATTCGTAAAAATCTACGCCAATTCGCATTACGTGACGCCGCGGCCGACATTGTTGCAGGCCATATCCGGCATCAAGTTTGAACTGCGGCAGCGGCTGGAGCAGCTCAATGCCGCCGGGCGTTTGCTCGAAGCGCAGCGGCTTGAGCAGCGGACGCTCTACGACCTCGAAATGATGGAGGCGACCGGCGCCTGCGCCGGCATCGAGAATTACTCGCGCTATCTAACCGGGCGGAAGCCCGGCGAGCCGCCGCCGACTCTGTTCGAATATGTGCCCGACAATGCGCTGGTCTTCGTCGACGAGAGCCACGTCACCGTGCCGCAGCTCGGCGGCATGTATCGCGGCGACTTCCGCCGCAAGGCGACGCTGGCCGAATACGGCTTCCGCCTGCCGTCATGCATGGACAACCGGCCGCTGCGTTTCGAGGAATGGGACGCGATGCGGCCGCAGACCACGTGCGTCTCGGCGACGCCGGGGCCGTGGGAGCTCAACGAATCCGGCGGCGTGTTCACCGAGCAGGTGATCCGCCCGACCGGCCTGATCGATCCGCCGGTCGACGTGCGCCCGGCGCGCACCCAGGTCGACGATCTGGTCGGCGAGGTGCGGCAGGTGGCGCAAGCCGGCTACCGCGCCCTGGTCACCGTGCTGACCAAGCGCATGGCCGAGGATCTGACCGAATACCTGCACGAGCAGGGCATCCGCGTCCGCTACATGCATTCCGACATCGACACCATCGAACGAATAGAGATTATTCGAGACCTCCGCTTGGGCGCCTTCGATGCGCTGGTCGGCATCAATCTCTTGCGCGAGGGCCTCGATATTCCGGAATGCGCGCTGGTCGCCATTCTCGACGCCGACAAGGAAGGATTTCTGCGCAGTGAAACGAGCTTTGTACAAACGATTGGTCGCGCAGCGCGCAATATCGACGGCCGCGTCATTCTTTATGCCGACCAGATCACCAGCTCGATGGAGCGCGCCATGGCGGAAACCAGCCGGCGGCGCGAGAAGCAGGCGGCCTTCAATACCGAAAACGGCATTACCCCCGAAAGCATCCGCAAGGGCATCGGCGACATCCTTAACAGCGTTTACGAGCGCGACCATGTGCTGATCGCCGCCGGCGCCGGTGAGGGCGGCGAATTCGAAGACGCCGCCATCATCGGCCATAATTTCGAGGCGGTGATCGCCGACCTCGAAACGCGCATGCGCGCCGCCGCCGCCGATCTCGATTTCGAGGAAGCCGCCCGCCTGCGCGATGAGATCAAGCGCCTGCGCTCGACCGAGCTCGCCGTGACCGACGACCCGACCGCGAAATTCCTGCCCTCCCCTGCAGGGGGAGGGCCGTCCCGCCGTAGCGCGCAGCGCGAAGGCGGGCGGGCTGGGGTGAGCAAAATCCACAAACCCGCGCTCGACGAAATGGGCATCGCGCTGTCCCACGAAGTCGCGCCGCATCGCCCGGGACAGCGTGCTACGCCGCGCAAGCCTAGTCTCGATGAGATGGGACCGGGCGTGGAGTCCGTGCCAACCAAAGACCGTTCCGGCCCGCGCTCGACGCTCGGCCGCCCCGGCATGCGCGGCGGCTTTAAGCCGCGCGGGCGCTGATCCTGGTGGGCAGACTGTTATCGCTCTGCCGAACGATAGGTTAGATTGCACCGTTCACTTACGAATCACTCAACCGAACCCCGGAGGCCGCCATGGCGAAAGGTCAGATGCGAAGCAACAAGGAAAAGAAAAAGCCGAAGCAGGACAAGAACAAAAAGAAAGGCGGCGTCGCCGCCCCCTCGCCGTTCGCCGGCATGCACAGCCAATCCCAGCCCGGCGGCAACCCGTACGGCAAGAAGAACTAGCCGCCGCGGCGGCCGGCGGGCTCTCACTCCCGCCGCTTCAGCTTCGCCGTAAACGAAAACCCGCCCGCGCCGCAGCAGGGGCAGCTCATGGCGATGAGGATCGATTGCTTCTGCTCGTCGGAGAGGTCGGCGCGCTCCAGCATGGCCGCGGTCTGCTTCTGAAACAGCTCGTGCAGCGTCAGATTGCTGGCGAGGATTTGGTCGTCGTCGGGCGGCGGGACCGCCGGCTCGGACGACGATGTGGTACCTTTGGTTTTCGGCATCCTTGGCGACCTCTGACGGGGAATGTAGTCCCGTGGCGGCTTGCGACAAGGAAGGCACGGCGGAAACTAAGCCATCCCCGATCCGTATCCATCGTCATCATTCCGGGGCCGAGCGAAGCGAGGAGCCCGGAATCCATAACCACAGCGCCTTGAAAAACCACAGCGCCTTGAAACAGTGGCTCGAATCTTCACGAACCTCCCTTTCCGTGACTATGGATTCCGGGCCGGCGGGCTTCGCCCGCGTCCCGGAATGACGCGTTGATCGGCCAAACCGTGACCGCGGCAAACGACAGCGAAGCCTTCTACGCCTCCGTGCCGGTGCGGCGCGGTTTTCGCAGCCTCATGGACGCCGGCCGCTATACGCCGCTGCCGGGCGACTGGACGATCGGCATCGCCGACGTGGGCGTCGACCAAGGCGATCGCCGAGAAGCGCTACAAGGCCGTCAATATGGCCGGCGCCGCGGTGATCGCGGCGCTGACCAATGCGCTCGGCGGGCGCGTATTTCCGTTCGTGTTCGGCGGCGACGGCGCGAGCTTCGCCGTATCGCCGAGCGACGCCGGCACGGCGCGCGGGGGCGCCGGCGGCGACCGCGGCCTGGGCCGACGGCGAGCTCGGCCTCACTCTGCGGGTCGCCTTGATCCCGGTCGTCCACATCCGCCGCCACGGACTCGACGTGCGCGTGGCGCGCTACGGCCCGTCGGAGAATCTGTCCTATGCGATGTTCGCCGGCGGCGGCCTCGCCTGGGCCGATGCCGCGGTCAAACGCGGCGAATTCGCCGTCACCGCCAGCGCCGCCCGGCACCTGGCCCGATCTCACCGGCCTGTCGTGCCGGTTCGAGGAATTCCGCGCCGCGCGCGGGCTCATTCTCGCGGTACTGGTGATGCCGGCACCGGACGGCGATCCGGACGCGTTCCGCGCGCTTACCGAGGACATCGTGGCGCTGGTCGAAAATAGCCCCGAGGCTGGGCGGCCGCTGCCGGCCGGCGGACCGAAGCTCGGCTGGCCGCCGCAGGGCCTCGCGCTCGAAACCCACACGTTGCCCGGCGGCGGCTTCAAGCGCGCCCGCGTGCTGGCGCGGACCCTGCTCTATTTCCTGGTCATGCGCTCGGGCTTGCGTGTCGGCCGTTTCGTGCCGGCAACCTATCTGCGCCAGGTCGTCGAGAATTCCGAGCCGACGAAGAGCGATCACGTGCCTTTCATCGACGGCGCGCAGGGCGGCTACGCCGCCGCTGCAACGGCGCTGAAGGCTGGATTGGCGGCAAGGTAATCCGTCGGTCGCGAAACCAATCACTGATCGTCATTCCGGATTGCCGCGAAGTGGCAAGTCCGGAATCGCATAGCCCCTGCGCCTATGGATTCCGGGCTCGACGCTTCGCGTCGCCCCGGAATGACGAGGGAATGCTTACAGGCCCGGTTTGCCCAGTGCGTCGGCGCCGACTTTGGCGACTTGCTCGTCCTGCGACGACAGCGCGCCGGAGACGCCGACGGCGCCGATGATCTTGCCATCCTCCAGGACCAGCACGCCGCCCTGCAGCGGCGTGATGTCCTTCAGCGCCAGAAGCCGCATGCCGGCGCCGCCATTGGCGATGGCGTCGTCGAGCGCCTTCGACGGCAGCTTGAATTCGAGCGCGGTTCGCGCCTTGCCTTCGGAGGTGGTGATGGCGGAGAGCTGCGCGTTATCGATCTTGTGGAACATCACCAGGTTGCCGCCGGAGTTGAGAATGGCGATGCCGACTTGCCAGGAATTCTTGGCCGCTTCGAGCTCGGCGGCGGCCATGACGCGCTTGGCCTGATCGAGCGTGATCGCCGGTCCGTAGGGCGGGGTCGCCCCGGTCGGCACCGGCTGCAGCTGTTGCGCCAAGGCCGGACCGACCACCGGTCCGGCAAGGACTAAGCCGGCGGCAACCGCGCAGGCGAGTGCGAAACTGCGAAACATCTGGAAGGCCTCCCACCGGCGTGGATTGATGATGCCGAATCTGGCCGCACAATAAGGGGCAAAAGCGGCGGACGAAAGCCGCTCGGACTCTGCGGTCCCCCGGCCCGGGCCGCGGCTGGCCCGGGGAGGCAAGTTAGCGAAACGTGATCGCCGCGCCCGGTGCGGGAGCTCAAGGCGCGGATTATATTTGGCGCACCGTCGCCAATGACCGAATGGGAGCCCCCGCCATGTTTTCATTCCGCAAAAAGCTCGAAATGCCCACCGCCGCCGATGCCTTGCCGGGGCGTTCGACGCCGCTGCCGACCGCGCAGCGGCATTTCGTCAACGGCAATCCGCTCAAAGGCCCCTATCCCGAAGGGCTAGAGATGGCGATGTTCGGGCTCGGCTGCTTCTGGGGCGCGGAGCGCAAATTCTGGGAGCTCGGCAACGGGGTTTACGCGACCGCGGTGGGCTATGCCGGCGGGCTGACGCCAAACCCGACCTATGAGGAAGTCTGCTCCGGCCGCACCGGGCACAATGAAGTCGTGCTGGTGGTCTACGATCCGAAGAAAATCTCCTACGAGCAGCTTTTGAAGACCTTCTGGGAGAGCCACGATCCGACGCAAGGCATGCGCCAGGGCAACGACGTCGGCACCCAGTACCGCTCCGGCATCTATGTGTTCTCGCCGGCGCAACGCGCCGCCGCCGAGGCGTCGAAGGCCGCCTATTCCAAGGCGCTCGACGCGAGACGCTTGGGTCCGATCACGACCGAAATCCGCGACGCGCCGCCGTTCTATTTTGCCGAGGATTACCATCAGCAATATCTCGCCAAGAATCCGCACGGCTATTGCGGCCTCGGCGGCACCGGTGTGAGCTGCCCGATCGGCACGGGAGTGGCAGCCTAAGGTCGCGTCGCGTATGCTGGCGCCTGCGTGAGCAGCATCGCGGAGATCCGGCATGCGCTGGCCCGACGGACGCTACATTCAGGCGTTGGTATTTTTCAGCCGCTGGCTGTTGGCGCCGTTCCTGCTCGGCCTGCTGCTCTGCCTGCTGCTGCTGATCTATCGCTTCTTCGGCGATCTGTTCGAGCTGGCGCTGCAAGTCCGCGGCATGAACTGGCACGACCTCGTCACCAACGTGCTCAATCTGGTCGATCTGGCGCTGACGGCGAATCTCGTGATCATCGTGATTTTCTCCAGCTATGAGAACTTCATCCGCCGCATCGACGCCACCGCGCATCCGGACTGGCCCCACGGCCTCACCCAGGTCGACTTCGGCGCGCTCAAGCAAAAGCTGCTCGGCTCGATCGTCGGTATCGCCGCAGTCGATGCGCTGGCGTGGTATTTCGACCTGGAAAAAGAGCCGGACACATCGAAGCTGATCTGGGTGCTCAGCTTCCCCGTGACCTTCGCCGTCGTCATGCTGCTGTTGGCCGTCGCGGACTGGCTGACCTCCGTCCGAAAGAAGGAGGCGGAGTGAGCGTGGCGCACGCCAGTCCATATCGGGCGTGGTGAGGGTCTGTTAACCATACCGGGCGTTAATCGGACCTCGGCTTTGGCTCGAAACGGGGTCGGATTGTGCCTATGCGGGTCGCCCGCCCTCTTCTGGCGTTGATCGCCCTTGCAATTATGGTGGCGGGATGCGCGCGGGAGCCCGTGATGCGCGTCCAAATGGCGGCTGGGCCGACACCCTATGGCATCGACAATGTGGTCTATGGCTCGGCTCCGGCCGCCTATGGGGCGGCCGCGGCTTCGCCCTATCAGACCATGGCTGCTGCCCCCGCTTATGCGGCGGCCGCGCCTGCCTATGCGAGCGTTGCCGCACCGACCTATGCGGCGCCGTCTTATGCCGCGGTCGCCGCGCCGACCTACGCCTCACCGGCTTACGGAACGGTCGCCGCGTCGCCTTACGGCGGCGGCGCCACGACGGGATCGGTCGTAATGGCCGGCGGCTATCCCGGAATGCTGGCCGCCTCGCCTGCCGCTTACGCCCCTCCCGTGCAGCAATTCCCCTACACGCTCGATTCGGGCGACCGGCTGCGCGTCGTCGTGTTCGGTCAGGACGGCCTGACCAACTCCTTTGTCGTCGACGCCAGCGGCGACATCGCCATGCCGCTGATCGGCTCGGTCGCGGCGCGCGGTTTGACGACCGATCAGCTGTCCGCCCGCATCGCCGATCTGTTGCGCCATGGCTATGTGCGCGATCCGCATGTTGCGGTCGAAGTTGAAGCCTACCGGCCGTTCTTCATTCTCGGCGAAGTCACGCAGCCGGGCCAATACCCTTACGTCGCCAATATGACGGTGGAAACCGCGGTGGCGATCGCCGGCGGCTTCACACCGCGCGGCTACAAGAAATACGTCGTCGTCAGCCGCAATTACGGCGGCGAAATCTATCGTTTCAAGACGCCGATCACCGCGCAGGTGCAGCCCGGCGACACCATCCAGGTGCAGGAGCGGTGGTTCTGACGGGGGACAGACGTCGGACGGCCGGCGTCGGATAAGAATTCGGATTCTTCATCCGTCCGTCGTCGTCCATCCTCCGTCGTAAGCTATTTCACGTTCTTCGCCAGGAACGCCATCGAGCGCTGCCAAGCGATCTTGGCCGCCGCATCCTGGTAGCTGCCGCGCTCATCACAGTGAAAGCCGTGCTGGGCGTCGGGATAAACGTAGATTTCGCAATCGCCACCACGCTTCGCTTTGATGATCTCGACGTCGCTCATCGGGATCGAGGCGTCCTTCTCGCCGAAATGCATTTGCGTCGGCACTTTCGGTTTCTGGTCGGCGTTCTTGGCGATCTGGCCACCGTAATAGCAGACCGCGGCCGAGAGACCGTCGAGCTTGCACGCCGCCAGGAAGGAGATCGTGCCGCCCATGCAGAAGCCCATGATCGCGACCGGACCTTCCTTCTTCAGCTCATCGATTGAGGCCTGCACGTCGCGCAGCATCGCGCCCCAATCGGGATTAGCGACGAATTTGCGCGCGTTGGCGATCTCGTCGGGCGAGTAGCCGCATTCGAAGTTCGGCTGCTGGCGGTCGAACACCGCGGGCGCCAATGCCGCATAGCCTTCGCCGGCCAGCCGGTCGCACACCGCGCGGATGTGATGGTTGACGCCGAAAATCTCCTGAATGACGACGATGCCGCCCTTGGCCTTGCCGGCCGGGTCGGCGCGATAGGCGCCGAGCTTGAAATTGTCCGATGACGTCAATGCGAAATGCTTACCCAAGGTGATCCTCCTGTGCAATTGCCGGCCGGTCCTGCCCGCGCCGGCCACGTTTGAGCCGGTGGCAGCCTAGCCGCACGTTTTGCCGCGCTCAACCCACCTCCGGTAAGTCAGCGCGTCACGACGATGAAATTCGTGCCCTCGCCGGTTTCCTCGCCGAGGCCGTGGTCGGACACGATCAACGATGAGCCGGGAACGATCAGCTGGGAAATGTAATCGATTGCCGCCTGTGGGATGTCGATGCGGGCAAGCGCCTCGTCCGGCGTCTGCGGCGGCGGCAGATCGGCGGGTTTTTCGCGTTCTTCGCTGTTGCGTCTATCGCCGGCATATCTCTCGTATCGCGTCTCGCGCTCGGCCTTCCGCTTCGGCTGCTGCGGCGGTTCGCCGGGCAGCGAGACGACGTCCCAGCGTAGCGTCGTGTGATCGTCACCGATAAATCCGAGCGCCGTAAATACGTGGGTGCCGAGCGGCCGTTCGGGATCGGCAATGGTAACCGGCGCCTGGAACAACGGCGCAAAGTCCTGACGCACGTAAATCTTCTTTTCCTTGCGGCTGATGAAAATCGCAATCGGCGCCCGACTGGCCGGCGCCGCTTTCACCAAGTCCGCCGGCTCGGCCGGCGGCATCGGCACATTCGCATCGACCGGAGTGACGGCGGGCGCCGGCGCGGGTGGATCGGGTTCCCGATTCGGCGAGGCCGCAGCGTTTGCCTCGACCGTCAGGTTCGCCGGCGACGGCGCGGACTGAGGTGCATCCCCGATTGCATGGTTCGGATTTCGCGGCTTCAGCGACTGCAGCCGGCGCGGCGACGTTACCGTCGGCGCTGACCCGCAAGCCGAGGGCAGCCGGACTTACCGTGGCTGTCGGAACGGTCGGCGCCGCAGCCGCGACCGCCGGCGCCGTGACCACGATCGGTTCTGGCGCTTTGTCGCGATGAACAAATAAATGCGGGCCGGCGAATTCGACCGGCTTCAATTCGCGCTGCGCGATGACCACCGGCACGCCGAGCTTGGTGAGACGATAAAGCCGCACCGCAAAATCGTGCGGCATGCGGATGCAGCCGTGCGACGCCCGATGGCCGATGCCTTCGCCCTCGTGCATCGCCACCCCCGACCAGGTGATGCGCTGCATGAAGGGCATCGGCGCGTTGCTGTAAATGTTGGAGCGGTGGAAGACCTGCTTTTGGATGACGCTGAATACGCCCAAGGGCGTCGGCAGGCTCGGCACCCCGGTCGCAACGGAGGTGTCCGCAACATGCATGCCGTCGCTATACAGATGCAGCTTCTGCTGATCGATCGAGATGAAGATCTGCAGCGGCCCCTTCGGGACGTCGCCGAACGGATCCTTGCTGACTTCCTCGCTGACGTGTTTCACCACCCGGTGTTTGGGCCGGTGCCAAAATCCGTAGTCAAATCCGTAGTATCGGGCGGATGCCGGGGCCGAGCCCAGTGCCAGATTAAGCGCCGTGCAGAGAGCGAGCGTGCCAACACTGCGCTGCGCTCCTTGAATGCTCAATTCCGCCCCCAAGCCTGCGGGAATTTGTAATTCTGGCGAAGAATCTTAACAAGAATCCTAATGCACGCGATCACCGCCACATCGCGGCACGATGGCGGCCAATTCATGACGCAGAAGCTAGAGGGTGAAGCACGGCGCGATTATGACAAGACGGCGCACTGCGAAATATGCATTTCCCTTCCAGCCACTCCTCCTCCCATGCCCGCCGCCGATGTCCGCCGCCCCCCCACTCACGGCGACGGCACGAGCTCGTAGGCTTGCGCCAGGAGTTCGTAGGAATGCCGGCGCGCTGCGTGATCGTAAACCATGGTCGTGATCATGATTTCGTCGGCGCGGGTCGCTTCGATCAAAGTGCCCAGTCGTTCCTTCACGCGATCGATACTGCCGACGATCAGGCGCGCGCGGTGGCGCGCAATGCGTTCGCGGTCGATCGGCGTATAGAGATAAGCGGCGGCCTCCTCGGGCGAGGCGAGCGGCAGATACTCGCCCTTGGCGCGCCGCGCATAATGCAAATCGGCGCTCGATGCGAGGCGCTCGGCCTCCGCGTCGCTGTCGGCTGCGATCACGGCCGTGCCAAGGATGGCATAGGGTTTCGCCAATGTCACCGACGGTTTGAAATGCTCGCGGTAAGCGAGCATGGCGCTTGCCGCGTCGTAGTCGGCAAAATGATGCGCGAAGGCAAAGCCCATGCCGACCGCGGCGGCGAGTTCCGCGCTATAGCCGCTCGAGCCAAGCAACCAGATCGGCGGCAGCGCCACGTCGGCGGGAACCGCGTGCACGTTGCGGAACGGATGACCTTCCGGAAAACCGCCGCGCTCGAACAGCAAGAGCTCCTGAAAGCGTTCGAGGAAGTCGTCGCCTTGCCGCGGGTCCTGCCGGACCCGCAAGGCATAGCTTGTGACCTGATCGGTACCCGGCGCGCGGCCGAGCCCGAGATCGATGCGGCCGGGAAACAGCGCCGCCAGCACTTTGAAGCGTTCGGCAACCATCAGCGGCGCGTGGTTCGGCAACATCACGCCGCCCGAGCCGACACGGATACGCGACGTCACGGCCGCGATTTGTCCGATCATGATTTCCGGCGAGGAACTGGCGATATTCGCCAGATTGTGGTGCTCCGCGACCCAATAGCGCTTGTAGCCGAGACGATCGGCAAGCCGAGCCAGGTCGAGCGAATTATGCAAAGCCGCCGAGCCCGGCGTCGCGGTGGTCACGGGCGATAGATCGAGAACGGAAAGCGGGATCACGCGAAACGGACTCTTTGCGCATCGTGTCAAGGACAGCGTCTATGAGCCCGTCGGCAACGCCGCCGTCAATCCCGGCGTGAGCTGGCGCGCGGCGAAATAAAAACGGCCGGCGCTGCAGCGCCAGCCGGCTAGCAAACCATGCAACCCGCCTGCCAAACGTTATCGCGTTATTGGGACCGGCGGGATCGGCGGAGCTGCCGAATATTGCGGGGCTGCCGAATACTGCTGGGGCACCGAAGACTGCTGGGGCGCCGAATATTGCGGAGCTTGCGGAACGTCGGATAACGCGGTCGGCATGGTAGCCGGCAACACCACGACACGCGTGCCGATACCGACCCGGCTATACAGATCCTCGACGTCCTCGTTGGTCAGCCTGATGCAGCCGGACGAAATATATTTGCCGATCGTCGTCGGATCGTTGGTGCCATGGATCCGGTACAGCGTGCTGCCGAGATACATGGCGCGGGCGCCGAGCGGGTTGGTCTCGCCGCCGGCCATAAAGCGCGGCAGATAAGGCTGGCGGTCGATCATCTCTTTCGGCGGGAACCAGTCCGGCCATTCCCTCATGCGGCTGATGCGCTCGGTGCCCGACCAGGTGAAGCCGTCGCGGCCGACGCCGATGCCGTAGCGCAACGCCTGGCCACGGCCGAGCACGAGATAGAGGTAGGTGTTCGGCGTATCGACGATGATGGTGCCGGCCGGTTCCGGAGTCGGGAAATTGACGATCTGCCGGCGGAACTGCGGCGGCGGTTCCTGGCTCGCCTGTTGCGGTTCCGATTGCGATTGCGCCGGCAGCGCAGCAACCACTGTCGGCGGCGACGGTTGCGATGCGGCAGCCGGTCCAACAGGCGTCACGGCGGGTGCCGACGGGCTCTTGATCGAGCCGGTCACGTCGGCGGATGCGGGAGCGCCGGCAATCTCGGCGGGCGGGCGCTCATCGGGGGTCGGCAGCGGCTGCGGGGCGAAACTGGGTGCGCTTGCCGTCCGGCCCGAAGCGGCATCCCCATCGGGAGCCGGCTGGACGTAGCGTGGATCGATCGGCGCGCCGTTAGCGTCGCGATAAGCCGGCGGCGCACCGGCATAGCCCGGGGGCGCTGGCTGCGGCGGGTAAGATTGTGCGGCGGCAGTGCCGAGGGAGCCGGCAAGGGCTAACGCTATCGCGACAAGACTGATGCTGCTACGCAAGACGGACCCCGGCGACCCTAATTTCCAGAGGCATTTTTGCCGGCAACATTTGGCGGGAACAAGGCACAAAACTCCGCCGCCGACCGTACTTTGTCGCGGCGGCAGTAGTTCCATCGGGATGGTGAATAATTCGGTAAAGGCTGTGCCGCGGAGCCTTGTGTGTTATTGGTGGTATGGGGATATTGAACGGTCGCCAGGCGTTTCATTGGGGGATGAGATCATGGCGCGAATAGTCTTGCGTGCTGCCTTGGGCAGCGTCTTCGCGTCGGCAGCGCTTGCAGCAGGTTTTGCCGCGAGCTTGGCGCCGCCGGCGCTCGCGCAAAACGCCGCTATCGACGATCTCAAAGGCAAAATCTTCGATGCGCAAATGGCGCAAAAAACCTTTGCCGGCGGGTTGCGGCATTGCAGCGAATTGAACGGCACAACTTTCTATTTCCAGCCGCGCGATCGAGTTCTTAACCTCGAAGATTATCATCGCTCCTTGGACAACCTGGCACTTCAGGGCGTTTTCAATCCGGAAACCCACAAGCCTTGGAATCAACACGAAGCCGACACGCGCTGGCCGCTCAGGACCTAGCCATTTGCGCGCTGGTGGCAGGCTTGCCCGATCTGCAGAAGAAGCTCCAAGCCCTCCAGCAGCAAGCGGCATCGTCGCCAGACTCGCAAAACAACAAGTAGCGCCGCGCAGACGCGTCTACGCCAACCGCATAGTCCAGCATTTGATTTGTCTGCGGTCGCGTCGGCGCGACGTCACCGCGCACTAACCGATGATGCGGTGCGAGTCATTTGAATTTGTGCATAATAGAATGGAACGTCGGACCGCCAACGCACGGATATCGGGGGCTACAGCATGGATTCGACTGAACGGCGCGAGCGGCTGCGCTCCGTCATTGCCGGACCGCGTTGCATCTATCCGGCATCGGTCTACGATCCGATCTCGGCGCGCATTGCCGAAGATCTCGGTTTCGAAGCCGGGATGTTCGCCGGCTCGATCGCCTCGTTCGCGGTGCTCGGCGCGCCCGACATCATCGTGCTCACGCTGACCGAATTCGCGCAACAGGCTTACCGGATCAATCGCGCCGGCAAGTTGCCGCTTTTGGTCGATGCCGATCACGGCTACGGCAATGCGCTGAACGTCAAACGCACGGTGGAAGAGCTCGAGACCGCCGGCGTTGCCGCGCTGACGATCGAGGATACGGCGCTGCCGACACCTTACGGCGCGATCGGGGCGACGCTTATTCCCATTGCCGAGGGCGTCGGCAAGATGAAAGCCGCGCTCGCCGGTCGGCAAGACAAACGGTTGGTCGTTGTCGGGCGCACCAGCGCCATGGCGATGACCGGTGTCGAAGACACCATCGCGCGCGTGAAGGCCTATGAGGACGCCGGCGTCGACATGCTGTTCCTGGTGGGCGTGAAGACGCGCGCGCAGCTCGACGCCGTCGCCGCCGCGGTGAAGCGGCCGTTGTTTCTCGGCAACCCCGGCGCCGAGCTCTACGATCTCGATTTTCTTTCCGCGCGCAACGTCCGCATTTGTCTGCAGGGCCACATGCCGTTCATGGCGGCGGTCAACGCCGTGCACGAAACGCTCAAAGCGCTGCGCGCCGGCACTCCACCGGCCGACATCA
The DNA here is from genome assembly GCA_963780925.1 of uncultured Alphaproteobacteria bacterium. GTDB lineage: Bacteria > Pseudomonadota > Alphaproteobacteria > Rhizobiales > Xanthobacteraceae > BOG-931. The sequence continues at coordinate 93,319 of CAWAEV010000025.1, read as the reverse complement.
AGGGAATAGCGTCGCCCGATTTGATGAAGCAGGTCACCCGCCAATCCGACTACGCCAAGTGGTCGAAGGAATTCCTCAATACCGGACTATCGTGAGGGCTGAACGAGGGCGTGCGGCCCGCTTGCAACCGGGCTTGCAATCGGGCTTGATCGGCGGCCGCACAGTGGACAAATAGCCTAGAACGATGCGCAATCCGCCTACCGGACTTGTCCGGATGTTGCCAATGCCCGAACTTGGCTACAAGTTCTTGCGAGTCTTTGTGCAACTCGGCCGCTGCGAGCGAAGGAATATGCGATGCCGTCCGTGAGCGACTGGAAGGTGCCGTCCTCCGCGCAACCGAAAGCGGAGGACTACAGCTACGATCTCGAGCGCGCTTTGTCGTGCGTGGTCGGCCTGCGCACCATCGTCCCGGCGGACGCGTTCACCGCCGAGACGCTGGGCACCGAACGCGCCGGCAACGGCGTTTTTATTCGCGGCAACGGACTCGTTCTCACCGTCGGCTATCTGATTACCGAAGCGGAGACGGTGTGGATCACGCTGAACGACGGCCGCTCGGTGCCGGGCCACGTGCTCGGCTACGATCAGGAGACCGGCTTCGGACTGGTGCAGGCGCTGGCGAAACTCGACGTGCCCGCGCTCGAAATCGGCGACTCGGCCGCGGCATCGGTCGGCGAACGCGTCGTGGTCGGCGGTTTCGGCGGCCGGCAGCGTTCCGTCGCCGCGCGTATCGTCGCCAAGCAGGAATTCGCCGGCTATTGGGAATATGTCCTCGACGAGGCGATCTTCACTGCGCCGGCGCATCCGAATTGGGGCGGCACCGCGTTGATCGGTCCCGCGGGCGATCTCCTCGGCATCGGCTCGCTCCAGCTCCAGCACGCCGTGGAAAAGGGCCAGGCGCAGAACATCAACATGTTGATTCCGATCGATCTCTTAAAGCCGATCGTCGACGACCTGATGAAATTCGGCCGCCGCAATATGCCGCCGCGGCCGTGGCTGGGCCTCTACGCGACCGAGGTCGAGAATCGGCTCGTCGTCGTCGGTTTGGCCGATCGCGGGCCGGCGAAGAAAGCGGATTTACGGACCGGCGATATCATCCTGTCGGTCGCCGGCAAGGACGTTCGCGATCTCGCCAGCTTCTTCCGGCGTATCTGGGCGCAAGGCCCGGCCGGCGTCGAAGTGCCGATCGCGATCTATCGCGACGGCGAGTCCATGGAGCTGCGCGTGAAATCGAGCGAGCGCAATCGATTTCTCAAAGGACCGAGTTTGCATTGAACCGGCCCGCCCATCGCCCCCGCGCAAGCGGGGACCGAGAGCCGGATTCCCGCTCGTGCGGGAATGAGCGGAGAATCTATTTCTCTGCAAACAACGCCCTCAGTCCTTCCCGATACGTCGGATAGCGCAACACGACGCCGAGCTCGCGCTTGAGCTTGTCGTTACGTACGCGCCGGCATTCCCGCCAGAAGCTCAGCGCCAGCGGCGACATCGACGGCGCGGCGTCGGCAAAGGGAATTTCCGGCTGCGACGCGACGCCTAACAGCTGTGCCGCGAAGACGAGCGGATCGCCGGGCGGCGAAGGCTCGTCGTCGGCGACGTTGAAAATGCCGGACGGCTTGCGCGTGAACGCGGCATCGATCGCCTGCGCGATATCGCCGACATGAATGCGGTTGAAGATTTGCCCGGGCTTGACGATGCGGCGCGCGCCGCCGCGCGCAATCTGCAGGAGCGCGTTGCGCCCCGGTCCGTAAATGCCGGCGAGGCGTAAGATGGCGACGGCAATGCCACTGCGCGCGCCAAGATCTTGCCACGCCCGCTCGGCCGCGAGCCGTTCGCGACCGCGCGCCGATTTTGGGCTCGGCGGCGTTGCCTCGTCGACCCAATCGCCGCCGCGGTCGCCGTAGACGCCGACCGTCGACAGATAGACGATCGAGCGCAGGCGTCGCGCGCGCATAAAGGCATCGCCGCAGGCGCGTAGCACCGGATCGCCGGCGGCATCCTGCGGGATCGAGATGAGCGCCGCGTCGGCCGCGACGATCGCCTGTTGCAGTTCGGGCGTCGCCGATTTGCCGTCGAAAACGAGCGCCTGCAATCGCCCGCGGTCGTAAGCATTCAAAACCGCTGCGCGTTCCTTGCTGCGCATCGTGCCGACGACACGGTCGAACTTTTGGCCGAACGCGGCGACAAAATGCTCCGCCGAATAACCCAATCCGAGGCAAATGAGCTGGGACATCGAAGGGGTCAGTGCTGTTTTACCGCCGTCCATTCCGCGATTACTTCCGGATCGGATTCAACGGTCGCGCGTTTTGCAGCGCAGCGTCGGAGTCGCATGCGATCGAGCCGGCCGAGCGCCCACACGGCAGCGCCGCGCACCAGCGGCGATTCATCGTCGAGCAGCCGCTCGGCCTCCTCGGCGAGACTCGCATCCGACGAATTGCCGATCGCGATCAGCACATTGCGGATAAAGCGGGCGCGGCCGATGCGCTTGACCGCGCTTTTGGCGAACAGCAAACGGAATGCGGCATCGTCGAGCCGGACGAGGTCGGCCAGAAGCGGCGCGCGCAGTGCCTGCCTCGCCGCCAACTTCGCCTCGCGGCCGGCGACGGCAAACTTGTTCCACGGGCACACTGCGAGACAATCGTCGCAGCCATAAATGCGGTTGCCCATCAGCTCCCGGAATTCGCGCGGAATCGCACCCTTATGCTCGATGGTGAGGTAGGAAATGCAGCGCCGGGCATCGAGACGGTACGGCGCCGGAAAAGCCGCGGTCGGGCAGACATCGAGGCAGGCGCGGCAATTGCCGCAATGGTCGCGTTCCGCCTCATCCGGCGGCAGATCGAGCGTGGTGAAGATTGCGCCGAGAAACAGCCACGAGCCGAGTTGCCGCGACACCAGATTGGTGTGCTTGCCCTGCCAGCCGAGACCGGCCGCGGCGGCGAGCGGCTTCTCCATCAGCGGCGCGGTGTCGACAAAGACCTTGATGTCGCCGCCGGCATGGTCGATGAGCCAGCGCCCGAGATTTTTCAGCCGCGGCTTGATCAGGTCGTGATAGTCGTCGCCCCGCGCATAGACCGAAATGTCGCCGCGTCTGCGGTCCTTGAGAATTGCCAGCGGGTCGTCATCCGGCCCGTAATTGAGGCCGAGCATGACGATCGAGCGCGCTTGCCGCCACAATGCGCGCGGGTCGCCGCGCCGTTCGGCATTGGTCGCCATCCAGGCCATGTCGCCATGCGCGCCCAGGCTGAGAAATTCGCGCAACCGCTCCGCCGCAAACGGGATGGCATCCGGCCGGATGACGCCGACGGCGTCGAAACCTTGCGCGTGCGCGGCTTCGATCAGCGCCGATTTGACGGCCGCCGGAGTCAGAAATCGAGATTGGCGTAGCTTGGCGACGGCGGCAGGCCGGGCAGCGCTTCGTCGAGCAGCGTGCGGAACGACGGCCGCGATTTGATCCGGGCGTACCAATTCTTGGCGGTCTCGTCTTCGTTCCACGGTACATCGCCCAGATAGTCGGCGGCGGACAAATGCGCCGCCGCGGCCAGATCGGCATAGGTCAGGCCGTCGCCGGCCAGCCAATCGCGGCTGCGGATGAGCCAGCCGATATAGGCTAAATGGTACCTGATGTTGCTCTTTGCCGCACGCAGCGTCTCCATGTCGGGGGAGCCGCCGCCGCTGCCGGCCGGCAGGTAGCGCTTATAGACCCGCTCCCGCGCCAGTGCGCCCGAGACTTCCTCGAAGAACTTGTCATTGAACCAGCTCATCAGCCGGCGCACCTCGATGCGTCCGCTCAGGTCGGCCGGCAAGAGCCGGAACTCGCCGAGCGTCAGCCCGCGGGTCTCGTCGAGATATTCGGCGATGACGCCGGCGCCCGGCACCGGCGGCACGCCTTCTTCCACCAGAACCGGCGTGGTCGCCGCCGGATTGAGCAGCAAAAATTCCTCGCGCCGTTCCCAGACCCGCTCCTCGACCAGCCGCGGCGGCAACCCGTATTCTTCGAGCGCCAGCCGCACAAAGCGCGAATGCGGACAGATCGGATGATGGAACAGCGTCAGCATGAGCTTGCGAGCCTCGTCCGAGTCTTATCCTAGCGTCCAAAGGTTGACGAGATTGGAAATCGACTCACGACTCATTGGCAAAGTCGCGCTCCCGGCAATAGTCAGCTCAGCCACCCCGTCGCCACGCCGGCAAGGATCACGACGCCAAGCAAAACCCGATAGATAACGAACGGCCAGCTTGAAAAATTTTCCAGTATTTTCATCAGGCCCCATATCGCAAAGAAAGCCGAAACGGCGGCGACGCCAATACCAAGAATCAGGACCGACCACGCGTACCAATCGAGATGAATTTTATGGAGCTCCCACAACTCCTTGAAGCCAGCCAAGGCGATCGCCGGCAAACCCAGCAGAAAGGACAGCCGCGCGGCTTCGTCGCGTTCGAAGCCGAGCATGAGCGCCGCAGTCAGCGTCGAGCCCGAGCGCGAAACACCCGGAATGAGCGCACCGGTCTGCGCCAATCCTACAACAATTGCATCGACGATAGTCGCGTTCCCGATCGTGCGCCGATGCCGGGCCCAGATCTCGGCGATTGCAAGAAGCGCGGCCATCGCGATGCAGGCCCAGCCGATGACGCTGATTGCGCGCAGCGGCGAATTGCACGTGTTGAGGAGTTTGGCGAGCGTTAGCCCGGCAATGCCTATCGGCACAGTGGCAAGGACAATCCACAGCGCGAATTGGAACGAGCGGTCGCGGAATTTGCCGCGAATAGCGGCGGAGATCGAATTGATTGCCAAGTCTCTGACGTCAGTCCAGAAATAGCTCACCACCGCGCCTAGCGCGGCAAGTTGCATGGCCGCAGAAAATGCCGAGCCCGGATCCTGCCACCCGAGCACAGCGGGTACCAGGCGCATGTGTGCAGTCGATGAGATCGGCATTAATTCGGTAATTCCCTGTACGACCCCGAGAATTGCGACCTTGAAATAACCTAACGCGACGAAACCGGTATCGACGCCATTGGTGCAAGCTTCGGACATGGTTCACATCGTCGTTGCAAATTATGGGGTGCGGGGGCTGAATCAACACGCCTACTTTAGCGGGCCGGCCCCGAAGGCTAACATCATTTGACGGCTTAGGCGGTATGCGGTTTGAACTGGCCGGTTTTGCGGAAACGCCACAGATAAGTCTGCACGATGGCGTCGATCGATTCCGGGATGATGCCGAGCCCTTCGAGCGTGCGGCCGTCTTGCTTCGCGGCCTCGGAAACCACGTTATCGGCTTTGAGCAATTCGACCTGATCGGGCGTAATCGGCGGCTTCGGGGCGAACTGTAGGAACGTCGCCTGCAATTTCAGCAGCGCGAATGGCACCGGCACCAGCAGACGGCGGCGCTGCGTGGTGGCGAGCACGAATTCCATCAATTGTTTGAACGTGCGCACGTCCGGCCCGCCAAGCTCGTAGATCGCGCCCGGATTCACATCGCCATCGACCGTCTTGGCAATGACTTCGCCGACGTCGCCGGCAAAGACCGGCTGCATGCGGGTGCGGCCGCCGCCGGGCAGCGGCAGTGCGGGCGAAAGCCGCGCCAGCGCAGCGAAGCGGTTGAAGAAATCGTCCTCGGGCCCGAACACGATCGACGGCCGCATGATGATCGCTTCGCTATGCGCGGCCAACACGCGCGCTTCGCCTTGCCCCTTCGCCCGCGCGTAATGCGAGGCGGCATTTGCGTCCGCGCCGATGGCGGAAACATGGACCAACGGCGCGCCGACGGCGCTCGCGGCGCGCGCCACCGCTTCGGCGCCCGCCGCCATCACGGCATCAAAGCGCTGGTTGCCGCGCTCGAACAGGAGGCCGACCAGATTGACGACGCAATCGGCGTCACGCACCGCTGCCGCAACCGAATCCGGGTAGCGCAGATTGGCTTGCACCGCGTGGATCTGGCCGACCCGGCCCATCGGCCGCAAATGGCCGGCGAGTTCGGGCCGGCGCACCGCGACGCGGATACGATAGCCGCGGTTGGCCAGCGCGCGCACCACGTGGCGGCCGAGAAAACCCGAGCCGCCGAACACGGTGACCAGCATTTCAAGCCTGCTCTTGATGGCCATATTTGCCCGCCATGGCGGCGAAATACATGATCGCTTTCACGCTGTATAGGGGATTAGGAAGTCGTCCGCATGACCGACCGGGCGATAACCCGTTCGATTGACAAGGGGACGACCGCTTTCGTACCAATCGCCGGACGACCCACCGCATTGCCCAGGTGGCGGAATTGGTAGACGCACTAGTTTCAGGTACTAGCGCCGCGAGGCGTGGAGGTTCGAGTCCTCTCCTGGGCACCAAAGCCACTTAAATCTTACCCGATCAGCGACAACGTGGCCTGCTCATAGCGCCCGGTCCCCATCGTGCCTTCAGGGAAAATGTGGTGGTCGGCGATCCATTCGAAGGATTCCTCGTAAACCTCCTTCGTATAGGGCTCGAATACCAGCCGCTCGCCCGGCCCCCAGCGCCGCGTATCCATTTGCGCATGGAAGCGATCGGGGAATTCATTCTTGTAGTAATGCGTGTAGAGCTCGGGCCGCAGGTCGATGTCGCGTTGCGCCTTGCGCAAGGCGCGGAAGAATTTGCGTAAATCCTCCGGATCGGGATTGCCGTGGATCATGGTGCCGATCATGAAGGTGGTGTCGATCACCTTGCGGAAGCCGAGCTGTTCGGCGAAGTAGTACGGACCGCTGAACAGGTTCACCGCCGGCGCGGTGCCGTCGATCAGCTTCTCCATGCGAGCGAACAGCATGCCGTCGGCATAGTTGAGATTGATCTGTTCAGGCTTGAGATAAGCCTCCAGCGCCTGCACGGTCGCGTAGTGGCTGCCGGACTGATAGCCGACCGAGATCGGCACGTCGGCGAGATCGGCCGGCGTTTTGATCTTTGAATTGGCGGCGACGAAAATTCCCGCCGGCGCCACCGAATAGACGTCAGTGTACATGCGGCCATGGCCGGTCGAGGCGGCGACATTGACGGTCCAGTGGCAGGCGCAGCTCACGTTCGACTTGCGGCCTTCTTCGAACGATTGAAAGGCGCCGACCTTGTCGCCCTTGTCGTGAATCTTGCCGCCGGTCGAACGCACCTGTTCGCGGAATTCGTAATCGAGGCCTTCGGCGCGGAAATAGCCCTTCTCCTCGGCGACCCATTCCTGCAGGCGGAAATGCGGTTCGATCAGAAATTTTGCCATTGTGTCCTCCGGTATTGGCGTTTTTCTCAACAGCTTGCGTGTCCGTTAGTGGGAATGCGGCTGCGCTCGGCAACGCGGCGGGCGCGGATCATCTTGACGTGGTCGTCCATGAGGGCACGCGCGCCGCTCGGGTCGCGCAGCTCGATCAGATCGGCAAGCTTGGTGTGGATTTCCAGAATGTGCCGCGCCAACTTCGGCGTCGCGGTGACGTTGCGGCGCGGCCACGACACGTGTTCCAGCGAAATGAGCTGCACGAGGATGACGCGGTTGTGCGAGGCCTCGGCGACCGCAAGATGGAAGTCGCGCGATAGCCGGGTGAATTCGTCGAGATCGCCGATCGCCGCTGCCGCCTCGGCGAGCAAGCGGCGCAGCTTCGCTACGTCCCCGGGCGTCGCGTTCTCGGCGGCAAGCTCGGCGCCGAGCGTCTCGATGGCGCGCTGCGCGTCCATGATTTCGGCGGCGCTCACCCCGGTGAGATCGAGTTGCACGGCGAGCGCCTCGGCGAACAGGCGCGGATTGCCGTGCGCGATGCGCGCGCCGCCGCCCTTGCCCATGCGGATTTCGACGATGCCAAGCGCTTCGAGCGTGCGCAGCGCGTCGCGGGCGACGATGCGGCTCGCCTTGAAGCGGGCCGCCAGATCCTTCTCCGTGCCGAGGAAATCGCCAGGCTTGAGCCGCTTGGCGAACAAAGCGTCGCGCACCTCCGCTACCACCTGTGCCGACAGCGAGGAGGAGCGGCCCGCAAACATGATGCGTGCGGTCAAATCGCCGCTCGTTTGCGCAACAGTCTGCCTGGCCCGCGGGTGGCTCATCACCGCACAGATTAGGGGTTGGCATTAAAATAGTAAAGATAGTATCTTTTGGGCGATTATAACCTTGACAAACCAGTTCGATATGTAGTAGGTTGATTTCATTGGAGATCAGCCATGTCGAAACTGTTAAAAGCGGCCTTCCACAGCGAAGCCCAAGCCTTTGAATACCTTGAGAAAACCCTATGGCCGGGTGGGGCGGTTTGCCCGCACTGTGGCACGGTCGGCAACGCGACCAAGTTACAGGGAAAGGCAACCCGGATCGGCGTGTGGAAATGCAACGAGAAGGAGTGCCGGAAGCAATTCACGGTCAAAGTCGGGACCGTGTTCGAGCATGGCCGCATCCCGCTCCATAAAATGCTCCAAGCGGTTTACCTACTTTGCTGCTCGAAAAAGGGCTGTTCCTCGCACCAGTTACATCGCGTTTTGGGGATCACCTACAAGTCGGCTTGGTTCCTCTCGCATCGCATTCGCGAGGCTATGCGGGACGGTACGCTGCCTCCGCTTGGCGGCGCAGGAAAGATCATTGAAAGTGATGAGACCTACATCGGTAGAAAGGACATTGACACTGATCCAGCCATGAAACGACGCCGTCGTGGCAAGCCAGGACCGGGCGGAAAATCCCGCGTCATGACCCTTGTAGAACGCGGCGGCGGTGCACGTTCCGTGCATGTCGATGATCTCACCAATGAGACGATGCAAGGCATCTTGCTCGCCAACGCAGATCGCAAGAGCCGCCTAATGACCGACGAAGGTACTTCGCCAAGCATCGGTCTCTTGTTCGCGTCGCATGAAACAGTGAAGCATACCGCCTACGAATATGCCCGCGGTGACGTGACGACGAACACGGTTGAGGGCTATTTCTCGATCTTCAAACGCGGGATGCGCGGCGTGTACCAGCATTGCTCCGAAAAGCACCTTCACCGCTATCTCGCCGAGTTCGACTTTCGCTACTCGAACCGCGTTGCGCTTGGCGTGAACGACGAAGCCCGCGCCAGTCGCGCGTTGAAGGGCATCGCTGGCAAGCGCCTCACCTATCGAAATCCTAACGTCACCGCAGCCGAGTAAACGCCAACGACGTGAGGCAAAGAGGCGAGCGGAACCGCTACAGCTTGTGTTTGATTTCGGCTAAGCCGCTATGGACTAACGGCCAAATCGGCTAAAGTCCGATTCGCTTCGGCACCGGCTAGCTGGTGTTGGGGGCAGAGCGGGCGGGGCTCTCGATTAGCCAATCACCCCGCCTCGCGATGCACTGGAAGCCGTTCCATTGGCGTGGGACGGCTTCCGCCACTTAAGCGCACTGTCAGCCGCTTGGCGAATCAGGCGCTTTCATTCCAACCCAAGAAATGCCAGAGTCGCGGCCACATCACAAGATAATTTGGGAAAAATCTGGAAAAATCCCAAAAAATCTCGAATTTTTATGGCTGATGATAAGTCGCGTAGCGTCCCTGTGTCAGTAAGCGTATCGCCGAGGTTATATGGCTATCTCGGCTGGCTTGCGCGCAATACGATTCTGGGGACGAAGGAAACGGATGTTGCCGGGTTCTTGCTCACAAAAGAGCTGCGGCGGATGCTAAGGACGAAAGAACACAAAAGATTGGTGCCGCCGCATGACGAAACAGGTCCAAACCCCGAAACAGCAATTAGCAGCCTTCAAGAAGGCAGCGAAAAATCTTGAGTGCGATGCGTCGGAGGAACGATTTCAGGACGCGCTACGGACTGTCGCCAAGGCGAAGCCGTCACCTGAAAAGGGTAAGCACAAAGGCGACACGGATCAGCGCGATTAGTGTGGCGTAACATCTACCTGATCGTCGCCTTGATCCTTATCGACGATTGTATCACCGCAGACGAGGACATCATCGCCTTCTTGCCATTGTGCCGCCGTCGCCTCGTCGCCCGACGCTACGTCGTACTGATCGCCGGATGTCAGAACAATTAAATCGCCGTCCTCTGATACTGTTTCGATACTGTCCTCATCACAAGCCGCCCACGCCGGGCTGGCTAATGAAAAAGCAGTTATAGCGAGTAGAATAACACCCGTACGCTTGAATCCCATTTGCTCGTAGCCGGTCATCTACCTTCGTATATTTTTCCGATGCTTTGAGGCCGGGGAGCATGCTCACGATACCCCTGCGGGAGCGATCCATAGGCCGCCATGACGGCGGTAGCTTTTGCGTAGAGTTCTTTTGCCTTGGCCTGTAATTCCTCTTGGGTCGGCCACTTGCCGCCGGGTGCCATCAATACCTGATAATTTTGGGTGGCTTGAGAGGTAGCCATTTGAATGGCTTGGAGTGCCGACAAGAGCTCGCGCGCCAGCTTATCGGCCTCATGGAATTGGTCGATATACCTTTCGAGTTCACCGGCCATCGTCCACGGTCCTTGGTTGTGGTTAAGCATACTACCTCCTATAGGCCGTGGTTTGCAAGGTATATAATCGCCTATCTTTTGCGCGCTCATGTGCCGGCCTGCTTCTGGTTCTTCGCCGAGTCCTGGCACAATATTTATCGCACCGGGGTGCTCGATCACGCGATCAAGGAACTATGCCGGCTTTATGTGTCGCGCTCGGTCACTTGCGAATATTGCGGCAATCAGCGCTCGATGAAGGCGACGCGGAGCGGCGCGCTGATCGAAGATCAGGTGCTCGATTTGCTGAACTTCGAAAAGTCGACGAAATACAGCGAGCGTCAGAAGGCGGCGCTCGCCTATGCCGAGGCCATTGTCTGGCGCCTCGATACCGACGACGCGTTCTGGGACCGCATGCATCGGCATTTCAGCGAGCCGGAACTGGTCGAGCTTGGCTGCATGATAGGGCTCACGCTCGGCCAGCAGAGTTGGCTGCGGCTTCTGAATATCGAACACCATGAAGTGATGGCCGGCACTGCGGCTTCCATGGCGCCCGGCTTCGAAGATGCCCGGCGTCTCAAAGCGACAAAATCGCAGGCCGGCTATTGGGCGAAAGCGAAACCGGCCGACGTGCAAATACGCTGAGCGCCCGGGCGGCGGGCAGTCGCGAAACTTGCCTGTTTCCGCTATTGTGACCAAAGCCAGCCCGCCGCGGGACGCGCCGGAGCGACACCAGGCGCCCGGAGCTTTTGCGGCATATCAATGTCGCGCCGGGTCGCGGCTGAGATTGTCGGCGCTAACAGGCAGCATTCATGGCCACGAACCTCACTCCCGGACGCGCGCAAACGCCAGATCATGATCTGGTACGTGCTAGCGGCCGTCATGGGCGTTTTGCTTTTCCAGGCATTCTGGACCAGCTATTCGCAAGTCGAGACCATCCCCTACAGCCAGTTCGAGACGCTGCTCGAGCAAAACAAGGTCGCCGACGTCACGGTGGGCGCGGATTCGGTCCAGGGCACGCTGAAGGAGCCGCTGCCCGACGGCAAAACCCAATTTTATGCCGTCCGCGTCGATCCACAATTGGCGGAGAAGCTCGCCAGCCATCAAGTCGTGGTCAATGGCGCGCCGTCCGGCGGCATCGTTCAGATCATCCTGTCCTGGGTCATCCCGGCTGTCATCTTCTACGGCATCTGGATGTTCCTGTTCCGTCACGTCGCCGACAAGCAGGGTTTCGGCGGGCTGATGACGGTCGGCAAATCGCGCGCCAAGGTCTTTGTCGAGACCGACACCAAGGTGACGTTCAAGGACGTCGCCGGCGTCGACGAAGCGAAATTCGAGCTGCAGGAGCTGGTCGCCTTCCTGCGCAATCCGAAGTCCTACGGCCGGCTCGGCGCGCGGGTGCCGAAAGGCGTTCTTCTGGTGGGCCCGCCGGGCACCGGCAAGACCTTGCTGGCGAAAGCGGTGGCAGGTGAAGCCGGCGTGCCGTTCTTTTCGATCTCCGGCTCGGAGTTCGTCGAAATGTTCGTCGGCGTCGGCGCCGCGCGGGTGCGCGACCTGTTCGATCAGGCGCGCAAGGCCGCCCCCTGCATCATCTTCATCGACGAATTGGACGCGCTCGGACGAAGCCGCATGCCGGGTGGCTTCGGCGGCACCGACGAGAAGGAACAGACGCTCAATCAGCTCCTTGCCGAACTCGACGGCTTCGATCCGAGCGCCGGCGTGATCCTGCTGGCGGCGACCAACCGGCCGGAAATTCTCGATCCGGCGCTGCTGCGGGCCGGGCGGTTCGACCGCCAGGTTCTGGTCGACCGTCCCGACCGCAAGGGTCGGCTGGAAATCCTCAATGTCCATGTGCGCAAGGTGCAGCTGGCGCCCAATATCGACCTCGACGCCATCGCTCAGCTGACCACGGGCTTCACCGGCGCCGACATCGCCAATCTCGTCAACGAAGCGGCCATCGTCGCGACGCGGCGCAACGCGACGGCGGTGAACCTGAACGATTTTACCGAGGCGATCGAGCGGATCGTTGCCGGACTGGAGAAGAAAAGCCGCGTGCTCAATGCTGAAGAACGTCGCCGCGTCGCTTATCACGAGATGGGACATGCGCTGGTGGCGGCGACGCTGCCCGGCGTCGATCCGGTGCAGAAAGTCTCGATCATTCCGCGCGGCGTCGGTGCGCTCGGCTACACCATCCAGCGTCCGACCGAGGACCGCTTTCTGCTCAACCGCAGCAATCTGGAAAATCGCATCGCCGTCTTGATGGGCGGGCGCGCCGCCGAGCAACTGGTGTTCGACGGCGACATCTCCACCGGCGCCGCCGACGATCTGCAGCGCGCCACTGAGATCGCGCTCGAAATGGTGACCCGTTACGGCATGGATCCAAAAGTCGGCCAGCGCACCTATGCGCCCGCGCCGCAGCCGTTTCTGATGATGCCGGCCGGCAACCACGTGCAGGCCGCCGAAGCCACGACCCGCGAGATCGACATCGCCGTTCGCGACCTGCTCGGCCAGGCCTTCGAGCGCGCGAGCGAGACTTTGCGGACGCGGCGCAGCGATCTCGATGCCGGCGTCGATCTGCTGCTCAAGCGCGAGACGCTCACCGCCGACGATTTTCCGCCCATCCGCTCGGCCAAGGCGCCGGCGGAGCCGCGTTTGTCGGTGGTGCCGGCGGCGAGCTGAGGGATCGGCAATGTCGGATCGACGACTGTGCCTGTTCGCATTGCACGGCAGCGACGAGCTGGGCGCTGCAATCGCCGGCGCACTGGGTCAGCCGCTGTCCGCGCACGAGGAGCGCGAATTCGAGGATGGCGAGCACAAGGCGCGCCCACTCGTATCGGTGCGCGGCGCCGACGTCTTTGTATTGCACGGTCTGCACGGCGGCCCACAACAGAGCGCCAACGACAAACTATGCCGGCTCCTGTTCTTCATCGGCGCCGTCAAGGATGCCGGCGCCGCGCGCGTGACCGCGATAGCGCCTTACCTCTGCTACGGGCGCAAAGATCGGCGCACCAAGCCGAGCGATCCGGTGACGACGCGCTACGTGGCGAGCCTGTTCGAAGCCGTCGGCGCCGACGTCGTCGTCACCCTTGACGTGCATAATCCGGCTGCGTTCGAAAACGCCTTTCGCCGCCCGACGGTGGCGCTGACGGCGGCGCCGCTGTTCGTCGACTATGTGAAAAGCGCGACAAAAGGCCTGGCCGACGAAAAACTTTGCGTCGTGTCGCCGGATCCGGGCGGCGCCAAACGCGCGGATCTGTTTCGCGAAGCGCTGGAGAGCGCGCTCCGACGGCCCATCGGCAAGGGATTTGCCGATAAGCGCCGCAGCGCCGGCGTCGTCTCCGGCGATCTCTTTGTCGGCGACGTTGAAGGCGCAACCGCGCTCATCATCGACGACCTCATCAGCACCGGCGGTACGCTGGTCCGCGCGGCGCAGGCGGCGCGGCGGGCCGGCGCCAAGCGAATAGTGGCGCTGGTCACGCATGGCCTGTTCATGCCGGGCGCCGAGGCCGTCATCATGAATGCCGCGATCGACCGCGTCGTCGTCACCGACTCGGTCCCCGCTTTCCGGCTGGGCAATTCGGCCGCACGGGCGAAGCTCGATATTCTGCCGGTGGCGCCGCTCTTCGCCGACGCCGTTCGCCGCCTGTGCGCCGGCGAGACGCTGACCGACCTGCTGGTTTTCTGAGACTCCTTTCCAGCCGCACCGCGTCGGCATGGGCGAGCCGCAGATAGGCGCGCGCCAGCGCCGGCCATTTCTCCGGCGTGCGCGGATTGGGTTCGAGCAAATGCGCAACGGCGAGTCGCGCCCGCAGCGTCGCGCGATGGCAGCGATAAAACAAAAACAGCTCGTCGGCGTGTCCGTCGTGCAGCGCGCGAGCGACGCGGCGGCGCAGATATTCGCCGGCCCAGTCGGCGCCCAGCCGCTCGCACTCGACACATAGGAACGCGAGTTCGTCGAGCGGATCGACCATCCGCAAGCTCGCGTTAAATTCCAGGCAATCGATGATGCGAACCGGGTCGCCAAGCCAAATATGTTCAGGGCGCAGATCACCGTGGCCGTCGACGATGCAGCGAGTCCGCACCCGTGCGGCGATGAGCGCGCCGCGCTCGGCCAGGAAGCGGCGCTGCAGAGCATCGATCGTGCGCACGGTCCCCGCCGGCAGATCGAAGCGCGGATCGAGCAGGATGCGGCGATTATAGGCGAGACTCTTCCACAGCTGGATCCGGTACATTGCCGGCGAGACGAACACGGCGCGGGCGCGGCGGTAGAACTGCACCAGAACGGCGGCGACGCGATCGAGCTGCCAGCGATGCAGACGGTTTTCGCCGATCACGCGGTCGAGCATCTTGGCGTCGTCGAGGCGATTCATCACCACGAGCCAGTCGACGATCTTGCCGGGACCGCCGATGGCGAGCCCCGACGGCGAATGCGTCAGCGCCACCACGCCGCGATAGACGTCGGCAGCCAAACGGCGATTGAGCCGCAATTCGGCGCGACAGACCGCCTCACGACGCTCGAGCGTCGAGAAATCGAGATAGGGGAAACGGACCGGCTTCTTGAGCTTGTAGGCGCTGCCGTCGGCGAGAAAAACCTCCGACATATGCGTCTCGCGACGCACCACCTCGCGCGCCAGCGGCGAATAGGAGTCACCGCGCATTAGAAACGCGATCTTATCGGCGAGCGAAGGCTCGGAACGAGCGATCTGTCGCATTTCCTTTGGAGATTTCTCGACGAGCATGGCGCAAGATTAAGCCTCATCCGCCGGAGTGGCTACGGATCGCTGAAAATGTGGGACCTACCTCGTCTCGGTCACAGCTTCCTCAGCTTGATCTCAGCGCCGTTCAGTTCGTCGATGACGCCGTCATGCATCGAATCCATCAGGTCACCTATGCTGCTCGTTTTGGCCATCCACCTTTCGCGGGCCTTGATCCAGACATCTTCCCACGCGGCGCCGAAGCTTGCGGTGTCGTCGATCTCATAGACGCCGTCGTGCAGGCGGTCGCCGGCCTTGGTGATCTCAAGTTTCACTTTCATGTCGGGCCCCCTCGCCCAGCTTACGGACACGATGCGAAAAACCATGCATCGATACGGCCAGCCCGCTCTCGTTGTCCTTGATCCCGGTCAAATTGACTGCGCTTAATGATGCGGCAAGTCGTAAGCATTCGAGGCGATCAATAAGGCGAATCCCGTGTCATGGCCGAGCCGGAACTCCCCAATCCACCGACGACCGCCGAGGCCAAGATAGAAATCAGCCTCAACCGTTTGTCGCAGCTGTTCAACTCGCTCGATCCTTCTCCCTTTCACGAGCGCGATCTCGACCAGGATGCCGAGGAATATATCGTTAGCTCGGCGGAGGAGATTCCCCATCAGCGTCCGCTCGCTTTGGTGATCCACCTGCCTAGCGATCAAATGCCTGAGGCCGACGCCCCCAATCTCGGCGAGGCGATCCACAATTATTTCGCTTATCGCGAGGCGCACGAGCGCCGGCGGCTCCGCCTCTTGTTCCGTGACGGCCGCATCGCGCTGATCAGCGGACTTGGATTCCTGTTTTGCTGCGTGCTGTTGCGGGAATTGGCGTTTTCCTTCGGCAACGATGCGGCATCCGAGATTTTCGGCGAAGGCATGTTGATCATTGGCTGGGTCGCAATGTGGCGGCCTTTGGAGATTTTTCTCTACGAATGGGTGCCGATCCGCCGCCGCTGCCGGGTGCTTGCGAAGCTTGCGGAAATGCCGGTCATCGTGCGGCCGAAATGACGCGGACCGAATTCACGGGCCGACGTTGATATGCATCAAAGACGGTGCGCGCTGGTCACGCTAATTCAACACTTAAATCGGAGCAAAATCATGCAGACGCAGGCTGAAATCCAGTTTCAAGGCTTGGCAGCCACCCCGGCAATTCGCGATGCCATCGATAAGCATGTGGCCGAGCTGGAACAGCGCTGGGGCCGTATTACCGCGTGCCGGGTGGCGGTGAAGGCGCCCGGCCAGCATCACCGCAAAGGCGGGCTATACGAAGTCCATGTCCGGCTCGCGCTGCCCGACGGTCGCGAAGTGAACGTGGAGCGGACGCCGCCGGCCGACGAACGCCATGCCGATCTGACCTTTGCCATCGACGATGCGTTTAAACACGCGCGCCGGCAGCTCCAGGACCAGGTTCGCCGCACCCAGGGCCATGTGAAACATCGCGAGGGGCCGCCGAGCCATTCCTCGCTGCAGGTAAGCCTCATTCCTCGCAAGACATCCGGCACCGTGGTGCGGCTCGATCCGTCCGGCGAGTTCGGGTTCCTCGAGACCGCCGACGGCCAGGAAATCTACTTTCACCGCAACAGCGTTCTCGGCGATGGATTCGGCCGTCTGCAAGTCGGCTCGCGCGTGACCTACGCTGAGGAACCCGGAGAGAAAGGCACGCAGGCCACCACCGTGAAGCTTGTCGGAAAGCACAAGCTGCGGGCCTAAAACGTTCAATCGCACCGTCGGTACGACAGATGCCTCATTCGTCACAAGACATGCCGAACTGCGCGAGCCCCTCCTCAAGGTGATCGGGAAGCAGCGGCATGCCGAGCAGGTAGGACGCGGTGCGTTTGTTGTGTGCGCGCGCGGCTTCCGCGCGCAACTCGTCCCAATCTTCGAGCGTGCCGTCGCCGCGGCCGAGCCAGGCCAACGTCACGAGATCGATCTGTTCGTCTTCGGTCATGCCAAAGATGGCGGCAGAGATCTCCTGGACCACCGGATCGTCCTTATGGTCTTCCAGCACCGACAGCATCGCATCGTCGGTCGCATTTGACGAATCGTCCGGATCGGTCACCACGTCCTTGGCGTCGAAGTCCCGCGCCTTGACGACGATGAAGCACACCTTTTCCGGAGAAATCGACAATTCGGGGGGATTATCGGGCGTGTACTCGGCCATGATCGGTCCTTGTTGAATGTGCAACCGTCGAAAACGCTAGCGATCGTTTGCCTTGATAGCTTTGATTTAGATCAGAAGAACGGGTCGAAAGTACGGAATAGGCATCTGCCGCAACGGCGATGTTGAACAATTCCTCAGGCCGACATACCGGATTTGTGCAGCTTTCGCGCCGGGTATCGCCTGAGGATTTCAATTACTTCCTCGTCCGGCACCTGGCGAAAATCGGCATAGTAGAACCCGATGGCGCCGAACGCCTCGTAATCCTCCAGACAAATCACGTCATCAGCCTCGCCGCGCAATTCGACGAGACTCTCAGTCGGCGCGACCGGCACCGCAAGCACGAGGCGCTTCGGCTTGCGCATGCGGGTGGCGCGCAACGCCGCGCGCATTGTCGCCCCGGTGGCGACGCCGTCATCGACCACGATCGCGGTGCAGCCTTCGACGGCGGCCCGATCGCGACTTCCGAGATAACGCTTGCGGCGGCGCTCGATCTCGGAAAACTCGGCATCGCAAACGGCCTTGAAGTCGGCTTCGTCGACGCCGGCATGACGGATGACGTCGTCATTGCGCACGACGAGCGGCGAGTCACCGTCGACGATGGCGCCCATCGCCAGTTCCGGCTCGAACGGCACGCCGACCTTGCGCACCAGAATCAGATCGAGCGGCGCGTCAAGCGCCGAGGCGACCTCGGCCGCCACCGGGACGCCGCCGCGCGGCAGCGCGAGGATCACCGGATCTTGGTCGCGATAGAGGGCGAGCGCCGCCGCCAGTTTCTGGCCGGCCTCGGCTCGATTTCCGAACGGCATCGTGGTCTCCCGCAGAATACCCGGATGGAGCCGAATAATAAGCAAAGTTCGGCGCCGGGAATTGACTCTGGTCAAACGCATCGCACCAAACAAATCCGCCGCCCGGCAATCAATCTATACGCAAATGCGCGAAAATGGCCAATTTGATCGAATCCATCGCCAAGGTGAAAACAATCGTCGTGGCGGCCAACATGCCGATGATCGATAGCGGCAGTGCGGCCATCAAGATGCCGGCGGCGGCAAGACTCGCCATCAGGGCAACGTCGCAGGCCGATGCCAGCGCCATGATCGGCGCCGGGCGTGAGCTCCACAAACGGCCGCGCTCGCGCAGGACATACACATTGCCCTGTCCGGCAAAGCCGAGCATCACGAACGTCAGAGTTTGCATCTGTGCGGGGCTCAAGTGCAGCATGTACCAACTCACGCTCAGGATCGTCACCAGATAGAGCAGCCGGAAGCCGCCCAAAGGAATGGCGGCGAGCGTGAGGTTGCGGACGCGCCAGGCGTTCGGATAAGGCGACGGCCGCGCCCGGTCCGCCGCGCGCGACATCGTGACGAAATCGTTGGTCAGCATCGCCAGTGCCTGTAGGAACGGCGTCAGCACCGCGTGACCGGTGACGATCAGACCAACGCCGAGCACGAGCAGCGTCACGCACTTGTTGACGAGAATCATCAGCGTGTAGGTCAGCACGCGCTGGAACGCCGAGCGCCCTTCCTTGATGCAGGCCACGATGCCGCCGAGGCCCGGCTCGGTGAGCACGACACCAGCGGCCGCCTTGGCCACGTCCGTCGCCGTTGACACGGCGATGCCCATTTGCGCTTGCCGCAACGCCGGAGCGTCATTGACTCCGTCGCCGCACATGCCGACTGCGTGGCCCTGCTGCTGAAAGGCCTTCACCAAGCGAAATTTCTGTTCCGGCAAAACTCCGGCATAGACGGCAAAATCGTTCGGCCCAACGCTGTCGGGAATATTCCCCGGCGGACACACCGGCCCGTCGAGTCCGATCGCTTTTGCGACCGCCGCCGCCGTTGCCGCCGCGTCGCCGCTGACCATCACCGGTCGTACGCCAAGCAAGCGCAATTCGCCCAACAATTCCGCCGAGTCCGCGCGCGGCGGGTCGCCGAAGGCGATAAACCCGATCAGCCCCAGCGCGCCCGCGGGACCGGCGGCCACAGCGAGCGTGCGGTATCCCGCGCGGGTCAGTGCGTCCAAATTGGCTGCCGCGGTCGCGCTCATCGGCGCAACTGCGGTAATGACGACGGGGGCGCCTTTGACGATGCGGATTTCTCGGCCGCCATTGATTGCCGTCGCCTCGGCCATTTTCGTTGCCGGATCGAACGGCTCGAAGCGGATGGCGGCAAGCGGGGCGCGGCCGGCGCTTTTGTTCTCGCCCAGCATCCTGCAGATGGCGGCATCAATCGGATCGTGGCCGTCGGGGGAGCTCGCGAGCGCGGCGAAGCCGACCACATCCGCAGCGTCGTAGCCCGCTTTGACCGCGCGAACCGCCCCCACCGACAGCTCGTTCAAGGTCAGCGTGCCGGTCTTGTCGCAGCACAGCACATCGATGGTGGCGGCCTCGTGCAATGCCGATAATCTAGTCAGCAGCACGCCTTTCAGCGCCAGCGTCCTGGCGCCCAACGCCGCGGCAAGCGTGAACGTTGCCGCCAATGCCACCGGCACCGCCGACAGCATTGCGGTGAGGACCAGGAGCGCAATCTCGCGAATGCTGACCTCGATGTACAGCGCATAGGCGACGATGCCCACGACGATGACGAAATTGATCGCGGTCAGATTACGAACGACGGCCAGCACCGCCTTCTGCTCGGTGCTTTCGACATGAGCGACGCTCACCAGCTCGGCAGTGCGTCCAAAATAGGTCCGCGTTCCCGTGGCAACGACCTTGGCGACCGCCTCGCCGCGCCGAATCAAACCGCCGGCATAGGTGGTTTTCCCGGCCGCGGTCTCCACCGGAATCGATTCGCCGGTCAACATCGATTGATCGACCAAAAGCGAGCCCCTGATCAGCGTGACGTCGGCTGGAACGACCTCACCCAGCGAGAGCTGCACGATGTCATCGGGAACGAGTTCGGCGGCCGGCAAATCGACCCAGGCGCCGTCACGCTTGACGCGCGACTTCAACGAGAGCCGCTGCTTGAGCAGCGCAAGAGCGGCATCCGCTCGACTTTCCTGAGTTGCTCCGAGGATTACGTTGAGCAGCAGCAGCAGCGTGATCAGCAAGGCCGTGAGCCGCTGACCGATGGCCAGCTGCAGCACAATGGTTGCTTCGAGCATCCACGGCACCGGCGCCCAGAAATGGCGCAGCACTCTTTCGAGAGGGCTTACCCGCTTCTCGACGACTGCGTTGGGCCCGAATTGGCGCAGCCGGCGCCGGGCCTCGGCGCTGCTGAGGCCGCCGGGTAAATCGTTCGCCGCCGTATCGCTTGGGAGGTTGGCCACTGCTTTTTGGTGGTCTTGATCTACATCAACGCAACCGTATGACGCTGCGATTACCGTTTATTCAAACTCACTTCAGCATGCGTTATCCAGGAGCATTCGAATGACGACGCGTCGCGAAGTCAATCTCGGCCTGCTTTCCACCGCTGCTGCCGCCGCGGCCGCAGCGGTCGCCTCGACGACAAGCTTGGCTCAGGCGCCGCAGCCCATCGATCTGCCGCCGCCGGTCATGGAGGGTAGCAAATCGCTGATGCAGGCGCTCAAAGACCGCAAGACGATCCGCGATTATTCGGACCGGCCGCTATCGAACCAGGATCTTTCGAACTTGCTGTGGGCGGCCTGGGGCGTCAATCGGCCGCAAAGCGACGGCCGCACCGCGCCGCGTTGGCGTGACGCTTATCTGTTGGACATCTATCTCGTCCGAGCCGACGGCGTCTGGCTCTATGAGCCCAAGAGCCACCGGATGCTGTTCCACATGGCCGGCGATTTGCGCGGACAGACCACGACCGGCCAGCCTTTCGTGGCGACGGCGCCGCTCGATCTCGTCTATGCCTTCGACACTTCGAAAATGCCCAACGCCACCGACGCCGAAAAAAATGCAACGTCGGGCGCGACCGCCGGCGTAACGGGACAGAACGTTTATCTGTACTGCGCCGCCGCCGGGCTTGCGACGGTATTCAGAGAAAGCGTGCCCGCGGTGCTGGCAAAAACGCTGCAGTTGCCGCCGGGCCAAATCATCCAGTTCGGCCAGACCGTCGGCTATCCGAAGGCTTAAAACACCCGGTCCGCGCGGATCACGAAAAAAAGCCCCGGCGAAGAAAATGCCACCGGGGCTTCATTGCTGGTTGTCCGAGTTCTTTGGGGAGGAGGACGAATCCGGCAGGCGATCCAGCGTTGGTAACTTGCGCTCGGCAGGCGTGCATCGCTTTGATCTGAATCAATCCACGCAATTTGCGCACGCGTATTAATTCATCGGCCAATCTTACCGGTGCAAAGATGGACCTCAAAGAAGCGATCTACACGCGACGCGCCGTTCGCGAATTTACGGCCGAGCCGGTCGACGACAAGACCATTCGCGACCTTATCGAGGCGGCCGTGCAGGCGCCGAGTGCGGTTAATCAGCAACCGTGCTCGTTCTGCGTCGTCCGCGATAAAGCCGTGCTCGCGAAAATCTCGCGCGAAGCGAAGGCGTACATGGTCCGCAGCACGCCGGTTGGACTGATGTCGCATCACTTTCAGCAAATATTGAACGATGCAAGTTTCGATATCTTCTACCACGCGCCGGCACTGATCGTGATTTCAACGGTGGCGGACATTCCCTGGGCGGTCGAGGACTGCGCGCTCGCCGCGGAAAATCTCATGCTGGCGGCGCGCGGCGCGGGCCTCGGCACATGCTGGATCGGATTTGCTCAAGGCTGGCTCGGCACGCCTGAGGGCAAGGCGCTGCTCAAGCTTTCGGCAGCGTATCGCCCGGTCGCCCCGATCATCGTCGGGCATCCAAAATCGGTGCCGCCCGCCGTGCCGAGAAAACAGCCGGAAATCAGCTGGATCGGTGCGTAAGCCTCGTGCCGTCGCGCCGCAGCAATGCTCTGCTGCCCGGAGATGAATCGGAATAGACAATGTGGCGTCGACTTCGGGATGCTTAGAAAAATCTTTTGCGGGCGAATGCGCTCCGAAAGAGGCCTCGCACATGCCGTTTTGATCTAGATCAAGGACTGGCGGCGGAAGCCGGCGCGACCTTTACATCATGTGGCAGCCCATCAGCACCGCGCCGTTCGACCGCGATCTCGAATTGGCCGTCATCGATTCCGGCGAGCCGCACGTTCTGGTGTTTCCCTGCCGCCGCATCCTGAGCGGCTGGGTCAATGCAGAAACCAAGAGCAGAATTGAAGTCCAACCGACGCACTGGCGGCAATGGGATAACAAGGCCTAACGGCGCCGCCGTTCCTGACCTGGATTGCCCGGCGCGTTCAATTTTGCCTCTTCCTCTTCCAATAGGCGCAGCAATGTCTGTCTTTTGATTTCGTCCGTTTCGTGCGCCAGCAGCTTGCGGTAATGCTCAATGTTGAGACGAGCCACGGTCCGATCCACGGCTGTTCTCCGCTCCAGCCATTCGCCCCATATAAAAAGATACACCCGATGGGGGAGCGCTGGAAAGGAGACTGTCGCCGCAGGCCTTACGGCGCTCGGCCGATTTCGCCGATAATTTACCGCAACTCTTTCAAGAATACTTTCAATTCGCCGCCATAATACTGTCGCGAGGAACCAAGGGCGGAGCCGCGGGGGCCGGTGTCGGTTCGGGAATTTGAGCGTCCTTGAGGCGATCGCGGCACTTCAATCGTACCACGCGCGCACCTTGGTTTTTTAGCTCGATCATCATTGCATCGATTTCGCCGTCACGCTTCGTCTTGCCGATGCGGATTTTGCTCGCCTCGCGACGGGCGAAGTCGATGATTTTGTGTGAGATTTGTCCGTCGAACAGGATGACGTCGGCTGCCTGCAGCGCGCGGACCGCGCGTAGCGTCAATAAATCGGGATCGTTGCGCTCGACATCGAGCACGGTCACCGAACCATGTTCGATGCCGTTGCCTGTACCCCTCGCCCCGGCGATGAAGCGGTCGAAATCGGCCTGGCCGGGATCGTCATCCGCATTAGCCACGGCGTAAGTCGTGAACAACTCCCAAAATTTGCGCCGACCGGCGACGGAGAGGCCGGCCGCCTGCACTGCGGCGCGCCAACGCGCCGCAGCGGCAGCCCAATGCCCGAATCCGCCCGGCAACAGTGCTTCAAGCTTGCCGCGGATCGCCTGGGCAAAGACCGGCGCCGCACCGTCGGTCGAAATTCCAATCACCAGCGGCGAGCGATTCACGATAGACCCGAAGCTAAAATCGGAGCAGGCCGGCTTGTCGATGACATTGACCGGAATCCCGGCGGCGCGTGCAGCGGCGGAAAACGCCGCGGCCTCCTTGTCATCGCAAAAATCGCCGATGGCGAGCGCCGCGCCGGACAAATCCGCCGCAGTCCATGTGCGCCGGTGCAATACGACCTCGCCGTCACAAGAATCGGTCGCAAGTTTCGATAGTTGGCTGCAGGCATCGACGGCATAGACATCGACTCTGGCGCCTGTTGCCGACAGCAGTTCTGCTTTCCACGCCGCCGCCGGGCTGCCGCCGGCGATCACCGCGCGCCTGCCCTTAAGAGCAAAGAACAGCGGCAGCCGCGCCAGCGTGCCGAACCGTTCCGGCTTGGTCTCCGCGCGCATGCGCACGCTGCTCATGCTGCGCGTTGCGGCCCGGTATTGGCGTGAAAATCGCGGCCGTTGCGCGTCGCCGTAACGAAACCGGCGCGGATGGTAAACGCGCCGAACCGTTCTCCCGGTTGTCGCGCGCCCGCATAGGCCGCGAAGACCGGATCGAGCGCGGCAACGATGCCTGCATGGTCGACATCTTCACGATAGAGCTTGTTGAGCCGCGAGCCGTCAAAGGCGCCGCCGAGATAGAGATTGTAGCGGCCCGGGCCTTTTCCCACCAAGCCGATTTCCGCGAGATACGGTCGAGCGCAGCCGTTCGGACATCCGGTCATGCGGATGACGATGTCATCGCCGGACAGACCGTGCGCGGCGAGCCGGTCGTCCAGGGCGGCGATGAGGTCGGGCAGATAGCGCTCGCTCTCGGCAAGCGCGAGGCCGCAGCTCGGCAGCGCGACACAGGCCATCGCGTTGCGGCGCAGTCCCGACCATGGCGCGAGCAGCCGCGCCTCGCGCGCTATTGTCTCGATCTGCGCCTGCTGTTCCGTCGGCACATTGGCGACGACGAGGTTCTGGTTCGGGGTGATACGGAAATCGCCGTCGTGGATCTTCGCGATGCGCCGTAGCGCCGAGAGCTGCGCAACCGCAGCACCGTCGGCGAGCCGTCCGGTTTGCACGAACAACGTCAGATGCGCTTTGCCGGCGCCCGCATCGCCCCAACCGTAGCGGTCGCCGGTGGAGGTGAACTGAAACGGCTGAGCTGGCGCGAGCTTCACCTTGGCGCGATGCTCGACTTCGGAGCGGAATGCATCGAGGCCGCGATCCTCGATGGTGTATTTGAGCCGCGCGTGTTTGCGGTTTTTGCGGTCGCCCCAATCGCGCTGCACGGTGACGACCGCTTCGGCGATCGCCAACGCATCCTTCGTCTCGCAAAAGCCTAAAAGATCGCCGGTGCGCGGATAGGTTTCCGGCTCGCCGTGGGTCATGCCCATGCCGCCGCCGACCGTGACGTTCCAGCCGGCGATCGCTCCGGCGTGGTCGACGATGGCGATGAAGCCGAGATCGTGGGCAAAGACGTCGACGTCGTTCGACGGCGGCACCGCGACGACGGTCTTGAATTTGCGCGGCAGATAGGTCCTGCCATAGATCGGCTCGACCACCTCGTCCTCGCCGCCGGCGATCTTCTCGCCGTCGAGCCAGATTTCGCGGTAGGCCGGCGTCCGCGGCGTCAGATGCTCGGAAATCGCGCCCGCCAACGCCAATGCGCCGGCATGAGCGCGCGATTGCTCCGGCGTGACGCTGCACATGACATTGCGATTGACATCGCCGCAGGCGGCGATGGAATTGAGCACGGCGGCGTCGATGGCCCGTAGCGTCGATTTCAGGTTCGACTTGATCACGCCGTGCAATTGCACGGTCTGCCGCGTCGTCAGCCGCATAGTGCCGTTGCCGTAATCGCGGGCGACCCGATCGAGCGCCAGCCATTGCTGCGGCGCGAGCACGCCTCCGGGAACGCGAACGCGGATCATGAAGGCGAAGGCCTTCTCCATTTTCTTGCGCGTGCGCTCGGGCCGCAGGTCGCGGTCGTCCTGCAGATACATGCCATGGAACTTGACCAGCTGCTGGTCATCCTCGGCGATGGCCCCGGTGATCTCCTCGCCAAGCCCCTGCGCCAGCGTGCCGCGCAGATAGTCGCTCGCTTCCTTGATGCGCTCGTTGCGCGAAACTTCGTCGGTCATGATTTTCAATCCCGATTTTTTCAATCCCGATTGAGGATCAGTGCGCCGGATTTAGTACACGTCCTGCAGGTAGCGCTTTTCGCGCTCCAAGCTCCCGATGGCCGCATCGGCCGCCTCCGGCGTGAGCGCTTTCACGTCGGCATAGGCCCGCGTCAACGTCGTCCGCACGTCCTTCGCCATCGCTTTGGCGTCGCCGCAGACGTAGAAGTGCGCGCCATTGTCCAGCCAATCGATCAGCTCATGGCGGCGGTCCCACATCTTCTGTTGCACATAGGTTTTCTCTGGGCGGTCGCGTGAGAAGGCGACATCCATCCGGGTGAGCGAGCCGTCCTGCAACGCCTCCTGCCACTCGAGCTGATAGAGAAAATCATGGGTGAAGCGGCGGTCGCCAAAGAACAGCCAACTCTTGCCCTTGGCTCCTTCCGCGCGGCGTTCCTGGACAAAGGCGCGAAACGGCGCGACTCCGGTACCGGGGCCGACCATGATGATGTCGCGACTGGGATCGGGGAGCGCAAAATGGCGGTTGGGCTTGAGCTTCACCCGCACCCGGCCGCCCCGCTTGAGCCGTTCGGCGACATAGTTGGAGGCGACGCCTTTGCGCGGCCGGTCATGGGAATTGTAGCGCACCGGCGAAACGAGAAGATGCGCCTCGTCGGCGAATTCGCGGCGCGACGAGGCGACAGAATAAGCGCGAGGGCTGAGCGACCGCGTCAGCGCGCGCAATTGCTCGGCACCAAGCGCAACCGGAAAGCTGGCGATCAGATCGACGAGCTGCCGGCCTGCAACCCACTCGCGCCCCCGTCCCTCGGCGATGAGCGTCTTGACCTCCTGGTGCCCGGTCAGCGCAGCATAGGATTCAAGCGTTTTCAGCGAGAGCGTCGTCACATCGCGCATCTTGAGAAACTCGTCGCGTAATACGTCATCTTTGGTCAGTTGCGCCAGCACGAGCAGTTCATCGACATAAGTCGGGTCGTTTTCGGCGTAGAGATCGAGCGAACCGCCCGGCTCATAGGCCGGCGCCGCGCCGGCGAAAGCGAGCGCCAGGTGAATCGTCTCTTTGTCCGAGCGCGACGAATTCAGATTCAAATGTTCGACGATTTCGGCCTCGACGATGTCGGCATTCGACTTGGCCGCGACGTTGCCGCCAAAGTCGACTTCAATCACGCGGCTGCGCGCGGCATCCGGCGGCGTCAGCGCTTTCAGCGCCGCGCCGATCCAATGGCTGGCCGGTTCGGCAAAGTCGAGATCGCAATCGATGCGATCGACGACGCGTTTTCCGCCAAGCTCGGCGAGCCGTTCGTCGATTCTTTTGCCGACGGCGCAGAATTCCGCATAAGCGGTGTCGCCAAGCGCCAGGACGCCGTATTCGACGCCGTCGAGGCTCGGCGCACCCTCTCGCATCAGCGCGGCATAAACGGGCGCCGCTCGCCCCGGCGGCTCACCCTCGCCCCAGGTAGCGGCGATGACGACGAGGCGCGACGCCGCCTTGAGCGCCGCCAGATCGAGATCGGCCATATCCATGAGTGTCGGTTTGAAGCCGAGCTTGCGCGACTGCCGCGCCATATCGGAAGCGAGCTTTTCGGAATTCCCGGATTCGCTTGCGAACACGATGGTGAGCGGCTCCGCACTGAGGAGCTCCGCCGCCGACCCGGCCGAAGGCCGTGCGGCACCCGCGGCTTGCTCGACGCCGGCGAGGAAACCTGCCAGCCACGCCCGTTGCACCGCGCTCGCCGGACCGACAACGCGGTTGAGCAGTTCGACGTCCGCTTCCGAGAACGGCGCGGTATTTGGGATAGTGGCGGCCGCACGCGACATGCGAGGCTCCTGGACACGCAGCAAGAGCCCTTAAATAGAAGTCTATTCTATACGGCCGCAAGAAGCGCCGTAAAATAAGAAGGAAATTACGTCATTTGCGCTGGATGCGATGCAATAATTTCATATGAGCGATGCTTTGCAGAGCACGCCATTTTTGCTTCTAAGGCTGCAAGTCTAAGGCCGCAAGTCGCAACCTCCGTCCATGCACTGGACATGCGGATGTGAACTACCCGATTGCGCGCGCAAGAATTCCAAGCTTGTCCGCCGGCAATGCCGAGTTCGGGCCGGGGGCGGCCATCGAAGCCGGGACGGCGGTGACCGGTGCGTTGCGATCAAGCTGAGCGCTCTCGCCGATGATTAGGACCATTGCGGCCGTAATGGCCGCAACCATGACAATTTTCAGATGCGTTGCCCGATCAAGATTGTAGAGCGAGTAATTCATGACACGCCTCATTATGCAACGCCGGTCGTTTTGCCCTCAGAAGTCGGAAAAGAAAATTCCGGAATTGTGCCTAAGGGTGTGCCCGTAGCCCGCCATTGCCGGCCTCTTGACCTGGATCAAGACGTCTCCGCGCGTTCTCGCCGATGCTGCCGCCGGTTGGCATTGGGAGGCTGCGCCATAGCTATAGCTGAGAGCGAACCGTCGACAAAGTTGAGCGCCTCGGGCGGTATAGCGTCCAAGCATTGGGGCTTGGTTGCCGCCGTTGCAGCACTCATCGCCATCATGCTGTTGCCGACGCCCGCTGGCCTGCCGCTTGCCGGTCAGCGCATGCTGGCAATCTTCGGCTTCGCCGTGGTGGTGTGGATCACCGAGGCGCTGGATTATGCCATCAGCGCCGTCGTCATTGCCGCGCTGATGGCGATGTCTTTAGGGCTGTCGCCTAACGTGGCAAATCCGAAAGCCCTCTATGGGACGGCCCAGGGTCTGAGCATGGCGGTAAGCGGTTTTAGCAATACCGCGCTCACGCTGGTTGCCGCCGCTTTGTTCCTTGCCGCGGCGATGGCGATCACAGGTCTCGATCGGCGTATCGCGCTGGCGGTGCTGCGGCGCGTCGGCGCCCGCACCGATCGAATCGTCATGGGCAGCATCATCGTTTCGATCGTCTTGGCGTTCCTGGTGCCGAGCGCAACCGCGCGCGCAGCGGTGGTAATCCCGATCATGATGGGCGTCGTTCTCGCTTTCGGCGTGGACAGGAAAAGCCGGTTTGCCGGAATGATGATGATCACCACCGTTCAGGCGGTGAGCATCTGGAACGTCGGCATCAAAACCGCCGCGGCGCAAAACATGATCGCCGTCGGTTTCATCCAGTCGATCTTGCATCAGGACGTAACGTGGCTGAACTGGCTGATCGCTGCGGCGCCGTTTTCGATCCTGATGTCGGTCGGACTTTATTACATCATGATGCTCATGATGCCGCCGGAAACCAAAGAAATGCCGGGCGGAAATACCGCCGTCGAGAAGGCGCTGGCCGAGCTCGGCCCGATGTCGGCGAAGGAAAAACGCCTGCTCGCCGTATCTCTCATTCTGTTGTGCTTCTGGGCAACGGAAGGAATTCTGCATCCGTTCAACTCATCGACCACGACGACAGTCGCCGTCGCTCTGTTGTTTTTGCCTTATTTCGGCGTGATGGATTGGAAAAAGGCGAACACGCTGATTCCCTGGGGTACGATCGTTCTGTTCGGCGTCGGCATCAGCCTGGGGACGGCGCTGTTGCAGACGCATGCCGTACAATGGCTGGCCGGCCTGATCGTGGACTGGTTCGGGCTTAATCAGCTCGCCGGTATCGCCGTACTGGCGGTGATGGCGATGTTCCTGGTCGTCATTCACCTTGGCTTCGCCAGCGCCACTGCGCTTGCCGCGACCATGATCCCGATCATCATCGCCATCATTCAAAAGGTGCAGACGCCTGGAATCAGCGTCCTAGGCATGACGGTCCTGCTGCAATTCGTCGTCAGCTACGGATTCATTCTACCGGTGAATTCACCGCAAGGCATGCTGGCCTATGGCACGGAGACCTTCGCGGCACGCGACTTCGTGCGCACCGGGATTGCCATCACCGTACTGGCCTACGTGCTCACGCTCATCTTCGGAGCTACCTATTGGCACTGGCTGGGTTACGTGTGAGATCGCGTCTCACTGCGCAATGAAGTTGCGACGGGGCTCATCTCGCGCCGCGCCACACATTTTTCATGCAGCGAAGGAAAATAATCTCAACCTAAGATGCCGACGTAGAAGCAATCGACGCCACTAAGAGCCGATCCGGGAAGTTCTTGAATCTGATGAATCGGATGTGATTCATTGTTGGGCGCTTGATTCTCGATGGAGCGCCCGATGTGGAAGCCCGAACACCGCCAAGCTGCGAACCGCAATGGCCTTCGTTACCCGAGCGATTTGACTGATGCCGAATGGGTGATTGTGGAGCCCATGGATCCCGCCTGCACGACATGGCGGGCGCAAACGCTCCGTGAACGTGCGTGAGGTGCTGAACGGGATCTTCTACATCCTATGGACCGGCTGCCAATGGAAGGCTCTGCCAAGAGACCTGCCGCCGAAGAGCACGGTGCACGACTATCTGGAGCTGTGGAACTGGGACGGTACGTTGGAGCGCATCCACCATGCACTCTACGTCGCGGTACGCGAACAGGCCGGACGTGAAGCAAGTCCGACGGTAGCGATTATCAACTCGCAAACCGCCAAGGGTGCTCAAAAAGGGGGCCTTGGCTCGATCCTTCGGGCTACGACGCGGGCAAGAAGGTCAAAGGTCGCAAGCGGCACATCCTGGTCGACACGCTGGGCCTCTTGTTGAACTTGTCGTTCATCCCGCCGATGTTCAGGACCGTGACGGCGCCTTCCTGCTGTTGCGCCGGGCAAGACGACTATTCCCGTTTATCAAACGCATCTTTGCCGATGGTGGCTATGCCGGAGAGAAGACGGCGCTCGTTGTCTGGCGAACAGGAGCATGGAAGCTGGAGATCGTGAAGCGATCCGACGTTCCTGGCTTCGAGGTCTTGCCCAAAAGGTGGATTGTCGAAAGGACATTCGCCTGGATCAGTCGCAATCGCCGCCTGGCTCGCGACTTCGAGTGACCTGCCACTGAAATTTCATCCAGCGACGGTTAGAGCCTCGGCCAATGTTACGCCCTTCGGCGCGATGAGTGTACCGGCATAGGCTGCCGGCGTTTTGTATCCGAGCGAGGAGTGCGGCCTCGCGGTATTGTAGTCGATGACCCAGGCACCGATGAGCTGGCGGGCCTGATCGAGATCGATGAACAGGCTCTCATTGAGAAGCTCATCACGCATACGGCCGTTGAAGGATTCGATGTAGCCGTTCTGCATCGGTCTGCCTGGCGCGATGTAATGCCATTCCACCCGATGATCCTTTGCCCAGCCTAGGATCGCGTTCGAGGTAAACTCGGTGCCGTTGTCGGAAACGATCATCTGGGGCTTGCCACGCGCATCGATGAGCGTCGTTAGCTCGCGTGCAACCCGCTTGCCCGAGATTGATGTGTCGGGGATTGCCGCCAGACATTCGCGTGTCACGTCATCCACAATATTGAGGATGCGGAAGCGGCGGCCCAGGGCGAACTGATCGTGCACGAAGTCGAGCGACCAGCGCGCATTGACCTTGGCCTCGACCAGGATTGGTGTGCGTGTTCCGACGGCCCTCCGCCGCGCCTTGCGCTTGCGGACTGTCAGCCCTTCCTCCCGGTAGAGCCGATAGATGCGATTGACGCCTGACGGCTCGCCCTGTTCCCGCAGCAAGATGAACAGCCGTCGGTAACCGAAGCGGCGGCGCTGATTGGCGAGATCGCGCAGACGGATACGCAGCTCGGCATCGCCCGGCCGCCGTGAGCGATAGCGGATCATTTTGCGATCGGCGGCAACGAGGGTGCAGGCCCGACGCTCGCTCATTTGCAGGACATTGCGCAGATGAGAGACAGCTTCACGCTTGGCGGCGGGCCCTACCATTTTTTTGTCAGAAGCTCCTTCAGCGCGGCCTGGTCCAGCATCGACTCCGCTAGAAGCTTCTTCAGCTTGCGGTTCTCTTCTTCCAGCGCACGAAGACGCTTGGCGTCCGACACGTCCATGCCGCCGTACTTGGCCTTCCAGTTGTACAGCGTGGCTTCCGAGATGCCGTGCTTGCGAGCCAGATCGGCCGTCTTCGCACCGGCTTCGTGCTCGCGCAGAACTGCAATGATCTGCTCTTCCGTGAACCTAATCCGCTTCATCGTCCGTCCCCTTGTGGAGGCCGGACTTTAACTCCGCGTGGAGGAAAAACTCAGTGGCAGGTCACGAGCGTTACGCCATGACCGTCGCCGCCTTCGTCCGCCTCGCCATGATCCGCATCATGCTCAGGCGACTTGCTGCAAACGCCTCGTCATGAATCCAAACTTCCCGGATGGGCTCTAAGTGATGCGATTATCCAGATGCCCTGGCAAGTACCCCACTATAATCTCTTCATCCTCTTCATCCCAAAAAAATAAATTCGCAAGTCTCTACTTGCGTCTCGGGAATAGCCCTTCTTCAAATGACATTCTAAAAAAAACATCGCTGACCCTTATACCGCACATAATATTCCTCGCCCTGTTCACCTACGCGAGTTTCTGAGATGGATTTCGAGATGTCTGCACCGAGCGCCCGAATGCCGTCTTCAAACCTCCTCCACGCCTCTCTGTCGCCTCGCTTAGAATCTACGTAATCAATTGCAAGAAGCTCCAACAGCTTACAAACCATACCGATGTCATCGAAAACGGCATCCCTGAGGCCCCGCAATGCTCGAGCGTGAAGTTTCATCGACCGGCAAATTCTGTTTCGACCCATGCCGGAATCTCAGAGTAGTCCTGAGGTTGCGCAGCAATCGCCTCCGCTCGCGCGTCTATCTTTGATTCCAGAGACCGCATCCGTGCCGCCAGAACGATTGCCCGTGCCTTTTCTTGATTTCTTTGGTCCTCAATATCTTTACGGACAGCCTCTTCTTGAACCGCCAAGTTTAGCGCTTCTTGGGCCTGTGCTTCGGCCGCCTTTCGCGCTTCGCCCAAGACTTTTAACCAATTCTCCAAAGACGTGACCTCTTTTGAGTCAACACTTTTTTGGAGTTGGTCAAGTTTTAATTCTCGCATTTGCTAACCTTATTTCCGCGAAGGTCGGAATGGCACGGGATCGCAAAACGCCCTGTACCGACGTCATGAATGCGTCCGACAAAATTAGGTGCTGGACGCGATTGAGATTTGTCGTGGTTAGTGCGCGCCGCGTATATAGTGTGTGTCGGAGCGGATCATCGGTTTCGATTTCGCTCGTCGGCCTATAAATCCGTATTCCGGAATCGAATATGGAAAGATACTTGCCAATCGTGTCTGACAGTTTGAATGATGCCTGGGGATAAATTCTGATTACGTGCGCGACCCCACATAATCTATCCGCAAAAATATTAGGATTTATCGCGCAGGTCCCGTAATTATCGGCACTTAAGGCAATAATATCTTGTTGTCGCCTGGGATTATTTAGCAGAGCCACGAACCATTCAACGTCATCGTCGGTCAGCACATCGATTGGCGCGCGCGATAACTTGATCCCATCGCCATAAAGAACTCCCTGCGAAACTAATTCGCGATAAACGCGCGGTACTGCGGGATCAAAATAGAAGTCAAGGTGCCGAGAAAAACAACTTAGCCTGCTTCCAAAGTTTTTTCCGCCCATTGCCTTCCCAGAGGCTCAACTCAAGCGTCCACGAACGTCCAGCAACGGTTGAATCAGGCTCAGTAAAGCGACTACTCCATACGAGTAATGACTCCCTCTGGATGCGCTCAACCGCAAACATTCCTGAGTCATGATCGTAAGTATCAACGTCAAAAATGTTATGTGGAAGCCCAGGCAGCTTTTCATTGAGATAGGAAAAAATGAACTCTTGAACGATCGAACTGTTAGGCGGAGTAGTTCTAACCTCGGCATCCGTCATGACGAACATGCGCGTTCGCTCTGCGTCAACGGAAGCTAGCATTGCTATGTCCTCGACAACTCGTTCAACCGATCCCAAAGCCATTGATTGCAATTGCAAATACATACTCGCTGTTGGATAGTTGCGCAATGGTCGGCTACCCTCTGAAGAGTTTTTGATTCCTCTAAGCATTGTTGGCCACTTTGACCTGCCGTATCGAGTACGATATTCAGGGCTTCCCATGCCGACCATCCGACTTCATCGCGGCGATCTGCCTGATATTTCGCGCTACCTGGGTGCGAGTTCGCGCGCGGTCGCGATCGATACCGAGACGATGGGGCTCGATCTCGACCGCGACCGGCTGTGCGTGGTCCAGCTGTCGCCCGGCGACGGCTCCGCCGACGTGGTGCAGATTCCGCCACATGCCCAAGATGCACCCGATTGCGCGCCGAATTTGAAGCGGCTTCTTACCGATAAGAATCTCCTAAAGATTTTTCATTTCGCGCGGTTCGATCTCGGCATGCTGTGCAAGACGTTCGGCGTCATGCCGGAGCCGGTCTATTGCACCAAGATCGCCTCACGGTTGACCCGGACCTACACCGACAAGCATGGTCTAAAGGATCTCGTGCGCGAAGTGCTGGGGCAGGATCTTTCCAAGCAGCAGCAATCCTCTGACTGGGGCGCCCTCGAGCTCACTGAGGCGCAGGTGTCCTATGCCGCCGCCGACGTCACGCACTTGCATGCTCTAAAGGACAAGCTCGACGCCATGCTGGCGCGCGAGAGCCGCGAAGCGCTCGCGGCGGCCTGTTTCCGCTTCCTGCCGGACCGGGTGCGGCTCGACCTTGCCGGCTTTGCCGCCGACGACATTTTCGCGCATTCCTGAGCCGGGCGGGTCGTTAACACTTAGTCCCGAAAATCAGCCCCGGCCGGGCCACATTCGCGGGCGATTTTTGGAGAGACAAACCCGCTCAAAGCATGGTCTAAGGTCGGAATCGGGGCGACGCGAAGGGATATTCGCTTGGCCATTGTCTATCCCGAGAACGCGGCAAAGGGTTTTTCCGCCGGTTCCCGCGGCGATTTCGAACGGAGCTACCGGGCGGCGCTGCGGCACAGCCGGCGGGTGCGGCTGTTGCGCATCGGCGTGCCGATCGGGATAGCGGCGCTTCTGCTGACAGTCGTCGTCATCGACTACATGCCGCCGATCGGCGGCTTCCGGCTGCCTGGCGATCTCGGCAAGCTCGTCATTCACGGCACCAAGATCACCATGGAAGAGCCGCGGCTGACCGGGTTCACGCTCGATTCCCGGGCCTATGAATTTTCCGCGGAAGCGGCGGCGCAAGACATTACCAAGCCCAATCTCGTTGAACTCGAGAAGCTCCACGCCAAAATGGAAATGCAAGACAAGAGCAGCGTGGAAATGTCGGCCACCTCCGGCGTCTATGACGTGAAGTCGGAAATGCTGACGCTCAAGGACGACATCCACCTCGTCTCGTCGACCGGCTATGAGGGGCGGCTCAGCGAAGCGGTGATCGACGTGCGCAAGGGCAACGTGATTTCGGATAAGCCGGTCTGGGTGAAAATGCTCAACGGCTTTCTCAATGCCCAGCGGCTCGATATTGGCGACAACGGCAGCGTGGTCCGCTTCAGCGGGGTGGCGATGACGCTGCAGCCCGGCAAAGAAGCGGCCGGCCAAACCGCCGACGAACCCGCGAGCCCAGCCGCGAAGGCGAGCGATCAATGATGCGCCGTCTTCAACTCTGCGCCGCGCTGGCGGTGCTGACCATTGCAACGTCGGCAGCGGCGCAGGGGCCCTCGGCCGCGCCGGGGACGTTTCCGGGGATTGCGCAAGACCGCAACAAGGACCAGCCGGTTCAGATCGAGGCGGCGACGCTTGAGGTTCGCGACAAATCCAAGACTGCGACATTTTCCGGCAATGTGCAGGTGGTGCAAGGCGACACCACGATGAAGTGCCAAAGCCTCGTCGTGTTTTACGGGCAGGAAGTCGGCATCGGCGGCGACAGCACGCCGGTGACGACCACCAAATCGACGCCCGGCATGCCGCAAGGCGCGCAGAATATCCGCCGCATCGAGGCGCGCGGCGGCGTCACCGTGATCACCAAGGATCAGAACGCGAGCGGCGATCTCGGCATCTACGACCTGAAGACAAAGACGATCACCTTGAGCGGCAATGTCGTGGTCAGTCAGGGCCAGAACGTCATCCACGGCGAAAAGGTCGTGGTCGATATGGTCACCGGGAACGCCCGCGTCGAATCGGGCAGCAGCAATGGCGGTGCCGGGGCCGGCGCGCCCGGGCCGGGCCGCGTCCGGGCGCTGATCCAGCCGGGCAAGGGCCAGAATGGCGCGCCGACCAATTTCATGACCATCGGGCCTGGCCGGACCAATTAAGCGGACGAATTGACGCGCCGACCCCCACTATTGGTGAAGAAAATCGGCTAAACTCAGCAGCCTAGGCAGAATTCGTCCAGCATCCTCAGGCGGGATTTTCGAGATCGGCGTGACAGACCTATTCGCATATTTTCGCCGTCGTGCTCCCGCCGCGCGCCGCGCGCCGCCGTCCGGCGATGAGGCGATCGAAAAGATCGGCCTTGAAACCATGGGCGGCGCCATCAGCAATATCTACGTCGACATCGCGAGCCTGCCTCCGCCGGCAGAAAAAGCGCGCGGCAAAACTCCGCCGCCGCAGCCCTCGCCAGGTCCGGCCCCAGCGCCGATCCCGCCGCCGCCACCATCGCGGCCGCAGCGCCAACCGAGCCCCCAGAATGGGCCGCAGAACGGACAGCGCACCGTCGCGCGGCCGCGCCGGCGATCCGACGGCAATGGCGCGGCGGCGCCGAGCGAGCGCAAGGGCCTGCTTGCCGTCCATGCCGTGGAGAAAAGCTTCGTCGGCCGCAAGGTGGTCAAGAGCGTAAGTCTCTACGTGCGCAAGGGCGAGGCGGTCGGCCTGCTCGGCCCCAACGGCGCCGGCAAGACCACGGTGTTCTATATGATCACCGGGCTGATCAAGGCCGACCAAGGGCGCATCGAGCTCGACGGCGCCGACGTCACGCGCTTGCCGATGTACCAGCGCGCGCGGCTCGGCATCGGTTATCTGCCGCAGGAGGCCTCGATTTTCCGCGGGCTCTCCGTTGAGGATAATATCCGCGCCGTCCTCGAAGTGGTCGAGCCCGATCCGCGGCGGCGCCAGCAGGACCTCGATTTCGCTGCTCGAAGAATTCAACATCGCACGCCTGCGCAAGACCCCGGCGATCGCGCTGTCCGGCGGCGAGCGCCGCCGGGTCGAGATCGCGCGCTCGCTGGCGACGCGGCCGAATTACATGCTGCTCGACGAACCGTTTGCCGGCATCGACCCGATCGCGGTGGGCGACATCCAGGCGCTGGTGCGGCACCTGACCAATCGCGGCATCGGCGTGCTGATCACCGACCATAATGTGCGCGAAACGCTCGGGCTCACCGACCGCGCCTACATCATCTATTCCGGCGAAGTGCTGATGGAGGGCCGCGCCGACGACATCGTCAACAACCCAGAGGTGCGGCGGCTCTATCTGGGCGAAGAGTTCCGGCTTTAAGCTTGATGAAAATGGGTTGACGACAGGGCGACCGAACTGCTGTACAAGGAGAAAGAAGCAAGAATCGGACCAATTCAGCCCTCACCATGGCGCTTTCGCAAAGACTCCAGATCCGGCAGAGCCAAGCGCTGGTGATGACGCCGCAGCTGATGCAGGCCATCAAGCTGCTGCAGCTCTCGAATCTCGATCTGGTGGCCTATGTCGAAGCCGAGCTCGAACGGAACCCCCTGCTCGATAATGGCGCGGAAACCGAGCCAACGCCCGGCGAGCGCAACGGCGGGCAATCCCCGGACGACGCGCCGGCCGCGGGCGGTGAGGCGTTAAACGGCCACGACAGTGCGGCCAACGGTGCCGCCGGCGAAGAGCCGGCGCGAGAGTCCCCTCGACGATACTTCGCCCGACGATAACGAGCCGGTCCGGCCGCGCAGTTCGGACATGCCGGCGGGCTATTCGGAATGGACAGGCGCCGGCGCGGGCGGCCGCGACGACGGCGACTACAATCTCGAAGCCTTCGTATCCGCCGAGACCACGCTGGCCGACTGGTTGCGCGAGCAAATGACCCTTGCCATCGCCGATCCGGTGCGCCGCATGATCGGACGATATCTGATCGATCTGGTCGACGAGTCCGGTTATATCTCCGGCGACGTCGCCGCGGCGGCGGAAAAGCTCGGCACCTCGACCGCCGAGGTCGAGGCCGTTCTCGCCATCCTGCAAACATTCGACCCGCCCGGCATTTGCGCGCGCGACCTCGCCGAATGCCTGGCAATCCAGCTCAAGGAACTCGACCGCTACGATCCGGCGATGCAAGCGCTGGTGGCGCGGCTCGATCTCGTTGCCCGGCGCGATTTCGCCGGCCTGAAGAAAATCTGCGGCATCGGCGACGAGGACCTTGCCGACATGATCGCCGAGGTGCGGCGGCTCAATCCGAAGCCCGGGCTGGCGTTCGGTTCGGCGCCGGTGCAGCCGATCGTGCCGGATGTTTTCGTGCGGCCCGCGCCGAACGGAGCCTGGATCGTCGAACTCAATACCGACACCTTGCCGAAGGTGCTGGTCAACCAGCGCTACTACGCCGAAGTCTCGTCCACCGCGCGCCGCGACACCGAGAAATCCTATCTCGCCGAATGCCTGCAGAGCGCCACTTGGCTCGTTCGCGCGCTCGATCAGCGGGCCCGCACCATCCTCAAGGTCTCAAACGAGATCGTGCGCCAACAGGATGCGTTCTTCGCTCGCGGCGTCGAGCATCTGCGGCCCCTCAATCTCAAGACCGTCGCCGAGGCCATCGGCATGCATGAATCGACCGTCTCGCGCGTCACCGCCAATAAATACATGGCGACGACCCGCGGCATATTCGAGCTGAAATACTTCTTCACTTCGGCGATCGCGGCGGCGCATGGCGGCGAGGCGCATTCCGCCGAAGCGGTGCGTCACCGCATCAAACAATTGATCGACGGCGAAAGCTGCGCCGACATCCTGTCCGACGACACCCTGGTCGAGAAGCTGCGCGAAGCCGGCATCGATATTGCGCGGCGCACGGTGGCGAAATATCGCGAGGCGATGCGGATTCCCTCGTCGGTGCAGCGGCGGCGCGAGAAGCAGGCGGCGGCGAGCTAGCGCCGCGTTGACGTGGCGCTTGCCGATACTTAGGTCGGGTGTTAGGCGGCCAAAAGAGCTCAAACCAAGAGGCTGCCGGATAGGTTGTCATGCCATTCCGCGTGTCAGGCAAGAATCTCGACCTCGGCGATGCGTTGCGCAACCGGATCAACGATCGAATCGCCGAAACCGTGGGTAAGTATTTTGATGGAGGCTATTCCGGGCACGTCACCCTGACCAAGGACGGTATCGGATTCCGCACCGAGTGCGCCATGCATCTCGACTCGAAGGTCACATTACGCGCCGAAGGGGAGGCGGCTGATGCCTATGCCAGCGCCGATCAGGCGGTTACACGGATCGAAAAGCAGCTGCGCCGCTATCATCGCCGGCTCAAGGATCACCGCGCGGATGCCCATTGACGCGGTTGCGGGGGCTCCCTATGTTCCGCCGCCCTTGAGCCTGATCCGGAAACGATGGGTTCCGGTTTTCGCATAGAGAT
Source organism: uncultured Alphaproteobacteria bacterium (assembly GCA_963780925.1). Taxonomy (GTDB): domain Bacteria; phylum Pseudomonadota; class Alphaproteobacteria; order Rhizobiales; family Xanthobacteraceae; genus BOG-931. The sequence goes on along the minus strand of CAWAEV010000025.1, from coordinate 54,372 downwards.
CATGCTCAAAACAGACAATACCCCAATAGACAATAAGCGTTAGGCACTAAGCCCGCAGTTTTAGGTTCCGTTCATGCCGCTCACCGACCTGGTCGCGCCAAACGCGATCCTCCCGGCGCTGAAAGTCAACAGCAAGAAACAGGCGCTGCACGAGCTTGCCGCACGCGCCGCGTTGCTGAGCGGACAAAACGAGCGGGCCATCTTCGATATCCTGATGCAGCGCGAAAAGCTCGGCTCGACCGCGGTCGGTAACGGCATTGCCATTCCGCACGGCAAGATGCCCGGTCTCACTCGGTTGTTTGGTCTGTTCGCCCGGCTCGACCGGCCGGTCGATTTCGAAGCGCTCGATAATCAGCCGGTGGACCTCATTTTCCTGCTGCTCGCGCCCGAAGGCGCCGGCGCCGATCATCTCAAGGCGCTCGCCCGGATCGCGCGGTTGTTGCGCGATCCCACCCTGGCGCACAAATTGCGCGCCTCGCATGACGCCGAATTGCTTTATGCGGTGCTGGCGATGCCGTCCGCTTCTGCTGCATAGCGGTCAGTGATCAGTAATCAGTAATCTAAAGAGCAAAAGGGCCCCGACACGCGTCGCGGCCCATTGATTACTGACCTCTGATCACCGATTCCTGGTCAGTGGACGCTGACGGTCTCCAGCTCCTGGCTCCAGGCGTTGGCGATGGCCGCCTCGCGGCTGTCGGTGAGCATGATCGGCGTGCCGTCGGCGGCGTGCAGCGCGAACAGCGTCTGGCCCGGCGGCATCTGCGGCATCTCGGCCTGCGGGAACAGCGCGCGGACGTCCTCGGAACGCACGGTCTTCACATAGGCGATGCGGCCGTCGCCAAGATGGGCGAGCGCTTCGGGAGAGATATCGAATTTCGGTTCGGTCTGGTTCATATCGTCACGATTAACATCGTTCATGGCCCTCGACTCCTTTCCATGACTTTGGTCGAGTCCTTGTGGTTTCCTTAATCGCACTCTTTGATTGAGATCGATTTAACGATGCGCTCCGGCTGCGGGCGCACGAGATCGATCGATAGCAATCCATTCTTCAAGTCCGCCCCCAATACCTCCATGCCGTCCGCCAGCACGAAGGTGCGCTGGAATTGGCGTGCGGCGATGCCGCGATGGATGTATTGGCGGCTCTTGTCGTCCTGTTGGCGACCGCGAATAACGAGCTGGCTCTCCTCTGCGGTGACATCGAGCTGGTCGCGGGTGAAGCCGGCGACCGCTAGTGTAATTCGCAAGCGCTCGGGACTGTTCCCGTCGTGCGGCACCCGCTCGATATTATAGGGAGGATAGCCGTCCGCGGCCTTGCCGACCCGATCCAGCACGCGCTCGATCTCGTCGAAGCCGAGCAGGAAGGGTGACGAAAGCGAAGAAACCCTGGACATGGTCGCAAAGCCCTTATCAAGCGACTTTGTGGGACCCTTACGGCGCCCCGCGGCCGCGCGAAACGCCTTCGCTCGACCTGACGGTAATATGGCGATGCAAAATCAGCCGTTCAAGAAGCGCGCCAAGATGCGCACAAGGCCCTGGGCAGCGGCGCCGACTTTACAGCTGCGCCTGACGCCGCAGCGAGGGTAGAGCGCGCAACGACGCCCGCAACTCCTCAGTGGCGGCGACGTCCACATCGAAGCTCTGCGCATCGAGCACGACGCCGTAGAGGTCCTTGGCGGCCGCGGGCGAGATATAGCCCTGCCTGGCGTCCGCTGCGACGTCGGCCGCCGGCCGATCGAGCGGCGAGCCATAACCGCCGCCGCCGCCCGAACGCAGCCGAAACGCATCCCCGGTTTTCAGCATCGCCACCAGGACCTTGGCGTTGGCAAAGTCAGTCTTCCAGCGTCCATCGATCCGCAGCGCCACTTCGTTGCCGGTCGCATCGCCGCCGCCATCCAACCCCCACGGTCTGCAATGGGCGCGCTCGACCTGTGTATTGAACGTCATCGGCACGCGTGCGCGCACCACGCGCTCGACGCCAAGCCCGCCGCGGTGGCGGCCGGCGCCGCAGGAATCAGGAAGGAGCGCATAGCTTTCGACAACGATCGGGAATTTGACCTCGGATTGCTCGCTCGGACCGTTGTGGGTATCGCCGTCGTTGATGCAGACGGTCGCGGACACGCCGTCCTCGCTGCGCTTGGCGCCCCAGCCGCCGCCGAGCGGACCGAAATTGGCGAGAAAGAATTCCGACGTCTTCGGATTAATGCCGTGCAGCGCCGCGATCAGCAGATCGGCATGATGGCCGGCAATGACGCGATCCGGGATCACCGGGGCGAGCGCCTTGAACACCGTATCGACGATGGTCATCGGATAGGTCATCCACCAGCGCATCGGCGCCGGCCGCACCGCGCTGATGATGCGTCCCGGCGGCACGATGGCCTTGAGGCCGCGAAACGAGCCGTCATTGATCGGATAGTCGGTTGGCGAGGTGAGACACTTATACGCCACCTGCGTGCAGGCGTAGCCGGTGGTGATGCCTGAATTGTAGAAGCCGCGCACCTGGCGTGAGACCTCGCTGAGATCGACCGTCATCTCGTCGCCCTTGACGATGACGCGCACTTTGATCGGCACCTTCTTGCCGACGTCAATGCCGTCGTCGTCCATGTAGGATTCCGCCTCATAGACGCCGTCCGGAATCGAGCGCGTGCGCGCCCGCGCCATCGCCTCGGAATGATCCATGATGGCTTTGATCGCGCGCAAAACCTGGTCACGGCCGTAGCGGTCGACGAGTTCGAGAAAGCGCCGCTCGCCGGTTTTCACCGCAGTGATCTGCGCGCGCAAATCGCCCATGGCGCGGCTCGGCAGCCGCATATTCTGCTTGATGACTTCGATCAGCGTTTCGTTGACTTTGCCGCGATCGTGCAGTTTCAAAATCGGAATCTGCAGGCCTTCCGAAAAAATATCGGTCGTCATGCCGCCGAGCGTACCGCCGATGTCGAGCCAGTGCGCCATGCAGCAGGAGAAACCGACGAGGGCGCCCTTGTGGAAGATCGGCAAAGTCAGGGTGACATGATTGAGGTGGCTGCCCGTGAGATAGGAATCGTTGGTGACGTAAATGTCGCCGGACTTAATGTTGTTGCGGCCGAAATACTTGATCTTGGCCTTCACGGTCTCCGCCATGCCGCGGATGAACATCGGCAGCCCGATGCCGATGGAGATCGTCTCGCCTTCGGTGGTGAACAAGCCGGTGGTAAAATCGAGCGCCTCATAGATGATGATATTGTAGGCGGTGCGCATGAGGTTGGTCTTCATTTCCTCGGTGACCGCGATGACGCCATTGCGCACGATCTCGGTGACGACCGGATCGGCTTCGGTCTTGCGCGCGCGCTTCATTTTGACTTTACGTGTCATATCAACCCGGAATGGATTTTGGTGCGCCGAAACTGAATTCGCAGAGCACGATGAAAAGAAGCTACTCCGCCTTGATGCCGGCCTCGCGAATGACTTTTCCCCATTTGTCGGTTTCATCGGCGATGAGTTTGCCGAAATCGGCCGGCGAGCCGGTGAGCAGCATGCCACCCATATCGGCAAGCCGCGCTTTGATCGTGGTGTCGGCAAGGCCCGCGTTAATCTCCCGGTTCAGCCTTTCGATGATTTCAGCGGGCGTGCCCTTTGGCGCGGCGACGCCGAACCACGAGCTCGCCTCGAAACCCGGAACGAATTCGTTGACGGTCGGGATGTCCGGCAACGCGTCGGAGCGTTGCAGCGTGGTCACCGCCAGCGGCCGCAGCCGGCCGGCCCGAATATGTCCGATCGACGCGGTCATGGTCGCAAACCCAACCTGGACCTGACCCGCGATCAGATCGACCATCGCCGGCCCGTCGCCCCGATACGGCACGTGCTGAAGGTTGACGCCGGTCATCTTGTTGAACAATTGGCCGGCCAGATGGCTCGCCGTACCGATACCGGCCGACGCAAAGCTGAGCTTACCCGGATTGGTCTTGGCGTAGGCGATCAATTCCGGAATGGTTTTTACCGGAACGGAAGGATTGACTTCGACGACGTTGGGCACGCGCACCACGCCGGCGACGGGCGCCGCGTCCCGGATGAAGTTGAAGTTGAGATTCGGGTAGAGCGTGGCATTAGCCGCGACGGCCGGCGGCACCATGAGGAGCGTGTAGCCGTCAGCGGTCGACTTCACGACCGTTTCGGCGGCGAGATTGCCGCCGGCGCCCGGCCGGTTCTCGACGATGAATTGCTGGCCGAGCCGCTGCGACAGCCATTGCGCCATGAGGCGGCCGAGAATGTCGGTTGTACTTCCGGCAGCGAAGCCGACGACAATGCGCACCGGGTGGGTCGGATAGGTTTCTGCCCAAGCGAGGCGCGAGACGGCCGGTAGCGCGGCAACGCTCGCCGCCAAATGAAGGAAGCTGCGGCGGGGAATCCTCATGGCTTACTCCTCCCGTTGGCGATTCGTCCCGGCGCGATCTTCGCGAACCTGATCGCCTTTGCCATCGCCTCACGATTCCACTCTAGCTCCCCGGCAAGGCGGAGGGGAAAGAAAGTCAGAGGCCTCCCGCCACGGCGATCACGAGGTTGCCGAATTGATCCACCTCGAGCGCATCGCCCGGCATCAGCACCGTGGTCGAGGCGTATTCCTCGATCAGTGCAGGTCCCTTGATGCGATTGCCGGCCAGCAAGGCGGCGCGGCGGTAAGTGGGCGTGCTGTGGAAGCGTCCGGCGTAATAGACCGGCCGCTGGCCGCCGAATGCGGGTTTTGGCGGAGTTCTTTGGCCGCGAGCGATCTTGGTTTGCGGCGGCTTGCGCATCAGCCCGGACACGGTCGAGCGCAGGCTGACGATCTCCGCGCGCTCCTCCGGCGCCGATGTGCCGTAGCGTTGTGCATGCATGGCGTCGAAATGGCGTTTGATCGCCTTGCGGTCTTTGCGCGCGAACACCGCCATCGGCAAATCGACCGTCACCGCATGCTCCTGCCCGACATAGCGCATGTCGGCGGCGCGCTTGACTGCGACCCGCTGCGGCTTGACCGAGGTGCCGACGATCGCGTCGCGCCCTTGACTCTCCAGCGCGCGATAGACTTTTTCCATTTCGTCGAACGGCGCTTCGTCGAGCGACGTGAACCAGGTCCGCACGAAATCGTAGCGCAAATCGGAGAACAGCATGCCGAAGGCGGAAAACACGCCCGGCGCCGGCGGCACGATGACCTTGCGCATGCCGATCTCGCGCGCGACCTCGACAGCATGCAGGGGACCGGCGCCGCCATAAGCGAACAGCACGAAATCGCCCGCATCGAACCCGCGTTCGGTGGTGACGCCCTTGACGGCATAGGACATCGCGGTGGCAGCGATGCGCAAAATTCCGTCGGCGGCATCGACTGTGCTCATGCCGAGCGGATCGCCGACCTTGCTCTTGAGCGCGCGCTCGGCGGCGGCAATGTCGAGCTTCATTTCGCCGCCGAGGAAGCGATCCGCGCCGAGTCGGCCGAGCACGAGATTGGCGTCCGTCACCGTCGGTTCGACGCCGCCGAGCCCGTAGCAGGCCGGCCCGGGCGATGCGCCGGCGCTCTGCGGACCGAGCCGCAACGCGCCAACGTCGACTCGCGCGATCGAGCCGCCGCCGGCCGACACCTCGAATATATCCATCATCGCGATCTGCACCGGCAGCGCTCGCTCATAGCCGCCGATCAGTGCCGCGCCCGTCGTCAAGGCCTCGCCGCGATAGATGACGCCGGCCTTCGCGGTGGTGCCGCCCATATCGAACGCAATCGCGTTGTCGATTTTCAGGGCGCGACACAGCGCCTGCGTGCCGATGACGCCCGCGGCTGGGCCGGATTCCAGCATGCGCACGCATTGGCTCTGCGCCTGACCGGCCTCGTAGAGACCGCCGGTCGATTGCACGACCAGGAACGAGCCGGCAAAGCCGGCCGCGCGCATATGGGCGTCGATCTCGCCGATATAGCGCCGCACTTTTGGCCCGATATAGGCATTGGCGGAAACCGTCGCGCAGCGTTCGAACTCGCGATATTCCTGCGACAGTTCATGCGAGGCGGACACAAACAGCGCAGGGTGATTTTCCTCCAGAATCGCCTTGGCACGGCGCTCATGATCGGCGTTGGCATAACAGTTGAGAAAGAGGATGGCGACCGCTTCGACGTCAAGGCGTTCAAGCTCCTTGCCGAGCGCCGCGATCTCGGCGTCGTCGAGCGGAGTATCGATCTCGCCGTCCGCCAACATGCGTTCCTTCACTTCGAAACGCAGTGCCCGCTCGATCAGCGGCACGTGCTTCTGAAAGAACAGGTTATAGGCATCGGGCCGGTTGATGCGGCCGATCTCATAGATGTCGCGGAAGCCTCCGGTGATGAGCAATGCGGCTTTGGCGCCGGTGCGCTCCAGCACCGTATTGATGGCGATGGTCGAGCCGTGCAGAAACAGCGCTGCCGAACGATAGTCGCTGCCGGCTTTGGCGACGCCTGCGGAAATGCCCTCGACCAGATGCGCCGGCGTCGACAGCGCCTTGCCGAACGTGAGCGCGCCGGTATTTTCGTCGAACACCGCAATATCGGTGAAAGTGCCGCCGATATCCGCCGCGAGCCGCAATCGTCCCCGTGCCATTCCGCGATCCCTCAGAAGCCGCGCAGTGGAGCTAATGCCACGTGAGCGGCCCCGGCATCGCGCGTTCGGCTTCCGCCGTGAGCTGCGCTTCGTGGTGCTTCACGAAAATGCCACCAACAACGAAGCTGATCACGGTGATCAGCACCAAGGCGATCACGATGGGGCCTTCCAGACGTTCGAATTCGCGTCCCAATTCGTAGGCGGCATAGCCGTAGATCACCGCCCAGATGAAGGAGCCGACGGCATTGGCAATCAGAAAGTCGCGCCACGGCATCATGTTGGCGCCGGCGAAGACGCCGGCGAAGGTACGCAGCACCGGCACGAACTGCGCGATAAAGACGATCTTGCCGCCATGGCGCAGGAACAAATACTGGCCGAGCTTGATCCTGCTCGTCGTCATACGTACGTAATTGCCGTAACGCAGCAACAGCCAATAGCCGAATTCATGGCCGATTACATAGCCGATCATGCGGCCGCCGATCGCCGCGCTGGCAGCCGTCAAAATGACCGCGACGATGTTGAGATCGTGTTTGGTCCCCGCGTAAATCGCCGCAGCGAGAAGCGCGGTCTCCCCCGGCAACGGCACGCCGACGCATTCCAAGCCGATAATGACGGCGACCGTTAAGAGGCCGTAGGCGTGGATGAGGTGGCCAATGAGGTGCATGAAAGCCGTGTACTGGAACACGAGTTACTTATACATTTTCCGAGGCAAAAGATAATGGCTTGACTTTGCCGGACCGGCGCATAAGGCGGGGACGATTGCGTGTGTAAAGACTTGTTGCATGTATAAAGACTTCTTGCATGTATAAAGACTTGCGCGAATTCATTGCACTCGTCGACAAGCTCGGCGTGTTGCGGCGCATCATAGGCGCCGACCCGCAGTTCGAGATCGGCGGCATCACGGAAGTCGCCGCCGGTCTGCCCGAATGCCCGGCGCTGTTATTCGACGACATCAAAGGGCATCGGCGCGGTTTTCGTATATTCACCAATGCGACGACCAATGTGCAACGCGCAGCACTGGCCTTGGGCCTCGATCCCGCGCTGCGGCCGCTCGACGCACTCAAGGCCTGGATGGAGAAGCGCAAAGACCTGCATGCACAGCCGCCAGTTACCGTCACGACCGCGGCGTTTTTGGAAAATTCCTTTACCGGCGCGGATGTGAACATCGCGCTGTTGCCGGCGCCGGTCTGGCACCGACACGACGGCGGACCGTTCATCGGCTCCGGCTCATTGGTCGTCATGCGCGACCCGGATACCGGGTGGATCAACGCTTCGATCTATCGCGTCCAGGTCCACGGCGTCAATAAAGTCACGGTGCAGTTCGATCACGGCGGCCGGCACGGAGCTGTCATCGCCAAGAAATATTGGGATCGCGGCGAGAGCTGTCCGCTCGCGGTCGTACATGGCGAAGACCCCGCCCTGTTCATCGCCGGCTTTGAATATCTGCCCGACGGCCGCTCGGAATATGAGTTTGCCGGCTCGATCAAAGGCGCGCCGATCGAGGTTTTTGCCGGACCGCAGACTGCGCTGCCGATTCCGGCCCATGCCGAAATCGTCTTCGAAGGCCGGCTCTTGCCGATGAACGAAACGAGCTTGCCGGAAGGACCCTTTGGCGAGTTCACCGGCTACTATGCCGCCGCGGCGCGTCCCGGACCGGTAATGGAGGTCACCGCCATTCACCACCGCAACGATCCGATCCTGCTTGGTTCGCCGCCCCTCAAGCCGCCGCGCTTTCATTTCGGCCTGCCGTTCCGTGCCGCGACGATCTGGAGCAACCTCGAAGCCGCCGGCGTCTTCGATATCGCCGGCGTCTGGCAGCATGTGTCGCAGCTGATGACGGTTGTGGCGCTGCGCCAACGCTATGACGGCCACGCCAAGCGCGCCGCATTGGTCGCGGCCGCGCACAGTTACATGGCGCGCATCGTCGTAGTCGTGGACGATGATATCGATCCGTCTAATCTCGCCGACGTGATGTGGGCGGTGGCAACACGCTGCGAGCCGGCCGACGGCATCGACATTCTGCGCAACGCCTGGAGCTCGGCGCTCGATCCGCGCATCCCGCCGCAGGACAGAGAACGCGGCGTCACCTCGCATTCGAAGGCGATCATCGAAGCCTGCAAGCCGTTCGCTTGGATCGACAAATTCCCGCAAACCTCGGCGTTGTCGGCGGACGAGGCGCGCGAGATCGAGGCGAAGTGGGGAAACGTCATCCGCGCCTCCACATAATGCGGATCGAAGACTTACTCCATCGCATTCGCCGCATTCAAACTGTCGATCAGCGACGAGCGGTAAAGAAATGCCTTGTGTCGCGCGACGTCTTCAGACGTGCGCCGCAATTCGTCCAAATGCTTGCGGCGGATCGCCGGGTCCTTTTCCTCGAGCGTCGTCTTGTTCTGGATCGATTGCGCCTGCACGAAATCGATCTGCGCCTTGCGGCGCTGCCTGGTATAGCGGTCGAACACGCTGGTATCGGCGCGGCCGAACCAGACATCGGCGAGCTTGTCCGCCAGATTGACGGCGTCGTGGATGCCGCCATTCATGCCCATGCCGCCGATCGGATTGTTGACATGGGCGGCATCGCCGGCAAGCAGCACGCGGCCCTTGTTGAACGTCGCCGCGACGCGCTGATGCACGGTATAGAGCGCGTAATAGGGAATGTCGAAATCGCCGCTCTTGTCGTAAATGCCGTGCAGCCGGCGTTGGATGCTTGCCATGCTCAGCGCTTGCTCGTCGGATTCGTCGGCCGGCACCGGCATAATGCCGCGCCAGATGCCGGGCGGACCGTTGCCCTTGACCTTGAACAGATTGAGCCATTCGTCGGGATCGGAGAAATAATTGCGCGTGCAATAGCCCTTGCCGGTGCCGACGAAATCGAAGCTGGTCGCGATCTTGATGAAGCGTTCTTCCCAGGTGAATCCCTCGAAATCGATTCCGGCGAGCCGGCGCACCGTGCTGCGGCCGCCGTCGGTGCCGATCACATAGTCGCCGCGCAGCCGCTCGGCCTCGCCGCCCGCCTCCACAGTGACGTCGACATAATCCGCGTGTTGCGTCAGTCCGGTGAACTTGGCGTCAAATCGCACTTCGGCAAGTCCGCTCTCCGCCAACAACGGCAGCACGGCGCGAACGAGCTTGTATTGCTCCCATTGCAGCACGAACGGATACGGCACCTCGCCTTCAAGGAGGCGAATATCGAACGTGGCAACTAACTCGCCGGTGGCGCGATCGCGAAATTGAAACAATGGCGCCTGAAAGCCGCCCGATGCGTGCTCGGCGAAAGCCCGTTGCTTCAGACCGAGATCGGCGAGCATCTCCAGCGTCGGCGCATGGATCGTTGCGGCGCGCTGATCCTCGACCGGCTCGGGCTCTGCTTCGAGCAGCAGCACCGGGATGCCTTTGCGCACCGAGGCAAGCGCCATAATGGCGCCGACCGGTCCGGCGCCGACGACGATCACACGTTGCTCGCTGCGGGCCATGGCCTAATTTACACCTTGGCGATTTCGAAGGTCGAGGGATGAAACAACTCCTCGACCTTCACTTTACGGTCGGCGAGGCCCTGCTCGTGGACGTATTGCGTCAGCGCCTCGATCTCGGGAAGATTTTCTGAAATGCCGTATTTCCAGAAATCCTCGCCCATGATCGTGCTGGTCTCGTTGGTCTCAGCTTCGAGCCACGGCAAGGTCACCATCAGCGCATTGACGTCGCGCAGGTCGATCATAGCGCGCGCCTTGGCTTCACAGAATGCCTTGTAAACGCTGGTTGCCAGCCACGGATATTTCTCGGCAAGGGTCTTGCGGATGCCGAGGAGGTGCATGATCGGGAACAGCCGCGTCTTTTTGTAATAGGCCTGCTCGGCTGCGCGCGTATCGGCAAACAACCGCGCGATATGCGGTTCGCCGTTAAGGAACGACGACGGCGCCCGCGCGGTGAACAGCGCATCGAGCTCGCCAGCTTTGAGCATACCGACTAGAGTTCGATCATCGCCGATCGGCTGCAGATCGAGGCCGGGAATCGCCTTAAGCGGCGTGCGTTCGTGGCGGCCCGGCTGTTCCTGGCCGCCGCTGCGCCAATGAATTTCGGACGGCGCAACGCCATATTCGTGCTGCATCAGGCCACGCATCCAGACCACCGCTGTGATCTGATATTCCGGCACCCCGACCCGCTTGCCGCGCAGATCTTGCGGCTTTTCGATGCCGGCGCCTTTGCGGAGGTAAATGCCGGAGTGGCGGAAGATCCGCGACACGAAGGCCGGAATGCCGATATAGGCCGACGTTCCCGCGGCCACCGTACGGATGTAGCTCGAAAACGACAGTTCCGAGATGTCGAATTCCTGGAATTTGAAGGCGCGGTGGAAAATCTCTTCCGGATAGAGCGGCAGGCAGGTGACGTCACAACCCTCGACTTTCACGGTCCCGTCCCGGATCGCGCGGGTGCGGTCGTAATTGCCGCAGGCGATCGTTACCGGCACGTCGGCCATCGTTCCTCCACTTCGTACTGCCCGGCGAAGCTAACGGCTTCCAGCGGAGCTGTGAAGCGCAGGCGCGCATAGCTGCCGTGGCGCCGCGCTTGTTGTTCTTCCCCGCGCGCGATAGCCTTGCGGCAAAGGAGAGAGCGCCCATGATGTCCACCGTGATCGGCGGCGCCATGTTGCCGCACGCGCCGCAGTTCTTCACCATGCCGGACACCGAGGACAAAGCGCTGGTTGCGCATGTCCGCGAAGTCGCCGCCGACGTCGGCAAGCGGCTGCGCGCGCTCGAGCCCGATCTCTGGATCATCTTCTCCAACGACCACGCCGAGCAGTTCTTTCACACCACCGCGCCGCCGTTCACCGTCCATGTCGGCGGCGAGGCGAGCGGCGAATTCGCCGGGCGCAAATTCCATTGGCAGATCCCGAGCGAAATCGGCTTCGAACTGGTGCGCCAGCTTTATCGCCAGAACTTCGATCCGGCATTCACCTCGACGGCGAAGATCGACTACGCCATCGGTATTCCGCTCACCCATCTCGGCCATACCGGACCGGTGCTGCCGATTTACGTCAACGCTTACTTGCCGCCGCAGCCGACCATGGAACGCTGCTACCAGTTCGGCCAGGCCGTGGCGCGCACCGTGACGGCGCTTGGCTTGAAGACCGTGATCCTGTCGAGCGGCGGCATGTCGCATTTTCCCGGCACCGATCGCTATTCCAATCCGGAGCTGGCCTGGGACCGGCGCGTCTTGGAAAAACTTGCCGCCGGAAATCTCAAATCGCTAATCGGCTTCGACGAGACGGAGCTCGACGACACCGGCAATATCGAACTGCGCTGCTGGGCCTGCGCCGCCGGCGCCCTGGGCGAGCGCAAGCCCGACGTGGTGTCCATGGATCCGAGCTGGCACCACAATTATGCGTCGCTAGCCTGGATCAGCGGCGACGCCGAGCAGAGCCACGCCGTGCATTACCCGTCGATCAAGCCGGAGCTGGTGGAGCTCACCTCCGCACTGCATGGCCTCGCACATGACGCGAATCTGCGCGCGCAATACGTCGCCGACGCCGGCGCATTTGCCGACCGCTTTCAGCTGCCGACCGAGCAGCGCGAGGCGCTGATCAAGCTCGATCTGCCTTCGATGGTGAAAATGGGCGCGCATCCGCTGGTGCCGTTTCTAGCGCAATTGCAGATTCAACGGCTGCGGCCGCAACGCTCAAGTTAGTTCGGCCGCACGGGTAACGTCTCGTGCCGCCGATTTTGGGGAGGGGAACACAATGCAAAGCACCTTGCCGTTGACCGAACAGACAATCGCCGCGCGCCTCGAGCGCCTGCCGAATTCGCGCTGGCACGTCACGGTGACGGTCATACTGGGCGTCGCCATCTTCTTCGATTCATTTGATTCGCTGGCGATCGCCTATGTGCTGCCGGCTATCGTGCCGGCCTGGCACATTCCGCCGTCAAGCATCGGCGGCTTGATCAGCGTCGCGAATTTCGGCCAGGCGCTCGGCGCCTTGACCTTCGGCTGGGCCGCCGAGCGCATCGGCCGCGTGGCGACGGCGCGCATCGCTATCGCGTTGTTCGCGGTCATGAGCCTCGCCTGTGCGTTCACGCAAAATTACGAGCAGCTTTTCGTCCTGCGTTTTCTCGAAGGCATCGGGCTGGGCGGCGAGATCCCGGTCGCCTCGACCTATATCAGCGAGATTTTGCGCGCCGAACGGCGCGGCGGCCGCTTCCTGGCCTATCAGATGATCTTCCCGGTCGGCCTGCTCGCGTCGGGCATCGCCGGCGCGATCGTAGTGCCGAAATTCGGCTGGCAGTGGATGTTCATTATCGGCGCGGTGCCGGCATTCATCGCACTGTTCCTGCAGCGCTATTGCCCGGAATCGCCGCGCTGGCTGGCGTCGAAGGGGCGCCTGAGCGAGGCCGACGCCATCGTGACCGACATCGAGCGCATCGTGTCGCGCAACGGCACGAAACCGCTGCCGCCGGTGCCGGACCTCATCATTCAACCGCTTGGCAACCAGACCCGCTGGCAGGAACTGTTCCAAGGCCGTTATCTGTCGCGCACGTTCCTGGTCTGGATCCTGTGGGCGACGTCCTACATCATCACCTACGGCCTGTCGGGCTGGATTCCGACGCTGTATCGCGAAGTGTATCACCTGCCGCTGCAACAGGCGCTCAACTACTCGATTGCCGGACCCGCAGGCAGTCTGCTCGGCTCGGCAATCTGCGCGTTGCTGATCGACTGGACCGGCCGCCGCATCTGGTTCGTCGTCGCGTTCTTTTTTACCGCAGCCGCGCTGATCGAGCTGTGGGCGTTTGGCTCCAACACCGCTTTCGGCATGCTGCTCGGCTATGGCTTCAGCCAGATTTGGCTCGGCTCGATGAACATGAGCATCTTCCTCTACACCGCCGAAATCTATCCGACGCGCATGCGCGCGCTTGGCGTAAGCTGGGCCAGCTTCTGGCTGCGCATGGCCGCGACCGTTGGTCCGCTAATCGTGGGCTTCGCGCTGCCGCGCTACGGCATCGGCGGCGTGTTCCTCGCCTTCTCCATCTTCGCGATCATCGGCTGCGGCGCCGCAACCTACATGATCGAGACACGGCGCCGCGTGCTGGAAGAGGTTTCGCCCTAGATATTGGGCCGGGTGGGGGCGGTTGCGTGGACCGCCTCCACCGGCAGCAATTTGCACAATGGACTAGGCCGCGCTCGTCGAGCCCTCTTGCAAGATCAGATCGGCCGCTTTTTCAGCAATCATCATCGCCGGTACATTGGTATTGCCGGACACCAGCGTCGGCATGATCGAGCAATCGGCCACCCAGAGCCGGTCGGCGCCGCGCACGCGCAATCGCGGATCGACGACAGCGTCCTCGTCCGGCCCCATGCGGCAGGTGCCGGCCGGGTGAAAGATCGTCGCGCCGTTGGCTTGCGCGAAATGCAGGATGTCGTCGGCGCTTTGGACATTCGGACCGGGCGCCACTTCGGCGTCGATGTAATCGGACAACGGCGGCGTACCCGCAAGCTTGCGCGCGAAAGCGATGCTCTCCACGGCGAACTGCCGGTCGCTTTCCGCGGCAAGATAATTGGCGTGGATGCGCGGCCGGTCGAACCGATCGGCCGATGCCAGCGCGATCGAGCCGCGGCTTTTTGGCCGCAATTGGCAGACCGACAACGTCATGCCGGAGAAGTCGTGGACCTTGCCGCCCGCCATATCCGCGCTCAAGGTCGCCACGTGAAATTGGATGTCCGGCGTCTTCGCCTCCGGCTGCAACCGCGCAAACAAACCACCCTGATTGATGCCGACCGCAAGCGCGCCACGGCGTTGCAGCAGCCATTCACTCCCAAGCTTGATGCGCCCCCACAGCGAGCGCAGCGCGTCGTTGGTCGTAATCGGTTTGGCGATCCGGTAGATCAGTCGGAATTGCAGATGGTCCTGGAGATTCTGTCCGACCGCCGGCCGGTCGAATTTGACCGCGATGCCGTGGCGCTGCAGCTCTTCGGCAGGACCTATACCGGACAGCATCAACAAATGCGGCGACTGAATCGCGCCGGCGGCGAGGATGACGCCGCGCTTGGCAGTTATGGTGCGGATCGAACCGCCGCTGCGGCACGTCACGCCGACCGCCCGGCGGCCGGCGAACAGGATTTGCCCGACCTGGCATTCGGTGAGAATTCGCAAATTGCGCCGCTTTGCGGCGGGGCGCAAATAGGCGCCGGCGGCCGAGTCGCGCCAGCCGTTGCGGGTTGTCAATTGAAAATAGCCGGCGCCCTCCTGCACGGGTCCGTTGAAGTCGGAGGTCCGTGGAATCCCGCAGCAATTGGCGGCGGCGATGAAGGCCTCAATGAGCTCGTGGCGATCCTGAATGCTCGTGACCTGCAACGGGCCGCTCGCGCCGTGTAACTGGTCGTCGGCCAATTCGTCGTTGCGTTCCAACTTGATGAAATACGGCAGCACGTCGTGCCACGACCAGCCGCGACTGCCGAGCTGCGCCCAGTGATCGTAATCTTCGGGCTGACCGCGGATGACGATCAGACCATTGATGGAGCTCGAGCCGCCCAGCACGCGGCCGCGCGGCCAGTAAATCCGGCGGCCGTCCATATGCGGCTCGGGTTCGGTGTAAAATTTCCAGTTGATCCTGGAATCCCACATCGTGCGCCCGTAGCCGATGGGAAGATGAATCCAGAAATTGCGGTCGGGCGGACCGGCCTCGATCAGCGCAACGGTATTGCGGGCGTCGGCACTCAACCGATTGGCGAGAACGCATCCCGCCGATCCGGCTCCGACGACGATAAAGTCGAATTGTTCGACGCTCATTGCCAATTTGTCCTCGATGAAAAAACTTGCGGCCCGCGTCAAAACTAGTCAATGAAATTTGAGCGGAATTGTCCCATAGTGTGAGACCATCGGCCCGCCGCCGGTATGCCATGGCAAATAACACTCGTCATGCGCGCGGTTTGTCCATCGGCACCCACGCGGTAAGCGTTATGGAGCACGGAAAATGAAAAAGCTCGTTCTCGAAACTACGGCGCCGTTCCAGGGGCTGCCGGAACTGGTCGCTTACGATGAAGGCCTGTTCCCCAAAGAAGGTCTCGAGATCGAATGGGCCGATCGTGAAGCCGGCGTCGAGAAGAAGGTCGAAACCCATGTGACGACGCCGAAGGGCGTCAATCCTTTCGCCAGCCATGGTAAGCTCCTCGAACAGGGCAAGGCCGACATGTACAACGCCTGCGAATGGGGCAATTACTGCCGCGTGCAGGACACCGGACAAGGCAGCCGGCAACTCGGCCGCCGCGCCATCGTCGCTTATGCGGCGATCGTGGTGCGGCCCGATTCCCCGGTCTATACGCCGCAACAGCTCGCCAACCGCACCGTCGGCGTGCCGTTTTATTTCGGCACCCATTACATCGCGCTGCATATGCTGGAAGGTTTTGTGCCGCGCGAAATGATCAGACTATGCCGCGCGCCGAACGGTTCGCGTTATCGCCTCGACGCGCTGATGCGAGGCGAGATCGAAGCCACCACGCTCACCGAGCCGCATATTACGCTCGCCGAGAAGAAAGGCTGCCGCATCATTTGCTCGGCCTTCTTCCACGGCACCGAGGTCGCCTCCGACCGGGTCGACGGCGAAACCTATGCCGCGTTCAATCGCGCCGTCCGCGAGGCGGTGCGCCGCATCAATGCCGACAAAAAAGCCTATATGCATTACTTCATCGACTATTACGCCAAAAAGGATCCGGAGATTGCCACGCTGAAAGTCGAGGATTTGCGCGAGAGCCGGCTCGTCGTCTGCGATCCGGCGCCGATCCCGCTCGACGAACTGCAGCGCACCTATGACTGGCTCAAGAGCTGGGGCATGCTGGAAGACACCGCCTCGCCGCTTTCGCTCGTCGACGTGCAGATGCAAACGCACGCGCATGAGGCGGCCGAATAAGTCGCCGCTATCGCCGGTGGCGCTTCGCGCGATTCGCGATTACACCCATGAAGGGGCCGACGGCGAACGGGCAGGCATAGAATTGATGACCGGCGGTGCGGTGCGGCGCGCAAGCCTTCTTCTCGGCATGACGCTGTTGCTCGGCGCCTGCGGGCACCAGTTCCTCCATGCGGACAGTGACGACGACAGCGGGGTCAATACCTATCCGACGAACTACAAGGCCGACATTCTCGCCGCCGTGCATGTCTATCTGAACGATCCGACCGGAATTCGCGACGCCGCCGTTTCCCAGCCGGCGCTGAAAGAGGCCGGCGGCGAGACGCGCTACGTGGCCTGCGTGAAGTTCAATCCGAAGAAAAACAACGCCGACTATGCCGGCATCAGAGAACTCGCGGCGGTCTTTCTTGCCGGGCGCTTCGATCACTTTATGGAAATGCCGAGAGACCAAACGGACACGCCGAAAGACCTCTGCGCCGGCGCAGCCTATACCCCATTCCCGGAGCTGCAGAAGCTGCCGCCGTGATCTCGACGCGAATGACGTTGAAAGTGAACGGTGCATTGGGCTTAGAATGTTTGGGGGCGTGGATTTGGAGCGCAAAGTCTTGAACCGCGAAAGATTAACGATGGCATTGACGCAACTCGCAGCCGGCACCGCGATACTTGCCGTGCTCACAGCGCAAGCCGCCTCGGCGCAGCCGGCCCCAGCACCGCCACCTCCGGATCAACCTGCCCCGGCGCAGTCTGCTCCGCCACCACCACCGGACCAACCGGCGCCACCGCCCCCGGCCGCGGCGCAATCCGCCCCAGATCAGCCGGGTCCGCCGCCGCCCGGCGCACCTCCGCAGCCACCAGGGCCACCGCCGCAGGCCGGTGGACCGCCCCCTGCTGCCGTCAACACCAATGTCAATCTGCGGGAGGGACCGGGCACCAATTACCAGATCGTCATCACCATTCCGGCTGGCGCGCCGGTCAATGTCGGCGGATGCAGCGCCGGATGGTGCCAAGTGACGTTTCAAGGGCAAAACGGCTACATCATCGCGACAAGCCTCGGCGCGCCGCCGCCTAGGCCTTACCCGCCAGGCTATCCGCCGCCTCCGCCGCCGTTATACCCACCACCCTATTACGGCCCCTACCCCTACGGCTATTACGGCCCCGGCCCGTATTGGCGACACCGCGGCTATTACGGCGGCTGGCACCGGCACTGGTAGGCGCGGCGTCAGCGCTCCTCGCCGCTGAAATGCACGGCCGCGCCTGACGCCGCGAGGCTGAGCGCGATGATCACGAATATGCCGCCGACCCCGCTAGCGGCGGCGATCAGGCTCGCCGCGAACGGCACCGCCATCTGACCGATCCGGTTACCGGTATTGCGCAGCGACATCACGGTACCCATCGATGCCGGCGAGGCGAGATCGACGACATTGGTGAGGCTCAACGTCGTCGCGATCCCCAGCGCAACCCCGGTCAGCGTCATCGCCGCGAACAACACGGAAAGCTTCACCGGCAAAGCGAGACAGGCAAAGCCGATTGCGGATCCCACCATGCTCGCGAGCGTCAATGGACGCCGGCCGATCAGCGCGATGATCCGCACATAGCCCATGCGCGAGATCAGCGCGGCGACGGAACGAACCGTCAGCAGGCTGCCGATGTCGCGTACATTGATGTTCTTTTCGGCGCCGAGGAGCGGCAGATAAATCGTGACCAGATCCTGCGCGGCCATGGTGATGATGCTGGCGACGAGATACGCCATCAGCCCGCGCTGGCGTAACAATGTGCGCAGCGGCACGACGTCTTTGCTCTTCGCGTGCATCAGATGCTTCGGCGCCGGCCGAATGAAAGCGGCCGTCGCCAGCGATGCGAATGACACGACCAGACCGATCGCAAACAGATAGTCGGTCGGAGGCAGCGTCGCCGATCCGCCGGCCCATGCGACCATATAAGGGCCGAGCCCCTGCCCGACCGCGCTGGCGATGACGTAATTGCCGAAAGCGGCATCGCGGCCGCGCGGTCCGGTGCACCGGACGCACAGCATCTGCTGGCTTGCCATGATCAAAATATGCGAAATGCCGAGCAACGCCGTCATCAGAAGGAGCGTGAGCAACGAGCCGGCGGCGAAACGAAAGCCGGCGCAGGCAATGACGAGCAAGCTTGAGCCGATCCAAGCGGCTTGGGCATCCTTGCCGCGATCCAGATAGCGGCCCACTTGGACGGCAAAGATAATAGGCAGGATCGCGAAGGTCGCCGAGATGATCCCGAGCCACACCACCGGCAGTTTGAGCTCGATGGCGCGGTACGACGTCGTCACCCTTACGATGGCATAGACCGCCTGGATGACCGCGACGTTGACGAGTAGCGGAACCAGCAGCCGATAATCGACGTCATTCGCCCGCTCGCCGGTTCCGCTGCGCGCCGCTGGCTGAAGTTTGTCCCAAAAGCTCGACACCGCCCCAATACCCGCCCGCTCTCGTTCAACCGGCCCGGCTCAACTCAACTCAATCTTTCGTAGTCTCGACGTGGAAACGATGCAATACGCGGTGGAAAATCGGCGCCAGCACGAAACCGGTTGCGATGATGATGATCAGGCCGGAGAAGATCGCATACAACCCGGCAAACACCTTGCCGCCAGTAGTCTTCAGTTCGCCCATCGGACCCATGCCGGAGAGAATCATCGCCGCGTTGACGAATACATCGACGAACGGCATGCCCTCGAAATACGCATAGCCGACAATCCCGATTGCCAGTCCCGCCGCGGTCAGAAACAGCCACAGGCCGATCGCGACGCTCATGCGGACGAGGAATTTCCGGTGCGAAGCCACCGGTTGGCCGCGACGTTCGAAGCCGGTGACGCTGGGAGCTCGCTGGGCCATTTCTCGACCTCCTTGGCTTGACCGCTTAGACGGCTGTTGAGCGCGTCGCGCCCCGCGCCTAATATTCAACCGGGAAGGATGACGCCATGCTCGAAAAACACTACGACCGCGCCGCGGAGGATATCGGTAACATCGTAAATCTCGGCCACGTCAATGTCTGCATCAGCGATCAGCACCTGGCGACGCATTATTACGTCACCGGGCTCGGCCTGACGCGCGATCCGTTCCTCAATACCGGCGCGGGGAACATGTGGATCAATGTCGGCATGAGCCAATTCCATCTGCCGATGGGCACGCCGGAGAATTTACGCGGCGTGATCGGGCTGGTCATTCCGGACCGCGCGGCTCTGCTGGCGCGGCTTGCTCGCGTGCGCAAGGCGCTCGCCGGCACCAAGTTCGATTTCCGCGAAAGCAACGATTGCGTCGAGACCGTCTGTCCGTGGGGCAATCGTATTCACGTTCACACACCTGACGTGGAGCAATTCGGCCGCATCCAGCTCGGCATGCCCTATATCCGCTTCGACGTGCGCCCCGGCACCGCGTCGCGCATCGCACGGTTCTACCGCGAAGTGCTGCATGCGCCGTCCGAAGTGATCAAGAACGGCGCCGGCCCGGAGGCACGCGTCCAAGTCGGCGAGAAGCAATATTTTTATTTCCGCGAAACCGACGCGCCGGAGAAGCCGTACGATCGGCACCACGCGCAGATCTACATTTCGGATTTTTCCGGCCCGCACCGACGTCTCAAGGAGCTTGGCATCCTCACCGCCGAAACCGGCGAATACGAGTACCGTTTCCAGGACATCATCGATCTCGACAGCCGCGAAGTTCTGTTCACCGTCGAGCATGAAACGCGCAGCCAGACCAATCCGATGTATGGCCGCCCGCTGATCAATCGCAATCCGGCGCAGACCAACATGGATTACAAGCCCGGCCACGACGAGTTGGCCTGGGCGATACCGTGATGACCGTCACGGCATTCTTCTCCCTCCACCTTTTTCGGGGAGGGGCATAAATGCGCCGAGCGTTGGTCATCGGCGGCTCGCTCGGCGGACTGCTCGCGGCGCAGCTTCTGCGCGGCGCCGGGTGGGACGCGGTTGTCTTCGAACGCAACGAGGAAGAACTGGCGAGCCGTGGCGTCGGGCTTGGCACGCATCCGCAGCTGATCGCCATTCTCAAGCGTGCCGGTGTCGATTTCGACGAGTTGATGGGCATAACGCCGCCGCGCGGAGTTTGCCTCGACGGCAATGGCAAGATCATCATCGAGCAGCCGATGGAGCGTACGCTCAGCGGTTGGTCCCGGCTCTACCACGCCTTGCTCGATGCGCTGCCGGCGCGAACCTACCGGTTCGGCAAGAGGCTCGCGCGGGTCGACCAGCACGCGGACGGCGTCGCCGCGATTTTCGCCGACGGTACTAGCGAGCGCGGCGACCTTCTTGTCGGCGCTGACGGCATCCGCTCCACGGTGCGCGCGCAATTCCTGCCGGACGCGCAGCCGGCCTATGCCGGCTATGTCGCCTGGCGCGCCGTACTCGACGAAGCCGACGTGCCGACCGACTTATGGCGAGAAATGGTCGAGCTGTATGCTTTCTGCCTGCCGGAAGGCGAGCAGCTGATCAGTTATGCGGTGCCGGGGCGGGATAACGATACGGCCATCGGCCGCCGCGCTTACAACATCATCTGGTACCGGCCGACCGATCGCGCCTCGCTAGCCGATATTTGCACCGACGCCAACGGCCAACATCATGCCGCCGGCATTCCGCCGCCACTGATCCGGCCAGACGTCATCGCTCGCGTGAAAGCCGACGCCAAGGCTCTGATCGCACCACAGATCGCCGAGATATTTTCGCGGACCACGCCATTCTTTCAGCCGATCTACGATCTGGTTTCGCCACGGATGGTGTTTGGTCGGGTTGCTCTGGCCGGTGACGCGGCCTTCGTCGCGCGTCCCCATGCCGGCGCCGGCACCACCAAGGCGGCGCTCGATGCGGCGTGCCTTGCCGACAGCATCCGCGACGCCGGCGACGACCTCGCCGCGGGGCTGAAGAGCTATGAGCGCATGCAGCTGCCGTTCGGCAGAGCCTTAGTCGAAGTCAACCAACAGGAAGGCGCTTATCTCAGCGCGCAAATCAAGCCCAAGGCCGAGCGCACCGGCGCGGAACTTCATCGCGACATTAGCGCGGTACTAAACGCCCATATCTTCCGCAGCGAGCAGGTCGGCGAGATCGTCGCCGCGCATGGCCTCGATACGCTTTACCGGAGTGTCGCTTGATGCAGTTCGGCGTTCAGTTCTTTCCCTGCGTTTCCCCCGAGGACAAAAGCGCGGCAGCCTATTTCGGGGAGTGCTTGGCGATCGCCGAGGAGGCCGAAGCGCTGGGCTACAGCCACGCCCGCACGGTGGAGCACTATTTCCGCCGTTACGGCGGCTATAGCCCGAACCCGCTGTTGTTTCTCGCCGCCGCGTCGCAGCGTACTAAAAAGATGCGGCTCATCACCGGCGCGGTCGTGCCGGCGTTCAACAATCCGCTGAAGCTTGCCGGCGAGATTGCCATGCTCGACGGCATCTCGCAGGGCCGCCTCGATATTGGTTTTGCCCGCGCCTTCCTGCCGCACGAATTCCGCCGCTTTAAGATTTCGCCGGACGAATTGGTCGCTCGGTTCCGCGAAGGGGTCGAGCAGATCGGGCTATTGCTGACGACGGAGCACGCCACGCATCGGGGGCAATTCCATTCCTTCGAGGATCTCACCTCGCTGCCGCGGCCGACGCAAAGGCCACGGCCGAAATTCTACGTCGCCTCGACGCGCACGCCGGACTCGTTCGAATTTGCCGGGCGCTGCGGCCATGCGCTGATGGCGATCCCGATCGGACCGCTCAAGCCGCTGCTCGATCTTTACCGCAACGCCTGGCGGGAGGCCGGCCATCCCGGCGACGGCGAAGTGATGATCGCCTTCCACATGTTCTGCCACGAGGACGCGCACGCCGCCCGCGACATCCCGCGGCGCGCGTTCGATCTTTACTTCGAAGCGCTCGTCGAATCCGCCGGTGAATGGACGCAGGGCACCACGTCCAAGGATTACCAGGGCTACGACAAATCGATCGGCCGCATGAAAGGCTTCTCGCTCGAAGGCCAGATCGAAACCGGCAATGCCTGGATCGGCACGCCGGACGAGATCAGAGACACCATCCGGCGCTTCCAAGGCACGGTCGGCAAATTCGAGCATGCTTCGCTGCAGATCAATTTCGGCACGCTCGATTTTGCCGAGGCGCAAAAATCAATGCGGCTGTTCGCCCGCGAAGTGATGCCGGAGTTTTGTTAATGGCGGCCGGAATTCCAACTCATCCTGAATTATTGCTCGTGGGTAGCGTCGCTCTGCAGTCAGCCGAAGATGTTTTCCGCACTGTAAGCACCACACTCGGCAACCGGATCAAGCGGATACCAGACGGCGAGACCGGATCTCGCAGCCTCTGGGTCTACTGGCCGCGTCGTGTTCTCGAACGCAACAACGCATTCGAAATCGATCCGGAAGAAGGCGCGCGCGGCACCCGCGCCACGTCGGAAGTCGAAGGCGTGCGCCGTTGGATCGGCAACGAGGCAGCGAAGCAGGGCGAGCCGCCACCGCCGAGAATGAGACTGCGGACCGGCATCGAGCCGAGCCAAATCGAGCTCGGCCCTCTGGGCTACGCCGAAGTGGCGGCGGAATCCTATGCCGTCTTTCGGCGGCTGCGCGACGATGGCGTGATTTCGCGCGACGTAAAATTTCAAGTGTCGTTGCCGACCACGGCGGCATTCTTGAACGCCCATGTGGTTTATTCGCAGCACGCCGTCATCGAGCCGATTTATCGCGCGAAGCTGCTTGCCGAGATTCGCCAGATGGTCAAGACCATCGCTCCGTCGGACCTCGCCGTTCAGTGGGACGTATCGACGGAAATGGCGCAGTGGGAAGGCGTCCGCCACGCCTACTTCGATGATATCCAAAAAGGCGTCATTGACCGCCTGACGATCCACTGCAACGCCGTACCGAGCGAGGTCGAACTTGGGGTCCACCTTTGCTACGGCGACTATGGCCACAGACATTGGAAGGAGCCGGCAACGACCGCGAACATGGTGGCGGTCTACAACGCTCTGTCCGAGCGGGTCACGCGTCCGATCAACTGGCTGCACATGCCGGTGCCGCGCAGCCGGGACGATGACGCTTTCTACGCGCCCCTTCGAGACCTGCGGTTGAGGCAGGAAACGAAGCTGTATCTCGGCCTTATTCATCTGAGCGATGGGGTCGAGGGCACCCGGCGCCGGATGTCGAGCGCCGCAAAATTCGTGTCAGACTTCGGCGCCGCCACCGAGTGTGGTTTTGGACGCCGGCCTCCGAATACGATTTCCGATCTGCTTGCGATTCATGCAGCGCTTTGATGCGGCAAGGTAAAGCCATGGCGTGGGCTGAAACTTCAAATCAGGTGAAGTGATGATCCGCTCTCTCAGGCTGCGGGTGATTATCAAATGACTGGACCGCTTTCGGGGATCCGTATTCTCGATCTTACCTCCGTGGTCGCGGGTCCGTTCGCCACGCAGATGCTCGGCGATATGGGCGCCGACGTCATCAAGATCGAGACGCCCGAGGGCGATGCGCCGCGCCACACCGGTCCGGCCCGCTCGCCTGACATGGCGGCGCTGTTCATGGGATTGAACCGCAGCAAGCGCTCGCTGGTGCTCGATCTCAAGCAGCCCGCTGCCGCAGATGCGCTGTGGCGCTTGATCGCCGGCGCCGATGTTTTCGTCCATTCCATGCGGCCGCAGAAGATCGAGAAGCTGGGGTTCGGCCATGAAACGGTGTGCGCAAAAAATTCCCGCATTGTCTATGCGGCGCTACACGGCTACCGCGACGGCGGACCGTATAGCGGCCAGCCGGCCTATGACGATGTGATCCAGGGCCAGTCCGGCATTGCCGCACTGATGGCGAAACTCACCGGCGAGCCGCGCTATGCGCCGATGATCATCGCCGACAAGACCTGTGCACTCGCCATCGTCGGCGCCGTCTCCGCTGCTCTGTTTGCGCGCGAACGCACCGGACGCGGCCAATTTGTGGAAATACCGATGTTCGAGCAGATGGTGTCTTTCGTTCTCGGCGAGCATCTGTTCGGCCATAATTTCGTGCCGCCGATCGGCGAACTCGGTTATACGCGCGTGCTGGCGAGCTGGCGCCGTCCGTACCGGACCAAGGACGGCTATCTTTGCATGATGGCCTATACGCAAGCGCACTGGCGCAAATTCTGGACCATGGTCGGCAAGCCCGAGGTGCACAGCGATCCGCGATTCGATTCGATCGCATCGCGCGCCCGTAATATCGTCGCGGTTTACGAGTTGGCCGGTGCCTGCATCGCCGGCAAGACCACGGATGAATGGCTGGCTTTGTTGCGCGAGCTCGAAATTCCCGCGGCGCGCATGTCGAGCCTCGAAGAGGTCTTGATCGATCCCCAGCTAGAGGCCTCGGGTTTCTTCAAACGGGCCACCCATCCGACCGAAGGTCAGATCCTCTATACAGATTTACCGGTGCGTTTCAGCGACACTTCGATATCTCCCGAGCGCCTGCAGCCGCGACTTGGCGAGCACAGCCTCGAAGTGTTACGGGAGGCCGGCCTTGCCGAGAACGAGATTCAAGCGCTGATCGCCTCCGGTGCAACGGTCGAAGGCCCGCCGAAGAAGCGGGCGGCTGAGTGAGCGCGCAAAGCTCTGACCGTTATTGTAAAATGCCGGGTCCGTTACCATCTCAAGCAGGAGGACGGCCATGTCAGATATGTCAGATCATCCAAGCTTAGACGACCAAAACGACAATGAAGAACGGCCATGCCTGCATTGCCTGATGGTCGAATTGATCGACAATTTTTTTGCCGAATATCCGGTTTCGGACGAGGAGCCCGACACGCTCGATACCGATGAAGTCATTAACGCTGTGGCGAAAACCGTCGCGGAACTGACCTACAACCAGAGCGCTACCGCCCGGCAAAGCTTGGTCGAACAGCTTATGCGCGAGATCATGAAATTCGACGCCGAATATCGCCAGCAAGAGGAAATGGGAACGGCGGGCTCCGACGCGCGACACTAAACGTCACTGCGGAAGTCAGGCGCGGGAGCCTCGCGAGCGCGGCGACTTGACCGTAGCATAGTCGCTTTCGGCCGCCACATCGGGGCTCAACTGGCATTCCAGCACGTTGCGCTCGTAGGCTTCGGTGTCGCTCTTGATACGGTAGCGCAGATCGAAGGCCTGCTCTTCCAGCGGCATCTGCCGCACTACCTTGTAGAGACCGGCTTTTTTCTCGCCGAGCGGCGTGTACTCGACGGCTTGGCCGACCAGAAACTTAAATGGCATCGTATTTCTACCGCGCTGCGGAACTCATACCAGACAATTGACGAAAAGCGACGACCTTTCGAACCGGTTATATCAAGAAGCGCCGGCGCACATCGTTTTCGCGATCAGAAGCGGGGCCCGCGCGGCGGGCCGCCTCGCCCAGCGGCACCGGGCACGACCCGAGGCTTCATCGGCAGCAGGCCCTCGCGCTGCAGTTTCTTGCGGGCGAGCTTGCGGGCGCGGCGGATGGCTTCCGCCCGTTCCCGAACTTTCCTCTCGGAGGGCTTTTCGTAATGGCCGCGGAGCTTCATCTCGCGGAAGACGCCCTCCCGCTGCATCTTCTTTTTCAGCACCTTGAGGGCTTGGTCGACGTTGTTGTCACGGACGAGAACCTGCACGCGGCATTCCTCTTCGGTCGAGCGGTGAATGGCCCGATTGCCAAGGCGCCCGGGCCACTGGCTAACGGATGGGCACCGTTGGGGTGCCGACAGCACCGGTGGCAAGACGCTTGCGTCGATATTGCCACCGTCGATATCTGGATTACCCGCTTATGTGGCAGGCCTGGACCCAAAGCACAATAGGCGGAGGGAAATTAAGAGCTTCCCGGCCATCGGGTCGCGCGGCGCTTGTGTCGGCAAATCGGGCAATAACCTGTCGCAGTTCAATCAGCCTGAGCGCTGCCACGCCCGGTTTCCTTGGCCGGTTCGGCCCACTCAGCCACGCAACGTCCGAGATCTTTGAAGTTGTTGTGCATCTGCTCAAGCGCAAATCCGAGTGCGAAAAAGCGTTCCGCGGCATCGTCGGTAAGGGTTCTCGTCACGCCGTCGCGACGCAGCGCGGCGATCTCGGCGGCGTAAGCCGCAAGTGCCGATTCCACGCCTTCGAGGGACGGTGGACCGCGGCCAGACTGGAGCGCGGCCGCACTCGCGCGCAAATAATCGGCAAACGCGGCACCGACGCGCGCCGCGGGCGGTTTGAGCCGCATCCTGACGGCGTCGGGCGGCGGACTCGCGGACGCCCTTCCGATCATCACCAGGTCGTGACGCAAGCGAAGCAGCGTGCGCAGCAGCGGCCCGGTGTCGGGGCCGACGGCGAGATGCGCCGAGCGCTCGCGCTCGGCCTCGTCTCCTACCACGTTCAATTGCTCTAAAGCCTGGCCGATGCCGTCCTGAATGCGGTGCAACGCATCGACGTCGAGCCCGTCTCGCAGGCCCGCCAGCAAGTCGCCCAAAGCCTGCGCCATCCGTTCGAGCGTGCGGGAGGCCGCGGCGGCGACCAAAGGGTGGGCGTTTGCCGGCAACAGAAGAAACGAAACAAAGAAACCGGTGAAGCCGCCCAGCGCGACCTCAATTACGCGGTCCACCGCCGAGGAAACCGCAGTCGCGTGCGTCATCGTGGGGATCAAGACCACGATGATGGCGGTAATCGGCGCGACGGAAAAGCGGGGATTGATCGCCGCGATAAGCGCAAGCGGCGCCACGGCGAGAGCGAGACCCGCAAGCAGTGCCATTTCATTCGTATAGGAAATAAATACGCCGATGGCGCCGCCATAGATTGCGCCGCCAAGAGTGCCGACGAGATAATCGAACGTCGCCTTCAGCGACCGTCCGACGCTCATCTGCGTGACGATGACCGCGGTCAATACCGCCCACAACGGCAGCGGGAGCTGCAGCAATTGCGCCAGCAGGAAAGACGCCAAGGCGGCGATCGTCATCCTGATCGACAGCGCCACCTGCACGCGGCGGTGAGGGACCAGAGCGCGGAGCCGCTTCCAAAGGCCCTTAATGCGCGTCATGCCGACCATCTCAGGAACGACGACAACAGAGTAATATAGCCACAAGTCGGCCGGACAAAGGGCATCGCAGGAGCGATGCCGTCAGGTCTCCAGCGCGCTCGGAGCGTACAGCTCCTCGATCTTGATGAGCCGCGGCGTGAGCGCCTGTTCCAATGAATATTGCGCGATGGTCTCGATCACCTCGCGGTTGGCTTTGACGCCGTGATGGATCAGCGGCGTCTTGGCGTCGCCGGACAGCAGACCCGTGGCGAGGTGATCGGCGACGTGTTCCACGCGCCGTTCATTGGCGATGTCGTTGGCCTTGTTGAAAGCCTTGATCAGATTGAGCACGACCCAGGGCTCTTTGTCGAACACGTCGCGCCGCACCACCGCCTGATGATTGATCGGCAACAGCCCGGTCTTGCGGTAGAAGCGGATGCCCTCGGCGATCGGGTCGGGGAACAGATATTTGAAATCAGGATGGCTGGCGAGGTCGGCGCGGCTGCGATCGACCAGATTGCGGCCGGACAGATAGTGCAGCACCGCGTCGAGCTCGCCGGCAAGCATCATCGAGCCAATGCTTTTGTCGGCCGGAATCTGGTGGATGACGACGCCGGGCGGCGGCTTGAAGCCGGTGGCGCCGCCATGGCTCCGGTCCGGCGTGCGCTCCATCCAGAATTCCATGTCTTTCGGTGCGATGCCGAATTCGTGCTGCAATACGCCGCGCGCCCAGAGCGCCGCGGTCTGCTGGTACTCCGGCACGCCGACGCGCTTGCCCTTGAGGTCGGCAGGCGTTTCGATGCCGGACTTGCGGACGACCAGGATGCTGGTGTGAAAAATCCGCCGCGTGGTGAAGATCGGCAGCCCGACAAAACGGGTATCGCCCTGCCCGATCACGATCAAAAAAGACGAGCACGACATTTCCGCCACGGCGAATTCGGCGAAATGCAGCTGCCGCCAGAACAGTTCCGACGGATGCAGCACCGTGGGAACAAGATCGATGCCCTCCGGCTTCACCGTGCCGTCGAGAATCGGCCAGGTCCGCGGATTGTTGGTGATGCCGATGCTAAGTTGGAGGTTCATGAGATAATCTTTCGATTGTGGCGGCGGAGAAACTTCTCCGCTCGTTCCCGCGCAAGCGGGAATCCAGCGGCTGGGTCCCCGCTTTCCGCCTTCGCGCTATGCGCTTCGGCGGACTCCAAACCCGCCGTAGCTCGCCGAGCGAGCGTAGGCGGGTCGCGGGGACGAGCGCATGAAGAATGACGACTAGTAGCGATACGGCGCGTGCTCCCACAACGGGAAGGCCGAGAACACGTGCGGCGCATTGGCCGGCGTCGCGCCGTGCAGATAGGAGTGATCGAGCTTGCCGAAGCTGATGACGCCGAGGAGGCCGAGCGCGCGCGTCACTTCGTCTTCCATGATTTCCAGCATGCGCACGATGCCGGCTTGCCCCGCCGCCGCCAGCCCATAGCATTGCGTGCGGCCGAGACCGACCAGATTGGCGCCGAGCGCGATCCCCTTGACGATGTCGGTGCCGCGATAATAACCGCCGTCGACGATGATCATCGCGCGACCTGCCACTGCCTCAACGACTTCCGGCAGCACCTCGGTCGAGCCGCGGCCGTGGTCGAGCTGACGGCCGCCGTGATTGGAGACGTAGATGATCTCGACGCCGTGATCGAGCGCGATCTTGGCGTCCTCGGCGGTGCCGATGCCCTTGATGGCGAACGGGATCTTGAACTTCGACTTCATGCGCTCGACGGTTTTCCAATCGAGCGCCATCTGAAAGTCGCGGCCTTGCACGCGGCGGCGGCCTGCGGTGACGTGGCGCTTGGCGAGATCGCGCTCGCGCCGGCTGTAATGGGCAGTATCGACTGTGATGCAGAACGCCGAATAGCCGTTTTTGATCGCGCGTTCGACATGATCGTCGGCCCAGGCGGCGTCGCCGCGCACATAGAGCTGGAACATGCGTAGCGCATTCGGCGCCGCCTTGGCGACCTCTTCGAGACCGGGATCGCAGACTGAAGACAGCATATGAGCGACGCCGAATTCGGCAGCCGCCTTGACCACCGGCTCCGCGCCGCCGGGATGGAAGCTCTCCAGCGAACCCACCGGGCAAAGCACGATCGGCAGACGGAGCTTCTTGCCGAGCACTTCGACCGACGGGTCGACCTTGCTTACGTCACGCAACACGCGCGGCCGAAACGCGACCGCATCGAGCGCCATGCGGTTTCTTCGCAGCGTCGTCTCGGTCTCGGTGCCGCCGACGATGTAATCCCAATCGTTCTGATTGAGATTGGCGCGGGCTTTGGCGATGATTTCGTGCAGGTTCATGAACGGAGATGCCGTCGCAGGCTCGCGCTGGGCTCCGGCCTCATCGATGATCGAAACTGGCTTGTTCATTGGGATACGCGGTGGGGGGTTGAAGGGGTGGGAACCGGGCGTACTTTAGCCCGCGAGAGTCCCATTAAGAAGGCCCCCTGATGGTTAGCATGACCGGATTGGCGGTCCCGGGAAGACGGAAATCCTACGGGGGCGCGTAGACCTTTCATAAGCCTTTCCAATCGTTTACTATGTTGCCAATTACTGTTGCCAATGGCTGTTGCCGATGACTGTTGCCAGCTATATTCGGGGTAGACAGTAGGAGTGTCCCCCATGGCAACGGCGTCGAGAGCACGACACGGCAGCTATCTCTTTCAACGTCCCGGTTCATCGAATTGGTACGTCCGGCTACGGTCGCCCGATAAAACCATTGTCAAGTCGCTACGCACGGCGAACCGCATGGAAGCGGAAATCTTAGCACTGCCGAAGATCAAGGAGCACAAGGAGAAGCTCTTGGCCGCACGGCCCCGCCTGGAACAGACATGGCAACACAAACTTGAACCGGGCCGCGAACACACCGCGCCGGACGGCGGCCGAATACTCGCGACGGACAAAGAGCTTTTCTACATCGGCCATAACGGCTCGATTATACGGACTGAGCCGAACGGCGGCGCGGCGTTCGTGATCGTTGGCAATGGCAGGCTTTCCGCCCGCGACGAATTCCCGGCCTTTGATGCCGCCTACAGTGGGGCCACCATAGAAGGCGTGATTGACCGGCGGCCGAAAGTGCCGACAAAGAACGGCGACGATGCGATCATCGAAACCTATTTGGAGCACAGGCGCGTCGGCGGCTATTATGCGAGCGAGGCGCGTGCGGTGTGGCAACTGTACAAGGAACTAGTCGGCAAGCCGTTGAAGGACGCCACGCGGGACGATGGGCGCAAGCTGGCACAGCACTTCATTGACCAGGAAGCTTAAGAGCGCAACCATAGAAAAGAAAATCGGATGGTTGAATGCCGCCGTGCATCTGGCGATCAAAGACGGCAAGCTAAAGTTCAATCCGTTCTCTGGCGTCGTGCCCGATATGGAAGATAGCGAACGCCGCTTGCCGCTCGACGACGCCGACATGAAGGTGATTCGAGCGAACCTGAAACAACTCGATAAGAGCAATCAATTGTTGCTCCGCTTGCTCGCAACAACCGGGATGCGGCTTAGCGAGGCATTCGAGATTGACAGTGAGGCGACCGAAAAGGGTTGCCGGTATGTCATTGTCGGTCGCAAAACCAAACAGAGCTTGCGCCGCGTGCCGCTGCCGGCGGCCGTGCTGGAATATCTGCCCAAGACCATCAAGGGACCGCTGTTCACAAGCAAATATAAGGACCCTGTAGACGCCGCGTCGAAACGGCTCAATCGGTTCCTTGACGACTGTGGCATTATAGACCCGCGCAAGGTCATCCATTCACTGCGGCATCGTGCGCAAGATCGGTTGCGGGCCGCCGGATGCCCCGAAGATAAACGTTGGGCAATCCTAGGCCATGAAGAACCGACCGTTGCCGCCGGCTACGGCGAGGGCTTCCCCGTGCCGTTGCTCAAGCGGTGGATTGACGAGATCGGATTTTGAAATCGAAAAGGCTGGACACGTCACTGACTAGGGAACGGCTGAACCCCGGTCTGACTATCTGCCCATGACGGATGCTGTAGCGTTGCGCCCTCGTGACCGCATGCGGTGCACTTTGCGCGACGCCGCAACATGTCGCTTGATGCGCTCACACCCCAACGAATTTGCAAAGACGCGTAGGCCATTGGGGCATCCATGCGCTGTGCTCGTGCAGTTTGGCCAAGGTCGGAACCGTCTAGCTCGTTTATTTCGACTTTTCGGGCCGCGATCGAACGACTAGAGGCCCTACAACCGCCTGGCTCGCCGCGGAGGGCGTGGCCGATCACCGTCCTTATTCCCCTCGCCCCGGACAGCGGCAAAAATCGAACGTTCGCCAGCGATGATCCTAGGGCGATTGCGGGCACGCTACCCATAGACCGGGACCCGTTGGCGACAGTTAGCGACACCCGCGCGGCCAACTGCTTGATTTCATTTGATCGGCTTCCCCTCATGGAAGGCGCGACGTGGTGCGGTGCCGCGCCCGGCGCGGCATGCGGAGTGCCGACCCTTTAGAGCATTTTCAGGGTTGACGGAATCGGTGGGTTTTTCGCTGAGCGGAATTTGTAATTCAACCTTCGTGTCGATTCGGCACGGAGACTGCGATGGGCAAACCATATTCTCAGGACTTGCGTGAGCGTGTGATTGCAGCAGTTGATACGGGGACTGGGGCTTATGTAGCTGCGCCGCTGTTTCGGGTCAGTGTCTCCTATATTTACAAGGCTTTAATCCGGCGGCGCATGACCGGCGAAGTGACTGCACGCCGATCCGGCGGCGGTCCCAAACCGAAGCTGGCGCCGCACGATGACGCCCTTCGTGCATGCGTTGCGGCCGAGCCCGACATCACGCTCACCGAACTGCAGGCATGGCTGCTCGCCGAGCGCAAGGCAAAGGTCAGCATTGGGTGCCTGTGGACCAGGCTCAAGTTTCTCAAACTCCCGCTCAAAAAAAGTCGGAGCGAGCCGCCGAACAGGACCGGCCAGATGTGGCCCAAGCGCGTGACGAGTGGCGTGCCAGCCAGGGCGAGCTGAACCCGGAACGCCTGGTTTTCATCGACGAGACCGGCGCAGCGACCGACATGGCGCGCCGCTATGGCCGCTGCCCGCGCGGCCAACGCCTGGTATCCAGCGTGCCATGGGGACACTGGAAGACCACGACATTCGTCGCCGCGCTGCGTGTCGGGGAGATCGCCGCGCCTTGTGTGTTCGACGGACCGATGGATGGGCCTAGCTTTCGCGCCTATGTCGAGCAGTTCGTCGTCCCGATCCTGCGGCAGAACGATATCGTCGTGATGGACAATCTCCCCAGCCACAAGGTCGCCGGCGTCCGCGAAGCCATCGAAGCCGCCGGCGCCGAGCTGCGCTACCTGCCCTCCTACAGCCCAGACTTCAACCCCATCGAACAGTTCTTCGCCAAACTCAAAGCCCTATTGCGAAAAGCCGCCGCCAGAACCATCGAAGCCCTCATCGCGGCCATCGCCGAAGCCCTCACCAAAGTCAGTCCGCAAGAGTGCGCAAACTACCTCGCTAACCAAGGCTATCGCCGCCAATTATGAAAGTGCTCTAGCTCGACGGGGGGCGAACCGGCTCACCATCGTTGGGGGCGCCAGAGTGGCGGCAAACGCCTCATTCAAACGCGCCAGATATTCCGATTCCGAGGCCGATCGCGTTTGGGACCAATTAACCATCACAAGCGAGAGGATTCGCTGATCAGAATCCGCACCCTACATAAACATCAGCGTACAAGAGCCGGGCATCGACGGATTGGCCCGCACCAACCTGCGTTTCTCCTCGCGAGGTGGTCCGTAAACGCGGCCGGTGCCCCGGGTGGCACCCGCAAAACCAAGGAGATATCGATGCTCCCCGCGCGTCCGTATTGGAAAGGCTACCTCAAGCTTTCGCTCGTTTCGTGTCCGATCGCCCTCTACACTGGGACGTCATCGACCGAGCGGGTCTCGTTCCGCCAGATCAATAAGAAGACCGGCAATCGGCTCCGGCAGCAGCTGGTCGACGACATCACGCGCGAGCCGGTCGAGGCCCACGATAAGGGCCGCGGCTACGAATACGCCAAGAACGCCTACATCCCGGTAGACGACGACGAACTCGACGCCGTTGCGATCGAGAGCAATCACGCCATCGAAATCGACTCGTTCGTTCCGCGCGAGCAAATCGACGCGCGTTACCTGGACAGCCCCTACTACATCACTCCGAACGATCAGGTCGGGCAGGACGCATTTGCCGTGATTCGCGAGGCGATGCGCGGCAAGGGCATGGTCGCCCTGGCGCGGGTCGTGTTGGCCAAGCGCGAGCGGGTCATCATGCTCGAACCCTGGGATAAGGGGCTGATGGGTACCACGCTCCGCTACCCGTACGAGATGAGGGACGCGAAGGAATATTTCGACGAGATCCCCGACGTGAAGGTCGAGCCGGATATGCTCAAGCTCGCCGAACACATTCTGCAAAGCAAGGCGGCCGACTTCGACCCGGCACAGTTCGTAGATCACTACGAGGAAGCCGTCCTCAAGATGCTCGAGAAGAAGCAGGCTGGCCTGCCGGTCTCGCGCGAACACGCCGCGCCGCGGCCGCAGAATGTTGTGAACCTCATGGACGCACTCCGCCGCAGCATTGCCGAGGAAAAGGCCGCAGCCCCTACGCCGAAGAAGAGCCGCAAGCGGATCCAGGGACAGGGCGAGATGCTGCTTCCCATTCCTGGCAAGAAGGGCAAGGAGACGGCGGCAAAGCCAGTGGAACGACCGAACACTCGTCAGAAAAAAGCCGGCTGATTTGTGCCGGGGTTACAGGCGCAACTGCGAGCGACTCTAGATGCGGGTCGGTCTGGGGTCGGAGCGCGGCTCGGGTGGAGAATATGTCCAAGCGAAAAACGAATGGCGCAGCGGCGGGTTCAGGTGAAGTAACCTGGGACGTCGATCGGAGTGCCGCCGTGAGCAACGATCGGAACAAAACCTCCGCCCCTCGGGCGGCGGATGACACCGCACCGATCCTGGTGCCTGACGGCGCCGGCATTTGGACGTTCGGTGACCATCTGAGACATCTCGCTGGGCATGCCGGCACTATTCCCCTCGCGCTTGATCCATTCGGTCGTTGCCTTATCTGCCTACGCCGTGGCTTCTTTACGCCGGACGCGTAGTTCGTTAGTCCGATAGTGTGGTCAATGCCTTCTTCAATTTAGCGCGTGAGGGCAGCGAATATGATCAACGCGGCCCCACTGTCGGCGCTGCGGAATTTGGCGATCGCTGTCGATGATTCCGACTAGAGGCCCACCGAACCCGAAAGATCCTCCGGTTTCTTTTGGAGTTGCTCCGTCCCAACGAGTGGGGCAAGCATCGAAGATCGACGCCCCAAGAAGCCCGAATATAGTACAGCGGCAAGCGTCAAAAGCCAGGAAGTGGAAGTCGTGTTCGAGGCGAAGTCGGGAGGTGAAAGCCCAGATCGGCGATCAAACGCTGCCGTGAGATCTTCCACCACCTTTGCAATACACCCGAATAGCAATTCGATGGAGGTTAGATCTGATCCAATTGAATCCGCCAA
Organism: uncultured Alphaproteobacteria bacterium; assembly: GCA_963780925.1. Taxonomy (GTDB): domain Bacteria; phylum Pseudomonadota; class Alphaproteobacteria; order Rhizobiales; family Xanthobacteraceae; genus BOG-931. The sequence continues at coordinate 19,409 of CAWAEV010000025.1, read as the reverse complement.
GTCACACTTCTTCGATACTAGCAATTGGAGTGAATTTTGCGATGTCACCCTAACCCTGAAGCAAGGCCACCAGCCCGACAGCGGCGGTTGGGTAAAGATCGACGACTATCGATGCAGACAAGCTTTTCGGCACTTCATGAACCTCCTCAACAGAGCCGTGTATGGAGCGGCATTTCGTCGGTACGGCAAACGTGTTCGTGTATTACCGGTACTTGAAAAGGGCGAAGTTCGCGCACGCGCCTTGCGTCCATGGGAGCGTGGCACGTCCGGTCGATGGCATATTCATTGTGCAATTGAATTGCCCTCGCACTTCGATGCTGTTGCCCTTGAAAACCTGATCTGCGACTGTTGGGCGAAGGTCGAGTGGGGTCACGGCCGAATTCTTGTCCGCGAAGGTGCGAACGCGGGTTGGATCAACTACATGTTGAAAGACCGTCAGAAATCAGAGTTCGACGGTTTTCTTGATTGCATCATCATAGAGTCTTTGCACAATCCAATTGCTGACGCGTAGACGTTCGTTGGAATCGGACTCTTTGTAGAAAAGTTTGAGCAAGGGCGGTTGGTTAACAGTCGCCTTGTTTCCCTATTATTCGCGCGCGCAAGAGGCGCCACTGAGGTCATCGCGGCCCCCTTTCACCTGCAGAGTCAGTGCGCTCGCTGTGTTCCACAGCGAGGACCCTTCAGCGCGCGCAAGTCCGAAGGCCATGACATTGCTGTGGCGATCGGGGTGTGGTCCGCCGGCGACCCCGTTGCTGACGCGGCGCCGCCTCGCGCGCGCGCAAGAGGCGCCACTGAGGTCATCGCGGCCCCCTTTCACCTGCAGAGTCAGTGCGCTCGCTGTGTTCCACAGCGAGGACCCTTCAGCGCGCGCAAGTCCGAAGGCCATGACATTGCTGTGGCGATCGGGGTGTGGTCCGCCGGCGACCCCGTTGCTGACGCGGCGCCGCCTCGCGCGCGCGCAAGAGGCGCCACTGAGGTCATCGCGGCCCCCTTTCACCTGCAGAGTCAGTGCGCTCGCTGTGTTCCACAGCGAGGACCCTTCAGCGCGCGCAAGTCCGAAGGCCATGACATTGCTGTGGCGATCGGGGTGTGGTCCGCCGGCGACCCCGTTGCTGACGCGGCGCCGCCTCGCGCGCGCGCAAGAGGCGCCACTGAGGTCATCGCGGCCCCCTTTCACCTGCAGAGTCAGTGCGCTCGCTGTGTTCCACAGCGAGGACCCTTCAGCGCGCGCAAGTCCGAAGGCCATGACATTGCTGTGGCGATCGGGGTGTGGTCCGCCGGCGACCCCGTTGCTGACGCGGCGCCGCCTCGCGCGCGCGCAAGAGGCGCCACTGAGGTCATCGCGGCCCCCTTTCACCTGCAGAGTCAGTGCGCTCGCTGTGTTCCACAGCGAGGACCCTTCAGCGCGCGCAAGTCCGAAGGCCATGACATTGCTGTGGCGATCGGGGTGTGGTCCGCCGGCGACCCCGTTGCTGACGCGGCGCCGCCTCGCGCGCGCGCAAGAGGCGCCACTGAGGTCATCGCGGCCCCCTTTCACCTGCAGAGTCAGTGCGCTCGCTGTGTTCCACAGCGAGGACCCTTCAGCGCGCGCAAGTCCGAAGGCCATGACATTGCTGTGGCGATCGGGGTGTGGTCCGCCGGCGACCCCGTTGCTCGACGCGGCGCCGCCTCGCGCGCGCGCAAGAGGCGCCACTGAGGTCATCGCGGCCCCCTTTCACCTGCAGAGTCAGTGCGCTCGCTGTGTTCCACAGCGAGGACCCTTCAGCGCGCGCAGGTCCGAAGGCCATGACATTGCTGTGGCGATCGGGGTGTGGTCCGCCGGCGACCCCGTTGCTGACGCGGCGCCGGCGGCCGCGCCCGAACCAGAATTTAAAAAAGAAATCGACGACCGCGCGGCCACCGGCGGCCCGCCGCGCGGCGCCGCCTCGCGCGCGCGCAAGAGGCGCCACTGAGGTCATCGCGGCCCCCTTTCACCTGCAGAGTCAGTGCGCTCGCTGTGTTCCACAGCGAGGACCCTTCAGCGCGCGCAGGTCCGAAGGCCATGACATTGCTGTGGCGATCGGGGTGTGGTCCGCCGGCGACCCCGTTGCTGACGCGGCGCCGGCGGCCGCGCCCGAACCAGAATCTAAAAAAGAAATCGACGACCGCGCGGCCACCGGCGGCCCGCCGCGCGGCGCCGCCTCGCGCGCGCGCAAGAGGCGCCACTGAGGTCATCGCGGCCCCCTTTCACCTGCAGAGTCAGTGCGCTCGCTGTGTTCCACAGCGAGGACCCTTCAGCGCGCGCAGGTCCGAAGGCCATGACATTGCTGTGGCGATCGGGGTGTGGTCCGCCGGCGACCCCGTTGCTGACGCGGCGCCGGCGGCCGCGCCCGAACCAGAATCTAAAAAAGAAATCGACGACCGCGCGGCCACCGGCGGCCCGCCGCGCGGCGCCGCCTCGCGCGCGCGCAAGAGGCGCCACTGAGGTCATCGCGGCCCCCTTTCACCTGCAGAGTCAGTGCGCTCGCTGTGTTCCACAGCGAGGACCCTTCAGCGCGCGCAGGTCCGAAGGCCATGACATTGCTGTGGCGATCGGGGTGTGGTCCGCCGGCGACCCCGTTGCTGACGCGGCGCCGGCGGCCGCGCCCGAACCAGAATTAAAAAAGAAATCGACGACCGCGCGGCCACCGGCGGCCCGCCGCGCGGCGCCGCCTCGCGCGCGCGCAAGAGGCGCCACTGAGGTCATCGCGGGTGCCGTATTGCCTCGGCTGGCGTGGTGGAGAAACCATCAGGCTCGGATATTTGAAACACTCAAAGCGGCGTGATGACAGCATCCAGGATTCACTGGCGCGGTTGCGGCAGGATCTATGCGGGGATCAAATTATCTCGACCGGCGATCCACCGGAATCAGCATAGGGTCTTCGGCTTGGCGTTGAGCGGGGTACTGTCGTTCGGGCCGGAGCGCTACGCGACTTGCGGCTCGGACACGGGTTTACACTCAGAAGACTTAGAATCGCAGACCCAGGCATCCTTGACGAACCACTCGTGCTGCACACGGCAGTGCGCGCAGTAGGTTTTGCTGAAAAATACCGGGATGGTGCGGAATTCCCTGTATTCGATGTATCGGCCAGTGAAGATCGCGCGTCCTGTCTTCGGACAACGGATCATAAGCATGTCCATACGGCGAGCTCCTGCTTTATATTGCGGCGGGCCTAGCACTCGCGTGCGAGGAAAAGATAAAGGCTCTGTGACAATTCAGTGGCGTTGTTGAGGCGCGCTGGACGCCCTAATCTTTTGCTGACGCGGCGATGTTTTTGGGCTACGACACCCGTGGCTGGAGGGCCTCCAATCGAGGAGCTTCACCAATGTGCGACTATAGCCTTCACAACGTGGCGTCGCGACCGGCAAGGGTTGGCGACAAGCTAACCACGCGGGACTTCGGTACCGGCACCCGTGGGTTCGCTGCGTCAGAAGATGCCCGGGTTGCCGTTTGCATTCTGCCAGGAACCGAGTTGGCGTTTGACAAGCCGGTTGCGTACGGACCAATGGGGCTGTTGGGCTGGCGCCCGCGAACGCTCGATTATGGAACGGCGATTTTTCGCCACATAAACACCGAGCGGGCAGCAGCGCATCACGATGCGCTGGAATTCCCGGACGGTCAAATCATCCTCCTGACCGGTCTATCGGAAGGGCAGAAGGCAGCAGTGCTTCAGTTGCCGGCGCAGCACATGGCAGCGTCGGAGAGAAAGTCTCGCAAACCTGCCGCGTACGCCGACGGGGCATAGGTGCGGTTACGCAACGTGATGGTAGGCCGCCTCTGAGGCGGCCTACCAATGTCAAACCCGCGTCACGGATTTTGGAAGGCACTGCGGGTTTTAATTGAGCAAGGTGACGAGCGGCGCTGGCAAGTGACGAGGCTTTGCTTTGCCGGTGTTGCGATCTTATCTTGAATTAGCGGAGAGAACGTACGCGCGGCGGGGATTGTCAACCAAGCTCAAAAGCCTTTTACCGTCCGGTCGAAGAGATCGAAATGAACGCCAAACCAAAACGCACGCCGAACGATCGCGATCGGGACAAGCTGGCGCGTTCGCGACAGGAAGAAGCACTCGATGACGCGCTCAAAAATACTTTTCCGGCGTCAGATCCCGTCTCGATTGAACAGCCGACCCCATCCGACAAAGGGCCCCAGTAAGTTCCGCGTAGCATTACGCACATCACGAATTTTGGAAGGTTCGGCGCCGTGTGGTGGCTTGGTTGAGCCACGGATTGGCGTTGGTTGTAATGAAGGCCGCCGAAACGGTCTCGTGACCTGGCTTGGTCACTTGGCCAGCCCGGCAAGCTCTTTGACCAGATGAACGATGGGCAAGCGGAGCTTCCGATCTTTAATTTGCATGAAGGCTTTCGCGAGGTTCAATCCATCGGAGGGCGCCGTCCCGGTTACGATCTGTCTGAAGCTAGGAATTAGGCCGCGGCGCGGATGCTGGGCGAGCCCACTATGCCGCTCTTTTCCATCAACGCCTTCATGTCACTTGAGCCGTACCAGGTGCGGGCCTTCGATACGTCGGCGACATCCTGGAGGAGCAGCACATCATTGGGGTCGGCGACGCTGCGAAACACTTTGCTTTTCGTGATGCCGGCAGACGTGCGATTTTTCTCGTTGCCATTGTAACTCGTCTGCCATGCGTTGAAGTCCTTGACCTTGAAGTGAATAGTCAGGTTTTCATTGTTCATCGGTATTCTCCTTGGTGAAAATCTTAGAGTGCGCACGCGCCGGAGGCGCGCGCGTTGCTGCCGTGCGAATGCCGACGGCATCCGCAACGCAGGTCAGTCTCAACTTTCAGTTTGGAATTGTGCCAGCCGATGGCATCAGCACTGCCAGTGGGTGAACGGAGACTACGGCAAGTCGCCGTTTCGTGGGCAGCTCTCAGGCAAGCCACTGCCTGCCATTAACTATGCATCTGTGGTGCCGCGACCAAAGCACAAGGGTGCGCATAAAACTTAATTCGCAGTTGAGGCGCTTATTCGCTTCCGGCACCTACAACAGACCTCAGCTGACTTTCGGGTACATTACGCTCGTAGGCTTCGGTTTCGCTCTTGATGCGGTATTTTAATTCGGTCGCCTCTTCCTCCGGCATCTGCCTCATAATTTTATAAAGACCGGCTGTTTTCTCGCCGATGGGCGTGTATTCAACCGCTTGCCCAACAAGAAATTTAAAAGACATCAAATTCCTTTCGTGTTGGGGACCTTTATCGGGCAGCTGCGGTTGAGTCCAGCAGTGCGGCTATTGAGCGGTGGAAGGGGATTGGTTGCGCCGTGTATCAGGGGCGGTCAAACTCGCGGTATGACCGCGCCCGGTGATATCGCCATCCTTCGCATTGAACTTGAAGATATCGAGCCGCTGATTTGGCGGCGCGTCGCCGTGCGCACATCGATGAATCTTCAAGCCTTGCATAGCGTGATTCAGGCCGCGATGGGCTGGCTCGATTATCACCTCTGGGAGTTTGCCTCCGGCGATGACAAATACGGCATGCTTATTCCCAATGACCGTGATTGGAATGAGCGAATCAAGGACGTGGCGAAGACTAAAGTGTCTACGCTTCTGTCAGGTGTGCGTGAGATCGGTTACGTCTATGACATGGGCGACAACTGGCAGCACCGGATCATTGTCGAGAAGCTGAAGGCTGTCGAATCTGGAGTGCGCTATCCGCAGTTTCTCGGTGGAGAGCGGCGATGCCCGCCTGAGGATTGCGGGGGCGTTCCCGGCTATTATGAGTTTCTGAAAAATATCGCCAGCAAACAAAGCAAGAAGCGCAAAGCCGCGCTCGACGGGTACGGAGGACCGTATGACCCGGATGAGATCGACGAGCAGGAGATCGTCGCTGCTCTTTACCGCATTGCAAATACGGGTCGACGCTCGCGTTGAAATTCACGTCACGGATTTTGGAAGATTTGGTGTGAGACCCGCGGGTGACGGGGCTTCGTCGTGGGGTATTCGCTTTCAGCAGCTATGTCAGCGCTCAGCTGGCATTCGAGTACATTACGCTCGTAGGCTTCGGCCGCGCTCTTGATGCGGTAGCGTAGGTCGAACGCCCCCTCTTCCTTGGGCATCCGACTCACAATCTTATAGAGACGGGCCGCTCTTTCACCGATGGGCCTGTACTCAACTGGTTGTCCAACAACAAACTTAAAAGACATTGGGTCTCGTCTGAGTTGAGAAATCTTATCCGGTAGCTGCCGGAGAGTCCAGCAGTGCAGCTATCGAGCAGGGGAGGTCGCTGCTGTGGCTGCTTCGATGAGGACGAATCTTGTTGAGGGGCGGTGAGGCCGTTTTGGTCGGTTGCGACGTAATCAAGGGTATTGGTAGCGGGGGTGCTTCGGCGTATATTTGAGCGATTGCATTGTGAGGATACGCCATGCCGAAGAGCGCCGGAGAAAAGATGAAGCCGTGTAAAAATTGCGAAGGGAAGGGCACACTCAAGAAGGGAGATAAGGTCGTGAGATGCCAGAGATGTGGGGGGACTGGAATCAAGCCGTCATAATTCGTCCAGGTTCGTTGGCACCTCGCCGAACGTTTTCAAAATTGTGGCGTCGCCGAAATTTCCCATGTTTGGGTCTCCGCTCCGCTTAAATGCGAGCGCTCCTGCGTTGGCAGGATCGCGCGACATCGACTCTGCCTGTCTGATCGCGGCCCCTTCGTTGGGCAACTCTTGCGCCTCACCAGGCGCCGCGCCCTCTTCCATCCTCACAAACGGAAGCGCTACGTAATAGGTGACGGACATTGCTGCCTCCTATGCGGCCACGTCTCACTGTCAATTATAAAATCATGGATTATTGCGTCGGTGTAGCTGTCGCCGACCTGAATATTCGACGGATTGTCGCCGTTGATGGTGATGGTCGGCGGGGTGGGGCGAAGTTTCGGGCGTGGGCATAGTGGAGACGAAAAACTTAAGTGTCCGAGTTTTTCTTCTCGCTCGCGTCCTTGGCCAACCGGAGAGCTTTCAATCGCGCGGTTTTTTCACGGATAATTTTTGCTTGGGCTTCGTAGCCCACCGCGAGTTTATCATTCTCCCACGCAATCTTCTCTAACCGCGATTGCACTCGCGCGTTCTTCGGATTATACCAACCCTCGTTGACATTGACTTATAGGCATTGATGCACGCCTTGACTCGGTGATCCATATCCCCTTGAGACAACAAATGTTTTGGTGATGGGTGGTACCGGTTCAGCCCGACAAGATGAGTTAAGCATTGTGCAGGTTGGTATTAGCGGTCATCGTTCGCTTCTTTCACGGGCGCAGAAACGCGGCGCCGCTTGGTCTGCTTCGCGGGCGGCGCCTCGGTCTTCGCCTGGGCTTCCTTAGCTAATCGAAGCGCTTTCAAACGTGCAGTCTTTTCGCGAATGGCGCGAGCCTGAACTTCATATTCGATCATCGCCGCTCGTCTGTCCCGCGCGCGCTCTTCCTTTTTGAAATTTCTTTCTGCCCGTTGTCCGGCCTGATCTAAAGTCATCGAATATCTCCTGTGCGGCGACAATGCCGCAAAAATACCCCGCTCTTTGGGGTTCTTACTCTCGGGTGGGGGAGTACCCTATACATAAGCACTAATCGCACGAAAAAAAGCCCCGCGGGGGTTAGCCCTGTTGTCTCCTTTCACGCGCCGCCGGCGACCTCACCATCGTGCGGCCAGCAGCCGCTGCACCGCCCAGGCGGCTCGCGCAGGTCGGTCTGCGTCACAGCTCGCTGGAATTGGCGCTCGTCTCGCGCGCGCGCGCGTCCGCCGCGGATATGGTCCATGGCATTGCTGGTGCGATCGGGGTGTGGTCCACGGCGAACCCGTTGCTCACGCGGGCCGGCGCGCGGCGCCGGCGGCCGCCGCAGCGGCCGCGCCGCCCGCGCGCCCCGGAAGCGGCCAACGGCCAACCAAAAAGAAATTGCCGACGGCGGCCCGCAGCGCCGCCGTTCGATCACGTCAAAAAGTAATTCGGCGGCGCGGCTCCTAGCGCGGCCAGAATCCAGCGCGGCGCGCGGCGCCGTCCCGCCAATGGATAAAGAGCACGGTCGCGCCAGCCTGAAATCTTTCACTCTGCCGCCGAAGCGGGCTGCGCAGCGGCTTCGATGGCGGGCGACAGGTACACTCCTTGGCGAAACAACTCCCGTTGGATGGCGCTCGCCGGGAGGTCGCGGGGGCGGATGCCGGCACTCGCCGCGAGGGCGGCCGCGACGCCGGCGGCCTGGCCGGTGAGCCAACATTGTGGAATCTCGCGCAGAAAAGTGTGCGAACTTGCATCACAAGCAACGTGGCGGCCGGCGCCCAATATGTTGTCGAGGCATTCGGGTACTAATGCTCCGTACGGCACCGAGATATTAGCGAACTTCGGCGCCAGGGAGGTCGACACGCCGATTTCGTCGTCCCAGACGTGCTCGGTGTCCCATTGCTGCCGGGTCACCTTGCGCAGGCCGGCGAGCCGTCGGCTGTGGCGGACGCCAATCTGCGGTGCGCCAAGCATGAGGAAAGCTTCGGAAAAACCCGGCGCTGCGGCACGGTACACTTCAAGGTGGCCGACTGCGAGCTCACGCGAGCACAACTCGACTGTGGTCAAGTCCTCGATGTCGAGCGCGCTGTATCCCGCGAGCCGCGGTCCCAAGAACAACGCCACATCATTGCGCCACGACACGAAGGGCTTCTCGAAGAATTTTACCCGGTCTCGGCCTAACGCCATGAAGGCCGCAAACCCGTCCGGTTCGTCGCGGCGGAACGTGAGCCAGCGCTCCATGTCGACGCCGCCAAGCATGAATACGGTATTCATACAGTGGTGAATGTCGCTGGCGTCGATATCGGATTCGCATCGCGCGCCGGACCTCGCGATCAGATCGGCGTCACCCGTGGTGTCGACAACGACCTTGGCCAAAACTGCGTGACGGCCTTCTTTGCTTTCAAAGATCGCGCCCTGCACGACACCGCCCTCGACGATCGGCGCCGTGCACCACGCGTGAAGCAACAGCCGCACCTTGGCTTCGTTTGCCATCCGCATGGACAGCGTCTTGAGCGCCTCGGGATCGATCGTCGGTGACCATGTCACGATGCCGTGGTAAGCCGCGGTGCGCTGCGCCCAATAGGCGGCTGTCGCGGCATCGCGGTTTCCCCAGTCGGCCTGCGGGGGTCCCTGGATAGCATTCTTCGGCAGCCGCTCCATGAACTCGTTTGCAAGGCCACGGATGATGTGCCGGCCTGACCAGTCCGTCATGCGGTCGATCCAGATAACAAGGCCACCGGTCGAAAGACCACCGAGGTGGTTGTAGCGCTCGACCAACAACACGTCGGCGCCAAGCCGCGCAGCAGCGATTGCAGCGGCCGTGCCAGCTGGGCCGCCGCCGACCACCAGCACGTCAGTTTCGGCGAAGACCGGTACTTGACGCGCTGGCTCAAAGACAGTTTTGGCGGGGCGGGCGCGACGCTCGCGGCCGCTGTCGCTGAACAGCTCGATGCCCTGTGCGGCTCCGATACTGCTGCTGTAATTGCCGCTGCCCGGGGGATCGCGGAAAATTTCGCTCTCCCTGGTCATTCTCATACCCGGCTCGTTCTTGCCGTTCGTCATCGCTTGACTCCAGGTTGATTGGCGACTGGGGCGCGAAGATCGTCATCCATGAAGGTCATTTATCAACCTACTCACGCGGCGTTTCTGGGGTTTAATAATAGCGCTAATGAACTGGCGCAATCGACCGCTTCGAAACCGTATGAACATTCGCACGACAAGCGGTCGCGATTGGAATTGTCGCGTCGCCGCGGCGATCGGGACGCCGACACTGGGGAGCGACCTGGTGGTCAAAGCGCTGCGAACCAGAGCATGAGGGCTGTCAACATGGCGCCCACGGCAAAGGTTATGACACCGGCTAGCCGGTCGACAAAGCGGTCGGGAAATGCGCGCACCAGCAAGGGTGCTGCAAGAAGCACTACGCCGCCCCCGATTATGATCGAAGTCCACGGTAACACCCGCGGCGCGACGCCACCCACGATCACCGCCGCAACAGCTGACGTAACAACCGTTGTCCACATCGTCAGTGCGCCGATACCTGTTTGTAGTTCTGCGGCGCGAATTTCGAACGGGAAATGCGCGCTGACTGTGAGTCCATACAGTGCGAGAAAAGCGATTGCCGCCATGAATAGCGAAAGCGTCGTGAAGAACCAAAGGGTCATGATCCGTACCTCGTAATGGCATAACTCTTTTGGGAACTTGACCACATCGCGCCGATCTCTAGGATATTTAAGATATATCAGGCGGGCGATCAGGGCCACACGGAGAAGGTCAGATGGATCAAAAATCACAGAAGCAAGCACCGGGAACACCAGCGGTGGCCGAAAAGAAGCGTGAGAAACGCACAATCAGCGAAATCCGGGAATTGAAGAAGACCGGAGAGAAGATGGTCTATATGTCAGTGCCCGATTACACGTCGGCAAAATGGGCCGAGACCGCAGGTGTCGACGTCGCTGTCGTCGGCGACAGCCTTGCGATGATCGCGCACGGCCATTCATCAACTATTCCCGCGACGATGGATATGATGATCATGCACGCGCAAGCGATCCGCCGCGGCGCGCCCAACACCTTCGTGCTGGGCTGCATGCCGTATCAGAGCTACAACACGGTCGAGCGCGCGTTAACCAATGCCACGCGCTTTATGCAGGATGCCGGCAGCGATGCGGTCAAACCGCAGGGCGGCAAGTCGCAGGCGAACATTCTCAAGGCCCTGGTCGATGCCGGCATACCGACAGCTTCGCACATTGGTCTCACGCCCCACACGATTGCGATGTTCGGAGGGTTCAAGATTTAGGGCCGCACCGCTGAAGCGGCCATGAAGATCCTTGAGGATGCGCTGGCGATCGAAGATGCCGGCTGCTTCATGCTCGAGTTTGAGGCCGTGCCGGCCAGAATCGCTAAGTTGGTTTCGCAACAGCTCACCATCCCAACCATCGGCATTGGCGCGGGCGTTGGAACTGACGGGCAGATCCTTTTGTGTCACGATTTGCTGGGCGTGTTTACCGATTTCAAGCCGAAGTTCACCAAACGCTTTGCCCGTCTCACCGAGGTGGCCGTCGCCGGAATCTCTCAGTACATCAAAGAGGTCAAGGAAGGCTCGTTCCCCGACGACGACCATTCCTATACGGTCAAGGATGAAGAATACGAGAAGTTTGCGCAAATGGTCGCAAAGCGTCGCCAGGTTTAATGTGGCGTTGGAATTGGGGGATTGATCGACGTATGTCACAAGCAGTGATGCCCAAACGGCGCTCGCCGGCCAAACGCCCTGGCGGCGTCCGTAAAAGCGCGGGCGGTAAAACGCTGACCGAAAGGGCTTACCGAGAACTGGAAGAACTAATCGTCACGCTGCAACTCAAGCCCGGCGAGTTTCTGTCAGAATACGCTCTCGCACACAGCCTCCGAATTGGACGGACACCGATCCGCGAGGCGCTGCAGCGTCTTGGCCGCGAGGACCTGGTCACCATCCTGCCGCGCAAAGGCATCCTCGTTTCTGCCACCGACCCGCGCAAGCAATTGCTGGTGCTGGAAGTCCGGCGCGAACTCGAACGGTTGCTGTGCCGGCTCGCCGCTCTGCGCGCGACAGACGCGCAACGCGACCGCTTCCGTGAAATTGCAGCGCACATGGATCGGGCCGCCAAGACCAACGATGACATCATGTTCATGCGCCTCGATAGAGAGCTAAATTCATTGCTCGCCGAGTTGGCGCAGAACGATTATGCATCCAGAGCCATGCGCTTTTTGCAGGGCCATTCCCGGCGGTTCTGGTATCTGCACTATAAGCAGGCGGCGGACCTGCCGCTGTGCGCACGTCTGCACGCAATCCAGGCGCGTGCCATCGCCGCCGGTGATGGAAAAGCCGCGGCTGCGGCATCGGACCGTCTCATTGACTATGTGGTGACATTCACGCGGGCGACAGTGACCGGCTTCTGAAGTCGGTCAGCCACCGACGGCAACGCAGGTGCCGGTACTGCCTCAGTTTTAAATCATGCCGCATATCAGCGTTTCTCAGACGCTACTATTTGGATTGCGAACTAACAAGGCAATAAATGGAGTTGGGTAATGACCCGAGACCAATGATTGTTACGTATAATTTTGCGTCGGATAATTCAAACTGAGGCACTACCCGGCCGGTTCGCTTTACAAGCCCGGTTCAGGAGCTTAACATACTCGTGATATATCATCGGGGTGGCCGATCCGTGAAGACCTACGAAGGCAAACGACAGATCGATGGCCTCGTGGTCACCGTCGATGGCCATCCACTCAGTGAGCACTATGAGGTTAGGCGGTTCACCAAGTGGGGCTTCGAATGGACTTATGAGGGCCCGAGTCCGCAGCAGCTTGCCCTTGCCATCCTCTACGACAAACTTGGCGATAAAGACCGCGCTATCAGTCTGTCAGAACCATTCATGAAAAAGGTGATCGCCAACCTTGATAATGACTGGACGCTGACGAGCGAGGAGATCGATAACGCGATCCGAGCCATCGCCTGAAGCCGCCCGACGATCGCAAGAAGCGTTTCTCTGCCGAAAAAAGGCGAAACGCCTAATCACCAGAAACCCCCGAGGGAGGGATCACCATGCAAAGTGTCACCAACCTGAGCGCGCCGACGTTCGCTCTTGCGATCGGCCTCGCCAGCATCAGTCTTAGCTCGGCTCGCGCGCAGGACGTTGTCAAGCTCGGCGAAATCGAAGCCCAAACCGGCGCGCTCAACACTTATGGCTGGATGTCGTCGCAGGGCGTGCGCATGGCGGTCGACAAGATCAACAAAGGCGGCGGCTTCGAAGTCGCCGGCAAGAAATACAAGTTCGAACTGCTCAACCCCGATACCCAAGGCAATCCGCAACAGGCTCTTATCGAGCTGAAGCAAATGCTCGAGCAGGACAATGCCAAGTTTGTGTTCGGCCCATTCTTGACCAACGTCTACAAGGGCATCGAACCCTATGCCAAGGGCAGCAACGGCAAATTTCTCATGATTGGCGGCGCCACCGCCATCCACTTTGATCTTGGCAAGCCGGACCATGACTTCCTAATGCGCAGCTGGAATTGGGACGCCGGCCCCTCGGGCTTCGGCTCGCTGATGGTGCAGAATCTCAAGCAACGAGGCGCCAAGAAGGTGGCAATGCTGATGCAGAACGACGCTTTCGGCCACGTCGCGCGCGACATTTACGCACCTTTATTTAAGCAAGCCGGTATCGAATTCGATGAAGAATGGTTCGAGCCGGGCACCACCGATTTTTCGAGCGTCCTTGCCAAAATCGCATCCAGCAAACCCGACTATCTTTTCCCCGGTTACACCGATGCCGTGCTTTATGACATCGTGCGGCAAGCCACCGAGGTCGGTCTCACTAAGTTCTGGCTGGTGCGTGGCTCGCTCGGGCCCGGTCTCAAGAACAAGGATGCGATTGACGAGTACATCATCTACATCCCGAAATATTTTGAGCAGGCTGAGAAAACGGAGCCGAAGGTCAAGGCCTTCATTGCCGACTATAAGGCCTTCTACAAGACCGAATTCCCCTACGATCAGGCGCCGCTATGCTCGTCCTCTTGTTACGACCAGGTCTTCATGTTGGTCGAGGCGATGCAGAAGGCCGGCACGGTTGACGACGTTGCCAAGGTCAAACAAGCGCTGCTCACAATCACATATCCGGGGTTGTGGACAATCCGCTACGACCAGACCGGTGAGGAGATTTTTAACTTCGACGTCGTGGACATCAAGAAGGGCGGCGAGGTCGAAGTGACGCACATCTCGCCGAAGTGACAGCGCGGTAGTCTCGCGTGGTTCAACTCATCGTCGGCCAGCTGTTGAACGGCATTATTGTCGGCACGCTATACGGGATCATCGCGCTTGGGGTCACGCTGACCTTCGGCATAACCGGGATCGTCAATTTCGCTCTTGGGGCGTTCATGGCGATCGGCGCCTATCTCGGCTGGTATCTGACCGACGAAATCGGCATCGCTTATCCTGTGGCGGTGCCGCTCGCCGTGTTCGGAACAGCCGTGTTCGGCTTTTTGGCCGATCAGTTGCTGTTCCGATTTACCCGCAACAACCTGATCAACGGTCTCATCGTCTCGATCGGATTGATCTCGGTGATCCAGAGTGTGCTGCTGATGGTCTGGACCACGACGCCCAAAAACATGCACTACGTATTGCCCGGCGTGCTTAATCTCGACTGGTTCATCGTGCCCAAGATGAAAGGCGTGGTCTTTCTCGTACTGCTGGCAGTGATCCTGTCGACCTATGCCGCGCTCACGCGCACCTGGGCTGGGCGCGCGGCTTATGCGTTCGCTCAGGCGCCCGAAGCCGCCACGCTGATGGGCGTGCGTACGCGCCTGCTGCAGACCGGTGTGGTGGTCTATTCCACCGCGCTCGCCGGACTCGGCGGTGCGCTTTACGCTAGCCTCTATTCGCTCGAGGTCTCCATGGGCTCGAGTTACATCCTCAAGGGCGTGGAGGCTGCGATCCTCGCCGGCATCGGCAGTGTAATGGGTTCGTTGGTGGGCGGCATCTTGCTCGGCGTCACCGAAGCAATCGGCTCGCTCTACTTTCCGCAAGCCTATCGCGACGCCTACGGTCTGGTATTCCTAGTCCTGATCCTGTTGTTGCGGCCGGCCGGTCTGTTTGGGGGGAGGCGATGAGGGCGGAGCTACTTTGGCTGCCGTTGTTCGCGTTGCCCCTCGTGCTGCACAACGAAGTAGCGTTGACCATACTTGTGTTCACTTTCATCCTCGGCATTCTCGCGGTCAGCTTCAACCTTATTTTCGGCTATACCGGCCAGCTTTCGATGTTTCACGCCGCAGCATTCGGCATCGGTGCTTACGCCACCCATCTTTCGATGGCGCATCTGGGCGTTTCGTTCTGGACCGGGACCGTGATCGCAGTGCTGATTGTCACTGCAATCTCATTGGTCGTCGGCACCATCTGTTTCCGCTTTCGGCTGAAGGAATTCTATTTTGCCATCGTCACGCTGGCGTTTTCGGAGATCGCGCGCCTCGTCATCCTCAACTGGAACAGCTTCACCAACGGCTCGCTCGGCATCAACCTGACGGCCAAACCGATGCTCTGGCTGCCGGGCCGCGGCCTGGTGCCGGTCGAGGGCACACGCATGTGGTATTACCTGACGCTGGTTGCGCTGATCGGGACGGTCTCCATCTGCACACGGGTGATCCATTCCTGGATGGGGCGTTGCTTCGCTGCGATCCGCCTCAACGACGAGCTCGCCGATACCCTCGGCATCAACGTGTTCCGCTACAAGCTGGTTTCCTTCCTGGTGGGAAATGCCGGCGCCGCCGTCGCCGGCGCGCTCTATGCCTATTACCTGAGCTACGTGGAGCCCGATTACCTCTCGATAGAGCAGTCGCTCGCCATCATCGCGATGGCGCTACTCGGCGGGCGCCGGCCGGTAGCCGGGCCTATCCTCGGCGCCTTCGTGCTGACGGCGCTGCCGCATGTTATCGAATTTTCGGCCGAGCTGCGTGTCCTGATCTACGGCCTCATCCTCATTCTCACGATCTTGCTGATGCCGAGCGGCATCATGGGGATTGTAACGCGGCGCCGCCATGTTTTTTGAGGCCAGTGCGATCAGCAAACGCTTCGGCGGCTTGGCGGCAGTTTCTGACGTCTCGTTCTCGATCGCGCGCGGAGAGATCGTCGGCGTGTTCGGGCCCAATGGATCGGGCAAGACGACGCTGCTGAACTTGATCGCTGGTATCTACCAGCCGACCGACGGGTGGCTATTCTGGAAGGACCAAGCGCTCAATGGTCACGCGCCTCATGAAGTGGCCGAGCTTGGGATCGTCAAGACCTTTCAGAACCCGCAACTTTTCGAAGAATTGAGTGTCGCCGAGCACGTGTGGATTGCCGCGCACCTGCGCCTCAAGCGAACGCTCGGCGTGCGACGCATTGCAACGCTGCTGACACCCGCGCGAGGTGACGAAACGTTGCAGCAACAGGTGGAGAGCGTGCTGAGCCTGTGTCGGCTCACCGAAATGCGCAATGAACCGGCCGCAAGTCTCTCCTATGGCGGCGAGAAGATGCTTGGTGTCGCCATGGCGCTCATGTGTCAGCCGGAGCTTCTGTTGCTAGACGAGCCGACCACTGGGCTTGGCCAAGACGAGATCCGGAACCTCAGTGGCGTGTTGCGTGATCTCCGCCAGCACGGCACTACACTTTGCATCATTGATCACAAGGTTGCTTTCCTCATTGGCCTAGCGGATCGCGCCATTGCCATGCATCACGGCAACAAGATCGCCGAAGGTCTGCCGTCCGTGGTGCTCGAAAATGCAGCAGTGATCGAGGCCTATCTCGGACGCCGACATGCTTGAGCTTGAGTGCATTAACGTGCAGTACGGCAAGCGCCTAGTCCTGCGCGAGGTCTCGCTTTCGATTGGCGCTGGCGAAGTAGTGGCGCTTGTCGGTGCCAACGCTGCTGGCAAGACCACCACCCTTCGCACTATCATGGGCCTTAAGGAACCGGCGGCCGGCGCGATCCGCTTCGATGGCGATGATGTGACGCGGCTCTCGACCGTCGAGCGAGTGCGGCGAGGTCTCGCGCTTTCGCCAGAAGGTCGTCAGATATTTCCGAAATTTACCGTCGAGGAGAATCTGATGATGGGCGGTTATCACCGGACGGATCGCAATCACCTGGAACCCGACATCGGGCGCGTCTGCCAGATGTTTCCGCGGCTGGCCGAGCGCCGCAGGCAAAAGGCTGGCTCAATGTCCGGTGGCGAGCAGCAGATGCTGGCAATCGGCCGTGCGCTTGTTTCGCGCCCGCGTTGTCTTCTGCTCGATGAGCCGACGCTCGGCCTTGCCCCCATCATCGTCAATGAGATCGATGGCATTATCCGCCGTCTTGCCCGGGAGGGTATGACGATCCTGCTCGCCGAACAGAACGCGGCTATGGCACTCAGCGTTGCTGACCGGGCCTATGTACTTGAGTTGGGCCGTATTTCGCTCAACGGCGAGGCCGCGGCCCTCAAGGAGACGGCGGAGGTGCGCCGGCTTTACCTCGGCGCTTAAGCGGTTGCGTCTGGCGTTCGGCCGCGGTCAGATCTGGGGTTTGACGCCATGGCCAATCTGGTCTATCTGTGATATATCAGATAGCCGACCTTGAGGTGATTTCATGACGCCCGAACAGGTCCTCTCAATCAAGCCACGGGTTCTGACGCAAAAGCAGCGCGAGTTTTACTTCACCAATGGCTATATTTTGCTGGAGAAGTTGCTTTCAGACAGTTGGATCGAGCGCTTGCGGGCGACCACCGAGGAAATGGTCGAGCGCAGCCGCAAGGTTTCAAAATCCGACGCAACCTGGGACATCGACCAAGCGCACACACCGGAAAACCCGCGGCTGCGGCGGCTGTCCAGCATGAACGATCATCACCCGGTCCTTTGGGAATACGCCTCAAGCGCAAACTCGCCGCTGCCTGATGCGATCGCCGATCTCGTCGGACCGGATGTCAAATTTCACCAGTCAAAGCTGAATTTCAAATGGTCGCAAGGCGGCGATGAAGTGAAGTGGCATCAAGACATCTCGTTTTGGCCGCATACAAACTACAGCCCTTGCACGGCCGGCACCTATGTGTACGACTGCACGGCCGATCAGGGTCCTTTGGGCGTGCTACCCGGCAGCCATAACGGACCGGTCATGGATCAGTACAATGACAAGGATCAATGGGTCGGCTGCCTGACACCTGAAGATGCGGCCAAGATCGACATGAGCAAGGTGGTCTACCTCGAAGGGCCCGCCGGCTCGGTGACGATCCACAACTGCCGCACTTTGCACCATTCCAAGGCGAACTGGTCGCAGAGTCCGAGGCCGCTCCTGCTCAATGTCTACTCGGCCGCCGACGCCATGCCGTACACTTACAATCCACTGCCCTCGAAGTATTACGGTGCCATCGTCCGAGGCAAGCCGGCGCGGTGGGCTTACCACGATCCGCGTCCTTGCTTGCTGCCGCCGGATTGGTCGGGCGGTTACACCTCGATCTTTGCTCTGCAGCAGGAAGAAGATTGGAAAAAAGACCGACCCCGGGCCGCCGCCGTGGCGATGTGAGGGTCAAAGGAGACGACATGATCACCGAACGACAAAAATCATTCCGCCAAGAGTATCGCTCGCGGATTATCGGCTGGTATGACGGCTATGTGCATATCATCATTATCTACGCGATGGGCGCCGCGGCGTTCTACATATACGTCCAGCACATCAGCAACGTAACGTGGCTTGAGTGGCTCACCGTACCCTTGACATTCTTGTTCACCAATATCTTCGAATGGGCGGTGCACAAGTTCATCATGCATCGGCCGGTAAATATCAAGGGCTTGCGCGCGATCTACGAGCGCCACACGCTCAACCATCATCAGTTCTTCACCGACGAGGAAATGCGCTTCCGCGACAACAAGGACTGGCGCGTGACGGTTTTTCCGCCTTATGCCCTCGTGGTGTTCATCCTGATGTCGATCCCAATGGCCGCGGTGCTCGGCCTGCTCCTGACGCCGAACGTCGGTTGGTTGTTCATGTGCGTGACGACGGGCATGTACCTAATTTACGAATTCATGCATTTTTGCTGCCATGTTGACGAGAATTGGTTCGTGCGCAATTTCCCATTCGTGAACACGCTGCGCCGTCACCACACCGCACATCACAACGCGCGGCTAATGATGGAAGTCAACATGAACCTGACCTTCCCGATCGCCGATTGGTTGTTTGGCACGTCCGACCTGGACCGCGGCCTCGTAGGACATCTGTTCAATGGATATGATACGCGGCATCTAAAGAAAACTCTACGCAGCAAGCCGAAGCTGCCTGATGAAGCAGCAGCATTACCGATGGGAAGTTATTGACGGGATAGCTCACGTCACGCTCTCCCGTTTGGGCGGGCGGCTCGAAACAACGGAAATTGCGATGCCAAACGACGTCAAAGCTTTTGTCTCAGTGGCAGTCGTCATTGTCGCAGCTATACTGGCCTATTGGAAAGGCTCCCCCGTGAGACCTGAATTCGGGATTTTCGTACTGGGCACGGCGGCTTTCATGATTGTCGCCATGTGGATATTTCCCGAGGCTGGCGGAAGAAAACGATCGTAGAAAAGCCCGAAGAATTTGATTGCACGACCCTGTCAGTGCTGCGAAATTTGGCGATCGTTGTCGACCGCCGCCTAGTTCGCTGCGCTCGCCCGCCGCCGCCCCGACCGGGCGAAGCCGACATCAGCCGCGTTCGTCAGCATCGGTGTCAGTCAATCTTAGCTATTTCTCGCGATCTCGAAGGCCAAACTGCAGTGGTTTTCTGGTCGCAAACGCTGGCGATTTAAGACCTGGGCAGTGCAGCGGCCGCTGGCCGCACGATGCTGAGGTCGACGACGGCGCCGTCGCCGATTTCCATTGTAGTGATTTCGGTCGGGCGA
>CAWAEV010000024.1:0-368234 GCA_963780925.1 uncultured Alphaproteobacteria bacterium | reverse complement strand
GTGAAAAAGGCGAGCGCCTGTTGTTCGCCGGTAAGCGCGAGCTGCAGGGCATGCCAGGGCGTCATCAGATAGTGCGCAGCGCTGAGATCGGCCTGCTCGGGGCTGTCGCGCTTTTTCCATCGCCCGAGCCGCTGCGCCAGTCCCGGCAGGTCGACGTCGCCCGCCATTTTCCGGATTTCCTCGGCATGAATTCCTTCGGCGCGGGCAAGATCCCGAAAGACGTTGACCAGTTCTCGATTGTTGTGCGTTTCCATCTGCTCGGCGAGCTCAGTGTAGCGCTGCACGGCGTCGGCCTCGATCTGGTGCGCAAGGGCGAGCAGGTCGGTAATATTGGCAATCGGGCGTTCGGAGGGCGTCTTGCTCACAGCTCGAAGTCCTTCTCCAGATCGGCGAGGTCGACGTTCTGGTCTCCCATTCGTGGCTGATACGGGCGGCGCTCGCCGCGATAGAGAATGCCGATATTGAAGCCGTCGTCGGTCATGATGCGGCGCGCAGCCTTGGCCGGGTCGCTGGTGGCGGCGACCGGCGCCGGATGAACGAGGCTCTTCCATTCCCTTTCGTCAGGCCGGAATGTGACGCATGGACTGAGAATTTCCACGAACGAGAAACCGGGATGGCGGATGGCTTCAACAAGAATACTCGCCGTCTCGTTCGGCGCGCCCGAGAAGGCGCGGGCAACGAAGTTGGCGCCCGAGGCGAGCGCGATCACCAGCGGATGAAAAGGGCTCAGCCCGGTGCCGCCCGGGGAAAGGGCAGTATCGAAGTCGGGCTCAGTAGTCGGCGAGGGCTGACCCTTGGTCATGCCATAGACGCGGTTGTCCATTACGACATAGGTCATGTCGACGTTGCGCCGGCAGGCATGGACGAAATGATTGCCGCCGATCGAATAACCATCGCCGTCGCCGCTCGCCACGACGACCGTCAGGTCAGGGCGCGTCACTTTCAGCCCGGTGGCGAGCGCCAGCGAGCGGCCATGCACGCCGTGGAAGCCATAGCACGTTGTGTACGCCGGAATGCGCGACGAACAGCCGATGCCCGACACCACAACAATATTTTCGGGCGGCAGACCAAGCTCGGCAAACGCCCGGGTAAACGACATCAGCACGTGATAATCGCCGCAACCGGGACACCAGATCGGGCTAACCTCGGATTTGTAGTCGGCCGGCTTGCAGGTCGGACGTAGCTCGATCGTTGACATCAAGATCTCCATTCCATGATGGCTTGTTCGATCTCGCTTGGCTTCATTGGCAGTGGGCCCGGTCGGTTGAGCACGCGGACATCCTGCGGCAGGTCGTAATGGGCACGCAGATATCGATGAAATTGCGCGCCATGCGATTGCTCGACGACAAGGATATGCTTTACGCCGTCGAGCGCAGCTGCGAATTGCTCGGGCTGGATTGGCAACAGCAAACGCGGAGCGACGAGGCGAACGCCGAAACGGTCGTGCACGCGCGCGACCGCTTCGCGCGCGGCGCCAGTGAGTGAGCCCCAGGCGATGACTGCGAACTCGCCATTGCCCTCGATGGTTGCCCAATGGTCGCCGTAGGTGAACCGATCGAGCTTGGTGCGCCGCTTGTCGAGTTGGATGCGATGATCGCCTTCATTGCTGGTGGGAGTTCCGCGTTCGTTGTGGGTGAGCCCATCGGCAGTGTATTGGCCGCCGCGCAGACCCGGGATTGCCATCGGCGAGACTCCGCTCCCCGTGACGGCGTAGCGTTTGTAGGCGCTGATATTATCGGCCGCCCTTGTGCGTTGGCCGATGAAGGCGATGTCAGCGAGCCGGTCAGTCGCCGCGACTGTTTGCCCGAGGACTTGATCGGACAGCACGACCGCGGGCGCCTGCAGCGTCTCAGCGAGGTGAACCGCCCATTGTGTGGTGAACAGACAATCGACAACCGACTGCGGCGCTAGTACGAGATGCGGGGCGTCACCGTGAATTCCGTAGACGGCGATGTTGAGGTCGGCTTGCTCGGATTTGGTTGGGATGCCAGTGGAGGGGCCGGCGCGCATCACGTCAACCACGACGATCGGGATCTCGCTGGCGGTGGCAAGTCCCAACGCTTCCATCATCAACGACAGGCCTGGGCCAGAGGTCGCCGTCAAGGCGGGCGTACCGCCATAGGACGCGCCGATGATCATATTAATGGCGGCCAGTTCGTCCTCGGCCTGCAACAGCACTCCGCCCACTTTGGGGAGATTGGGAGCGAGCCATTCGAGGATTTCCGAGGCCGGCGTAATCGGGTAGGCGGCGGCAAATCGCACGCCACCGCGGAGTGCTCCGAGCGCCGTCGTCTCGTTGCCAGACACGAGCCACCGCTTGGCGCTGCCTACTGGTTTCGTCTGCGTCAGCCGCAGGCCGAGATCCAGATCGGTGGCAGCGGCCATGCCGGCCTTCAACCCGGCGTGACTAGCCTCGATGGCGGCCACACCTTTGTCGGCCAGCCGCTTCTCGATCACCGGCGTGAAAACGTCCTCGGCGAGCCCGAACAGTCCGGCAGCAATGCCGAGCGCAACCATGTTCGGGCGCCCGCCAGGAATGGCTTTCGCCATTTCCTTGATCGGGACCTCGACCACGCGCGCACCGATGCGGCCGACCACGGGTGGCAAGTCGCCGCCGCGTGGGTCGCTGATGACCAGGCTGTGCGGACCCACGTCAATTTCCGCGCCGAACCGGTTGGCGTTGAGCCAGTCGATTCCGATCAGCACGTCATATCGTTCGGGCATGCATTCGATCGGGTGGGTTGCCAAGCGGACCAGAGCCGCCGCCTCGCCACCGCGGATTTGCGGCCCCACGGTCCGTGTCAGCAACCCGTACCATCCCGCCGCGCATGCCGCTTCAAGTAGGAAATTGCCGGCGGTAAGAGCGCCGGCGCCGCCGCTACCGAGGATTGCTATAGCAATGCTGTCCGGCATGCCGCCGTCTCCAGCTGAATGGCGTCATTAGACGCCAAAATTACCGAGGCCAGTTTGATTCATATCAAGCACTCACGCACGTACTTAGATAACGATTAAGTCACTGAATTTGTCCTGCGTCGAACCTAAGACGGCGGCACCTTGAGAGTTTTTAAGATGCTGACAACGCACGGAGAGAAACAATGAATGCAGCGGTCCGGTGGGTGATGACGAGCCCGGGCGCGCCGCTGGTCAGCGCCGAGTTCAACCCTTCCCCGGGATCTAGCGAGGTGGTCGTCGAAATTGCCCGCTGCGGCGTCTGCCACACCGATCTCGGTTACTACTACGACGGAGTCCGCACCAAGCATACCCTACCGCTGACGCTCGGACATGAGATCAGCGGTCGTGTCGTCGATACTGGATCGGATGCCCGCTGGTGGATGGACCGCGCCGTCATCGTCCCCGCGGTGATTCCCTGCGGTACCTGCGATGCCTGTCGCCGCGGCAAATCCACCATTTGCCCCAATCAGAAAATGCCGGGCAACGATAACCACGGCGGGTTCGCGACGCACATCGTGGTCCCGGCGCGCGGTTTGTGCGCAGTCGACGAGGCGCTACTTAAGAGCGTCGGCATCGAACTTGCCGATGTCTCGGTGATCGCCGATGCCGTGACGACCCCCTATCAAGCGGTGGTGCAGGCGGGCGTCTGTGAAGGAGATCTAGTCGTCGTCAACGGCGTCGGCGTGGTCGGCGGTTACGCGGTTCAGATCGCAAACGCGTTCGGCGGCAAGGTCGTCGCCATTGACGTCAACCCGGATCGGCTCGCAGCGATCGGCCAGCAGGGCGCGGCGCTCACTCTGGACGTGCGGCAGCTTAAAGGCCGTGACCTCAAATCGGCAATCCAGGCGTTCGCTAAGCAGAACGGACTGCGCCAATCCGAATGGATCATCTTCGAATGCTCAGGCACGCGCGCCGGGCAGGAAACCGCTTTTAATCTGATGAACCACGGCGCCATTTTGTGCGTGGTTGGCTTTACCATGGACAAGATCGAGGTTCGGCTTTCGAACCTCATGGCCTACCACGCGCGCGCTCTTGGCAACTGGGGATGCCCGCCGGAGCTCTACTCAGCCGTATTGGACATGGTTCTGACTGGCCGCGTAAAGGTCGCGCCGTTCGTAGAAAAGCACCCGCTCAACGAGATCAACCGAATTTTCAAGGCGGTCCATCACGCCGAACTCAAACGTCGAGCAGTGCTCGTCCCAACCCATTAAGGAGTTAAATCATGAGCGCCGAAGCAGTCCGTGTCACAGCCAGCTCTCGCAGCGAGCCGAGGGAACACATGCTCGTTCCCGAGCATGTACGTAAAACGGCGAGCAAGGGCGTCATTTATGAAAAGCGTCCAGTCAAGGACACCGCCGGCAAGCCGGTCGCCGGCCTTTTCAACGCCTGGATCACGCTCGATAATCCGACCCAGTACAATTCCTACACGACCGACATGGTGAAGGGCGTCATCCTCGCATTTCGCGAGGCGAGCGCCGCACGCGATGTCGTCGCCGTCGTGTTTACCGGCTCTGGCGACAAGGCATTCTGCACCGGCGGCAACACCAAAGAATATGCTGAATACTACGCCGGCAACCCGCAGGAATATCGTGGCTACATGCGACTCTTCAACGACATGGTCTCGGCGATCTTTGCCTGTGACAAGCCAGTGATTTGTCGCGTGAACGGCATGCGTATCGGCGGCGGCCAGGAAATTGGCATGGCCTGCGACTTTTCCATCGCCCAGGATCTCGCGCGATTCGGCCAGGCGGGACCCAAACACGGCTCAGCGCCGATCGGCGGTGCGACCGACTTCCTCCCCGTGGTCATCGGCGCCGAGCGTGCGATGGTGGCGTGCGTGCTGTGTGAGCCGTTTTCTGCACACGAGGCGTATTTCATGGGCGTGATCACGGACGTGGTGCCGGCGCTCAAGGTAGACGACCAGTTCATTGCCAACCCCCTGGTGGAAACAAGCCGTATCACCGATGAGTACGGACGATTCGTATTCGGCAAGCCGAAGACCGGCGATTCGCTGAAAGCCGGGCAAGAGCTAATGAAGCGCGGCACGGTCGATCTCAGCGGTCTCGACAACAAGGTCGAATCGCTGTGCACCAAGCTGCTCTATACGTTCCCTGACTGTACCACTAAGACGGTCGAAGAACTGCGCAAGCCGAAGCTCGACGCGTGGAACCGCAACAAGGAGAATTCGCGGGCCTGGCTCGCGCTCAACATGATGACCGAAGCCCGCGCCGGCTTCCGCGCCTTTAACGAAGGCACGCGGGAGACCGGTCGCGAGATCGACTTCATCGGCCTGCGGCGAGCGCTCGCCGCTAACACGCCGTGGAGTGACGAGCTGACGGAACGGATCATGCCTAGGGCGAGAACGACGTCATGACCTCAGGGCTCAAAGTCTGGTTCGATGCGGAGGGTCGGCTCTTGCGCCTGACTTTGAGCCGGCCGAAAGCAAATTTGATCGATGCCGCTATGATTGCGGCGCTAGACAAGGCGTTATCTGAACATCTGGCAAGTCCCGGTGTGAGCGCCGTGGTGCTCGATGCGGACGGTCCGCATTTCAGCTTCGGGGCCAGTGTCGAGGAGCACCTGCCGGCGCAGTGCACCGCGATGCTTCGCGATATTCACGGTTTGATCCTGCGCATGGTGGAAGCGCCGGTTCCCATCCTGGTTGCCGTTCGCGGACAATGTCTCGGCGGCGGGCTTGAAGTTGCGCTTGCGGGCCATCTCCTGTTCGTCACGGCCGATGCGACGCTTGCTCAGCCGGAGCTGAAACTCGGCGTGTTCGCTCCGGCCGCGTCCTGCCTGTTGCCGGAATTGATCGGGCCGCAACGCGCATTCGATCTGCTCGTGTCCGGCCGCAGCATCACGGGCGCACAAGCCGTCGCCATGGGGCTTGCGCACGAAGCAGCACCCGATCCGACGCGCGCGGCGATCGCCTATTTCGATGAGTACCTCAAGACCAAGAGTGGCAGCTCACTGCGTCACGCCGTCAAGGCCGCGCGCCTCGACTATGTCACGCGCGTGAAGGCTAAGCTTGTGGCCGTCGAGCGGCTCTATCTCGACGGGTTGATGACTACGCACGACGCGGTGGAAGGCCTCGAAGCCTTTATCGCCAAGAGGGCGGCACGATGGACGCATCGGTGAAAAAGTCGGCCACGGTCGACATCGTCGCTCGCGCCAATGCGCTGTTCGAGGATTTGTCGTTCGCTGCCGCGCGGGAGTGGAAGGCAGCAATGCCAGGTCGCAAGGTGGTCGGCTACATGCCGATCTACGTCCCGCGTGAACTCATCCACGCCGGCGGCATGCTGCCGCTGGGCATCCTTGGCGGCGGTGATCAGCTCGAGGTTATCCATGGCGACGCTTACTATCAGAGCTACATCTGCCGTATCCCGCGCTCGACCATCGAACTGGGAGTTTCCGGCCGGCTCGATTTTGTCGATGGCATGCTGTTTCCCTCGATCTGCGACGTGATCCGAAATTTGTCGGGCATGTGGAAGATGCTGTTTCCCACCGTGTATGTCCGCTATTTCGACGTTCCGCAGAACTATCGCGACGACATCGGTGGCAATTACTACGTCAACGAGCTGGCCGAGCTGCGGCACGACCTCGGCGAACTGCGCGGCAAGCCGATCACCGACGAGGAGTTGCGCAACTCGATCGCGCTCTACAACGAGAATCGCCGGCTGGTTCGCGAGCTCTATGCCTTCCGTGCCGAATGCCCGTGGCAGGCCCCGGCGGCCGAAGCCTACCTGGTGCTCCGCGCCGGCATGGGGCTCCCGGTCGAGGAACATTCGGCGATGCTGCGCGACTATCTCGCCGCCGCCCGCGCCGAGCAGCGTCCGCGCCGCGATAATTGCCGCGTCGTCGTCACCGGCGCGTTCTGCGAGCAGCCGCCGCTCAATCTGATCAAATCGCTCGAGCTCGCCGGCTGCTACGTCGTCGACGACGACTTGCTCTTGGTCACGCGCTGGCTCACGGCCGACACCTCGAGCGAAGGGGATCCGCTGCGGAACCTCGCCAGTGCGTTCCTGCATCAGTCCGAATCGACGGCGGCCAAATACGAGCCGGACCTGAAGGAAAAGGGCCAGCATCTCGTGCGCGCGGTCAGGCGATCCGGCGCCGAAGGCGTGATCTTCGCCGCCCCGAGCTTCTGCGATCCGGCGCTGCTCGACCGGCCGATGCTGCAACACGTGCTCAAGGACGCCGGCATTCCCTACATCGCCTTTAAATACGCGGAAAATTCCGGGCAGATGCAGCCGATCCGCGAACAGGCCGGGACGTTTTCCGATTCGATTAAACTATGGAGCGGGACATGACAACCACATTCGTCACGCCGAAGGCTAAAGCGGCGAAGGAAGTCGTCAAGGATGCCTCCATGGTCAAGCAGAAGGAAATGATGGCCGGCCATTACGATCGGCTCACCTGCGCGCCGCAGACCGGCGAGAAGGTTGCGGCCACTTTCGTGCCGGGCAACCTCAACGAGCTGATCATGTGCTTCGGCCTCGTCAACAACCTGCCCGAGGTCAACGCCATTCAAAACGGGCTGCGGCGGACGAGCGGAGCCTTCGTGCTCGAAGCTGAAAAGATTGGCCACTCGGAGGACGTCTGCACTTACGTGAAATCGGACATCGGCATGATGGCGAAAGGCAACATCGCGCCGAACGGCAAGAAATTTCCTGATCCCGACGTGCTGCTGCTCTCCTATACCGGCTGCTTCACCTTCATGAAGTGGTTCGAGCTGCTGCGCGAGCAATACAAGTGCGAGACGATCATGCTGCACACGCCCTACATGGGCGACGGCAAGATCACCAAGAACATGACCGAGTACATGGTGAAGCAGCTCAAGGACGAGGTGATTCCCAAGCTCGAGCGCGTCTCCGGAGTGAAGTTCGATATCGACCGCTTGCGCGAATATCTGAAGAAGTCGGTGAAGGCGGAGGACGATCTCGTTCGCGTGCTGCAGAGCGCGAAGAACAAGCCCTCGCCGATCGACGCCTATTTCGGCGCCATCTATTACATCGGCCCGATCTTCGGCGCTTTCCGCGGCACCGATGATGCCATCGAATATTACAAGTTTCTGCGCGCCGAAGTGGAAGACCGGCTCGCCCACGGCCTAGGGCCGGTCACACCCGACGGCGACATGGGCAAGGAGAAATATCGCCTGGTCGTCGAAGGTCCACCAAACTACACGAGCTTCCGCCAGTTCTGGAAGATGTTCTACGACGAAGGCGCTGTGATCGTCGCTTCGAGCTATAGCAAGGTCGGCGGCGTCTACGACCTCGGGTTCCGCCACGATCCCGACAAGCCGCTGGAGACGCTGGCCGAATATTGCCTCGGCGTCTACACCAACCGCAGCCTGCCGATGCGCATCGATATGCTGTCGAATTATATTAATGAGTACGATGCCGACGGCCTGCTGATCAATTCGATCAAGAGCTGCAACAGCTTCTCCGCCGGCCAGCTGTTGATGATGCGCGAGGTCGAGAAGCGGACCGGTAAGCCGGCGGCCTTTATCGAATCCGATCTCGTCGATCCGCGCTACTTCTCGGCCGCCAACATCAAGAACCGGCTGGAGAGCTATTTCCAGATGATCGAGCAGAAACGAGCGGGCGCGCTTGCGGCCGCCTGAGGACAGATCCAGGGAGATACTGATGAAGACCTTTGTCGGAATCGATCTCGGATCGACCACCACCAAGGCGGTTCTGCTCGATGAGAGCTGCGACGTCATCGGCCGCGGGATCACCAACTCGCGCTCAAATTACGCCACGGCGACTCGCGTGGCGAGCGAAGAGGCGCGCATCGATGGACGCTTCACGCTGTTTCGCCGCGCACTGAATACCGGAGGCGGTAACAGCAGCGAGCTCGACGAGTTTCTCGACGCGCTTCATCGGTCCTTCCGCCTCGTGCAGTTCCTCGAACAGCTCGAAGATCTCGAGGCGACCTGCCGCGGGCAGGTCAAGGGCGAGCGTTTTGCCAAGGTCGAAATCGAGGTCAAGGACGCCATCGGCGAGGTGTTCAAGCTGCTGCGCGAGGAAGCGCCGTCGCTCTACGCGCCCGGCGCCAAGCGCAAGTCGGACTTCTTCCGCGACATTGCCGGCTCGCGCTACCACGTCCATGCCGAGGACGTCGCCCGCGCGGCGCGGCTACCTTACGAGCTGCTGCTCAACGTCTACGACAAGTCGATCATCGAGGTGGAGAACCGGCCGCCGTCGGGTGGCTTGAGCGAGAAATTCCGCCGCGCCCTTGCCCGCGTTCTCGCCGCGGACGGTGCGGTCAAGACCGGATCGAGCGACGTGCCGAAGACGATCGAAGCCACCCTCGACATCGATCTGGAAGAAACCTACCTCGTCGGCACCGGCTATGGCCGGGTGACGCTACCGTTCTCCAAGGAGCACATCCGCTCGGAAATCCTCTGTCATGGGCTAGGCGCCCACATGATGTATCCCAAGACCCGCACGGTGCTCGACATCGGCGGCCAGGACACCAAGGGCATCCAGGTCGACCCCAAGGGCATCGTCGAGAACTTCCAGATGAACGACCGATGCGCGGCGGGCTGCGGACGCTATCTCGGTTACATCGCCGACGAGATGAATATCGGTCTGCACGAGCTTGGTCCCATGGCGATGAAGTCGGACCGTCCGGCGCGCATCAACTCGACCTGCACCGTTTTTGCCGGCGCCGAGCTGCGCGATCGCCTGTCGCTGGGCGAGAAGCGCGAGGACATTCTGGCGGGACTGCACCGCGCTATCATCCTTCGCGCGATTTCGATCATCTCCCGCTCCGGCGGGGTGACCGACGAGTTCACCTTCACAGGGGGCGTTGCCAAGAACGAAGCGGCGGTGCGCGAGTTGCGCAAGTTGATCAAGGAGAATTACGGCGACGTCACCATCAATATCAATCCGGACTCGATCTACACCGGCGCACTCGGAGCGGCCGAGTTCGCACGGCGGGCGCATCTGGGACAGACCGATGGGAGTGAAGTATGACGATCGCGGTCGGAATTGACGTCGGTACCTCTACCGTCAAGGCGGCTTTGTTCAAGGTGGAGAATGGACAGAGTACTTGGCTGTCGCGGTTTTCCATGCGCATCCGGCAACGCGACCCGATGGAGCTGTCGCGGCTCGCCTTCGATCAGATGCTCCAAGACGGCAAAATCAATGAGAAGGACGTCGACTATGTCGCGACGACCGGGGAAGGCGAGAGCATCCCGTTCCATACCGGCCACTTCTATTCGATGACGACGCACGGCCGCGGCGCCATCTATCTCGATCCCGCATCACGCGCCGCGCTCGACGTGGGCGCGCTGCATGGGCGCGCTATCAGCATCGACGAGCGCGGCAAGGTTTTGAACTACAAGATGACGAGCCAGTGCGCCTCGGGCTCGGGACAGTTCCTGGAGAACATCGCGCGCTATCTCGGCATCGCCCAGGACGAGATCGGGGCGTTGTCGCGCAAGTCGGATAATCCTGAGGTGGTGTCCTCGATCTGCGCGGTGCTCGCCGAGACCGACGTCATCAACATGGTGTCGCGCGGCATCACGGCCCCCAACATCCTCAAAGGCATTCACTTGTCGATGGCGACGCGGCTGTCGGCACTCTTGAAATCGATCCGCATGACCGACGGCGTCGTCATGATGACCGGCGGGCTTGCGCTCGACAACGGCCTGGTCGCCGCGCTGGCGGAAGATGTCGCCAATATCAAGGACATGAAGACCATCATCCGCAGCCATCCCGATTCGATCTATGCCGGCGCGATCGGGGCGGCGTTGTGGGGCGCCTTTCGTTTCGATAAGCTCGCCGCGCTCGGCAACGTCCCGAAGGCGGCCTGAGGGGCCAAGGAGACGAGTTATGGCCCTGATGATCAACGAAGCCTGCACGGCTTGCGATGCCTGCGAGCCGGTCTGCCCGAACAAGGCCATTACCGCGGGGAATCCGATGTACGTCATCGACCCGATGAAGTGCACGGAATGCGTCGGTGCCGAGGACGAGCCGCAATGCATGCTGGTCTGTCCGGCCAAATGCATCGTGCCGAATCCGGATTGGGAAGAAAGCAAGGACGACCTGCTGGCGAAGTACCAGCAATTGCATGGCTGATATTTGCGCGGTGGATCGGCACGCCGGCTTGGAGCATGATCCCGAAAAGTGGAACCGGTTTTCGGAAAAATCATGCTCAAACTAAAATTTAAACCGTGATCCGATTCAATTGAATTAGATCACGACCTAATCGAATCGCGCGGGCGCGCAATGGTGCGATCGAAGCAAAGATTCGACGACGGGCGAAAGCCGCAGCGATCGAGGAAACTCAGGAGATCGCGGGCACTCCAGTCGACTTCAGTGAGAACCTTGTCGACCCGCAGCGTCATGAGGTTGACCAGAAGCTGTGTGACAAGCGCATGGCCAACGCCGCAGTTGCCATAATCCGGATCAACTCCGATCGTGTCCATGACGGCGGCGGAGTCGGTACGACCGAACTCGTCACGCGAGCCATGATGAAGCCGACTGGCCGGCCGTCGCGCTCGGCCACGAGCGAAATTCGCACGTCGGATTCGCGCAGCGCCTCCTCGAGTTTGCGCTCGAAATAGGCCGAACGATTCCGTCCCGTGATGCGGCGATCGATGGCGATGAGGGCGTGCAAATCGCCCTCAACCATCGAACGTACAGGGATGAGGTCGCGGGTGAGCGGTCCGAAATCCGCATCGGCGGGTCCTCCGTAATTGATTTCCGCCGCTTCGCCGACGCGCTCGGGAATGTTGATGTTTGCACGATTGCCCATGACCTCGCTCATGCTTTCTCCCGCTGGGGGCGTTGGGATTCACACTGCTTCGCTCGGTTCTGCCAGCGGCTCGGCGACGGACCGCTCCAATACCACACGGTGGGCAAGTTTAAATCCGGACGCATCGAAAAATCGCATCAGCCTGTGATTGGTCCACTCGGCCTGCGACTGCAGCGTATGCACGCTGGCGCTGCACATCGCTTCGATCAGTCCATCCATGAGCGAATGGCCGACGCCACGCTCCTGGACTTCTATCTCGACGCCGATCGCATCGAGCATGGCGATGGCAGGGTCGCGACCGAATTCGCCGCAGAACACGCGGGCAATGGCGAAACCGCGCAGCGAACCTCCGCGCATAACGCCGATCTGGATGAATTCGTGCGGATGCGCGGTCGCCGCTGCAAAGCGCTTCTCGAAGAAATGTCGCCTTGAGCGCCCGCTATGGGCTCGGTCGATGGTGATCACCCGTTC
Source organism: uncultured Alphaproteobacteria bacterium (assembly GCA_963780925.1). GTDB lineage: Bacteria > Pseudomonadota > Alphaproteobacteria > Rhizobiales > Xanthobacteraceae > BOG-931. The sequence goes on along the minus strand of CAWAEV010000024.1, from coordinate 356,045 downwards.
GAGGTCACCGCCGCTGAGTGCGCGAACGTCGTCATGGAATGTCGTGCTAGTTTCCGCCATGGCGGACCTCATGCATTGTCGACATATTCGCCGTAAAGTTTGGCTTCGGTTTCTGCATCCATCGAATCTTCGAGCAACGGCAACAAGGCCATATCCTCCTTGTGCGCGTGGGCAAGCAGGCGGTCGCAAAGTTCCTGCCCGACTGTGCGAAATTCATCCCAGCTCGGCGCGTCGAAGCCAGCGATCGCGGCGCGTGAAAGTGCGGCGAGGCGCAGTCCGAGCGGACGTATCGCCTTATGTTCCTCGGTGAGGTGGGCGCCGATGGCGCTGGCGCCGACCGCATCGAGGCAGGAGAAAAGTCGGCTCTCCTCGAACACAAAATGTCGCTCAATATCGACCTCTATTGCCGGCGATATCTCCGCGAGCAATTGGGCGACGGCGCGGTCATTGGCGTTGGGCGGATTGCCGCGAGGATAACGCCCCAACAAGTGCGTGATGCGCTCCATCAGCGCCATTGTCGCGGCGTGCTCGTTTTGCAAGGTCTGACAGATGCGGTTGGAGAACGTCATGTTCTAAGGCCTGTGGGACGATCGATGTTTTGAAGTCTAGCCCCTTGGTTCGGACCGCTCGTTGACTTTTATCAAGCCGGCCCCGCGGTAAGATGATGCGTTGCAGCAATCGCCGCTCATGGCGAACCGCCAGCCTGAGAAAAGAGGTCGCCCGCAAGCCGGCGCGCGAGCGCTGCCGCCACAAGCCGGCGATAGTGAGCTGAGGCAAGTGTAGTGCGCATCGGTTGAACCTGCTTTTGCACGAGCCCTTCGAGCCGTTGCAATGCCCCTTCGTCGAGCGCGCGGCCGATGAAGGCGTCGGTGCCTTCGAGTAGGAACGGCCGCGAATTCGTGCCGGTCAGCCCGACGAGCAGCGTTAGGACCTGTCCGTTCTCGGCGGTGAGCGCAACGGCAACGCCTGCCAGCGGGAAATCGATGGCGCCGCGCACGCGCGCCTTGGCATAGTTTGAGGGCGGCGGGTCGGGCGGCAGGTGCACGGCCACCACGATTTCCTCGGCACCAAGCGTGAGATGCGCGCGGCCATCCTCCGCATAGAGATCGGCGAGCGGAATGGACCGCCGTCCGGCGTTCCCGGCGATTTCGACCTCGGCGTCGAAAATCATCAGCGCCGGCGCCAGATCGCCGCTGAAGGCGGCGTGGCAATGCTGGCCTTGGGGCGCCACGTGGCAAGTATCGCCGCGATGCTTGAGGCAAAAGTGGTTCGACCGCCGCCACCATTCACTCTGGTTGAAGTAAATACACCGGGTGTCGAGGCAGAGATTGCCGCCTACAGTTGCCAGGGTGCGCATGCTCGGGCCGGCAATTGCCGCCGCCGCCTCCGCCACCGCACGGTAGCGCTCGCGGATCGCCGGTGTGTCGAAAAGCGCGGCAAGAGTTGTACAAGCGCCGATGCGCGCCCCGCGCTCCGTCACTCTTAGCTCGCGCAGTTCGTCAATGACGGAGAGGTCGATGAGCAGCGCCGGGGTGTCGAGGCCATGGCGCAAGTTGACGACGAGATCAGTGCCGCCGGCGAGGTAGCGGCTCGATGCCTCCGCGCCGCGCAGCGCCACCGCCGCTTGAACGTCGCGCGGGCGAACGACACGGAAATCTGGCAGGGGCAAAATCATGACGCGGCCTTCTGCAAGGCGCCAAGCCGCACGCGCCGGCGGCGCTCGACCAGCGCCTCCATGACGCGATCCGGCGTCACCGGTATTTCGTCGAGATCGATGCCGATGGCGTTCGCGACCGCGTTCACGAGGGCAGGGGCAAAGCCGGCGAGTGCGCCTTCGCTCGCCTCCTTGGCGCCGAACGGGCCGTGCGGATCGTGGCTTTCCACGATGTGGACCTCGATCGGCGGCGATTCGACAATGGTGGGAACGCGGTATTCGAGCAGGCTCGCATGCGCCGGCAAGCCGTCGAGATAGCGCGTCTCCTCGCTCAGTGCCTGGCCCATGCCCATCCACACCGAGCCCTGGATTTGTCCTTCGACGGCGAGTGGATTAATGGCGTGGCCGCAATCGAGAGCGGCCCAGACTTTGTCGACGGTAACGGCACCCGTCGTCTCTTCGACGCTGACCTCGACCACCTGGGCCGCGTAGCTGAAGCCCATGGTCGAGCCGACTGCGCCGCCCCGGTGTCTGCCGCCTTGAGCTTCCGCCGGACAGGTGAAGGTTCCTTTCATGGTGATCGCACCCACATCGGCCAGCGCTGCTTGCACGACATCGGCGAACGGCAGGACAGCTTGCCTGCCGCTGCCAACGCGGAATTGTTCTCCAATGCATTCGATATCCTCGGGCGTCGCTTCTAGTTTTCGGGCGGCCGCCTCGATCAAGATTTTTCTCAGATTTTTCGCCGCATCGATCGCTGCGTTTCCCACCATGAACGTGATGCGCGAAGAATAGGCGCCATTGTCCTTTGGCGTGATGGCGCTATCGCCCGACACCACGCGCACGCGCTCGAGCGCGACGTCAAGCGTCTCTGCGACCGCGATCGCCACCACGGTCGAGGAGCCCTGGCCAATGTCGGCCGCGCCGGTGAAAGCGGTAATACTGCCGTCGAAATCGAGTTTCAGATTGACCGCGGCGTGCGGCTCGCCGGTCCAATGGATTGGTTTGGCGGCGCCGCTGACGTAATGCGAGCAGGCCATTCCCAGACCCTTGCCCGGCGGCAGCTTGCCGATGCGCTCGCGCCAACCGCTCGTCTGCTCAACCGCATCGAGACATTCCGGCAGCCCGTAGCTATTCACCATCAGATCGTTCATGGTGCGGGTGGGCGCGTGCAAAAGATTCGCCCGACGCACCGCGAAGGGGTCGAGCCCAAGCTCGCGCGCCATACGATCGAGCAGGCATTCGAAGGTGTGGCGCGTATCGACCGCGCCGTGGCCGCGCATGGCGCCACACGGCGGCAGATTGGCGTAGACGCGATAGCCGTCGTACTTGATCGCCGGAATATCGTAGATCCCCTGCAACAATGCGCCCGCGTAAAGAATGGTTACGATCCCATACCCGGCATAGGCCCCGCCACGCTGCGTCACTTCGCACTCGCAGGCGGTGATCCGCCCGTCGCGGCACATACCGAGCTTTAGCTTAACCTCGGTCTGCGGACGCGCGCGGTGGGTGAGGAAGTTCTCCTCGCGGGTGAGCTGCATCATAACCTTGCCGGCGGCCGCGCGGGCGAGCAGTGCCGTTATGATTTCGAAGTTGAGCACCTCGACGCGCGCGCCGAAGCCGCCGCCCACAAACGGCTTGATCACACGGATGCGCGACGCGTCCATGTCGAGGCAGCGCGCCAACATGAGGTGAAGGTAGTAGGCGACCTGCGTCACGCTCTGCATCGTGAGGCGTTGCGTGAGCGGCTCATATTCGGCGAGCGCTGCGTGCGGCTCGATCTGCGCATGGTTGAGTTCCGCGCAGCTGATACAGTCCTCGCGCACAAGATCGGCCCGCGCAAAGCCCGCCGCAACGTCACCGAAGGCGTGATGGACTTCGCGCTCGAGGTTGCCTGGTTTGTTGTCATGGAGCGGCATTGCGTCCGCCGCTCGCGCCGCGGCGGGTGTGTAATAGGCCGGCAACTCACGCACCTCGAATCCGATAAGGTCGAGGGCACGCTGTGCGGTCGCGGCGTCGATGGCGGCCACCGCTGCGACCGGTTCGCCACGGTAACGCACGCGCCCGCGCGCGAGCGGGAATTCGTTCATGGCGACCGGCAGCACGCCGTAGCTGTGAGGGCAGTCCTCGCCAGTGAGCACCGCGAAAACGCCGTCGAGTGCACGGGCGTTCGCAACGTCGAGCCGGACGATCTCGCCGTGGCTCACTGGACTGCGAAAGATGCGCCCGACCAGCGCACCGGCATGGTCGAGATCGGCCGTATAGGTAGCGCGGCCGGTCACTTTCTCTACGCCGTCAATCAGCGGAACACCGCGCCGCGGTACTGCCGTCGCGATGGCGGTGGTCTGTGTCATGATGTTGTCTCCGCGGCGGCCTGGACCGATTCGATGATCTTCACATAACCGGTGCAGCGGCACAGGTTGCCGGATAAGGCTGTGCGGATATCGCTGTCGCTGGGTTGCGGGTTACGTCGCAGCAATGCTTCCGCGGCCATAATCATACCGGGCGTGCAAAAGCCGCACTGGGCGCCGAGCTTGTCGTGGAAAGCGCGCTGCAATCGATGCAGCCGGCCCTGCGATGCCAGCCCTTCGATCGTTTCGACCGACCGCCCCTCGCACCGGACAGCAAGCACAATGCACGAGGGCATGGCCTGATCGTCGACCAGCACCGTGCAGGCGCCACATTCGCCGCCGTCGCAGCCAGTCTTGGTCCCAGCTAGGCGGACAACATCGCGCAGATACTCGACCAGCAAAAGATTTTCGGCAACGGCATCCTCGCGCCATCGGCCGTTGAGTTTCAGACGTAGAATACGCCTCCGGCACTCCACTTGCGCCTGCGCCATGGACGATCCTCGAGCATTTTTGCAGGTCCAGCACAGCATCCCTGGCTTGGCGCGCCATGACAAAGATCAATTAAGGTCGGTTCGCGCCTGGAATTTTTTGGCCCGCCACAGCCGCGCTATGCATTATTGCGATGCCTGATATGGTTGCCGGACAGAGTAATCGCCCAAACGGAGGCGGCGAGGCGAAGTTCTTTGGCCCGGCACTGCGGCTGCGGGGCCGGTTTCTGATTTAAATCAAGGAATTCGATCACGCCGCGGTCTTTACTGGCTTTTTGCACGCACTGGACGAGCGGAGCGATGGATATCGAACGCAATTACAATGCGGCTGTCGACTTCATCGATCGGAACGTTGCGGAAGGCCGCGGCAATAAAGCTGCATTCGTGGATGCGTCGCGCGCCATCAGCTATGCGCAATTGCAGGATGCCGTAGCGCGCGTGGGCCCGGCGTTGGCACGATTCGGAGTGGAGCGGGAAAATCGGATTGCCATCATACTGTACGATTTGATCGAGTTCCCGATCCTGTTCTGGGGCGCGATCCGGGCCGGGGTTATTCCGGTGCTCCTCAACACGCTGCTTACCGAAGACCAATATCATCATCTGTTCATGGATTCCCGCGCCAAGATGGTATTCGTTTCGTCGCCGCTTCTTCCCATCGTGCAGCGCGCCGCTGCGGACGTGCCGACATTGCGGCAGATCGTCGTGATCGGCGATGGTCCTCAGTCGCTGCCGCGATTTGACGCGCTGCTCGCCGCCGAACGCGTACCTGCCGCGGTAACTCCAACCTGCGCGGACGAGGTCGCGTACTGGCTCTACTCATCCGGTACCACCGGGATGCCGAAGGGCGTGATGCACGTGCATTCGAGCCCGATGGCGATGACGCGGCTGGCCGGTCAGAGTCGGATCGGGATGCGCGAGGACGATGTGATTTTTTCCGCGGCAAAACTGTTTTTTGCATATGGTATCGGTACTTCGATCTGTTCACTGGGCGTCGGCGCGACATTGGTGCTGTACCCGGACCGGCCAACGCCGCGGACCGTGTTCGAAGTGCTGCGGCAACACCAGCCAACCATGTTTTTTGCGGTGCCGACGCTCTATGCAGCGATCCTCGCCGATCCCGAATGCACGCCCGAACTCGCCTCAACACGTCTGCGGCTGTGCTTTTCGGCAGGCGAGCCGTTGCCGCCACATATCGGTTTCGGGTGGCGTGAGCGTTTCGGCCTCGACATCGTCAACGGGGTCGGTTCAAGCGAACTGGGACATCTGTTTCTGACCAACCTTCCTGATGCGGTTGAATACGGGACTTCTGGTGTACCGGTGGAGGGCTACGACGTGCGCCTCGTTGATGCCGCGGGAGCTGACGTTCCCGACGGTGAAATGGGCGAGCTATTGGTGCGTGGCCCGTCGACCGCGGCGGGATATTGGAACCAGCGTGAGCGCACGCGCCGGACTTTCGAGGGTGAGTGGACACGGACCGGCGACAAATATGTTCGACGGCCCGACGGCGTGTACAGCTACTGCGGTCGCACCGACGACATGTTCAAGGTCAGCGGCATCTGGGTTTCACCCTTCGAGGTGGAGGCGGCGCTCGCCAGCCATCCCGACGTGCTCGAAGCAGCTGTTGTTCCCGCGGAGGACTCTAAAGGTCTGGTTAAGCCGATGGCTTTTGTGGTTCTTAAAGGCAACGCCGGCGAGGGCGCCGGCAGGTCGCTCTATGAGGGCCTCAAGGCGCACGTCAAGCGCACGATCGGCCCGTGGAAATATCCGCGCTGGATCGAATTCGTCGATACGCTGCCAAAGACCGCGACCGGAAAGATCCAGCGTTTCAAGCTGCGCGAACTTGCGACCCGACAGGCGGGCTCGGTAGGGATGGAGCACTGATGATCGATCTTGCTCACCTCGCTTGGCCATTTTTTGGCGATTCACATCGGCAATTCGCTCCGGCGCTTGCGCAATGGGCGAACCGAAATGTTGTCGCTCATATCGATCACGCGGATGTCGATCGCACTTGTCGCGTCCTCGTCCGCGAGCTTGGCGACGCTGGCTGGTTGAAGGCCATCGTGCCGGCGGCCTATGGCGGCCTGTCAGACAAAATCGATGTGCGCACGCTTTGTCTCGCACGGGAAACGCTCGCCTGGCACGAGAGCCTTGCGGACTTCGCTTTCGCGATGCAGGGACTGGGAACCGGCTCGATCTCGCTTTTCGGCAGCGATGCGCTGAAGGCGAAGTACCTACCGCCGGCGCGCGACGGCCGCCATATCGCCGCCTTTGCGCTGTCGGAACCGGAAGCCGGCTCTGACGTCGGTGCGCTCGCAACTACCGCGACAGCTGACGGGCCCGGCTATGTTCGTATCGACGGGAGTAAGACCTGGATCTCCAACGGAGGCATTGCTGACCACTACGTCGTGTTCGCACGGACCGGAGAAGCACCCGGCGCCAAGGGCTTGTCCGCGTTCGTCGTCGACGCCGACACCCCCGGACTTTCGATTGCCGGTCGAATCGAGGTCATCGCGCCGCATCCGCTTGCCGCGCTGCGTTTCCACGGCTGCCGCGTGCCGGTAGCAAACAGATTGGGCTCGCCGGGTGATGGTTTCAAGGTGGCGATGGCGACACTCGACATTTTCCGTTCGACGGTTGCAGCGGCGGCGCTCGGTCTTGCGCGACGGGCATTGCACGAGGCGATCGAGCAGGCGGCGACGCGGAAACTGTTCGGCGGGCCGCTCGCCGACCTGCAGATGACGCAAGCTTCGCTCGCCGACAGCGCTGCTGAGATCGATGCGGCGGCGTTACTGGTCTATCGCGCCGCCTGGACCAAGGACCAGGGCGCCGCGCGCATTACGCGCGAATCTTCGATCGCGAAAATGTTTGCCACTGAAATGGCGCAGCGCGTGATCGACCGCGCAGTGCAGATTTTCGGCGGCAACGGCGTGCGCGTCGGTGTAAAAGTCGAGGCGCTCTACCGTGAGATTCGAGCATTGCGCATCTACGAGGGCGCGACCGAGGTGCAGAAGGTCGTTGTCGCCCGCGAGTTGATGAAGTCGCGCCTCACCGCGCTGACCACGGAGCGCATGCGAGCATGATCACGCTAACGCATGGCGACGGTATTGCGACGCTCTCGTTGAGCCACCCGCCGGTCAATGCGGTGAGCGATAAATTCATTGCCATGTTGGACACAAAACTCGACGACCTGGCAGCACAGCTGGATTGTAAAGTTCTGCATGTACGTTCCGATCAGAAGGTTTTCTGCGCCGGCGCGGATCTTGCTCAGGTTCGCGAGCGTTTCCACGCTCCCGATGGACCTGATCGCACCTATCGCTTTGTTGTGAAGCTGCAACGCCTATTCCAGCGGCTCGAGCGGTTGCCACAAGTGACGTTGGCCGAGATCGGCGGCGCCGCGATGGGTGGGGGGCTCGAATTGGCGCTCGCCTGCGACCTCCGCATTGTCGCGCTCGAAGCCAAGCTTGGCCTGCCCGAGGCCCGACTTGGACTCATCCCCGGCGCCGGCGGCACGCAACGCCTGACCAGATTATGCGGCCGATCGGTGGCATCGCGCCTCATTCTGGGAGCCGAAACCATTGATGGCGCAGAGGCGGTTCGCCTCGGCATCGCACAGTGGGCCGTTGCCCGTGCCGAGCTTCCGGCTCATGCCGCCGCGATCGCCGGGAACATTGCCGGATTGCCGGCCCCGGCGTTGCGCGCCAGCAAGGCGTGCATTGCGGCGGCCGAAGAGCCCGGCGATCGCGGATACCTCGGCGAACTTTCAGAAACACGGCAGCTTTCGACTAATGCCGAGACGCGCGAGCGCGTCGCGGCGTTTCTCGCCAGCCATTGATGAGATCGCGGCACAAAGGAAAGGAACGTGCTCATGAGGCTTGACGGTAAAACAGCGCTGATCACGGGCGGCGCGTCCGGCATCGGCAAAGCAACGGTCTTGGAATTTGCCCGCTGTGGGGCGCACGTCATTTGTGCCGATATCAACCAGGCCAAGGCGACGGAGGTGGCCAAAGAAGCCGCCGCTGCCGGGCTTGCGGTCGAGGTTGTCGCGGTCGATCTGGCCGACCCGAAATCGGCGCGGCGCTGCGCCGCCGAGGTGATCGCCCGCCGCGGCCGTGTCGACATGCTGGTCAACGCGGCAGGCTGGGGTGACATGCAACCATTCATCGACAACGCGCCCGACTACGTGGATCGCCTCATCGCCATCAATCTCGGCGGTCCTGTGCATCTCACGCAGGCGCTGCTGCCGCCAATGATCGCCGCCGGCAAAGGCAAAATCGTCAATGTTGCGAGCGATGCCGGCCGCGTCGGCAGTACCGGCGAAACGGTTTATGCGGCCGCCAAGGGTGGCGTCATCGCATTCACCAAGTCGCTGGCGCGCGAGGTGGCCCGTTACGCCATCAACGTCAATTGCGTATGCCCCGGCCCCACCGACACGCCCATGCTGGCCACACGTCCGGACAAGATACGGGAAGCCTTCGTCAAGGCGATTCCGTTTCGCCGCTTCGCCAAGCCGCAGGAGATTGCCGATGGCATCCTGTTTTTCGCCAGTTCGCGGTCCGATTATATCACCGGACAAGTATTGAGCATTAGCGGAGGGCTGACATTTGCCGGATGATGTGCGCTTGACGCACGCATTCAACTGGCCTCTTGCCGCCCACATCGAAAAGGGAGCATCGCCATGAACGACACAGCCCAGCATTTCCAGCCTTTCGGGCTCGATTTCACGAACTTCAAGACCAAGCATTTTCTTTGGCAGGTCGACGGCAAGGTTGCGACGGTGACGTTGAACCGGCCGGAGCGGAAAAACCCGCTCACGTTGGATTCCTATGCCGAGCTGCGCCATACTTTCCGCAATCTCGTCTATGCGGATGCCATCAAGGCGGTGGTTATCACGGGCGCTGGGAATAACTTTTGCTCTGGCGGCGACGTACACGAAATCATCGGCCCGCTGGTCGAGATGCAGCGGAAAGACGACATGGGCGGTCTGCTCGCCTTCACCCGAATGACCGGCGATCTGGTCAAGGCAATGCGCGCCTGCCCGCAGCCAATTGTTGCGGCCATCGATGGCGTGTGCGCCGGCGCCGGCGCGATCCTGGCGATGGCGTCGGATCTGCGCTACGGCACCGCGCGCAGCAAGGTGGCTTTCCTGTTCGTCCGGGTCGGACTGGCTGGCGCCGACATGGGCGCCTGCAACATCCTGCCGCGAATAGTGGGCGCCGGCCGCGCCGCCGAACTTCTCTATACCGGACGCTCGATGGACGGACCGGAGGCGGAGCGGTGGGGCTTTTACAACAAGCTGTGCGACCCGGCGACCGTTCTCACCGACGCGCAGGCGGCGGCGAAGTCGCTCGCCGATGGACCGACCTTCGCGAATGCCATGACAAAGAAATGCATCCACCAGGAATGGAACATGGGCATCGATGAAGCCATCGAGGCCGAGGCGCAAGCGCAAGCCATTTGTATGCAGACCAAGGACTACGAGCGCGCCTACCTGGCCTTCGTGAAAAAGCAGCGGCCCATTTTCGCGGGAAACTGAACTTTCGCCATCAGCTGGCGAGCGACGGCGTCAGGAGCATGTCATGTCGGTACGCATTTTGCATCCCACCGGATGGGCGCCGCCGATCGGATACGCCAACGGGATCGAGGCGCCGGCCGGGCGCATCGTGTTCGTCGCAGGCCAGGTGGGATGGGACGCGGCGCAGCGATTTCATAGCGCTAAGCTTGTGCCGCAATTCGAGCAGGCGCTCGAAAACGTCCTCGCGGTGCTCGCCGAGGCCGGCGGCGCTCCCGAGCACATCTGTCGCATGACTGCCTATTGCACCGACAAGCCCGCTTATCTCGCTGATCGGCGCGAGCTTGGCCGCATCTGGCGCCGTCTCATGGGCACTCATTACCCGGCCATGAGCATGATTTTTGTCGCCGACCTGCTCGACGCCCCGGGCAAGATCGAACTGGAAGCGACTGCCGTCCTGCCAGCGGGCCGTGCCGCATAAGCAATTGAGGCAAAAAAACCTCGGACCTCCATCTGAGGCGGGATTCTTCTTGCTGGTCTCAATATTGTTTTGATTTTTATCGTCGCGAAGATGTGTCAAATAGCTTGGCTAGTGCTGCGCCACTGCGCGACGAGCGAAATCGACGACGCCGTTCAAGAGGCGCTGCTGGTCGTGACGCGGCATGTCGGGTCTCTCAAGACCGCAGCGTCTTTTGCCGGATGGCTATTTACGATTGTGCGGCGGGAATGCGCGCGTCTTTCTCGCAAGATGTTTTCGCACGCCGACCTGGACGACAATGAGATCGTCGAAAAACTTATGGAACGCCCGAGAGACGAGTTGCGAATGGAATTGGCGCTCGCCCTAGAATCTCTACCGCCGCACTATCTCGAAATGGTTCTGTTGCGCGACTTCGAGGAATTGACCATTGCCGAAATTTGCGAGCGCTTGGGCATCACCGTCGCAACGGCAAAAAGCCGACTGCACCGGCCGCGGCTTCTGGTGCGGGAATATCTTGTCGGCTTGGAAACTTCGTCGAATGACGCAACAGTGAATTGAAGATCGATGCCGTTGCCCTAAACTTGCGCCAATCTGACTTTCAGTTCGCTCCCACCCGCCTATTTGCGAACCCTTTCCCATAAAGACAGGAGAAAAGTATGAAGTTCGGCCTATTCGGTTGGCTCACTGGTATCGCACTGGCAGTGATATTTGCGGGCAGTATCAATGTTAGTAATGCCGCCAGTCCAGGCGACTTGACGTTTACGACGCACGCCGCATTTTTCTCCATTGAAACAAAGCAACCAAAGCCGCTCGATCCCCAGGTCTTCGTGCAAGATGCCTCGGCGCCGGCGGCGACCGGGCCACAGAACATTCAACATGCCGCCGGATTCCGGCCTGCCTTGATCGAACAGGATGCCAAGACGACGCAGCTTTATAGCGCCAAAGGTGAACCATTGGGGACCGATCTCGGACACTGGCTCGGTGCCAAGGGCGTCGTTACCATCACGCCATCCACTCAATGGCACTGCCAAGATATCAGCACGCTTCACCAATCTTCAGCCTGCTGGCTCGTATAGCCGTTTTGAAAATCATTTCGACCAGCAATCCGTCGGCTTCACGCCGCTTGATGGTGCGGGCAAGGCTAACAATTTCGTCGCCGGTAAAAAGGGCACCGCACGGATCAGCTTAGTAGCGCCGCAAATGCTGACTCACGCCGCCGCGGTTTTGCTAGTCTATCACAGCGATAAAACGTTCCATGGCGAGCAACGCGGAGAGATCGGCGTTACTGCCCATCATCAGCTTATCGCACGACCTCCTCAATAATAGCGCCTCGGCGATCTAAGGCGTCGCCGGCGCGTTCTTCAGGACTAGGAGGTTCGCGCCGACGAAGTGATCGAATGACTTTCGCAGTGCGTCAACTGACGGTCGAAAAGTGACGTGATCTGTCATCCGCGTCACTTCGAGCGCGCGCCGATCACTTCCGCAGTTCCCGAGAAAGCCGACATTCGCGTGCGCTGCAATATCTGTCGGTGTGGGCCAATACACGACATCGCATGATTGGTTAGAAATGAATGAGGCCGCAAACCCTGATTGCATTCTAAGTTAGCTATGGCAGAATATTACCGCCTCAGGATTCTCCTGAGAGACACAAGAAGTCGGGCTCCGGACGGTATCATGGGGGTACGTCCGGAGCCTTACGCATTTTGGAATTGGGACAGCCGGCTTAAAACCGTATCAAGTGAGTCACTTTGCTATCGGAGTTTTTGACGATCATTTTTAAGTCGGGATTGTCATAGCCGCCCGCTTCCTTGAATTGGCGGATAATGCGATGGGCGTATTCCTTGGCGGCGGCGTCGTTCGGCAACAAGGTGCTGGTCGAACCATCATGCCGGCCCATCATGCCCTTAAGGGATAAACAAATAGCTGCGGCGTGATTTAGCTGCGCAGCTCAGCCCAAAAGGGAAATTCCAGCATTGATCCAAAACAAACCAGAGGCGTGGCATTTTAAGGAGGCCGCCACAAGCAAGGCGCACCCCCTCCAGTCTTTTCCGGATTTCTCAACGCAAGATGCACTCATCGATCGACCAGGATGCCCGGATTCAACACCTGATGCGGGTCAAGTCGCTGTTTGACTGACTTGAGCGCATCGCCGAAAAGCGCAGGTCGCTCGCGATCGTACCAAGTCCGATGATCGCGACCGAGCGCATGATGATGCGTAATCGTCCCACCCGCATCGGCCATCGCATCCGATGCGGCGGCTTTGATCGCCCAGAATTGCTCGACCAATCGCGCTTTGTCGCCGAGCGCATACCAAGTAAAATAAGTCGCAGGCCCATCCGGATGGAGATGCGTAAAGCGCACGGTGCACGTGCCGGAGCGGCCGGTGACCTCGCGAATGGCCCGTAGCGTGGCTTGTTTTACTTGCGCCTGGAAATCGATGTATCGCTCCCAGGCGATGCAGCTTTCCGTGGTGTCGCGCATCACGCCACGCGCGATGGCGTGTTCGCGCAAATAAGGCCCGCGCAAGAACTTGTCGCGCCAATTTCCCGCTGCTCCGCGGCGCTGCGAGTCTTTCGCGGCCAGCGCATCCCGATCCCATTGACCGCCATAGTCGCCGCAAATCTCCAACGCGCGACTCATCCACGGGTCAAGCGGGTGATCCGCCGACTCAAAGGTCAAAACCAGAATATCGCGCGTGCCGTCGCCGGCTTCGGTAAACTTGGCCTCATCGCGTTCAATCAGCCGCGCATTGGCGGGATACAGTCCGGCCTGACTGATGGTACGGACGGCCGCCACTGCTTTTTTGGTTGCTTTTGGCGATGACGCCATAAAGCGTCCAGATCAGAAGATAGCCGCTCAGAGTGACCAGCACCGCGCCATCTCGCCGTACCGGGTCGGTGAGTGCGTCGATGAAGCTCAAGCGCCCGCTGAGTGGCGCCGGTCAGTGTCACTCGTTCCACGAAAGCCCCCGCCAAGATTTCGCACACTCACGATCGAAAAGTCCATAGTCACGGCAAGGAACACCGCGCTCACTCCAGCGGCCAGATGCGCACCGCGTCGGGATCGATGTCGAAGCGGCAGGCGCTGCCGGGAGGCGGATCGACGTAGCCGGTCGCCACGTCAATGCGTGCATCGCCGCAGCGCAGCGTGATCTGATGGCCGGAAGCGACGCGGGTGACGGCTTCGACCACGCCGTCGTAGCGGCCGGTTTCACTCAAACGAACGCGCGCGGGGGACACGGTCCAGCCGACGCGCGCGCCGGGCGTCAACGCCGTCCCGGCGATCTTGAGCACGACATCCGCACCGATCGCAATGCTGTCGACGCCGACGACGATGCCTTGCGCTGCGTGATCCGCGCCGAGGAGCCGCGCCACTGTTTCGTTGTTGGGGCGGCGATACACTTTGTCGGTCGGACCCGATTGCAGGACGCGGCCGTTCTCGAACACGAGAATCTCGTCGGCGAGCATGGCCGCTTCCGCCGGATCGTGGGTGACGAGAATTGTCGTGGCGGTGAGCTCGTCTTGCAGCGCCAGCATTTCGCGGCGCAGTCTCGCGCGCAGCGGCGCATCGAGCGCGGAAAACGGTTCGTCGAGCAACAGAAGACGGGCCGGGCGCACCAGCGCGCGCGCCAGTGCGACCCGTTGCTGCTGGCCGAGCGACAGCGCATCGGGGTGCCGGGTTTCCAGGCCGCGCAGTCCGAAACGTTCGATCCAGTGTTGGGCCAAATGCGGATCGGCGCCGGCCGGGAAGGACAGTTGCTCCATCACCGTGAGATGCGGGAACAAACCGTAATTTTGCGGCACATAGGCGATGCCGCGCGCTGCCGGTTCGAGCGAAGCGATATCGTGGCCGTCGAGCCGGATGCTGCCGCGATCGCAAGCCTCGATGCCGGCGATCATTTTCAGCGTCAGCGATTTGCCCGAGCCGGACGGACCGACGATGGCGAGGCGGCGCGCCTGCGGCGACCACGCGATGTTGAGATGGAAATTGCCGAGCCGTTTTTGCAGTTGCAGCGCCAAATCGACGGAGCTGGTTTTTGCTGGAGCGACGCGCGGCAATGTCGGGCGCTGTGCTTGGTAGGACCGAGGGCAATGCCGCCACCGCCGCCCGCGCCGAAGCTCGATTGCCGGCGAGCGTGCTCAGCACCATGATGGCGAGCGCCAGCGCGAGCGTGGGGATCAGCACCGGCAGCATCGCCGGCAGGCCCTGCGCGCCGAATGCGACATAGGTATAGACCGGCAGCGAATAGGGATGATAGGCGACCATCACGGTGGCGCCGAATTCGCCGAAGGCGCGCAGCCACGCCAGCAACAATCCGGACAGGATCGCCGGGCGGGCGATCGGCAGGCAGACGCGGAAGAAGACGAACAGCGGATCGCGCCCGAGCGTCGCGGCGACGCCTTCGAGCCCTGGGTCCATCGCGGCGAAGGCCGAGCGCGCGGCGATGATGAGAAACGGCGCGGCGACGAAAACTTCGGCAAGCACGATGCCAACGAATGAATCGGTCAGCGCGCCGCCGGTGAGACGGCCGATCGGCGTCGAATAGCCGACCAGAAACAACAGCAGGACGCCGCTCGCCAGCGGCGGCAAGGCCAGCGGCAGCTGCACCAGAAAACCCAGCAACCCGACGGCGCGGCCCGAAACCCGCGCCAGCAAATAACCGAGCGGAATGCCGCCGAGCGCGATCAATAATGTCGCTAATGTCGCGCTGGCGACCGATACCAGGCAAGCGCGCGTGAGCGCCGCGGTATCGACGGTATTCCAGTCGGCCAATCCCGCCTGCTGCGCACCGGCGATCAGCGGCGCGATCAGATAGATCGCAAGCAGCCCGGCGAGCCAGGGAATAAGTGCGGGAACGCGGCGTGTCACGTTCAACCGCTTCACTTGGCCTGATCGAGCAGCGCCTGGACGTCCTTCGGCACGCCCGCCGCGTCACCCGTCAGCGTCAGCTTTTGCACGCCGAGCCCGTGCTCCTTCATCACCGCTCTGGCCGGCGCTGCCCAAGAGGAACGCAACGAACTTGTCGGCGCCGTCGGCATTCGGCGCATTATGCAGGATGGTGGCGGTATAGACGGCCTTCGGCGTGATCTCCGGCGGCAGCGTGATCACCGGTATTTTGGCGTCCGCGCTTTCCGTCGAATAGAAGAAGCCGACATCGAGCTGGCCCGATTGCAGCCGGCCGACCAGCGTCTCCTCCGGCAAGACCTGCGCGGAATTGTCGGGCGCGTCGATGATTTTCTCCGACAGTCCGGGGCTCTTGTAGAAGGTCTCGGCCTGTTTCATCAGCGTTACTGTGAGCGCGCCCTTGGGATCGAGCTTGGGGTCGGTACGGCCTATTCTGATTCCCTGCTCTTGCAGCACTTGATACCACGGCTTCGATTTCAAGTCGGCGGCGAATTTGCTCGATGCGTTGTAGCCGATGACGACCGGGGATTGGGCGAACGTGATGTACCAGCTGACCCAATCGCCGTTAGCCGCGCCCATCAGACTGTCGTTGACCTTGGGGCTGGCGCTGACGAACACGTCGCCCTGACGCAGTTTGCCCTTGATCTGATTGGCAAGCCCGCTCGAGCCGCCGGCGTAGCCCTGAAACGTGTCGCCGCTCGCTTTGTCGAAGGCCGGGCCGACCCCGTGCTCCATCAGATTCACCAGCGAGCCGGCGTAAAGTACGTTGACCTTCCCGGCGGCGACGGCCGCGGGAGTCGAGAAGAGCCAAAGACCGGCGGCGAGTATTCCTGCGCCGGACAGCAGAGGCAGCTTGGCGGATCGTTGCTGCCCCGGCGCCAGTCCTCTCTTAACCGCAACAATTCTACCTTTGATCTGATCGCGCGCCCTCAGTCTCATAAGCGTCCCCAAAATAGTTTGCAGCACGGCAGCAATAGCCGCGCGATTTTGCACTGGACCGTTTTTTCGGAGGACCGGCCTCGGAGGCGCATTCCGAAGCATGAAGTCGCGCTTACGGCGCGTCAGCGTCGAGCGCGACAATAGCAACGATTTCTTAAAGCGGAAAGCCCCAAGAGTACTCGCTATATCGAGCGGTATATGATGAAAAGTGGCAAAGCGGCTTGGGGGCGAAGCCCTGCGGACTACCGGATTAGCTGGCAAGCCTCGCGGATCCGTTCCACCAGCATATTGTTGAGAAACGGCTTTTCCACGATGGGAACGGCGGCCTTAGCCGCGCGCACGCTCAACGCATCGCTGGGCTGGCTGATAATGAGGATGGCCGGGGTTGCGACCTTGCGCTCGCGCAGGGTCGCGATCAGGTCCATTCCGCTTATTCCGGGCATGCGCTGGTCGATGACAAAGCATTGGCAGTCGTGCAATTCGCCATCCTTCAGAAGCTCGGCGCCGTTGCGAAAAGTGCGCACCGCAAAGCCTTCCAGCTCCAGCGAAAATTTAAGCGAACTGCACACCGCCGGGTCGTCGTCGACGACGACCACCATGGGGTCTTTCAGTTTTAGTTGCGATTGCGGCGCCATGACCGGCAAAATGGCGAGGCGCCGGCCTTGGCGCATTGATTTGGCTCAAATCGGCGAGGCGGTCTTACCCCTCACTTTCAGGCAACAGGTGGCGCTGCTCACTCCGATCCCAAAATGCCGACGACCAGCGCCATGCGCACGAGGTCGGACAGGCTGCCGGCCTGCATCTTGTTCATGAGATTGGCCCGATAAATCTCTACGGTCCGCGGACTGATGCCGAGGTCGAAGGCGATCTGCTTGTTGGCGCGGCCCGCCACCAGTCCGCCCAGCACGTCTCGCTCGCGCGGCGACAGCGCCGCCAAGCGGCTTTCGATGTCCGCGCGCTCGCTGTCGCGCCTGACCTGGCCGCCGCGCTGGCGCAGCGCCGCCTCGACGCTGGCCAACAGCACTTCGTCGTCAAAGGGCTTTTCCAAAAAATCCACCGCTCCGATTTTCATGGCTTCCACCGCGAGCGCGACGTCGCCATGGCCGGTAACGACGATCACAGGCGCGGCAATCTTGAGCTCCTTCAGGCGCCGCAACAGGTCGATGCCGCTCACATCCGGCATACGCACGTCGGTGATGACGCAGCTCAGGCTCAGGTCGGGCAGTACATCGAGAAAGGCTTTGGCGCTGGCGTAGGTCTTTCCCTCAATCCCGGCGGTGCGCAGCAAAAACGCCAGCGATTCGCGCAAGCCCTCATCGTCATCGATGACGTGTACCAGTCCCTTGTCAGACGCCATCGCCAGCCTCCTCCTTGGTCACGGCGGGTAAGGTGAAGGAAAATACCGTGCCTGCGCCGTTATTCGGCCGTGCGCCAATCGAGCCGCCATGGGCCTCGATGATGGTGCGCGAGATCGACAGTCCGACGCCCATGCCCGTGCGCTTTGTGGTGACAAACGGCTGAAACAATTGCGCGCTGATTTCCGGCGCAATCCCTGCGCCGGTATCGGCGACGCTGATCTCAATCAGGTTACCTTGCGCCGGCGCCGTTACGACGACAAGTTCTCGCGTCGCGGAATCCTCCATCGCCTCGATGGCGTTGCGCATGAGATTGAGCAGAACCTGCTGGATCTGAACCTTGTCCGCGAGCACGAAATCGAGCCCCGGCGCGAAGGAAAAGCGCACCCGCACGCCCTTGTCCTTGGCGCCGACCAGCGCCAGCGCGCTTGCTTCCTCGACCAGCTTTTTCACGTCTTCGACCCGTCGCTCGCTCTCGCCGCGGGCGACGAAGTCGCGCAGCCGGCGAATGATCTCGCCGGCGCGGAGCGCCTGATCGGCCGCCTTGTCCATGGCGTCGCGAATCAGGTTTGCGCTGTCGTCGGAGCTGTTCGCCAAGAGCCGGCGCGATCCCTTCATGTAATTGGCGATGGCCGACAGCGGCTGGTTGAGCTCGTGAGCAAGGGCCGAGGCCATCTCGCCCATCGCGGTCAGCCGCGACATGTGGACGAGTTCGGACTGCAATTCCTGCAGCCGGGCTTCGGTCTGCTGCCGCTCGGTGAGGTCGCGGATGAACCCGGTGAAGAAGCGACGATTGCGCACATGCATCTCGCCGACGGCAAGCTCCATCGGGAACGTCGAGCCGTCGGCGCGTTGCCCGACCACGACGCGGCCGATGCCGATGATTCGCCGCTCTCCGGTGCGCAAATAGCGATTGAGATAGCCGTCGTGACCTTCGCGGTATGGCGCGGGCATCAGCATCTTGACGTTCTTTCCCAACGCGTCCGCCTTGGTGTGCCCGAACAGCCGTTCCGCCGCCAAGCTGAACGATTGGATGAGGCCGCGTTCGTCGATGACGATCATGGCGTCGGGAATGCTGTCCAGAATCGACGTCATATGAGCCGCGCGCTCTTCGGCATCTGTCGCGCTCGCCGCCGCGCTGACGCGCGCGCGGCGCAACAGCTCGCCGCGCCACGACACGCCGACACCGACCAGGGCGAAGATCACGCTCGTCACCCAGTCCGCGGGGAGTAACGCGCGGAAGTCTCTGACGAAAAACAGCCCAAGGAACATGCCGAGCGCCGTGGCAACGAGCCCCGGCCCCCAGCCGCCGACTGCCGAGGCGATCAGGATTGCCGGAACAAAGAAAAGGTACGACCCCTGGCCGTGCAGGACGTCGGCAAGCGCCAGCTCGAGGGCCACACCCGCCGCAATGGCAAGAATCGCGATGCCGTATTGCCGGGCGATCCTGCGCCACGCCGGCGGCGCCAATCCCGGCGCAGCGAGTGTTTGGGAACGGGGTAAAGTTTCAGCCATTGCACCGCCGGTAATTTGTCCCCCGGCGTCGTCCCGCAAATCGGGGATAGAGCTGCCAATTCAATAACTTCATGGACGGCGCTTCTCGTAGCCTAAGGGATAACCCTTAGGGTCAATATCTGAATTTTCCGCATGTCCGCCGAGGCTTAGCAATACCTCCCGACGCTCCTGGAGGTAAAGCCCCATGCATACGCAAACCGCACTTCGCAGTGACGCAGCCCGCCGCCCCGTAATTTCCACGCGCCATGCAGCGCCCATGTCGAGCTCCATGCACGCCGATGCGACCGATACCGACGCGCTCGATCAATCGATGCAGCTGATGGGTGCGGTCATGAGCTATCCGCGCAATTCGGAAATTTTCGGCGACAACGAGTCGGCTGACTACCTTTACAAGGTCGTCAGCGGCAGCGTTCGCACCTACAAAATTCTCAGCGACGGCCGCCGCCAGATCGGCGGGTTTTATATGCCCGGCGACATTTTCGGTCTTGAATTCGCCGACGAGCATACGCTGTCCGCCGAGGCGATCACCGACACCAAAGTGCTCGTGGTCAAGCGCAGCGCGATCACGGCGCTGGCGGGGCGCGACGCTTCGGTGGCCCGGCAGCTCTTCAGGCTCACCGGCCGCGAGCTGCACCGGGTGCAGGATCGCATCCTGCTTCTCATCAAGAGCGCGCAGGAGCGTGTCGCGAGCTTTCTTCTCGAAATGTCCGAGCGCGTATCCGGCGCCAGCGCCATCGAGTTGCCGATGTCGCGCCAGGACATCGCCGACTATCTCGGCCTGACCATCGAGACCGTGTCGCGGACGCTCACCTCGCTGGAAGACTCTGCCGCGATCGAAGTGCCGACGTCGCGTCGCATTGTGTTGCGCAACCGTCCGGCGCTCAGCCGCATGAACGGCTAAGGACTAAGGCCGCGATTCGGATCCAGATGGTTCATGGACGGGAGAGGGACCATGCAAGTCAAAGATGTCATGACGCGGAACGTCGTTTCCGTCGGCGCCGATGAGCCGGTCGTCAAAGCTGCGCGCTTGATGCTGCAAAACCGGATCAGCGGACTGCCGGTGGTCGATGCAAAAGGCGAGTTGGTCGGCGTCGTCACGGAGGGCGATTTTCTGCGCCGGCGCGAAATCGGCACCGAGCGGCAACGCCCGAAATGGCTCGAATTCGTCCTCGGTCCGGGAAAACTGGCGCAGGAATACGTGCACACGTCGGGCCGGAAGGTCGCCGAGATCATGACGCCCGATCCATGGACCGCCGGCGAAGACGATTCGCTGGAAGACGTCGTTGAGATCATGGAACGCCGGCGCATCAAGCGACTTCCCGTGATCCGGGCCGGCCGGATGGTGGGCATTATCAGCCGCGCCAATCTGATGCACGCGTTGGCGAGCTTGTCGCGTGAAATTCCGGCTCCGGCCGGCGGCGATTCCGCGATCCGCGACGCTATCATCGCGGCGCTGGGCCAGCAGCACTGGGCGCCGCACGTCAACGTCGTCGTCAAGAACGGCGTCGCCGAACTGTGGGGCATTGTCACCGACGAACGCGAGCGGCAGGCGCTTGTCGTCGCCGCCGAGAACGCACCCGGCGTCGAGACGGTGCACGACCATCTGGTCTGGGTCGAGCCGATGTCCGGAATGGCATTTCCCTCCGTCGAGGACGAAGCCAAGGAACGCGCCGCCGCTTCCTAAAGGCCGCGCTAAGCTGAGAGAGACGGAGACGGGGCAACCGACCATGCAATGGATCGTGCAACTTTGCGTCAGCATCGCGAGCTTCGTCAACGTCGTGGCGATCCTGGTGGTTACCACGGCTTCCCCGGCAAAGGCCGATGACGTGCTGACGCCGGCGGCGCAGCGGGGTTTCGTTCTGCTGCGTGCCGATTGCTCGCGCTGCCACGCGATCGGTAGGGTCGGCGGCAGCCCGCTGAAAATCGCGCCGCCGTTTCGCACCCTGCATGAGCGCTATCCGGTGGAAGATCTCGAAGAGCCGCTTGCCGAAGGCATCATCACCGGCCATCCGACCATGCCGGAGTTCCGCTTCGATCCCGGCCAGGTCGGCGACATCATCGCCTACCTGAAATCGCTCGAGCGCTGAATTGGCAAGGCGCGAGCGAAATTCCCGCGAGCGAAACTCCCTTGATCCATGTGAATAAAAAAGCCGCGTTGATCTAAGTCAACGTCAATCCACCGTGCGCATGTTTTGTGGATTTGTCGCATGTCCTTGCCACAGGCCCGAACAAATGACCCCATCGCACGCCCAATCAAAATACATGACGTTCGGCGAAGGCGGTTTAGCGGCCGCTCTGACCGCGCTCGCCTTCATGTCAATCGTGATCGCGGCGAAAGCCTATACGCCGGAATATGCGTTCCATGCCTACCTGTTCGCCGCGGCAAGCGTCGCCTCGGTGTTTGTCATCGTCAATCGCTATTTCGAGCGCAGCTCCGAACCGCCGCCGCTCGAGATCGACGGCAAGCCGAACTACAATATGGGCCCGGTCAAGGTGGCGACGTTGCTTTCGGTATTCTGGGGCATCGCCGGCATGACGGCGGGACTTTGGATCGCGCTCGAGCTTGCCTATCCGGCGCTCAACTTCGGTCTCCCCTACATTTCCTTCGGCCGGCTGCGCCCGCTGCACACTTCCGCCGTGATCTTCGCGTTCGGCGGCAATGTGCTCCTTGGGACGTCTTTCTATGTCGTGCAGCGCACCTGCCGTGCACGCCTTGCCGGCGATCTGGCGCCGTGGTTCGTCATCCTCGGCTACAATTTCTTCATCGTCATTGCCGGCACCGGCTATCTCCTCGGCATCACGCAATCCAAGGAATATGCCGAGCCGGAATGGTACGCCGATCTGTGGCTCACTATTGTCTGGGTCACATATCTGCTGGTCTTTATGGGCACGCTGATGCGGCGCAAGGAACCGCATATCTACGTCGCCAATTGGTTCTATCTCGCTTTCATCGTCACCATCGCGGTCCTGCACGTCACCAACAACGCCGCGATTCCGGTGTCGCTGTTCTCGTCGAAATCCTACATCGTGTGGGCCGGCGTGCAGGATGCCATGGTGCAATGGTGGTACGGCCATAACGCGGTTGGTTTCTTCCTCACCGCGGGCTTCCTCGGCATCATGTACTACTTCATTCCGAAGCGCGCCGAGCGGCCGGTCTACAGCTATCGCCTGTCGATCATCCATTTCTGGGCGCTGGTCTTCCTCTACATCTGGGCCGGGCCGCATCACCTGCATTACACGGCGCTGCCGGATTGGACGCAGACGCTCGGCATGACGTTCTCGATCATGCTGTGGATGCCGTCGTGGGGCGGCATGATCAACGGGCTGATGACGCTGTCGGGCGCGTGGGACAAGCTGCGCACCGACCCGGTGTTGCGCATGATGGTGCTGTCGGTCGCGTTCTACGGCATGGCCACTTTCGAGGGACCGGTGATGTCCATCAAGGAGGTCAACTCGCTGTCGCACTACACCGATTGGACCATCGGTCACGTGCATTCCGGCGCGCTCGGCTGGGTCGGCTTCGTCTCGTTTGGCGCGATCTATTGCCTGGTGCCGTGGTTGTGGAACCGGCCGCTTTATTCGCTGCGGCTGGTGAACTGGCATTTCTGGATCGCGACTATCGGCATCGTCGTCTACGTCACCTCGATGTGGGTGTCGGGCATCCTGCAGGGCTTGATGTGGCGCTCCTACACCAGCCTCGGCTTCCTCGAATATTCCTTCATCGAGACGGTGCAGGCGATGCATCCGTTCTATGTCATCCGCGCGCTCGGCGGCTCGATGTTCCTGATCGGCGCGCTGATCATGGCGTTCAACGTGTGGCGGACGATCTATCCGCCACGCGAAGCGCTGGCGGCGGCCGTCAGTCTGGCACCGGCCGAGTAGGGACAGATGTCCACTTCGCTTTGGCAGAAACACTGGATCCTCGAACGTAACTCGATCCTGCTTCTTGTCGGCATCCTGATCGTGATCGCAATCGGCGGTCTCGTGGAAGTCATTCCGCTGTTCTATCTGAAAAGCACGATCGAGACGGCCGATGGTATGCGGCCCTATACGCCGCTCGAACTCGCCGGCCGCAACATCTATGTGAGCGAGGGCTGTTATCTGTGCCACTCGCAAATGATCCGGGCGCTGCGCGACGAGGTCGAGCGCTACGGCCATTACTCGCTCGCCGCCGAAAGCGAATACGACCATCCGTTCCAATGGGGCTCGAAACGCAACGGGCCCGATCTGGCGCGGGTCGGCGGCAAATATTCCGACGACTGGCACCGCGATCACCTGAACAATCCCCGCGCGGTGGTGCCGGGATCGATCATGCCGGCGTACCCGTGGCTGTTCACCACCGATCTCGACTATTCGCACATCGCGCAGGATATGAAAGTCCAGTCGGATCTCGGCGTGCCATACACCGACGCGATGATTGACAGCGCGCTCGCCGACGTGCGCACGCAGGCGACCGACAATGCGCCGGATGCCGATGCGCTGGCCAAGCGTTACCCGAAAGCGCAAGCCCGCGATTTCGACGGCAATCCGGACCGCGTCACCGACGCCGACGCGCTGATCGCTTACCTGCAGATGCTGGGAACGCTGGTCGACTTCAAGCTCTACAACGACAAAGCCAACATCCGCTGAGGAGACGATCGTGTCGCCGACCTACGCTTTCTTCTCGCATTTCGCCCAGACTTGGGGGCTGATCTATTTCTTCCTGATCTTCCTCGCGGTGCTCGCTTACGCACTGTGGCCGTCGCGCAAGAAGCAGTTCGACGATGCGGCGCGCATGCCGCTGCGGGAGGATTGATATGACCGATCGTAGCGAGCACGCCAAAGAGCAGCAGCACGGCACCACCGGCCATGAATGGGACGGTATTCATGAGTTGAATACGCCGCTGCCGCGCTGGTGGTTGTGGTTGTTCTACGCGACCATCGTCTGGGCCGTCGGCTATTGGGTGGTCTATCCGGCCTGGCCGCTGGTGTCGTCCTATACCAACGGCGTCTTCAATTGGCATGCGCGCTCCGCGGTCGCGAGCGATCTTGCAGCGTTGCAGGCGGAGCGCCAACCGATGATGGCGAAACTCGCGGATGCTTCGCCGCAGCAGATCGAATCGACGCCGCAACTGCTCGATTTTTCCCGCGCACTCGGCGGCCGCGCCTTCGCCGACAATTGCGCGCCGTGTCACGGCTCCGGCGGCGGTGGCGCCAAAGGCTATCCCAATCTCAACGACAACGACTGGCTGTGGGGCGGTACGCTCGCCGATATTCAGCAAACCATCACGCACGGCGTGCGCTCCGGCGACGACGAGGGCCACCAAGGCTCGATGCCGGCATTCGGCCGCGACGGCATGCTCAAGCGCGACGATATCGTTACCGTCGCCAATTACGTGCGCTCGCTGTCCGGCCTTTCGACGGCGCCCGGTATCGATCTCGCGGCCGGCGCGAAAATCTTCGCCGCCAACTGCGCCGTCTGCCATGGTCCGGATGGCAAGGGCAACCGCACGGTCGGTGCGCCTAACCTGACCGACCAGATTTGGCTCTACGGTTCGAGCACCGAAACGATCATCGACGGCGTCTGGAACGGCCATGGCGGCGTGATGCCGGCCTGGGGCGCAAAGCTCGATCCGGTGACGATCAAGGCGCTTACCGTTTATGTCCACACCTTCGGCGGCGGGGAGTGACGGATGTGCCCCGGTTGTTCATCGGTGCTCGCTATTGAGGGCGTGACCACGGTGCAGCCGGGGTCGCCGCTCGCCGCTCTCGTCGGGAGCGCAAAGCTTGCGCCGCAGCGGCCGTCCGCAGTCGAGCCGCAATTGCACGACGATAATCCTGACGATGAGCCGCTCTATGCGGCGCGCAAGAAAATCTATCCGCAATACGTCAACGGCACGTTCCGCCGCGTGAAATGGGCGGTGTTGTTCGTCACGCTCGGCATCTACTATTTTTTGCCGTTCGTGCGCTGGGATCGCGGCCCGAACGCGCCGAGCCAGGCGGTGCTGATCGACATACCCGGCCGCCGCTTCTACTTCTTCTTTATCGAGATCTGGCCGCAGGAAGTCTATTACCTCACCGGGCTCCTCATTCTCGCGGCGTTGACGCTGTTCCTGATGAACGCGCTCGCCGGGCGGGTGTGGTGCGGCTATCTGTGTCCGCAGACGGTGTGGACCGATTTGTTCATTACCATCGAGCGCTGGATCGAAGGCGACCGGCGCGAACATCTTCTGCGCGACCGCCAACCGTGGAGTTTCGAGCGCATGGCGCGCACGGCTTCAAAACATTTCTGGTGGCTGATGATCGCCTGGTGGACCGGCGGCGCCTGGGTTCTCTATTTCGCCGACGCGCCGACGCTAGTGAAGAATCTGGCGACGTTCCAGGCGCCGTTCGTCGCCTATGCCTTTATCGGCCTGCTGACGTTTACGACCTATGCATTGGCCGGATGGATGCGCGAGCAGGTCTGCGTATATATGTGCCCGTGGCCGCGCATTCAGGCGGCCTTGACCGACGAATACGCGCTCAACGTCACCTATCGCTACGACCGCGGCGAACCGCGCGCCTCGCTGAAAAAGGCCGCCGCCCTGCACGAGCACGGCGCGCCGGCCGGCGACTGCATCGACTGCCTGCAATGCGTGCACGTCTGCCCGACCGGAGTGGATATCCGCAACGGGCCCGATCTCGGCTGCATCCAATGCGGCCTATGCATCGACGCCTGCGACGCGGTGATGGCGAAGATCGGACGCGCCACGCGGCTGATCGCCTACGATACCGACATCAACATCAGAAACCGCCAGCAGGGCAAGCCAACCTTCTATCGAATTGTCCGCTCGCGCACGGTGCTCTATGCCGTGATTATCGTGCTTGTCGGCGCAATCATGACCTATGCGCTGGCGACGCGGCACAACGACAGCGTCAGCGTCATTCACGACCGCAACCCGATGTTCGTGCGGCTCTCCGACGGCGCGCTGCGCAACGGCTATACCATCCGCATTCTCAACAAGACGCTCGACGCGCAAAGCTACACGCTCAAAATTTTCGGTCTGCCCGATGCCGAGCTCGATGTCATCGGCAGCGAAGGAAATTCCGGCGGGAATCCCATTATCTATGTCGGTCCCGATCAAAGCCGCGAAATGCGCGTGCTGGTGACGACGCATCAAAAACTCGAAGCGGACGCGTCGCTTCCCTTGACGTTCACCGTGGCGCCCATCGGGGGCGGTGCGGCGGCGAATGCGACCGATCATTTCCTAGGACCGTGAGGCAGGAACATGTCAGATCAGTCCATTAGAACTGAGAGGCCGTGGACCGGGTGGAGGGTGTTGCTCGCGCTTCTCGGTTTTTTCGGCGTCGTCTTCGCCGTCAATGGCGTGATGATTTACGAAGCGCTGTCGACATTGAGCGGCGTCGATACCGACAGCGCTTATCAGGCCGGCCTCATGTACGAGCAGAGCGTCGCGATGGCCAAAGCACAAGACGAGCGGCACTGGCGCGTCGATGCCAAGCTGACGCCGTCGCCGGTCGGCGAACGGCTGGACGTGAATGCGCGCGATGCCGCCGGTCAACCGCTGGCCGGTATTGAGGCTTCCGCCATTTTCGAACGCCCGACCGACCGGCGTCTGGATCGGAGCGTCGTGCTGGTCGAGGATGTGGCCGGGCGCTTCCACGGCAGCGCCGAAATCACGGCCGGGCAATGGGATCTCGTCATCGAGCTGACGCACCACGGCGAGCAGCTATTCCGCTCGAGGAACCGCGTTATTTTGAAGTGAGCGCCGACAATGAGTGCTGATCGTGGCCGGAACGGTTGATCTGTCGCAGTTCGTCGAGCGCGGCGATGCCGGCACCGCGCATATTACGCTCGCCGTCGACGGCGTCGGCTGCGCCGGCTGCATCCGCAAAATCGAGGGCGGGCTTGCCAAGCTGCCCGGGGTGATCGACGCCCGGCTGAATTTTACGCAGCGGCGGCTTGCCGTCGATTGGCGCGACAATGAGATCGGCGCCGCCGATATCATCCAGGCGCTGGAGCGGATCGGCTATCACGCCCATCCGTTCGCGCCCGAGCGGGTCGAGGCCGACGACAGCCGCCAGGCCAAATGGCTGTTGAAATGCCTCGCCGTCGCCGGCTTCGCCGGCATGAACGTGATGCTGCTGTCGATCTCGGTCTGGTCGGGCAACGTGTCCGACATGACCCAGCCCACGCGCGATCTCTTCCACTGGCTGTCCGCGCTGATCGCGTTGCCGGCCGCCGCCTATGCGGGCCAACCGTTCTTTCAAAGCGCTTGGCGCGCATTGCGCATGCGCGAGCTCAATATGGACGTGCCGATCACGGTCGGCGTCACCTTGGCGCTGGCGCTGTCGCTCTACGAGACCGCGACGCATGCCGAACAGGCTTATTTCGATTCCGCGATCATGCTGTTGTTCTTTTTGCTGTGCGGCCGTTACCTCGACCTGGCGATGCGGCGCAAGACCAAAGTATTTGCCGGCAATCTCGCCTCGTTCAAGGCGGAATTTGCGGATCGCCTCGATGCCAATGGCGAGTTGACGCGGCTGCCGGCGTCGAGCCTGCAGCCGGGTGACCGTGTGCTGGTGCGGCCGGGCGAACTCATTCCGGCCGATGGCGCCGTCCTCACCGGCTCTTCCGCGATCGACGAGAGCCTGGTGACGGGAGAGACCGCGGCTCGCACCGTCGCAGCCGGGGCGACGGTTTACGCCGGCAGCATCAACGGAACCGGCGCGCTCACCCTGAAAGTCGTCGCCGCCGGCGCCGGCACGCTGGTCGACGAGGTGGAACGGCTTCTGGACAAGGCGATCGAGGCCAAGTCGCGCACCGTGCGGCTTGCCGATCGCGCGGCGCGGCTCTACGCGCCGGTGGTTCATACGGCCGCCGCACTCACTTGCATCGGCTGGTTGATTGCCGGCGCCTCGCTGCACTTTGCCATCGTCACGGCCATTGCCGTCCTCATTATCACCTGTCCCTGCGCCATTGCGCTTGCCATCCCCGCGGTGCAAGTGGTCGCCGCGGGGCAACTGTTCCGCTCCGGCGTCATTCTCAACAGCGGCGACGCCATCGAGCGGATCGCCGAAACCGACACGATCGTGTTCGACAAAACCGGCACGCTGACGCTGCCCGATCCGGCGGTCGACGAATCCGCGATCGATCCGGACCTTCTGGAACGCGCGGCGCGGCTCGCTTTATCGAGTCATCACCCGCTGGCGGCGGCGTTGGCGCGCCGCGCGTCGAAACGCGTGCCTTATGCCGGTGCGATCGAAGAGCCGGGCAGGGGCGTCCGCGCCACGATCGACGGCGAGGAAGGGCGGCTCGGCAGCGCGGCATTTTGCAGCCTTGGCGATGCGGAGCCGCAAGCTCCGAGCGATAGCGAGGCCTCATGCATCGCGTTTACGCATGACGGGCGCAGCGCGCTGATCCCGATCCGGCAGCGCCTGCGGCCCGACGCGGCTGCGGTGATTTAAGCGCTATCCGAGCGCGGGTTTAATCTGATGATACTCTCCGGCGACCGGCCGCAGGCTGTCGGCCCGGTGGCGGAACGCCTCGGGGTCACGCAATGGTCTGCCGGTTTGACGCCCGCGGGGAAAATCGCCGTCATCGATGCTTTGAAGTCGCAAGGCCGCCGTGTCCTGATGGTCGGCGACGGGCTCAACGACGCGCCGGCGCTCGCCGCCGCCTACGCGTCGCTGTCGCCGGTTACCGCCGCGCATCTCGCCCAGGCAAATGCCGACGCGCTATTCCTCGGCGACCGCCTTGCGCCGGTGCTGCGCGCCGTCACCCTGGCACGGCGGGCCCGCTCGCTGATGCGGCAGAATCTGGCGCTCGCGGTGATCTACAATGCGCTCGCCGTGCCGATTGCGGTGGCGGGCCTGGTCACGCCGCTGATCGCGGCGGTGGCGATGTCGGGATCTTCGATCCTGGTGACGCTGAACGCCCTGCGCGCGCGTCTCGGCGCTTCGGCCGAGGCGGTCGTGCAAGCTAAATCGGGCGATGACTCAGTTGTCACGACCGCCGACATCGCCGGACCGCTCATTCCGCCCACAGCACAACCCGTCTTCGCCGGACACAACAATGCGGAGCTCGCGCCATGAACGTTCTGATCTATCTCGTGCCGCTGGCGCTGCTGCTCGGTCTCACCGGGCTGGTCGGATTTATGTGGACGCTCAAAAACGGCCAATACGATGATCTCGACGGCGCCGCGGTCCGCATCCTGCCCGACGACGATATCGAGACCTGACGCTCCCGTTTTTGATTGAGCATAATCTTGCCCGACCTTGCGTCGCCCGCCGACCCGCCTACGCTCGCTGCGCGAGCTTCGGAGGGTTTAAGTCCGCCGAAGCGCGTAGCGCGAAGGCGGAAGCGGCCTTCGCGAAGGCGGGAAACCGGTATCCGCTTTTCGGGATCATGCTCTAAGGCGTCTTGTCGACCCGCTGCGGCGTGCATGTCGCTCGCTGCTCGACATTGCAGACCTTTTCCATTTTATCGCCATTCAATCGCACCAGCACGCGCGGCGGCATGGTCTGCTGCTCGGCTAATCCGCCGTCGATTTCGATGAGGTTCTGTCCAGCGGCTCGAACCAGAAATGCCTTGGAGCCATGGCAGTTGGTCATGTCCCCTTCCGAAGCAATGAGCGCCGTGTTGCGTCGACTATCCTCAATGTTCTGGCCGTGGAGGAACACGACGCCGGCTGCTTGGCAGCCGGCCCCGGCGCTGCTCTCATATCTGAAATAGCCGACCGTGACCGGAGCGCCGCGGGGATCGAGCTTTATATTGACATAACGCGCGATGGTTGGGCTGAACGGGCCCGGAAGATCAAGTGTCGAAGCGTCCTCCACGGCGATCTCTTTTGCGAGCTTTTGCGTGGGCAGCTTGGTGAACCGTTTGCTGGCGCGGAGTTCCCTGCAGAGCGAATGCGCGTTCTTCGCTCAGCACCGGCGAATAATGCCGCTTGAAACGGCAGAGCTCACCGCGGTCGGGTTTGACGACGTCATGCGGCCCAGCGTCGCCCTCGTAGGCGACGTAGTACGCGCCCTTGAACTGGAAGATGCGCGGGATCGTTTCCAGCTCCATGTCTTGACCGATCGAGCCGTAGAAACTCACTTCGCTCGATGCGGTCTGCTGCTCGGCCGGCGATAACGGCTTGGCGCTCGCGATGAGGCTATGCACACGGGCCGTGCCTTGCTCGATGATGTAGACGTGGCGCAGCTTGCCGTCGCCCGCGATATCGACCGGGTCGGGATAGCCCCACAATTTGTCTTGATCGCCGCGATTATAGGCGGCCGCGATGTAGGAGCAGACCTCGCCGGGGGCGGACGCGGCTGGGCTTTGCGCAGCGGCCCCAAGCGGCGAACCCGCCGCTTCGCCACACAGCGCGACAAAAACGGAAGTCGCAACCGCAAGCGCTCTCATGACGTGATAAAGGGTCAAGGTTCCGATCGGCGGCTTTGAGCCGCCGGCAATTAGTATGGAAACTAGACCGGCAGGTTCACCACAACAATGGAAGGGTCTTGCGGATCGGACGAGATGTGAAAGCCGAGCTTGCGGCACATTTCCAGCATCGTGGCATTCTCGCGCAGGACTTGCCCGCGAATGGAGCTGAACCCTTCGGCACGCGCATATTCGATGATCAGCTCCATCAATAGCCAGCCGAGCCCGTGTCCCTTCAAATCGGAGCGGATCAGGATGGCGTATTCCGCGGTCTCGAAGTTGGGGTCGGCATGGATGCGTACCACGCCGAGCATTTCGCC
Source organism: uncultured Alphaproteobacteria bacterium (assembly GCA_963780925.1). Lineage (GTDB taxonomy): Bacteria > Pseudomonadota > Alphaproteobacteria > Rhizobiales > Xanthobacteraceae > BOG-931. The sequence continues at coordinate 325,121 of CAWAEV010000024.1, read as the reverse complement.
GCTCGCCTCATCGATGGCGATGAAGGCCATGGCGCGGGCGTAATCGATCTGGGTGAAGCGGGCGATGAAAGCGTGGCTGAACTCCTTCACCGGCGCGAAAAACCGCAGGCGCAAATCCTGCTGCGTGACGGCGGCGAAGAACGGCGGATACAAGGCTTCATCCTCCGGACGAACCGGCCGCAGCAGGAGCCGCGTGCCGTCCGGCAGGGTCAGGTGCCGCTCCCACGCCTTCGGATAGGGCCGGATCGCAAAACGCCCCGAAGGTCCGCCGCGGCGCGGCTCGGCCGGCGCCACCGAAACGCGGGCGTCGACGGCGATGACGCCGGTCTCGTCGGCGAGAACCGGATTGAGATCGATCTCGCGGATCTCGGAAAAATCCGCGGCGAGCTGCGCGAGCTTGACCAGGAGAAGAGCGATGGCTTGTTCGTCCGCCGCGGGGACGTTGCGGTAGGCCTTGAGGACGCGCGACACCCGGGTGCGGGCGATCAGGTCGCGCGCCAGCGTCAGATCGAGCGGCGGCAGCGCCAGCGCCTTGTCGTCGATCACCTCGACTGCGGTGCCGCCTTGGCCGAAGACGATGATGGGACCGAAGGTCGGATCGTCGGCCAAGCCGACGATGAGCTCGCGCGCCTTCGGCCGTACGATCATGGGAAACACGGTCACGCCGTCGATCCGCGCATCGGGCTTCGCGGCGCGGGCTCGATTGAGGATTTCGGTCGCGGCCTGGCGTACGTCCGGCTCGGTGATGAGACCGAGGCGGACGCCGCCGACTTCCGACTTGTGCACGATGTCGGGCGATAGAATCTTCAGGACCACCGCGTTGCCGGCGGCGAGATGGGGTTTCGCCGCCGCGACGGCTTCATCGGGATTGCGCGCCAGCACGGCCGGCGTAATCGCAATCCCATAGGCCGAAAACACTTTCGTCATTTCGACGGGATCGAGCCAACTGCGCTTGTCGGCCAGCGCAGCGTCGATGATCGGACGTACCGCTTGCGTATCGGGTGCAAAATCCTGCGGCAGGCTCGGCGGCGTCGCCATCAGCTGCTCGCGCGATTGCCGATATTGCACCAGATGCATGAAGCCGCCGACCGCGTCGGATTCGGTGGCGTAGCTCGGGATCGCCGCTGCGTCGAAGGCCTCCGCCGCCGGATCGCTGCCGCCGATCCACACCGCAAAGACGGGCTTTGCCGGACTGCGCGTCTTGCGATGCTGCTCGGTCACGGCGATGACCGACTTTGCCGCCGCGGTCGACGAAGCGAGCGCGGTCGGCACGTTCATGACCAGCACGGCGTCGTTGGCGTCGTCGTCGAGCAAGCACTGGAGCGCCACGGCGTAGCGTTCCTCGTCGGCGTCGCCGGCGATGTCCACCGGATCGGCGCGCGACCAGATCGGCGGCAGCGCCGCATCGAGCTTTGCCATGGCCGCGGCGGAGATGTTGGCGAGTTCGCCGCCGAAATCGGCGAGCCGATCCACCGCGAGGACGCCGACTCCGCCGCCATTGGTCAGTATCGCCAGACGCTTGCCGGCAAGGCTCGTCAAATGGCCGAGCGTCTCGGCGGCGGCGAACAGTTCGTCGAGATCGAGCACGCGCAATAGTCCGGCGCGGCGGAACGCGGCGTCATAGACCGCATCCGAGCCGGCTAGCGCCCCGGTATGCGTCATTGCCGCCTTGGCGCCCTGGGCGTGGCGTCCGGTCTTGACGACGAGTACCGGCTTGGCGCGCGCCGCGGCCCGCGCCGCCGACATGAATTTGCGCGCGTCCTTGACCGACTCGATGTAAAGCAAAATCGCCCGGGTCGCCCGATCCATGGCGAAGTAATCGAGTAGGTCGGCGAAATCGACGTCGATACTGTCGCCGATGGAGACGACGGCGGAAAATCCGATGCCGCGCACCGATGCCCATTCCACCAAACCGGTCGCGATGGCGCCGGACTGCGAGATCAGCGCGAGGTCGCCCGGGTGCGGCATCGAAGCGGCAAAGCTCGCATTGAGTTTGCTGCCCGGAACCAGCACGCCGAGGCAATTCGGTCCGATGAGGCGTAGTCCCGCGGCCCGCGCGGTTTTCTCGCACGCTTCCGCGACCGAGCCGGGTCCGTGACCGAGACCCGAAGTCAGGATGATCGCCGCCGCCGTGCCCTTGGCGCCTGCGGCTGCGATGGTGGATGGCACCGCCGCCGGCGGCACGGCGATCACGGCGAGGTCCGGCGCGCCGGGTAAGTCGGAATAGGACTTGACGGCGCGAATGCCCTCGATGGCGTCGTAGTGCGGATTGACCAGCTGAATTTCGCCGGCAAAGCCGCCGCCGCGTAGATTTTTCAAGACGGCATGGCCGGGTGATTTCTCGCGCGGGCTGGCACCGACGACGGCGACGGATCGCGGCGCAAAGACTTTATCGAGACGATAGATCGACATCGATTGTCCGGTCCAAGCTGTCGGGCCGCCCTGTTTATGATCTAGTCGGCTTCATGAACGAATTTAAGACGGCAATGCCCGGCGCCAGGGCCGGGCATTCCAATCTTGAAAAGTGATGCCGATCTAGCCGGTCAGCCGACCAGCGGTTTCAGCATCGGATATTCCTCGACCACGTGCATCTGCTCGATCACGCCGTCGAGACCGAAAACATGGCCGGCGCGATGCGCGATCAGATAGACGATCACGGTCGCATAGACGAGATGATAATCGACGAGGAAATTGACCGGTTCCTCGATGTAGGGGAATTTCATATGGGCGAAGTAATAGGTGATCATCAGCAAAACGCCGAACGGTCCGCTGACGCGCACCATGAAGCCTGAGATCAGCGACAGGCCGATCAGGAGGTGGCCCCACTTCACCAGAAAGTCCGTGATCGGCAGCATCGTCGGCGTCCCGAACACCGCAAAGGCATCGTGAAACGTCACGACGTGATTCAGGAATCCGGCGGTATCGAAATTGTCCCAGATCTGCCAGGCGCCGGCATAGAGAAACGTCCAGCCCATCAAAATGCGCAGGACGAAAATTATGCCCCGGTCGAGTTTGGTTTCGGTCATGGCTCAGCTCCCTCTCGAAGATGATGAGCGTAAATCGCATTCAGGCCGGCGAGCGGCATTGACATGAGTCAAAGCAGCGTCACTTAAAAAAGCATAAGGATTTTCAAGACGTTGCTTGATCCAGATCAATGCAGGCCGCCTCGTGGCGAGCTGAAAGTTCGCTGTCTTGAACGGCAGCCGCCGATTCACACCGTCGCACCCAAATTCCGGAATGAAAGTGCCATGACCCAATCGCCGCCCGCGCTTAAGCGCATCCGCCTCGAACTGGCCCGTGCCAAGGACTTTCCCAACGGTTCGGCGACTCATGGCTATGAGTTCGTCGCGCCGCTCGATGACGACAGCCGTATCGACCCGGCAGCGTGGCAGAAAAATCGCGAGCGTTGCCATGTGCAGCGGTTCTGGGGCGACGACGAAGAGCTCGGCCGCCTTCTGCATAGACCCGGCGGCGGCGAACATGTGCGCTGGATGTTCGACTACCAGGGCAAGGCCGCTTATGACGACGAGGCGGGTTATCGCTTCGGCGCCCATTCGTTCCGGCAAGGCGAATACGTTTCCATCACCGATGAAGCCGGCGATGTGCATACCTTCCGCGTGGTCTCGGTGATGCCGCTGGCTTAGCCGAACTCGACGCGCCTAAAACAACGATCCGGATTGTCGTCCGCTTATTTGTTCCCGACCTTCAGCTTTAACAGCGCATCGGCGTTGCGGTGGGTGAGTTTCTCACGGTCGCCCGGCGCCGGCGCGACGCGGTCGAGGAAGGCGCGGCCCTCCGCGTTGGCGGCAAACGGATAGTCGACCGAGAACATGATGCGGTCGATGCCGAAAGTCAGCAGCGCGCAGACAAAGGGCGGCGCGTCGAATACGCCGCTGGTGGTGAGCCAGACCTGATCGCGAATGGCGCGGCTGATCGGCCGTTTCAGGTAGCCGACATCGTGTACGAAGACTTCGTCTATGCGCGCCATCATCATCGGCAGCATCTCGCCCATATGGCCGATGATCAGCTTGAGCCGCGGATGCTTATCCAGCGTGCCCGCGAGCACGAGCCGCAACAGGTGAATGGCGGTCTCCGAATGCCAGCCCCAGCCGGCGGTTTCCAGCACGCGCGCGGCGCCGTCCGGCAGGTTCGAGTAATAAGCCTGCCGCACCGGCTCGATCGGCAGATGCGGGTGAATGTAGATCGGCACGTCAAGCTCGACCGCGGCGGCAAGGAGGCTGTCATAGCGCGGGTCGTCGAGGAAGCGGCCTTCGGTCGTGCCGTTGACCATCGCACCGACGAAGCCGAGTTCCTTGACGGCGCGGCCGAGCTCGGCCGGCGCCGCGTCGGGGTTTTGCATCGGCAAGGCGGCAAAACCGGCAAAGCGGTCGGGATGGCGCGCGATAGCCGCGGCAAGATGATCGTTGATGTCGCGGGCGAGCGCTGTGCCGTCGGGGCCGGGCACCAGATCGGCGGCCGGGCCGGCATTCGACAGCACCTGCACCGTGATGCCGCCGTCGTCCATCGATTGCAGACGGCGTTCGCCGATCTCCGACAAAAGCTCCATGGGATTGACCGCACCGGGCGTAATGTTTCTCGGCCGGAAGCCGCGGGCGCTGATGACTTTCGGATCGATGCGCTTGGCCAATGCCGGGACTGAAAAGTGCTCTTCGAGTGCGACGGTACGCATGAACGATTTCCTCCCCTCTATGCGGATCAGGGTTGTTGCATTGCCGTTGCCGTCTCGCAAGCACGGCGGGCCAAGGCGGCAGAGATGCCTTCGCCGTGTTATGCTGCCTTGATGGCACGTAATTCTCGTTGTCGCCGGGCATGATCCGCGCCGGCATCGTCGGACTTGGCCGCTGGGGCCGCTCGCTGGTCAACGCCGTTGCCGGCAAAAATGGCAACGCCAGCGATGCCCTTCGTTTCGCCCGTGCCACAACGCGCACGCGCTCGAACGCCGAGGAATTCTGCCGCGAGCGGCAGATCGCCCTGGTCGACAGCTATGACGAAATACTGAGCGCTCCGGATATCGACGCCGTGGTGCTCGCCACGCCGCACAGCCAGCACCAGGCGCAGGCGCTTGCCGCCATAGCGGCGAACAAGCACGTGTTTGTCGAGAAGCCGCTCACCCTCGATCTGAAGAGCGCGCTTGCTGTCGCCGAGGCGGCGCGCCAAGCGGGATTGGTTTTAGCCGTCGGCTTCGCGCGGCGCTTTCATCCGAGCGTCGCCGAACTGCGCCTGCGGACGCGCGACGGCCGGCTCGGCGACATCGTCGCCATGGTGGCCCAGCACACCACCTCGACCGTGCAATTCATTGCGCCGGACAATTGGCGCGCGTCGGCCGAAGAAGCGCCGGGCGGCGCCTTCACCGCGGTCGGCGTCCATTCGCTCGACAACATGATCGAATTCGCCGGCCGCGTGCGCGACGTGCGCGCCGTCACCGCGCGCAATTATGCCGGACCGTCGGACGATACTACCACCGTCATGCTGCGGTTCGCCGGCGGGGCAACCGGCCTGATCTTTTGTTCAGTGGCAACTGCCACCAATTTTGAGCTGACCGCCTATGGCACCAAGGGCTTTGTCGAAATTTCACGCACCGACCTGTCGCGCTTGCGTTTCGCGCCCACTGCGACTGCGGCCCCCACCGGACCGGTGCCGGCGCCACCGGACGAGATTTTGCAATTCCCGGGCTTCGATATGCTGCGTGCCGAGATGACCGCATTCGCGCGTGCGATCGGCGACGGCACGCCCTATCCGGTGCCGATCGCCGACGTGCTCCATGGCATGGCGGTGTTCGACGCCATCGTGGAATCGGCACACCGCGGCGAAATCGTTGCCGTCCGCAACTGATTTCCGTTTGTGCGCGCATTGCAGAAACATGGCTTTTCAATTCATTAAGGCCATCGGTTGACTGTCACAATCGCCCGGGCACGGTCTTGCGAAGCCGCGGCGTTGCCGCTAAATATCTGGGATCGAGTTTTCGGCCGAATGATTTGGCCTTGCAGCGACTGATAAGCGCGCCTGACTGACGATCCTTCACCAAAATCTCGAGCTAACCGAGCCGGGCATACTCGCGCGGCTCACGTCGCCATGTCTATGAGGAGAGACCCGTGAACAACGGTACCGTGAAGTGGTTCAACGCACAGAAGGGTTATGGATTCATTCAACCTGAGGGCGGTGGCAAGGACGTGTTCGTCCATATCAGCGCCGTCGAGCGCGCCGGTCTTCGTGAGTTGAGGGAAGGCCAACGCGTTTCCTTCGAAGTCGTGGTGGACCGCAAGACCGGCAAGTCGGCCGCTGAAAATCTGAAGACGATGTAAGTCGCAGCGGCGCGCTCGCACGCGCCGCTATCAAGCTTATCCCCGGGCTGCACGCGCGCAGTCCGGGTTTGCCGAACGCGGGGCGCCCCGGATTTTGCAGGCTAAATCCGGGCGGTATTAGAAGCTGCGCAATCAAAACAGAGTCTGCACAATCAAAACGACATTGAGACCGAGCACCGCGGCTGTGGCGATCATGGCTGCGACGCGGGTCAACGCGGTGTTGGCGAACGCCCCCATGATATCGGTCTTGCTGGTGAAGATGATGAGCGAAATCATCGGCAGCGGCAGCGCCAGGCTCAAAATCACCTGACTGATGACCAGCGCATTGGTCGCGTTGGCGCCGAGCGCGACGACGACGAAGGCTGGCACCATGGTGACCAGCCGGCGCACCCAGATCGGAATGCGAAAGCCGATGAAGCCCTGCATGATCATCTGACCGGCCATGGTGCCGACCGTCGAGGCCGACACGCCCGAAGCGATGAGCGAAACCAGGAAGACTCCGGCCGACGCGGCGCCGAGCAGCGGGGTGAGCGTGTGATAGGCGGTTTCGATTTCCGCCACTTCGGGATGGCCGGCGTGAAACGCGCCCGATGCCATCATCACCATGGCCATATTGACGAGGCCGGCGACCGACAGCGCAATGACGACTTCCCGGTTGGAGAATTGCAGGACCATGCGCCGGTCATTGTCGTCGCGAACCGGCACGCGCGCCTGGGTCAGGCCGGAATGCAGATAGATCGCATGCGGCATCACGGTGGCGCCGATGATGCCGACGGCGAGCAACAGCGCCTCGGCGTCGGCAATCTGCGGCGTGACGGTATGGAAGAGCGCCGACGACCAATCCACCGGCGCAATGAACATTTCGACGACATAGCAGAGGCAGATGATGCCGACGATCGAGCCGATGATGAGTTCAAGCGGCCGGAAGCCGAATTGCTCGCACATCAACAGGCCGTAAGTGACGATCGCGGTGACGACCATCCCGGCGAGGAGCGGCAGGTGCAACAGCAGCGACAAGCCGATGGCGCCGCCGAGGAACTCGGCGAGATCGGTCGCCATGGCGGCGACCTCGCTGACCGCCCACATCGGCCACACCACCGACCGCGGAAAGTGATCGCGGCACAGTTCGGCGAGGTTGCGGCCGGTCACGATGCCGAGCTTGGCCGAAAGCCCCTGGAACAGCATCGCGATGATGTTGGCGAGCAGCACCACCCACAAGAGCCCGTAACCGTATTTCGCGCCGGCCTGGATGTTGGTGGCAAAATTTCCCGGATCCATGTAGGCGATCGAGGCGATGACGGCCGGGCCGGCGAACGCCAACGCCGTGCGCAGCCCGTTGGGCCGGCCGGCAAGCACTTCGTGCGCCGCGGCGACGGTTCGCTCGCTCAGCGATGCGCGGCGCTCGACTGATTCAGTCATCGCGGGAGTGGTCATCGTCCGCGCCGCCTATAGCAATCACACCAAAATGTAGCATTGGTTACAATAATAGGCGTTTGCTCCTCATAGTCAATGGCTATAACATGTAGCATGAGCTACATTTTGACACCACGAGTAAAATGTGGTTTCCGCTGGCGCTTCAATGCGGCGCACAGCCGGGACGAAGGTCGGGACTGGGTCGCAATGGGCAAGCTTCCCGCTGAAGGAACCCAAGCGCGGCGTTTCGGCAAGACGCGGTCGGCGCAATCGACCGCGCTCATGGAAGATTATGCCGAGCTGATCGCGGATCTCCTGGAAGGCGAGGGCGAAGCGCGCCCCACCGACATCGCCCGCCGGCTCGGCGTGTCGCATGCCACCGCGATCAAGACTATCTCGCGCTTAAAGCGCGCCGGCTTGGCCACGGCGCGTCCCTATCGCGGGGTCTTCCTGACCGAAAAGGGTCAGGCCTTGGCCGACCGCGTGCGGGTGCGTCACCGGCTGGTGGTGGATGTACTGCGCGCGCTCGGCGTGCCGACCGAGTTGGCGGAGGCCGACGCCGAAGGCATCGAGCACTACGTCTCGGAGAATACGCTCAAAGCGTTCGCGCAGTTTTTGAAAGCGCGGGAGTGATTACCGTCATTCCGGATTGCCGCGAAGCGGCAAGTCCGGAATCCATATTCGCTGACCTGTGATTATGGATTTCGGGCTCGCGCCTTCGGCGCGCCCCGGAATGACAATTTACACCGCGTGGGCGGTGAGCGCGTCGACGATGCCGTCGACGACTTCTTCAACCATCATCTTGTCGTCGCCCTCGCCCATGATGCGAATAACCGGTTCGGTGCCGGACGGCCGCACCACGAGGCGGCCGTGGCCGTTGAGGCGGTTTTCCGCATCCGCGATCGCCGAGCGCACTTTGGCATGTTCGAGCGGCTTGCCGCTGCGGTAGCGCACGTTGCGCAGCACCTGCGGCAGCGGTTCGAAGCGGTGGCAGACCTGCGACACCGGCTTGTTCTTTTTCTTCACGACCGCGAGCAATTGCAGCGCGGCGATGAAGCCGTCGCCGGTCGTGGTGTAGTTCGACAGAATGATGTGGCCCGATTGCTCGCCGCCGACATTGTAGCCATGCTCGCGCATGTGCTCGAGCACGTAGCGGTCGCCGACCGGCGTGCGTATGAGCGTGAGCTTGAGCGATTGCAAGTAGCGCTCGAGGCCGAGATTGGACATTACCGTGGCGACGATGCCGGGCTTGGTCAGCAGACGATCCTCCGCCCAGCTCTCGGCGATCACCGCAAGCAGCTGGTCGCCGTCGATCAGGTGGCCGTGCTCATCGGCGATCACGACGCGATCGGCGTCGCCGTCGAGCGCAATGCCGATATCGGCGCGCATCTCGCGGACCTTGCGGCACAGCGCGTCGGGCGCCGTCGAGCCGCATTCGCGGTTGATGTTAAAGCCGTCCGGTTCGACGCCGATCGAGATGACGTCGGCGCCAAGCTCCCACAGCGCGTCGGGCGCCACGCGATAGGCGGCGCCATTGGCGCAATCGATCACGACGCGCAAGCCGTCGAGCGAAAGATTGCGCGGCATCGTGCGCTTGGCGAATTCGATGTAGCGGTCGTGCACGCCGTCGATGCGTTTGGCGCGGCCGAGCTCGGCGCTTTTGGCCAGCCGCTTGGTCATGTCGGCGTCGATCAGGCCTTCGATCTTCTGCTCGACCTCGTCGGACAGTTTATAGCCGTCCGGACCGAACAGCTTAATGCCGTTGTCGTCGAACGGATTGTGCGAGGCCGAAATCATGACGCCGAGGTCGGCGCGCATCGAACGGGTCAGCATGGCCACAGCCGGGGTCGGCATCGGGCCGAGCAGCAACACGTCCATGCCCACGGAGGTAAAGCCGGCGACCAGCGCGGTTTCGATCATGTAACCGGAGAGCCGCGTATCCTTGCCGATGACAATGCGATGGCGATGCTCGCCGCGGCGGAAAATGAGGCCGGTCGCCTGTCCGACCTTGAGCGCCAGTTCCGCCGTGATCTCGCCATTGGCGCGGCCGCGAATCCCGTCGGTGCCGAAATACTTACGAACCATGATAAGGGGCCCCACCGCCTGCCTCTCCGGGCGGCGATATTAGCCCGTTCCGGGTCGCGACCGCTTCAAAAAATATTGGGTAATCTTACCATTCGCTGCAACCAGGTATTCATCATAAGTGCAAGCCGAATCAAGCGGATACGGCAAAATTCGTCTGCCGGACGGAACCGGCTAGCGCGTTATTGCCTCGTTCTTATCGTAGACCTGCCGGGTGGTTGGATGACTGAAACCGGATCGGAACCCGGAAAAGTGTCTTCCAAGCCGCGCTCCAGCGCGTCATCGAGCCTGTCGCGCCGCTCGTCCCGGCCGCGCCGCTTGCCGTCACGATCCTTCTCGTCGCGCTCAAAGTGGCCCGCATCCGGTCGCAGCGACCCGTTTTTGTCCCCTTCATCCATGACGACGGCTTTCCCAATCTGTCGAGGCCGGCGGCGACGCCTCCGCCGCTAAAAAATAACGGTTTAGATCGGGAGCGGTTCCTTGCAGGCATGAGGGCCGGATAAACTCCCGGTTTGTGCTATCAAAATGCGGACGTAAGAGCTGGGAACCTCACATGAAAACCATGACCTGCATCGAGGACCTGCGGCAGGCCGCCCACCGCAAGGTGCCGCGCGCGTTCATCGACTATGCCGAGGCCGGCTCCTATGCCGAAGAGACGCTGCGCGCCAATCGCGCCGATCTCGAACGCATCAAATTGCGCCAACGCGTCCTGTTCGACGTCAGCAAGCGCAGCACCAAGACCATGATCCTCGGCGAGCCTGTTGCGCTGCCTTTGGCGCTGGCGCCGGTCGGGCTCGCCGGCATGCAGCACGGCGACGGCGAGATTTTGGCCTGCCGCGCCGCGCAAGCCGCGGGCATTCCGTTCACGCTGTCGACGATGTCGATCTGCTCGATCGAGGATGTCGCGGCCGCCGTCGACAAACCGTTTTGGTTCCAGCTCTACGTCATGAAGGACCGCGACTATATCCGCTCGCTGATCGAGCGCGCGGCCGCCGCCAAATGCAGCGCGCTGGTTCTCACCGTCGACCTTCAGGTGATCGGGCAGCGCCACAATGACATCAAGAATGGTCTCTCCGTGCCGCCGGAAATCCGCATCAAGAACCTGATCGATATCGCCACCAAGTCCGCCTGGGCGCTGAGCGTATTGCGCGGCAAGCGCAAGACCTTCGGCAATATCGCCGGCCACTATCCCGGCATGAATAACGTCACGGTATTGTCGAAGTGGATTGCCGAGCAGTTCGATCCGACCCTGAGTTGGAAAGACGTCGAGTGGATCAAAAGCCTGTGGCCCGGCAAGCTCATCCTCAAGGGCATTCTCGATCTCGAAGACGCACGCATTGCCGCCAAGACCGGCGCGGCGGCCTTGGTCGTCTCCAATCACGGCGGCCGCCAGCTCGACGGCGCGCCGTCGTCGATCTCCGCACTGCCGGCGATCGCCGATGCGGTCGGCTCCGAGATCGAGGTGATGTTCGATGGCGGCATCCGCTCCGGCCAGGATCTGATGCGCGCCTTGGCGCTCGGCGCCCGTTCGTGCATGAGCGGCCGCGCTTACATCTACGGACTCGGCGCCGCCGGGCAGCCGGGGGTGGCCCGCGCCATCGAGATCATGCGCAACGAGCTCGACATCAGCATGGCGCTGACCGGGGTTACCGATATTGCCGGCATCGACCGCCGCGTGATTGCCCAAATGTGAGTATTTCCTGCCGCGAGACGCGATTTACCAGCCTTCAACCCTGTTCGCTCACTGGGCGTCAACCTTATGAACTTATGAAAGCCCCCAGATCGAACCGATTCGCGGCTGGTGCGTTCAAAGCGGGGCGGGGGAACTCTGGGGGCAGAGTGTCGGCCTCGCCGCGATGCGACCGCAGTACGGTCGCCAGGAGGAGGAAGGCATGCGTAAAATTCTCTTAGCAGCGGCAATCGTTTCTCTCACCGCCGCAATGGCGCAGAGCGCCCGCGCCGACATGGTCGGTGCAGCGGCCGGCGCCGGCACCGGCCTCCTGGTTGCCGGTCCGCCCGGCGCGGTGATCGGCGGCGTGGTCGGCGCCGTTTGGGGCAGGCCGTTCTGGGGCCCCTCGATCAGCAAGGGCCATTGCTGGACCGACAACAATTTCCATCGCCACTGCAATAAGCATTGGTGAGTGCCGTCATTCCGGGACGCGGGCAAGGCCCGCGGGCCCGGAATCCATATCCACAGGTCGTCGGATTTCCGCTTGAGCCATCATTGACGGGGCGGTGGATATGGATTCCGGGCTCCTCACTTCGCTCGGCCCCGGAATGACAAATTACTCTTCCTTATACCCGTAGGCCTGCGCGTTGCCGGTCGCGCCGTAATATTTGTACGGCAGGAATTTGCCCGACATCGATATCTTGACCCGGTCGCCTTTCGGATCGGCCTGGCGTTCCATTGCCAGGTCGAAGTCGATCGCCGACATGATGCCGTCGCCGAACTCTTCCTCGATCAGCACCTTTAAAGCCGGACCGTTGACCATCACCAGCTCATAGAAGCGATAGATCAGCGGATCGGTCGGCGGCATCGGCGAGCCGCGGTTTGGCACCTCGTTGAGCAGCGCCTGTTCGCTCTTGCTCAGGCCGAACAGCTCGGCGGCCTTCGCCGCTTGCGGCTTGGTCAGCTTCATCTGGCCGAGGATGGCGCCGGTGATCAAGACGGGCGACATGCCGCCGATTTCGCCGCAGATATATTTCCAGTTCCAGCCCTTCTCGCGCTTGATGTCGAGGAGCTTCTCGGTAAGTTCGGTTCGCGTCATGTGCCACCTCCTGGCCTTGGGCGCCGTAATGCCCGCAGAACGAGCAATTGCCGTGCCAGAGTGGCGCGTCTGCGATCAGGGCGGGGCGGCGCCGTCGCGGCCGACAATGATGCGGCCGACGCCGAAGCGGCCGTCCGGCTGTTTCGCCGCCGCGGTGACCGCGAAAGCCGCTCCCGGCTTGATGGCGCTTGGGTCGGCGATCTCAAAGCGCACGACCGGCACATCCGGCGGGACGACGATTTTCTGCTCGCCGTCTTTGTATTTGACGGTAAGCACCGGCCCATTCGCGCCGGTAACGGTGGCGCCGACCGTGCCGTTGGTCATGGTGCTGGTGGGACCATGGGTCCAGGGGTGGGAGCCTTCGCTGCTGCCGCGCATGGATTCGGCAAAAATATGGACCTCGATGGCCTTTTGCGTGCCGTCGGGCTGCGGCATGGCTCCGCTGCCGACGAAGTCGCCCGGCTTGATGTCGGCCAGGGACGCCTTGACCACCGCGATCACCGTCACTTTATCGGTCAGCTCGAGTTTGAGCTCGTCGCCCTTTTCCGACTTCGCCGTGACTGTATGGCCGTCGATATTCTCGATGGTGCCGCGCAGCCGCACGGTCGGCGGCTGCTGCGCCAGTGCCGCCGTCGCGGCGAACGCTGCGACCAGTGTGATGGCAATCCGGCACCCGACGGTCCTCATGGCGAGCCCGGCATGAATTGCGGCACTAACGCCACACGCCGTAATCGCCGAACGACGCGTTGGGCGCTGAGAGCGTCCCATCGTCGAGTTTCTTTGCGGCAAAGATGAAGATTTTCTGCCCGGGCTTAAGAGCGGCTGCTGTCGCCTTTTGGGTGGTTACGATTTCGGCGCTCGGCGGCACGACGATTTTTTTATCGCCGTCCTTGTATTTCACATTCAACGTCTCGCCGTCGACGCTGGAAACTTCGTTGGCGACCGTAGCATTCGTCATCGTGCTATTAGGCGAGAAGTCCCAAGGATGAAAACCTTCGGGAGGGTGCACGCCCTGTGGGAAAATAAGGATCGAAACCGCCTTCTGGCTGCCGTCCGGTTGAGGCATCGCGGTTATGGCGAGGTATGAGCCTTCCTTAATATCGGAGAGCGAAGCTTTCACGACTTCGTTCACCGGCGCATTGTCGGCAAGCTTGATCTTCATTTCCGTGCCGTCGCGCGATTTCGCCGTCAGCATCGCGCCGTCGATGCTTTCGATCGTCGCGCGCACGCGTACGGTTTGCGGCGCCTGCGCAATGCACTGTAGCGCCGCACAGCAACGCAAAGGCGCCGGCGCCCAACATTTTGAACGAAGTCATCGTTACTCCTCCCAACTTGCCTCGAATTGAGGGCACCGGGTTATAACCCCGGATCTGCAGCCTTATTCCGACGGGCTTGCTGGCGGCAGGGCAAGATCGGCTTCGAGCAGCGCCCGCAGTTCCGCCGTCACTTCGGGCTTTTTGCCGAACCACAGCGTGAAGCCGCCCACGGCTTGATGCATCAGCATACCAAGCCCGTCGGCGGTGCGTAGTTCCCGCGCCCGCGCCGCGCGGATCAGCGGCGTGACGAGCGGCCAGTAAACAAGATCGGCCACGATGGCGTGACTGGGCAGCCGCCCAATGTCGAGCGCCAGTTCCGGCTGTCCGGGCATGCCGAGCGTCGTCGTGTTGACGACAAGCGTCGCACCGTCGAGCGCGGCATGGCGTTCATCCCAGCGGGTAGGGTGAACGTGCGCCCCGAAGCGTTCCCGCAAAGCCTCGGCGCGGCGCGCCGTCCGGTTGGCGACGACGACACGGTCGATGCCGCGTTCGAGGAGGGCGTAAACCACCGCCCGCGCGGCGCCGCCGGCGCCGAGCACCACCGCCGTCGCCACCTCGCGATCCCAGCCCGGCGCGCAAGCGTCGAGATTGTCCAAAAAACCCTCGACGTCGGTATTGGTCGAACGCAGCACGTCGCCATCGATCCACAGCGTGTTGGCGGCGCCGACGGCGCGGGCGCGATCGTCCGGTTGCGACGCGGCGAGCGCCGTCTCCTTATGCGGCACGGTGACATTGGCGCCGGCATAGCCGCGCGCGGCGAGCGATTGCACAAAGGAACGGAATTGATCGGGCGGTACCGCCTCGCGCCGGTAAGCGCCGGGAATGCGGTAGAGCTTCAGCCAATAATTATGAATGAGCGGCGAGCGCGAATGTTCGATCGGCCAGCCGATGACGCAGGCCGCTCGCGCCGGCGTGGTCACGCCTCATCCGCCACGGTGTTGCGCAGCACGCCGATCTCGGGGCACTCGACCTCGATTGTGTCGCCCGGCTTGAGCCAAATCGGCGGATCGACCTTCGGCGTCTTCTTGACCGGCGTGCCGGTGCAGATGACGTCGCCGGCCTTGAGCGTCATGAAGCTCGTCGTATAGGCGACGATATCGGCGAACGAGAAGATCATGCTGGCGGTGGTGTCGTCCTGCGTCACCTCGCCGTTCTTGCGCACCACGAGGTGCAGCGGCTTGGTCAAATCGAATTCGGTCTGGATCCACGGCCCGATGCCGCCGGTGGCGTCGAAATTCTTGCCCTGGGTGACGTTGAACTGGCCGTGGCGCGTCCAATCGCGGATGGTGCCTTCGTTGGCGAGCGTGATGCCGGCGATCACCTCGAGCGCGCGATCCTTGGCGACGTGCTTGCAATCGCGGCCGATCACGACGGCGATTTCGCCCTCGTAGTCGAGTTGCTCGGAAATCTTTGGGCGGATGAGATTTTGCCCCGAGCCGACCAGCGAATTCGGCGCGCGGTAAAACATGCTCGGATATTTCGGATTATTGGTGACATTATAGTCCGCCCCGCGGTTGGCGTAATTGATGCCGATGCAGAGGATCTTTTCCGGTGCCGAAAGCGGCGCCAACAGCTCGACTTCGGCGAGCGTCACGTCCGGTCGCACGCCGGACGAGGCGGCTTTGGCCTGATCGAGCGCCTGGGCGCGGAATACCTCGCTCAAGGATTGGAAGCGGTGCAGCCGCGGCCGCAGATCGACGATGCCGTCGCCGACCACCACGCCGAAACTCGGCCGGCCGCGCAACGCATAGCTCGCAAGACGCATGTCAAATCTCCGAATTACCCGGATCGATGTGTTAAAAGTCGGCGCACCGACCGTCAACGGCCAATAGATGAAATCCCTCTTCCTCGACTGCAACGATCAGCTGGCCCCGGTCTGGCAGCGGGTCTTGCGCGCCGACGATCCGCCGATCGACGTCAACCGCAAGCCGTTCGCACGGGACGAGCTGCCGCGCCTGCTTGACGGCTACGACATCTGTATCGACGATCATTCCTACATGCCGACTGAGCTCGTGGAGCGGTGCGCTGCGCTCAAGCACATCGTCTTTCTCGGCACCGGGCCGGCGAGCTACATGAGCCTCGCCGACATGGCGGCGCGCGGCATCAAGGTTCACATCATCAGGAACTACGGCGACACCGCGGTCGCCGAGCACACCGTCGCGCTCCTGTTTGCCGCCTGCCGCGACATCGCGCGCATGGATCGCGAGGTACGCGCCGGCGTCTGGACTCCGCACGAGGGCGTGCAGCTTCTCGGCAAAACGCTGGGCGTGATCGGGCTCGGCGGCATCGGCCGCGAAGTTTTGCGCATCGGCCGCGGCCTTGGCATGGAGGCGATCGCCTGGAACCGTACGCCGCAGCCGGGCGCGCCATTGGTGTCGCTCGACGAGCTGCTGGCGCGCTCGGACGTGATCTCGATGAATTTGACGCTCAACGACGAGACCCGCGGCTTTCTCGGGCCAGCGCAATTCGCAGCGATGAAGCCCGGCGTGATCTTCGTCAATACCGCCCGCGCCGGCCTGGTCGATGAGGCGGCCTTCGTCGAGGCGTTGCGCTCCGGCCGCATCCGCCATGCCGGGCTCGACGTCTTTCACGCCGAGCCGCTCAAGCCCGACAACCCGCTCGCGCGCATGGACAATGTCACGCTCACTGCGCATGCGGCGTTCCGCACGCTCGAAGCCTCGATGACGCTGTTGCGCCGTGCCATCGACATCGTGCGCGACATCGTCGACAATGCCGGGCGCTGAGCGCATTCCGGATCGATCATGAGCGAGCGCCACCTCGACGTCAGCATGCGCGTGAACGGCGAGGACGTGCGTGAGCGCATCGAGGCGCGCAAGACGCTGGTCGACTTCCTGCGCGACGATTTGGGGCTGACCGGCAGCCATATCGGCTGCGAGCAAGGCTTGTGCGGCGCCTGTACCGTGCTGGTCGACGGTGACGTCGTGCGTGGCTGCTTGGTCCTTGCGGTGCAATGCGACGGCGCCAAAGTCGAGACCATCGAAGGCCTCTCGGATTCCGGCGTCATTGCCGACCTGCAGGCGGCGTTCCAGCAGCGCAACGCGCTGCAATGCGGCTTTTGCACGCCCGGCATGCTGATCGGGGCGCAGGCACTTCTGGCGCGCGCCGGGGTGCCGAGTCGTGATATGATCCGTGAACATCTTTCCGGCAATTACTGCCGCTGTACCGGATACCAGGCCATCGTCGACGCCATCGAATCCATCGCCCAGCAGCGGGCGGAAAAGGAAGCCTCACCATGAACGAACACGCAAACCCCGACCTTGCAACGTCAGTGTCGCTGTCGGAGCGCGCCGACGAGCTCGAAGAACAGATGATGCATCAGCTCGGCGAGCGCATCGCCACCAAGTCGGTGCTGTTCAACATGGCCGACGGCAAAGTGGAGATGGCGAGCGGTCCGGCGCTCAGAGCCGCCAATCCGGACAAATATTTTTTGATGGGCGCCGATCCGCGGCTGCCGAATATGCCGGAGAAGCCGACGCTGATCGATTTCTTCAACAACCGCTTCGCCTCGCTCAATCACCTCCTGCAAAGCGCGACGCATGCGCTCAAGGGCGGCCACAGCGAAAAGGTCGTGCTCGCATGCCTGCTGCATGACATCGGCGTGGCGAGCTTCATCCGCTGCGACCACGGTTATTGGGGCGCGCAGATGATCGAGCCCTATGTCGACGAAGAGGTGAGCTGGGCGGTGCGCACGCATCAGGCGCTGCGCTTCTTTGCCGATCCGTCGGTCGGCTACGAATATCCGCAGATGTACATCGATTATTTCGGCGCCGACTATAAGCCGGAACCTTACATCGTCGCCGAATACGAGCGCGCGAAGAACCACAAATACTACATGACGTCGCGAATGATCACGGTGAACGACATCTATTCGTTCGACCCCAACGCCAAAGTCGATCTCAACGATTTCGTCGACATCATCGGCCGCAACTTCAAGCAGCCGAAGGAAGGCCTCGGCTTCGATAATTCGCCGTCGGCGCATATGTGGCGCACGCTGATGTGGCCGACGCGGTTCCTGTAAGGTGGGATGAAAATCTCTCCCGATCAGCCGTCCGGCCTCACGGCGCTCGACCGGCCGAATTCCTACATCGGCCGCTCGGTGCCGCGGCCGAATCTGGCGCGGCTCACGCAAGGGCGCGGCCAATATGTCACCGACGTGGTGCTGCCGCGCATGGTGCATGTCGCCTTCGTGCGCTCGCCGCACGCCCATGCCCGCATCAAGAGCATCGCGACGGCGTCAGCGAAGAAAACGCGCGGCGTGGTCGCGGTGGTCACCGGCGTCGAGTTGACACAAGTGATCACGCCCTGGGTCGGCGTGCTCACGCATCTCAAGGGCATCAAATCGGCGCCGCAGCACGCCATCGCCGTCGATCGCGCCTGCTGGCAGGGCGAGGCGGTATGCGCCGTGGTCGCCCGCAGCCGCGCCGAAGCGGAGGACGCCTGCGCGCTGGTCGAGGTCGATTACGAGATTCTGCCCAGCGTCACCGACGCGGAAACGGCGCTGGAAGCAAAAACTCCGGTCATCCATCCTGAGCTTGGCGACAATCTCACCTTCGAACGCGTTCTGAATGCGGGCGAACCGGATAAGGGCTTTGCCGAAGCCGACGCCGTGGTCGAGACGACGTTTATGTTCGGCCGACATACCGGCGTCACCAACGAGCCGCGCGCCATCGTCGCCGACTGGAATCCGGGCGAGCAGCGGCTGACGGTCTATCAGGGCACGCAGGCGCCGCACATGACGCAAAACCTGTTCGCCAAGCACCTCGATCTCGAAGAGAACCAGGTGCGCGTCCTCACCAAGGACGTCGGCGGCTCGTTCGGCATCAAGGTGCACGTCTATGCCGACGAGATGGCGACGGCAGCGCTGGCGAAACTCCTCAAGCGTCCGGTCAAATTCGTCGCCGACCGTCTCGAAAGTTTCGTCACCGACATCCATGCGCGCGATCATCGCGTCAAAGCGAAAATCGGCGTCAAGCGCGACGGCGCCATCACCGCATTCGAGATCGACGATCTGACCGGCATCGGACCCTATTCGGTCTATCCGCGCACCAGCGGCATCGAAGCCAATCAGGTCGTCAATCTGGTCGGCGGCCCGTACACCTGTCCGAATTACCGGGCCCGCGCTCGCGTCGTGTTCCAGAACAAAAACGTCATGTGCCAATACCGCGCCGTCGGCCATCCGATCGCGACCGCGGTGACCGAAGGCCTGGTCGAGCTGGCGGCGGCGAAAATCGGCATGGACCCGGCCGAGCTCCGGCGGCGCAATCTATTTCCGGATAACAAATATCCCGCGACCAGTGCCGCCGGGCTGAAATTCGAAGGCTTGTCGCATCACGCCTCGCTCGACAAGATTTTGCAGATGATGGATTACGCCAAGCTGCGCGCCGAGCAGGCGCAATTGCGCGCGCGCGGCGTGCATCGCGGCATCGGCTTGGCGTCTTTCATCGAAGTGACCAATCCGTCGGCGGCATTTTACGGCGTCGGCGGCGCGCGCATTTCATCGCAGGACGGCGCCACTTTGCGGCTCGATGCGACCGGCGCGGTGTTCTGCCATTCCGGCGTCACCGAGCAAGGGCAGGGCGCCGAATCGGTGCTGGCGCAATGCGTCGCCACCTCGTTCGGCGTGCCGATCGAACGCGTGCGCGTCGTCACCGGCGACACCGACAATACGCCCTATGGCGGCGGCACCTGGGCGTCGCGCGCCGCCGGCATCGGCGGCGAAGCGGCGTGGCAGGCGGGCAAGGCGTTACGCGGCAACGTGCTCGCCGCCGCCGCCTCGATTCTGCAGGCCGACCCGCAGGCGCTCGATATCCGTGCCGGCATCGTGGTCGACGCCGACACCGGGCGCGAGCGCATGGGCCTCGATGAAGTGGCCCGCGTCGTCTATTTCCGCCCCGACACTTTGCCGCCCGGCTTCCAGGCCGAATTCACGGTGACGCGGCATTACGTGCCGCGCGCCTGGCCGTTCGCCTTCACCAACGGCGTGCAGGCGTCCTATCTCGACGTCGATATCAGGACCGGCGAGATCAAGCTGCTCAAGCACTGGTGCGTCGAAGATTGCGGCACCGTGATCAATCCGCAGCTGGTCGACGAGCAAATTCGCGGCGGCATCGTGCAGGGCATTGGCGCCGTTTTGTTCGAGCACTGCCTTTACGATGATGCACGGCCAACTGCTGAACGGCAATCTCATGGACTATCTGGTGCCGATGGCTGGCGAAATGCCCGACATCGACATCGGCCATGTTGTGACGCCGACAGCCGATTCCGAGCTTGGCGCCAAGGGCGCGGGCGAAGCCGGCACCGCCGGCGCGCCGGCTTCCGTCATGAACGCGGTCAACGATGCGCTCCGCCCGCTCGGCGCCGCGCCGATCACCACGATGCCGATCACGCCCGAGCGCGTGCTGGAAGCGTTGCGCCCCCCGTCACCCTGAGGTGCTCGGCGCGAAGCGCCGAGCCTCGAAGAGCGACGGCCATCCAAGTCGGCTATGGCCGACTTGGCATTTAAACATCTCGAAATCGGCAAGCCGATTTCGATTGCGCCTCGGGCCGCATCCTTCGAGGCTCGCTTCGCTCGCACCTCAGGATGACGGTATACAGTTAGCCCATGTCTCCGGACCGGAAACCAAAAACCGTCGCCATGATCGTCGGCTCGGCGATCATCATGCAGCAGATCGATTCCACCGTGATCACCACGGCGCTGCCGCAGATGGCGATCTCGCTGCGCACCGATCCGGTGAAACTCAGCGTTGCGGTCACGGCCTATCTCCTCAGCCTCGCCGTATTCGTTCCGGTCAGCGGCTGGGCGGCGGACCGCTTCGGCGGCCGCACCGTGTTTCGCGCGGCTATCGCGCTGTTCACGCTCGGCTCGATCTTGTGCGGGCTTTCCGGCACTGTCGTCGAGCTGACCGCGGCGCGCGTGCTGCAGGGGCTTGGCGGCGCCATGATGGTGCCGGTCGGACGCCTGGTATTGTTCCGTAGTGTTGAGAAAACAGCACTCATAGCCACCATGGCTTATCTGCAGGTGCCGGCGCAGCTCGGCCCCGTGCTCGGCCCGCCGATCGGCGGCTTCATCACCACCTATTTTTCCTGGCGCTGGATCTTTTTGGTCAACGTTCCGCTCGGCATCCTCGGCATCGTCTTGGTGACGTTGTTCTTCGACAATCCGAAGGAGGAAACCGAGCGCCCGTTCGATTACCTCGGCTTCGTGCTGACCGGCGGCGCACTGTTTTGCGTGATGTACTCGATCGAGGCGGCCGGCCGCGGGCGGGGCGATCTCGGCGAGCTCGTCGTCTTGGCCGTGCTCGCCGTTGTCGTCGGCGCTTTGGCGCTGCGCCATCTGCTGCGCACCGAGCACCCCGTGCTCGACCTTTCGGTATTCCGCATCCTTACCTTCCAAACCGGCATCAGCGGCGGCTCGCTGTTTCGGGCCGGCGCCGGCTCGCTGGTTTTTCTGCTGCCGCTGTTGCTCCAAGTCGTGTTCGGCATGACGGCATTCGCCTCGGGCACGATCACCTTTGCGACCGCCGTCGGCTCGATCTCGATGAAGCTGACGGCAAAGCCGATCCTGCGCCGTTTCGGCTTCCGCAGAGTCATTATCGTCAACAGCGCGATCAGCGCGGCGACCGTCGCCATGTGTGCCTTCTTTACCGCGGCGACGCCGGTATTGCTGATCTTCGTCCTGCTGCTGATCGCCGGCTTCTTCCAATCCCTCCAATACACGGCGACGCAGGCGATGAGCTATGCCGACATCGAGCAATCGCAGATGAGCTCGGCGACGAGTATCTTAAGCATGTCGCAGCAATTGAGCCGCGGCTTCGGCATCGCGCTGGCGGCGGCGCTGTTGCATTGGTCGCTCGCCGCGCGCGGCGCGACCGCGCTAGGCACGATCGACTTCATGGTGGCGTTCGGCGGCGCGGCGATGCTGGCGCTCGCCAATCTGCCGTTCGGCTGGGTGCTGCACCACGATGCCGCCGCGTCGGTCAGCGGCCACCGGGCGCAGATCAGCGACCGCATCGTTTAGCTTGCACCCGCATCCGCCCTTGTCCGCTGTCGGCCGCCTTCTACAATGACGGCGGAGGAGACGCGGCAATGGCAAATTGGAAGGACGAGCAGGTCCTCATCGTCGGCGGCGGCATCGGCGGGCTCGCCGCCGCGCTGGCGCTGGCGCGGCAGGGCATTGCCTCGCAGGTCATCGAGCAGGCTTCCGAGTTCAAGGAGATCGGCGCCGGCATCCAGCTCGGCCCCAACGTGTTCTGGATGTTCGAGCGGCTCGGCTTGACCGACGCCATCAATACGCTCGCGGTATTTCCGAACAACCTGATCATGATGGATTCGGTCACCGGGGAGGAAGTCACGCGCATTCCGCTCGGCGACGCGTTCCGCAAGAAATTCCATCACCCTTATGCGCTCATTCATCGCGCCGACCTGCACAAGGTCCTGCTCGACGCCTGCCGTAAATCCAATCTCATCCGCCTCGATTCTTCGCAGAAAGTGGTCAAGGTCGACGACACCGACGGCGGCATCGCGGTTAAGACCGAAAGCGGCAAGGACTATCGCGGCGCGGCTCTGATCGGCGCCGACGGGCTATGGTCGACCATCCGGCAGATGCTGGTCGGCGACGGCAAGCCGAAGCCTGCGGGACACATTACTTACCGCGCCGTGCTGCCGACGTCGGAAATGCCGGAGAAATACCGCTGGCCCGATATGGTGCTATGGGCCGGCGAGAAAGTGCACCTGGTCCATTATCCGCTGCGCACCGGCGAATTGTTCAATCTGGTCGCGGTATTCCATTCCAACCGCTACGAGGAAGGCTGGGACAGTTTCGGCGACCCGGCCGAATTGCACGAACGCTTCGCCAAGACCTGCGAACCGGTACGCACGCTTCTGAACAAGATCGAAAGCTGGCGCATGTGGGTCTTGTGCGACCGGCCGCCGATCAAGGAGTGGAGCCGCGGCCGCATCGCGCTGCTCGGCGATGCCGCGCATCCCATGCTGCAATACCTGGCGCAGGGCGCCGGCATGTCGATCGAGGACGCGGTGTGCCTCGCCGATAAGGTCGTGGCGGCAAACGGCGATTACGCAGCCGCGTTCCGAGCCTATCAGCAAGCGCGCTATCTGCGAACCGGCCGCGTGCAGATCATGGCGCGGGTCTACGGCGAGTTCTATCACGCCTCGGGCGTGGCCAAGGAACTGCGCAACATGATGCTCGGTGCGCGCACGCCGGAAGACGCCATGGCCGGGATGGAATGGCTCTACGGCGAGCAGAAAGAGCTGACGCGCGCCTCAGTGTGATCCGGTCGGCGATTGCGCGTCCCGCGCCCGATGAAAATCCGGCAGCGGCGGCGGGCCCCAGATATTGGTCTTGCCGGCGACCCAAGTCTTCGGCCGCTGCGGCGTATCGAGATGCCACGGCCGCGGCTCGAAATAGCCGAGTTCTTCGTCGAGCATCTGGTCGAGCTCGCAGAAGAATTCGATGACCTGGTCGTCCGGATTGCGGTGATAGGTGGCGATGTTGTGCCCAGGCCCGTGGCGCAGCGGCCCCCAGATGATCGGGATTTTCTTTTGCCCGAACAGATCGCAGGAATTCTGCAGGTGGATGAAATCCTTCAGCTCGAACGCCATGTGGTGCATCTTGCTGGCGGTACCGCGGATGAAATTCACCGTGTGATGATCGGCGTTACAGCGCATGAACACGAAGAAGTCGTCGATCCAGTCGGAGACCTTAAAGCCGAGCACTTTTTGATAGAACTCCGCGGTCTTTTGCGGATCGTCGACCACCCAGGCGATGTGGCCGAGCTTGAGCGGCCCGACGCCGTGATGCGCCAGATGCTTGCCGAGATAGCTCCACTCCTTGAACAGCGCGATGGTGGTGCCCTTGTTGTCCTTGAACGTCAGCACCGGGCCCATGCCGGGAATGGAGTTGTTGCGCAGCTCGCTTTTGACGCCTTCCTTTTGCAGTTCGCGGGCGAGCGCGCCGAAGTCGGAGTCCGGCGCCACTTCGAACGACAGCATGCTGCAGCGCTCGACGTCGCCTTTGTTGATCTGGATGGCGAGCTGGCCGATTTTGGTGGCGAGGAAGGCGCGGTCCTTGTCCTGTTCGGCGAGCACCAGCCCCATCACCTCGGTGTAATAATCGACCAGCCGCGGCAGGTCGGGCGTCTCGAATGTGGCGTGTCCGATGCGTCGTGGCTTGATCATGCTCGTCTCCTGCCGGATGCGTTTCCCGGCTCAGAATCAATCACTACAAGTGCGCCGACTCAAGAGCATCAGCCCGGCTAATCGCGCCGGGCGGCCATTTGCCTGGCAGACTTGCCAATGGCGCGGGATCGCGGTTTGGTCGCATCCGCAGTCATAAGGGAGAAAACGCAAATGGCTTCGGCAAAACCCGCCGGCTACAAGCTCGCGACCTATAAATCGAGCGAGGGACCGCGCGCGGGTCTCATCGTCGGCGAGGAGGTGTTCGATGCGGCCAAGCTCACCGGCAAACCGGCCTATGCCACTGTGATGGGCATCCTGGCCGACTGGAAGTCGGCCGAGGGCGCGCTGAAAAAGGCCGCCTCGGGAGCGGCGAAAAGCCGGGCCAAGCGGCAGCCGCTGAAAAAGACCAAACTCCTGGCGCCGGTCCAATACCCCTCGGCGATCTACTGCGCCGGCGCCAACTATGCCGACCACGCCGCGGCGATGGCGGCGCGCGAGGGCAATCCGCCGCCGCCCGATCCGCACGAGCAAGGCTTGAAGCCGTGGCATTTCCTGAAAGCGACGCGCACCATCGCCGATCCCGGCGCGACCGTTAAACTTTCCGGCTACTCCGAAGCCATGGACTGGGAAATCGAACTCTGCGCCGTCATCGGCAGGCCGGCAAAGGACGTATCGAAGGAGAAGGCGCTCAGTCATGTCGCCGGCTATACGGCGTCGAACGACTTTTCCGCGCGCGACCGCGGGCGGCGGCCTGCCGTTGTGGCCACTTCGCCGTTCAAGATGGACTGGACCAAGCACAAGACTTTTGAGGGTTCGTGCCCGATCGGGCCCTGGATCGTGCCGGCAAGCGACATCGCCGACCCGCAAAATCTGGGGCTCAAACTGTGGGTTAACGGCGAACTCAAGCAGAATTCCAATACCGGGAAAGATGCTGTTCACGCTGGCCGAGCAGATCGAGCAATTGTCGATCAACATGACGCTACATCCCGGCGACCTGATCCTCACCGGCACGCCGTCGGGGACCGGAGCCGAGAGCGGCACCTTTCTCAAAGCCGGCGATGTCGTGAAGCTGTGGATCGAGAAGATCGGCGAGTTTGAGAACCGGATGGCGTAGCCGAGCCCCTCGGGCGGGCATGGCTGGGCATCGAGTCATGCCCGTCGCGCGTGGTCTTGCTCTGTGCTAGAAGCATGGCTCAGGAACCGGCGGCCTGGAGTCCGGGCCGTCCAATCGCCCCGCCGAGGGCGGGCCGAGAAGCCGAAACAAAAGAGTAAAAACGCGAGGGCGTAAACAGATGGCCGAGAAATTCGTCGCAAAACTCTCCGAAATGAAAGACGGCGAGCGCCGTATCATCTTTGTCGGTGACAACGAGATCGGCGTGTTCCGGCATGAGGGCCAGTTCTACGCCTACAGCAATTTCTGTCTGCACCAGGGCGGCCCGGCCTGCGAAGGCCTCACCATCGCCAAGGTCGAGGAGCGGCTGCGGCCGGACAAAACCTCGATGGGCCTGTTCTTCTCCGAAAACGAGATGCACTTCGTCTGTCCCTGGCACGGCATGGAATACGACATGAAGACCGGCGAGTGCGTCTCCGACCGCAAGATGAAGCTGAAGAAGTACAAGACGGTGCAAAAGGGGGAAGATCTTTATGTCGTCGCCTAAGCGCGCCGCCAAAGCTGTTGCCAACAAGGCCGGCGCGAAATCTGCGGCGAAGACGCGGCCGGCCGCGCTCCGCGCGGTCAAGCCGGCCGTTGTTGCCGATAGCGGCGCATCGGCGGTGGCCAAACACCTCGCCGCGACGCTGGAGCGCAGCATTGTCGACGACAAGCTCGACACGGTTTCGGCCGAAGCGCTGCAAAAGCTGATGGCGGCGGCCTGCCGGGTCTATACCGCGCGCGCCCAAGCCGGCGAGCACTTCACGCCGGTGCCGAGGAATTCGATTACCGCCACCGACGTGATGATCACGGCGAGCGGATTGTTACGATCGGCCGATCTCGCGGTGTTCGAGCTCGGCATGTGGCAAAACTGGACGGGTCGTTAAGTTGCGTCATTGCGAGGAGCGAAGCGACGAAGTAATCCAGGTTAGACGTAAATTCGCTGAGATGAAGGCTGGATTGCTTCGCTTCGCTCGCAATGACGCAAGGATAATGAGACTGGGAACAGAACTTCAGGAGAAAACGTCATGGATCTCATCGCCGATCGCGGTCGCCGCGTAACGATCGAGGAGCTCAATACCACGCGCCTGTTGTCGCATGCGCGCAAGCAGGCGCACCAACGCAACCTCGACGACATGGTGATCGTCGATGTCGACGCTCACCACTATGAAAATGAGAGCTTCGACGAGTTTCTGCCGTATATGGAAAACGACGTATTGCGTCAGCTCAGTTTATCGAGCCGCAGCAAGAATAATCGCGCCGGTATTTCGCCGACCCAGGTCGGCTACCAGGACATGGGCGGCCGCGTCACCCGCTATCCGATGCGCAGCTCGGAAAAGACCGAAGGCCTGAAGGGCGCGCAACGCGACATTCAGCTCGGCCATCGCTGGATGGACGCGATGAGCGTCGATTATTCCTGCCTGTTCCCGACCGGCATGCTCAATATCGGGCTGCATCCGCAGAAGGAAATGGAGGTCGAGCTGTGCT
This sequence comes from uncultured Alphaproteobacteria bacterium, assembly GCA_963780925.1. GTDB lineage: Bacteria > Pseudomonadota > Alphaproteobacteria > Rhizobiales > Xanthobacteraceae > BOG-931. The sequence goes on along the minus strand of CAWAEV010000024.1, from coordinate 298,366 downwards.
GGGCCTATAACCGCTGGCTCACCGAGAAGGTGATGCCGGAGGGCGGCAACCGCTTCTTTTCCATGCTGTGCCTGCCGTTCAACAGTCCCGAAGCCGCGCTGCGCCATGTCGAGGTGTTTGGCGATCGGCCGAATGTCGGCGGCTTCATGGTCACCACCGTGCGTTCGGACATGGCGGTCTATGACAACGCTTATATGAAACTGTATCGGGCGTTGGAGGAGCGCGGCCTCGTGCTGTCGTTCCATTCCGGCCCGAACTGGGGCGAGCCGATCTATAAGAGCTGCAACCGTTTCCTCGCCGCGCACGCACTCGGCTTCACCTGGTACAACGTCGTGCACTGCACGAACTGGGTGATCAACGGCATGGGCGAGCGCTTCCCCAAGCTGCCGGTGATCTGGATCGAATCGGGCCTCGCCTGGGTGCCGTTCCTGATGCAGCGGCTCGACCACGAATATATGCTGCGGCCGTCGGAGGCGCCGCTCCTGAAGAAGAAGCCGTCGGACTATATGCGCGACATGTACTATTCGTCGCAGCCGATGGAGATTCAGGATTACGGCGCGATGGAGTGCACCTTCCGCATGATGAATGCCGAGACGCAGCTCCTGTATTCGTCCGACTATCCGCACTGGGACTTCGATCTGCCGTCGACCATTTACGACCTGCCGTTCCTGTCGGAGAAGGCCAAGCACAATATCCTCGGCGGCACCGCGGCGCGGCTGTTCAAGCTGCCGCCGCGCAACGACAAGCAGAAAGAGAATCTCAAGCGCTTCGGCAATCTCGCCGCGGCTGCTGCGGCCTAAAGCAAGCCGGCGCCCGGCCGACCGACGGCCCGCCAAAATGCCCGGCCTTGCGCCGGGCATTTTCTTTCGCGGTCCGACCGTTCCGGCGAGCGATTTATGGGCGTGGAGGCCTCCAATTGCGGCGCAAGCGCGGCATTGAGCTATGCGCCATTTGAATGACCCAGAATTAGCTTTTTACCTCAGTGCCTTATCAGTACTTGTGCGATGCACAAAATGCTAGCTTTTCTGTCATCCATTGGTTATCTCAAACGTTCCAGCAGATAAGAGGGACGACTGAGGATGAAGCTAGTTCTAGCCGTAGGTTTTGTTTTGGGCCTTCTCGGCCTTTCCGCCACCGCCGCGAACGCGATCGATCTCGCCGAGCTGGCGCCGTGCCGGCCGGCCGCCGCCAGGCTCTGCGATCATGAAGGCGGCATGACCTGGAACAACCTGTTGCGCTGCGGCGCGACACTCGCCGCGCATAGTTGGCGCGTCGGCGACCAATGCCGCGCGGTGCTGCGGAAGTACGGGCAATTGTGAGAGTGGCGTCCGCGTGAATTCTGTAGCGTAGCGTTCAGTACAAAACCCCGGTGCCAAGGCGCCGGGGTTTTTGTTTCTGCCGCACGCAAGTCGGGCGCCAGAGCATGATCTTTTCCCGACTTCGCAAAGCCCGCTTCGGCGGGCGAAGGAAGGTCGGAAAAGATCATGATCCAATGAAACATCTAGACCATGATCCGATTCAATTCGATCGGATCATGGTCTAGGATTGCCCAAACACGCGGGGAGGCGAGCCCATGAGCGAGGATATTCACGAAGTTTACGCCATCCGTTACGGCCACCATTCGCGCCGGTCGCCCGTGAATTTCATCGATGGCGATCCGCACGACGTGTTGCAGCCGCTCGATTTCTTTGTCTGGGCGATCGTGGGGCCGTCCGGCACGATCGTCCTCGACACCGGCTTCGACGAGGCGATGGGCAAAAAGCGTCAGCGCGAAATGATCAAGCCGGTGCGCGAGGGATTGGCCACGCTCGGCATCGCGCCGGAGGCCGTCAAGGACGTCATCATCAGCCATCTGCATTACGACCACTGCGGCAACTACGATCTGTTTCCGCAGGCGCGCTATCACTTGCAGGATCGCGAGATGGCCTACGCGACCGGCCGCTGCATGTGCCACCGGGCGCTGCGGGCGCCGTTCGAGGTCGAGGACGTCGTCGCTATGGTGCGCAAGGTTTTCACCGGACGCTGCGCGTTCCACGATGGCGAGGATCAGATCTCGCCTGGCGTGACCGTGCACCACATCGGCGGTCACTCCAAAGGCTTGCAAAGCGTCCGCGTGAAAACGCGCCTCGGCTATGTGGTGCTCGCCGCCGACGCGTCGCATCTTTATGCGCATATCGACGGCGGACGGGTATTCCCACTGGTCTATAACGTCGGCGAGGTCGTGGAAGGCTACGAAACCCTGAAGAAGCTGGCGACGGCGCCGCGCCATGTCGTGCCGGGGCACGATCCGCTGGTCCTGGCCCGCTATCCGGCGGCCAAGCCCGGTCTCGAAGGCTGGATCGCCCGCCTCGATGCCGAGCCCAATCGGGCACAATGATTGAGGCATGATGCGCTGCAAACGCGTGTGCGGTGCAGCAAGGGTGATCCTTACGGCCCGTCAGTTAATTAAACTGACAACTATTGTTCCTAAATTCGTCGCGGCGCGGGCGACCGGGGGATTTCGCCAGCGCCATTGGCATGTCGGGGAATTTCAATGCACACATTATTGTTGCCGCTGCAGCCGCGGTTCATCGTTTTCACGCTCGTCGTCCTGATCGCGGCGGCGCTCGGACTCGAATTCTTCTACGGTTTCAGGACGCTGCTGATCGAGATCCCGCTGGTCGTGTTCATTGCCTTGGCGGTCATCGGCACCGTCGACGTTGTGCAAAAGCGCCACGCGGTGCTGCGCAATTATCCGCTATCGGCGCATATCCGGTTCATTCTCGAAGAAATCCGTCCCGAGATTAGGCAATATTTTCTGGAAAGCGAAAAGGACGGCACGCCGTTTTCGCGCGATAAGCGGGCGCTCGTCTATCAGCGCGCCAAACGGGCTTTGGACAAGCGGCCATTCGGCACGCAGAACGACGTCTATGCCAGCGGTTTCGAGTGGCTCGATCATTCGATCGCGCCGAAGTCCGTCGTCAAGGAGCCGTTTCGCATTATCATCGGCGGTCCGGATTGCGCGAAGCCTTATTCGGCGTCGATCTTCAACATTTCGGCGATGAGTTTCGGCGCGCTGAGCCGCAACGCCATTCTGGCGCTCAACGGCGGCGCCAAGAGAGGCAATTTCGCTCACGATACCGGCGAGGGCGGCTATAGCCCGTACCACCGGGTCAACGGCGGCGACATCATCTGGGAAGTCGGTTCCGGCTATTTTTCCTGCCGCAACGGCGACGGCACGTTCTGCGCGGAAAAGTTCGAGGAAAACGCCAAGAGCGAACAGGTCAAGATGGTTGAGCTGAAGCTCAGCCAAGGCGCCAAGCCGGGCCACGGCGGCGTACTGCCGGGCGCTAAGGTCAGCGCAGAGATCGCCGCGACCCGCGGCGTGCCGCAGGGCGTCGATTGCATTTCGCCTTCCCGCCATTCGGCATTCTCGACGCCGATCGAGATGATGCAATTCATCGCCACGATGCGGCGGCTGTCCGGCGGCAAGCCGGCGGGTTTTAAGCTCTGCATCGGGCACCCGTGGGAATTTCTCGCCATCTGCAAGGCGATGCTGGAAACCGAAATCTATCCCGATTTCATCGTCGTCGACGGCAAGGAAGGCGGCACCGGGGCGGCGCCGCTCGAATTCACCGACCATCTTGGCATGCCGCTGCGCGAGGGGCTCAACTTCGTGCACAACGCGCTGGTCGGCATCAATGCGCGCGATCGCATCAAGCTCGGCGCCAGCGGCAAGATCATCAGCGCCTTCGACATCGCGCGCGTGTTGGCGCTCGGCGCCGATTGGTGCAATTCGGCGCGCGGCTTCATGTTCGCGCTCGGCTGCATCCAGTCGCTGTCCTGCCACACCGACCGTTGCCCGACCGGCGTCTCGACGCAGGACCGCTCGCGCCAGCGCGCGCTCGTCGTGCCCGATAAGGTCGAGCGCGTGCGCAATTTCCACCACGCTACGCTGGAGTTGCTGGCCGAACTCGTGGCGGCGGCGGGGCTCGATCATCCGACCGAATTGTCGCCGGCGCATTTTTCACGGCGCGTTTCGCCCCATGAGGTGAAGAGCTTCGCCGAACTTTACCCGACCTTGAAGCCGGGCGAGCTCATCGCCGGCTCCAGCGACAAGCGCTACGCGATGGCCTGGGCCATGGCGAGCGCCAAGGAATTCCGCGCCATGCCGCGGGCAGCGTAAGCCGCAACTATAGTGGCTCGCAAGCCATTGGCGAAGCCCACGCAACGTATTGCGTGGCAAAGCAGTTATTAGACGTCGCTGTACGCTGGCGGTGATCGGCGAAGGCGAATATCAGTTGCGAGGCTGTTTATTGGAGGAATGGCGATGGCCAAGAGGAAACGCAAATATTCCCCCAGTGTGGGGCGCGACGTGGCAAGCGAAATGCGCCGCTACGAACGCGGCACTGCCAGAAGCGGCAAGGCGGCAAAGCCGGCAAGGTAAAAAGTCGCGAGCAGGCGATCGCGATCGCTCTGTCCAAGGCCCGCAAGGAGGGCAAGAGGGTTCCGAAGAAGAAGGCGTGATAAATGGCCGTGACGCCAACCGGACCGATTGTCACGGCACTTCTCACGTCCGTTGCGGCGGGGTAGGCTTCCGCTTCCTCAGCGGCTCGTGCCGGAGACCCGCAAAGATGAAAATTCCGCGTCGCCAATTTTTGTGTTTGGCTGCGGCGGCGGCTGCCGCGGTGCCGCGGCCTGCGTCCGCGCTCGATTATCCGACCCGGCCGGTCCGCGTCGTTGACGGTTTCGGCGGCGGCAGCACCCCAGATCTGGTGTCGCGGCTGATCGGACAATGGCTGGCGGAGCGGCTGCATCAGCCTTTCGTCGTCGACAATCGGGTCGGCGCCGGCGGCAATATTGCAGCCGAGGTCGTCGCCAAGGCCGCGCCCGACGGCTACACGCTTCTCACCTGCGTGACGGCGAATGCGATCAACGCCACGCTCTACACCAAGTTGGATTTCGATTTTCCCGGCGATTTCGCGCCGGTTGCCGGACTGATCCGGCTGCCGATGGTCGTCCTGGTCAATCCGTCGTTCCCCGCCAAAACTCTTCTCGAATTTATCGCCTATGCCAAGGCCAATCCCGGCAAGATCAATTTTGCCTCGCCCGGCATCGGCACGCCGATGCATGTCGCGATCGAGCTGTTCAAGATGCAGGCCGGCATCGACGTTGTGCACGTGCCGTATCGCGGGCCGGCGCCGGCGTTTACCGATTTGCTGGCCGGTCAAGTTCAGGCCTTCATCATCACGCTGTCGAGCGCCATCGGCTTCATCAGGACCGGCAAATTGCGCGCCTTGGCCGTGACCAGCGCGAAGCGGGCACAGGTGCTGCCGGACCTTCCCACCGTGAGCGAAGTGCTGCCCGGCTTCGACGCCACGGCCTGGGACGGCGTGTGCGCGCCGAAGGGTACGCCCGCAGCCGTCGTCGACGCGCTCAGCGTCAACATCACCGCGGGGCTCGCCGACCCGCAGCTCGTAGCGAGGATCAAGGATCTGGGCGGCGAGACCGAGCCGATGGGCGCTGCCGAGTTCGCCAAGTTCCTCGCCAACGAGACTGCAAAATGGGCCAAGGTGGTCAAGTTCGCCAACATGCACGCGGACTGATCGGCGGCCGATCGTAGGGGGCCATGACGACATTGCCTCGCCGAAGCTTTCTGCATCTGGGCGGCGCCGCGGCGCTATCCGCCATGCCGCGCATGGCGCGGGCGGACGACTATCCGACGCGGCCGGTTCGTTTGATCGTCACGGTGCCTGCCGGTGGTTCGCCCGACATCATCGGGCGGCTCATCGCGCAATGGCTGTCCGAGCGGCTCGGGCAAGCCTTCGTCGTCGAAAACCGGCCCGGCGCCAGCGCCAATATCGGTACCGAACTCGTGGTCAAGTCGCCGCCGGACGGCGGCACGCTGCTGCTCGCCATGTCGGCGAACGCGATCAACGCCTCGCTTTACCAGCATCTCAATTACAACTTCATGCGCGATACCGTGCCGGTGGCGAGCATCGCCCGCATTCCCCTGGTCATGGACGTGAATCTGTCGTTTCCGGCAAAGACCGTTCCCGAGTTCATCGCCTATGCCAAGGCCCATCCCGGCAAAATCAACCTGGCATCGGCCGGCAACGGCACGCCGCTTTATGTCGCCGGCGAGCTGTTTAAGATGATGGCGGGCATCACCATGACCGACGTTACTTATCAGGGGGAGTCGGCCGCGATGCCCGATCTGCTCAGCGGCCAGGATCAGGCCATGTTTGGCGTTCTGCCGGCCTCGCTTGGTTACATCAGGTCCGGCAAGGTGCGTGCGTTCGCCGTGACCACGGCGACGCGCCAGGAGGTCTTGCCCGACGTGCCGGCCATGGCCGAGTTTCTCCCCGACTACGAGGCGAGTGGCTGGTACGGCGTCGTCGCACCCAAAGGCACGCCGCCGCAGGTCGTCGACAAGCTCAATAGCGAGATCAATGCCGGCCTTGCCGACCCGACGATGAAGGCGCGGCTCGCCGCGCTCGGCTGCGGCGTGTTCGCGGGCTCGCCCGCAGATTTCGCAAAGTTCATCGACGACGAAACCGCCAAATGGGCCAAGGTGGTCGAATTCGCCCATGTCAAAGCGGACTGACAAGGCGAACTGACGTCGGCTGAGCCTGCCGTCAAAATTCGATTGAGGGGAGTCACTATGGAATTTCCACGCCGCCGGTTTCTTCATCTTGCCGCAGGCGCGGCGTCGCTGCCTTTATTGACGCGCGTGGCGCGGGCGGAGAACTATCCGACGCGGCCGGTGCGCATCGTCGTGCCTTATCCCGCCGGCATCGCTCCCGACGTCGCCACGCGGCTTCTGGCGGATGCGCTGTCGCTGCATTTCGGTCAGCAATTTATCGTCGACAATCGTCCCGGCGGCGCCGCCAATATTGGCACCGAGATCGTCGCGCGCGCTCCGGCCGACGGCTACACGCTGTTGACGTTGACGATGACCAACACCATCAACGTGTCGCTGTACGACAATCTCTCCTTCGACGTGATGCGCGACATTGCGCCGGTCGCCGGCCTCGTCAAATTGCCTCTGGTGCTGGTGATCAATCCCGCGGTGCCGGCGCAAACGTTGTCGGAGTTCATCGCCTATGCCAAGGCCAATCCCGGCAAGATCAACTACGCCTCGGTCGGTAGCGGCGCCGCGACCAATGTGGCCGGCGAATTGTTCAATGAGATGGCCGGCATCAAGCTCGTCAACGTGCCATATCGCAACAGCTATATTCCCGATTTGTTGAGCGGGCAGGTGCAGGCCGGCTTCACGCCGATCCTGCAGACGCTCGGTTACATCAAAGCGGGCAAGCTGCGCGCGCTCGCCGTCACCGGCGTTGCGCGTTCGGATGTGCTGCCGGATGTGCCCAACGCGGCGCAATACGTCCCCGGCTACGATGTTGCGGTCTGGGATGCCGTCGGCGCGCCGGCCCAAACGCCGCCCGAGATCGTCGACAAGCTCAACAAGGCGATCAACGCGGCGCTGACCGAGCCGAAGATGCGCGCGCGCTTCACCGACCTCGGCGCCGAGCCCATGATCATGACGCCTGCGGAGCTGAAGGCCTATATGGTCGCCGAAATAAAGAAGTGGGGCGCGGTGGTCAAAACCGCCGGCATCAAGTCGGAGTAAAGTCTAGCGCTTGCCGTTCGCCAACATCGCCTTGAGCCGCTGCGGCGTGACCGGCAGCGCGCGCACCGCGCCGGGAATGCCGATGGCGTCGTCGATCGCCGAGGCGATGGTGGCGCCGACACCGGTGATGCCGCTTTCGCCGGCGCCTTTGATGCCGAGCGGATTGAGCGGGGTGGTGTAGTCCTCGCGCAGCAGCACTTCGGGCGCCGGCGTTTCGTGCATGGCGGGGAGCAGATAATCGGCAAAGGTGACGGCGAGCGGATCGCCGCGCTCGCTGTAGGTGAATTCCTCGAACAAGGCGCCGCCGAGGCCTTGCGCGTAGCCGCCGACGATCTGGCCGTGCACCGTCGCCGGATTGATGGCGCGGCCGATGTCGTAGGCGATGCAATAGCGCTCGACTTTGACGCCGCCGGTTTCCGGATCGATGCGCACCACGGCGACGTGACTGCCGTAAGGGTAAACCTGATGCTCGGTCTTGAACCAGCCTTCGGCGGAAAGCCCCGGCGCGCGGTCGCCGCGCGCTTTGGCGGTGGGCTCAAGATTTTGCGCGAGCGTGGCGAGGCTGATGGAGGGACCGGGCCTGCCGTCCTTGCGCACGACGTCGCCGTCGACGATGTCGAGCACATCCGGCGTCGTCTGCAGTAACTCTGCGGCGACGTCGAGCGCCTTCTTGCGCAGGTTTAGCGCGGCGATATGCGTCGCCGACGCGGTCATCACCGTGGCGCGCGAGGCATGCGCGCCGATGCCAAAGGCGATGCGGTCGGTCTGGCCGTGGATCACCCGGCATTTCTTGTAATCGACGCCGAGCGCGTCGGCGGCGACTTGCGCCATCACCGTTTCAAACCCCTGGCCGATCGAGGCGCCGCCGGTGACGACTTCGACCATGCCCGACGTGTCGATGGAAATGTTGACGCCGTCGGTCGGACCGAGCCCGCTTTTCTCGACGAACATCGCAACCCCGATCCCGACGAGTTCGCCGGCGGCCTTGCGCCGCTTCACCTCGGCGTTGAGCGCGTCCCAGCCGATCTTGGCGAACAGTCTGTCAAGCAGCCCGACATAGTCGCCGGTGTCGTAGTGGATTTCCTCGCCGAGCGCTTCGAGCGGACGCGGATAGGGCATTTCGGCGGCGGTAATGGCGTTGCGCCGCCGGATCTCGATGCGGTCGATCTTGAGTTGCTGCGCAATGGCGTCGACCAGCCGCTCGCGCACGAAAGTGGTCTCGTAGCGGCCCGGCGCGCGATAGGTCGCGGCCGGCGTCTTGTTGGTCAGGCGGAAATGGCCGATGGCGCGATAGGCCGGCACCCGATAAGGCCCGGGCAAGATGCCCGCCGTCATGTGCACGACGCGCGCCGCGTGGGTGCGCACGTAAGCGCCCTGATCGTGGAAATAGCGGTCGTCGATGGCGAGGATGACGCCGTTATCGTCGACCGCGGCGCGAATCTGATGCAGCTGCTGGCGCGAGTGATTGGCCGCGATCAGATGTTCGCGGCGGTCTTCGATCCATTTGACCGGCCGGTTGAATTTCTTGGCGGCAACACAGACCAGCACGTCCTCGGGATAAAGTTCGCCGCGCACGCCGAAGCCGCCGCCGACATGGGATTCGTGAACGTGAATCGCGCTCGGCGGAAGCCTAAGCATGCGCGAGAGCAGTTCCTGGATGCGGTGCGGCACCTTGGCCGCGCCATGCAATTCGAGAACGCCGCGCGACGCATCGTAGCGGCCGATGGCGCCGCGGGTTTCCAGCGGCACGCCGGAATGCCGGCCGATGGCGAGCTCGGCTTCAACGACATGCGGCGCGTCGCGGAACACCGCGTCGACGTCGCCATAGCCCTGGCGGATCACGGCGGCTTCGCTGGAATGGCCCGGCGAAAATTCGACCGGCGCCGCTTGCGCGTCAAGCAGCGGCGGCAGCTCTTCGATCTCTATCGCGACGAGGTCGGCGGCGTCCTCGGCGATATACGGATCGGCGGCAAACACTGCGGCCACCGGATCGCCGACATAACGCACGCGGCCGCTCGCCAGCACCGGCTGGCGATACGGATCGAGTGCCGGGATCGAGCCCTCGCGGAAATCGATCGGCGGCACTTCGGCAATGTCGGCTGCGGTCCACACCGCATAGACGCCGGGCAGCGCGCGCGCCGCCGCGGTGTCGATGGCGACGATGCGGCCATGCGCATGCGCCGCGCGCACGATGCGCATGGCAAGCTGATGCGGGAAATTGATGTCGCCGGCAAACTCCCCGCGCCCGGCGACCAGCGGCGGATCCTCCAGCCGCTCGACCGATTGCCCGATCCAGGGGATTTTGGTTTCGGTATTCATTGAGGAAGCCGGCCTTTTCCCTCCCCCCTTGTGGGGGAGGGAAGGGTGGAGGGTTGGGAGGTGGCGCGCAAGCGTCGACGCACTCGCATCGCCTCATGACCCCCACCCCTAACCCCTCCCCACAAGGGGGAGGGGAACGACGGTGCACGCCGCTGCATCACGACTGCGCCGCCCGCTCAAGCGCCCGGCGCGTCACCGCCAGCACGAGATCGCGCCGGAACTCCGCGGTGGTGACGTTGTCCTCCATCGGATCGATCGCGGCCGTCGCCGCTTCGGCGGCTGCGCGGAATGCCGCGTCGCCGGGCGCGGCGCCAGCGAGCGTGCGCTCGGCTTGCGCGATGCGCCGCGGCTTGACCTCGGCGCCGCCGACCGCAAGCCGCGGCGCGTCGATCTTGCCGCCGTCGAGCCGATAGACGCCGAGCGCCATCGCCATGGCGAAATCTCCGGCGCGGCGGTTGAATTCGTAGAAGCCGCAATGCGCGTCGGGGGGCAGGAGCGGTAGCCGCGCCTCGACCAAAAGCTCGTCATCGGCGAGCGCCGTCGTCATCACGCCCTTGAAGAAATCGCGCGCCACAATGACGCGCTCGCCGCGCGTGTTCTTGGCCAAAACCTCGCCGTCGAGCGCCGCCAAAACCAGGCACCATTCCGAAGCCGGATCGGCATGCGCGAGAGAGCCGCAAAAGGTGCCGCGATTGCGGATCGGATAATGCGCGATGTGATGCACCACGTCGGCGAGCAGCCTGCCGAGCGGCCCGTCGCAGACCGGCCGGTGGAACGCGGCATGGCGCACGCAGGCGCCGATGCAAAGCTTGCCGTCGGCCACCGCGACGCGATTGAGCCCCGCGACCCCGTTGATGTCGACGAGATGCGCCGGCTTGGCGAGGCGAAACGCCATGGTCGGAACCAAACTCTGGCCGCCCGCCAGCACACGGCCGTCCTCGCCGGCGACTTCCGCGAGAATTGCGACCGCCTCGTCGACGGTTTTCGGCGCGTGGTAGGCAAACGCCGCAGGCTTCATCGCGCGAACTTCATTCGGCTGGTTTCAACTTTGGGATTGGATTATGTTTTTGAATTGATGCACAGATTTTGGCACAGAGTCAAAGTGCGACAGTTCCTACGGTACCCGCAAAACCCCGGCATGAAGCCTCCCGCATTTTCCTACCACGATCCGCGCAATGTGGCCGACGCCGTCGCGCTGTTGGCGAGCCTCGACAATGCCAAATTGCTCGCCGGCGGTCAGTCGCTGATGCCGATGCTCAACATGCGCTACGTGCTGCCCGACCATGTCATCGATCTCAACCGGGTCGACGGCCTAAGCTACATCCGCGAGAGCGACGGCGCGCTGGAGATTGGCGCGATGACGCGCCAGCGCGACATCGAATTCTCCGACCTCGTGCGCAAACGCTGCCCGCTGATGCACGAGGCGATCGCCCAGGTCGGGCATCGGCAGACCCGCAATCGCGGCACGCTCGGCGGCTCGCTGTGTCATCTCGATCCGGCGGCCGAACTGGTTGCGGTCGCCGCCGCGCTCGACGCCAAGGTGACAGTCGCCGGCAAGACCGGCGCGCGCGACATCGACTTCGCCGCGTTCCCAGTGGCCTATATGACGCCGGCGCTCGAGCTCGACGAGCTCCTCACCGGCGCGAGTTTTCCGTGCTGGTCGGAGCGGCACGGCTCTGCCTTCGTCGAATTTTCGCGCCGCCACGGCGATTTCGCCATTGTCTCGGCGGCGGCGCTGCTCGAGGAAGACGGCGCCGGCAAAGTCACGCGCGCGTCGGTGACGCTGGGCGGCTTAGGTCCGGCGCCAGTGCGGGCAGGCGAGGTCGAGCGCGCGCTGATCGGCGAAAAGATCGACGACAAGCGCCTGCGCGAGTTCTGCGAGCCGCTGCGGAAGCTCGATGCGGTCGACGACATCCACGCGCCGGCGTCCTATCGCCAGCACCTGGCGACGGTGCTGTCGCGCCGCGCGCTGCTCAAGGCGCATGAGCGCGCAGCCGCGAGGGCAGGCTCATGAGCGAAACGCGAACCATCGCCGTCACCGTCAACGGCAAGCGCCATGAAGCCGCGGTGCCGGTCCGCCTGACGCTGGCGGATTTCCTCCGCCACACGCTGCGGCTCACCGGCACCCATCTCGGCTGCGAGCATGGCGTCTGCGGCGCCTGCACGATTTTGTTCGACGGCCATTCCGCGCGGTCCTGCCTGATGCTCGCGGTGCAGGCCGACGGCCACGACGTCGTCACCGTCGAAGGCATCGCACCGGACGGCAAAACGCTGCATCCGCTGCAGCAGGCGTTCCACGAGCATCACGGCCTGCAATGCGGCTTCTGCACGCCGGGAATTTTGACGACGCTGATCGAGCTTTTGCGCGAAAATCCGAATCCGACCGAGCAAGACATCCGCGTCGGCATTTCCGGCAATCTGTGCCGCTGCACCGGCTACCACAACATCGTCGTCGCCGCGCTGGAAGCGGCGAGGCGCATGCGCGGGGCGTGATGCCCGTGCGCTTCGACGACATCGGCAACCGGCTGAAAGCCTTTCGCCTCGGCTCCGGCCTCTCGGCCGAGGAGATCGCGCAAAAACTCGGCATATCGCGCACCGCGCTCTACCGCTTCGAGAAGAGCGAGGTGGCGAAGATCGAGACGCTGGAAAAGCTCGCCGAGCTGCTCAAAGTCTCGGTGCCGACCTTGCTCGGCGTCGGCGTCGAATACATCGCCTCCGCCGTCAGCTATTTCGAGCGCATGCGCCAGATCGAGGAGACCGCCGAGCACATCATCGTGCTGGCCGGCCCGATCTCCTATGTGCTGGCGTCGGACGGCTTCGACGGCGCGCTCGGCGACATCCTGCGCGAGTTGGTGCCGGACGGCATCGCCCGGCGCGACCGCGCGCTCGCCCAGATCGACGAGTTGATGGACGTGCTGCGCCAGCGCAAACAGACCTACCGCCGCCGCCGTCCTGCAATAGTCAATCTGATCGCCGCCGCCGAGATGGAGCGCTTTTTGCGCAATGGTCTCGTCGGCCGGCTCGATCTCGACGAAAAAACCCGCAGCGCGCGGCGCGCGCTGGCCCGCGCCGAGGCCGCGCATTTCACCGCACTGATGGAGAATGAGCCGATCGGCGTGCAGATCGGCATCGTGCGCGATACGCTGCCGCACACGAGCTTCCAGATTTTCCGCCAGCCCGACCGCAAGATTTTGGCGCTCTCCCCGTTCCGCCTCGGCGAGGAGCCCAACATCCGCACCGGCGTCGCCATGATCACCTCGGCCCCGGAAGCGCTCGCCTTGCACGAAACCATGGCGCGCGAATTGTGGGGAAGCGCGCTGAAAGGGCCGGCCGCGGTGCGGTTCATGCGCGGGATGATGGAGAAGGTGGGCGGGTGAGCACGCCTCGCGAAAGCGTTCTCTATTCCGTCATGGCCGGGCATAGCCGTTCGAAGAACGGCGTCGCTTCACTCGCCTATGTCCCGGCCATCCACGTCTTTGCCCTTTAAGACCTGGATGCCCGCAACAAGTGCGGGCATGACGCAATTCTTGAACCGTCACCCTGAGGTGCGCGCCAAAGGCGCGCCTTGAAGGGTGCGGCCCGTGACGCCTCGGCCGTCTCCTTCGAGGCTCGGCCTGTCGGCCGAGCGCCTCAGGATGACGGAATTTGGACTGTCCCATTTCTATTGACAAACGTCACTTCTTTGGATAAATAACGCTGCGAATCAATCTCGCCCTGAAGGGACGCCGTCCGGGTGATGCCGGGCGGCAGGGGCGAGTGCGGTGCCCGCGGGCGGGGCCTCATCAGCTCCGCCTCCGGGTGGCCCGGGCATCATGCCTGCCGATACTACGATCGGCGCGTGAGGTGCTCACTGGTCTGGGACAGGCGAAGACGGGTAACGCCCGCAAGCGGTTTTTGCTTGCGCATGATCTTTTCGGAAAACCGGTTTCCACTTTTCCGGATCATGCGTCAGACCGAGTCCCAGGAAGCATGGCCTGGGTTGCGCCTTGGGTGACGTAAGTCCCCTTGGCAAGAGCCGTGGTGGAACGCCGGCAGGCGAGCGCGCCCGAGAGCGGAAAGGGCGGCGCAAGCCGCTCCTTCCGTGGCGCGACCCGCGCGCCGTGTTTGCGTGCGGGAGGTGTTACCCGCGTTTGTCGGCGTTCCGCTTCCCTTATTTCTTATTTCGTAGCCCGGATGAGCGCAGCGACATCCGGGCTGGACATTGAAGCTTCTCGATCGTTCCCGGATATCGCTCCGCTCATCCGGGCTACGGCGAGGAGTACGGGTCGTTTGACATCGCTGTTTGACAACTCTCGCGCGCATTTCGCGCTGCGGGAACGGGATCGTGTTGCATCCGCCCCCGCGCAGCGGGGGAGGGCGGACCACGCGCAGCGTGGTGGAGGGGGCCTTTGACTCGACGCTTCGTTGTCGTCGCAGAAATATCGTCGCGGCCCGCGCCCCTCTCACCATCCTTCGCGCTACGCGCTACGGATGGTCCCTCTCCCCGCTATCGCGGGGCGGGAAAACTACGCCCTCGCGTATTTGCCGCGATTGAAGAAGCGGTCTTTCTGGTCGTCATTGGCGGTGTCGCGGTTCGATTTGATCAGCGCGACCTTGGCGAGCGCCGCTTTCACCGCCGGCCGTTCGTCGATCGACTTGAACCAGCGCGCCAGGTTCGGATTGTCTTCCCACTTCACGCCCTGGACGTCGTGATTGCGCGTCCACGGGAAGGTGGCGATGTCGGCGATCGAATAGTCGTCGCCGGCGAGATAAGGAACCTGGCCGAGCCGCTTTTCCAAGACCTCGTAAAGCCGTTTCACCTCGGTCTGGTGGCGCGTCATCGAATAGGAATGATCCTTGTCCTTCGGCGCGAACAGCTTGAAATGGGTGAACTGGCCGAAATTCGGACCGATGTTGGAGGTCTGGAATAACAGCCACTGCAGCACGTCGTATTTCTTCGCCATATCCTTGGGCAGGAATTTTCCGGTCTTCTCGGCGAGGTACATCAGGATCGCGCCCAACTCGACGACCGTGTAAGGCTTGCCGCCGGGCCCGTCATGATCGACGATCGCGGGGATTTTCGAATTCGGATTGATCTTGATGAAATCCGGATTGTACTGCTCGCCCTTCCACACGTCGATGAAATGCTCCTTATAGGGCAGCTTGGTTTCTTCGAGCATGATGTAGATTTTCTGCACGTTCGGGCTGGTCAAGGCATAAAGATCGATCATGGCAATGTCCTCGGTTTCCTCTTTGAATCTTGGTTTGGATATTGGCGGAAGGCGGTGAACTTATCGGCCGTATCGGGGGCGGGCAAGGCGGCCAAAGCCCATCGCGCCGGGCCCGCTCATCACTTGTGCGACATCGCCGATGCCGCGTAGGCTCGCGCTGGGGTGAGGAAAAGTTCGCGTGAAGAAGAATTAAAGTCGGCAGGGAGAACCGGATGCAGCGCATAGTCCAGAGTTTAGTCGCCGTCGTATTTGTGGCTGTGGTGGCGGCCGCCGTTGCGGGCCCGGCGCGCGCGCAGGACAGCTATCCGAACCACGCGGTGCGCTGGCTGGTCGGCTATCCGCCCGGCGGCTCGACCGATATCTGCGCCCGCCTGATCGGCAGTTACCTGTCGCAAGTGTTCCATCAGCAATTCGCGGTGGAGAACCGGCCGGGCGCCGGAAACAATCTCGCCGCCGAGCTCGCCGCGCACTCGCCGCCCGACGGCTATACGGTGTTCCTGGTCAATCCCGCCAACGCCATCAACGCCACGCTGTATAAAAATCTGCCGTTCGACTTCCTGCGCGACATGGCGCCCGTCGCCGGCTTCATCCGCGTGCCGAACGTCATGGAGGTCAATCCGAGTGTGCCGGCGCACACCGTCAAGGAATTCATCGATTACGCCAAGGCCAATCCGGGCAAGGTCAATATGGCGTCCGCCGGCATCGGCACCTCCACGCATCTGTCCGGCGCGCTGTTCATGCAGATGACCGGCGTCAATCTGGTGCATGTACCGTATCGCGGCGCGGGGCCGGCGCTGGTCGACATGCTCGGCGGCCAAGTGCAGGTGTTCTTCGACAATCTGCCGTCCTCGATCGGCTACATCAGAGCCGGCAAGCTGCGCGCGCTCGCGGTGACGACCGCGACGCGCTCGAAAGCGTTGCCCGACGTGCCGACGGTCGCCGAGACCGTGCCGGGCTATGAAGCAAGTGCCTGGTTCGGCATGGCGGTGCCGGCCGGAACGCCGCGCGACGTCGTCGAGAAGCTCAACCGCGCGGTGAACGACGCGCTCGCCGATCCGGGCATCCAGGCCAAGCTCGCCGAGCTCGGCGGCACCTTGATCGCCGGCACGCCGGAGGATTTCGGCAATCTCATCGCCGACGAAACCGACAAATGGGCCAAGGTGGTCAAGGCCACCGGCGCAACGGCGGAGTAGGGACGTGCGTCTGCCAAGAAGGTGTCATGAGTAACAGGAAATCGCCCGAAAGCTTGCGCAGCTATCGCTGGCTCGGCAAGAACGACCTGCGCTCGTTCGGCCACCGCTCGCGGCTGCGCCAGTTCGGCTACGACCGCGCCGACTGGGTCGGCAAGCCGGTCATCGGCATCATCAATACCTGGAGCGAGATCAACGCCTGTCATGGCCATCTGCGCGACCGTGCCGAGGACGTCAAACGCGGCGTCTATCAAGCCGGCGGTTTTCCGATCGAGCTGCCGGCGATGTCGCTCGCCGAGCCCTTCGTCAAACCGTCCACCATGCTCTATCGCAATTTTCTCGCCATGGAATGCGAGGAGCTGTTGCGCAGCCATCCGATCGACGGCGCGATTTTGATGGGCGGCTGCGACAAGACCACGCCCGGCCTGATCATGGGCGCTATCTCGATGGGCATCCCGGCGATCTATGTGCCGGCCGGCCCGATGCTGCGCGGCAATTGGCGCGGCCACACGCTGGGTTCCGGCTCGGACGCCTGGAAATATTGGGACGAGAAGCGCGCCGGGCGCATCGGCGACGACGAATGGAACGAGATCGAGGGCGGCATCTCGCGCTCGTTCGGCACCTGCATGGTGATGGGCACCGCGGCGACCATGATGGCGATCACCGAGGCGCTCGGGCTCACGCTGCCCGGCGCGTCGTCGATACCGGCGCCCGACGCCAATCACCCGCGCATGTGCGCTGCCGCCGGCCGCCGCGTCGTCGATATGGTGTGGGAGGATCAGACGCCGGAGCAAATTTTAACGCCGGCCGCCTTCGACAACGCTATCCGCGCGCACATGGCGCTCGGCGGCTCGACCAACGCCATCATCCACGTTATCGCCATGGCGCGCCGCGTCGGCGTCTCCCTCGACATGGTGCGTTTCGACGAGATTTCGCGAAGAGTGCCGGTGATCGCCAATATCACGCCGTCCGGAAAATATCTGATGGAGGATTTTTTCTATGCCGGCGGCTTGCGCGCGCTGATGGCGCAAATGCAGGACCTGCTCGATCTGTCCTGCATGACCGTCAGCGGGCGCTCGGTCGGCGAAAATATCGCGGGCCACAAGGTGTACCTGCCCGACGTCATCCATTCGCTCAAGGAGCCGCTTTATCCCGAGGGCGCTACCGCGGTGCTCACCGGCAACCTCGCGCCGCGCGGCTGCGTGATGAAGCCGGCCGCCGCCGACAAGCGCTTGCTGCATCATCGCGGCAAGGCGCTCGCATTCGAAAACTACGAAGAGATGGCGGCTGCGGTCGACCGCGACGATCTCGAGGTCACGCCCGACCATGTGCTGGTCTTGAAAAACGGCGGGCCGAAAGGCGGACCGGGCATGCCCGAATGGGGCCAACTGCCGATCCCGAAGAAGCTCCTCAAAGCCGGCGTGAAAGACATGCTGCGTATTTCCGATGCGCGCATGAGCGGCACGAGCTACGGCGCCTGCATTCTTCACGTCGCGCCGGAGAGTTTTGTCGGCGGTCCTCTCGCCTTCGTGCAGAACGGCGACGAGATCGAAGTCGACGTCGCCGCGCGGCGCATCCATCTCCATGTCGGCGACGACGAGCTGTCGCGCCGGCGCGCCGCCTGGAAACCACCGGCACCGCGTTATCCGCGCGGTTACGGCGCGATGTATTCGCAGCATATCGGCCAGGCCGACGAAGGCTGCGACTTCGACTTCCTGCAAGGCCAAGCGGCGATCGCGGAGCCCGAGATTCATTGAATTTGGCTAACCGGCGACATACCGCGGGGCACGACCCCCCGACGTTGCCGACCGACTTGGTAGCCCGCTTTATGAATTGTCCACTCTATAGCAGCAATTTTCGGACGGCCGCCAAACCAGTATGAATAGCTGTGCGTTTCGGTCTTGCCGCAGACTTCGATGGCAGACTTGGACGGCAGACTTGGACGATGGACGGCCGACCCGTCGGCGCGCCATAAACATAAACCGAGATAGGTGGAGCCTCGCATGTTTTCGGAAAAACCGCAGCAGATGGTAGCGCTATTCGAGAAGCATGTCGGCGCGGAGCTCGCAGGCGATCTCGACACCACCATGGCTACAATGAGCGACACTCCGCACCTCAACCACGTCCCCACCATGGCGGGAGGCGTCGGCCAGGCCGGTGTCCGTCCCTTCTATCGCAATCATCTGGTCGGCAAGTTCTTTCCGCCGGACGTGAAAATGGAGAACGTGTCGCGTACCGTCGGCGAGGATCGGCTCGTCGAAGAGCTCGTTATCAGTTTTACCCATACGACGGTCATCGACTGGCTGTTGCCGGGCGTGGCGCCGACCGGAAAACCGGTCGAAATGGCTGTCGCAGTGATCGTCGGCTTCAAGGGCGATAAGATTTCGCACGAGCACATTTACTGGGATCAGGCCGGAGTGCTGGCGCAGATCGGATTGCTCGATCCCGCCGGTCTGCCGGTGACCGGGGCCGAGAGCGCGCGCAAGGTATTGAATCCGAAGTTGCCGTCCCGCGTGTTCTGAGCAGCTTGACTGGCGCGGGTCACTCCGCCGGCAACACTACCGCGCGGCACTCGCCGAAACCGATGCGCGTAAATCCAGGCTTCTCGCAATAGCCACGGAAAATGATCTCGTCGCCGTCTTCGATGAAACCGCGCTTCTCGCCGCCCGGCAGCGCCAGCGGATCGGTGCCGCGCGCAGTGAGTTCAAGGAGCGAGCCCCAGCTCGCTTTCTCCGGCCCCGACACGGTGCCCGATCCGAGCAGATCGCCGACAGTGACGTTGCAGCCATTGCTGGTGTGATGCGCGATCATCTGCGCCACCGTCCAATACAAGAGCGCGCACGAGGTCTGCGTGATGCGCGTTGGCGCGGTTCCGGCGCGGCGCATGGCCTCGGTCGAAATAGAGGCCTCAAGCGTAATGTCGAGGCCGCCTTGCGCGCGGTCGCCGGCATCGTCGAGATGCGGCAGCGGCGCCGGATCGCCGTGCAGCCGCGCGAAGGCTTTGCTGCGGAACGGCGCCAGCGCCTCCGTCGTCACCACCCAGGGCGAGACCGTGGTGGCGAAATTCTTGCCCAGGAACGGACCGAGCGGCTGATATTCCCAGGCCTGGATATCGCGCGCCGACCAGTCGTTGAGCAGGCAATAGCCGAAAACGTGCTCGGCCGCACGGCCAACCGGAATCGGTTCGCCGAGCTCATTGCCGACGCCGATATAGATGCCGAGCTCGAGTTCGAAGTCGAGATGGCGCGACGGACCGTAACTCGGCGCCGCCTCGTTCGGACCTTTGCGCTGGCCGCGCGGCCGCTTGAACGGCGTACCGCTGACGCGGATCGACGAGGTGCGGCTGTGATAGGCGACCGGCACGTATTTGTAGTTCGGCATCAGCGGATTGTCGGGACGAAACATCCGCCCGGCATTGCTGGCGTGAAAGATCGAAGCAAAGAAATCGGTGAAGTCGCCGATGGCCACCGGCAGCTTCATCTCCGCTTGCGCCATTGGCGTCAGGTTCTGGCGCAGCTTCTCGTCGCCGTGCTCGGTGCTTAAAGCGCGCGACAGCGCGAGCCGCAGCGCCGACCAAACCTCCGGCCCAAGCGACATCAGATGGTTGAGATACGGCACGGGCGAGAACTGCGCCGCCTCCGCGGCAGGACCGTCGAAAGATGATGCCGCCGTCGCGACGTCGAGGATTTGATCGCCGATGGCGACGCCGAGACGCGGCGGTTCTCCCGCCGTCCTCCGAAATATGCAGAACGGCAGATTTTGGATGGGAAAGTCGCTGCCGGGCGCGTTGGCGCTTTCGACAAAGCTTTTTCGCGACGGATCGTGGGTTTCGTTGAACGGGATTGTCATGTTCGGAAATTCATGCCGGCGCGGCGCCGCCGGCCCGTTGCCGCTCCCGCATCTGCTGATTCTCGTTCATACGCCGCTGGCCTTCGGCATCGATGGCGCGCTTGAGGTCGGGATGGTTTGCGGTGAGCGTACGAAAGTCGGCAAGGTCGAGAATGAGGAGCGTCGACGGCATGGTCGTGGTGACGTTGGCGCTGCGCACCGAATCGCCGAGCAAAGCGAGTTCGCCGAAAAATGCGCCGGCGCCGAGCCGCACCGGCGTCGACTTGATATCGACCTGCACTTCGCCCGCGGCGATGAAGTACATGCAGTCGCCGACCTTACCGCGGCGAATAATGGCGACGCGCTCCGGTACTTCGAGACGCCGCAGCATGTGGGTGATTTCCGTAATCGACGACGGGTCAAGCGACTGAAAGAACGGCACTTTGCTGACGAGGTCCCAGGTCTGAATGAAATTGCGCCGCCGCGTCTCGGCGGCAAAGCCGGTGGCGAGAATGCCGGTCGACAGGCCGAAACTGACAATGCCGAAGACCATGACCACGCCGCCGAGCAGATGTCCCAATTGCGTGATCGGCACTTTGTCGCCGTAGCCGGTGGTGGTCAGCGTCACCACCGCCCACCACAGCGCTTCCGCCAACGAGCTGAAGGCGCCCGGCTGCACGCGCCGCTCGATCACGTACATCGCGGCCGAGGACAGAAACAGCACGATCAAAAACAGCGCGAACACGCTCGCCAGCGGCTTTGCCTCGAGTACAAAGACGCGACCGAGCTGTGCGAAGCCCGGCGAATTCTGAGCAAGCTTAAGCACCCAGAATGACGCAAAGAGCCACGAATTGGGGCCGGTCACGCCGTCGAGCAGCGCAATCGGGACTGCAATCACGCTGATAACGTCGACAAAAAATGAAAAGGAAAGAAAATGATCCCTCGCCAAACCGGCGCGGATAGCGGTTCGCACGCGCACCGCGCTTTCGACCGCAAAATAGCCGAGACAGCACCACAGGCACGCGCTGAGCCAGCCGCCGGCCGCGCTTTGCAAGCCCGGCACGGTGTAGGCGGTCATTGCCGATAAACCCAAGGCAAGGACGACGACACCGGCCAGCGACGATGCGCCGAAGCGGCGCAACGGTGCGGTCAATTGCGCGATTATCCCGATCGCGTCGCTGAATATCACGCCAACCCCGAAAGACCAGATTGCGGCCAAGCTGGCGTCAAATTACGCCGTCGAAGCGGGATGAGCCAGTCGAAATTGCACCTAGGAAGCGGTCTCGGAGCCGAAAACTTATTGATGGAAAAGGTAAATTCGCTCTTCGCCGCGCCGAGGCCGTGCTTAAATTTACCCTCCGATGCCGTTACACTGCGTCGACTCGCGATCTCCTCCTGCAAGCAAGCCAGGGCATTTAATGAAACGACGGCAGATTTCACGCTTCGAGCTCGCGGGCTATCTGCTCTCGCCGTCGCTGTTCGTCATGGTGACGCTGATGGTGGTCGAGGCCATGCTGGCGGCGGCGACTACTTGGCTCGTCATCAATGCCGGACGCCGGGTTGCGGTCGGAGAATTTCTGGTCACCGACCTGGTCTGGATCCTTACCGCGCAATCGACCTCCTATGTGGTGGGAGTGATCAGCTGGATTTTCGCCGAGCAGGCCGGCTATCGCGGTTTCGGAAAATTCATGCTGCGCTTTGCCCGCGAGAACCGCGACAAGGTCACGCTGCTCAATGAGAAGCCCGCGCGCGAGCAGGTCGAGCCGTTCCTCACCGGCGAGACCTTCCAATGCTTCTTCAACGTCATGTATGAGCTGGAATTCGCGCTTAAGCTTTTCCTCGGTCTGGTTTTCAACGCGCTGGTGCTCGGCGCCGAGATCGATCCGAGCCTGCCGGTCGCCTATGTCGGCGCCTTCGGCACGCTGTTGTTGATGCAGTGGGTGCTGCAGAAACCGATCGCGCGCACCTATCTCGAAAATCAGCGCATGAACAACCGCATCACCGCGCAGGGCTACACCGCGTGGGACAACGTC
The DNA here is from genome assembly GCA_963780925.1 of uncultured Alphaproteobacteria bacterium. Taxonomy (GTDB): domain Bacteria; phylum Pseudomonadota; class Alphaproteobacteria; order Rhizobiales; family Xanthobacteraceae; genus BOG-931. Next base: position 276,171 of record CAWAEV010000024.1, on the reverse strand, counting down.
TTCTCCGGCAACAGCTACAATCTGCGGCTCTGGCTGTTCGGCTTCAAGACTAGGCTGCGCGAAGGCCTGGTGGCGCAGATTCGCGCCATTGTCGCGCGCGAGGGTATGAGCGCGATGAGCGGCATCGTCAGCCTCGCCATCGTCTTTGCCACGATCACGATGGTCGCGTTGCGCCATGTCGGCGATACGGTATTGTTGGTCGGCTTGGCGACGACGCTGCCGCGGCAGATCGAGATGACCTACGAGCTTCATCTGCTCGCCTCCGGCTGGAACGATTTTATTGCGATCTGGACGCGGTTCGGCGGCGTCGCCGCCAATATGTCGCCGGAGCCCGATGCGGATTTCGACAAGCGCATCAAATACGACCGCCTGGTGCTGCGCGAGGGTGACCACGCCAATGTGGTATCGTCGCTCGGCGATGCGTTGCGCGTTGCGCTGGCGCAGCCGACCGGCCGCATCAATGTGCGCGGCGGCAACGGCACCGGCAAGTCGTCGCTTTTGGCGAGCCTGAAGACCGAGATGAAGAAGCGGGCTTATTATTGGCCGACGACGGATCGCCTCGCGTTCCAGTTCGCCGGCGGCGTGGTCCCTGTCGACGTCGAGGAGGACGAGGAGGGCGAGCCGATCGCAGTCACCGAATTGATGGACAAGAAGCTTGGCTTCTCCTCGGGCGAGCGGCAGCTGAAATCGCTCGAAGAGATCGTCAACGCGACCGACGCTCAAGTGTATCTGCTCGACGAATGGGACGCCAATCTCGATGCCGCCAACAAGGCCAAGGCCGACGCGCTGGTCGACGAACTCGCTGCGCGCGCCCGCGTCGTCGAGATTTCCCACCGCGATACGGCGTCATAAGCGTCTAAAACGTGCGGAATTGCCGGGATCAGCGGCCGGCTTCCGGTGTGACGCCGAGCACAGTTGTCGTGCCAAGATGTGATAACTTATGGGCGAGCCCGGACCCAGGTGACTACATGAGGCGGCGGGAATTCGTCACACTTCTTGGTGGCGCGGCAATCGGTGCGCCGTTCGTCGCGCGCGCGCAGCCGGCCGCTCAACTGCGTCGGATCGGTGTGCTCATGAATCTCCCCGATGGCGATCCTGAAGTTAAGCGGCGCATCGACGCATTCCTGAAGTCGATGAGTGCGTTGGGCTGGAATGACGAAAAAAACATTCACATCGATTATCGCTACGGCGTCGGTCCGCAAGTCGTCAAGAAAAACGCCGCGGATCTGGTTGCGTTCGCTCCGGACGTCATCTTGGCGAACGCGCCTCAGGCTGTGCTGGCGGTGCAGCAGGCAACTCACACTATTCCGGTGATGTTCGCCGCGGTCACCGATCCGGTCGCGCTCGGCCTCGTGCAAAGTCTGGCGCGGCCGGGCGGCAACCTCACCGGTTTTTCCCCCGCCGAAATTGGTCTGAGCGCCAAGTGGCTGGAGCTTCTCAAGGAGATTGCGCCGGGCGTGAAGCGGGTCGCGGTATTTCGGGCGGCGAGCAATCCCGCATCGGAAACGCAAATCGCCGTCATCGAAACCACGGCGCGTTCAATGGGGATGGAAATAAGCCTCATCGACGTGAATGACTCTGCCGCGATGGCGCGTGACGTCGCGGCGTTTGCAGCCTCAGCGGACGGCGGCCTGATCGCGATCAGAACGTCGGAGGACGTTGCGGCTCGCGGCGAGATCATCGCGCTGGCGGCACGTTACCGGCTGCCGGCGGTCTATCCGCTGCGGTTCTTCGCAACCGGCGGCGGTCTCGTCTCCTACGGTCCCGATATCGTCGATGAGTACCGAGAGGCCGCGGGTTACGTCGATCGCATCCTCAAGGGCGCCAAGCCTGCCGATCTGCCGGTGCAGTCGGCAAGCAAGTTCGAGCTGGCGATCAACCTCAAGACTGCGAAGCAACTCGGTCTCACGATTCCGCCGACGCTGCTCGCCACCGCCGATGAAGTGATCGAATGAATTTCTTTATCAGAGGAGACAGGCCATGAAACGCCGCGATGTCCTTCAAATGCTTGCCGGCGCGATGTTCGCCGCACCCGGCGCCGCTACAGCTCAGACTTCCACCAAGATTTACCGCGTCGGCACGCTGACCGTCGGGCCGCCGATCCCGCCTACTGCGGGCACCGGAGCGATGCTGATCGCCGGGCTGGCGCAGCGCGGTTTCAAGCTCGGGCAAAGTCTCGCCTATGAAGCTCGCGGCGCCGCCGGCAAGGTGAGCCAGACCGCGAATTTGATGCAGGAGTTGAAAGCCGCCAATGTCGACGTGGTAGTGACCGTCAGTTATCCGGCGGCGGCGGCCGCCAAAGCTTCCGGCGTGCCGACCGTGATCGCGTCGGGTTCGGGCGATCCGGTCAAGACCGGGCTGGTCGCGAGCTTGGCGCGGCCTGGTGGCAATGTCACGGGAATTGCCGACGACGCGGCGGCGCTGTCCACCAAGCGTCTCGGTTATTTGAAGGCATTATCGCCGCAGCTGCGCAAAGTGGCGATGCTGTGGAACAAGGACGATCTTGGCATGTCGCAGCGTTATGACGCTTCGGCACAGGCCGCGCAGGAGCTCGGCGTCACAGTACTGCCGCTCGGCGTGCGTGAGCCCGACGACTTTAACGAGGCCTTCACGGCCATGGACCGTGACCCGCCGGACGGCATACTGATGGTCTCCGACTCGCTTACGCTGCTCAATCGCAAGCGCGTGTTCGATTACGCGCTCGCGCACCGCCTGCCGGCTATCTACGAGCAGGACTTCATCGCCCAGGACGGCGGCTTGATGTCATACGGCGCGGACCCGCGCGAATCCTTCGATCGCGCCGCGGCGTTGACCGCGCGCATTTTCCAGGGCGCAAAGCCTGCCGATCTGCCGTTCGAGCAGCCGACGCGTTACCTTTTCGTGTTCAACATGAAAACCGCGAAAGCGATGAATCTGAACGTGCCGCCTACGTTCCTCGCGCTTGCCGACGAGGTGATCGAATGAGGCGACAGGCGGCTCGGCGGAAATAATGCTAAGATAACCGGATGAAAGCGGACGTGGACCATAAGGGCGGCGTGGCTGCGAGGGGGTCGGCGGATCGGCTCGCCGGCGCCGTGCCGGCATCGGTCGCCTCGATCGTGCGCAGCCGGCTTTTCATCAAATATGTCGCGCTGTTCGTCAGCGTGGTGGTGCTGGCGCTGGTCGCCAATGGCGCGTTCGAGGTCTGGTTTTCCTTTCAGGAGCAGAAATCTTCACTGATCAATATCCAGCACCAGCAGGCGGAAGCCGCCGCCGACAAGATCGAAGAATTCGTCACTCAGATCCAAAGCCAGCTCGGCTGGACCACGCAATTGCCGTGGACTAGCGGCACGCTGGATCAACGGCGGTTCGACGCGCTGCGGCTTCTCCGCCAGGTGCCCGCCATTACCGAACTGGCGCAGATCGACGCCTCGGGCCACGAGCAGCTCAAAGTCTCGCGGCTCACCATGGACGTGGTCGGCAGCGGCATCGACTATTCGGACAAGCCGGAATTCACCCGGGCGATGAAAGACAAGGTCTATTACGGGCCGGTCTATTTCCGCCGCGAATCCGAGCCGTATATGACGATCTCGCTGGCCGGGGCGCGGCGCGAGAACGGCGTGAGCATCGCCCAAGTCAACCTGAAGCTCATCTGGGACGTGGTTTCCGGCATCAGGGTCGGCGAACAAGGCCACGCTTACGTGGTCGACGGCGACGGTCGCCTGATCGCGCATCCCGACATCAGCCTGGTTTTGCGCAATACCGACATGTCGAAGCTCGCCCAGGTCAAGAGCGCGCGCGCCGGCGGCAGCGGCGAGGACGTGCAGGAAGCGGACGACATCGGCGGCCATAAGGTGCTCACCGCCTATGCGCCGGTGCATCCGCTGGGCTGGTTCGTCTTCGTCGAGACGCCGATCGAGGAGGCCTATGCGCCGCTCTACCGGTCGATCCAGCGCACCGGCTACGTGCTGTTCGGCGCGCTCCTGCTCGCTTTCGTCGCCGGCATGTTCCTTGCCGGCCGCATGGTGGTGCCGATCCAGGCGCTGCGCGCCGGCGCCGCCCGCATCGGCGCCGGAGATCTGGCGCAACGCATCGACATCAAAACCGGCGACGAGGTCGAGGCGCTGGCCAACCAGTTCAACGACATGGCGGGCCGGCTGCAGGAATCCTACGCCGACTTGGAGAAAAAGGTCGAGGACCGGACGTCCGAATTGAGCGAGGCGTTGGAGCAGCAGACGGCAACGTCGGAAGTACTGCGTGTCATCTCTAGCTCGCCGGGCGAGCTAGCGCCGGTGTTCCAGGCGATGCTGGCGAACGCGATACGGATTTGCGACGCAAAATTCGGAGTTCTGTTTCGGTACGACAACGAAGCTTTCGTTCCGGTCGCGGAGTTCGGCCTGCCGCCGGCACTTGCCGAGTTTGAGCGGCAGCGCGGTTCGTTTCGACCGCCTGCCGGAGGCCCACTCGATCGCCTGTTGCGGACAAAAGACGTGGTCCGCATTGCCGACTACTCGGCAGAACCTGTTCTGGGCGCTCCGGCAAAGTTCGGTGGCGCGCGGTCGACTATTGATGTGCCGATGCTCAAAGAGAATGCGCTGATCGGCGCCATCGTGATCTACCGCCAGGAGGTGCGACCCTTCACCGACAAGCAGATTGCGCTGGTGCAGAACTTCGCCGCGCAGGCGGTGATCGCCATTGAGAATGCGCGGCTGCTTGCCGAGTTGCGCCAGCGTACTGCCGATCTCAGCCAGTCGCTGGAGGAATTGCGCACCGCGCAGGATCGCCTGGTGCAGACCGAGAAACTGGCTTCGCTCGGGCAACTGACCGCCGGCATCGCTCATGAAATCAAAAACCCGCTCAATTTCGTCAATAATTTCTCGACGCTGTCGGTCGAATTGATCGATGAATTGCAGGAGGAGTTGGCGAAGGTCAAAGTGGACGGTGCGGCGCGCGCCGATATCAACGAATTGGCGGATACGCTGAAAGGCAACCTCGAGAAGATTGCACAGCACGGCAAGCGGGCGGATTCGATCGTCAAGAACATGCTGCTGCATTCGCGTGAAGGTTCAGGTGAGCATCGGCCGGTCGACGTCAACGGTCTTGTCGAAGAGAGCCTCAACCTCGCCTATCACGGCGCGCGTGCGGAGAAGCAGGGTTTCAATATCACGCTGGAGCGCGCGTTCGATCCGGCGGCAGGCGAGGTCGACCTTTATCCGCAGGAAGTCACCCGCGTCCTTCTTAACCTCATATCCAACGGCTTCTATGCCGCGACCAAGCGCAAAGCGCAGGCTGACGGCGAGAGCTTCGAGCCGACACTCGCGGCGTCGACAAAAAACCTCGGCGACCGCGTGGAAATTCGAATTCGCGACAACGGCACCGGAATCCCGCCCGAGGTGAAGGAGAAAATGTTCAATCCGTTCTTCACCACCAAGCCGGCGGGCGAGGGCACCGGGCTCGGCCTTTCCATCAGTCATGACATCATCGTGAAACAACATGCCGGCACAATCGCGGTCGATACCGAGCCCGGCCAATTCACCGAATTCACCATCGTTCTTCCGCGCAAGGCGGCGGCACTAGAAAAGACAACAGGAGGACGCGCGTGAGTCTCTCATTCTCGTGGTCGATGACGAGCCCGACGTTGAAATCTTGTTTCGCCAGCAATTCCGGCGCGACCTGCGCGCCGAGCGTTTTACCATGCAATTCGCCCAATCGGCGCCGGCCGCGCTGCAGGCCATCAGCGACGCCGCCAGCGCCTCGCTCATTCTCATCCTCTCCGACATCAACATGCCGGGGATGAGCGGCCTCGAATTGTTGCCAAAGGCCAAGGCGGTGCGGCCGGACGTTCCGGTCATTATGATCACCGCCTATGGCGACGCCGAGACCAAGCGCAAGGCGTTGGAACGCGGCGCCGATGCGCTTCTTACCAAGCCGATCGATTTCCTGGCGCTGCGCGACGAGATCGAGACGCGGGTCGGAAAGGCCGCATGAACATCCTGTTCGTCGATGACGAGCCCGATCTCGAGGCGCTCATTACGCAGAAGTTCCGCCGCCAGATCCGCGAGGGAACGGCAAAGTTTCTTTTTGCCCGCGACGGCATCGAAGCCCTCGAGGCGCTGAAGGCGAACAGCGACATCGATCTCGTCGTCAGCGACATCAATATGCCGCGCATGGACGGGCTGACGCTGTTGCAAAAGCTGCAGGAAAGCGACGGCGGGCTGTCGACCATTATCGTGTCGGCCTACGGCGACATGGCCAATATCCGCACCGCGATGAATCGTGGCGCGTTCGATTTCGTCACCAAGCCGATCGATTTCGCCGATCTGGAAACCACCATCGCCAAGACGCTGCGCCACATCGAGGAGCTGCGCGAGGCGCGACGCCGTCAGGCCGAAGCCGAACGGGCGCATGCGTCGCTGTCGCGTTATTTCTCGCCGAATTTGGCGCTGCGGCTCGCCGGCGAGGAGGGCGCAAGCGAGCTCGAAGGGCAGCGCCGCGAGATCGCAACGCTATTCACCGACATCACCAGTTTCACTGCGCTCGTCGAAGCGCTGGAGCCGAGCGTGCTCGGCCCGCTGCTCAACGATTATCTCACCGGCATGACCGATATCGTCTTCGCCCATGATGGCACCGTGGCCAAGATCATCGGCGACGCCATCCATGTGCTGTTCGGCGCGCCGGGCGAGCAGCCCGACCACGCGACCCGCGCCGTGGTCTGCGCGCTGGCGCTCGACGACTACGCGCAGGCGACCTGCGAACGCTACCGGAAGAAAGGCCTCGCGCTCGGGCTGACGCGGATCGGAGCGCATGCCGGACCGGCGATCGTCGGCGCCTTCGGCGGCGGCCGCTTTTTCGACTACACCGCCTATGGCGACACCATCAATGTCGCGGCGCGGCTTGAAAACGCCAATAAACAACTCGGCACCCGCATTTGCGTGAGCGCGCCGCTCGCCGGCAAAGTCGAAAATTTCAAAGGCCGGCCGGTCGGCGACTTGATGCTGCGGGGCAGGTCGGAAGCGCTCCGCGCCTACGAGCCGCTGCGGCCCGAGCAATACGAAAGCGCGGCGACCAAGAGCTACCTGGAGGCATTCGCCAAGCTAGAGGCCAACGATCCGGGAGCGGTCGCCGCATTCGCCGCTCATCTCGGCAAGGAGCCCGGCGACCAGCTCGCCAGCTTCCATCTCAAGCGGCTTTTGAACGGCGCGACCGGCACGCGGATTGCGATGGAATAAACGTTGTCTAATTAACCCCAGGCCGCACCGTATCGACCTTGCCGGTCCCGGTTGTGATAGACGACACAAATTCAGTTTCAACATGTGATAGGCTTATCGCGATTTCTAACGCGGCGAGTGGCGGCTGGCGTGAAGCGAACCGGCAAAACGAGCGGTAAAATAGCAAAATTGCGGCGGCGCAAAGCCGCGAGCCGCAAGCGCCCTGTCGTCGCCAAGCGCAGGACCGGGCGCGAAGGCGCCGAAGCTGCCGGCTCGACCGGGCTGCAAGCGCAACTCGACCGCAAAACGCAAGAGCTGAACGAAGCGCTTGAGCAGCAGGCGGCCACAGCGGAGGTGCTTCGCGTCATCAGCTCTTCGCCCGGGGAGCTGGAGCCGGTGTTCCAGGCGATGCTGGAAAACGCCACGCGGATCTGCGCCGCCAAGATAGGGATTCTCTTCAGGTATCAAGACGGCGCCTATACGGCCGTTTCGCTGCTTGGCGTAACGCCGGCCTATGCCGAGTATCTCAATCGGGGTCCGATCCGGGCCGGCACCAAGCAGACCGTTCACATTATCGACACGCAGGCCGAGCGGGCCTACGCCGACCGCGATCCCTTCCGTGTCGCGACAGCCGAACTCGGCGGCGCGCGCAGCCTGCTCAACGTGCCGATGCTCAAGGACGGCGCGCTGATCGGCGCCATCGGCATCTACCGCCAGGAAGTGCGGCCGTTCACCGACAAGCAGATCGACTTGGTCACGAACTTCGCCGCCCAGGCCGTCATCGCCATCGAGAACACGCGGCTCTTGAGCGAGCTGCGACAATCGCTGGAGCAACAGACGGCGACCAGCGACGTGCTCAAAGTCATCAGCCGCTCGACGTTCGATCTGCAGGCCGTGCTCGATATCCTGACCGTATCGGCGGCGCGGCTGTGCCGCGCGGAACGCTCGGCCATCCGGCTGGCGCGGGACGGCCTCTACCATAACGTCGCCAACTATGGGTTTTCGCCCGAACACAAAGTCCGCATGGAGCGGGAACCGCTCAAGCCGGAACCGGGGAATTTAGCCGGTCGTATCGCGCGTACCGGCAAATCGGTTCACCTCATCGACGCGCAATCCGATTCGGACCTCGGTGTGGCGGACAGAGCCCGGTCGGGAAACAGCCGCACGATGCTCGCCGTACCGTTGCTACGCGAACAGACGCCCATCGGAATTCTGCTGCTGCAACGCGGCGTCGTGCAACCGTTCTCCGACCAGGAAATCGTACTCGCCGAGACGTTCGCCGACCAGGCGGTGATCGCGATCGAGAACGTGCGGCTGTTCGAGGCCGAACAGAAACGCACCGCCGAGCTGACCGAATCGCTCGAACAGCAGACTGCGACGTCGGAAGTGCTGCGCGTCATTTCGAGCTCGCCGGGCGATCTTGAGCCGGTCTTCCAAGCCATGCTGGAAAATGCGGTGCGCATCTGCGAGGCCAAGTTTGGCGTGCTGAATCTTCTATGAGGACGGAATGCTCCGTATGGGCGCGGTGCACAATGTGCCGCCCGCCTTTGCTGAATTTCTCCAAGGCCAAGGCGGGGCGATCGACCGACGCCGGGCTGCCTGCTTGATCGCGTCATGCGAACGAAGCAATTGGGCCACACCGCCGGCGACGGTGCCAAGCCTGTCGCCGGCAGGGCGGCGACGCTGGGCGGCGCGCGCTCGACCGTTTGCGTGCCGATGCTCAAAGATGATGCGCTGATCGGCGCGATCACCATCTATCGCCAGGAAGTGCGGCCTTTCACCGACAAACAGATCGAGCTAGTCAAGAACTTCGCCGCGCAGGCCGTCATCGCCATCGAGAACACGCGGCTGCTCAATGAGCTTCGCCAATCGCTCGAGCAGCAGACCGCGACGGCGGACGTGCTGCGCGTCATCAGTTCGTCGCCCGGCGAGCTGAAACCCGTGTTCCAGGCCATGCTGGAGAATGCCACGCGCATCTGCGAGGCGAAGTTCGGCACCCTGTACCGTTTTGCCGACGGCAAATTTCACTTGGCGGCACAATTCGGCTCGACACCGGAACTGATGGAGGCTCAGAGACACCGCGGACCGTTCACGCCGACGCCCGGCACGCTGCTTGATCGCCTCATGCAGACAAAAAAATTGAGCCACTCGGTGGACGCCACGACTGAACCGGGCCGGAGCTTACCTGCAAGAATAGGCGGCGCGCGATCCACCGTGGCCGTGCCGATGATCAAGGACGGCGAGCTGGTCGGCGCTTTTGCGATTTACCGGCAGGAGGTCCGGCCCTTTACCGACAAGCAGATCGACTTGGTCACAAACTTCGCCGCGCAGGCCGTCATCGCCATCGAGAACACCCGGCTGCTCAACGAATTGCGCCAATCGCTGGAGCAGCAGACCGCGACATCGGATGTGCTGCGGGTCATCAGCTCCTCGCCCGGCGACTTGCAGCCGGTGTTCAAGGCGATGCTCGCAAACGCAGTGCGTATTTGTGAGGCCAATTTCGGCACGCTATTTGTTGTCGAGGGCGATGAGTACCGCACGGCGGCCGGGCATAACATGCCATCCGCATTTTTGGAGGAAAGACAACGCACACCGATGGTGAGCATGACCGGCGATACGGCGCTTGCGCGTGTAGCGAGGACGAAAAGGCCGGTACAAATTCCCGATGTTGCCGAAGACCCAGCCTACCAGTCCGACCCGCAACGCCTAAGCTTCGTGAGCCAGACCGGCGCGCGCACCGTGATTTGCGTCCCCATGCTCAAGGATGACGCGTTTGTTGGCGCGGTTGCTATCTATCGGCAGGAGGTGCGGCCATTCGCCGATAAGCAGGTCGAGCTCCTGACGAACTTCGCCGCGCAAGCCGTCATCGCCATCGAGAATACGCGGCTGCTCAACGAGTTGCGGCAATCGCTGGAGCAGCAGACGGCGACAGCGGACGTGCTGCGCGTCATCAGTTCGTCGCCGGGCGAGCTGGAGCCGGTATTCCAGGCCATGCTGGAGAATGCCACGCGTATCTGCGCGGCCAAGTTCGGGGTGCTGTTCCGCAGCGACGGCGAATCTTTTGAGTTTGCCGCAGAGGTCGGTACGCCGCCGCAACTCGCCGAATTCCTTAAACGGCGCGGATCGTTTAAGCCGGCGCCCGACACCCAACTCCATCGGGTTATCAACACCAAGCGGGTGAGCCATACCGACGACTATGCCGTTGAAGCTCCCTCCAGTCCGCCGGTCACGCTCGGCGGGGCGCGATCCACGGTTGATGTGCCGATGCTTAAGGATGGTAAGTTGATTGGTGCTTTCTCCATCTACCGGCAAGAAGTCCGGCCATTCGCCGACAAGCAGATCGAGCTTTTGAATAGCTTCGCCGCGCAGGCCGTCATCGCCATCGAGAATACGCGGCTGCTCAGCGAATTGCGGCAATCGCTGGAGCAGCAGACCGCAACGGCCGACGTGTTACGCGTCATCAGTTCCTCGCCGGGCGAGTTGAAACCGGTATTTGAGACCGCGCTGGAGAATGCAACGCGGCTGTGCGAAGCCAGCTTCGGCGTTCTGGTGCTCCATGAGGGCGACGCCTTCCGTGTCAGTGCGATGCATAATGTCCCGCCGGCCTTCGGCGAACTGCGGCAACGGGACCCGACATTCCGTCCCGGTCCGCTGAATCCGGTGTCGCGCGCTGCGGCAACCAAGCGACTTGTCCATATTGCCAACCTTGCCGACGACATCGCCTATAAGGAGCGCGATCCCGCGGCCGTCCTGTCCGTCGAACTCGCCGGCACGCGAACGCTGCTTGTGGTGCCGATGCTCAAAGAAGCGGAATTGGTTGGCGCCATCGCCATTTATCGGCAAGAGGCTCGTCCCTTCTCCGACAAGCTGATCGGGCTGGTGCAGAATTTCGCCGCCCAGGCCGTCATCGCCATCGAGAACGCGCGGCTGCTCAACGAATTGCGGCAGCGCACCGACGATTTGAGCAAATCGCTGGAGGATTTGCGCGCGGCGCAGGACCGCCTGGTGCAGACCGAGAAGCTTGCATCGCTCGGCCAGCTCACCGCCGGCATTGCCCACGAGATCAAGAACCCGCTCAACTTCGTCAATAATTTTTCCTCCCTTTCGGTCGAGTTAATCGATGAGCTGGTGGAAGAATTGGCGAAAGTAAAAGTGGACGACGCCGCGCGGGGCGCGATAACTGATTTGGCGGAAACGCTGAAGGGAAATCTCGAAAAGATCGCGCAGCACGGCAAGCGCGCCGATGCGATCGTCAAGAACATGCTGCTGCATTCGCGCGAGGGCTCGAGCGAGCATCGGCCGGTCAATGTCAACGCGCTGGTGGAGGAAAGCCTCAATCTCGCTTATCACGGCGCGCGGGCCGAGAAGCAGGGCTTCAACATCGTGTTGGAGCGGTCGTTCGACGCGGAAGCGGGCGAAGTCGATCTCTATCCGCAAGAGGTGACGCGCGTCCTGCTCAATATCATTGCCAACGGTTTTTACGCCGCGCACAAGCGCAAGTCGCAGGCCGACAGCGCCGATTTCGAGCCGACGATTATCGCGTCGACCCGGAATCTCGGCGATCGCGTCGAGATCCGGATCCGCGACAATGGCACCGGCATCCCGCGCGACGTCAAAGAACGAATGTTCAACCCGTTCTTCACCACCAAGCCGGCGGGTGAGGGCACCGGGCTCGGGCTTTCCATAAGCCATGACATCGTCGTCAAACAGCACGCGGGCACCATCGCGGTCGACACGCAGCCTGGGCAATTCACCGAGTTCGCCATCGTGCTGCCGCGCAACGCCGCGTCGGCTAAGCCGGCAGGACCGGTGAGATCCTGATCGACGGGCGGGTGCAAGTTGCCGTCGAAGCGATCGTCAGCATGGAGCCGCTCGGCGAGCTTGACCTGAAGGGCCTGCATCGCCGGTGCGCGCCTTCAATGTACGCGAGCTTATGGTGTAAAAGGACGCGGCCCGCCAAGATAGCCGCCAAGAACCAGCCATAACAGGGGGAAATCGTGTCCGATCATAAGATGACCGATCTGATCGAGGAATTGGCTCTGGCCAACCGCATCCTCGCGCATGAAGGCGTACTCGATGCTTTCGGCCATGTCAGCGTGCGCCACCCGGCCGATCCCGGCCGCTATCTGCTGTCGCGCTCGCGCTCGCCGCTCTTGATCGAGCCTGATGACATTTTGGAATATACGCTCGATTCCGAGCCGGTGCGGCCGCCCAAGGTGCAGCTCTATGCCGAGCGCGTCATTCACGGCTGCATCTATCAGGCACGTCCCGACGTGATGGCGGTGTGCCATCATCATGCGCCGGCGGTGATGCCGTTCGCCATCGCCGGCAAACCGATCGTACCGGTTTTTCATCTTGGCGCCGCGGCCGGCACGAATATGCCGTTCTGGGATCAGTATCGCGAGTTCGGCGACACCAATCTCCTAGTCGTCAAACGGGAGGAAGGTCATTCGCTGGCGCGGGCTTTGGGGCGGCATCCGGCCGTTCTGATGAATCGCCATGGCGCGACCGTCGTCGGCGGCGGATTGCGGGAGCTGGTGTCGCGTTCGATCTTCATGTGCCAGAACGCGGATTATCAGCTGCGCGCGCTCGCACTCGGCACGCCCGAACCTTTGCATCCCGGCGAGGTCAAGCTTGCGAGCACGCTTAACGCGTTACCCAATGTCGTCAACCGGACCTGGGAATATTGGAGCATGCGGCTGGAAGCGGCCGGCGCCATGCCGCCGCGGCGCAGCCCCACTAAGGCGGCGCGCCGCCCGGTGCCGAAGCCGTCCCGCGTCACGCCGCGCGAGCGTCGAAAGGGCAGGCGGCGCTGAGGCGAGGCTGTTTTCTTGCACTCGTTCGCGCGCAAATCGGCGCTTCGGCGTGGTCCATATCGATTTCCGCGACACAAAAACGCACGCCGAAGCGGTGTCGCCCTATCTCGCCGGCATCGTGCGGCGGTCGTGGGCGCTAGTGTTGATTCATTCGGACGATTCCCAAATCGGCCGAAGCAGTTCAAGCTCTCATTATGAGAGCAGGAATTGTCGTTGACGTCGCGCGCGCGGATCGCCGCCGTCTTGAGGCGATCATTGCGGATCGCAGCGCGCCACAGAAGCATGTGTGGCGCGCCAACATCATCCTTGCCACCGCCGATGGCTGCGGCACCGCCGAGATCATGCGCCGATCGGGCAAATCGAAGCCCGTGGTATGGAGATGGCAGGCGCGGTTCATGGCAGAGGGTGTCAAAGGGTTGACGCGCGACAAGACGCGCAAGCCCGGCAAACAACCGCTGCCAACCGCTACCGTGCAGAGGGTGGTCAACCTGACCCTCGGACCGCCGCCGGGGGATGCAACCCACTGGACCGGCCGGATGCTGGCGAAAGCGGCGGGAGTGAGCCTGCGATCGGTGCAACGTATCCTCGAGGCTCACCAACTCGCGCCGCATCGCATCCGCACGTTCAAGCTGTCGACGGACCCGAAGTTCGCCGAGAAGCTCAAAGACGTCGTCGGCCTCTACGTCGATCCTCCCGCCCATGCGGTCGTCCTCTCGGTCGACGAGAAGAGCCAAATCCAGGCGCTTGACCGCACCCAGCCGGGGTTGCCGATGAAGCCGGGCCGTGCCGGGACGATGACGCACGACTACAAACGTCACGGCACCACCACGCTGTTCGCAGCCCTTAACATCCTCGATGGCACCGTCATCGGCCACAACATGCAGCACCATCGCCACCAGGAGTTCATCCGCTTCCTCAATACGATCGAGGAGCAGGTCCCTGTGGGAAAAGTGATCCACGCCATCGTCGACAATTATGCAACCCACAAGCATCCAAAGGTGCGCCAATGGCTGGCGCGGCATCCCCGCTGGACGTTCCACTTCACCCCGACCTCAGCATCCTGGCTCAACGCGGTCGAAGGCTTCTTCGCCAAGCTCACGCGCCAGCGCCTCAAGCGTGGTGTGTTCCGATCTGTCCTTGATCTGCAAGTCGCCATCAACCGCTTCGTCGCAGACACAAACGCATCCCAAACCCTTCGTATGGACCGCTGACCCAAAACGCGTGCTCGCCGCTGTTAATCGCGGGAAGCAAACGTTAGAGTCAGTCCACTAGCTGCAGGGGCCTGCTTTTATGATCTTTATGCCTTGCTTCTTTGCCAGGCAGGCGTTGGTCCAGGCGATATGTTTGTTACCGTCTTTCTCGGCCACGCAGTACTCGATCACCATCATTGGGCACATCTCGTCTGCTTGAGCGCGATCGCCGCCCGGGATTGAAATCGTGGACGCCGTGAGTCCGCCCAGGACCGCGAAACATGACACGCCTATTCGTAGCGCTTTCATTTTGTACCCCCTTTCTGGAACGGGATTGTTTGAGCATCCCGTCGGCACAGTAGCACAACTTTTCGGGGGAGCCGCAACGCAAATCGGCCTGCCGGCAACGGATTGCGGTGGAAAAATCAATGCCGGTCGCGGGCCGCGGCGCTGATGGCGCCAAGCATGGCGGCGCGATCCTGTTTGAGCACGCCGCGCACCGACTGCTGGGTGCCGATCTGGCCCATTTCGCGCTGGCGTTTGACGGTGGCCGTCGTCATCAGCGGCTCGACGCCGAGCTCGCGCAGCGTGTCGGCGACCTCTTCCATTTCGGCGGCGCGCCGTTCGCCGTGGCTCGCCATGCGTTCGAGATTGTAGGGGACGATCTTCGTCCAATCGAGGCCGGGATAATTATTCTTCATCGAGGAAGCGACCTCATCGATCACACCGGCGCGCGCGGCTGCCAGGAAGCATTCCAGTGTCAGCGCTTCGATGCCTTTGATCATGACGCTGCGCACCATCTTGATTGCCGCGGCGGCGCCGATTTCGGTCCCGGCGATGCTCGCGCGCATGCCGAGCGCGGCAAGCGTTGGCGCAACCGCCTCGGCATCGGCGCCGGCCAGAAGCATCGGCGTTTTGTGCCGCGCCGGATGAATTGGCGCCAGCACGGCAACGTCGACATAGCGGGCCGTATCACCAAGAAGCTTTGCGGTCTGTTGCTTGCGGCCGGGCGAGACCGAATTGATGTCGAGCACGAATGGCTTGCCGGCAACATACGGCTTGATCGATTGCGCCGCGTCGACGCTCGACGCCGCGGTGACCGCGGAAACGATGAAATCCGCCTCGCGCACCGCGTCCGCGGCCGAACTTGCGCACCGCACCCCACAGGCCACCGCGGCTTGCCGGAGCGCTTCGCCCGCGCCTTGCGGAAACAGGATGTCCCACGCCGACATTCGCTCCACGCCTTCCTCGCGCAACCCGGCGGCGATCGCCTGACCCGCTTCGCCGAAGCCGATGAAGGAAATGCTCGGCCGTGAATTTGGCATGGTAAATTCCCTTGCTCGCGTCTTCGCTCAGCCAATGATATGGCAGTTTTGCCGCCTGGTCCGCAACGGCGGCCAGCCGACGGTCCTCCTTCAATTGCCGGATATTTCCATGACTGAGCACATGACTAAGCGCAATTGTCGCGATCGCCTCGAACAAGCGCTCGCCCGCATTGCCGATCCGAACGGGGAGGGAGCGCGGGCCTGCCTCACGGTCTATGCGAAGGAAGCCCGCATCGCGGCCGATGCCGCGGATGCGCGGGCCGCTCGCGGCGCGCCGCTCGGTCCGCTCGACGGCGTCATTATCAGCATCAAGGATTTATTCGACGTCGCCGGTGAAGTGACCCGCGCCGGCTCAAGAATTCTTGCGGAGGAGGCGGCGCCGGCTGTTGCCGATGCGCCGGTGGTGCAACGGCTGCGCGCCGCCGGCGCAGTGATCATCGCCAAGACCAACATGACCGAATTCGCCTTTTCCGGCATCGGCGCCAATCCGCATTTCGGCACGCCCGGCAATCCGCGCAATCGGACCCGCGTGCCGGGCGGCTCGTCTTCCGGAGCGGCCGTCGCCGTCGCCGACGGCATGTGCGACATCGCTATCGGCACCGACACCGGCGGGTCGGTGCGCGTCCCGGCGGCTCTGTGCGGTCTGGTCGGCTTCAAGCCGAGCCGGCAACGCATCCCGACCGACGGCGCATTCCCCTTGAGCAAGACGCTGGATTCGGTAGGGCCGATCGCCAACAGCGTCGAGGATTGCGCCAAAGCTGACTGGGTGATGGCCGATGCCGTCATGGCTGCAGAGAAGTTTACGCCGCTTGAGCCGATCGCGCTCGGCGGACTGTCGTTCGGCGTCGCCGAGGGTCTGCCGCTCGACCGGCTGGACGACACTGTCGCCGCGGCGTTCGTTTCGGCCGTTGCACGGTTCGATCGCACCGGCGTGCGCGTCAGTCATGAAACGCTGCCGCTGTTCGACGACATGGTAGCGGTCAATGCCAAGGGCGGCATCTCGCCGCCGGAGGCTTGCGCTATTCATCGTGACCGGATGGCGCGCCGCGCCGCCGATATCGACCCGAATGTGCGCGTTCGGATCGAGCGCGGTTGCGCCGTGACGGAAGCCGACTATGCCGACATGATGCGCGAGCGCGGGCGGCTCGTTCGCGCCATGGATGCGCGGATTGGGGCGCTTGACGCACTCCTAATGCCGACGACGTCGATCGTCGCGCCGACGATCGCGGAGGTCGCCGACCCCAAAGTCTTCGCGGTGCGCAACGCGGCGGTCTTGCGCAATACGTCGATCGTCAACTTCTTCGACCTCTGCGCCATTTCGCTGCCGCTAGCCACACCGCCCGCCACGATGCCGGCAGGCCTCATGCTGATCGCGCGCAACGGCCAGGATCGCCGGCTGCTGCGCATTGCCGCCGCGGCGATGCAGCTTTTTAGCGCGTGATCGAGGCTTGCCCCCGGGACGGCAGTTTCCTAGCATTTCGCCAAACTGGGGAGGACATCGCCATGACACGCACGTATATGCCGACGACCCGCCGTCGCCTGCTCGCCGGCGCCGCTGTTACTGCCGCCACAATTGCCGCCCCCGCGATCTTGCGGGCGCAAAGCGGCGCCCTGAAGGTCGGGGTACTCTTACCGCGGTCGGGCTTTGAGGCCGGCATCGGCCAGGATTGCCAGCGCGGCGTCGAACTCGCCCCGGCAATGTTTAAGTCTATGGGCCTGCCTGCTCTCGCCATCATGGACGGCGACACGGAATCAAACGTCGATACCGCCCGCGCGCGCGCCGAAAAGCTGATCAGCGACGGCGCCCAGCTTCTGATCGGCGCTTTCGATTCCGGTCAATCGACCGCGATCGCTCAGGTCGCCGAGCAAAAGGGCATCCCATTCGTCATCAATATCGCTGCCGCCCCCGATATCACCGAGCAGGGCTACAAGTTCGTGTTCAGGAATTTTCCTACCGCCGGGATGATTCTGAGCGATGCTTTCAACAATCAGAAGGAGATCTTCAGCCTCGTCGGCCACGCCCCGAAGACTGTCGTCTTCATGCACGTCAACGACACGTTCGGCACCGCCATGTCGAAAGGCATCAATGCCCTGATGCCGAAATTCAACATGCCCTACACGATCGCCGACGAGATCGCCTACGATCCGGCGGCGCGCGATCTTTCCGTCGAAGTGACGAAGGCCAAAGCGAGCAATCCCGACGCCCTCCTCGTCGTCAGCCGGCTCAACGACGCAATGCTGATCACGCGGGAATTGGTCAAGCAGCGCTGGACGCCGCAAGCCATCCTGAGCATGGGACCGGGCTGGTACGAGGACCAATATTTCAAAACGATGGGTAAGCTCTCCGACGGCCCGCTCAGCTTCGTTCCCTGGTTCGACCCGAACAAGAAGCTGGCGCAGCAACTCGAAGCCGCTTTGGCCAAGGCCTATCCCGGCGTCAACCTGAACACCAATCACGTCTTCACCTTCGAGGCGCTCTTGGTCGCCGCCGACGCTTACAAGCGCGCCGGCTCGACCGACCCTAAGGCGCTCGCCGAGGCCATCCGCACCACCAACATTACCGACAATGTCAGTATCGGCCCCGGCATCCAGTTCAATGCCAAAGGCCAGAACGACAAAGTCAAAGATGGTGCGATCCAGAACCGCGGCGGTAAGCCCGTGGTCATTGCGCCGCAAGCCGCCGCCAACGCCAAGCCCGAGTGGCCGCTGAAGCCCTATCAGGACCGCGGCTGAGCCCGTCCGGTGCCGTTTGAGGTCTATCTTAACGTTGCCGTTGGTGGAGTTCTGACGGGTCTAGTCTACGGCCTGATGGCGCTCGGGCTCTCCGTCATCTTCGGCGTGGTTCGCGTCGTCAATTTCGCCCATGGCGAGATGATGTCGATCGCGATGTTTCTCGCCGTGGTGCTGTTTTCCGCGTTTCACCTCGATCCGCTGATCATGATGGTGCCGATCGCGGCGGTGCTGTTTGTATTCGGCTATGCGCTACAATCGGGACTGATCAATCCCTTCATCACCCGGCCGGAGCACAGCCAGTTCTTGCTGCTGGTGGCGCTGGGAATCATCATCGTCAATGTGCTGCTGATCGTGTTCGGCCCCGATGCCCGCACCGTACAGACCGCCTATGCATTCGACAGCTTCCAACTCGGCCCGCTGCTCGTCGACGCCACCAAGGTCTATGCCGGCGCCGCCGCGATCGTCTTCGCGGCGCTCCTCTTCGCGTTCTTCCGCTTCACGCTGATCGGCACGGCGATCCGTGCCTGCGCCGACAATTATACCGGCGCGCTCGTTGTCGGGCTCAACGTCAACCGGCTCTACGCGCTCACTTTCGGCATTGGCGCCGCCTGCGTCGGCGCCGCGGGCGTCATGATGACGCTGATCGTCGACGTCACGCCGATGATTGGGCCGACTTACACGCTGTTGGCTTTCGTGATCGTCATTACCGGCGGGCTAGGCTCGATGCCCGGCGCACTTCTGGGCGGCATCTTGATCGGGCTGACCGAGGCGCTAGCCGGCCTGCTGTTCACGCCGTCGGCCAAGAGCATGTTCGCCTTCGGCATCCTCGTGCTGGTTTTGCTGTTCCGGCCGCAAGGCATCCTCGGCAAGAGGCCGGCGTGATGGCGGCCCTTGTCGCGCGTCTCACCGGTGACGTGTCGCGCCGAACCGTGATTTGGCTTGCGGCGCTGCTCGCGGCGCTCGTTATCGCGCCGTGGGTCGTCAACGATTATCTCGTCACGGTTCTCATTCTCATTCTTTATCTGGCCTATACCGGCCAAGCCTGGAACATCATGATGGGCTTTGCCGGCCAGCTTTCGCTCGGCCATGCAATTTATGCCGGTCTCGGCGCCTATATCGCGGCGGTGCTGTTCACGCGCTACGGGATCGGCCCGTGGTTCGGCTTTCTCGCCGCGATACCGGTCGCGGCGGCATGCGGTGCGGTGATCGGCTTTCTCGCGTTTCGCTTCGGCGTGACCGGAGTCTATTTCGCCATCCTCACCATCGCCTTCGCCGAATTTGCCCGCATCGGCTTTGACCATCTCGGCATCGTCAACGCCGCCGCAGGCTTGTTCCTGCCGGTCGCGCAATATGCGCACAACGATCTGTGGCGGCTGCGCGGCGATCCGACGATGTTCTATTACGTGATCCTCGCCGCCACGTTCGCCGCGTTCGTTCTGTGCCGCCTGTTGTTGACGAGCCGTATCGGCTATTTCTGGCTCGCCATCCGCGAGGACGAGGAAGCTGCCCGCGCCGCCGGCATCGATACCTTTCGTTACAAAATGTATGCCGTGACGATCTCGGCGGCAGTGACTTCGTTCGCCGGCGTGTTCTACGCGTTTTTCTACAACAATCTTTTTCCCGAACAGGTGTTCAATATTTCGCAGTCGATCCAGATGATTCTGGGTCCCATCATCGGCGGCGTCGGTACGCTGTTCGGCCCGATCCTCGGCGCTTTCGTGCTCACGGGCCTTGCGGAATCGCTGAACTCCGCTTTGACGGCGTTCGGCCTCGACCTGCCGGGCGCGGAGCAAGTGTTCTACGGCGTGTGCCTGCTCGTTGTGGTCGTGGCGCTGCCGGAGGGGATTTGGCCGTGGTTCGCGCGGCGGCTCGGCGTTACGGAGCCTGAGCGATGACCGCGCTGCTATCGCTCACCGCGGTCAGCAAACGGTTCCACGGCTTGGTCGCGGTCGACCGCGTCAGCTTCGACGTCGCCGAGGGCGCGCTGTTCGCGGTGATCGGCCCCAACGGCGCCGGCAAAACGACGCTGTTCAACATGATCGCCGGTGCGACGAAACCGGACGACGGCACCATCGCCTTTGCCGGTCAGCCGATCGGCGGCTTGACGGCCGACGCGGTATGCCGCCGCGGCATCGCCCGCACCTTTCAGCTGGTACGGCCATTTCCGGCCCTGAGCGTGGAGGACAACGTATTAGTCGGCGCACTGCTGCACCGGCGCGGCGTCGGCGCGGCGCGCGACCACGCCCAAGCGCTGCTGCGGCGTCTCGATCTGTTCGATAAGCGCCGCCAGCGCGCCGCCACCTTGACGCTGCCCGACCGCAAACGGCTCGAAGTCGCCCGCGCGCTCGCGACCGGCCCGCGGCTTTTGCTACTCGACGAAGTCATGGCGGGGTTGCGGCCGACCGAGACCGACCGCATGGTCGCGATCTTGCGCGATCTCAACCGCAACGGCGGCGTGACGATCCTTTTGATCGAACACGTCATGCGCGCGGTGATGGCGCTCGCCTCGCGCGTGCTCGTGCTCGATCACGGCACGGCAATCGCGGAGGGCACGCCGCAGGCGATCGTGCGCGACCCGGCTGTGGTGGAGTCCTATCTCGGCGTGGAGGCCGTCTGATGCTCTTCGTCGAAAACCTCGACGTATTCTATGGCGACGTCCAGGCGCTTGATGACGTTTCGCTCGAAATAGAGGAGGGTGCCATCGTCGCCATCGTCGGCGCCAATGGCGCCGGCAAGACGACGCTCATTCGCGCGTTGGCCGGAATGCAAGGGCAGCTGCGCGGCCGGATTTCATTTCGCGGCATCGACATATCGGGCTGGCCGAGCCATCGTGTCTGCGATCTCGGCATCGGCCAGGTGGCAGAGGGGCGTCAGGTGTTTCCGACGCTGTCGGTCGAGGAGAATCTCGAAGTCGGCGCCATGCTGCCACGCGCCCGCGCCGATCGGGCGAAGAACCGCGACCGCGCGTTCGGTCTGTTTCCCAGGCTGGCCGAGCGGGCGCGCCAGCCGGCGGGCACGCTATCCGGGGGCGAACAGCAAATGCTGGCCATCGCCCGCTGCCTGATGGGCGCGCCGCAGCTCATCATGTTCGACGAGCCGTCACTCGGCCTTGCGCCGGCGATCGCGCGGAACGTGCTCGACACCATCGGCAAACTGAATTGCGAAGGCATCACCTGCCTTGTCGTCGAGCAGAATGTGGCGCTGTCGCTCAAGCTTGCGAGCCGCGCCTATGTCTTGGAAAACGGCCGCGTTACGCTGACCGGCAGCGGCGCCGAATTGTTGGCCGACGACCGCGTCCGCAGCGCCTATCTCGGATTGTGAAGCTGCCCCGATGATTGCGCCGTTAATGCACCGGGCGGCGGATGCGCTCCATCAGGGCGGACAATGCGGCCACCCGCGCGCTCAACGGAGCTAACGGAAAAGCTTGGCGCAGACGATTATAAACGTCCGCGGCAGTCGGCGCCTCGATATCGGCGAGCGCAGCAGCCATGGCGCGCGCCATATCGGCTTCCGGCCGCCCGCTTAGGAGCG
Organism: uncultured Alphaproteobacteria bacterium; assembly: GCA_963780925.1. Taxonomy (GTDB): domain Bacteria; phylum Pseudomonadota; class Alphaproteobacteria; order Rhizobiales; family Xanthobacteraceae; genus BOG-931. The sequence continues at coordinate 254,389 of CAWAEV010000024.1, read as the reverse complement.
CCGGCACCAGTGCAACATCGCCGAACGGGACCGGGGGTTGAACGCGCAACGTCACACGGCGGGCGCCCATGGTGAACTCCAATCGGTTTATAGTTCCGTCTCAACGCGCGATATTTAGTCAAGTTCCATCGAATCAAGGTCAGGCGATCGCGTCCCTTATGGGCCGGTTAATGTGACAAGGCATTGACTTAGCGCAAATGCCAAAACTCAAATGCCAAGAGGCAAATGCCAAGAGGCAAATGCCAAGAGGCAAATGCCACGAATCGGACGACGGAGGACGGACGGCAGAGGACAGATGTGATTCAAAGCCGTCGTCTATCGTCTGCAGGCCGACGTCCGACTACAGCGGCGGCCCGATCGTCACATTGAGCTTGCCGACGCCCTCGACCTCGCATTCGATCTTGTCGCCGGCGACGGTGGCGGCAACGCCCGAGGGCGTGCCGGTCATGATGACATCGCCGGGCGCCAGCTCGACCATCTCCGATAACTTCGCGATGATTTCCGGTACGTTCCAGATCATCTGATTGAGATCGCCGTCCTGGCGCACCTTGCCGTTGACCGAAAGCGTGATGCGGCCCTTCGACGGATGGCCGATTTCGGACGCCGGCTTGAGCGGCCCGCAGGGCGCCGAATGGTCGAACGCCTTGCCGATCTCCCACGGGCGCTTGATGTCGCGCGAGGCGATTTGCAAATCGCGGCGGGTCAGATCGATGCCGACGCCGTAGCCGTAAATGCAGTCGAGCGCGTTCTCCGGCTTGATGTTGCGGCCGCCGCTTTTGAGCGCGACGACGAGCTCGACCTCGTGGTGCATGTCCTTGGTCAGCGACGGGTAGGGCGAAGTGCCGCGGTTCGGTACGATGGCGTCGGCCGGCTTGGCGAAGAAGAACGGCGGTTCGCGCACGTCGTTGCCCATCTCCCTGATGTGCTCGACATAATTGCGGCCGACGCACCACAACCGGCGAACCGGAAAATATTTGTCGGTGCCGGCGACCGGGATTGCAGCCTGCGGCGGTTGCGGGATGACGTAGTTTTTGTTTTGGCTTTTTGCGTCGGTGCTCATGATCACGTCTGCTGTTGGAGGGAAGAACGCGGCGGCTTATCGTTTGCGCGCAATTGCGTCAATCTGACATTCCACTGACGAGCATTTTGTTTTGAGCATGATCTTTTCCGACCTTGCTTCGCCCGCCGAAGCGGGCTTCGCGAAGGCGGGAAACCGGTATCCACCCCGGATCAAGTCCGGGGCAGGCTTTTTCGGGATCATGCTCTATCCGGACGAGGCGATGACGGCGATCGGCTGGACGATCGTATCTTGCGGCGGCGACGATTGCTCCCGAAGCTGCAGCCGGTAGAACGACGCGTAACGGCCGCCCTTGCGCAATAACTCATCGTGCCGGCCGGACTCGACGACGAGCCCGTTCTCGACCACGAGAATGCAATCGGCGTGCATGATCGTCGACAGGCGATGCGCGATGACCAGCGTCGTGCGCCCCTTGCAGAGTTCGGCGATCGCTTCCTGCACGTAGCGCTCGGATTCCGAATTGAGCGATGCCGTCGCTTCGTCGAGCAGAATTACGGGAGAGTCCTTGATCAGCGCGCGGGCGATGGCGATGCGCTGACGTTGGCCGCCGGAAAGCTGCATGCCGTGCTCGCCGACCGGCGTATCATAGCCGGCCGGAAAGCTCATGATGAAATCGTGCGCATGCGCGGCCTTGGCGGCGGCGGCGATTGCGGCGTCATCGGCGTCCAGCCGGCCGAGTGCGATGTTCTCGCGGATGGTGCCGCGAAACAGGTGGACGATCTGGCCGACATAGGCGATTTCCCGCCGCAGCGAGCCGCGCGACACCGCGCCGATATTCTGGCCGTCGACCAGCACCCGTCCGGAACCGACGTCATAAAAGCGAAGCAAAAGGTTGAGCGCCGTCGACTTGCCGCCGCCCGACGGACCGACCAGGGCGGTGACTTTGCCCGGCTGGGCGACAAAACTCATGCCGCGCAGCACCGGGGTATCGGCGCGGTAGGCAAAATGCACGTCGGCGAATTCGACACGCGCGGCTGTCAAGGCAAGCGGCGGCAGGTCGTCGTCGTTCGGTTCGCCTGGCGGGCTGTCGATGATCTCGTAAAGAATGCGCACGCCGACGAGGCTGTTGTTGAGGTCGATGTTGAGCCGGGCGAGCCGCTTGGCCGGCTCGTAGGCGAGCAGAAATGCCGCCATGAAGGAGACGAATTCACCCGGCGTCGCGCCGGTTTCGATGACGCGGTAGCCGCCATAGATGGTCGCCAGCGCCACGGTGAAGCCGCCGAGCATTTCCATCATCGGGCTGGCGCGGTTGGCAACGCGCGCCATCTTGTTCGATTCGTGCTGGACGTCGGCGACGCTTTTATCGAGCCGCCGCCGCATCTCGTCTTCCAGCGCGAAGGCCTTGACCATACGCATGCCTTGCAGCGCTTCCTGCATAGTCTCGATAATCCGCGTACCGCCGGTGAACTGCATGCGCGCAATGCCCCGTACCCGCCGGATCAGCTTGCGCAGGAAAAAGAATGCCGGCGGCGCCATGATGAAGCCGCCCAGCGCCATGACCGGATCCTGGATCAACATGACGATCGTCAGCCCGATGAGCGACATCAGATCGCGGCCGATTGCCGTGATGAGGAGGTTGATCACCTGGCTGACCGCAGCGGCGCCGGTGGTGAGCCGCGCGATGAATTCGGATGAATGCCGGTCGGCGAAGAAGCCGATGTCTTCGTGCAACAGCTTGTCGAACAGCCGCCGCTGGTTGTTGGCGATGATGCTGTTGCCGATCGACGACAGCAGCACCGCGGAACCGTAGGTGGCAAAGCCCTTGGCCGCGAAGATCACCATGGCGATCAGGCCGATGACGACGATGCCGTGAAAATTGTGACTGACGTAGGCCTCGTTGGTCATGGTGCCGAGCAGATAGGCGGTCAGCGCCGTGGCGGCGGCGGCGATGCCCATCAGCACAAAGGCAATGACGTATTGCGGCCAGTGCTCGAGCGCCTCGTCGAGCAGCAGACGGCGGACCAGTGTGACGGTCTTATAATCGTCCGAGGAATCGGCCGTGACGGCTTTCATACTGCCCCGTTCTGCCCGCTAACGCCGTTTAGAGCAATGCCCCTCCACGGCCGGGCCTGCGTAGCGTTATCGGAGCCAGTTTGACGCAGAACAGTGGGGACCGTTCCGGTCGGAACCATTGCACTCTTCATCCGGTCGTTCCATCGTGGCGAAACCCTCGGAGATCGAATGTCCCTCGCCCCACTCGGTTATTTCGATGCCAGTTTTCCCGGCGCCACTCAAGTCGTCCGGGTCACGAACCTTCACGAGGCCAAGGTATTCGCGCGCCGATGGGTGATTAGGGACAAGGATCCTGCTTTGAAGGCGCTGCTCCGGCACATCGAGAAGGTCAACAGTTCCGCGACTGCGGACAGCGCAATCCAGCAGTTGAAGCAAGCGCTGGCCTGCCGGGGTCTGTTGGTCACCGCGAGTCCGTCGCCCGAGGGCTCGTTGCACGGTGAATAAAAAACCGCCCCCGAAGGGGGCGGTTTCGATCGGTCGCTCTATTCGGCGAGCAATCAATTCAGGATTTAGGCCGCCTGGATATTGCCGACGGCGATCTTGCCGGTGCGGCGGTCTTCCTGGGTATCGAAAGCAACCTTCTGGCCTTCGACCAGCCCACGCATGCCGGCGCGCTCGAGCGCGGTGGCGTGGACGAAAACGTCTTTGCCGCCGTCATCCGGCTGAATGAAGCCGAAGCCTTTTTGGTCGTTGTAGAACTTCACGGTGCCCGTATTCATGAGAATGTCCTTTCGCTGATTTAGGTGCACTTGAGCAACAGACGCGCGACTGCCCGTCCTGAAGCTCGATCCGTCGATGTTTGGAGGGTCTGAACGTGCGCCTGGCAGTCAGCGAAGGCGATACGGCCCGATTGTCCGGCCAAATGTCGATACGTGATCCATAGAAGATAAGTGTGGCCTTTGCAAGGTAAAGCACGAATTGCGACTTTTAGAGAACGGCGCCATTTTCAGAAAATGCGACGCATGCTTTCGTCGCGCGACCAAGCCGGCTGGCTTGTCGCCGATCAGAGAGCAAGGACGTGCGCCTGCGCACGAACCGATGCATCGGCGCCCAACCGAGATCGCAATTCGCGAAACGAAATGAGCCGGTGCGCCGTTTCGTCCCAAAGCACGAGGCGCACGCATGCCAGACTCTGCCCCATAGTAAGCCGGCCGACATTCGCCAGATCGGGGTGCTGGCGCAGCGCGAGCGGCAACCGGTAAAACGGAATTCGGCTGCAAAGGTGGTGGATATGGTGGACGCCGATATTGGCGGTGAACCAGCGCAGCACGGCCGGTAGATCGTAGTGCGAACTGCCGTAGAGCGCCGCGGTTGGGAAGCTCCAATTGCAGTTTTCAGACCAGACAGTGTGCTCGAACTGGTGCTGTACGTAGAACAGCCACACTCCGATCGCTCCGGCGATCAGCGCAATCGGCAGATGCAACAGCAGAAACGGCCAAACGCCGATCCACCACATCATCGCGGCAACGATGAGCGCAATCGCGCCATTGGTCGCCATGGTGCTGACCCACGGCCTCCAACCCTCGCGCATCAGGCCCAAAGGAAGCCGATGGCGCAGGAAGAACAGGTAAATCGGACCGACGCCGAACATCACGAGCGGATTGCGGTAGAGCCGATAGCCGAGCCGGCGCCAGCGCGATAGCGCCAGATACTCACGCACAGTCAGCGTATTGACGTCGCCGATGCCGCGGCGATCGAGATTGCCCGAAGTGGCGTGATGGATGCCGTGAGTGTGTCGCCAGAAATCATAAGGCGTCAGCGTTAAGACGCCGATCACGCGTCCGACCCAGTCGTTCGCCAGGCGGTGACGAAAGAACGAGCCGTGGCCGCAATCGTGCTGGATCATGAACAGGCGGACTAGGAAGCCCGCGGCGGGAACGGCGAGCAGCAAATAAAGCCCGTAGCCGATGTGAAATACGAGCCACATCGACAGCCAAAGCAGAATGAACGGCACGATCGTAATCAGAATCTCGACGATGCTGCGCCCATTGTTCGGCTGGCGAAAGCGCGTCAGGCTCCGCGTCAGAACGCGCAGATCGGTAACAGCGGCGCCCATGTCGGCGTTCGGTTCGTCGTTCAAAAATTCTCTCCGCGGCTGATCGTAGAATCCGGCTGACGACAGAAGTTGGCGTATCTTCCACCGGAAGGCGTCTTTTTTGTGCCGGAACGGCAAACAGAGCAACTACCAGCCTCCTTACATGTTGAATCGTTGCGGTAATCGCTTGATTTCGACAAATAGTTCCTCGGCGCCAGGCTGGTAATGCTGTGCTTTGAACTTATATTTACACCATCGTTCTGATGACGATAAGCTCTTTTCATAAGAGGTCGGCTTATGGTGGAATTTGATTACGGTGCCGCGGCCGAGCTGTTTTCGACGCGAAAGCGGATGCCGCGGCGGCAGTCGTTTGGCTACAAGCGATTTGCGCAAGCCTCGGACGCCATCCGTTTCGCCATGGAGGATCTGCCGCCGGAATCACTGCTCGGCGCGTTTCTCGAGGTCGACGAGCAAAGATACGGCACTGACGATATCCGTCGTTTGTATGAAAGCGCCGAATATCCCTTGGCTCGGCACGGCGCGCGATCGTGACGGATAAAACGATCGATCTGGACCGGCATCGCGGAATGGCCGCCCAAAAGGCGACCGAGCTTCGCCGTCTCTTGGCGGATGTGGAGGCGAACGAAACCACGTTACGCCTGCGGCAAGACGAACTGGAAGCGCACTTGCTGGCGGCGCCGGCGGCGAACTGGCAAGAAGCCGCTCAGAAGGCGCGCTATCTTCTCAAACTGTTTGCGGCGACACTGGCCGCACACGACCCGCGACAACAGAAGCTAATTGCTGCGGTCCTCGCCGACTTCGAACGTCTCGCAGGCGAAGACTAGCCGGCGCTGGCGATCCAGCATTTTCGCAAGCCTTCGGAATCCCGAACCCACCAATAATTTGCTGCCGCATTGTGCCCGGAGACGTTGAAGCTCTTGAGGTGCTTTTTAACTGCCGCCAACGCTTCCTCATGCGTCGCGTAACCGTGGCCGACCTCGGTCGCCGGCGTCGAAGCGGCATTTTTTAGCTCGAGAATTTTGAACATTGTCGGCTTCCTCGATACGACCGCTCTCAATCGCGGTTGAATTGCGGCTCCGCCGAGAGGACCAAGTCACCTTCCGTGACCACGCGCTCGTGGGGTTCGCTCTTGCTCTTGATTCGATACCGCGTAGTCCCATCCTCCGCCGGCCGCACGCTTACGATTTCATAAGACCCATTCGCCGCAGACCGAAAGGATGAAGGGATAAGGTCGACCGTTTGCCCAACCTCGAACTTATGGATGTGATCCGTCATCGCAGATGCTCCTGCTGCAGCATGGACCGGTCGGCCCGGCTGCGGTTAGGACGTTGCCGCTCGCGTGTCCGACGATACGCCTGTCCATCGCATGTTTGCCACTGGCTGTCGGCAGAATACGATCGCCGATCCGCGACAGCGCCTCATCCACCAACAGACGGTGCGGGCAAACGGCGAATAGTCGGCCGACGAATTGGCCGTGGCAGGCGTCATGCGCGATGCGTTGTGCGCGCATTGGCTCAGAAGGGCAATGGCCCGCCAGTCGCGCGTGCTTTCCCGTCCAGGGCGGGTTTAGAGAATTGAGCGTTTAGTGTTGTTTTCGTTATAATTTTCGTTCTGAGGAGGAGACGATGAACTTGGCACCGTATTTGTTGAAGGCGGCTTGAGCCGCGGCCAAATATTCGAGCAGTGCTCCTGATCGCGGACAGTGACACGTACGATCCAGTAAGCTTCTCATCTGGCGCAAGGGCGCCGGCTCACCGAAGATCCAGGCTCTGAAGGAGATACTTTGCAGGGCCGATCAGCCCAGTGGCACGAGCAAGAGACGTAAAAAGGCTAAGCTGACGGACGTCGAACGCCGGCATATCGCGGACGGTGCCGTTCAGCCGCGGCGGTCGGCGACACGCGCGGGCTTCGCCGCCTCGGGGCGGCCACTCGCCGATGGCAATTGGCTGATCGAGCGGCGCGTTACGAGTTCGCGCTCCCAATCGAGCGCGTGCGCAACGATGGTCGAGAGATCGTCGAACCGCGGCTGCCAGCCGAGCGTGGTGCGGATCCGCTCGCTGCCGGCGACGATGCGCGCCGGATCGCCCTCGCGCCGGGCCGCGTACTCGACCTTGAAGTCGACGCCCGACACCCGCTTCACCGTCTCGATCACATCGAGCACGGAGAAGCCGTGGCTGTAGCCGCAATTGAGCGTTAGCGAAGTACCACCGGAACGCAAGTAGCGTAGCGCATCCGAATGCGCGTGCGTGAGATCGTCAACGTGGATGTAGTCGCGAATGCAGGTGCCGTCGGGCGTCGGATAATCGGTGCCGAACACGTCGAGCTTTCCCCGCAGCCCCAGCGCCGCCTCGGCCGCAACCTTGATCAAGTGCGTGGCTTTCGCAGTCGATTGGCCGGTGCGCCCGCGCGGATCGGCGCCGGCGACGTTGAAATAGCGCAAGATGACATGGGCGAGGTCATGGGCGCGGCTGGTGTCGCGCAGCATGATTTCCGTCATCAGTTTCGACCAGCCATAGGGCGAGATCGGCTGCGTCGGCGCATCCTCCGGCACCGGAATAGCGGCCGGATTGCCATAAACTGCGGCGGTCGACGAAAAGATGAAATGGCGGACGCCGCAAGCCACCGCGCATTCGATCAGCGTACGGGAATTTGCGGTGTTGTTGCGATAATAGCCGAGCGGATCGCGCACCGAGTCCGGCACCACGATCGACGCGGCGAAGTGGATGATGGCCTCGACGCCGTGGTCGCGCAGGAGCTGCGTCACCAGCGGCTGATCGCCGGTCTCGCCAACGATGAGGGGTGCGCCTTCGGGGACGGCCCAGCGATGTCCGGTCGAGAGATTATCGAGCACGACGACGCGTTCGCCGGCATCGACCAGATCGTGCACCATCTGGCTGCCGATATAGCCCGCACCGCCGGTGACCAGGATCGTCATTTTTCGCAACTCATCATCCCCGCTTTTCCCATTAGTGGCCCTACTCCGATTTGGCGAATGTTCTGTTAAGCGGCCGGGTGAGGCGGCGGCACGGTCGCAAGGGCGCGGCGGGTTGCGGCGAGGACCTGCTCCGGAGCGATGTCGCGCATGCAGCGGTGATGGACAAGGCGGCAAACCGGCTTATGGCAGGGCCGGCAGGGCAGTTCGGTCGTCGTTTCTATAATCCCGGCTAGCGGGTTCAGCGGCGCCCAGTGCCACGGGCTGGTCGGACCAAATATCCCGATCGAGGGCGTACCGAGCGCCGCGGCGACGTGGAGAAGGCCCGAATTGTTCGAGACCGCCGCATTGGCAGCCGCGAGCGCGAGAATCGCATCACGCAAATCGTTGCCGGTCAGATCTTGTGCCGGCGTATCGCCGACGATCTCGCCAGCAAGCGCTTTTTCGTCGGGGCCGCCCAGCACCCAGACCGCGAGACCTTGGGCCATGAGACGGCGGGCGAGCTCGGCATAGGCGGCGCTTGGCCAGCGTTTCGACGGTCCGACGGCGCCGGGCGCGAGCGCCACGACGGGGCGATCGTCGGCAGTCAGCCCACGTTTAGTGCGCCACGCCTCGACTTCTTCGCGAGAAACTTTGAGCTCCGGTAACGGCCAATCCGGCGGCAATCTTGCGCCGGCCGGCAGCGCCAGTGCTGCGCAGCGGTCGACCATGCGCGGCAGCGTGCGCTCGCCATAGCGAACATTGTTGAGCAGGAAAAAGCGTGCCTCGCCGGCGAAACCGGTCCGCTCCGGTATGCCGGCAAAAAACGGTGCCAGGGTCGATTTCCAGGTCCGCGGCATGACCAGCGCCGTGCCGTAACCTTCGCGCTTGAGGCGTTTTGCCAGCACATACTGCTCCGCCAGCGCGAGACGGCTGCGCGGCAGGTCGGCGACGACGGCTCGGCGTAGGCCGGGCATGTAATCGGCGAGCGGAGCGCATAGCGTTGTCGCCAGCATGTCGATCGGACGCTCCGGATAGCGCTCGTTGAGGAGCTTCACCACGGTATGGCAGCGCACGAAGTCGCCGATCCACATATACGGGACGATGAGGATGGGACTGCGAACTATGCCATTATTTGAACTATGATTCATTATTATACGGGGACTCGCGCTCAGGATTTTGCCTCACGCCGCAGCGGCTCGCTCGGCGGCGGCGGCCAATTCTGCGCTTGTTCGTAGCGCTTGGCGTAGCGGTAATACGTCCCTTCGAAATTGCCAAAGGCGATGACGAAGCCGGCCCAGCCGTCGATAAACCCGAGCTTGAAAATGTAGTGCTTCAGGAAAGCCCAGCAGCCGTGGCCCAGCGCGCTCGCCATCGAGACGCGCTTGCCGGTGAGCTTCGCCGCTCCGAGCGACGAGTAGCGGTTGGCCTTGCGCAAGACCTCTTCGAGATCGCGAAAGGGGAACTGCCAAATCGCGTTGCGCAGTGTGCCGAGCGGCTTGCCGGTGAGGAGTTCATAGCCTTCATGTACCGGCTCGGGCGTGTAGCGCATGCTGCCTTTGCGAAAAAGCTGCGGCTGGCGGAAGTTCGGATACCAGCCCGAGCCGCGGATCCAGCGCCCCATCATGAAGCTCTTTCGCGGCACGAGATAAACGTCGGACGGCGCCGCTCCGGCGAGCAGGCCGAGAATCTCATCGCGCACGGCCGCGGTACAGCGTTCGTCGGCATCGAGACTGAAAATCCAATCGCAGCGGCAGGCTTCGATGGCGCGATTGCGCAGGTTGCCAAAGCCATTGAAGGGCACCTGTACCACCCGTGCGCCCAGCGCCGTGGCAATGTCCGCCGTGCCGTCGGTGCTGTGGGAATCGATAACGACGATCTCGTCGGCCCAAAGCACGCTCTCGGCCGCGGCCTTGACCTTCTCGGCTTCGTTGAACGCCAGGATATAGGCGGAGATCGTCTGCATGATCGAATATCCAGTATAGCGGCCGCCGGTACTGCTTTGCGAATTCTGTCGATTGAGGCCAACCCGGTCGTAAGAAATGAAGATAACTTCATTTATTAATTGCGTCCGACGTCAAGTGTTGCCGAGCATGCGATAGTCGGGCAAAGGAGCAGGGGGTCGGGACGGGCCGATCTCCTCCTCAAACCGGTCTTTGCTGTCGATGTTATTGGTCACCGGCGGGGCCGGCTTTATCGGGTCGAACGTTGTCGCGAGCCTCAACCAGGCCGGACGCGCCGATATTGCCGTCAACGATGTGCTCGGCAGCGACGGCAAATGGCGCAACCTTGCAGGCCGCCAGATCGCGGACTTCGTCCCGCCTGTCGAGCTCGGACGCTGGCTGGACGGCCGCAAGCTCGACGCCGTCATCCATCTCGGCGCCATATCTTCCACCATCGCGACCGATGGCGACGCCATCATGGAAAATAATTTCCGGCTATCGCTCCGGCTGCTCGACTGGTGCGCCGCGGCGCGCACGCCATTCATCTATGCCTCATCCGCCGCGACCTATGGCGACGGCGCGCAAGGCTATTCCGACGACTGGTCGAACGGCGCGCTCAAACGGCTCAAGCCAATGAATCTTTACGGCTGGAGCAAGCATTTGTTCGACCTCGCGGTGGTCGAGCGCGTTCGCCAAAATGAGAAGCTGCCGCCGCAATGGGCGGGACTTAAATTCTTCAACGTTTTCGGCCCCAATGAGTACCACAAAGGCGAGATGATGAGCCTTGTCGCCAAGCGTTTCGACGAGGCCAAAGCCGGCAAGCCGGTCCGCCTGTTCAAGTCGCATCGTTCCGGCATAGCCGACGGCGAGCAGAAGCGCGATTTCATCTATGTGGACGACGCCATTGCCGTGGTGCGCTGGCTCATGGAAACGCCGGCCGTATCGGGGATTTTCAATGTCGGCACCGGCCAGGCGCGCAGCTTCCGCGATCTGATCTCAGCCATGTTCGCGGCGCTACGGCCGCCAACCGGCGGTCGAATATATCGACATGCCGGCCTCGCTCCGCGACAGCTACCAATATTTCACGCAGGCCGAGACCGCCAATCTGCGGCGCGCCGGCTATAATGCCGACTTCACCCCGCTCGATGCGGCGGTGAAGCGTTACGTGAATTGCTATCTCGATCGTGGCGACCGCTATCGCTGAGCACGATCACGAAGGTCAAGCGCGGCAACAGGCATGTTCGATTTCGAAGAAGCCCTCAAGCTGGTAGCGAAGCAGACCGTGCTCTGCGTCGGCGATCTCATGCTCGACGACTTCGTCTACGGCGAGGTCACGCGCATTTCGCCGGAGGCGCCGACCCCGGTGCTCGCGGTGGCGCGCAGCGAAGTCGAGATCGGCGGCGCCGGCAATGTCGCGCGCAATATCGCGGCGCTCGGCGCGCAATGCATTTTTGTCGGTCTTACCGGCAAGGACGATGCGGCGCGGATATTGGCCGATGCCTTCGCCAAGCTTAAAGGCTCGGTGGTTTCTCATCTGGTCATTGAGCCCGGGCGGCACACCACGCGCAAAGTGCGCTTCGTCTCCGAGCATCATTCGGCGCATCTGATGCGGGCGGATTGGGAGACGGCGCAGCCGGCGAGCGCTGCAAGCGAGACCGCAGTTATCGCGCACGCCGAAGCGGCGCTGCCGCAATGCGGCGCGGTGGTGCTGTCCGATTATGCCAAGGGCGTGCTGACGCCTCGGGTCATCCGCGCGATCACCGACCGCGCGCGGCAGCTCGGCAAACCGGTCGTGGTCGATCCCAAGGGCGACGATTACAGCGTCTACCGCGGTGCAACGCTGATCACGCCGAACCGTGCGGAACTCGGCGCCGCCGTGCACCGGCCGGTCACGACCGAAGCCGAGATCGGCAAGGCGGCCGCCGAACTCGCGCGCATCGTCGACAGCGAAGCCGTTCTGGTCACGCGCAGCGAGGAGGGCATGACCCTTCACACTGATGGCCATGCGGCACTCCACATCCCCGCCTATCCGGTGAAGGTGCGCGACGTATCGGGCGCCGGAGATACCGTTGCCGCCGTCATGGCAGTGCTGCTGGCGATGCAGGCACCGTTCGATTCCGCCATGCGCGCCGCCAATGCCGCCGCCGCCGTCGTCGTCGGCAAGCGCGGCACCTCGACCGTCTCGCTCACCGAGTTGCGCCACCGCATCCTGCCCGCAGCCTCGCTGGCGCCCGGCGACAAGATCGTGTTCGACTGGTCGGTGCTGGACGAGCGGCTGGCCGATTGGCGCCGCCACGGTTTGCGCGTCGGCTTCACCAATGGCTGCTTCGATCTGCTGCATCGCGGCCATGTCAAGTTGCTGGCCGAGGCTCGCGCCGCCTGCGATCGCCTCGTAGTCGGCCTCAACAGCGACGCCTCGACGACGCGGCTCAAGGGCAAGGGCCGGCCGATCAATCCCGCCGAGGGTCGCGCCGAAGTGCTCGCGGCGCTCGAAGCGGTCGATCTCGTCGTGGTATTCGAGGAAGACACGCCGATCGAGCTCATCAAGCGGGTGCGCCCCGCGGTGCTGGTCAAAGGCGCCGACTACCGGCGCGAGGACGTCGTGGGTCACGACGTGGTCGAGAAGGCGGGCGGCATCGTGATGCTGGTCGACCTCGTGCCCGGTCATTCGACCACGGCCATGGTCAAGCGGGCGCAGCCGGCGAAAGAGACCGCGGAAGATTAAGCGATGCGGACGGTATTTCCCTGGCAGGTCGAGAACGAACTTAAGGCCGAGTTTTTCGGTCCGTTGCAGACGGGCTTCTTCGTCGAAGTCGGCGCCAATCAACCGCAGCAAGGCTCGCAAAGCTGGCAGTTCGAACAGGCCGGCTGGCGCGGCGTGCTGGTGGAACCGCAGCCGGAGCTGGCGGAACGCTTGCGCCAGTCGCGGCGCGCCCACGTCGTGGCCGCTGCCCTGCTCGTCGCCGGCCAATGCCGGCACGGCAATGACGTTGCATGTCCTTGGACCGCACTCTTCGCTTAATCGCGAGCTCGCCGTTACCGGCGTGACGGCGCAATCGACGATAGAGGTTCCGGTGCGGACGCTGGACGAGATTCTCGAACAGGCGGGCGCGCCGAGCCCGATCGATTTCGTCTCGATCGACGTCGAAGGCCACGAGGTCGAGGTGCTGTCCGGGTGCGATTTGGCGCGCTGGCGCCCGCGGCTCCTTCTGGTCGAAGACCATGTTACCAATCTCGCCACGCACCGTTACCTGACGCACGCCGGTTACCGGCTCTTCCGGCGCACCGGCCCCAACGGTTGGTACGTGCCGCAGGACGAAGCGCCGCGCGTCGGTCTCGGCTGGTGGCAGATTGCGCGCAAATATTATCTTGCGCTGCCGATCCGCATGTTGCGGGATCGCAAGCGCCGGCTGCGCGACCGGCTCCGGCAGCGGCGCCGCCCCGGCGCCGCTGCAGCGCTTCGGGCGAGCGACAAATCGTGAGCGGCGCGGCGCTGATTTCCGTCATCGTCACGACCTATAACCGCGAGGACGCGCTCGACGCGGCATTGCGCGCGCTCGCCCATCAATCGGACCGCAACTTTGAGATCGTCGTAGCCGACGACGGCTCGCGGCCGGACACCGCGCGCGTGGTCGAAGCCTGGCGGGCGCGGGTGCCGCAACCGTTAAAACACGTCCGGCACGAGCATCTGGGTTTCCGCGGCGGCGAGATCCGCAATCGCGGCATTCGCGCCAGCGCCGGAGAGATCTGCATCTTCCTCGACGGCGATTGTCTGGCGGCCACCGATTTCATCGCCGCGCATCGCCGGCTCTCCGAGCCGGGCTGGTTCGTCACCGGCAATCGCATCCTGCTGTCGCGCGAACTGACCGATGCGGTGCTCGCTCGCGGACTGGAGGCGGAGACGTGGAATTTTGCCGCCTTGCTGGCGCAGCGGTTGCGCGGCGGCATCAATCGACTGTTGCCGACGCTGCGGCTGCCGCTCGGGCCGTTGCGCAAGCTGAAGAGTGAAAGTTGGGAGGGCGCGCAAACCTGCAATCTTGCGGTGGCGCGGCGCGACCTCGATCGCATCGATGGCTTCGACAGCGTCTATACCGGTTGGGGCCTCGAGGATTCCGACCTCGTCGTGCGTCTCTTGCACGCCGGCGTGCGGCGCAAGGACGGGCGGTTCGCGACCGGCGTCTTGCACTTGTGGCATCCGCAGAACGACCGCGCGAAATTGCCGGCCAACCAAACGCGGCTCGACGAGGTCATCGGCGGCGGCCGGGTGCGCGCCTTGCGCGGTCTCTCGGCGCTGAGCGACGACGCCGCGCGCCGGCGCAATGCTTCGGTGGCGCAACAATGAGGCCGATGCAATTACCCAGCGCTCCGCGCGTACTCGTCGTGGCGTTACGCCGTCTTGGCGATGTCTTGCTTACCACGCCGCTTATTCGCAGCGTGAAGCGGGCGTTTCCGCAAAGCTCGATCGATGCGCTGGTGTTTGCCGGAACCGAAGGAATTTTGACCGGTAACCCCGATCTTGCCGAAATCCGCACCCTTCCGCAGCGTCCGCACGCCGGCGAAACGCTGGCGCTGATGTTGCGGCTTTACAAGCGCTACGATCTGGCGCTGTCGACGCAGACCGGGGACCGGCCGACGTTTTTGGCCATCGTCGCCGGACGGCAAAGTGCAGGTCCCGTGGAAACGGATGGCATCGCGGCGGCCGTAAAGCGTTTCGCGCTCAGCCGCTCCATTGTGAGCGACCGCGGCGAACACCGCGTCGTCGACATCCTGCGCCTTGCCGAGCTGATCGGCATTCCCGCGCATACTGAGATCGTCTGTCCCGGCGGCGGCGTGCGCCCGGCGCTCGCGCCGGCGCAGCCCTACGCCGTGATTCATGCGGCGCCGATGTTTACCTATAAGCGCTGGACCAGCGGCGGCTGGCGGGCTCTTGCCGCGGCGCTCCACGAGCGCGGCCTCGGCACGGTCGTCACGGGCGCCGCAGGCGATCGGACCTATCTCGACGACGTCTGGCGCGACAGCACGGTCGTCCGTCTCGACGGCAAGCTCGACTGGCCCGGACTATCCGCTTTGATTGCCGCCGCGCGCGTCTATATCGGGCCGGACACCGCCATCACCCATCTTGCCGCCGCGACCGGGACGCCGACGGTTGCGCTCTACGGCCCGACCGATCCGCGGCTGTGGGGGCCATGGCCGCTTGGCGGGCTCGACCGCCCCTGGGCGGCGGCAGGCACGATCCAGCATCGCGGCAATGTGTGGCTGGTGCAAAATCCGCTGCCCTGCCTGCCGTGCCAGTTGGAAGGTTGCGAACGCCGGCTCGACAGTCACAGCCAATGTCTCGACGAGCTTGCCGCCGAACAGGTTCTAACCGCGGTCGACCAGGCGCTGGCGGTGCGGCAGGCGGCGTGACGCCGGATGCGCTAGACGCGACCGGACGACGATGCGGCTATCTGTAAGAGATACTGACCATAAGCCGTCGATTTCATTGACGTCCCCACCGCTGCAACCTGGTTGGCATCGATCCAACCCTTGCGGAAGGCAATCTCTTCGATGCAGGCGATCTTCAATCCCTGACGATGCTCGATGGCGCGCACGAATTCGCTAGCCTCAAGAAGAGAGTCGTGAGTGCCGGTATCCAGCCAGGCAATGCCTCGTCCGATTTTCTCTATCTTGAGCATTCCGCGTCGCAGATAGGTCCGGTTGATGTCCGCAATCTCAAGTTCATTGCGACCGGACGGCTGCAGCGATTTGGCAATGTCAATGACGGTGTGGTCGTAAAAGTACAGCCCGGTGATCGCCCAGTCGGATATGGGCGATGAAGGTTTTTCTTCGATCGAGATCGGGTTATCGCTGCTGTCAAATACGACAACGCCATACCGCTCCGGGTCGCTGACGCGGTATGCGAATATGGTGGCGCCGCTGCCGGTGCGGCTGGTGACGAGCAATGCCCCTAAAGCCTCGCCGTAAAAGATGTTGTCGCCAAGCACCAGTGCCACGGTCGAACCGTCGAGAAATTTTTCGCCAATCAGGAACGCATCGGCAACTCCGCGCGGGTCTGTTTGCACCGCATATGAGAGCGACAGGCCCCATTTCGACCCATCGCCCAAAAGTCGGCTGAAGGAGCCAACGTCGCGCGGAGTGGATATGACGAGAATATCTCTGATGTCGGTCAGCATCAGAACCGATAGCGGATAGTAGATCATCGGTTTGTCGTACACCGGCAGCATTTGCTTGCTGATCGCCAATGTTGCCGGCTGAAGCCTCGTGCCGGCGCCACCTGCAAGTATGATGCCCTTCATTGGCTACACCACATTGCGTCACCTATCGCCCTGTTGGGTGAGATATGCGTCGAGCACTTCTCATTCGCATTCACCGTTACCGTTCGAAAGCCTAGCAGTTTGCCTCGTAGGTGGCGGGTTTGAAGTTCCTATGATCCAACGGCGAACTCGCATAGGAACTTCAATTCCAAACGTGTGCGAACTTCGGAATCGGGACACTAGCCTTGAACACCAATGCCGTTCACCTGATCGCCCTGTCGCAGCCTACGCCCTAATACAGCGGCGGCTGCACCGGCGCAGTCGGCCGTCCCAGTTCGCCCGTCACCAAATCGAATTGCGTGTAGGTTTGGGTTTCGCAAGCGTCGGTCTCGACGGCGTAGCGCGCATCGACGACGGTATTGTCCTGTATGAATATCGCAAAGCTGCGCAGATGCCCGCGATCCTGAAAGTGTACGCAAGCGAGCCACGTCCATCCCTTGATGGAATTGGTCCAGCGCAGGCCCGATATCTCGAAACCGGAATATGCCGCACGGTCTTTCAAAGCCGATGAGAGATATTTGGCGGCGAGCGAAACGTAGGGCGGCGGCTGGGCCGGCGGCGCCGCGGCTTCGCTGGGCTGCGCCAATTCGCTGCATCCGGACAATACGACGAGTGACACGACCAGCGCTGCGCGCCGCATGGCGGCGCCCAACAATGTCCGGCTATCATGGACACGATAGCGGCACCACAGTCCCGCCATGAAGGCCGTCCACCTGGAGCTGCGCCCAGCCGGTGGAAAGTATAAACTTTCGTGCTCTAAAACCGCACGCGGCGCACGAGCTCTTGCAAGACGAAGTATTGGCATGGCGGCACTACTAGCGAACTGCGCTGCGATCGGACGGAACGGCAAACGGCACGCGATGCAAATTTCGAGCGGGATCGGCCGGCCGACGCGGCCCCTGGTCGTCACGCATCTTGTCGCGACGGCGGTGATCGTGTGTGCCGGCCTGACGCTCGGATCGTGCGGCGGGGCTTCGGAAGACGGCTTCTCCGCCTATGTCGCCGATCATTGGCCGCATTGGGCCGGCGGCATGCCCAGCGATGTACCGCCGCGGCCCGGCTCCCCGGGCTACAACCAATTCATCGCGCATGGGCAAGCGGATCAGGACGTGATGCCGCCCGCGAGCGGCGCCAACGCTTCCGCAGTTCCCGTCAAGCCGGTTTTCCAGACCGCGCCGTCGACGCCGGCCGCGTCCGCCGAACAACAGGTCAAGCCGGCGCAGGCTGAGCCCGGCGCGCAGCCCACGCCGCAATCGACCTCTGAAGATTCCCGCGTCGTGCGAGGCGGGCTCTACTAGAGCATGATCCCGAAAAGTGGCTGCCGGCTTTCGGAAAAGATCATACTCAAACAAAGCAGACATCATGCCACACCGGCGCGCAACAGATCGTGGAAATGCACGATGCCAACCGGACGGTCCGCTTCCACGACGATGAGCGCCGTGATTTTCGATGAATTGAGAAGCTGCAAGGCCTCGCTCGCCAATTGGTCGGGCCGCACGGTCTTTGGCGACGCCGTCATGATGGCATCGACCGGCGCCTGCAACAAATCCATGCGCATGTGACGGCGCAAGTCGCCGTCGGTGATGACGCCGGCAAGCTTGCCGTTTTGCTCGATGACGGCCACGCAGCCAAAGCCCTTGGCGGACATTTCGACGATCGCTTCCGACATCGGCGCTCCGCGCTTGATCAGCGGCACGGCGGCGCCGGGATGCATGATCTCGCCGACGAATTTCAAGGCCGCGCCAAGCCTGCCGCGCGGATGAAAGACGCCGAAATCGATCGCGGTAAAGCCGCGGCTTTCCAGCAGCGCGATCGCCAGCGCATCGCCGAGCGCAAGCTGCATCAGCGACGAGGTGGTCGGCGCCAGATTATGCGGGCAGGCTTCGCGCGTGGCCGGCAGCGCCAGCACGATATCGGCGGCCTTGCCGAGCGTGCTCTCCACATTCACCGTGATCGCGATGAGCACGATTCGGAAGCGGCGGGAGTAATTGATCAGATCCTTGAGTTCCTCGGTCTCGCCGGACCACGACAGCGCCAGCATGACGTCGTCCGACGTGATCATGCCGAGATCGCCATGGCTTGCGTCGGCGGCGTGGACGAAGAAGGCCGGCGTACCGGTCGAGGCGAGCGTGGCGGCGATTTTGCGCGCCACATGGCCGGACTTGCCCATGCCGGTGACGATCACCCGGCCGCGCGCCGTCCGGATCGTCTCGACGGCAGCGACGAACGGCGCTCCCAATCCGTCGGACATCGCCGCGGCTAGCGCCGCCATGCCGTCGGCTTCGGTATCGAGCGTGCGCAATGCGGAGGCGATATGGGATTTGGCGGCCGGCTTCGGCTTGCCCGCGTCGGACGAACTCATCTTGGCACGTGTCCCCACTCTACACTCCAAACTGCTGCCGCAACTCTATCCGCCGGGCGCGAATAGGATGAGAGTTTATTTCGCCCAGGCGGCGAATGCATCCGCAAAGGCGCGATCGCCGGGCGGGCCCTTTTCCATGGCCAGGATGGCGCGGCCGCCATTGTTATAGACGATCGGAATATCGAACCACGGCCGATCCTTGAGCAACTGGACATTGCGCTGCACGTCGGCGTCGACGGCGGACAGGCCGATCAGGAAAAAGCCGTTGGTGACTTTGACTGCGAGTCCGGCAAGCGGCACGCCGCGCGCTTGCTCGGAGTCCTTCATCAAAACGCCGGGCACATTGGCGATGCCGCCGCCGGGAAAATCCGGCGGCAGGTTGAACATGATTTCGATGGTGTGGCTTGCCGGCAGAGCCTGATCGGTGTTGCGCCGGAGCGTCCAGGTCACGGTCATATTGCGGTCCGGGATCGTGACATCCGCGCGGACTTCAAGCTCCGGCGCAAGTCCGCTGCCGGGCGAGACCGTTTCGGTGCGCCAAAGGGCCGAACCGACAAATTGCCGGCCCTGCGGATTATTCGAATCTTCCTCATAGAGCACGACGCGTTGCGCAACCTGTGGCGCATTCTGGGGCGCATTTTGCCCGGCGGTCGCGCCGGCAGCGGGGGCTTGTTGTTGTCCAGGCAGCTGCTCCTGTGGCACGCGGCCGGGAAATTTGGGCTGTGCGGCCGGGGCCTGCGCCGTCTGGGTCGGTTTCGACCTCATGTGCGACACGAAGTTGTACAGGCCGATGATGTTGGACCACTGCCACGAGATCGTCGCCGTAAGGCCGGCCAGGACGATCAGGACGACCGCGAGCTTGGCGAGGCCGCGATAAGACCGTGGCGGACGCGGCTCCTCAAAACGTTCTTCAGGTTCCCGCGCGCGCGGCGGGTGCGGTCGCGCGAAAGCCGCCGGTGCCGCCACGTCCTCCCGCAAATCGTCGGAGGCTTCGATCAGGCGCGCCTGCGCGGTGTCGTCGTCGAGAACTTCCGCTTCGTCATCGGCGAAGTACGACTCCAACCGGTCGCGCACAGGCGGCAGTTCTTCCTCGCTGTCGGAAAATTGTTCGGCCGACGCGGCGCCATACGAGTCGCGCGTGTCGCGGGCCGATTGTGCCGACTTGGCCGTTGCCGCGCCGAGATCGTCGACCTCGTGGACGACGTCGCGAAAGCCTCTGAGTCCCTCGCGCGAGACCGGCGAGGTCCGCGCGCTCAATAGCCGGGCGCGTGCGCTGCCAGCAGCCGCAGGCCGTGACGCATCGTCGGCAACGACCTCGCTCGGCATCTGCAACGGCGGCAGTTCGGACCGCGGCGGCGCCGGCCGTCCAAGTTCTGGGCGTGGCGTGGAAGTGGCGCTCGGCGCCGGGCTTGGACGATCGCGGCGCGGCGCGATCGGTGCGGCGGGCGCGGCCGGTTGAACCGGCGCCCTGGACGGTGTCGAACGCGGCGGCGGCGCCGGCCGTTCGCCGCGCGCCTTGCGCACGCTCTCAGCCTCGACTTTGCGGATGGCGTCTTCGAGGGCGAGGCGCTCGCGCGTGATGTCGGCCTCGGACAGCGCCGGCTCGATCGATCGCAACTGCGAGACCAAGGCCGCGCGCGCCCGCTCATAGAGCGCCCGGCGAGCTTCGCCGGTGTTGTTTTCGAGGCCCTCTACGGCGCGGGCGATGAGCGGATGATAGTCTGCCATTTGTTCAGTTTACGCTTCGTGCGCGAAAGTTTCACCTTAAGCTTCAAAAGGATTTTGCATGAGGATGGTGTCCTCACGTTCCGGGCTGGTGGACAGGATAGCGGCAGAACAGCCGATTAGCTCCTCCAGCCGGCGCACATATTTGATCGCTTGCGCCGGAAGGTCGGCCCATGATCGGGCATGCGCAGTCTTTTCCCGCCAGCCGCCAATGGATTCGTAGATCGGTTCGACCCGCGCCTGGGCATGCTCGCTGGCGGGAAGATAGTCGATTTCGCGTCCATCCAGCCGGTAGCGCACGCAGACCTTGATTTCATCGAATCCGTCGAGGATATCGAGCTTGGTCAGCGCCAAGCCGTGGATGCCGCTGGTGCGGACGGTCTGTCGAACCAGCACGGCGTCGAACCAGCCGCAGCGCCGCGGCCGGCCGGTGACGACCCCGAATTCCTTGCCGCGCTCGCCGAGCATTTTGCCGATCTCGTTGATCTGTTCGGTGGGGAACGGTCCGGCGCCGACCCGCGTCGTATAGGCCTTGCAAATGCCAAGGACGTAGCCGATCGCGCCGGGTCCAAGGCCCGACCCGATTGCCGCCTGCGCCGCCACCGTATTCGACGAGGTGACGAACGGATAAGTGCCGTGGTCGATGTCGAGTAGCGCGCCTTGCGCGCCCTCGAACAAAATGCGCTTGCCCTCGCGGCGCCGCTCGTCGAGCAGCGCCCACACCGAATCCATGTAGGGCAGCACCTGGGGCGCCACCGCGGCCAACTCGTCGTAGAGCGCCCGCGGCGCGATCTCGCCCATGCCGAGCCCGCGACGCAATGCATTATGATGTGCCAGCAGCCGGTCGATCTTACCGTTGAGCATCTGCAAGTCGGCCAGATCCATCAAGCGGATGGCGCGGCGACCGACTTTGTCCTCGTAGGCCGGGCCGATGCCGCGGCCCGTGGTGCCGATGGCGCCCTTGCCGGACGCCCGTTCGCGCGCGACGTCGAGTTCTTGATGCAGCGGCAGGATCAACGGCGTGTTCTCCGCGATCCGCAGATTTTCGGGGGTGACGGTGATCCCTTGTGTCTTAAGCTGGGCAATCTCGCGCAACAGCGCGCGCGGGTCGAGGACCACACCATTGCCGATGACCGAGAGCTTGCCCGGCCGCACCACGCCCGACGGCAAGAGCGACAGCTTATAGGTAGTGCCGTTGATCACCAACGTATGGCCGGCGTTGTGGCCGCCCTGGAAGCGGACGACGATGTCGGCCTGCTCGGACAGCCAGTCGACGATCTTGCCTTTGCCCTCGTCCCCCCACTGGGAGCCGACCACGACAACATTTGCCATGAGGAATTGTCCCCAACAGGCCCAATGAATACTCAGATGACTGCTCAGATGGAGCGGCTGCCGGCCGCAGCCGACCGCCCCGGATAATGGATGCCGGTCCCGGAAGCAAGGAAAAGCGCTTCCCGCCGGCCCCTGTGAGTTCCGACAATTCCTTGGTTTCACAACAAATTCGCCGTTAGCCTTGTTGCCGAGATTGTGGATTTGTTTCGGTCACTGCGGGCGGCAATGCGGCGTGGCGGTCAGGCGGATTGTCGCAGCCTTGCGCCGCGACTCGGGACTTACGGTGGATCGGAGGGCCGGGGCGGCGGCCAGTCATGCCAGGACGGCACTGGTCTAGCGGCGCAGGGCGGGCTAGCTCACGCGCCGTATCGTTGGCGATAAGGGACAGGCATGTCGGGGACACAAGGGCGAAGCCTGAGCCAAAGCCCCGCGGAGAGTTCGCGTCTTACCGGCGTCTGGTTCTTCGATCAGCCCTATCTGCTGCTGTCGCTGACCTCGCTGTTCTGGGCCGGCAACACCGTGCTCGGGCGCTTCGTTGCCGGTCATGTGCCGCCGATCACGCTGGCCTTCATCCGCTGGAGCGGGGCAACGCTTATCCTGCTGCCGTTCGCGGCGCGCCATCTCCTTCGCGATTGGCCGATCATCCGCAAGCAAGCCGCGATGCTGACGCTGATCGCCTTCGTCGGTTTCTCCGTCTACAACACGATGGCCTATTACGGCCTGCAATACACCACCGCGATCAACGGACTGCTGCTGCAATCGGTCGGGCCGCTATTCGTCGCTATGTGGACCTTCGCGCTGTTCGGCGAACGGCTGACGCTGCGTCAGGCCGGTGGCATTTGCGTGTCGCTGACCGGCGTTCTCGTCATCATCTGTCACGGCAGCCTCGACGTCCTGCTCACGATCAAATTCAATCGCGGTGACGTCTGTTTCGTGATCGCGCTCGTCACCTATGGCTTCTATGCGGCTTACTTGCGCAAGCGGCCGGCTATGCATCCGCTGTCGTTTCTCGCCGTCGGCATGGGTCTCGGCGCGGCGATGCTTATCCCGGCGGTGGTCTGGGAGATCGCCAGCGGCCGCACGGTCGTGTTCGACGCCGAAAGCCTGGCGAGCTTCGCCTTCGTCTGTATCTTTCCCTCGTTGCTCGGTTATCTGTTCCTCAACCGCGGCATCGAATTGATCGGCGCCAATCGCTCGGCGCCGTTCATCCATCTCGTGCCGGTATTCGGCTCGGTGCTGGCGATCGCGCTGTTAGGCGAGCGCTTCGAGCTTTACCACGCCATCGGCTACGCGCTGGTGTTCGCGGGCATCACGATCGCGACGCGGAAGTGACGGCATCAAAACATCAGCGGCTTGACCTGCTGCACGTTTGTAATTTGCTGCACCTTGCCGAGCACCTCGGGCGGCACCGCGCCGTCGACCTCGACCAGCGCGATGGCGTTGCCGCCGGCGGCTTCGCGGCCGAGATGGAAGGTTGCGATGTTGATGCCGGCTTCGGCGAGCAGCGTGGCGAAACGGCCGACGAAGCCCGGCTTGTCCTGATTGGTCACGTAAAGCATCGACGGGCCGAATTCGGCGTCGATGCGGATGCCCTTGATGTCGATGATGCGCGGGCGGCCGTCGGCATAGACGGTGCCCGAGACCGACCGGGTCTGCCGGTCAGTCACCACCGTCACCGTGATCAGGCTGTCGTAATCGCCTTCGGCGTCGCGACGGGTTTCTTCGACAACGATGCCGCGATCCTTGGCGACAATGGGCGCGGAGACGACGTTGACGTCTTGCAGCATCGGTCGCAGCAGTCCCGCCACCGCGGCCGAGGTCAGCGCCTTGGTGTTCATCGCCGCGACCGCGCCCTCGTAGGAGATTTGCACCTGCTTGACGCCGGTTTCGGTGAGCTGCCCGGCGAACGAGCCCAGCTTTTCCGCAAGCGCCACGAAGGGCTTCAGCTTCGGCGCTTCCTCGGCACTGATCGACGGGAAGTTCACGGCGTTGCTGATGGCGCCGCGCAACAGATAATCCGACATCTGCTCGGCGACCTGCAGCGCGACGTTCTCCTGCGCCTCCATGGTCGCGGCGCCGAGATGCGGCGTGCAAATGACGTTCGGCAGAGCGAAGAGTGGACTGTGCGTGGCCGGCTCCTCGCGAAACACGTCGATCGCCGCGCCGGCGACATGGCCGGATTTCAGCGCCTCGACCAGCGCCGGCTCATCGATCAGTTCGCCGCGGGCGCAGTTGATCAGGCGGACGCCCTTCTTGGTCGCAGCAAGCGACTCCGCATTGATCATGTTGCGGGTCTTGTCGGTCGAGGGGGTGTGCAGCGTGATGAAGTCCGCGCGGGGAAGGAGTTCGTCGAGCTCGACCTTTTCGACGCCAAGATGCAGCGCGCGCTCAGCGGACAGATAGGGATCGTAGGCGATCACCTTCATCTTCAGCCCGATGGCGCGGTCGGCGACGATCGAGCCGATATTGCCGCAGCCGATGACGCCGAGCGTCTTTGAGAAAATCTCCACGCCGAGAAATTTGTTTTTCTCCCATTTGCCGGCGCGGGTCGAAGCGTCGGCCTCGGGGATTTGCCGCGCCAGCGACAGCATCAGCGTGATCGCATGTTCGGCCGTCGTGATCGAATTGCCGAACGGCGTGTTCATGACGATGATGCCGCGCGCGGTGGCGGCCGGAATGTCGACATTGTCGACGCCGATGCCGGCGCGGCCGATCACTTTCAGGCCGTTGGCCTTTTCCAGAAGCTTGGCGGTGACCTTGCTGGCGGAGCGGATGGCAAGGCCATCGAAGCCGTCGATCGCCGCGGCAAGTTTGTCTTTGTCCTTGCCGAGATTGGGCTGGAAATCGACCGTGACGCCGCGATCCTTGAAAATTTGGACCGCAGCCGGGGACAGCGCATCGGAGATCAGTACGCGAGGGCTCATGGAAAGATCCTTCGGATCAGCGCATCCAGCGCAGCATGTGGGGATAAGGTGGAACGCCTTTTGGCGCGGCGCGGCGCTTGAGCTGAAGGCGCTTGAGCCAAAGGCATGTGAGCGAACGACATGTGAGCGAACGGCATGGCGATCACGCCGCTTTTGCCAGGGCGTCCTTGACTTTGACGTAGGCCCAATCGAGCCACAGCGTCAGCGCCTCGACGTCGCTCTTCTCGACGGTCGAACCGCACCAGATACGAAGTCCGGCAGGCGCGTCGCGATAGGCGTCGATGTCGTAGGCGACCCCTTCCTTCTCTAGCGCCGCGGCGATGCCTTTCACGAAAGCCGCTTGCGCTTCGGGCGCGAGCCGCGTCACCGCCGGGTCGACGACTTTCAGGCAGACCGAGGTATTGGAGCGCAGTGCCGGATCGCGCGTCAGGAAATCGATCCACGCCGTGTTCGCCACCCAATCGGCGATGGCCCCGGCATTGCCGTCGGCGCGGGCCTGCAAAGCTTTAAGGCCGCCGACCGATTTCGCCCAATCGAGCGCGTCGAGATAGTCCTCGACGCACAGCATGGACGGCGTGTTGATGGTTTCGCCCTGAAAGATGCCTTCGTTGAGCTTGCCGCCCTTAGTCATGCGAAAGATTTTCGGCAGCGGCCAGGGCGGCGAATAGCTTTCGAGCCGGGCGACGGCGCGCGGCGAGAGAATGAGCATGCCGTGCGCGGCCTCGCCGCCCAGCGCCTTCTGCCAGGAGAACGTGGCGACATCGAGTTTCGGCCAGTCGAGAGCCTGCGCGTACGCGGCCGAAGTCGCGTCGCAGATCGCAAGCCCGGTCCGGTCGGCGGCGATCCAGTCGGCGTTGGGCACGCGTACGCCCGAGGTGGTGCCGTTCCAGGTGAACACGATGTCGCTTCCCGGATCGATGGCGGCCAGATCGGGCAGTTCGCCATAGCCGGCTCGGCGCACAGTCACGTTTTTGAGCTTAAGCTCCTTGGCGATATCGCCGACCCAACCTTCGCCGAACGATTCCCATGCCAGCATCGTCACCGGACGCGGACCGAGCAGCGACCAAAACGCCATTTCGATTGCGCCGGTATCTGATGCCGGCACGATGCCGATGCGGTAATCGGCCGGCACCTGCAACACTTCGCGCGTCAGGTCGATGGCGCGCTTAAGCTTCGTCTTGCCAGCTTTGGAGCGATGCGAGCGGCCGAGGACGGCGTCGCTGAGGTTTTGGGAGCTCCAGCCCGGGCGCTTGGCGCAGGGGCCGGACGAAAAATGCGGCACAACCGGCCGCACGGGAGGCGTCGCTAGCGTCATGATCTATCCTTCCAGATAGGCGCCCCTCGGTGGGGAGGGGTTTCCCGCCGCCGGAATTAAGGAGTGCGGGCCGCGCAGTCAAGCGGCAAATGCGCTGCTTTTTCGGGACCGTCGGCAGGTTGTCTCAAAACTTTAAACCGGCACCGATCCGGGCAGTGCTGACCGCGGCCGTAATGCCCGCGACCGGGGCGAACTGAACGTATTCATACTCGCCGCGGAGGAAAATGTTGGAGGTTAGGGAAACGTCGACGCCGCCGCCGACCGAAAAGCCGTAAAGCAACACGCCGCTTTTCGCAGTGCTATTGCTGTAGGAGTAATCGACACAGGTCGTCACATCCGCCGGGTCGCAGGGTATGAGCGGATTTGGAATAGCCGGAGGGTTTGGCGCACTCTGTTGTCCGTAGACCAGCGAGGCGACTGAATAGTTGCCCCATCCCAGCGCCAGACCCACAAAACCGTATGACAGAAACCTGTCGAACACCCATCCGGCGCGCAGCCGTAACGAACCATAGTCGGTAACCTGCATCGAGCCGGTGCCGCTGAGGTTGACGGAGTAAAGGTCTGAGCCGGCTTGAACGACGCGGTCGATCGGGGAGCTTGTCGCCACGACGGTGAAAGGCGAGTGCGTGTAGTTGGCCTCCAGGCCAAGAATTAAATCCTGCCATTGCGTATTGTAGCCGACAAATCCCCCAAAGCCCGACGTGTGGTTATCGCCTTTGCCGAGCACCGTCCAACCCGACGGCTCCTGGACTTCCTCTAGCACCAGTTCGCGCAAGCTGAAGGCCACGAGGGGCGCTGTCGCTTTCGAGAAGTCGGCGCTGCCATCGCTGTATCCAGCGTGGCCGCCGAAATAGAATCCGCTCCAGCGTGGGAACGTTGCCGGCCCGACGCTTTCGGCGCCGCGCAGCGTATCAAGGTCGAGGTCGGCCGCGGACGCGCTTGGCGCCAACGCGAGCATGACCGCAGCACAAATGACCCAACGCACGGCTGCGCCCTCTCCATCCAATCGGCGCGCATAGAGCGGCCAATTGAGCGCGATCATCGGGCATTAACCTTAATGGAGCGTTAGCTCGGCCGGGTCCGGCGCCGCCGCCGGCCGGCCGTTTAGCCGCGGGTAGAGAGTGGCGGCTGCGGCTGCAGCATCATCGGCTGCTGCTGCGGCACCATCACCGGCGCCGGCTGATAGACCGGTGCAGGCTGGTAGGCTGGGGCGGGCTGCGTGTAGACCGGCGGCGCCGGCTGCACCATGACGGAGGCCGGCTGTGCCGCCAAGAAGGTCGCCCCGGTTTCGATCGGGAACCGCCAGCGCATGCCCAACATGAAATCGTTCGAGCTCAGGTTGGAGAATTTATACGAATCCGGGCTGCAGCCGGGAACACAGTCGATCGTGTCTGTGACCGAGCCGTAATTCAGGTAGCGATAGGACAGCTCAACGATGAAATTTTTGGTCACACTATAGTCGAGACCGGCATAAAACGCGTAGGCCGGACTCAAGTTCGTGCTGTTGCGGCCGAAGCCGTGGCCCGTGGTGCCGATTCCCATGTCGAGGAGGTCGGCCATCTGGTTATAGGCGCCGCCGAAGCCGACGCCGAGGAAGGGCGTTAGACAGTCCCAGGTGCCGAGATCGAAATAGGCGTTGGCGAGAACGACCCATGACCTCAGATAGCCTTGATAGGCATCACCGTCGGCCGCCGCGTTGTAGGTGCCGCGCGCATTGACCTGAGTGCGGTCGCGATATCCGGCCGTCACATCGAAGCGCAGCCAACTGTTCCATTCGTAGCCGAAGCCGGCGTCGAAAAAAACGGTATCGGCCCACGAATGCTGGTCGAATACGAAACCATTGCCGACATCGGGCGGGCTCGGCAGATAAGTGAGGTCGAATTGATTGGTGATGCCGATGCCGATATCGCCGCGCAAATACCAGGCGCCCTCGGGCTGCGCCATCACCATGAGCGGCGGTTGATATGCGTACTGGGACTGTGGCGGCAGAGGTTGTGGCATATCCGCGGCGAACGCCGTGGTGCTCACCATGGCTGCCGCCGCGGCGCTGATGAGGAGCCTGACGCTTACCATCGCTTCGACCTTTCCTCGACGCGACCGCGCGCCCGCAGCGGCGCACGGTCGTTGAGCAAGGCGAAGTTAGGCAGGAAATGTTTAAGCGCGTCTTAACCTTAACTCTTAACCATAGTCGGCCAACCAACACAGATTGGCGCTGACTTTTTGCTGCTCGACAGTGAGCGCAAATTAAGCGGCCGCGTTTGCCGCCGCGGACGAGGCTGCAGTGCCGGTAAGTATTTGTTGACGATTGTGACGCCGATCGGCGCACGAAATCGTGATGGCGGTCAGTCCGCGTCTTCGTCGAGCTCGCCGATGTGATGCTGGGCGTAGAGCTCAAGTCCGAGCTTGGCGACGAGGTCGAGCTGGGTCTCGAGGAAATCGATGTGCTCTTCCTCGTCGTGCATCAGTTTCTCGAACAGGTCGCGCGACACGTAATCGCGCACCGAATGGCAATGGGTGGCGGCTTCCTGATAGAGCGCGCGCGCCGAGATTTCGGCGGCGAGATCGCAATCGAGCACCTCCTTGACGTTCTGCCCGATATGCAGCGGGTCGAGCACCTGCATGTTGGGGAAGCCGTCGAGGAAGATGATGCGCTCGATTAGCTTGTCGGCGTGCTGCATTTCCTCAATCGATTCCTTGCGCCATTGCTTGGCGAGCGCCTTGTAACCCCAATTGTCGAGCAGCCGGTAGTGCAGCCAATATTGATTGACCGCGGTCAGTTCATGCCGCAGGCCCTTGTTGAGGTAATCGATGACTCCGGGCTCGCCTCTCATGATCGTGCTCCTGGGCTTGGTTTTCCGCACTCAGTAGAGCGGCCGCTCGATTATAACCACGGCGACGAATGTCGAAAGCGCAATGGCCGCCGCAACGGCCGGTCGCGGTCGCAAGCGGTGGAAAAAATCAGGCGGGATCGGCTGTGTTTTGGCAGCAGCCGGGCTCGGCAGCCGTCAATGCCTCATTCATGATGCGGCGGATGGTACGGGCGCAGCGTCCGCATTGCGGGCTGCAGCCGAGGCAGTTGTAGACCTGGCCAGTGGTGCGCGGCGCCGCTTCGCTCGCCGACAAGGTCGCACGCACATCGTGGTCGGTGAGCACGTTACAGGAGCAGACGATCATGACGGGAAGGGTCCGGCGGCAGATTGGTGCGATCAGTAACTATCCCTAGAGCGGGAAGTCCAACTTTGCAAAGAAAATCAACTCTTTATAGGGATTCTAAAGTTTGCGGACAGAACCCAACTCTCGGCCACACTCCCGGAAAAGCTCTAACTTCCTCTTTACCAACAATAACCTCGTCCCGCCCCGCCGGCACTGATCTGGATCAAATCGGCGTCGGGCAGCGATGGTCGTGCGATGCGGTGTGGATAAGCCGCGATCACGCTGCTGCGGATTCCTCGGCATCCTCGCCGTCCTCGTCGCGCCCGCCGCGGCGGCGCCAGTGCGAGCGCAGCCGGCAAAGCCGCGTCGGCACCCGGCACAGGTCGTCGACCAGGCCGACAAGACGCTGGCCGCGTCCCAAGGCGCGGTCGAGCGCCGCCATGGTGCGCGCCAGGCCCGGATCGTCGTCATTCACCCACGTGCGCAACACCGAGACGAACAGCACGGCGAGGCCTTGCGCGCGCATCATGCCGCGCGGGCCGGAGGCCTTGATGCCGGCCGCTGTGAGCATCCATTGCTGCGAGCGCACCGCAAGCCCGTTGAGCGCCAGCGTGAGCGGCGGATTTCGCCGCGCCGAGCGAACGAGCGAGCGCACCGCCTCGCGGTGCGGCGCCATGACTTCGAGCCGGCGCATCAGCACGTCGAACAGCCGCTCGCGCGGCGGCTCTTCCGCCATGTCGGCCATATCCTCGGCCAGCACGGCGCGGTCGACAGATTTCAGATAGGCCGCAAGGATCGCGAGCACGGACGGGAACTCGCCGCGCATTTGCGCCAGCGTGACGCCGGCGCCCTCGGCGATGTCGGCGAAGCCGATCTGCTCGATGCGTTGCTCGGCAAGCAACGCCAGGAACGCGGCGACGATCTTGTCGCGATCGCCGGCCGGCGCGGCGGTGTCGGCGGCGTTGGAGTTTCGCGTTGGCTTCGGAGCCGATTTACGGGCGGGTCTGCGGGCCGGATGACGAGCCATGACTGAACTCCTTCACTGAAATCCTCGACTGAATGTGGCGCGAATCTTCTCGACGCGGCTGCGGGGCGAACGCCTCAAAGGCGCGGCTGGTGAGAGTCAATGTAGGCCTGCAGCGGCGGGCTTCCAAGGCAGGGTGGACGCCGCCGCGCTTCAGTCGGCGAGCTCGCGCGAGCGCGCGGTCGCCGCGGCGATGGCGCGCGTCATCAGTGCGTTAAGGCCGTTTTTGTCCATCAGCACGGCCAAGGCCGCAGCGGTGGTGCCGCCGGGCGAGGTCACATTCTGCCGCAGCACCGCGGCGTCGAGTGGCGAGCGATGCAACAACTCGCCCGCGCCGGCGACCGTTTCGCGAGCGAGCTTTGCCGCCAGCGATACCGGCAAGCCGGCGGCTACGCCGGCCTCGGCGAGGACTTCGGCGAGCAGGAAGACATAAGCGGGACCGGAACCCGACACCGCGGTCACCGCATCCATCAAGACCTCGTCGTCAATCCACTCCACCGCTCCGGTCGCGGACAGAAGCCGGTCGGCGAGTTCGCGCTGCGCGGCGCTGGCGTTGCGCGGCACCGCGACCGTGATGCCGCGCCCGATCGCGGCGGGCGTGTTCGGCATGGCGCGCACCATGGCGCAGCGGCGGTCGAGCGTGGCGGAGAGGAAGCGCAGCGTCCGCCCGGCCATGATCGAGACGACGATCGTCGAAGCGGAAACGAGAGACGACAGCGGCGGAATTGCCTGTGCGGCGACCTGCGGCTTGAGCGCGATGACCATGGCGGCGGCGTCGCCGAGCGACTTTGGATCCGGGTTGAGCAGGAGCCCGCGCCGCGCCAGCGCGGAGATATCCGGCGCCGGCTGCGGCTCCAATACCGCAACCCGACTCGGATCGAGGCCAAGCCGCAGCCAGCCCTCAAGCAAGGCGCCGCCCATTTTGCCGGCGCCGACCAACACGAGCAGGCCGGGGAAATCTCGCAGATTCGCAATCGCCCCGGGCTCGATCACGCCTCACCCGAGGTCTCGAACATCGCCGAATCCATCGCCTCGCGCGCCGATTTGCCGGCCCAAATGACGAATTGGAACGCCGGAAAGTAGCGCTCGCATGAATTGAGCGCGGTGCCGAGCACAGCCTCGCATTGGCGCCCCGATGCGGCGACGCCGCCAGCCAGCACCAAAGCGTGGCGAAACATCACCACGCCGTTCTGCGTCCAGACGTCGAAATGCCCGATCCACAATTGTTCGTTGATCATCGCGATCAGCTGCTGCACGGGAGTAAGCCGCGGATCCGGTACCTTCATGTCGAAGGCGCAGGCCACATGCAGCGCTTCGATGTCGCTCATCCAGGTGAAGGAGACCTGGTAATTGGTCCAGCGTCCGGTGACGACGATGCCGATCTCGTCTTCGCCGGCGCGCTCGAACGGCCAGTTGTTGCCGGCCGCCATGCGCTCGACGACGTCGAGCGGATTGTTGTGTTGATCGCGTGCCGTCTCGATAAGGGCCATGCTGCCTCCCCCACAGTGCCGCTTGGAAGTGGAACTGCGCACGCCACAGCACCCATCCGAATACCGGCTGCAATTTGACGCAGGGACGACATTTACATGCCAATTGACTGACAGCCGCGAATCAGCCCCCGCACCGACTATAATTGGCCTGATTCCGTCCGCCAAAGGTTGTAAAAGCGCCTCTGCCGCCGCCGCTCCCGGCAGTCATGAAGTGATTTGCCGCTCCGGCACAATCCTCGAAATGAGTCCGTCCACAGCGCCGACTGCGACAGGTTGACTCAGGGGAGGGGGAGAAAGATTCCCGTGCGGCCGGTCGTCATGATGCCCCGCCTGTGCGGGGCGTGACAGTCAGGATACCCCATCAGGCATTGCGTTGCACTAATCGAACAGGCTCGACACCGATTCTTCGGCGGCGGTGCGGCTGATGGCTTCGCCGATCAGCGTCGCGATCGACAGCACACGGATGTTCTCAAACTCGGTGACCGCCTTGGTCGGCTGAATCGAATCCGTGATGACGAGTTCCTTCATCCGCGATTTGCCGATGCGGGCGATCGCCCCGCCGGAGAGCACGCCGTGGGTGATGTAGCCGTAGACTTCTTTGGCGCCTTTCTCGAGCAGCGCGTCGGCAGCGTTCACCAGCGTGCCGCCGGAATCGATGATGTCGTCGACCAGGATGCAGATGCCGCCGCCCACCTCGCCGATGACGTTCGCCACTTCAGATTCGCCCGGCTGCTCGCGGCGTTTGTCGATGATGGCGAGCGGCGCATCGATGCGCTTGGCAAGTCCGCGCGCGCGCACCACGCCGCCGACGTCGGGGGAGACCACGATCACCTTGGCGAGATCGAAGCGCTCCTTGATGTCGCGCATGATCACCGGAGCGGCGAACAGATTGTCGGTGGGAATATCGAAAAAGCCCTGGATCTGGCCGGCGTGCAGGTCGAGCGTGAGCACGCGGTCGACGCCGGCGCGCGTGATCAGATTGGCGACCAGCTTGGCCGAAATCGGCGTCCGCGGCCCGACTTTGCGGTCCTGCCGCGCATAGCCGTAATAGGGGATCACCGCCGTGATACGCCGGGCCGAGGCCCGCCGCAGTGCGTCGATGATGATCAGCAATTCCATCAGATGGTCGTTGGCGGGAAACGACGTCGACTGGATGACGAAGACGTCGGCGCCGCGCACGTTTTCCTGGATTTCGACGAAGACTTCCATGTCGGCGAAGCGCCGCACCACCGCTTTGGTCAGCGGCGTGCCGAGATAGCCGCCAATGGCTTCGGCAAGCGCAGGGTTGGAATTGCCGGCGACGAGCTTGATCGCGCCATTGTTGCCCGCCATTCCACTCTCCAGCCCTGGAGCGCGATCCTTAATGCCAGCGTCCCGGGACCTGATGCCGGGGGCACGGGGTCGTCGAAAAGATCACGCTCCGACCAAAACAAGAACCTGATACAAGCCGCTCATCGGGCTGGCAACATGAATCAAGGCCTTGTCCCCGCTGGTTTTTCCGCTGTTGGGCCAATAGTTTCCAAGGCCTCAAACGCGATCGTGCAAACGGCAAATGGGGGAGCGAGCGGTTTGCCTTATTTGCCGTTTCTACTCGGCCGTCAGCGCAATCGCGTTGACGTGGCGGCCGTAGTCGGGCTCGGCGCGATGGGTAGCGCGGCGATAGCTGAAAAAGCGCGCCGGATCGGCATAGGTGCAAAGGCCGAGATCTTCGACTTGCCCGACGCCGGCTCGCTCGAGCCGCGCCGCGATATAGCCGCCGAGATCGAACATGGCATGGCGGTCGCGGGCGGCCGGCGAGAAGAACCGGCTGCTGGCGCGGTCCTCGGCGGCAAAACGCGCGATGAGATCGGGGCCGACCTCGTAATTGGCGCGCCGGATCATCGGCCCGATGACGGCGCGGATGTGGCCGCGGGCGGCGCCAAGCCGCTCCATCGCCGCGACGGTCGCTTCGATTACGCCCGACAACGCGCCGCGCCAGCCGGCATGCGCGGCGCCGATGATGCGCGCCTGCGGATCGGCAAAAAGCACGGGTCCGCAATCCGCGGTCGTGACGCCGATGGCGAGCGCGCGCATGCACGTCACGATGGCGTCGGCATGCGGGCGGGTTTCGTTCGTCCACGGCGTCTCGGCGACGACGACGTTCGGCGAATGGACCTGGTAGGCGGTAAGAAAACGGCTCGGCGCGACGCCGAGCGTCGCCGCCATGCGGGCGCGATTTTGCGCAACATTCGCCGCAGCGTCGCGCGAGCCGATGCCGCCGTTGAGGCTCGCGTAGAAGCCGTCGGAGACGCCGCCGGCGCGGGTGAAGAAGGCGTGGCGGATGCCGGTCAGCGCCAGCGATGAAGCCTCGATCGTCATGACGACGTCTCGAATCCCGGAAGCGGGCCGAGTTCGGGGGCCGCGATGGCGATGGCCTTGAACAATTCGCCCATGCCGTGCGCGCCGCCCGCGATTAGCCGCGAGAATGCGACCTCGATGTCGGCGGCTTTGTGCGGCGCGCTCGCTTTGAGCGCCGCCGCGCGTTTTTCGATGCCGAGCCGCAGGAACAAATCGCGTTGCCGGATCGGGCCGTGAATGCGCGCGCCCATGCTTTCGGCGCATTGCGCCAAGGCTTCGAAATCGACATGGGCGGTCAAATCGGCTTTGCCCGGGGCGCGCAACGGATCGGTGAAGGAATGTCCGACGACCGCCTGCAGCGTGTCGCCCAAGCCGTAATGGTCGTGGCCGTAATCGACGATCAAGGCCGCACCTTCGCCGCGCATACGGCGTCCCAGTTCGAGCGCAAAATCGTCCGCGCGCCATTCGTAGATCGCACCGACGGGCGCCTGGCGCAATCCGCGCGGCATCGAGGTTTCAAAATGCGGCAACGGATCGCGGGCCGTGGCGAAGAAGAAGTGACCTTCGGGCGCGATGTCGATAACACGTTCGTGCCAGCCGTCGGCCTGTTTGACCGCCTGACGAATTGGCAGCGCGTCGACGAACTCGTTGGCAATGACGATGCTGGCGCCGCCCGGAACCTCTTCCAGCGCGGTGTGCCACAGCACCGGCACGTCGAGATCTGCCAAGCGCCGCTCTTGGACTTGTTGCAATGCCAAGCTGATCTCGACCAGATGCACGACAATGGCGTTGCGGAAACCGTCCACGACCTTCGCCGCCCGCAGCGCGTCATGCATCAAGGTGCCGCGCCCGGGGCCCAGTTCGACGATGCGCACGTCTTCCGGCTCGCCCATTTGCCGCCAGACCGCCGCCATCCACAAACCGATCAACTCGCCGAACATCTGACTGATCTCGGGCGAGGTGATGAAATCGCCGCCGGCGCCCAACGGATCGCGGTTGATGTAGTAACCGTATTGCGGGTGCGTCAGGCACAGCCGCATGTATTCGGCGACCGGCATTGGCCCAGCGACGCCGATGAGCCGGCGGATTTCATTTTCCAGCGGCGAGCGTTCGTCAGCCATGTTTTGCTGTCGTTTCGCCTCGCAAAGCGAAAGCGAGAATGGCAAGCCCGGTTAGGATCAGCGGAATGCAGAGCAGCATTCCCATTGTCAGCCATTGCGAGCCCCATAGAAAACCGAGCTGCACGTCCGGCTCGCGAAAGAATTCGCAAGCCGTACGCGCGATGCCGTAGCCGAGTAAGAAAGCGCCGGTGACGACGCCCGGCCGCTTGAGCGCGCCGGCGCGCATCAACAGGCCGAGAACGATGAACAGCACGATGCCTTCCAGCGTCGCCTCATAAAGCTGGCTCGGATGGCGCGGAATTGGGCCACCGTTTGGAAATACCATGGCCCAGGGCACATCGGTCGGCCGGCCCCACAATTCGCCGTTGATGAAATTGGCGAGGCGGCCGAGGAACAGGCCGATCGGCGCGACGCCCGCGGTGACGTCGCCAAGCGACAGCATCGGAATGCGCCGCCGCCACGCGAACAGCACGATGGCGACCGCGCAGCCGATGACGCCGCCGTGGAACGACATGCCGCCGGTCCATATTTCGAAAATCTGGATGGGATGCGCGGCGAACAGCGGCAGATTGTAGAACAGCACGTAGCCGGTGCGGCCGCCAAGAATAATGCCGAGCGTGATCCAGATGACGAAATCGTCGAAGTCGAGCACACTGAACGGCGCCGGCCCGCCCCACAGCCGCTCTGAGGCGACGATCGCGCGTGCGTAGAACCAGCCGGCAATAATGCCGACGATATAGGCGAGCGCATACCAACGCACCGCGAACGGCCCGATGGAAATCAGGATCGGATTGATCGCGGGATAGGGAATGAGCGGCAGGACGACGTACATCGGCGGCATTCCTTAAAGCGAGCGGACGCCTCCGTCGTGGCGCGCGGCTCTCGTGCGGCAGGTGCGGCCGAGCCCCCTTGCGGCTGCGCCGCACCATCGCCATTGTCACAGTGCATAGCAAGCGGGCTTGCCTGTGGGGATTTGCCAAGCGCGCGCGGAGACGGTCATGGTGCAGACGACGAACCGGTTTTTCGACGAAGTGGCCCGGTTGATGAACGACGCCGCTGGCGTCGCGCAAGGCGTACGGCGCGAATTCGAGACGCTGTTCCGAACTCAAGCCGAGCGCTGGCTGCGCGAGCTCGATCTGGTCAAGCGCGAGGAATTCGAGGCGGTCAAGGATATGGCCCGCATGGCGCGCGAGGAAAACGAGACGATGAAAATCCGCGTCGCGGCCCTGGAAGCGGCGCTCGCCGGGAAGAACGCTGCCCCCCCGTCGCAGAGTTATCCGGCTTCAGGCGGGGCTACGGCGGGCGAGCCATCGCCGGGTGAGCCGTCCGGTCCGGCCAATCCAGGCACATTCTGAGCGGGCAATTCGTCGCTCACATTCCTTGTTTTTAAGGTTTGGCGCCGCTATAAGCGCCGCTTCCGCGCCTGCTACAGCACCCCTGGAGGCTCGGCGCGGAATTTCTTTTGGATAACAAGGCTTAAGACGAGGATACCATCATGGCGACCGTCAATCTGATCAAAGCGGCGGCGCGCTCGCGGGCAGGCAAGGGGGCCGCCCGGTCCGAGCGTCGTGCGGGCCGCGTTCCCGGAATCATCTACGGCGACGGCAAGCCGCCGCTGCCGATTTCGCTCGATTATGCTGATCTGCACCAGCGCATTTATGCGGGCCATTTTTTGACGACCATTCATGACGTCGAGGTCGACGGCGTAAAGCACCGCGTGATACCGCGCGACTTCCAGCTCGACGCCGTCCGCGACCTGCCGCTGCATGTCGATTTCATGCGGCTCGGCGAGGGCGCCACCATCCGCGTCAATATTCCGATCCACGTGCGCAATGCCGACCAGTCGCCCGGCGTCAAACGCGGCGGCACCGTCAGCATCGTCACGCACAGCCTCGCGGTGCGCTGCCGCGCCGATGCCATCCCGAGCGGCATCGATGTCGATGTCGGTGACCTTGAGATCAACCATTCCAAGCACCTGAGCGATATTACGCTGCCCGAAGGCGTGCGCTCGGTGGCCGGCCGCGATGTTACTTTGGTGACCGTGGTGCCGCCGTCGGGCTATGCGGAAGAAATGAAGGCCGCGGCCGAAGCTGCCGCCGCCGCAGCCGCTGCTGCCGCCGCCGCTGCGGCTGCCGGCACGCCGGCCGAAGGCGCCCCCGGCGCCGCTCCGGGTGCTGCACCCGGCGCCGCTCCGGGTGCCGCGCCGGCTGCCGCCGCCGCGCCCGAGAAGAAGTGAGGTCGCCTCTTACTGGGCGACGCTGATGCGGCTCCTGGTCGGACTTGGAAATCCGGGAGCGCGCTATGTCGGCAACCGGCACAATGTCGGCTTCATGGCCGTCCAGGAAATCGCCAAGCGCCACGGCATCGGACCGTGGCGCCGGCGCTTTCAGGGTGTGGCCTGTGAAGGTCCGATCGGCGGCGAGCGGGTGCTGTTGCTATTGCCCGGCACCTTTATGAATGAATCCGGGCGCGCCGTCGCCGAAGCCGCGCATTTCTACAAGCTGCCGCTCGCCGACGTCACGGTATTCCATGATGAAATCGATCTCCCGCCGGGCAAAGTGCGGGTCAAAACCGGCGGTGGCATTGCCGGTCACAACGGCTTGCGCTCGATCTCCGCGCACATCGGCAACGACTATCGGCGCGTACGCATCGGGGTCGGTCATCCCGGCGACAAGGATTTGGTGCAGCACTATGTGCTGAGCGATTTCGCCAAGAGCGAGCGCGGCTGGGTCGAGACGCTGATCGGCATCATCGCCGACAATGCCGAACTCATCGCCCGCGGCGAGGATGCGAGCTTCCAGAATAAGATTCATCTCGCCATGGTCGCGAAGGGATTCGGCGACCAGGGCAATGAAGAAAGCGGCGATCGCGACGAAGCGTGAGCCGGGAAACGGATAACATTCTCCATGGGCTTTAAATGCGGCATCGTCGGGCTGCCGAATGTCGGAAAGTCGACCCTGTTCAATGCGCTGACCGAAACCGCGGCGGCGCAGGCGGCGAATTATCCGTTCTGCACCATCGAGCCGAATGTCGGCGAAGTTGCGGTGCCCGACCGGCGGCTGGAGACGTTGGCGACGCTCGCCAAGTCCGCGCTGATCGTGCCGACGCGGCTCACCTTCGTCGATATCGCCGGGCTGGTGCGCGGCGCCTCGAAAGGCGAGGGGCTCGGCAACCAGTTTCTCGCCAATATCCGCGAGGTCGACGCCATCGCGCATGTGGTGCGTTGCTTCGAGGACACCGATGTGACGCATGTCGAAGGCCGCATCGATCCGATCGCCGACATTGAAACGGTCGAGACTGAGCTGATGCTTGCCGATCTCGACAGCCTGGAGCGGCGCGTCGACGGCTTGAGCAAGAAGGCCAAGGGCGGCGACAAGGAAGCCAAGGAGGCGCTCGACCTCATTACCCGCGCGCTCATGCTGCTGCGCGACGGCAAGCCGGCGCGGCTCACCGAGCGCAAGCCCGAGGTGGAAAAGGCCTTTCACATGCTCGGCCTCCTCACCGCGCTCCCGGTGCTTTACGTCTGCAACGTCGACGAAGCTTCGGCCGCGACCGGCAACGCATTTTCACAAAAGGTCGAGGTCAGAGCAAAAGCGGAAGGTGCCGCCGCGGTTGTCATTTCCGCCAAGATCGAAGCGGAGATTGCCGTATTGTCGCGCGACGAGCGGGAAGAGTACCTCGCCGCGATCGGTCTCAACGAGGCCGGTCTCGACCGCTTGATCGCCGCCGGTTACGCGCTCCTTCGGCTGGTGACTTTTTTCACCGCCGGACCGAAGGAGGCGCGCGCCTGGACGGTGACGCGCGGCAGCAAAGCGCCGCAGGCGGCGGGCGTGATCCATTCCGACTTCGAGCGCGGCTTCATCCGCGCCGAGACCATTGCTTACGACGATTATGTCGCCTGCGGCGGCGAGGCCGGCGCACGCGATGCCGGCAAGATGCGGCTCGAAGGCAAGGATTACGTCGTGCAGGACGGCGACGTCATGCATTTCCGCTTTGCGAATTAGCGATCGGCGATCAACCATCTGATCCCAGATAGCCGATGCCTGATTACTGACCTCTGAGTCCTGTTCCCTGATTCCTGATCGCGCCGAGATGCTCGTTCATGCGAAACACGATGAGCACGAATTCGGCGATGATGCGCGCCAAGATCACGCCCATGAAGGCGCCGAGCACGCTGACGATCAGCAGGATCATGCCGACGAACGGATTGTACGCCATTGTCGTCAGCGAGCTCACCGCGCCGGCGCAGCCGAGCAAGACGGAAATCACGACCGCGAGCCAATAGAAGACCTTGATCACGGTGGGTGTCACGAACCGCTCCCACTGGAACAGATCGCCGAGGCCGAACATGATTCCCCCTGGCAAAGTTGCGTGATTCCCGATGCGGGCGGCACACTGCACCGCGCGATTGCAGCGGTCAATCGAAGCCGGTCCAATCCAGAATTTGACCGCTTGTCGGCGGGTGTTTAGGAGGTGGAACAAACAATCGTAGGGTATTAATGCGCAGGCTCCATTGGGAGGATATCACGGCGCTGGCGCCGCAAATGTCGGCCGACCAACGGCGCGCCGTTTCGATCGCCGGCGCCGCGCATGCGCTGCACGACGGCTATACCGATCTCGTCTACATCATGCTGCCGCTATGGCAGGCGGAATTTGCGCTCAGTTACGCGGCGCTCGGTCTGTTACGCAGCGTGCTGGTCGGCGCCATGGCGTGCTTGCAAATTCCGGCCGGCCTCGCTGCGGAGCGCTTCGGCGCCGGCACCATTTTGGCGCTCGGCACCGCGCTCGCCGGTCTCGGATTTTGTTTCGCCGGCGCCAGCGCCGGCTTCGCCATGCTGCTCGGCGCGCTTCTGATCTGCGGCATCGGCTCGAGCGCGCAACACCCGATTGCATCGGCGCTCGTTGCGCGCGTCTTCGCCGGGCCGCGTTCGCTCAAAGCGCTCGGCACCTATAATTTCGCCGGCGACCTCGGCAAGATGACGCTGCCGGCGACGCTGTCGCTGATGCTGTTGGTGATGGCCTGGCGGCCGGCGCTCGCCATTTTAGGTATCCTCGGCATTGCCGTTGCAGCGGCGATCTACGTCGCCACGCCGCGCTTCGAGCGCGGCGTCATCGCCCATCTGCAGGGCGAGGCGCATGCGGCCGGAGATAAAAACCGGCCAGCCTTTGCGTTTCCTGTCCTGCTCGCGATCGGCGTCATCGACACCGCCACGCGCATGGCGTTTTTGCTGTTTCTGCCGTTCGTGCTGAGAAACAAGGGCGCCAGCGAGCAGACGATCGGCTTGGCGCTGACCCTGGTGTTCGCCGGCGGCGCCGCGGGAAAGCTCGCTTGCACTTTTATCGGCGCGCGGATCGGCGCGGTCGGAACGGTCTGGCTGACCGAAGGTTCGACAGCGGCCGCGATTCTCGCGCTCTATCCGCTGCCGCTCGATGCCGCACTGTTGTTGCTGCCGCTGCTCGGCATCGCACTCAATGGCACGTCGTCGGTGCTGTACGGTTCGGTGCCCGATCTGGTGCCGGCGCAATGGCGCGCCCGCGCCTTGAGTATCTTCTACACCGGCGTGATCGGCTCCGGCGCGATCGCGCCGATCCTGTTCGGCCGCGCCGGCGACGCGCTTGGTGTGTGGCCGGCTTTGACCCTGGTCGCCGCATTCGTGCTGTTGACGCTGCCGTTGTCCGCGTTGCTGCGCGGCGCATTGGCGCGCCGATAAGTTTGCGGGGCGGCGGCGGCACGTCAATTTTGCGGCAGCGGAACACAGGTTGCTGGAAAGAGCAGCTGGAAAGAGCCTCAGTACGGTTCCCCCGACGTTGCAATTGTTCGCGCCGGCGCCGCGTCAGGAACGGTCCGCGCGTCAGGGCGTTGAGATCGTGGCTCGGGCGGTGCAGTCGCGCGGTGCGCCCGAACGGCTTTAAGCACATGGAGTAAGCCATGAAATTCACCATTCTCGGTACGGCCATCGGTCTGGCGCTCGCGGCGAGCGCGGCAACGGTTGCGCAGGCGCAAACGGTCATCACGCAGGGACCGCTCGTCACAATTCCGACTGCGACCGTTGTGGCGCAACCGACGGAGACGGTGCAGACCACCGAGACCGTCCGCACGATACGGCCGGTCCGTTCACGCGCCGGCCGCCGCCAAGTCGTTACGACGCGCACCATCACGCGGCGTATTGTGCCGGCGCCGACGGTGGTGGCTCGTACCGTGCCCGCTACACCGCAGCCGCTCTATGACGAGGTGGTGCCGGCGCCGATCGCTGATAGTCCGCAACCGCTCTACGACACGGTCGCCGCTCCGGGGCCGGCCGTCACCACCACCCCTATCGTTGGTGACGGATCGGTGGTCGCCACCCAGCCCTACATCTATCGCTACGTCTATCAGACCGACCGAATCCTGGTCATCGATCCCGCTACGGGCATTGCGGTGCAGTCGATTCCGCGCTGAAGCCTCGTTCCGGTATCGAGCGAAGCCCTCTTAGTGAGCCGTCCCCGCGGCGTCATTCCTTGCCGGCGCGTGTTCCCGTACCCGCGATGCCTCGCGACCGCCGCCGCAGAGCGCGTGAGCGCAATTCGCCTCGGCCCGACCGGCTATCGGCTTCATGGCGCGCCCGGGGGGTGATGCAGGACGGCACCGAGCGGCGCGGCCGGTCAATCCTCAAACCGGTGGCGCAGCGTCGCCTTCCCTGGTTCCGGGCCGCAGGCGTGCTATAATCGCCGCGATAGATCGACGGAGCACGTTTATGATCCTTCCCTCGGCATTGATCCTCAGCGCGCACTTGATCATGCCGGTCGCAGACAGCGTACCCACTCTCAACGTCGAGCAGGTCTGCCAGGGCATCGCACAGCAAGGCGGCGTGTCCTTCCACGACACCGATATCGCCGAGGAGAAGAAGAACTGCCTCGATAGTGAGAAGGCCATTCGCGACGAATTGGTCAAAGAATGGTCGAGCTTTGCGCCGACCGACAAGACCGCGTGCACGAACGAATCGAGGATGGGCGGCGATTCGAGCTATACCGAGCTGCTCACCTGCCTGGAAATGGCACGCGACGTGCGAACGATGCGGAGCGAGCAGGCGAAGCCGGCTGCGCCGCCTGCTGCCTCGCCGCCGGGCCACACGCAGCCGAAGCCTTAGAGCAAGATTCCCGATAGCTTGCGGAGCAAGCGACCAGGGTGCTGACGGATAAAGAGGTTAGTAGCCGATAAGGATTTCGCTGACCGTCGGTTTGACGGCGCGAATGGCGGGATCGGACGAGCTGTATTCCTTGTCCGCGGACATCGCAGTGACCTCGTCAGGCGACGCTTTCGGATCGGCGGTCAGGCTCACGCCCGATTTGCAGCCGCCGGGAAGCGATGCCAGCGCGCCACCATCCCAGTCGCTCACCGTCGCCACGCCGCCTTTGTCGAAGCCTTTGAGCTTGAATGGCTTTTTGTTGAGCTTTTCCATCTGCACCAGACTGAGGCCAAGCCGCATGCCGCCCGGCGCCCCCCAGGTCGATTTGCCCTTGATGTCGATGAGATAAGTGCCGCTGCGCTCGGCGGGATTGGACCACCACACTTCGAGCCGGCGCTTCGGGTCGTTCGGAAATACGATCGAGGCCTTGACCTTCGCGCCGCCGTCGGCGTCCACGTCGCCGAAGGTGACGTTTTTATAGTCGAACGTCATGGCAAGCCGAAGATGGTTCGATTCCTTGCTGAATATACCGGTGCAAGCCACCACGTGAGCGCCCGGCGGGGCCGGTCTCGGCTCAGCGGGATGCGGCGCGGCGGCAGTGTGCATTGCCGGATGTGCCGTCGTGCGGGAGCCGCCAGTCGGCTCCGCCACTGCCGCCGGAACTTTTTGCTTGATCTGGGACGGCGCGAGCTGATCTTCCGAGCTAAGCGTCGGGTCGGGCTGCATCGCCGGTGCGGCCCGCGTTCCCTGTTGTGCCGCCAACGGGCCGGCAGCCGTAAAGCCAAGAATCAAACCAAGCGCCGTTGCCAGCGCTGCGCCGATCCATCTCTCACCCATCCCCGCCTCCGTTCGCACCCGAAGCGTAACATAACATAGCCAGGGCAGACTCAGCCCCTGCAGAGCGCCGCGGCCAGCCGCCGCACGGCATTGTTGATGCTGTAGAGCCGTTCTCAATAGCGTGCCGAACCAAAGCCCGAAAACGCAAAGCCCGCCTACGCTCTTCGAGCTGCGGCGGGCAACCTTCGCGGACTTAGGCTGGTGTGCCAACCGAAGCGGCACTTGCCGCGAAGGTTGGTGGAGCCAGGGGGAGTCGAACCCCCGACCTCTTGAATGCCATTCAAGCGCTCTCCCAACTGAGCTATGGCCCCGTCAGACGACAGACAAACGGGATGACGGTCGGCAGATACTGCAATTCAGCTCTCAATAATCCGTCTTCTGATGTCCGCCGTCTGTGGTCGGATTATCCTTCCTCTTCGGGTTCGATGTCGCCGCCGATAATATCGGTGACGTCGGCGTCCTCTTCCTCCTGCTCCTCGATAAAGGTGTCGTCGTCGAGGGTCTCGTCGATTTCGACTTCTTCCTCTTCCGCCCCCGGCTCCGCCGTCGTTGTTTTCTTGGTTCCTTGCGCCTCGGCGTCGGCTTCTTCGAGCGAGACGGTCTCCACCTCGGCCGGCTCCGGCACGGCGACCTCCTCGACCGGGGCAACCGGGCGCGGGACCACCGGCGCGGCTTCCGGCCGGGCGCGGGTCACAACCGGCGCTACCTCATAGACCGTGCCGCATTTGGGACAGTGAATCGGATCCTTGCTCAGGTCATAGAATTTGGCGCCGCAATTGGCGCAGAGCCTTTTGGTGCCTAGTTCGGCTTTGGCCACGATCCGCATCCTTTCCCGCAATTCGGGTGCTTCACTTGGCTAGTCGCAGCGCGGCTGTCAATAGACGATCGTCGCCATTCGGCGGGCCGGCTCGAAACGCAAAAACGTCGGGATGACGGGCCGCCGCGGCACGTGATAGAGGGCGCTCATAGTGTCGCCGATCCATGGTCTGTTAATGGCCGGTCCATGACCGGTCCACGGCGCCGACTGGATTAAGTCCTATGCCCGCCACCCGCGTTCCGCTCACCGCCCGCCGCAACGGTCCGCTTTCCGGTTCGGTCCGCGTCCCCGGCGACAAGTCGATGTCGATTCGCGCGCTTATCCTTGGCGCGCTCACGGTCGGCGCCACCCGTGTCGGCG
This sequence comes from uncultured Alphaproteobacteria bacterium, assembly GCA_963780925.1. Taxonomy (GTDB): domain Bacteria; phylum Pseudomonadota; class Alphaproteobacteria; order Rhizobiales; family Xanthobacteraceae; genus BOG-931. Next base: position 210,111 of record CAWAEV010000024.1, on the reverse strand, counting down.
GCCTGCTTGAAGGGGAGGATGTCCTCAATACGGCGCAGGCTTTGCGGGCGCTTGGCGCCCGTATCGAGCGCACCGGCGAGCGGGACTGGCTGATTCACGGCGTCGGCGTCGGCGGTTTTGCCGAACCCGCGGGTCCGCTCGATTTCGGCAATTCCGGCACCGGCTGCCGGCTTGCGCTCGGCGCCGTCGCCGGCTGCCCGATCACTGCGACCTTTGACGGCGACGCCTCGCTGCGCAGCCGGCCGATGCAGCGCGTGCTCGATCCGCTGCAGCGCATGGGGGCGCGGATGCTTGCCTCGGCGGACGGCCGCTTGCCGCTGACGCTTGCTGGCGCGCGCGACCCGATGCCGATCGTCTTCAAGCCGCCGGTGCCCTCGGCGCAATTGAAATCGGCGACGCTGTTGGCCGGTCTTGCGGCGCCGGGCGAGACCGTCGTGATCGAAGCGGAGCCAACTCGCGACCACACCGAGAAGATGCTCGTTCATTTCGGTGCCCAAGTGCGCGTTGAAGTCGTGCGGGTCGAGCCGGAGGGCCAAGACAACAAACAAGGCAATGAACAAGAGAATAAAAATGCCCGCCGCATCACGCTCGTCGGCCAGCCGGAACTGACGCCACGGCCGGTCACGGTCCCTGCCGATCCATCTTCGGCGGCATTTCCGCTGGTCGCCGCCGTGGTCACCCCCGGCTCGGAAGTGATCCTGAGCGGTGTGATGATGAATCCGCTGCGCACCGGCCTTCTCACCACGCTCGGCGAGATGGGCGCTTGCATCGAGCGGCTTGAGGAACGCAACGAAGGCGGCGAGGGCGTCGCCGATTTGCGTGTTCGCGCCGGGGCTTTGCGCGGCATTGAGGTGCCGGCGGCTCGCACCCCATCCATGATCGACGAATATCCGATCCTCGCCGTCGCCGCCGCCTTTGCCGAGGGCCCAACCGTAATGCGTGGATTGAAGGAACTGCGCGTCAAGGAATCGGATCGGCTGGCCGCCACCGCCGCTTTATTGCGCGCCAACGGCGTTGCCGCCGATATCGAGGGCGACGACCTGATCGTTTATGGCCAAGGCCGCCCCGCCGGCGGCGGTCTGGTTACGACCCACATGGATCACCGTATCGCTATGGCGTCGATCGTGCTCGGGCTTGCCAGCGAGCGGCCGGTGCAGATCGACGATGGCACTTTCATTGCAACGAGTTTTCCGGGATTCGTCGAATTGATGCGCGGGCTCGGAGCGGACTTGTCATGATCATCGCCATCGACGGACCCGCCGCCTCGGGCAAAGGTACGATTGCCCGTCAGATCGCAGCGGTCTATGGGCTGCAACATCTCGACACCGGGCTCCTCTATCGCGCGGTGGCTAAGGCCGTGCTCGATGCCGGCTATCCGGCCGACGATGTCGAACATGCGATCGAGGCCGCGATCACGCTCGATCCGACGAAGTTCCAGGACAATGCACTGAAATTGCAGGCCATCACCGAGGCCGCCTCGGTCGTCGCCGCCATCCCGCAGGTGCGGGAAGCCTTGATGAACTATCAGCGCGAATTTGCAACGCGCCCGCCCGGCGCGGTGCTCGACGGCCGCGATATCGGCACCGTCATTGCGCCGGGCGCCGACGTAAAGCTGTTCGTGGTCGCGTCGCCGGAGGTACGCGCCGCCCGTCGCACGCTCGAACTGCGGGCGCGCGGCGAAATCGCCGACGAGCAGGATGTCTTGGCCGACCTGCTGCGGCGCGACGAGCGTGATTCCCGGCGAACCGCCGCGCCGCTAAAGGCCGCCCCGGACGCGCACTTGCTCGATACCACGCATTTGGGTATAGACGCGGCGTTCCGGGCCGCCGTCGATATCATTGAGGCCGTTCGAGCGGGCCGAAAGCGTCGTTGACAGCGCTTTCGTCATTGGAGGTTAGCCCGCTTACCGCCTCCGCTGCGTGATGCCGACTTAACTGCGTCCGGGACCTAAGCTTTTCCGAAACGTATGGCCTTGGCCCCAACCGCCGGTCTTGCCGGTGGCTGCCGCACGTTCGGGATCATTTCCATTCATGGGGTCGGGAGTATTTTATGGCTCAAGCTGCCGTTCAAACCGCTGCCTCGCCGACGCGCGAGGATTTTGCCAAGCTGATCGATGAATCGTTCGGCGACGGCCATCTGCAGGAAGGCGCCGTGGTCAAGGGCACGGTGGTCGCGATCGAACGCGATCTTGCCGTCATCGATGTGGGTTTAAAGACCGAAGGCCGCGTGGCGCTGCGCGAATTCGCCGGGCCCGGCCGCAACGCCGAGATCAAAGTCGGCGATACGGTGGAAGTCTATCTCGAAAGGATCGAGAACGCGCTCGGCGAAGCCGTGCTGTCGCGCGACAAAGCGCGGCGCGAGGAGAGCTGGGGCAAGCTCGAAAAGGCATTCCAGAATAACGAGAAGGTGCATGGCGTCATCTTCAACCAGGTTAAGGGCGGCTTCACCGTCGATCTCGACGGCGCGGTGGCTTTTCTGCCGCGTTCGCAGGTCGATATCCGGCCGATCCGCGATGTCTCGCCGTTGATGAACAATCAGCAGCCGTTCCAGATCCTCAAAATGGATCGCCGGCGTGGCAATATCGTGGTCTCGCGCCGCACCGTGCTCGAGGAGACGCGCGCCGAGCAGCGCCAGGAACTGGTGCAAAACCTCGAAGAGGGCCAGGTCATCGACGGCGTGGTCAAGAACATCACCGACTACGGCGCCTTCGTCGACCTCGGCGGCATCGACGGGCTGTTGCACGTCACCGACATCGCCTGGCGGCGCGTCAATCACCCGTCCGAGGTGCTCAATATCGGCCAGCAGGTGAAGGTCAAGATCATCAAGATCAATCACGAGACCCACCGCATCTCGCTCGGCATGAAGCAATTGCTCGACGATCCGTGGCAGGGCATCGAGGCGAAATATCCGGTCGGCGCGCGGTTCAAGGGACGCGTTACCAACATCACCGACTATGGCGCCTTCGTCGAACTCGAGCCCGGCATCGAGGGCCTGATCCACGTCTCGGAAATGTCGTGGACCAAGAAGAACGTCCATCCCGGCAAGATCGTCTCGACGTCTCAGGAAGTTGAGGTGCAAGTTCTCGAAGTCGATCCAGTCAAGCGCCGCATTTCGCTTGGTCTGAAGCAGACCATGCGCAATCCTTGGGAGGTGTTCGTCGAAAAATATCCCGCGGGCTCCGTCGTCGAGGGCGAGGTCAAGAACAAGACCGAATTCGGCCTGTTCCTCGGTCTCGATGGCGATGTCGACGGCATGGTTCACCTGTCCGATCTCGATTGGAAACGGCCCGGCGAGCAGGTCATCGAGGAGTACAAGAAGGGCGATAAGGTCAAAGCCCAGGTGCTCGACGTCGACGTCGAGAAGGAGCGTATTTCGCTCGGCATCAAGCAGCTTGCGGAAGGCGGCGCACCCGCCGCCGCCGCTGGCGATGCCGCCGCCGGCGAGCTCAAGAAGGGCGCGGTCGTCACTTGCGAAGTCACCGACGTGAAGGAAGGCGGCATCGACGTGAAGATCGTCGGCACCGATTACGCCTCGTTCATCAAGCGTTCGGAGCTGGCGCGCGATCGTTCCGAGCAACGGCCCGATCGCTTTGCCGTCGGTCAGAAGGTCGATGCCCGAGTCACGCAGTTCGACCGCCGCACCCGGCGTGTCACCGTCTCCATCAAGGCGCTGGAAGTCGCCGAGGAGAAGGAAGCGATCGCGCAATACGGCTCGTCGGATTCCGGCGCGACGCTGGGCGACATCCTGGGCACCGCGCTCAAGCGCAAGGGCGAGGAGGCCGAAGAGACCGAAAAGGAAGAGACCGAGGAGTGAGGACCGCTCGTTGCGGGGCGTGATGCCCCGCAACGAGCGAACGTGGGGCGGAGCAAAAGGAAGGGACCATGTCGCTCGATGCCGACCTGATCGTCGACCGCCGCCGGTTGCGGCGCAAGCTCACGTTCTGGCGCGTGCTCGCCATTGTGGTTGTTGTCGTCGGCCTCGCCGGGGCGGCGGCGGTGGCCAGCAACCGTATCGGTGTGTTCGGCGTGCGTCCCTACATCGCGCGGGTGACGATCTCGGGCTTGATCCGCGGCGATCAGGAACGGGTCCGGCAGCTCGATCTCCTGGGCAATTCGGCATTGGCGCGCGCCGTCATCGTCCATATCGACAGCCCCGGCGGCACCACCGCCGGTTCCGAGCAATTGTTCGATTCACTGTCGCGCTTGCGCGAGAAAAAGCCGCTCGTCGTCGTGGTCGACAGCATGGCCGCGTCCGGCGGCTACATTACGGCACTTGCCGCCGATCACATCGTGGCGCAGCAGACTTCGCTGGTCGGCTCGATCGGCGTGCTGTTCCAGTATCCCAATGTCGCCGATCTTCTCGGCAAGATCGGCGTCAAGGTGGAATCGGTGAAATCGACGCCGCTCAAAGCGGCGCCAGACGGTTTTGAGCCGACCAGTCCTGAGGCGACCGCGGCGCTCAACGCGATCATCCAGGACTCCTATTCCTGGTTCAAAGGCCTGGTGCAAAGCCGCCGCCATCTCACCGACGACCAGCTGGCGGCGGTCGATGACGGCCGCGTCTTCACGGGGCATCAGGGCCTTGGACTCAAGCTGGTCGACGAGCTCGGCGACGAACGCATCGCTGTGGCCTGGCTCGCCAAGGAAAAGCACGTCGATGCCAAGCTGCCGGTGCGCGACTACCGGCTGCAGAGCCGCTTCAGCGACCTGACGTTCTTGCACGCTGCGGCCGCGGCCGTCCTCGATGCGGCGGGGCTCAACGCGCTGGCTCAGCGCCTCGACCTCTGGGGCGCCGCCAACGCCGTGGAGCCTTTCAACCTTGACGGTCTATTGGCCCTTTGGCACCCTGCCGGCGTGAACTGAGCGGCGGCGCTTTTCAGCGCCAGAGCAGCGTTCGCGGGCGACCGAACTCCAACGGCGATCGGGCGGCGGATCATGATCAAGTCGGAACTGGTTCAACATATTTCCGCGCAGAATCCCCACCTCTACCAGCGCGACGTCGAGAATATCGTCAACGCCGTACTGGGGGAGATCATCGCGGCGATGGCGCGCGGCGACCGCGTCGAATTGCGCGGTTTCGGCGCATTTTCGGTCAAGCAGCGCCCGGCGCGCACCGGGCGCAATCCGCGCACCGGCGCCCATGTCGCCGTCGATCAAAAATGCGTGCCGTTCTTCAAGACCGGCAAGGAAATGCGCGAGCGGCTCAATCGCCCGAGCGCGGGTTGACCGGCGCATTGCGATCGGCCGGAAGTTCGCTCCGCAAGATCGTTGCGGCGCTTGTCCTTGTGGCGCTCGGCATCCTGCTCATTGCCTTTGCCGTCGCCAACCGCCAGATCGTGACGCTCTCGTTCGACCCGTTCAATGCGGCGCAGCCCGCCGCGTCGGTAACGCTGCCGCTGTTCGCCCTCGTCATCACCGTGCTGATCCTCGGCGTGGTGATAGGCGGCAGTGCATCGTGGCTGCGGCACGGCAGGTGGCGCCGCGCCGCGCGGCGGCTCGAACGCGATCTCGCAAGACTGCGTGAGGAACTGGATGCGCATAAGCGGGCCGCCAGCGCCGCCGCCATCAGCATCCCGCAGGCGGCCGACGCCGCCGGAGCGGCTTCATGCTCAAGCCGCCGGGCAATAAGGAAGCTCGCCACGCTAGACGCCCGCAAGACAAAGCGCGCGGAGCGAGGTAGAAGGGCGGCAGTTTTGGATGGGCCATTCCACGAACCGGCGAATTCATGTCGCTCATAGTGAAAATCTGCGGCCTTTCGACCCCCGAGGCGCTTGATGTCGCGCTCGACGCCGGCGTCGATATGGTCGGCTTCGTGTTCTTTCCGCCGTCGCCGCGGAACCTCTCTTTCAGGGTTGCGTCGTCCCTGGAGGGGCGCGTCCGGGGTCGTGCCAAGAAAGTTGCGTTGTCGGTGGATGCCGATGATACGTTCCTTTCCTACGTCGTTGACGCCCTGGGGCCGGATATCCTGCAACTCCACGGCAACGAGTCGCCCTTGCGGGTCGCCGCGATCAAGGCGCGGTTCAAGCTGCCGGTGATGAAGGCGATTCCCGTCGAGTCCAGGGGCGACCTCGCGGCAATTACCCGCTATGCGGCTGTCGCCGACTGGCTTCTCTTCGATGCCCGCGCACCGCGCGAGGCGACGCGGCCGGGCGGCCTCGGCAAGACTTTCGACTGGCATCTTCTGGAAAATATCGCTTCCGGCGTGCCGTTCATGCTTTCGGGCGGGCTCGATGCCGGCAATGTCGGCGAGGCCTTGCGCATCACCCGCGCGCCCGGCGTGGATGTATCCTCGGGCGTGGAGCGCGCACCCGGCGAGAAGGATGCTGATAAAATCCGCGCCTTCGTGCGCGCCGCGCGCGCGGCGGAAAAACAAGCCCATCCGGTGGCGTGAGAAAGATTGCCATGACCGTGCAGCCGCTCAATTCCTTCCGCACCGGGCCGGACGAGTACGGGCATTTCGGCATTTATGGCGGCCGTTTTGTCGCCGAGACGCTGATGCCGCTCATTCTTGAATTGGAAGAAGCTTACGCCAAGGCCAAGGCCGATCCCGAGTTCAAAAAAGAGATGGACGGCTACTTGACGCATTACGTCGGCCGCCCGTCGCCGCTCTATTTCGCCGAGCGGCTCACTGAATATTGCGGCGGCGCCAAAATCTATCTCAAGCGCGAGGAGCTCAATCACACCGGCGCGCACAAAGTGAACAATGTGCTCGGCCAAATCCTCTTGGCGCGGCGCATGGGGAAAAAGCGGATCATCGCCGAAACCGGCGCCGGCATGCACGGCGTCGCCACTGCGACGCTGTGCGCGCGCTTCGGACTCGAATGCATCGTCTATATGGGCTCGGTCGACGTCGAGCGGCAGAAGGCGAACGTCTTTCGCATGCACATGCTCGGCGCCAAGGTGGTGCCGGTGGAGTCCGGCGCCAAGACGCTCAAAGACGCCATGAACGAGGCGCTGCGCGACTGGGTGACCAATGTCGGCTCGACGTTCTATTGCATCGGCACTGTCGCCGGGCCGCATCCTTATCCGATGATGGTGCGCGACTTTCAGTCGATCATCGGCCGCGAGACGCGCGAACAGATGATGGCAAGCCGAAGGCCGCCTGCCGGATTCGCTCATCGCCTGCATCGGCGGCGGCTCCAACGCCATGGGGCTGTTTCATCCGTTTCTCGACGACAAGGACATTGAAATCTACGGCGTCGAAGCCGCCGGTCACGGCCTCGACAGCGGCATGCACGCCGCCTCCATCGAAGGCGGCCGGCCGGGCGTGCTGCACGGCAACCGCACGTATCTCTTGATGGACGAGGACGGGCAGATCACCGAAGCCCACTCAATCTCCGCCGGCCTCGATTATCCGGGCGTTGGCCCCGAGCATGCCTGGCTGCACGACGTCGGCCGCGTCACGTTTTTGTCGGCCACCGACGACGAGGCGCTCAACGCGTTCAAGCTTTTGTCGAAGCTCGAAGGCATTATTCCGGCGCTCGAGCCGGCGCACGCCATCGCCAAGGTGCTCGATCTCGCGCCGCAAAAGCCGAAGGATCACCTCATGGTGGTCAATCTCTCCGGTCGCGGCGACAAGGACCTCGATACCGTGGCGCGGCATCTCGGAAGCCAAGCGCGATGACCGGACGCATCGAGCGGCGCTTTGCTGCGCTCCACGAAGAAAACCGCGCCGCGCTGGTCACTTTCACCATGGCCGGCGATCCGGATTACGAAACTTCGATCGCGATCCTCAAAGCGCTGCCCAAGGCCGGCGCCGACATGATCGAGCTCGGCATGCCGTTCACCGATCCGATGGCTGACGGGCCGGCGATCCAGGCCGCGGGACTGCGCGCGCTCAAAGCCGGGCAGAACATGAAAAAGACGCTCGCCGCCGTGCGCGAATTCCGCGCCGGCGACGCTGCGACGCCGCTCGTCCTGATGGGCTATTACAATCCGATCTACGTCTATGGCGTCGACCGCTTTCTCGCCGACGCCAAGGCGGCCGGCATTGACGGGCTCATCGTGGTCGATCTGCCGCCGGAGGAAGACGCGGAATTGTGCCTGCCGGCGCTGGCGGCCGGGGTCAATTTCATCCGGCTCGCCACGCCGACGACCGACGACAAGCGGCTGCCGACGGTGCTCACCAACACCTCGGGCTTCGTCTATTACGTCTCCATCACCGGCATTACCGGCGCCGCAGCGCCGGACGCGAGCAAGGTCGGCGCCGCGGTCGCCCGCATCAAGCGGCACACCAAGCTGCCGGTCTGCGTCGGCTTCGGGGTGCGCACCGCGGAGCAGGCGCGCGCCATTGCCGCGGGCGCCGACGGCGTCGTGGTCGGCTCGGCTTTGGTCGAGGCGGTGCGCAAGAGCCTCGGGCCGGACGCCAAACCGACTTCCGGTACCGTCGTGTCGGTCAGTAGTCTTGTTAGCGCGCTTGCCGATGGCGTGCGCAGTGCGCAGCGGGTTCGTGCCTAGCGTCACGGCAGCAATTTATCGAGCGTGATCGGCAGATCGCGCACCCGCTTGCCGGTGGCGTGATAGACGGCATTGGCGATTGCTGCGGCGACGCCGACAATGCCGATCTCGCCGACGCCCTTGATACCGAGCGGATTGATGATGTCGTCCGGCTCGTCGACGAAGATGACCTGGATGTCGTGGATGTCGGCATTCACCGGCACGTGATATTCGGCGATGTTGGCGTTCATGACGCGCCCGAAAGCATGATCGACCAGCGCTTCCTCGTGCAGCGCCATGCCGATGCCCCACACTACGGCGCCCATGATCTGGCTGTGCGCGGTCTTGGTATTGAGGATGCGCCCAGCCGCCACCGCGCTGACCACGCGGGTGACGCGGATCACGCCGAGCTCCTCGTCGACTTTGACCTCCGCGAAGATCGCGGAATGCGTGTTGCACGCATAGGATTTTATTTCCTTGAAATCGGTTTTGCTTTCCCGTTCCATGCGGTCGAGGCCGCTATGGCGCATCGCGTCCGTCATCAAAACGGCCCGCTCGGGCGCTTTCTTGCTCACGATCTTGCCGTCGATCAGTGCGGTTTCTTCGAGCTTTGCGGCCGCTAGCGGGCAATTCGGCAGCTTTTTGGCCAGCCGTAACAGCTCCTTGCGCACCGCGTCGGCCGCCCTTGCGATCGCGTGCGACACCGAGGCCGCGGTCCACGAGCCGCCCTCGACCTGCGCCAGCGGCAAGGTCGAGTCGCCGAGCTTCACCGTGACATTGTCGAGCGGCAGACCGAGCATGTCGGCCGCGACCTGCGCCATGATCGTATAGGTCCCGGTGCCGATGTCGGAAGCCGCACAGGCGACTTCGGCGTGGCCATTCGCAGTGAGCACGATGCGGGCTGCGAATTCCATCTGCAGCGCTTCCCAAATGCCGGTCGCCATGCCCCAGCCGACCAGTTCGCTGCCGTCGCGCATCGAGCGCGGCTCCGCCTTGCGTTTGTCCCAGCCGAACGCTTCTGCGCCCTGTCGGTAGCACTCGCGCAGCTTCTTGCTGGTGTAGGGCTTGTCGTCGTTCTGGTCGCGGTCCGAATAACAGCGCAGCCGCAGCTCAAGCGGATCGAGCTTCAGCGCGACCGCAAGCTCGTCCATCGCGCATTCGAGCCCATAGACGCCGGTCGCCGCGCCCGGCGCGCGCATGTCGCAGGGGGTCGGCAGATCGAGCCGCGCCAGTCTGTGCACATATTTGGCGTTCGGGCTCTTATAGAGTTGGCCTGACCAGGCGGTGTCATTGCGGGAAAACTCTTCATATTGCGACGTAGCCGCGATGGCCTCATGGATGACCGCCTCGAGCGTTCCCTCGGCGTTCGCGCCGAGCGCGAGGCGCTCGATCGTGGCCGGGCGGTGACCGAGTCCATACATCTGCTGGCGGGTCAAAACGAGCCGCACCGAGCGTTCGAGCGCGCGCGCCGCCAAAACCGCCAGCGCCACCTGATATTGCGGGCGAAGTCCCGAGCCGAAGCCGCCGCCCATGAAAGGCGACATGACGCGCACGTCGTGCGGCTTCATCGCGAACACGCTGCACAGATAGCGCTGCACGTTCTGCACGCCTTGGGTCTTGTCATAGACGGTGATCTTACCGCCGCCTTCCCAGATTACCGTCGAGGCGTACAATTCCATCGGATTGTGGTACTCGCTCGGAATGAAATAGTCCGCCTCGTGGCGCACGGCGGCGGCGGTGTAGGCTTTGACGGCATTGCCGCGCGGCTTCTCCGGCTTGTCGACCGCGAAGGCGCGATCGCGCTCTGCCTGCAGGTCGGTGACTGATATTTCTTTCTTGTATTCGACGCGCACCAGTGCGGCGGCGAAGCGGGCGGTCTCCCAGTCCTCGGCTACGACGAGCGCGATCGGCTGCCCGCTGAACATGATCCGGTCGTCGTAAAGCGGGCGAAACGGCGAACCTTGTTCCGGCCCGACATCGTCCTTGTAGGCTTGCGACTTGCCGGCCATGCGCGGCCGATGGTCGTGAGTGAAGACGTTGAGCACGCCTTCGACGCGCAGCGCTGCGCTGGTGTCGATGCGCGCGATGCGGCCCTTGGCGATCGTCGACTCGACGACGGCGCCATAAACGAGGCCTTGCGTGTTAAATTCGCCGGCATATTTGGCCGCGCCGGTGACTTTGGCATGGCCGTCGATGCGGGATGTCGGCGTACTGATATATTGCGCCATGACAGTCACCGAACCTTCTTGTTGGATTGCGATTGCGGCGTGCCTTGCGCCGCCTGCGTCAGCGCGCGGACGATGGCGCGGCGCGCCAGCTCGATCTTGAACGCATTATGGGCGCGGGCTTTGGCGTCACGCAGTATCAGGTCGGCCGCCTGCACGAAAACGGTGCGCTCGGCAGTGTTGCCGCGCAGCGCCGCTTCGGCGCCGGCGTCGCGCCACGGCTTGTGCGCGACGCCGCCCAGCGCCAATCGCGCTTCCTTGATCGTATCGCCCTCCATTTCGAGCGCCGCCGCGACCGAGACCAGCGCAAATGCATAGGACAGCCGGTCGCGGATCTTGAGGTAGGTATAGTTGTTCGCGAAGCCTTGGGCGGGAAGCTCCACCGCCGTGACCATCTCATCGGCCTGCAAATTGGTGTCGCGCTGCGGCGTGTCGCCGGGCAGGCGATGGAAGTCGGCCATCGCGATCGTGCGCTCGCCGGCCGGGCCCGCGACGTGCACCTTGGCATTCAGCGCCGCGAGCGCCACGCACATTCGGATGGATGCGTTGCGACGCATGAACTCGCTGGTGCCGAGTATCGCGTGCATGCGATTGAGGCCGCTAAGGGCAGAGCAGCCGCTGCCGGGCTCGCGCTTATTGCAAGGCGTCGCGGTGTCGTAGAAGTAATAGCAGCGCGTGCGTTGCAGGAGATTGCCGCCCGTCGACGCCATGTTGCGTAACTGCGCCGAGGCGCCGGCGAGGATCGCGCTGGCCAGCAGCGGATAGCGCTCGGCGATCAACGGGTGATAGGCGAGGTCGGAATTCGGCACCAGCGCGCCGATCCGCAAGCCGCCGTCCTTGGTCGCTTCGACGGTTTTAAGCGGCAGGCGCGAAATGTCGATTAGCCGCGACGGCCGTTCGACGTCTTCTTTCATCAGATCGATCAGATTGGTGCCGCCGGCGATGAATTTCGCCTTGGGATCGGCCGCGATCTGGCGCACCGCGTCGGCGACGTCGGCGGCCCGGGCGTACTGGAAATTGATCATGATCGTCCCGTGACCTGGCGCATGGCCTGCTGGATCGCCGCCACGATGTTCGGATAGGCGCCGCAGCGGCAGATGTTGCCGCTCATGAGTTCGCGAATTTCGTCGGCGGTCTTCGCCTTGCCCTCGGCGATCAGGCCGTACGCGGAGCAGAGCTGGCCCGACGTGCAATAGCTGCACTGAAATGCATCGTGGTCGATGAAGGCCTGTTGCAGCGGATGCAGCACGCCATTCTTCGCCAGACCCTCGACGGTGGTCACCTCGGCGCCGTCCTTCATGACGGCGAGCGTGAGGCACGAATTGATCCGCCGGCCGTCGACCAGGACGGTGCAGGCGCCGCATTGGCCGTGATCGCAGCCCTTTTTCGTGCCGGTGAGGTCGAGACGGTCGCGCAACGCGTCGAGCAGCGTAGTCCACGGCGCGACCTCAAGTTGCCGTTCGACGCCGTTGACGATCAGTTTGACGGAGATTTTGTCGGGCGTCGAGATGGTCTCGCCAACCCGTCGTGCCGCGCTAGATGTGAGCTTTCATTAGGTTGTCCACCCGGTCCTGGCCGAGGAAGCTGGAGTTGCGACGCTTCAGCGATTCTCGGGAGGACCGGATGAACATGCACAAGAATGCCCGGCTTACGCCGCGCGGTCGAGAGCGGATTGTACTCCAGGTGGAGAGCGGGCAGACGCCGGAGGCCGTTGCGGAAGCCGCAGGCGTCTGTCCGCGCACGGTTCGCAAGTGGGTGGATCGATATCGTCGGGAAGGTTTGGCGGGATTGCAGGATCGGTCATCCCGGCCGCATCGGCTGCGGCAGCCGACACCCCATGTGGTTGTCGAAGAGATCGAGCGGCTGCGCCGGCAGCGCTGGACGGGCAAGCAGATCGCCGCCGCGACCGGGGTCTCGCCAGCCACTGTCAGCCGTGTCCTGCGGCGGCTGGGATTGAACAAGCTGAGCGCGTTGGAGCCGGCCGAACCGGTCCGGCGCTATGAGCGCGAGCATCCGGGCGAACTCATCCATCTCGATATCAAGAAGCTCGGCCGGATCGGCTCCGTCGGGCACCGCATCACCGGACGATATCCTGGCGCCGTCAACCGTCACCACGGCATCGGTTGGGAGTTCGTCCATGTCTGCATCGACGATGCCTCGCGCGTCGCTTTCGTCAAGGTCATGGCCAACCAACGCAAGGAAAGCGCCGTCGCCTTCCTGGAGGCTGCCGTCGCTTATTACGCTGAACTTGGAATCCGCATCGAGCGTGTGATGACGGACAATGGCTCGTGCTACCGATCAAAGACGTTCCGATCTGCCTGCAAACGCCTCGGCCTTCGCCAATTCTTCACCAGGCCCTACACCCCGAAGACCAATGGAAAAGCCGAGCGCTTCATCCAAACCGCGCTTCGCGAATGGGCCTACGCTCGTGCCTATCAGAGCTCGGATCAACGATCGGCCGAACTCTGCTATTGGCTCCATCGCTACAATTGGCACCGGCCGCATAGTAGCTTGAAAGCCAACACTCCAATCAGTCGTCTCGGTCTATCCGAGGACAACCTGTTGAGGCTCCACAGCTAGATAGCGCCATGTGCACCTCCACAGGCTTACTACCGTCCCCACCCGGCCCTTGGCATATAATCCGGCAAGGGACGGGCGACAGCAGGTTCGAGCAAAATTCTCCGCGTCATTTTCCGCGTCTTGCCGAGCGGCGGTGCCACCGCAGCTCAACGCCTTGTCGCGGCACACAGTTCCAGACCCATCGTTTGCGGATGACGTTGCATTTTGGGTTTCCGCTTCACACATATGCCACCCGAAGCTGGAGGGAATGCGACATGGCCCGCGATGTGGCCCGCGATTGGATGTGGTCCGAAGCCTGCGAAATGCTGGCGCGGGCCGAACGCATGCACCGCGAGCTGTTTCGCCCGGGGCCTAGTGAGAAGCGCCTGCCGGCTTGGGAGCCGCCGGTCGATATTTTGGAAACCGAATTCGAGGTTTTGGCGTTGGTCGCCTTGCCCGGCGTGGACGCCGACAGCGCCCAAGCGGTGATCGAGGACGGCGATCTCGTCATCGCCGGCACGCGTACTGTGCCGGAGCAATTGCGCACCGCCGTCATCCACCGGATGGAGCTGCCGCAGGGGCGGTTTTACCGACGGCTGCGGCTGCCGGCCGGGCGGTACTCGACCGTGCGTCGCGCCGTTGCCGCCGGTTGTCTCGTGATCACGTTGCAGAAAGCGTAGGAAAGCGTGGCTGAAGAAATTCTCGCAAAAAACGGTCCTGCCGCCAGCGGCGGCGGCACGTTGCCGCCTTTGCCGCCTTTGCCGCCCGATGCCCTCATCATCGTGCCGGTGCGCAACACCGTGCTGTTTCCGGGCCTGGTGGTGCCGATCACGCTCGGCCGGCCGAAGTCGGTCGCGGCCGCACAACAGGCGGTGCGCGAGCAGCGCCAGGTCGGCATCCTGTTGCAGCGTGAGGCCTCGGTCGACGACCCCAGCGCGATCGACATGCATCGCATGGGCACGCTCGCCAATATCCTGCGCTTTGTCACCGCGCCGGACGGCACGCATCACCTCGTCTGTCAGGGCGAGCAGCGTTTCCAGATCGTCGAATATCTGAGCGGCTGGCCGTTTCTCGTCGCGCGCGTGCTGCGCATTCCGGAGTCGGAAGCGCGCACGTCGGAAATCGAGGCGCGTTTCGTCAATCTGAAGGCGCAAGCCGTCGAGGCGATCCAGTTGCTGCCGCAAGTGCCGGCCGATCTGCTCGCCGCGATCCAGTCGATCGAGACGCCGTCGGCGCTTGCCGATCTGGCGACCGCCTATATGGACGTCAAGCCGGAAGAGAAGCAGGAGATCCTGGAGACGACCGACATCACGGCGCGGATGGATAAGGTCTCGCGCATGCTGGCGCACCGCATCGAGGTGTTGCGGCTGTCGCAGGAAATCGGCCGGCAGACGAAGGCGTCGCTCGACGAGCGCCAGCGCGAAGTGCTGCTGCGTGAACAAATGGCGGCGATCCAAAAGCAGCTTGGCGAAGGCGAAGAGGGCAAGGCAGCGGAGATCGCCGAGCTCGATGCCGCCATTACCAAAGCCGGCATGCCGAAAGAGGTCGAGGACCAGGCGCGCAAGGAATTGCGCCGGCTGCAAAAGATGCCGGAAGCCGCTGGCGAATACGGCATGGTGCGCACTTATCTCGATTGGCTGATCGAATTGCCTTGGGCTTTGCCCGAGGAGAAGCCGATCGACATCAAGGAGGCGCGGAAAATCCTCGACGACGACCACTACGATCTCGACAAGATCAAGCGGCGCATCATCGAATTCCTCGCTGTGCGCAAGCTCGCGCCCCAAGGCAAGGCGCCGATCCTGTGCTTCGTCGGTCCCCCCGGCGTCGGCAAGACCTCGCTCGGCCAGTCGATCGCGCGCGCCATGGACCGGAAGTTCGTGCGCGTGTCGCTCGGCGGCGTGCATGACGAGGCGGAAATCCGCGGCCACCGCCGCACTTATATCGGCGCGCTGCCGGGCAACATCATCCAGGCCATCCGCAAGGCCGGCTCGCGCAATTGCGTGATGATGCTCGACGAGATCGACAAGCTCGGCGCCGGTTTCCACGGCGATCCCGGCGCGGCTTTGCTCGAAGTGCTCGACCCCGAGCAGAACAACACGTTCCGCGACAATTATCTCGCGGTGCCGTTCGATCTGTCGCGCGTGGTGTTCATCACCACGGCGAACATGCTCGACACCATTCCGGGGCCGCTGCGCGACCGCATGGAGATCATCAGCCTTGCCGGCTATACCGCCGACGAGAAGCTCGAAATCGCGCACCGCTATCTGGTGCGCCGGCAGATGGAAGCGAACGGGCTGAAGGCCGGGCAGGTCGAGATCGACGATGTGGCGCTGCGCGACATCATCCAGAACTACACCCGGGAAGCCGGCGTGCGCTCTCTCGAACGCCAGATCGGCCAGGTGCTGCGCAATGCCGCCGTGCGCATCGCCGAAGGCGGCAGCGGCCCGATCCGCATCGCGCGCGACGATGTCGTGACGATTCTCGGCGCGCCGAAGTTTGAGAACGAAGTGGCGATGCGGACCAGCATTCCGGGCGTGGCCACTGGGCTCGCCTGGACGCCGGTCGGCGGCGATATTTTGTTCATCGAGGCGACGCGGATTCCCGGCTCCGGCAAGCTCATTCTCACCGGCCAGCTCGGCGACGTGATGAAGGAAAGCGCGCAGGCTGCGCTCTCCATCGTCAAGAACCGCGCCGCGGCGCTCGGCATCGACGCCAAGCGCTTCGAGAAGAGCGACATCCATATCCACGTGCCGGCCGGCGCCACGCCGAAGGACGGCCCGAGCGCCGGCGTCGCCATGTTCATGGCGCTTACCTCGCTCTTGACCGAGCGCACCATCCGCAGCGACACCGCGATGACCGGCGAGATCAGCCTGCGCGGCCTGGTGCTGCCGGTCGGCGGGATTAAGGAAAAAGTCGTCGCCGCGCACTCGGCCGGCATCCGCCGCGTCATGTTGCCGGCGCGCAATCGCCGCGACTACGACGACATCCCCGAGATCGCGCGCAAGCAGATGGAGTTCGTCTGGCTGGAGCGCGTCGAGGAGGCCGTCGCCGCGGCGCTCGAGCCGCCGCAGCCCTCCGACAAAGCCCCGGCCACCGCGCCGCAGTTGGCAGACGCGGAGGCGTAACGCAAGAAGCACGCGAGCGCGGCCTTTGGCACCGGCGCTATTGGGAGTACACGCTCCGCGATGAAGGCGATCTCGCACGGCACGTCGATTACATCCATTTCAATCCGGTCAAGCACGGCCACATCAAGCGCGTGAGGGATTGGCCGTATTCGTCGTTCCATCGCATGGTCAAGCTCGGTATTTACCCGCTCGACTGGGCTGGCGAAGCGACGGAAAATGGTCAGCCTTTCGGGGAAAGATGATGGGTATCGCTTCGCTCCACCCATTCTACGGCCCTTTGCCTATCCTGCGCTCGCTTCCGCCGTCATGGCTGGGCTTGTCCCGGCTATCCACGTCTTCAGTTCACGCCGTATAAGACGAGTTCGAAGATGCCGCGCATCACTCCACCCCCGGCAACCCCAGCGCCGCATCCACCAGCGCCCCCGCTCGCCCGAAATCAAAATACCGATAAAGATGCTGCTTCGCCACGAACGACGGCCCGCCGTAGAATTTTTCATATTGCGCATGGCGGCTGCCGAATTCGGAGCCGAGGAAATCCCAAATGAGCCGCATCAATTTGACGCGCGATTTGGCGTCGGACGTGCCTGAGCGCATATAACGCTCGAGGTCGGCTGCGATCTCGGGATTTCCGAAATCGGCGTCGGAGGAGGGCAGCGTGATGAAGGCCGCGCCCGCCATTTCGCGGAAAATTTCCAGCATGCGGCCGTTGAACTCCGACTGCATGGCGCTCGCGGCATAATAGGCCGTGCGCGACGGCCATAAGACGCCGTCTTCGATGGTACCCATGGTTTCGTGCGCGTGCAGCATGGCTTCGTAGATCGAGACCAGCGAGCAGAGCTCGCCCATCAGGCCGACGACGGCAGGGTTGGCGATGTTGCCGGTGGTTTCGTTCATGCGCTGCGCCAGGCCCGCCATGAAGCGCAATTTGGTGACGTAGCGCGTCTGCGCCTGATGATTGCCGTAAAGATGCGACGGCGTCTTCCTCCACTGATCGCGCGAGAGTTCGACATTGCGATAGATGAAGACGCGCTCCCACGGCACGAAGACGTTGTCGAAGACGACGTAAGAGTCGCTCTCGTCGAAGCGGCTCGACAGCGGATAATCGGCGGCGCTGCCGGCGCGCGAATAGGGCTTGCGCGGATAAAGCTTGACGCCCTCGGCTGCGACCGGGACGGCGAGGCAATTGGCGTAATTCTCGTCGCCCTTTTGCAGCGGCTGAATGCAGCTTAAGTGGATGTAGTCGGATATCGCGCCGCCGGTGGCGAGCTGCTGCGCGCCTTTGATGACGATGCCGTCGTCGCGCTCCTTGACCACGCCGGCATAGAGCGTCGGGTCGCTCTGCTGGTGCGCGGGTTTCGAGCGATCGATCTGCGGCGGCACGATGGCGTAAGAGCAATAGACGTGGTTGTCGCGCATGAACTCGTAAAACGCGACCAGATTGTCGGCGAATTTCGGCTGCCCGGCGCTGGCAAAAAACTGCGGCACCGCCGCATAGCCGGTGAAAAAGCCGGCGACATGATCGGGCGCGCGGCCCATCAGGCCGAAGGTCGCTTCCGCCCAGGTCTCGGAGAACAACCGCCGCACGCGCAGGTCGGCATGCGTCTTCGGAATCTGCCAGGCGCGGTGCACCGGCGCGCCGGTCTTCGGCGAGGGGAACGTCATGCGCTCGCGGTTCGCCGGGTCGGCGGCGATGTCGTAGAGCTTGGCGATCGAGCGCGCGGCTTCCCGGAACGCCGGATGCGCGCTGACGTCCTCGACCGCTTCGCCGTCGAGGAAGACGCGGCGGCCGTCATTGAGCGATGCAAGATAGTCAGCCCCGGTACGCATGCGGCGTTCTCAATCCCACTCCCTTTGCGTCAGGATGACGTTACTTTGCGCTGGCGGCAATGCTGGTCACTGTCCGCTCCGCCTCCCAGTCCTTGCCGACGCCGGCGCCGGTCGGGAACACCAGCGACTTGATGACGACCGGCACGGCGCCCGAGGTGTCGAGGATGGCGCCGATGTCGATGTAATCGAAGTCTTTCAGCTCCAGCCCGTCGATCGAGACGATCGGATTTTTGACTTTCATCTCCTCGCAATAGTGGATGCCGATGAGCCCGCCGACGTCGCCGTCGCCGGCGAGCACGATGGGATGACCGTTCGCCAGCACGGCTTCCAGGCCGTCGGCGACGCCTTTGCAGAAATCGTCGAGGCGCTTGAACGTCGCCGAGCCGCGCCACGGTACGAACACCGCGACCGGACTTGAACCGTCACCGAGATCGAGCCGTTTCAGCGCCGACTTGATCGCGGCGGCGACGGCGGCGGGATCGATGTCGTCGCCGAGCGGCAGCGCGCGGCGCGATCACCGGCACGTTGCGCAGCGGCAGCGTGTCGAGCGGCGAGACGAAAATCGTCGAGCCGGAGACCTGCATGGTATATTGCGAGGCGCCGATCACGGTGGCGCGGATGCGCGCGTCGGGCCGCGCCAGTTGCAGTTTGCCGGTTGCGAGCCGCGCGCGCAGTTCGGCGGCGAGCTGCGGGCCGATATCGCCGAAGCTCTTCGCCTCGCCGCCATAGATGTATTCCGACACGCCGCCGGAGAAACTCACGTCGGAAATTCGCCGCGGAAGCCGAGCGGATCGAGCCGCAACAGATCGGCGCCGCCGGCGCGCGGGGAACCGCCGCGCATGGCTTCGAATAATTTGTCGGCCATCAGCGCGGCAAGGGTACGCGCTTGGTCTTCGGTCAAGATCGCGCCGGGTTCGAGCATCAAGCCAAGCTCGGCGCCGAAACGGCGGCCGGCCTCTTCGAGCCGCACGATGCGGTGCGCCTCGTCGAGCACGACAAGCCGCGCGCCGATATCGAGCGCGGTGACGTCGATCACCTTGCCGTCGGCGCAGACCGCGATCTTGGCAGTGCCGCCGCCGACGTCGACATTCATCGCCGGCGCGCCATTGCGGATCGAGCGCGCCACCGCGCCGGAGCCATAGGCCGCCATCACCGATTCGAGACTGTCGCCGGCCGAGACCGCGACCATGCGGCCGGCTTGGCGGGCGAACAATTCGCCGATCGCGCGCGCGTTCTTTCGCCGCACCGCGACGCCGGTCAGGATCAGCGCGCCGGTATCGATCTCGTCGGGGTCGATCTTGGCGTCCTTGTACTGCCGGTCGATGAACAGCCCGAGCGCCTCGGCGTCGATGGTGTCTTCGCCCGCATAGGGCGTCAGCAAGATATCGGACTGATAAAAGCTTTCGCGCTCGGTGACGACGTAGCGGCTATCGAGCCGCTCCAGCACGATGCGCGAAAACACCAGATGCGAGGTCGACGAGCCGATATCGACGCCGACCGAGAGCACGCACAGCTCGTCCTCTTCGCCGAACGTGCGCCCGGTATTGGAGAAGAAGATGCGGCCGCCCTGATCGTCGCCGGTCACGCCATCACTCTTTGGGCAACAGCCCGCGGTAATCGCGCTCGTAATATTCCGGCCGCATGCGATTCTCGGCGCCTTCGCGCTGCATACGCTCGGCGTATTCCTGGCGCAGAAACGGATCCTCCATGTAATAGGGAATCGCGGTGCCGCCCTCGGGAATATCCATCGCGGTGTAGTCGGTGTGCTTCTCGCCGGGCGGTCCCGGCTCGCGGCCGGGATTGTGCGGCCCGAACCAGGCGGTGAGGCGGAACGGCTCCTTCGAGGCGCCGAAATGCTGGTGATACCAGCGCGCGCCGCCCGGCGCCGCCGACACCATGCCGACCGGCTCGTAATCGACGCGCTTGACCTGATCGGCCTTGCCGTCCTTCCACGGGGTGAGGCCGAGCTGCTCCGGCCACGTATAAGTGTAGCCCTTGCCCTTGACGCAGATCAGCACCGCGGCCGAGGTGTGGGCGTGCGCCTTGGAGTAATGGCCGTTCTCGTGCTGGCCGATCCACAGATAAAAGGTGTTGCCGGTCATGAACGGCTCGACGCGGCGCCAGCCGGGCGAGCGGCGATTGTCGAGCGGCAGATCGCAATTGACGATGTCGGGAATGAAATTGGTGCGCCGCATGGCGAGGCCGCGCACCGGATCGGGCTCGATGTCGTCTTTGTATTTGTAGAAGTCGTCGGCGCCGGAGAAGCGGTCGCGAAATTCGTAGGGGCAATTGAAGATCATCTCGGCATTGTTGATGAGATTCATCAGGTTCGGCGCGGTGGTGCCGGCCAACAGCAAAGCCGGCGCGGAACTCGCATTGACGATGCGGTGCATGGCATTGACCGGAATTGAGAACAGCGAACCCTTCTGCCATTCGAAGACGTGGCGCTTGTCTTCGCCGTCGAGCCACACTTCGGTCGAGCCGCGGCCTTCGACGACCAGATAGATTTCCTCGTAAATGTGTTTTTCGGGATGAAGCGCGCCGGCGCCCGGCACTTCGACGACGTAAGAGCCCCATTTGCCCTCGGTGCCGTGCAGTTGGATATAGCTGCCGCGCCCGCCCAGCCGCGGCCAAGGGGCGAGCGGCAGGTTCTGCACCTTGCTCACGCCGATGTCGCGATAGATCGGAATGTCGTCGGCTTCCATGAACAGGTCGTACGGCGTTTTCGGCCGTCCGAACTTGCCGAAGCCGGCGCGCTTGAAGCCGGTCGGCTCGTGCCAGTGAACTTGGCCGGCGATTTCGTGCATGGGGCATCCTCCGGAGGCGATGACCGCGCCGGTGCCGCAGCGGATCAACGCATGCGGCGTCGCGATTTATCGCTCGATTGCCTAGGCTTTCACCCCATGTACAATGCGCCCCGATCGATTGCAATGTGACCGCAACTCCTTGCAGCTAGCGGAGTTTCGTGTGCGGATGAGGAAAGCGAGCCCATGCCGATGAAGCCATGTCTATGACGCCATGCCGATGAACAAGCCGCATCTCGAGTTCCATAAGGTCGACATGAGCCAAGGCTGGGCGACGCCGCCCGGCTATCCTTCCGGCATCCAGCAGAAAATCCTGGCGAGCGATCTCGACGAAACGCGCAAGATGGGCAGCCGCACGCGGCTTTTGCGCTTTGCGCCCGGCGTCTATACCACCGCGCCGTTCGTGCACGATCACTGGGAAGAGGTTTATTTGCTCTCCGGCGATCTCATCGTCGGCAACGACGACAAGGGCAAGGGCGGCGAGCCGTTCGAGGCGCCGACCTATGCCTGCCGTCCGCCCGGCGTCTATCACGGTCCGTTCAAGTCGGAGCGCGGCTGCATGCTCTACGAGATTCACTATTACGACGAGAGCAAGAAATGATCGGTAGGGTGGGTAAAGCGCGCTGCGCCGCCAAGACGCGTGGGCAAAATCGCCGACGCGCTTTGCCCACGCGGCGACGCAATGGCGGGCGATTTTGCCCACCCTACGGTTGCTGACGACGATGATGGAGCAAACAAAGCCCGTTCTGCGGTCCTATCTTGCCGCAAATGCGGATTTCGCATCGGGGAAACAGACACCGCGGCAGTTTCTCGAACAATCGCTCGCTTTGCTCGAACGCTGGGAACCGCAAATCGGGGCCTTTGTTGTTACCAATTTGCCGGCGGCGCGCGCCGCGGCGGAGCGATCGAGCGAACGCTGGCGCGCCGGCAAGCCATTGTCGCCGATCGACGGCATGCCGGTCGGCATCAAGGACATCATCGAGACGGTCGATATGCCGACCCAGATGGGCTCGCCGCTGTTTGCCGGCTGGCGCTCGGAGAAAGACGCCGCCAGCGTGCGCGCGCTGCGCGACGCCGGCGCGGTGATCCTCGGCAAGACGGTGACCACCGAGTTCGCCGCGTCCGAGCCGCGCGGCACGCGCAATCCGTGGAATACCGCGCACACGCCGGGCGGCTCGTCGAGCGGTTCGGCCGCCGCTGTGGCGTGCCGGCATCGCCAGCGCGGCGCTCGGCACCCAGGTGATCGGTTCGACCGTCCGGCCGGCGAGCTTCTGCGGCTGCGTCGGTTTTAAGCCGAGCGTCAACGCGCTCAACCGCGAAGGCAGCCACGATTTCCAGAGCCAGAGCTGCACCGGCGTGCTCGGCGCTTCGCTTGCGGACGTGTGGCAGATCGCCCACGAGATCGTCGCCCGCGTCGGCGGCGATGCCGGCACGCCCGGCTTGGCCGGTCCCGACACGCTGCCGCCGGCGGCAAAGCCGCGCCGCCTCGCCGTGCTCGAAACCGCCGGCTGGGACAGCGCCTCGGTCGCCGCCAAGCTTGAGCTCAACGAATGCGTGATGCGGCTCAAATCCGCCGGCATCGAAATCCGCACCCGCCACAACGACGATAAGGTCGCGGCGCTGGAGACCGATTTGCTTAACGCGGCGGAATTGTCGCATCGCTGCAACGGCTGGGAGACGCGCTGGTTCTTCCGTTCGATGCGCGACCGCGATGCTTCCAAATTGAGCCGCAACGTCATGGAGCGCGCGCACAAATACGAGGCTATGACCTTGGCCGAGCATCGCGCCGATCTCAAGGAGCGCGCGCGCCTGCGCGCAGTCCATGCCGAGCTCGCCGCCAATTGCGATGCCTGCATTACGCTGGCCGCGCCGAGCAACGCGCCGGAGGGGCTCGCCTCGACCGGCAATCCGGAATTCGCCGTGCCGGCCTCGCTCCTTGGCGTGCCGGCGCTGTCGTTGCCTTTGTTCGAGGTCAACGCCATGCCGCTCGGCTTGCAGCTCATCGGCTATTTCGATCGCGATGCCGACGCGTTTGCCATTGCGTCGTGGCTGTTCGGCTTGCTCCAGCCGATGCGGTAGGCCGGAGAAATTTAAAAAAGCAGGAAAACCGCATGCGCACTATCGACGCCTTCAATCACTTTTTCCCGAAGCGCTATTACGAGGCGCTGCTTGAGACGCCGGCCGGCGCTAAGGACCTCGGCAAGCGCGTGCGCGGCATTCCGGCGCTGTCCGATATCGATTTGCGGATCGCCATCGTAGAATCCTTCGACGATTACACGCAGCTGCTCTCCCACGGGCTGCCGCCGATGGAGCGGCTGTGGGGTCCGGATCGATCGCCGGAGATGGCGAAGATCGGCAACGACGGCCTTGCCGAAGTGGTCGCCAAGCATCCGAAACATTTTGTCGGCTGGTCGGCGCTGTTGCCGATGAATGCGCCGGAAGCCGCGGCAAAGGAGGCGGAGCGCGCGTTGCAAAACGGCGCCAATGCCGTCCAGCTCGGCACCAATGCCAACGGCGTTCCGCTCGACGCGCCGCAGTTTCTGCCGATCTTCGAGGTCATCGCCAAATCCGGCAAGCCGATCCTGCTGCATCCGGCGCGCACCCGCGACATGCCGGATTATCCGACCGAGAAATACTCGAAATACGAAATCTGCAGCGTGCTCGGCTGGCCCTACGAGACCGGCGTGACGCTGGCGCGGCTGATCTTCTCCGGCATCATGGATCGCTTTCCCGATCTGAAGGTGATCGCGCATCATCTGGGCGGCGTGGTGCCTTATCTCGAAGGTCGCGTCGGCCACTCCTTCGATCAGCTCGGCGTGCGCACCTCGGACGAGGATTACGGCGCGCTGCTCAAATCGCTGAAGAAGCGGCCGTTCGACTATTTCAAGGATTTTTACGGCGACACCGCGGTCGAAGGCGCGCGCGCGGCGACCGTCTGCGGGCTCGATTTCTTCGGCGCCGATCATGTGCTGTTCGCGTCCGATTGCCCGTTCGACAAGGAAAAAGGCCCGGGCTACATCCGCGACACCCTGAAGGTGCTCAACTCGCTGCCGCTGTCGAACGCCGAGCGCGAAAAGATTTATTTCCGCAATGCCGAGAAGCTGTTCGGGCTGGCGGGATAATCACCTCTCCCGTTTGGGGAGGGAGGAGGAAGGATCAAATGGTCGACGTTGGTGCTTCGCTTCGCTCCCAATGACCATTATCTCCCCGCGTGCGGGAGAGGGAGCTTACGTCCGCTCATCCGCGATCCGCGTGCGCAGAACTCCGATCCCGCTGATCTCGACTTCGAGCGTGTCGCCCGGCTTCATCCATAATGGCGGCTTGCGGCTGTGGCCGACGCCTTCGGGCGTGCCGGTGGCGATGACGTCGCCCGGCGACAGCGCAGTGAAATCCGAGCAGAAGGCGATGATTTGGGGAATTGAGTAAATCAACTGATCGGTGGTGGCGTGCTGCACCTCTTTGCCGTTGAGCCGCGTGGTCAGCGTCAGCCGGCTCGGATCCGGGATTTCGTCGGTGGTGACGAGCCACGGCCCGAGCGGCCCGGTGCCGGGAAAGTTCTTGCCCGAGGTGACGGAGAATTTCTGGTAGTCGCGCACGCTGCCGTCGACAAAGCAGGTGTAGCCGGCGACGTGGTCGAGCGCGCGCTCGGCCTTGATGTGACGGCCGCCTTTGCCGATGACGACGGCAAGCTCGCCTTCGAAATCGAAATTGTCGGACACCGAGGGCCGGATCATGTCGCCATCGTGGCCGACCAGAGTATCGGCGAAGCGGATGAACATACTCGGCTGTTTCGGCAGTTCGCGGCCGGTTTCGGCGGCATGGGAGCGGTAGTTGATGCCGGCGCAGAGGATCTTGTTCGGGCTCGGAATCAACGGCAGGAATTTGATGTCCCCAAGCTTGTGATCCGGCTTGGCGTCGTTCGCCGCCTGGCGCATCGCTCCCATTGCGCCGCCTGCAAGCGCCGCGCGAAGATTTGGCTGGCCGATCTTATCGTTCAGCGTGACGACGCCGTCGCCGCTCGCCGCGCCGAAGCATTCCTTGCCTCCAGCGACAAAGCTCAAAAGCTTCATTGCATCGCTCCCTCGGGCGTCGTTTTGACCGCGCGCCTGTTTTGCATTGCGGCGGCAGTGTACTGTCCGCGCCATCGACCGCAAGAACAACGGGGAGGGCAATGACCGATCACTTACGCGAAACGCTCGCCGACGCCGGGCGCGTGCTGGCGATGGAGGGCCATGGCGATTACGTCGCCGGCCATATCTCGGTGCGGCTGCCCGGCGATCCCGGACGCTTTCTGATGAAGCCGGCCGGCATCGGCATCGAGGAGATGCGGCCCGACAACATCATTACCGTCGACATCGAGGGCGACAAAGTGGACGGTACGATGCCGCGCCACAACGAGGTGTATATCCATTCCGAAGTGTTGCGTGCGCGCAGCGACGTGGCCTGCGTGATCCACAGCCATCCCATGCATGCCGTGGCGTTCTCTTCGCTCGGCAAGCCGTTGCTTGCGGTCGGCAATTCCAGCGTGCATTTCACCGAGGGCCGGCTGCCGATTTTTTCCGAAACCACGGATCTCATCATCAGCCAGGAGCGCGGCAGGGCGGTGGCGCGCTGCCTCGGCGGGCATCCGGCGCTCATTCTGCGCAATCACGGCATCGTCGCCGCCGGCGCCAGCATCGAAGAGGCGGTGTGGACCGCCATCAAGCTGGAGAAGGCCTGCCAGTTGCAGCTGCTGGCGGAAGCCGCCGGCGGGCCCAAGCTGCTCGCCGAAGGCGCCGACCTCGACAAAAAGCGCAGCCGCGCCGACCGGCCCGATCTGCACGCCAACACGTTCGGCTACCTGGTGCGCAAATGGCGCTGCCAGTGCTGCGGCGACATCGTGCCGGCGCCGCACGTCACGACGTTCGAGAACAAGGATCAGCGCTAGCGGGGCGCCGTTTCAGAACCAAAATGTGCCGAATGTGCCGGCCGTAATCCATAATCTAGATCTCCGGCTTCTCGTTGCGCGAGGTTCCGAAATGGCGGCAGTTCAGAATTTGATCATGTCGCTCCTGGTCAGCGTCACATTCGATGCGAAGGCCGGAATATGGGTCAACTGCCAGACCGTAATTTTCTCCGCATAAAGGTCGGGGGCCGACATGCCGTCCACCGGCACGATCACCTTAAGCCGCGCCACGCTGCCTCACTGCCGGTGTAGAGCACGACACCGTTGGCCGCCGTGCCGACGACAATGACCGTTTGGATTCCCTTGTCCTTGAGCATTTTATCCAGGTCGGTATTGAGGTATTTGTCTGCATGCGACTTGACCATTGGTTCGTTCCCGAGCGGCGCGACCTCCTTACGGATGTCGGCTGCGGTAAGCTTGCCGGCGGCGCTGTAGATGATGGTCGCATTACCTGATCGTGCAGCGGCCAAAAGCTTCTTCATTGCCGGCAGCGAATCGACGCAGCGCGGAGGTGTGCTGCAGTACGGCAGAAAATCGAGCATCAAGAGCGCCGTGGTCTTCGGATCGGCGGTCACCGACTTCAGTTCTGGCGCCGGCGGCAACTTAACGTTCGCCCACTCGTCGATGATGTCGGCCGCGTGCGCAGCGGACACATTTGCGACCGTCATCAGCATCGCCGTCAGCGCTATTGTGCCGCACGACAATCGGTCTTTCCTCATAACCTTCTCCCTTGCTGTTTCTGAGCGCGTTTTAGAATTTCATCATATCGATTGTGGTGAGAGTGGTCCTGCTCGACACGATGGGCGCGTTGGCGAGATGCCACGCAGTGTACTGTTCGGCGTAAAGCGTAGGCGACGACATTCCGTCGACCGGAACGATCACCTTGAAGCCCAATTCCGCCGAGGCGCCGGCGGTCGCGAGCACCGCCCCATGGGCGAAGGTGCCGACCGCAATGACCGTCTGGATGCCTTTATCCTTTAGGGTCTTTTCCAGGTCAGTCCCGATATATTTGTTTAGAAACCCGACGAAAAGCGGTTCGTCCCCCTTGGGGGCGACCTCAGGCAGAATATCTTTCG
The DNA here is from genome assembly GCA_963780925.1 of uncultured Alphaproteobacteria bacterium. Taxonomy (GTDB): domain Bacteria; phylum Pseudomonadota; class Alphaproteobacteria; order Rhizobiales; family Xanthobacteraceae; genus BOG-931. The sequence goes on along the minus strand of CAWAEV010000024.1, from coordinate 183,115 downwards.
CGGTCGGTTTTCCGGCAGCGGTGGGATAGACGGTATAGACCACCAGCATCCCGGCGCCGCGTGCCTCATCGAGAAGCTTCTTGATTACCGAGAGGGATTGGACGCAGCGCGGATTACGTTCCATATTGCAAGGCTGCTTGAAGAGATCGAGCACCAAGAGCGCGGTGGTCTTGGGATCGACCGTCACCGGCTTGAGCTGCGGGGGCGGCGGCGGCTTCACGTTTGCCCATTCGTCGATGATCGAGGCGTGCAGCGTTGACGCTCCGAAGCCCACAACCGCCAGCATCGCGAATGCCAGTATCCATTTCGCGCCCTTCATGTCGTCCTCCCCCTTGGCTTGCTCTTTATTTTGGCGACACCGTTTTTTGGGCTGCCGCTGCACAAACCACAGACCGCCGCCCTTATTCCAGACTATTCGGCCAATCGATGCAATTCCCAAGATGCCGCGGTTCAGCCGCGGCGCTAATCCAGGTTGCAATGGACGAACAACGCGGCACGGGTCAATATTCCGCTCGGGTTGGGCGCGGCGGAATCCACCGTCGGCACGGGGAGGCGGAAATGGACATCAAGGTCGGCAAGAAGGCGATCGCCGAGGCGACGGCGAAGCTCAAGAACTGGGGCCGTTGGGGCAAAGACGATCATATCGGCACTCTCAACCAGGTCCGTCCAGAGGACATCGTCAAGGCGGCAAGCCTTATTCGCACCGGCAAGGTTTTTGCGCTGGGCATTCCGCTCGACCGCGACGGTCCGCAGACCGGCCTGTTCGGCGGCCGCTTCAACCCGATCCATCAGATGCTGGCGACCGGCACTGACGCCATCGCCGGCCAGCAGGATTGGAACAAGATCCGTTATGCCGACGACACGCTGATGCTGTGCGTGCAGGGCGCCACCCATTGGGACGCGCTCGGCCACGTGTTCTACGAGGACAAGGCCTATAATGGCCATGACGCCAAGCTGATCGATTCCAAGGGGCTTAACGTGCTCGGCATCGAGCACTCGAAGAACAAGATGGTCGGGCGCGGCGTGCTGCTCGATATCGCGCGCTTTCGCGGCGTGCCGTGGATGAAGGATGGCGAAAGCATCGCCAACGACGAACTCGACAAATGCGCCAAGGAGCAGAACGTCTCCATCGGCCGCGGCGATTTCGTCATCGTCCGCACCGGCCAGATGGAACGCTGCCTCGCCGAAAAAGAGTGGGGCGGCTATGCCGGCGGCGACGCGCCCGGCGTGAAGTTCGAGAACTGCTACTGGTGCCAGGACAAACAGATCGCCGCGATCTGCACCGATACCTGGGGCGTCGAGGTGCGGCCGAACGAGACCACGGAAGCCAACCAGCCGTGGCACTGGGTGGTGATCCCGGCCATGGGCCTGTGCATGGGCGAGATCTTCTATCTCAAGGAACTTGCGCAAGATTGCGACGACGACGGCATCTATGAGTTCTTCTTCTGCGGCCCGCCGCTGATCATCACCGGCGGCACCGGCTCGCCGATCAATCCGCAGGCGATCAAGTGACGCCGTAGGCGTCACCCCCGGGCTTGACCCGGGGGTCCATAGGGCGTTTCAACGAGCTCAATACCGCATGGATTGCCGGATCAAGTCCGGCAATGACGGAGGAAGTAATGCCCCGCCACCTCAAGCGCGGAATGGACGCAAGCGCGATCAAGGCGGCCGATGCCAAAGTGCGCGAGACGGTCGAGCAAATCCTCGCCGACATCGACGCGCGCAAGGACGCAGCCGTGCGCGAACTGTCGGCGAAATTCGACAATTGGTCGCCGGCCTCGTTCAAGCTGACGCCGGCCGAGGTCGAGCGCGCCATCGGCCAGGTGAAAAAGCGCGATCTCGACGACATCAAATTCGCCCAGGCGCAGGTGCGCAATTTCGCGCAGAAGCAAAAAGAGACGCTGCGCGATCTCGACGTCGAGACGCTGCCTGGCGTGGTGCTCGGCCACCGGCACATCCCGGTCAATTCGATCGGCTGCTACGTGCCGGGCGGGCGCTATCCGATGGTGGCGTCGGCGCATATGTCGATCGTCACCGCCCGCGTCGCCGGCGTGAAACATATCGTCGCCTGCGCGCCGCCGTTTCACGGCGGGCCGCATCCGGCGATCGTGGCGGCGATGCATTTCGGCGGCGCCGACGAGATTTTCGTGCTCGGCGGCGTGCAGGCGGTCGCCGCCATGGCGCTCGGCACCGAGACTATCGCCGCGGTCGATATGATCGTGGGGCCGGGCAACGCCTATGTGGCGGAGGCCAAGCGGCAATTGTTCGGCCGCGTCGGCATCGACCTTCTCGCCGGGCCGACCGAGACGCTGATCATCGCCGATGACACGGTCGATGGCGAAATGTGCGCCACCGATCTCCTCGGCCAGGCCGAGCACGGCCCGACTTCGCCGGCGATTCTGCTCACCACGTCGGAGAAACTGGCGCACGACACCATGAAAGAGGTCGAGCGGCTTCTTAAAATCCTGCCGACCGCGGAGATCGCCGGCAAGGCGTGGGCAGATCTCGGCGAGGTCATCGTCTGCGACGACGAGGCCGAAATGGTGCGCGAGGCCGACCGCATCGCCTCGGAGCATGTGCAGGTGATGACGCGCGATCCGGATTACTTCCTCGCCAACATGAAGAATTACGGCTCGCTGTTCCTCGGCCCGCGGACCAATGTGGCCTATGGCGACAAGGTGATCGGCACCAATCATACGCTGCCGACCAAGAAGGCGGCGCGCTATACCGGCGGGCTGTGGGTCGGCAAATTCCTGAAAACCTGCACCTATCAGAAAGTGCTTACCGACGAGGCCAGCGCCGCGATCGGCGAAGTCTGTTCGCGGCTGTGCATGCTGGAAGGCTTTGTCGCGCACGCCGAACAGGCCAATGTCCGGGTGCGCCGCTATGGCGGGAGGAACGTGCCCTACGGGGAGGCGGCGGAGTGAGGCCGTCATTCCGGATTGTCGCGAAGCGGCAAGTCCGGAATCCATAACCACAGCGCTGGGAGTATGGATTCCGGGCTCCCTCGCTTCGCTCGGGCCACGGAATGACGAAAGATGTTATGCCACCAATCGGTCTCACCAAATCTGCCTCCTTCCGTCTCGACGGCAAACGCGCGCTGGTCACCGGCGGCGGGCGCGGCATCGGGCTCACGGCGGCGTCGGCTTTGGCGGCGGCCGGCGCGCAGGTGACGCTTGCGGCGCGTACCAAAAGCGAAATCGAGGATGCGGCCGCCGCGATCCGCGCGCGGGGCGAGCAGGCCGAGGCGCTGGTGCTGGACGTCACCGATGTCGAGGCGGTGCGGCGGGCGATTGCCGCGGCGGCGCCGTTTCAAATCCTTATCAACAATGCCGGCATGAACCGCCCCGCGCTTCTGCCGGACGTTAAACTCGAGGATTTCGACGCGATCTTTGCGCTCAATGTGCGCGCAGCTTTCTTTATGGCGCAAGCGGTGGCGTTAAAGTTGATCGAGGCAAAACTGCCCGGCTCGATCATCAATATTTCCTCGCAGATGGGCCATGTCGGCGCCGCGCGGCGCACCGTCTATTGCGCCTCCAAGCACGCCATGGAGGGTTTCACCAAGGCCATGGCGATCGAGCTTGCGCCGCACAACATCCGCGTCAACTCACTCGGCCCGACGTTTCTGGAAACGCCGATGACGCGACCGTTTTTCGAGAACAAGGCGTTCCGCGACGAAGTTCTATCGAAGATAAAACTCGGCCGGCTCGGCCAGCTCGAGGAGCTCACCGGCGCCATCGTGTTTCTCGCCTCCGACGCCTCGTCGCTGATGACCGGCTCGGCGCTGGTGCTCGACGGCGGCTGGACCGCGGAGTGATGGAAATGGACGATGCCGAGTTGCGGCGACAGATCGTCGGCACCTGGAAGCTGGTTTCGGTCCACTACGAGGATCAGGCGAGCAAGGAGCGCACGCCGGTTTATGGCGAACATCCCAAGGGCATCCAGATCGCGACGCCGGAAGGCCGCTGGCTGGCGCTGATGACCGCAGATGGCCGCAGCGTTCCGAAGACCGATGCGGATCGCGCGCAGGCGCTCAAAACTATGATCGCCTATACCGGTCGCTATCGCGTCGACAACGGCCAGGTCATCACCAAAGTTGAAGCGGCGTGGAACGAGGCCTGGGTCGGCGGCGAGCAGGTGCGCAACATCCGCTTCGCCGGCGATCGGCTTTACATCGAGAGCCCGCCGATGCCGCATCCGAATATGAACGATAAGACGGTGCGGGTGATCGTGGTGTGGGAGCGGGAGAGGAGTTAGGCGCTGATCGGATAAACCGCCTTCCCGCCCGACAGCACCCGCGCCACGTCGCTGGCGCATTTGGTCTGCAATTCCTCCAGCGCCTCGACGGAATAGAACGCGGTGTGCGGAGTGAGGATCACGTTGTCGCGGCCGAGCAGCGGGGAATCCTTCGCCAGCGGCTCGGTCGTCACCACGTCGAGCCCGGCACCGCCGAGGTGGCCGGAATCGAGCCCGGCGACGAGCGCGGCCTCGTCGACCAAGGGGCCGCGCGCGGTGTTGATGAGGTACGCGCCCTTTTTCATCTTGGCGAAGGCTTTGGCATTCATCAGCCCGCGCGTCGCCGGCTGCAGCGGCGCGTGCACAGAGATGAAATCGGAGCGCGCCAATAAATCGTCGAAGCTCACGCTTTCGACGCCGGTTAAGGCGAGGGCGTCCTGGTTCACGTAAGGATCGTAAGTAATGACCTTCAGACCGAACGCCTTGGCCTTGGGCGCCAGCGCGCGCGGGATGTTGCCGAAGCCGATAAGCCCGAGCACTTGCCCTTCGAGGCGGCGCAGCGGCACGAGCGGCGGCACTTCCCAGCGGCCGGATTGCACCAGTCTGTTGGCGAACGTCACTTTGCGGGCGAGCGCCAAGAGCAGCGCCATGGCGTGGTCGGATACTTCGCGCAGGCAATAATCCGGCACGTAATTGACGGCGATGCCGAATTCTTTCGCCGCCGGCAAGTCGATATTGTCGACGCCGAGGCCGAAGCGGCCGATCGCCTTGCATTTCTTCAGTTCGCCTAAGAGTTGGCGCGGCAGCTTGGCATAGGTCACCAGCACGGCGTCGGCGTCGCGCGCCACGGCGAGGATATCCTCCGCCGATGGACTCTTTGCCATGCGGTATTCGGGATCGAGCCGCGCCAGCTCTTTCTTGGCGGGATCGAGCGACGGGAACGGACTGTCGGTGATGGCGATCACGGTACGGGGCATAGAACGACTCCAAATTCTTTCAACGCATTATGCCCGGCGGCGGCCACTATAGAGCAAATACCTGCGGATTGACGCAGTTCGGCAGTTTATGTCCCCCCAAGAACGCCAAGATGTTGTCGACCACGATATTCGCCATTGCCTCGCGCACTTCGGGGGTGGCGCTGCCGAGATGCGGGGTGAGCACCACGTTGGACATTTTGGTGAGCGTCTTGGCGATCTTGGGCTCGTGCTCGAACACGTCGAGGCCGGCGCCGGCGATCTGTCTTTTCTGCAGCGCGCGCACCAAGGCGGCCTCGTCGACGATGGCGCCGCGCGCGGTGTTGATGAGAAACGCCGTTTCTTTCATCAGCCGCAGCTCGCGCGCACCGATCTGATGCTGCGTTTCCTTGTTCAGCGGCGAATGGATCGAAACGAAGTCGGATTCGCGCAGCAGCTGATCGAGCGGTACATAGGTGAGGCCGGCTTCGCGCTCCTCGTGCTCCGGTTTACGCCGCGGCGTCCAGTACAAAACGCGCATCGAAAAACCGTGGGCGCGCTTGGCTACCGCCTTGCCGATCAAGCCGCCGCCGCCGACGAGGCCGACCGTCATGCCCCAGACGAAGGATCCCATCAGGTGCGCCGATTGGCCGCCGGGAAATTTTCCGGCGCGCGCCATCCGGTCGCCTTCCAGCATCCGCCGCGCCACCGCAAGCATCAAGCCGAAGGTGAGATCTGCGGTCGCCTCGGTGGTGATCGGCGCGGTGACGGTGACCGGAATGCGCCGCGCCGTCGCCGTCGCGACGTCGATGTTGGACGGCGTGATCGATTGCGCCGCGATCAGACGCAAATTCGGATTGGCCATGATCACGTCGCGGTCGATCTTGTCGTGCAAGAGGCAGAACAGAATGTCGGCCTTGCGCACTGCGCCGATCAGCGCGCGCTTAGGGATGATGCGGCTCGAATCGGCAAACAGCGTCACCCGCGCCGCCGCGCGCAGGCGCTTGAGCGCCTGCTCGGACACCGGCTGGGTCACGAAAACGCGCGGATGGGCTGAATTTTTTGCCATCAGGCGAGCCACCGCACCACGCCGGCGACGCCGTCGACCGCGACCTGGGCGCCGTCGGGAATGCGCCGCGTCGCATCAAGCACGCCGAGCACCATCGGGATGCCGCGCTCGCGGGCGAGCGAAGCCAGATGCGAGGTCGAGCCGCCGAGCTCGGCGACGACGCCGCCGACCCGCGGCAAAATGTGGCTCAGCGCTGGTCCGGCGACGCGGGTGACCAGAATGTCGCCCGGCGCGACACGGCTCAATTCGCATTCGCAATTGACCACCACGGCGCGGCCGGAGCCCCAGCCGATGCCGGCGGGATGGCCGTTGAGCCCGGGATGCTTGAGCCAGATTTCATCGGGCACCTGCGCCGGCGCGACATGCAGCGGCCGCGCCTGCAAGAGCTTGAAGCCGCCATCGTCGAGCGCCCATTCGATCTCGGCCGCGGTGCCGAGCACGTCTTCGCACCTGCGCATCAGGCGTCCGAGCGTCGTTGCCTGGCCGGCTTCGAGGCAGGGCGCGCGCACCAGCGCTTCCCGCACTTTTTGCGGCGACGTTCCGGCGCCGTGCAGGCAGGCTTCGCGGTGATGCTTGCGGCCGGCGTCGTTCGAGCGCACGAAGCCGTGGCGCGACAGCACGACGCGATCCGGCACCACTTCGCCTTGTGCGATTGCCGAGCCCAATCCCCAAGTGGCGGAAATGAGCATCTGGCCGTCGGCGGTCTCACTCAAGCCGCCGCCCGAGGCGCGCGCGTTCACGAGCGGCTGCACCAGCACCGCCATCGCGGTGTCGGCGGGATTTTGCCCGTGCTGCGCCATCGACCGCCGCGCCGTGGTCGTCCACAGCGCCGCCCAGCAGGCGCGCAAGCTGGTGAGAAATTCGCCGTCGTCGCGCACGCCGAGAAAACTCTCGAACTGGCCGGCGAAATTCGATTCCGGACGATCCTCGATCAGCGACGAGGAACGCACCGCCGCCGGCTTGTCGGCTTCCCACCACGCCGTGAGCACGTCGGCCAGCACGTCGGGCGCGAGATCGCTTTGATAAAGCTTCAGGCGAATCTCGACCGCCAGCCGGCGTTGCGTCGGCTGGTCGGCATCGGCATAGACGCCGATCATCTCGGCCAATCCGAGATGTTGGACCTGTCGATGATAGGCATCGGCGGCGATGCAGAAGCCGCCCGGCGTCGGCAGACCCGCGCGCATAAGCGCCGCAAGATTCGCCGCCTTCGGCCCGACGCGCTCGGGATTTGTCGCGGCGGGGTCGGCGAGGGGGAGGATGAAAGTGTTCATGGGGAACTTACAACTCCTGCACCGTCATGGCCGGGCTTGTCCCGGCGCATCCACGTCTTCCTATCCTCGAAGTTAAAGTCGTGGATCACCGGGTCTCGCCGCTTCGCGGCGGCCCGGCGATGACATCGAGCAGATATTTGCTCGATGTCATCTCACGTGATCGCCGTAGCCGGGCAGCGGATCGACCACCGTGATCTGCTTGACCGGGAAATTCGACACGATCTCGATATCGTTCTTCTTCACGATCAGCATTTCCTCGATGCGAACGCCGTAGCGGAATTGCTTGCCGTGCTGGGTTTCGAGCGCAAAGGTCATGCCCTCCTGGATGTCGACCGGATGATCGAGCGACCAGATGCGCGAAATCACCGGCGGATCGTATTGGGCGAGTCCGAGGCCGTGGCCCCAAAGATTGGCGGCGGCCTGGTCTTCGTCCTCGTAGCCCCAAGTCTCCATCGCCGACGGCCATTTCAGCGCAATGTCGCGCGTGGTGGCGCCGACCTTCACCGCGCCGATCGAATCGTAGAGCCATTCGAGCGCGGTGCCGTAGGTGTCTTTCTGCTCCTGGCTCGGCTCCTTGCCGACGCAATAGGTGCGGTAATAGCAGGACTTGTAGCCGTTCCAGGTCAGCGCCGCCAAATCCATGAACACGATGTCGCCGGGCTGGATGATGCGGTCGGAGAAATTGCGCCAGTTCGGCCAGGTATTCGGACCCGACGAGACGATGACGTCCTCGACGTCCTCCATGCCGGGAATGTTGTAGAGATATTGCATCAGATGCGCGGTCACTTGGTTCTCGGTGATGCCGGGACGCAGGAACTTCATGCATTCCCAATGCGTCGCGTCGCCGATGGCGCCGACGATGCGGAAGCACTCCTGCTCGTCCTCGCTCTTGACGGCGCGCGCGTCCATCATCGCGCTCATGCCGTCGGTCCAGTTGATATTGTTCTCCTTGAAGATGGCGATCATGTTGATGTCGACGAAGTCGACGCCGAGCTTTTGCCCGGCGACGCCGTTCTCCTTCATCGCCTGCAACACCGCCTTGGTGAATTTGGTCACTTGCTGGGTCGAGGCCGGCCCTGCCGCGCCTTTGATCCAGGCGAACGAATGGCGCACGTTGCCCTTCGGGATCCACGGCGAATGCCGTTCGACCTGAATGCCGATGTCGCCCTGCTCGAACAGGATCGGGGCGCCGTCGCCGCACAGCATGGCGTAGCGCAGTCCGGGCTTGAGCCGGTTCCAGCCTGGGGTCAGGGTGCCGGTCAGGTAGCGGACGTTCTCGTCATACATGCACAACAGCGCGCCGAGCCCGTGCTTCTTCATCATCGCGCGGGCCCGCTCGGTGCGGTATTTGCGCAGCCGGTCCCAATTGACCCGCTGCTGCCAATCCATGCCGGCAATGCCGAAATTCGCTCCCATGGCGCTCTCCCACTCCTCGCTCTACGCGATTGGAAACCCTGCCCACCTGTGTCCGAAAAAACCTGACACTGCAAGATGGCCGCGCGAATTCTTGGACGAATTTCCGCTGCGATTTGAAGCCACAGGCGAGCGACATTAGAATTGGTCTTGACGGGGCGCATTGAGCAGGACTTCGCGGTGCGCCGCCCGCGGGCGGTTTGGCCGCCGCGATGACATTCCGTGACTTTTTGCGACCGTCATGGCCGGAACAGGCCAGACCGGCACGTCTGCGGCAATGAAAGTCTGCCTCACGCCTTGAACTTCACCACCTTTTGCCGCTGCTCGCCCAGGCCGTCGATGCCGAGCGTGACGACGTCGCCGGCTTTTAAGAATTTCGGCTCGGGCTTCATGCCGAGCCCGACGCCGGGCGGCGTGCCGGTGATGATGACGTCGCCGGGCTCCATGACGAAATATTGCGAGCAGGCCCAGACGATATGCCGGCAGTCGAAGATCATGGTCGAGGTATTGCCGCGCTGGCGCTTCTCGCCGTTGACGTCGAGCCACATCGCAAGTTTCTGCGGATCCTTGATCTCGTCCTTAGTGACAAGCCACGGCCCGAGCGGGCCGAAGGTCTCGCAGCCCTTGCCCTTGGTCCACTGCCCGGCGCGCTCGATCTGAAAGACGCGCTCGGAGACGTCGTTGGCGAGGCAATAGCCGGCGACGACGTCGAGCGCCTTGTCCTTGCTCAGGTAGCGGGCGCGCTGTCCGATGACGATGCCGAGCTCGACTTCCCAATCGAGCTTGGTGGAGTCCTTCGGGATCATGGTGTCGTCGTTCGGCCCGCAGATGCACGACGGCGCCTTGTTGAAGATGATCGGCTCCTTCGGGATCTGCATGCCGGCCTCGGCGGCGTGATCGGAATAATTGAGCCCGATGGCGATGAAATTGCCGACCTTGCCGACGCAAGCGCCGATGCGGGGCTTGCCCTTCACCAGCGGCAGCTTTTCCGGTTTGAGCTTGCGCAGCTTGTTCAGGCTCGCCGGCGACAGCGCCGCGCCCGAGATATCGGGGATGATTTTCGACAGGTCGCGGATGCGGCCTTCTTTATCGAGTATGCCGGGCTTTTCGCGGCCGGGAGCGCCGTAGCGAACGAGTTTCATAAGTTTCTCCTTGGGATCGGTGTTTTCCGAATTTTTTAGAACGCGCCGGGGAATCTTCCGCCGTCGATCAAAATATTCTGTCCGGTGATATAGCCAGCCTGCGCCGAGCACAGGAATGCGCAAGTTGCGCCAAACTCGTCGGGCGTGCCGAGGCGCCGTGCCGGAACCGAATCGACGTTCAGCGCCAGCGCGTCGTCGTAGCTGGTGCCTTTTTTCTTCGCGGTCGACACCACGTTCGAACGGAAGCGGTCGGTATCGAAGATTCCCGGCAGCATGAAATTGATGGTGACGTTGGACGCGGCGACGGAACGCGCGACGCCGGCAAGAAAGGCCGTGAGGCCGGCGCGCGCGCCGGACGACAAATCGAGCCCGAACAGCGGCATTTTGACCGAGCCCGACGTGATATTGACGATACGGCCGAACTTTTTTGCGATCATCGGGTCGATGGCCTTCTGAACGAGCTCGACCGCTACAACCATGTTGGCAATGACGCCGTCGAGCATTTTCTGGCGGTCGAGATCGCGGAAGTCGCGAAACGGCGGACCGGCATTGTTGTTCACCAGGATATCGGGCTCGGGGCAGGCGGCGAATAAGGCCTTCTGGCCTTCCGGCGAGGCGACATCGGCGGCCACTGCGGTGATCTTGGCGCCCGTCGCCTTGCGCAGCTCATCAGCCGTCGCGGCGAGGCGCTCTTTGTCGAGGCCGTTGATCACGACCTCACATCCGGCTTCGGCAAGGCGATGGGCACAGGCGCGGCCGAGCCCGCGGCTCGAAGCGCAAACGATCGCCTTGCGGCCGCCGATTCCAAGGTCCATCGCTGGGCTCCGTGTCGTGTAGCTGTCTTCTATAGCGCGACTGTTCTCGTAACTGGGCGTGCTTGAGTCAACGGCTGAATCCGCTATCGGTCATTTGGCAAATGCCGCTCCTTCCGGATGAATCGCTCGCCGAACTTGCAATGATCGTCGTCTTGGCGGCCTTCTCGGCCGTCACCGGCGGCGTTGCCGGCTATGGCACCGGCGCGCTGATGCCGCTCGTTTTGGTGCCGATGGTCAGCGCCGCGCCGGTGGTCCCGATCATTGCCATTTCGGCGCTGTTCACCAACAGCGCACGCGTGCTGGCGTTCCGCCGTCTGCTCGATCCGCGCCGCGCTTTGATCGCGGTCATCTGTGCGCTGCCGACCTGCGTGCTCGGCGCCTGGCTCTATACGCTATTGTCCGGCCGCGGCGCGGCCCTGGTCATCGGATCGAGCTTGATCACGACGGTGCCGTTACGGCGCCTGCTCAAACGGCGCGGCCATCGGCTCGGCGAAAAGGGCTTTGCCGCCGCAGCCGCGGGCTGGGGCGTCGTGGTCGGCGGCACCACCGGCGCCGGCGTGATCCTGCTGTCGCTCCTGATGGCGACCGGCCTCGAAGGCGCAGCCGTCATCGCCACCGACGCGGCAGTGTCGATCGGCATGGGCATCGTCAAGGTTTCGGTGTTCGGCGCGGCCGGCGTGCTCACCCCGACGGTGATCGTGATCGCGCTGTTGATCGGCGCCATCGCTTTTCCCTGCACGTTTCTGGCAAAGCTGATCGTTGCCCGCATGCCGGTTCATGTGCACACCGCCTTGCTGGACGCCGTGGTCATCGTCGGCGGCTCGATGATGATTTTCGGCGGGCTGCGGCAGTAGACGCGGCGCCCGCGATGGCCGTTTCGCCGCCGGCGGCATCGACAACAGAAATTGCCGCCGGTGTGCAGCTCGAAAACAGCGCCGCGATCGTCGCGGTCGTTGCGCTCCGCTTTGCGGCGAACGCTTCATTCCTCCTCTTCTTCCTCCTCCTCTTCCTCATCTCCATCTTCGTCGTCCCCGTTCTCCTCCTCTTCCTTGTCTTTCGCCTCTTCCTCCTCGTCAATTTCGGTCAGCTCGATGACGGTCAGTGCGATCGCCGGAATCGACTGCCGGAACAATTCGCCATCGTCGCCGACCCACAGGCAATCGACGTCCTCTTCGTCGATCGACACGACTGTCATGGAATGACCGCCGGACTTCAGCGTGACGACGTCGCCAGGTGCGAATGCCATGATCGCCTCCTCTACTCGATGATTGGACGGAGAGAGCGTAGAGAATGCTTGTGACGATTGTTCGTCACGCGGCCGTCGCTTGCCGCCTCATCGCAAATTCAAGTTCCGATCATCGATTGCCGGGATATGGCTTACGGCCACTTCACCACCGGCGGCATCGAGGACAGGATCGACTCGACATTGCCGCCGGTGCGCAGCCCGAAAATGGTGCCGCGATCGTAGAGCAGATTGAATTCGACGTAACGCCCGCGGCGGATGAGCTGCTCTTCGCGCTCGGCCTCGGTCCAGGCTTCGGCAAAATTTCGTCGCACCAGCTCGGGATAGACGTTTAGGAATGCGCGGCCGACGTCCTGGGTGAAGGCGAAATCGGCATCGAAGTCGCCGCTGTCGAGCCAATCGTAGAAAATGCCGCCGATGCCGCGCATCTCGCCGTGGTGCTTTAAATAAAAATATTCGTCGCACCATTTTTTGAATTTGTCGTAGGGCGCGACGCGGCTGTGGGCGTCGCAGGCGGCCTTCATCGCGGCGTGAAATGCGATCGCGTCGGGATCGTCCTGGCGGCGCCGGGGTTCGAGCACCGGCGTCAAGTCGGCGCCGCCGCCGAACCAGGATTTGGTGGTGACGACGTAGCGGGTATTCATGTGCACGGCGGGTACCTGCGGATTGTGCATGTGCGCAATCAAGGAAATGCCGGTGGCGTAGAAGCGCGGGTCGTCAGCGGCGCCGGGGATATCCTTGCGGAATTCCGGGGCGAATTCGCCGAACACGGCCGAGACGTGGACGCCGACCTTTTCGAAAACGCGTCCCTTCATCATCGCCATGACGCCGCCGCCGCCGGGAGCGCCGCTGTGGTCGGTGCGGTCCCACGGCGTACGCTTGAATCGGCCCGCCGGGCGGTCGCCGAATGGCGCGCTCGTCGGCAGCGCGTCTTCGATGCCCTCGAAGGCCGCTAAAATCCGGTCTCGCAGGGCCTCGAACCAGGCCTTGGTATCCTTTTTGTGCTGTTCGATTTTGGCGGTATCCATAAGCTTTCTCAGGCATTAGCGGCCGATGGCGCGAGAATGTCACAATAACGCGCAAATATGTCGATCCACCGCAACCGAGCACTGGGGCCGCCATGCCGCATAAAATCGCTCGCATCCGCCTGTCCCGCCGCCGCCTGATCGGCGGGGCGGCAAGCGCCGGCCTTGCGTTGATTGCGGCGCCGGCCATTATCCGCGCCGCAGCGGCGCAAAGCTGGCGGGCGGGCAACCCGTTCAGTCTCGGCATCGCGTCCGGAGCGCCGCGGCCGGACGGTTTCGTGCTGTGGACACGGCTTGCGCCCGACCCCGTGTCGGCCGATCCGGACAATCCGGGCGGCATGAGCGGCGGCGACGTGACGCTGCGCTACGAAATCGCAACCGACGAAGCGATGGCGAAAGGCGGCGCGGCGAGGCTACCGCGGAGCGCACTTTCGGCTATTCGGTGCATCTCGACGTCGCCGGCCTCGAGCCCGGACGGCCCTATTGGTACCGCTTCGCCAGCGGCGAGGCGACGAGTCCGGTCGGTCGCGCGATCACGCTGCCGGCAGCAGGGGCTTCGCCCGATCAGCTGCGGTTCGGCTATGTCTCCTGCTCCAATTACCAGCACGGCTATTTTTCCGGCTATCGTCATCTCACCGATGAAAATCCGGAATTCGTGCTTTTCCTCGGTGATTACATTTACGACAACCATCGACGGAAAATCGGCCGATCGTGCGCCGGCACTCCGACGGCGTGGAAGCCGACGACGCTGCCGACCTACCGCAATCGCTATGCGCAATACCGGCTCGATCCGGACCTCGCCCGCCTGCATGCGCAGGTACCGGCGATCGTCACCTGGGACGATCACGAAGTGCAGAACGACTACGCCGATAAATGGTCGGAATATTTCGACGATCCGGCGCAGTTCCTGCTGCGACGCGCTGCGGCCTATCAGGCATTCTACGAGCACATGCCGGTACGGCCGATCCTGTCGCACCCGCAAGGACCGCTGATGCGGGTCTACGATCGGTTCACCTTCGGCGACCTCATCGAAATCTCGCTGATCGACGGCCGCCAATACCGCTCGCGCGAAGCTTGCTACGGCGCGCCGAGCAAGGGCGGCGGACATCTGGAAACCAACGGCGGCTGTCCGGAGCGGCTCGATCCCGGCCGGACCATGATCGGGTTCGCTCAGGAGGCTTGGCTTTATTCCAGTTTCGCACGTTCCAAGGCGCAATGGAATTTGATCGCGCAGGACGTGTTGATGGCGCAGTTGCGCAGAAAACAAAACGGCGTCGACGCGTTCTGGACCGACGATTGGGACGGCTATCCGGCCAACCGGGCACGGCTGTTGCAGCACATCCATGACAGCAAAGTGGCGAACCCCGTCGTCGCCTCTGGCGACATCCATTCGTTCTTCGCCAACGATCTGAAGTTCGATTTCGACGACCAGAAATCGCCGATCGTGGCGACGGAGTTCGTCGGCACCTCGATCTCGTCTTACGGACCGCCGTACGATCCGATCGTGCAAGCGCTGCCGGACAATCCCCATGTCCACTTCTTCGAGAGCCGGCGGCGCGGTTATGTCCTGGTCGACCTCGAACGCGCAAAGATGCAGGTTCAAATGCGGGTGGTTTCCGACGCGCACGATCCCAAGGCCACCATCGCGACATTGCAAACTTACGCGATTGAGAGCGGCCATCCCGGTGTGGTGGAGGCTTAAGGTATCCCGCCCGTCTGCCTTAGCGCCTCCCCGGCAGCCATGGCCGCGGCGACCGCGATGTTGAGCGAACGCAGGCCCGGACGCAGCGGGATTACCAGCCGCGCATCGGCGCTGACGTGCACATCTTCCGGCACGCCCGCCGATTCGCGCCCGAACAGCAGGATATCGTGCGGCTCAAAGCGGTAATCGAGGTAGGACACAGTCGCCGCGGTCGTGAACAGAACAAGCCGATGGCGTTCTCGCCGCCGCCAAGCTTCGAATTCCCGCCATGAGGCGTGCCGCACCAGCGCGACGGCGTCGAGATAATCCATGCCGGCGCGGCGAAAGGCGCGATCCGAGGCGGGAAAGCCGGCCGGCTCGATCAAATGGGCTTCGACGCCGAGGCACGCGCACAGCCGCAGAACCGTTCCGGCGTTCTGCGGGATGTCGGGCTCGTACAGCGCGATTCCAAGCGTCATGTTGGGGCGCCAGGCGGCGTTCGGCGGCGGTCCGTGGTTATACGGATCGGACCGGGGAAAGGGCACATAAGTTGCATTGTGGGTGTCGGTGCGGCCACACTTGCACTATCCCGGCAAGGGTGCCAATAAAACGCCGCCGGAATGCGTCGCTTCGGGCCCTCCCAGGGCTGGAGGCGACTGGTCCTTCCGCCGCCGCACGGGGCCTACCGGGGGCGGTTTGCAGCGCGGACGGGGCGACCGGTCAGACGTAAGAGGGTCGAGGCTGTGACAGCAATCTCAACGGCGGAGCTTACACGCCGGGATTTCCTTTCCATTGCGACCGCAGCTGCCGGCACTGTGACGAATCGGCGAAGCATCGCGCAATCAGGCACATAAGGTTCGACTATGAGCGGACAATCGACCTATCAGCCGCAGAGACCCTTCATGCAGTGGTTGGAGCGGCGGCTGCCGATCGCGAGCCTCGTCTATTCCTCCTTCGTCGCCTATCCGACGCCGCGCAATCTGAACTATTGGTGGACGTTCGGCGGCATTCTCACCTTCATGCTCGGCGTGCAGATCGTCACCGGCGTCGTGCTGGCGATGCACTATACCCCGCACGTCGATTTCGCCTTCAATTCCGTCGAAGGCATCATGCGCGACGTGAATTACGGCTGGCTGTTGCGCTACGTCCATGCCAACGGCGCCTCGTTCTTCTTCCTTGCCGTCTATGTCCACATGGCGCGCGGCATGTATTACGGCTCCTACAAGGAGCCGCGCGAGGTGTTGTGGATCCTCGGCGTCATCCTCTTCCTGCTCATGGTGGCCACCGGCTTCATGGGCTACGTGCTGCCGTGGGGGCAGATGAGCTTCTGGGCGGCGACCGTGATCACCAACCTGTTCTCGGCGATACCCGGCGTCGGCGGCTCGATCGTCACCTGGCTGTGGGGCGGCTATGCGGTCGGCAATCCGACGCTCAATCGCTTTTACTCGTTGCATTACCTGTTGCCGTTCGTCATCGCCGGCGTGGTGGTGCTGCATGTCTGGGCGCTGCACATGGTCGGGCAGAACAATCCGACCGGCGTCGAGCCGAAGACCGAGAAGGACACGGTGGCGTTCACGCCCTATGCCACGGTGAAGGACGCCTTCTTCATCGGCGTGTTCTGCATCGTGTTCGCCTGGTTCATCTTCTACATCCCGAACTATCTCGGCCATTCCGACAATTACATTCCGGCCAATCCGAGCCAGACCCCCACCCACATCGTTCCGGAATGGTACTACCTGCCATTTTACGCCATTCTGCGCGGCATTCCGAGCAAGCTCCTGGGCGTTACCGCGCTTGCCGGTTCGATCGTCGTGCTGGCTTTCTTGCCGTGGCTCGATACTTCGCGCGTGCGCTCGGCGAATTACCGGCCGCTGTACCGGCAGTTCCTGTTCATCTTCTTCGCCGCCGTCATCGGGCTCGGCTATCTCGGCTCGCAGGAACCCACCGGCGGCTATGTGATCGCCGCGCGAATTCTTACCGCCTACTATTTCGCGTTCTTCTTCATCATCCTGCCGCTGCTGGGCTTGTTCGAAACGACCAAACCGCTGCCGAATTCGATCTCGGAATTGGTGCTGCGCGAAGGCGTGCCGATCGGCGCATCGGCGCCGCCGCCGGCCGCACGCGGTTAAGGAGACCGGGCCTATGAAAATTCATCGCAGCATCATCTTGGCCTTCACACTGGCGGCGTCGCTGACCGGTATGGCGACGATAGCGACGGCGCAGGAGGCGGATGCGCCGCCGCGGCTGACCTGGTCGTTTTCCGGCCCGTTCGGCACCTACGACCCCGCCCAGTTGCAGCGCGGGTTCAAGATTTATCGCGAGGTTTGCTCGAACTGCCACAGCCTGAAACTTTTGTCGTTCCGCAATCTGGCCGATCCCGACGGCCCGGCTTTCACCGAGGCGCAGGCGGCCGCCATTGCCGCCACGTTCCAGGTGACCGACGGTCCGAACGATCAGGGCCAGATGTTTCAACGGCCGGGCAAGATTTCCGACGCCTTCCCGCCGCCGTTTCCGAACGACCAGGCCGCTCGCGCGGCGCTCGGCGGCAAGCTGCCGCCGGACATGTCCGATCTCGCCAAGGCGCGCAGCTATGAATGGGGATTTCCCAGGTTCGTCTTCGATGCATTCACGATGTATCAGGAGGATGGCCCGGACTACATCCATGCCATCTTGAACGGCTATACCGATCCGCCTGCCGGTTTCGCGCTGCCGCCGGGCGGGCAATACAATAAATATTTCCCCGGTCACGCCATCGGTATGCCGAAGCCGTTGAGCGACGGCCAGGTCGAATATACCGACGGCACGCCGACCACGGTCGATCAATATGGCCGCGACGTCACCGCCTTCCTGATGTGGGCGGCCGAGCCGACGCTCGATGCGCGCAAGCGGCTCGGTTTCCAGGTGATGATATTCCTCATCGTCTTCACCGGCCTGCTCTACTTCACCAAGAAGGGGGTCTGGCACGCGGTGCTGCACGATCCGGAGTTGGGATAACCGCGCGCGCCGACCTCAGCGTTGAGCTTGCGGGCGGCCGCGGAATTGAGGTCGAATCCATGACCGGCGTCGCGCTCGAAAACGACCTCAAGGCTGCGATCCGCACCATCCCGGATTATCCCAAGCCGGGCATCATGTTCCGTGACATCACCACGCTATTGGGCAATGCGCGGGCCTTCCGCCGCGCCGTCGACGAACTGGTGCAGCCCTGGGCCGGCGGCAAGATCGACAAGGTCGCCGGCATCGAGGCCCGCGGCTTTATTCTCGGCGGCGCCATCGCGCACCAGATCTCATGCGGCTTCGTGCCGATCCGCAAGAAGGGCAAGCTGCCGTTCAAGCGGGTGAGCATCGGCTATTCGCTCGAATACGGCATCGACGAGATGGAAATGCACGAAGACGCGCTCGTCGACGGGCGAACGGGTCATCCTGGTCGACGATCTTGTCGCCACCGGCGGCACCGCCGAGGCGGCGGTCAAGCTGTTAAAGCAGGTAGGCGCCGACGTTGTTGCCGCCTGTTTCATCGTCGATTTGCCGGAGCTCGGCGGCGCCGACAAAATCAGAAAACTCGGCGTGCCGGTGCGCACACTCGTCAGCTTCGAGGGGCATTAGTGGAGGGCGATTTGTGCCGCCAAGGCAGCGCTAGCGAGCCTGCCGAATCGGCTCGTTCCTGCCGCTGCGCAGCGAAGACTCAAGCTCGCCGATCATGAGCCGCAGTTCGAGATCGCGGAATTGTGCGAAAATTCCGCCGATCCAGCTGTGCACTTCGGTAGGCCCGCCGGGCTGACGCGCCATGTAGGCGGAGAACGAGAAGCCGGGCCGGTCGATGACGCCGCGAACGATCGGCGATAGGCGTGGGATGCGGATGACACCATATTCCGGGCGTGTCGGCGGGAAATCCTGCGGCACGAACACGAATGACGCCGCTTCGTTGTGCACCGGCACGAATGTCGTTCGCGGCAGACGGCGCCGCAGCTCGGCATAGCTGCGCGCAGTGGCCGGCGCCGAATCGGCAACGAACAGCACGACCGGGTCGATGCCGCACCGCCGGGCTTCCTGCTCAAAGGCGATCTCCGCCATCACCGCGAAGAATTGCTCGAACAGGGCGTAACCCAAATCGATTACGGTGGTCCGCCACCGGTCGGAAACGAGCCGGTCGAATAGCGCCATCTGGCCGCGCGTATCGGCAACGTCTGCGGTCCAGACCAGGTTGGGGAAGTAAGGCGCCAGCGCCGGCTCGCGCGGATCGAGATCGTAGCCGACCAGGGACGCCCTACCGCTTAACCGGAAGAACTCGATCAACAGCCGGGCAATGAGCGTCTTGCCCACCCGCGGATGTTGCGAGGCTACGATATAGAGCGGCGTGCGTTGCGGCATTCCCGCGACGGGTCCAATCCGGTTGCGACTGGATTGAGACTATGACGAAATCGCAACAGGACCTAGCTCAATGCCAGAGCCGTGTGGGAAAGCCCAAAAACCGCCGGTTCGGTCAGGTCCGGTTGCCGCCCTGCGCGCGCGGAGCCGAAACCGCGCTGCCGGAGGTATCGAACAGGTCGAGGAGCTTCACGCGGTCGTACTCGCCCCACACATTGCCGAGCCAGTGTCGCACATAGCCACGCAGCACGAACGAGTAATTGGCGGTGTCGCCCTTTGGGTTCTTGTTGGCGACAAACGTCAAGAATGGGACGGAGGCAAGCTCGACCTGCTCGTAGGCCATCTCGTTGAGCTTGGGGATATTGATCGTCACCGCGTCCTTCAGCTTCTTGAAATAGGAGGCGTGGGTGGCCTGGTCCCATTCGAAGAAATTGGTGTTGTTAATGAAGTTCTTGACCAGAAAGTATTTGGCGTCGGTGGTGAAGGGAGCGGTTTCCTCGATCTCGTTCAACGAGGCGATCGACGAGCCGAGGATATGGAAGACGATGAAAGTGATCTGGCCCTTCTTCACCGCGTCGAGGAAGCCGATGTCGCGCAACGCGCGCAGGGTCGGCGACAAAAGGCCGGCGCGCACGTCGACCACGGTCACGGTAGCGTCGGTGGTCGACAGCGTGTCGATGATCCGCATCTGATCGGCCACCATGGTGGCGTCGACGATGTCGCTCGTTTCCGGATGGAAACGCTTGAGCGTGCCCTTCGGCGCTTCGGAATCGAAGGCCCGTGTCGGGATGTGATGCGCGGTAAAATAGTCGAGCAGCGTACGGGCGACCGTGGTCTTGCCTACGCCGCCCTTGTCCGCGCCGACCAAAATCAGAGCTGGTTTAGCCATGATCGAACCCTCACTGACGCGTTTGAGTCGCGTCCTCCGTCCTCGACTTTCGCTTCTACACAGCCGCGCGACCGTTTGGAAGCCTCATCGTCTGCCCGATAGGCGGCGAGAGCGGTTTTGCGCCGATTTGTAATTCATTAAGGTTAATTCCGTCGGCGCATCCGGCTAGCCGCCGCGAGGCGGCCCCCAAGGACCGAACGAGGTGCCAGGCGCCGATTCGGAGGATGGCACGGCGGTTGGCTGCTGCGGCCCTTGAATTGGCGGCTCCGACCATGGTCCGGGAGCGGCGGAAGCCTCGTTCGGGCTATTTTCGGGCCCCCAAGGTCCAACCGGTGGGCCACCTGATTGGCCGTCCGACGGTCCCGCGACGGCCGGTTGATCGTCGGTCGCGTCGCTTGCCGGCGGCGGCAGCGCGATCGGGCCCAGGTCGTGGCCGCCGGCGAATTTGACCAGCGCCGCGACGCGGGCCTCGACGCTCGGATGGGTATCGAATAGCTCGCCAAAACCTTCGCGCGGATTATCGATGCACATTTCCATCACGGCGGAGGTCGCTCGCTTAAGCTCGCCACGGCCTTCGATCTTGCGCAGCGCCGAGATCATGGCGTCCGGGTTCTTCGTAAGTTCCACCGAGCCGGCGTCGGCAAGGTATTCGCGCGAGCGCGACAAAGCGAGGCGAATGACGAACGACAGCATATAGGCGACGACCAGGAGGCCTACGGCGATCAGAATCGCGAGCCCCGCGCCGCCGCCGCGGCGCTCGGATCGCGAGCCGCCGAAGCGGAAGCCGTTATAAAACCAAAGCCGAAACACCAACTCGACGAAGAACGACACCACCCCGGCAATAATGACGGCGATGACCATCATGCGGACGTCGCCGTTGCGGATATGCGTCAGCTCGTGGCCGAGCACGGCTTCGATCTCGGCGTCATCGAGCGCTTTGAGCAGGCCGGTGGTGATGGTGATGGAATATTGCTTGGCGTTCATTCCGGTGGCGAAGGCATTGAGCGCATCCGAATCCATTATTTTCAGCTTGGGCGTCGGGATGCCGCGCGAGATGCAGAGATTTTCCAAGATATTGTAGAGCCGCGGTTCGTCGCGGCGCTGCACTTCGCGGCCGCCGGTGAGCGCGTCGATCATGTCCTGATGAAAATAGTAGGCAATGACGATCCACAGCGCGGCGCCGAGGGTGGCGAACGGCGCCGCCGTGAGAAGATCGCCCCAGGCGATCTGCATCAGCGTCGGCAGATCGGCGTCGAGCGAAAGCGCTGCAGCCACCAGCGCGCCGGCATAGACGAGGATGTAGACAAGGAAAAACAGCCCGGCGAGCAGGATTATCGAACGGCGGCGGTTCGACTGGATGTGGCTGTACAGACCGTAAGCGGCCATGGCTCGGCCCCGCGATGCCGAGGCTAGAACTTGACCGAAGGTGCCGCCGTTTCGGCCTGGCGATCGGCGCCGAGATCGAAGTAATCCTTCTGCGCGAAGCCGAAGGAGGCGGCGAACAGCGCGGCGGGAAAGCGCTGAATGCCGGCATTGTATTCCTGCACCGCATTGTTGAAGAAGCGCCGGGATGCGGCGATCTTGTTTTCGAGATCCGTCAGCTCCGCCTGCAATTGCTGGAAATTCTCGTTGGCCTTGAGGTTCGGATAGGCTTCCGACAGCGCGAACAGCTGGCGTAACGCGCCGGACAGCATGTTTTCCGCCGCGGCCTGTTGCGCCGGTCCTTGCGCCGCCACCGCCGCATTGCGCGCCTTGACGACCTCGTCGAGCGTGCCGCGCTCGTGCGCGGCATAGCCTTTGACCGTCTCGACCAGGTTGGGAACGAGATCGTGCCGCTGCCGCAGCTGCACGTCGATGTCGGCAAAGGCCTCATTGACCCGCTGCCGCATGGAAACGAGGCCGTTATAGACGGTGATCGCCCACAAAACGACGACGACGATCACGGCAAGAACGATGATGGTCGAAGTGGACATTTGGGCTCCTGCAAAGCGGATATCGGAAATGGCTCAACGGGTGACCGTTTTAATGGCCGCGAGCAGTAGATAGGCACGGTTTATGACGACTGCGAGCGCCCATAGGTTCGATTATGGGTTCAATCGTCAGGCGCTATCGCCGCGTCCCTTATGGCGGCCAGCTGCGCCGTTAAGGTTAGCGCCGGATCGACATCGCCTTGATGGGACGTGTCATTTAAGGATTCACCCCAAACAGGTGGATGCAAATGTCCGAGCATTATCTCGGTTCTGAGCCGTCAGCCGACGCCAGCAGCAATGCCATATTGCCCGGGTCTCGCAACGCCGAGCCGCCGCACCGTCGCGCCATGGATAGTGTCGCCGAACATGCTCGCGCGCTGACGCAGTTCGAGCAGGACCAGCTCGCCCGCGAATTTGCCGATATCGAAAGGGCGAGCGTCGCGCTGCGACTGGGTGAGCCGGCACTGCGGTCCTGGACCTGGCCGGCGATGCCGACGGCCGCCAGGAAGCCGCGCCCGCTGTGGCTTCTGATCGGCATTTTGTGGCTATCGACGGCACTGGTGACCGTCGGCGCCGTCGCCGCCATCGCCTCGTTTGCGGGATAATGCTCCTCTCAGTACGCGTTGCGGTAGGCCGCGGGCGACAATAGCGTGCGGGCGATGATTTTCAGGTCGAGCCAGAGCGACCAGTTGTCGATATAGAACAGGTCGTACTCGACGCGCTTTCTGATTTTCTCGTCGCTGTCGATCTCGCCGCGATAGCCGTTGATCTGCGCCCAGCCGGTGATCCCGGGTTTGACGTTGTGCCGCCGGGCATAAAGCGAAATGCGGCGCTCATAGTCGTGGTCGTGCGACAGCGCATGCGGCCGCGGGCCCACGAGCGACATGTCGCCGGCGAGCACGTTGAAGAGCTGCGGGATTTCGTCGATGTTCCAGCGCCGCTGCCAGCGGCCGATCCGCGTCAAGCGCGGATCGTCGCGCGTGGTCTGCGGCACGACGGCGCCATCTTCCGACGCCCGCATGGTGCGGAATTTTATGATACGGAACGGCTGCTGATTGAAGCCGTAGCGGCGCTGCACGAAGAAGATCGGCCCCGGACCGTCGAGCTTGATGAGGATCGCGACGATGACGAATAGCGGCGTCAGCGCAATCAGCGCCAGCGACGCCAAGACAAGATCGAAGCAGCGCTTTTGCATCACCTCGGCGCGCGATAGCGGCAAGCGCGTCAATTGCAAGCTCGCCAGCGGCCCGACCTTGGCGAGCTCGACTTCGTCGAACTTGTGCAGGATCTGCTCGGGTCCGAGATGGATCTCGACCGGCAGCGCCAGGAAAGTCTTGGCGCAGCGATCGATGATCTCGGTCGCCGACCACGGCAGCAAAAGGTAAATCGCGTCCGGCTCGAGGCTGCGCACGCTGGCGACCGCCTCGGCGAGGTCGCGATCGAGCGCGGCGCGCCGCGTTTCGGCCGATGCGGTGGCCGCAACCGGGGTGAGAAAGCGGCAGCCGACCACGTTGAGTCCCAGCGTCCAGGGCTCGTAATGCTGGACGAAGGCGCCGATATGCGCGCCGGTGCCGATCAGGCAAATGCGCTGCGCCGAAACCAATCCGGCGGCGCGGGCCAGCGCGGTAATGCGTACGATGGCAAAGCGCGACACGACGAGAGCGGCGAGGGTGGCGAAATAGAACTGCACGATCCAGCCGCGCGAATAATCGACGCTGACCTGCGCCAGGAACCCGAGCATCAAGAGGCAGATCAACGTGACGTTCCACAATTGGATGGTGCGGCGGGCATGCGGCTTGAACGCGAAGAAGTTCGGCATCCGGTATTCGCCGCGAAACACATTGGAGATGGTGAATATGCTCGCCGCCAACAGCCCGACCTGGACGCAGCGCGAAATCTCGTCGATGTCGCCATAAGCGATGCGGTAATAGACCATGCCGGTGATACACGACGTCGCCACGATCAGCGCGACGTCGATGAGGAAGATGGCGATGGAAAAAGTTCCGCGCGACAAGCGCGCCCAGGCGCGTAACACCCGGCTCGTCTGCGGCGGGGATGCCAGCGTGTAACTGGGTTGAACGTTCATCGGCGCGGCCGGCTTCGCTGTTGCGTTTTGGACGAGCGGGGCCCGCCGCCGCCCCGGAATGGGACAGTGCGGGAAGCTCGTGCCGATGGCTCGCCAGAACCGTGCCAGCGGCGCTGCCATGCGCGGATCGCCGGGACGCGGGCATTCTCCGCCGTGTTAAGATTAATCGGCTGGCCGGCGCCGGCTTCGACGGACGCCGGATGGGGGAGGGACCATGCAGGGCAAGATCGCACTCGAGGAACATTTCGCCATTCCGGAAACCGCCGAAGATTCGATGGGCTACTTTCCGGACCCGGTGCGGCGCGAAGTCAGAGACCGCAATGCGGACATCCACGGCAGGCGGCTTGCGCTGATGGATGAGTACGGCATCGAGATGATGATCCTGTCGCTCAACGCGCCGGCGGTGCAGGCCATTCCTGACAAGACGCGCGCCGCCGAGGTCGCGCGCAAGGCCAACGATTATCTGGCTGAACAGGTGCGCAAGCGGCCGGGCCGCTTTCAGGGCTTTGCCGCGCTCGCCATGCAGGATCCCGACATTGCCGCGCGCGAATTGGAGCGCTGCGTCAAGGAGCTCGGTTTTCGCGGTGCTCTGGTCAATGGATTTTCGCAAGCCGGCGACGCCGAGACCGTCATCTATTACGACTTGCCGCAATACCGGCCGTTCTGGGCCACGGTCGAGCGGCTCGACGTGCCGTTCTATTTGCATCCGCGCAATCCGGTGCCGCACGATGCGCGGATTTATGACGGCCACCCCTGGCTGATGGGACCGATCTGGGCGTTCGGCCAGGAGACGGCGGTGCACGCATTGCGGCTGATGGCCTCAGGCTTGTTCGACGCGCATCCGCGGCTCACCATCGTTCTCGGCCATATGGGCGAGAATCTCCCCTACGGGATTTGGCGCGTCGACAATTCCAATGCCTGGATTCCCGGCCGCAATAAATGGCCGGCGAAGAAGCGATTGGGCGAATATTTCTCGTCCAACTTCTTCCTCACCACTTCGGGCAATTTCCGCACCCAAGCGCTGATGAACGCGATGCTGGAAATCGGCGCCGACCGCATCATGTTCTCGACCGACTGGCCGTTCGAGAACATCGATCACGCCGCCAACTGGTTCGACGCCTGCCCGATCAGCGAGAACGACCGCATGAAAATAGGCCGCGGCAATGCGCGGCGCTTGTTCAAGCTGGGGAATGAGTGAGCGCCACGCCATTCGCTGCCGCTCGCTTCACGGCATCGAACGAGACGAACTAAATCACTCAGCGGCGCCAGCGAGGGCGGCTTCGATGGCGCCGATCTGCGTGAGGAAATCGACCGGCATTGCCGAAGTCACTTGCAGCTCGCGGTCCTCGTAGACGTCGCATCCGGGGTTCTCGGCGGCAAACTGCATGAGTCGCACATCGCGCGCGCGTATCAAAACTTCGATCTGCGGCCGAAACATTGCGATCACGGCGGTTAGCCAGCGGTTGAGATCGTAGCAGGGCTCCCTCGTCGTCATGTCGAAGCGATCGAGCATGCGGATTACTGAGGCAGCATCGTACCAGACCTCTCCTGTGACCCAGCGATTGGTGGTGAACAGCCGGATCGCCCGGCCGGAAGCATCGGTCGATAGGCCCACCAGGTGCGTGACGGCGGCTGCATCGTCGGGAGATATGCCGTCCGCCCAATTTACCGGTTGCAGTTCCGCACAGGTCTGTTTCGCCCGGACGAAAGCATGGAAGTGACCGTGCTCACGGTCGACGCGCTCGCCTGACACATGGGCATGGTAGTAAAATTGGCTGTGCGTGATGGGATCGATCACGTCGCCCTGGGGATAGTGCGCCCATTCCTCGACGGCAGTTGCGCCGCCAAGCACGGCGGTCACCGGGTTGAGGCCGATTTTGGCCAGCGCGGCGAGGCATGCGGTGGCTTCCGCCGCCGCGTCATACATTGCAAGCAGCGCGTCGCGGTTCAGTTCCGTCAGTGGCGCGGCGAGTCTGTCGTCTGCGCCGGTCATTGCCGGCACGGCCTGCGATGAGCTCGACGGCGTGTCCAGCATAACTGCCACTGCCCGCTGCTCCGCCGGCGCCGATCACGGATTGCCTTGCGACTTCGGCGGCTTTCCGGGGGCGCAGGGATTGCTCGGGCCGCAGGGATTGCTCGGACCGCACGGATTTGTCGCCTGCGCAACTTGGACCGCGCTTGCCGTGGCCGCAACCGGCGTCGGCGCCGGGACTGTCGCTACAATAGCAGCTGCGATCGCCGAAAGGCTGCCAGCGAGCAGAGCGGATTTGATCTTGGTTTGCATGCTTGCCTCCTGATGTAATCAGCTCACGCGCACGCTGACGATTTCAATTTCGCCGGTTTCCTCGGCGCTCGTCCCGGTCAATTGCTCGGCGGTCAGCGCGCCGCCGTTCGCGCGCTCGAGCCGCGTGCCGATGACGAAGCCGAGCACGGCGATGACGATCAGGACACCGAGCACGAGCCAAGTCGGCGCCCCGAACAGCTGGCTGAGCGTCTGCGCTTGCGGACCCTGGCCGGCTAGGTAGAAGCCCTTGATCGGCTCGAACAGAGCGGCAAAAACTCCAGTGCCGAGCACCATTCCCGCCATGAAGAAGAAGCCATCGAGCCGTCCGCTCGCGAGGCCGACTGCAGATGTGCCCGGGCAATAGCCGCCGATCGCCATACCGGCGCCGACCAAAGCGCCGCCGGTCAGCGTCGCCCAGAAGAAGGTGGTTGGGATGAAGATGCTGTTCGCAGCCAGCACGCCGGTTGCGGTCGCTACGGCAAGACCGATCGCCGCCACGATGATGGCGGTGAACATGACCTTGAACACCGACCAGTCGGTGAAGCGGAATTGCGCGGTGAGCTTGCGCGGGCTGCCGAAACCGGCGCTTTCCAGCACGTAGCCGAACAGCAGGCCGCTTAAGACGCCTGAGGCGACGCCTTCGTCGTAGAAAGGAAGACTCATACCCATACCCTCCGCATCAGCCAGCCGAGCACGATCCCGCTGATGAAAAATCCGATCAGGAACAGGAATGCCGCGACCGCGAGCGGCGCACCGCCGGACAGTCCCATGCCGCTGGTGCAGCCGCGCGCCAGCCGTGCGCCGAAGCCGGTCAGCGCGCCGCCGCCGATGGCCAATGCGACCCGCCCGGAGCCGCCGAGTTTAGGGGCGCCGTCGAGCCGCACGCGGAAACGCCCGCTGGTGAATGCCGCGAGCAGCGCGCCGAGCATCACGCCGACGATCTCCCAGCTGATCCAGCTCGCTAGCGGATGTGCGGCGGCGGTCAGAAACGGGCCGAGATAGCTATTTCCCACCGTCGCGTCGTGAGCGATCCCGCCGCCGAACCACGCGGTCAGCCGCGTGAAAAAACCGCTCGCGCCCAAACCATGGCCGGTGAGCAGGAACGTCATCAGCAATACAAGGCCGAGCGCGATCCCGGCGTACAGCGGCGGCCAAAATGGGCGAACATTCATAGCGGAACCTTGGAGCGAAACCCATGGCCTGAACGAAGAATGCCGCTTCGGCGTAGCCGCGTCTTTGATCGAGATCAATGAATTAAATCGCCCACCGGGTCGAAATGTTGGTGAAAAACTTTTAATTCATGGGAGAAAACCAGATGATGTCGATTCGATTGGCGATTGCAGCGACAATTGCGGCCTCGGCTCTGGCCGTGGGCGCATCGTCAATGAATGTCGCTGTCGCGGCGCAAGCTGAAACCGCAACCAGCCTGCCGGGACCGCTGGTCAGCGCACAATGGCTGCACGATCACATCAATCAAGTGACGGTGATCGATATCCGCGACGACATGAAGCGGCTCACGGTCGAGCCGACATTCAACGTCGATAACGCCACGGGCAAGAAAACACTGGCCGAAACCGGCGGCCACATCCCCGGCGCGCTTTCCGTGGATTTCGGCAAAATCCGCGAGACGCGCCAAGTCGATGGCGTCAAGCTCAACGCCATGATGCCGACGAAGGAATTCTTCCAGAAAGCGATGGACGATGCCGGCGTGAGCAAGGGGACGACGATCGTCATCGCCCCCATCGCAAACAGCGTCGAGTCGCTGGATATGGCGACGCGATTGTTCTTCCAGCTGAAATATTTCGGCGATGACAATATCGCCGTCCTCAATGGCGGCACCAATAGCTGGATCAGTGCCGGATATCCGATCAGCACCGATCCCATCGTCGCCAAGCAAGGCGACTGGGCCGCCACCGCCGAGCGTAAGGAACTTTTGGCGACGACCGATGACGTCAAAGCCAGCCTGAAGCATCACGCGGCGCAATTGGTGGATGCCCGCCCGATCGCGCAGTTCTTCGGCATCGCTAAGAGCCCGGTCGTGACGGCGGCCGGCCATGTCGCCGGCGCCGCTTCGTTCCCCACCGAAGCAATCACCAAGCCGGCGGACGGCGCTCAGGAATTCATGGACGCAAAGGACTATCGGGCGATCTTCAAACAGCAGAGCATCAGTTCCGAGCGGCCGACGATAGCCTATTGCAACACCGGGCACTTGGCCTCAGGCGCGTGGTTCGTGTCGCACGAAATTCTGAAAAACGAGCATGCCAAGCTCTACGCCGGGTCGATGAACGAGTGGACCCATCTCAACAACCCGGTGGTGGGCATGCCGGAATAGGCTGGATCGTTGTCCGATCGAACGGTCCGTTAGGGGAAGGCAAAAAATCAGATGCCGCGCCGATCCTTGCGAGGATGGAGCGCGGCATTTTGTTGTCGCGCGTCAGATGGAACCGCTGCTGAATCCTTAGCTCGCTTCGCGCATTTTCACCGCGCCTTCGAGGTCGACTGAGACGAGCTGCGACACGCCGCGCTCCGCCATGGTGACGCCGTAGAGGCGGTTCATGCGCGCCATGGTGATCGGATTGTGGGTGATGATGACGAAGCGGGTGTCGGTCGAACGCGTCATTTCGTCGAGCAGATTGCAGAAGCGCTCGACGTTGTAGTCGTCGAGCGGCGCGTCGACCTCGTCGAGCACGCAGATTGGCGCCGGGTTGGTGAGAAACACGGCGAAGATCAAAGCCAAAGCCGTGAGCGCCTGCTCGCCTCCGGACAATAGCGACAGCGTCGCCGGCTTCTTGCCCGGCGGCTTCGCCATGATTTCAAGGCCGGCTTCCAGCGGATCTTCACTCTCAATCAATTGCAGCTCGGCATTGCCGCCGCCGAACAGTTCGGCGAACAGCTTCTTGAAGTTCTCGTTGACGATCTGGAACGAGGCGAGCAGCCGCTCGCGTGCTTCGTGATTGAGGCTGTGGATGCCCTGGCGCAGCCGGCGGATCGCTTCGACCAGGTCGTCGCGCTCGCCGATGAGTTTTTGGTGCTGGCCCTCGACGTCGCGCAATTCCTGCTCGGCGAGCAGATTCACCGAGCCGAGCCGTTCGCGTTCGGCCTTGATGCGCTCGATCTTGGCCTCGACCTCGGCGATCGACGGGGTCTCGGCATCCGGCTTGAGCTCGGCGACTTCCGCGGCACTCGCCGGCTCGAGTTGCAGGATTTCGCGGATTTCGTGCTCGATATCGGCAAGCCGACGCTTGGCGGCGTCGTAACGTTCCTCGCCGCGGGCCGCTTCGGCGCGCGCTTCGCCGACGGCTTCAAGCGCCAGGCGCGCGGCCTTGTCTGCCTCGGCAAGGTCGGTCTCGGCCGCCGCCAGACGATCGGCGGCGGTGCGGCGTTCGGCGGTGGCGGTTTCGATCTCGCCGATCAATGCCTGACGCTGGCTTTCGAACTTCTGCGGCGCCTCGATCAATTCGGCGCGTTCGCTTGCCGCCTCGTCGGTGCGCTGGCCAAGGGTGGCGATCTGCGCCGCGGCATTGTCGTTGCGGTCGTTCCATTCCTGCCGCTCGGCAGCGATGGCGCGCAGTCGGTGGCTGGCAAGCTCGGATTCGCGCGCGATCGCCTGCGCTTCGCCGCGTTGCTCGGCGCAGGCGCTGCGCTCGCGCACGATTGCCGCATTGATATCGGCGAGCTTGCTTTCGATTTCGGCGGCGTCCGGCAGGGCGGCGAGCGCCGTTTCCGCCTCGGCGCGGGCAAGCCTGGTCTCGTCGCGAGCCGCGCCGATCCGCTGCCGCGCTTCCTGGAGCGCCGAAATGCGCGCCGCATTGCGGCTGACCTCGCGCTCCGCGACGGCGTGTTGTTCACGCGCGGCATCGGTGCGGTGCTGGGCCTCACGCCAGTGTGCGCGCGCCTCAGTTTCCGCGGCGGTGGCGGCGGTCAGCGCCGCTTCCGCTGCGTTGACGATGCGGCGCTTGCCGTCGACGTCGGTGCGCGCGGCTGCAAGTTCGCTCTCGATCGTGAGCAGGCGGCCGCGTTCGGCGAGCCGGCGCGCCGCGCCGGTCGGCGCGTGGGCGGCAACCGCAAAGCCGTCCCAGCGCCAAAAATCGCCTTCGCGCGAAACCAACCGCTGGCCAGGCTTGAGCATCGAGGCCAAGCGCGGTCCTTCGGCGCGGTCGACCACGCCGATCTGGGCGAGGCGGCGCGCCAGCTCCGCCGGCGCTTTCACATATTCCGACAGCGCCGTGACGCCGTCCGGCAGGCTCGGATCGGACGGATCGAGCGCGGCGCCGGCCCAATGCATCGGCGCCGATGAGCCCACCGGCGCATCGAGATCGTCGCCCAAGGCGGCGCCGAGCGCTTTCTCGTAGCCCTCGGTTACGGTGATCGCGTCCATCACCGGCGGCCACAGATTCTTGCTCTCGACCGCGAGCAGCTTGCCGATGGTCTTGGCCTCGGTCTCAAGCCGCTGCACGCTTTTCTCGGCGGCGGCGAGCGGCGCGCGCGCCGCGTCGATGTCTTCGCGGGCGCGCCGATGCGAGGCTTCCGCGGCATGCGCCGCGCCTTCCGCTTCGGCGAGCGCCGCTTGCGCTTCGGCAACCGCAGCAGCCAGCGCCGGCAAATCCGGCGCGCCGGAGTCGGTTGCGGCCAAGCCGGCTTCGATATTGGCGAACTCGGCCTCAAGCCGCGTGGCGCGCTCCTGGTGTTCGCGCAGGGCGGCCTGCAACTGATTGCGGCGCGCGCTGAGATCGGCGAGCGCGCCGGTCAATTCGGCAAAGGATTTTTCCGAGGCCGCCAATGCGGCATCCGCCGTGGCGACGCGACCGTTGGCGCCGACAAGCTGCGCGTCGGTTTCCTGGGCCACCGCCGCCAGCGCTTTCTCCTCGGCGTCGAGCCGTTGCAGCGCCGCCGCGGCGTCGGCCGCCAGCGCCCGTTCGCGCTGCAGATCGGCTGCGAACTGTTCGATGCGGCGGTCGAGTTCGCCGATGCGCTCCTTGGCGCGGGCCTCCTCGCGCTCGAGCGTTTCGCGCGCGACGATAAGACGTTGCAGGCCGGCGGCGGCTCTCGCTTCCGCTTCGCGCAAAGCCGGTAGAGTGGCGGCGATCTGCGCCTGGCGGGTCGAGGCTTGTGCCTGTTCGCCGGTGCGCGCCGCGACGATGCGGACGGCTTCATCCTTAGCGCGCCCGGTTTCGCCGACTTCGCTCCGCGCCGCGATCCAGCGCAAGTGGAACAGCAGCGCTTCGGTGCGGCGCACTTGGCCGGAAATGTTGCGGTAGCGCACCGCTTGCCGCGCCTGGGTTTTCAGCGCCGCGACCTGGGCGGCCAATTGGCCGATGACGTCCTCGGCCCGCGCCAAGTTCTGCTCGGCGGCTTTGAGCCGTAGCTCCGCTTCGTGGCGCCGCGCATGCAGCCCGGAAATGCCGGCGGCCTCTTCCAGCACGCGGCGGCGCTGATCCGGCCGCGCCTGGATGATCTCGCCGATGCGGCCCTGGTGCACCAAAGCAGGTGAATGCGCGCCGGTCGAGGCGTCGGCGAACAACATGCCGACGTCGCGCGCGCGCACCTCGCGGCCGTTGACGCGGAAGGTCGAGCCATGCTCGCGCACGATGCGGCGGGACACTTCCAGCGCGTCGAAATCGTTGAACGAGGCCGGCGCCTTGCGGTCGGAATTGTCGATCGAGACTGCGACCTCGGCATGATTGCGCGCCGGGCGGCCGGTATTGCCGGAGAAGATGACGTCGTCCATCTCGGCCGCGCGCATGGCCTTGTAGGACGCTTCGCCCATGACCCAGCGCACGGCCTCGACCAGATTGGATTTGCCGCAGCCGTTCGGGCCGACGACGCCGGTCAGTCCCGGTTCAATCTCGAAGTCAGTCGGTTCGACGAAGGATTTGAAGCCGATCAGGCGCAGCCGCGTGAGCTTCATTCGCTTGGCACGTCCCTCTCCCATGCCGCGGCGGTGCAGGGAATCGTTAAATGCTCACGCCGAGAGCCGATGCCCGCAAGCTTGGCTCTCCGGCGCGGGAGATGTGCCGCATCGGCGCGGAGAATGAATCGTCGGGACTCCGAGCGCAACACGCGCCGCCGAATTATCCAGACCTTCGCGCTGCCGGACCGTCTCGGGTGGCGCCCGGCGAACTCGCTGCCGGACCCGGTCTGGGGCAAAAAACCCTTATCCTGTCTTGAGATAGGGGTCGATCTCCTTGGCCATTTGATCGATCGAAAGGTCGCCGATCAGCTTCTTGCCGTTGATGAAGAAAGTGGGCGTCGAATTGACACCGAGCTTCTGGACGGCGTGGTCGCGCACCGCCTGGATGTCATCGAGCACCTTCTGATTCGCCAGGCATTGCTTGAACTGGTCGTCGGTGAAGCCGAACTGCTTGGCGATTTCCTCGAGCGGCGGGACCGGGTCCTTGACGATCCATTGCTCTTGCTTCGCGAACAGGGTTTCGACGATCGGCATATATTTGTCTTTGCCGCCGCAGATCGCCACCATGAATCCCGCCGCCGCAAGCTGATCGAGCGGGAACGTGCGCAGCGTAAAGCGCACCTTGCCGGTGTCGATGTAGCGCTTCTTCAACTCCGGAAACGTCGTCTCCGAGAAATGCGCGCAATGCGGACAGGTCATCGAGGCATATTCGATGATTGTCACCGCCGCCTTGTCGGAGCCGAGCATCACGTCGCCGTTGGGACCGGCGTCGGCCAGGTCGGCCGGCGAGGCCGTGGTATCGTCCGCTCTGGCCGGGCTTGAAAGCGGCAGGACGGTGGCGGTCGCGCCGGCTCCGATCAGGGTGAAAGCCGCGCCGGCCAATAGCAACTCACGACGATTAAGCGTCACGGGAAGGCTCCTTCGAGCGGAAAAATCCAGGAATTGTTCGCTTACGAATGTGGCATTAGCGCGCCTGGGAGCCAAGTACCCTGCAATGCCCCTGCGGCAACAAGGGTCACGGTCGCTTGATTGCCGCGCCGAGTCGCGCCAGCGCGTTTTTCAAGTCGTCATCGCGTATACCCGATAGTGTTTGCGCAACCTGCGTCGCCACGGCCGGGTCGAAGCCGCGCGCCGCTTTGCGCTCGCCGCGTCGCAGCGGCGCCTGACGGAATGCGAGCCGCGCCACGGCGCGCCAGCCGAGAAAGCGGTTGACGCGCTCGCAGATCACGTCGCCGAGATGCTGAATCTCAATCGCCGCCGGTCCCTCGACCCGCAGCACCAACGTCCCCGGCTCGCGCTCTTCGCCGTCTGCCGGGCGCGTCCATTGGATTTTCATCGGCTCGCTGTGGGCGGCGATTTCCACCCCGACGATATCCGCCCAGCGCGTCACCAGTTCGGCGGAGGCAAAACCCTGCCGCGTAAAGGTCTGGCCGACGATTTTGGGGACAAGATCGCGCAACGGCTTGGCGAACGGGCGATTGGTCTTGTTCATGACCGGATCTTGTTCATTGGGTTTGGCTCTGTCATCCCACAGCCGATGACCGTAGCAGCGAAGACAGCGGGACGACAGCGCGGCAAGGGCGCCGCGGTGGTTTTGTCACCGCAACCCACCGGCTTGCTGGCCTGGTACGACCGGCATCGCCGTAAACTGCCGTGGCGCGCACCGCCGGGCCAACGGGCCGACCCTTACCGCGTCTGGCTCTCCGAGATCATGCTGCAGCAGACCACGGTCAAGGCGGTGGCGCCTTATTACGCGCGGTTTCTGGCGCGCTGGCCCGATATCCGGGCACTGGCGGCGGCGCCGCTCGACGATGTCCTCAAAACCTGGGCCGGCCTCGGTTATTACGCCCGCGCGCGAAATCTTCATGCCTGCGCACGCGCCGTGGCCGAGCGGCATGGCGGAAAAATCCCGCAGAACGAGGCGGCGCTGCGCGATTTGCCCGGCATCGGCGCCTATACCGCTGCCGCCGTCGCCGCGATCGCCTTCGATGCGCCGGTCACCCCGGTCGACGGCAATATCGAGCGCGTGATCGCCCGGCTCTATGCCGTGGACACGCCGCTGCCGGCGGCCAAACCGGAAATTTCCCGCCTGGCGCGAGGCCTGACGCCGAATCGCCGCGCCGGCGACTTCGCCCAAGCCATGATGGATCTCGGCGCCACGCTCTGCACGCCGAAGACTCCGGCGTGTGCGCTCTGTCCCTGGAACACAAGCTGCGTCGCTTGCGCTCGCGGCGATGCGGAAACATTTCCGCGGCGAATACCGAAACGGCAAGGAGAGTTGCGCCGCGGCGCCGCTTTCGTCGCACGCCGCACCGATGGTTTCATTCTGACGCGCACGCGGCCGCCGAAAGGTCTCCTCGGCGGCATGACTGAAGTGCCGACGACCGAGTGGTCGGCGGACTTTGACTGGGGTGCTGCGCTCAAGTGCGCGCCGCGCTTCGCTTTAAGGAAGCCGGAAAAGTGGCGCCGTCTTTCAGGTAGGGTGGGTCATGTGTTTACGCATTTCCCGCTTGAACTCACCGTCTATGTGGCGGATGTCCGAGCCCGCGCGCCGGCACCTGCAGGCACGCGCTGGATCGCAATCGCGGAACTCGCCGGCGAAGCTTGGCCGAGCCTCATGCGCAAGGTCTTGGCGCGCGCGCTGACTTCGGATCGAATAGACAAAATCCAACCGAGAAAGGATCGATCATGAAAATCGAACGTCACGAGACCGGGCCGCGCATGAGCAAGGCCGTCGTCCACGGCGACACGGTCTATCTCGCCGGCATCGTCGCCGAAGCGCCGAAGGGCAAAAGCGTGGCCGAGCAGACCAAAAGCATCCTCTCCCAGATCGACGGCTTTCTTGCCAAGGCCGGGACGGACAAAAGCAAACTCCTCTCAGCGAATATCTGGATCACCGACATGGCGAATTTCGCCGAGATGAATGCGGTGTGGGATGCCTGGGTATCGCCGGGAAACACCCCGGCGCGTGCCACCGTCGAAGCGGGTCTCGCTTCGCCCGATTACAAGGTCGAGATCATGGTAGTGGCGGCGCGATGAAAACGCTGCTGCCGTTGGCGGAGATAATCGCGCAGCGCCTAATCGCGCGGCGCGAGACGATCGCCATTGCCGAGTCCTCAACCGGCGGTCTCATCGCTGCGGCTTTGCTGGCTGTGCCTGGCGCGTCGGCCTATTTTCTCGGCGGCGCCGTGGTCTACACAAAATCGGCGCGCGCGGCGTTGCTCGGCATCGGCGACGCCGAGATGGAAGGCTTGCGGGCGGCGACTGAGCCCTATTCGCTGTTGATTGCGCGGCGCGTGCGCGAGCGGCACGGCGCGGCCTGGGGTCTTGGCGAAACCGGCGCGACGGGACCGAGCGGCAATCGCTACGGCGATCCGGCGGGCCACACGTGTATTGCGGTCTCCGGTCCGGCCGAGCGCGCGATCACGCTACGCACCGGCAGCGCCGACCGGCTTTCGAATATGGAGGCCTTCGCCAAGCGCGCGCTTGAGCTGCTTGTTGAAGTCGTGCCCGGAGCGTAGTCGATTTCGTTATTCCGCGGCTTGCGCCATTTCCGATCGCACGATGGCGCGGAAGTCGTCGATCAGCGTCAAACCTTTTGGCGTTTCGACGTGCCAGAAGGTCCAGCCGTTGCAGGCTTCCAGTCCTTGCACCAAGGCGCCGATACGGTGGATCGAACCGACCGCCTCGCCAAGGGAAAGCGCGCCATCGGCGCGCACCAGCGCGCGATGCCGTCGCTTCGCATCGACGAGATTGATGCCGGGCGAGATCATGCCGCGCTCGATCAACGCGGTGAAAGGCACCCGCGGCGCCTCGCGCGCGGTCATGAAGGTCGCCAGCGACGGCTCGGGCATCGGTTCGATGCGGTCGATGCGTTCGCGCGCTGCCGCGGAGTAATCCCCGTCGCGCTCGATGCCGACAAAGCGCCGGCGTAGCCGCCGCGCCACCGCGCCGGTCGTGCCGCTGCCGCAAAACGGGTCGAGCACGAGATCGTCCGGCCGCGAGGCGGCGAGGATGACGCGCGCCAGCAATGCTTCCGGCTTTTGCGTCGGATGCAGTTTCTTGCCGTCGCGGCCCTTGAGCCGCTCCTCGCCGGTGCATAGCGGAATGAACCAGTCCGAGCGCATCTGAATGCCATCGTTGCCCGCCTTGAGAGCCTCGTAGTTGAACGTATAATCGCGCTTGGCGGCGTCGCGCGCGGCCCAGATCAGGGTCTCATGCGCATTGGTGAAGCGGCGGCCGCGGAAATTCGGCATCGGATTGGATTTACGCCAGACGATGTCGTTGAGGATCCAGAAGCCCATGTCCTGGAGCGTTGCGCCGACACGAAATATATTGTGGTAGGAGCCGATCACCCACAACGTGGCTGACGGCTTCATCACGCGGCGGGCGGCGGCGAGCCAGGCGCGGGTGAAATCGTCGTAGGCTGCGAAGCTTGCGAATTTGTCCCAATCGTCGTCGACCGCATCGACGCGGGAATCATCGGGACGTTTGAGGGCGCCTTGGAGCTGCAGATTGTACGGCGGGTCGGCAAAGACGAGGTCGACGGACTGCGCCGGGAGCTTTGTCATCTCGGCAACGCAGTCGCCGACGACAATGCGCGCGGAGGCGGGCTGTTGGGACTCAAAACTCACGCGGGGCGCCCTTACGGACGCCCCGCGACGCGACACAACCATGACTCAGAACTCTGACTCAGGCGACGCTGATCGGCGACGCGGGACCTACAACCGATGAGGGGATGATGCCGGCCCAAGGTAAAAATCGGGTTACTGAAAACGGCTTGTCACTAGGCAATAAATGCCGGGAAACACTTGGTTAATTCGCCGCGATCGGCAGACGGTTTGCGTATTGTCGGGCGCCGCCGCGCCGCACTTTTTGAAGGAGCAAAAACAGATGCGTTGGGATGAATTCCGCCGCAGTAGCAACGTCGAGGACGATCGCGGCGCGAGCATGGGCGGCGGCTTCGGCATGCCGGGCGGCGCGCACGGTCTCGGCATCGGCACGATTATCATTCTCGGCTTGGTCGGCTGGGCGCTCGGCATCGATCCGAGCGTGCTGATCAACGGCGCGGAAATCCTCTCCGGCGGCGGCACGGTCGTCCAGCAGAGCGGTCCGCCGCCGGTGGACGATGCGCGGACTGCCGAAACCAAGGATTTTATCGCCGCGGTGCTCGGCGATACCGAGGACCGCTGGACCGACATTTTCACGGCAATGGGGCGCACCTACCATCCGGTGCCGTTGCGGCTGTTCAGCGGGGCGATCAGGGGCGGCTGCGGCATGGCGCAATCGGCCATGGGGCCGTTCTATTGCCCGCAGGATAAGCAGATCTACCTCGATATGTCGTTTTTCCGGGACATGCAGGACAAATTCGACGCCTGTTCGAGCGACAAGGCGTGCCGCTTCTCCGAGGCCTATGTTGTCGCGCATGAGGTCGGCCATCATGTGCAGGACGAGCTCGGCACCCTGCCGCGGGTGCAGGCGGCGCAGCAGGTGGCTTCGAGTAAGACGGAGGTCAATGCGCTGCAGGTGCGCGTCGAGCTGCAGGCCGACTGCTATGCGGGGATTTGGGCGAACCGCGCGCAACAAAAGCACAGCTTCCTCGACCCGGGCGACGTCGACCAGGCCTTGCAGACCGCCTCCGCCATCGGCGACGACCGACTGCAGAAGGAATTCCAGGGCTATGTCGTCCCGGATAGTTTCACCCACGGCACTTCGGCGCAGCGCAAGCGCTGGTTCTCAAACGGCTTTAATTCCGGCCAGCTCTCCGCCTGCGATACGATGTCGGCCAGTTCGCTGTAACTACGCTTGGCAGGAGGCTCGGCCAGGCCTAAGCTATTAAGAGATTGATGTATTTACAGCTCATTCCCGCGCAGGCGGGAATCCAGAGTTGTAGGTCCGCGCTTTCGCGGGGACGAGCGGGGAAAGAGTTGCGTTAAGGCTTATCGATGCCAGGGATCGACGAGACCAAACAATTTGTGCCGCTCAAACTCGCGGTGCTGACAATTTCCGACACGCGCGATATGAAGGACGACAAATCGGGAGCGCTTTTGGTGCAGCGCATCGTCGCCGCTGGACATTACGTCGCCGAGCGCAGCATCGTCACCGACGACATCGAGGCCATTCGCGCGCGGGTCAAAGCCTGGATCGCCGATCCCTTGATCGACGGCATCATCACCACCGGCGGCACCGGCTTCACCGGCCGCGACGTGACGCCGGAAGCGGTCGAGCCCTTGTTCGACAAGAAGATGGACGGCTTCTCGGCGTTGTTCCTGGTGATCAGTTTCCCGAAAATCGGCACATCGGCGATTCAGTCGCGTGCCACCGCCGGCGTCGCCGGCTCGACTTATATCTTCTGCCTGCCGGGCTCGCCCGGCGCCTGCAAGGACGCCTGGGACGAGATTTTGGTGCACCAGCTCGATTATCGCTACGGGCCGTGCAACTTCGTCGAGATCATGCCGCGCCTCGACGAGCATCTGCGCCGGCCGAAGGCACGCACGCAACCAGGCTGAGTGGGAACCGGTCAGCTGCCCGGGTTGCGTGCCAGCTTAAATATTTGCGAGCGCGGCCGGACGCAAAACCGGTATCCACTTTTGCTGGCCGCGCTCGCTGGCGCTACGGTCTAAAGGTCCAAATCCCAGTGCTCGCTGACCACCGGCTGGCTCCAGCTCACGCGCTCCTCGCTGCGCGTGAGCGCAAATCCGGCTTTCTGATAAATGTGCCGCGCCGCGGTGAGCACGCTGTGCGTCCATAGCGTGATCTTTTTGTAGCCGGCGCCGCGGGCGAAACTGATGCATTCGGCCACGAGCCGTGCGCCAAGCCCAAGCCCGCGCGCCTTCGGATCGACCAGGAGGAGCCGGATGCGCGCTACGCTCGCCGAGTCGGCGATCAGGAAAACGCAGCCGACCTTCTCGCCGTCCAATTCGGCGATCCAGCAGCGTTCGCGCTCCGGCTCGTTCTTATTGGCGAAATCGGCGACGATTTGCGCGCAGATGCCTTCGAACGGCTCGATCCACTGATATTCCTGTGCGTAGAGCTCGGCATGGCGTTTGACCACCCAGCCGAAATCGCCCGGCCGCGGTGCGCGCAGGACGGTGTGGCGCTCCTCGGCTCGCGCTTGCGGCGCCGCCTTATGCGCGTCGCCGCCGAGCAGCGTCTGGATCGTGTTCATCGCTGCGATCAGGCGGAGCTGGTCCTGGGGCTTAAGCTTGCCGAGCATGGCTGCGGTATCGCGTTGCGAGCGGAGCTCCAGCGGCGCGTAGTCTTTGCGGCCGCGCGGCGTTAGCGTCAGATGACTTTGCCGGGCGTCGCTGGCGGAGGCTTCGCGGCGGATCAGCCCGCGCTTTTCAAAATTGCGCAATACGCGCGACAGATAGCCAGCATCGAGATCGAGCGCGCGGCCGATCTCGCTTGCGGTAGGCGCATCCGCGCATGCGATCTCGTAGAGCACGCGCGCCTCGCCGAGCGAATAGGGGCTGTCGAGGAAGGTTTTGCGCAGCACGCCGATCTGCCGCGTATAAAAGCGGTTGAAGCGGCGCACGGTCGCGATGCGGATTTGAGTGACGCGATGTTCGGCGCTGCTCTGCGGGTCTCGGCTCGGCATGGGTTCGAGCTTCGACCACATACTTGACAAAGTCAAGAATGTGGCGCGAACGCCTGGGTGGTCAGTTTGACGATGCGCCGGCGGCCGATGCGGCGAACGAGGTCCCGTTCGGGATCGCCGGTGCGCCCGGAATGACCGCCGGCGGCCTCATAGAAGTCTTTGGCGACAAGCAGGCCTTGCTCGGGCCGTGGCGGCATGCCGAGGGTCGTCGCGAGCAATAGCGAAAATTGGCGCAGCGTCGATTGCGCGCCGCCGCGCCGGAACACTGCGGCTTGGGCATGCCGCCCCCGTTGCAGGAAGCGCCTGACTTCGTCGGTCCACGGCGTGTCGAGCACGGTTCCGGGCGTCAGGAACAATAGCCACGGCGCACGCGCCACCGCCGCGGCCGCCTTGAGCCTGTGCGCGAGCAGACCCTCGACCACTAGGAAATTGCAGCCGGCGACGTCGGCGACGGCCGCGGTGTCGTCCTGCGAGCCACCGTCGGCGATCAGTACTTCGGTAATGAGGCCGGCCGTCGCGCCCGGCACCAGCGCGACCAGCGTCGGCACCAGCGTGCTTTCCGAATT
This sequence comes from uncultured Alphaproteobacteria bacterium, assembly GCA_963780925.1. Classification (GTDB taxonomy): domain Bacteria; phylum Pseudomonadota; class Alphaproteobacteria; order Rhizobiales; family Xanthobacteraceae; genus BOG-931. The sequence continues at coordinate 142,596 of CAWAEV010000024.1, read as the reverse complement.
CCGCGTCGGAATGATGACGCTGAGCATGTCCCTCGGCTTGGGCCTTCCCCCTAAGATAAAGCCGCCGCAAGCTGAATAGGCCCTGGGACCAAAGGCTCCAAGGTCTGTTTATGGGCGGCGGCCACGAATAATTGTTCTTGATTTGTTCCTGCAGCTCCGTTAGTCTTCCGACAGGAGTTGCCCATGAGTTGTTCATCCGCGTTGCGACGCCCGCCGGCACCGCTGCCCTCGCCGGCGGGCGAACTGGGAACTGCCGTCGATCGCGAGCGTCGCCGCGGTCGCGGCACGCTGTCGAACAGTTCCGGACGTTTCGAGCCGCTCGCCCGCGTCGCTTTCGATGACGGTTGGCAAGGTATCGAAGAACTGCCGGCGTTCAAAACGACGGTGACGGTCGACGCGACGCGCAAGATCATTGCCCGCAACGACTCGCCTGACATTTCCTTCGAGCAATCGATCAATCCCTACCGCGGCTGCGAGCATGGCTGCGTCTATTGTTACGCGCGACCGAGCCACGCCTATCTCGGGCTATCGCCCGGCCTCGATTTCGAATCCAGGCTGTTGATGAAGCCGCATGCGTCGGAATTGCTCGAACGCGAATTGTCGGCGCCGAATTACCTGCCGAAGATCATCGCGCTCGGCTCCAACACCGATCCCTATCAGCCGATCGAGCGCCGCTATCAGATCACGCGGCGCATCCTCGAAGTTTTGGAGCGCGCCGGCAATCCGGTCGGCATCGTCACCAAATCGGCGCTGGTGCTGCGCGATCTCGACATCCTCGCGCGCATGGCCAAGCGCGATCTGGTCAAGGTCGCGATCTCGGTCACGACGCTCGATGCGAAATTGGCGCGCGTCATGGAGCCGCGCGCCTCGACGCCGCCGCGGCGGCTCGATGCTTTGCGGCAACTGGTGAAGGCCGGCGTGCCGACCTCGACTTTGGTCGCGCCGGTCATTCCCGCCATCAACGACGCCGAGCTGGAGCGCATTCTCGAAGCGGTGGAGGAGGCCGGGGTGCGCCATGCGGGCTACGTCCTGCTTCGCTTACCGTTGGAAATTCGCGACTTGTTCCGCGAATGGCTCGTCGAGAATTTTCCCGACCGCGTCGAGCACGTGTTCAAGCTCGTCCGCGACACCCGCGGCGGCAAGGACAACGATTCGACGTTCGGCAAGCGCATGACCGGCTCAGGTCCTATCGCCTGGATGATCGGCCGCCGCTTCGAAGTCGCCTGCGAACGGCTCGGTTTCAACCGGACCAGCGTGAAAACCACGACCGAGCATTTCCGGCCGCCGCGGCCGGCGGCGCGGCAACTCGATTTGTTTTGATTGGAGCCCGCATGAGCGCAGCGACATGCGGGTTGCGTGCGTGGATGCTGACCCCGGATGCCGCTTTGCTCATCTGGGCTACGATTAGTGGGCGTTGCGGAGTGGCTCGGAGCGTGGTCATCATTGCGGCATGAGTCGCAATGGATCCAGCCGCAAGGCAGCCGCGCCGACGCGTCTTCCGCTCGGTGAAGAGATCGTGCTCCGGCCGACGTTCCGCCGCGAGCGCGCGGCGCTTAAGCGCGGGGTGTGGCCGGTTGCCGGCTGCGACGAAGCGGGCCGCGGACCGCTCGCCGGGCCGGTGGTGGCGGCAGCCGTCATTCTCGATCCGGACAATATCCCGCGCGGGCTCGACGATTCGAAGCGGCTGACGCCGGAACGGCGGGAGGTGCTTTACGAGCGCATCTGCGCCCGGGCGCAGGTGGCGGTGGCGATGGCGCCGCCGGCGCGTATCGATCGCGACAATATTTTGCGCGCCTCGCTATGGGCGCTGGCGCGCGCCGTCGCGGCGCTGCCGGTCAGGCCGCGTCTCGTTTTTGTCGACGGCCGCGACCGTATCGATGCCGGCTGCGACTGTCAGGCCGTGATCGGCGGCGATGGCCTCGTCGCCTCGATCGCCGCCGCGTCCATCGTCGCCAAGGTGACGCGAGACCGGTTGATGGCGTGCCTCGGCGCCGCCTATCCCGGTTACGGTTTCGAGCGCCATATGGGCTACAGCGTGCCCGAGCATTTTGCGGCGCTCGACCTCCTCGGACCCACCATCCACCATCGCCGCTCATTCTCGCCGGTCGCCGGTGCGCTCGGCCTGACCGATGACGAAGCGGACGCGGCGATCGCCAGCGTATTGCCACTCTAGCTTGGCCGCCGTATAGGGCACCGCCAACCATCGCTTGGCGCTGACGCACGCGGTGCCCGCCGAGTCTGATGTTATTTGCCGATGTTTTACGTCCCCCTTTACGTCGAAATGCTGCGCTCGCGCCCGTTGCTGGTGTTTTGGCCGGCCGCGCTCTTACAGGCCGCGATCTGGATCGCGGCGCCGGAGCTATTTTACGCCGCCCCGCCGGAGGGGCTGGCGCAGCTCCTCGCCGTCGGTCACGAATTGCGCTTCGATGCCGGCGTCGGACCGCCGCTCGCTTATTGGCTCGGCGAGCTCGCGTTCCGTGCTGCCGGCATGTTCGGCGTCTATGTGCTGGCGCAGATCTGCGTGGTCGGGACTTATTGGTGCGTGTTCGCGCTTGGCCGCGCCATTGCCGGGCCGACGCACGCGGCCATGGCGGTGTTGCTGATGGTCGGCATTTCGCTGTTGACCGTGCCGTCGCCGGATTTCGGGCCGCCGATCCTGGCCATGGCGCTGTGGGCGGCAGTCCTGCTGCAGTATTGGCGAGCGGCGATCTGCGGCGAGCGGCGATCGTGGTATGCGCTCGGCGTCGCAGTGGCGCTCCTCCTTCTCTCCAGCGACGCGGCGTTACTCCTTTTGGGCACGCTCATCGTGTTCACCGCGGTCACCGAACGCGGGCGTGCTGCGCTCAACGCGATCGAAGCATGGATGGTAGCGTTGGCGTTGGTGCCTTTTCTCTTCCTGCATCTCATCTGGCTCGCTGGCATGTCGGCCGAAGCTTCCGGCGCCGCGCTCGTTCCTATGCTGGCGCGGCTGCGCGACGCGACTCTTGCGGGCGCCAACACGACGCTGTGGCTGCGGCTTCTTGCGGCCCTCATCCTCGCCCACGCCGGGCTCGCCATCCTGCTCGTGCTGGCGGCCGGCTGGCCGCGGGTGCGCGCCAGCCCGGCACCGCCGCTTGCGCGTAAGCCGGTCGATCCGTTTGCCGTGACCTACGTGAAGGTCTTTGCGGTCCTGCCCGGATTGTTGGCGACGAGCGTCGCCGTCGTGCTCGGGCGCGCGCTGCCGATCGGCGGCGCGGCGCCGCTCGTCGTGCTATCCGGGCTCGCTCTGGTCATCGCCGCCGGCGACGGTATCGAGCTTCATCACCAGCGTATTCTCGGCTTCGCCTGGGCCGGGCTTCTGATCGTGCCGGCGATCTTCGTGCCGATCCTGATCGTGCTGTTGCCGTGGACCGCCGGCATGGATCTGAAAGTTGCGCAGCCGGCGAGTGCCATGGGCCGGTTTTTTGCCGATAGTTTCGAACGCCGGACCGGGCAACCGCTTGCCGTCGTCACCGGCGACCAGCGCCTTGCCGCGCTGGTCGCGCTTGCCGCGCCGAGCCGGCCGAGCGTGTTCTTCGATGCCGATCCGGCGCGCTCGCCTTGGGTCACCGCCGACGATATCCGCAAGAAGGGCGCCATCGTGATCTGGCAGAGCGCCGACACCACGCCGACGCCGCCGCCCGACATCAAAGCGTATTTTCCCGATCTGGTCGCCGAAGTGCCGCACGCATTCGACCGGCCGGTGCAGGGGCGCATGCCGACGCTGTGGATCGGCTGGGGCGTGATCAGGCCGGGCAGCGTAGCGGCGGCGAAGTGATCTTTTTAGTGGAGCATGATCTTATCCGACCTTGCTTCGCCCGCCGAAGCAGGCTTCGCGAAGGCGGAAACCGGTGACCACTTTTCGGGATCATGCTCAGTGATACGCCGCGCCCTCGCGGACTTTGCCGCGGAACAGCCAATAGGTCAGCGCGGTGTAGCCGAGTATCAGTGGCAACAGCACCAGCGTGCCGATCAGCATGAACATCTGGCTCGACGGCGCCGCTGCGGCGTCCTGGATCGTCAGCGTCGGCGGCACGATATAGGGGAATGTCGAAATCACCAGGCCGAGATAGCCGAGCAGGAAGAGCGCGATACTGGCAAGAAATGGCGCGGCGTCGCGCCGTGCCTCGATCCAGCGCCACTGCGCGAACGCAACTAGTGCGGTAACGATCGGCACCGGCGCAAGATGAATAAGGTTCGGCATCGTGAACCAGCGTTGCGCGATGCGCGGGATGGCGAGCGGCGTATAGAGGCTGACTGCGGCCATGAAGACGAGCACCGCCACCAGCAGCACCTTCGCTTTGGCTGCCGCGCGTACTGCCATGTCGCCGTCGGTCTTGAGCATCAGCCAACACGCGCCGAGGAGAGCGTAGCCGGCGACCACGCCGAGCCCGCATAACAGGCCGAACGGCGTCGCCCAGTCGAACGGGCCGCCGGCATAGGCGCCGTTCTCGATTTCGACGCCTTGCACCAATCCGCCGAGCACCAAACCTTGGCAAAAGGCGGCCAGCGTCGAGCCCCCGGCGAATACGGCATTCCACAGCGGTTTGCGCTGCGCGATGGCGCGGAACTCGAAAGTGACGCCGCGAAACACCAGAGCCAGCAGCATGATCATCAGCGGCAAGTAGAACGCCGGCATGATGATCGAATAGGCGCGGGGAAACGCGACGAGGAGCCCGCCGCCACCGAGCACCAGCCAGGTTTCGTTGCCGTCCCAAAACGGCGCGATCGACGCCAGCATGCGATCGTGCTCGGCGTCATCCTTGGCGAACGGAAACAATATGCCGATGCCGAGGTCGAAACCGTCGAGGATGACATAGAACGCCACCGCGACCCCGATCAGCGTGGCCCAGATCAGAGGAAGGAGCGCGGTGATGTCCATGTTGGGATTCATGGCGATGGCTCAGGTCTCGAATGTCGGATGGCCGGCGGCAAGATGCGGCGTGCGTTCGGGCGGCCGCGTTTCCACAATGCCGCGGGCGATCAGCCGGTTAATGAAATAGATGCCGAACGAAAACACGACGCCGTAGACCAGAATAAAGAGGATGAGCGTAGCCGCAATGCTTGCGCCTGGGACCGGCGAGACCGCGTCCGCGGTGCGCAAGATGCCTTGCACGATCCACGGCTGCCGGCCGCTTTCGGTCACCACCCAGCCGGCAATGACGGCGACGAAGCCGACCCACCAGGATTGCGCCACCACATTTAGATACCAGCGCGTCTCGAATAACCGCCCGCGCCACAATAGCCACGCGCCGAACCATGCCGCTGCGATCATGTAGAGACCGATCGCCACCATGATGCGAAAGCCGAAGAACACGTTCGGCAGCGGCGGCCGATCCTGCGGCGGTACGTCTTTCAGCCCCGGGAACAGACCGTCCCATTGCCTCGTCACGAGGAGCGAGGCGATATGCGGCAGCGAGATCGAATAGAGATTGCTCTCCGTCTGCTCGTCCGGCCAGGCGAAAATTTCGAACGGCGCCGGCTGGCTGCCGTCCCAATGCGCCTCCATGGCGGCGATCTTGGTCGGCTGATACTGGAGCGTGTTCTCGGCGTGCAGATCGCCGATGATGAGCTGCAGCGGCGCCAGCACCGCGGTCAGCGCGATCGCCATGCGCAGCATGGTGCGCGCTTCCTCGACATGGCGACCGGCGAGCAAATAACGCGCGCCGACCGCGATGCCGACAAAGCCGCCGGTGAGCAGCGAGGCATTGAGCATATGGGCGAGCCGGTAGGGAAAGCTCGGATTGAAGATAACGGCCCACCAGTCCGCCGGATAAGCGATGCCGCCTGCCATCGTGTAGCCGGCCGGCGTTTGCATCCAGCTATTGGCGGAGAGAATCCAGAACGCCGACAGCGTCGTGCCGAACGCAACCATCAGAGCGGAGAAAACATGCAGCCAGCGCGGCACCCGCTCGCCGCCGAACAGCAACACCGAAAGGAACGAGGCCTCGAGAAAGAACGCCGTCAAAACCTCGTAGCCGATCAACGGACCGACCACGTTGCCGGCCACCGCCGAAAAGCGGCTCCAATTGGTGCCGAACTGATAGGACAGTACGACGCCGGACACGACGCCCATCGCGAACGACACCGCGAAAATCTTGGTCCAGAACGCGGCAAGCCGCTTGTAGCGTTCCACGCCGGTCCAGCCCCAGAGGACTTCCAGCGTGGCGAGATAGATGGCGATCCCGATCGTAAAGGTCGGAAAGATGATGTGGAACGAGACGGTGAAGGCGAATTGCAACCGCGCCAGTAGAACCGGATCGAGGTGCATGCCGGAACTCCGTCACCTGCGGCCGTGAATCGCTCTATAATATGGGTGCCGACGGGAGAGGGGGAAGACCATGGACGACGTCAGGGGAAGCCGCGCGGAAAAGCCGCAATCCGTACTTGATCGTATGTTCGGCCTGGACCAGTCGGGCAGCAATGTCCGCACCGAATTCATCGCCGGCCTGACCACGTTCCTGACGATGGTCTACATCGTCTTCGTCAATCCGCAGATCCTCGGCAGTACCGGCATGGACAAGGGCGCGGTGTTCGTCGCGACCTGCATCGCCGCTGCGGTCTCCACGACGGTGATGGCGCTCTACGCCAATTATCCGATCGCGCTGGCGCCCGGCATGGGGCTCAACGCGTTCTTCGCTTTCACCGTGGTCTTGACCATGAAATATACCTGGCAGCAGGCGCTCGCCGCGGTGTTCTGCTCGGGCGTCATCTTCTTTCTGATCTCGATCTTCCGCATTCGCGAATACATCATCAATTCGATTCCGAAGAATCTGAAACTCGCCATCTCTGCCGGCGTCGGGCTGTTTCTCGGCATCATCGCGCTGGAAGAAGCGAAGATCGTGGTGGCGAGCCCGGCGACGCTGGTGACGCTCGGCGATCTGCGCAATCCGGTGGCGATCCTGTGCCTCTTTGGCCTCGTCCTGATTACGGCGCTGAATTATCGGCGCATCATCGGCGGCACGCTGATCGGCATCCTCATCGTCACCGCGATCGGCATTCCGCTCGGCCTGGCGAAATTCAGCGGCATAGTTGCGGCGCCGCCGTCATTGGCGCCGACTTTTCTGCAACTCGATTTCTCGCGCGTGACCGAAGGTTCGTTTCTGATCGTGATCTTAAGCTTCCTGTTCGTCGACGTGTTCGACAATGCCGGCACGCTGATCGGCGTCACCCACCGCGCCGGCTTGACCGACGCCGAAGGCAATCTGCCGCGCATGAAACAGGCGCTGATCGCCGACAGTTTCGCCGCTATGTTCGGCTCGCTGATCGGCACTTCGACGACGACGAGCTATATCGAGAGCGCGGCCGGCGTTTCGGCCGGCGGCCGCACCGGGCTCACGGCTTTATTCGTCGCGATATTCTTCCTGGCGGCTTTGTTTTTCGCGCCGCTCGCCGGCATGGTGCCGGCCTACGCGTCGTCGGCAGCGCTCCTCTATGTCGCTTGCGTCATGGCGCGCGGGCTCGCCGAGATCGACTGGGACGACATTACCGAGGCGGCGCCGGCAGTGGTCGCAGCGGTGACCATGCCGCTGACTTATTCGATCGCCACCGGCATCGGATTGGGCTTCATCACCTATGCGTTGTGCAAACTCATCGCCGGCAAATTCGCCGACGCCAAGCCCGCGGTGCTGGTGCTGGCGCTCATTTTCGCCGTCAAGTTCGCGTTGGGATGAGCTAACCCGCCAGCGCCTTTTTCAGCGCCAGAAAATCGCGCCAGGCGAAGCGCTTTTGTAAGGGGCTGCGCAGCAGGAACGCCGGGTGGAACGTCGCCAGCGCCCGGATCTCGCGCGTGCCGGTGTCGTAAGGAAACCAGCGTCCGCGCGTGCGCGTAATGCCGTCCTTGATGGCGAGCAGCGTTTGCATCGCTGGGCCGCCGAGACAGACGACGAAATCGGGGTTGGCCAGTTCGATCTGGCGGCGGATGAACGGCAGGCAGATCGCGGTCTCCTGCGGGGTGGGCGTACGATTGCCGGGCGGCCGCCACGGCACGACGTTGGCGATATAAGCACTGGTGCGGTCGAGCCCGATCGCCGCCATCATGAGATCGAGCAATTTGCCGGAACGGCCGACAAAGGGACGGCCGACGATGTCTTCGTCGTAGCCTGGTGCTTCACCGACGAACATGACGCGGCTTTGCGGATTGCCATCGGCGAAAACGAGCTGCGTTGCTGTGGCGCGCAACGCGCAGCCTTCAAAGGCTTCGAGCAACGCGCGTAGCTCTTCCAGTGTCTGGGCCGTCCGCGCCGCCTCGCGCGCCGCCATCACGGCGGCTTCGGAGGATGCTGGAGCGACGGATGGCGCGCGTAATTGAGCCTCCCCTGTAGGGGAAGGGTCGGGTCGTCCAAGACGATCCGGGGTGGGGCTAGGCGCTCGACCCCCACCCGCCGCGCCTTCGCGCGCAACGCGAGCTACGGCGGGCGACCTCCCCCCTGCAGGGGGAGGAAGCGTCTCATCCGCCATGCGGTCGACCGGTTCTTCGCCGATGAGCGCATCGGCGCCGGCATCGAGGTAGAAGGCGATCAGTTCGCGCGCTTCTTTGCGTTGGGGTGTCACGGCCAAAAATCCGACGAATGTCTTTGTCGATTGTATTGGCACTAATTTCGTGAAAAATCATCGGTCATCGACCGGGAACGGAGCATGCCAATGAATACACCGGAGCTTCCGGCCCGGGAGGCGATGGAATTCGACACCGTGATCGTCGGCGCGGGGCCCGCGGGCCTTGCCGCCGCGATTCGCCTCAAGCAGCTGGCGCCGGACAAATCCGTCGTCGTGGTCGAGAAGGGTTCCGAGGTCGGCGCGCATATCCTGTCCGGCGCGGTGATCGATCCGATCGGCCTCGACCGTCTCATTCCGGAATGGCGCGGCGAAGATACTCCGATCAAGACCGCGGTCACCGCCGACCGCTTCTACGTGCTCGGCGCCGCGGGCGCACTGCGGCTGCCGATCGCTTTGATGCCGCCGCTGATGAGCAATCACGGCAATTTCATCGTCTCGCTCGGCGATGTTTGCCGCTATCTGGCGAAGAAGGCAGAAGCGCTCGGCGTCGAAATCTATCCGGGCTTTGCCGCTGCGGAAGTCTTGTTCGAGAACGACGCAGTCGCCGGCATCGCCACCGGCGACATGGGGATCGCCAAGGACGGCCATCACAAAGCCGGTTTCGCCCGCGGCATGGAACTGCGCGGCAAATACACTTTGTTCGCCGAAGGCGCGCGCGGCAGCCTATCCAAGGTGCTGATCGAACGCTTTGCGCTTTCGCAAAATCGCGAGCCGCAAAAATTCGGCATCGGACTAAAGGAGTTGTGGCAGGTCGCGCCGGAGCAACACCGCAAGGGTCTCGTCCAGCACACGCTCGGCTGGCCGCTCGGCAATCGCACCGGCGGCGGCTCGTTCATTTATCATTATGACGACGATCTGGTTTCCGTCGGATTCGTCGTTCATCTCAACTACCGCAATCCTTATTTGTCGCCGTTCGAGGAATTCCAGCGCTTCAAGACGCATCCGCTCGTTCGCGACACTTTCGCCGGGGCAAAACGGATTTGCTACGGCGCCCGCGCCATCACCGAAGGCGGCTGGCAATCGGTGCCGAAGCTCACATTCCCGGGCGGCGCGCTGATCGGCTGCGCGGCCGGCTTCGTCAACGTGCCACGCATCAAGGGTAGCCATAACGCCATGCTGACCGGCATGCTCGCGGCCGAGCACGTCGCGGCGGCGTTCGCCGAAGGCCGAGGCAATGACGAGTTGTCCGGCTACGAGAATGCATGGCGCTCCTCGCCGGTCGGGCGGGACCTGTGGCGGGTGCGCAATGCCAAGCCGCTATGGTCGAAATTCGGCACCGCGATTGGCGTCGCGCTCGGCGGCCTCGATATGTGGACCTCGACGCTCGGCTTTTCGCCGTTCGGCACGCTCAAGCACGGCAAGCCGGACTACGCGACGCTGCAGCCTGCGGCGAAATGCCGGCGCATCGCATATGCCAAGCCGGACGGCAAGCTGACTTTCGACCGGCTGTCGTCGGTCTATCTGTCGAACACCAATCACGAGGAGGACCAGCCGGTCCATCTTCTGGTCCGCGACCCAGCCTTGCAAAAGTCGTCGGAGCACGACGTCTATGCGGGCCCGTCGGCGCGTTATTGCCCGGCCGGCGTTTATGAATGGGTCGAGGATGCGGGCCAGCCGCGGTTTGTCATCAACGCGCAGAACTGCGTCCACTGCAAAACCTGCGACATCAAGGACCCGAACCAGAACATTACCTGGGTGCCGCCCGAAGGCGGCGGCGGGCCGAATTATCCGAATATGTGATTGACCGTCACGGTGATTGCGAGCGGAGCGTGCCGTCGTGAACTGGCGGCTTAGTGCAGCTTAGTGCGCAGTTCTTCTGCCGCGATTTCGCCGCCGTTGAGGCCTACAGGCCGAGACCGCGCGGGAATGTAGAGCCTCGGGGAGTTCAGTTTGTGTCCTTGCGGGCGTGCGGCAAAAGGGACATTCTTGCGCTGACATAGAGAGGCGTTGGGCGCCCGATTCCCGTTTCGCCGGTCCAGTTCGTCAGCCGAACCAGTTCGCAATGGAGATCTCGTGACTTATTCGCTGCCCCGGCATGCCGCCACTGTCGGCATCGCCCTAGCTTTGAGCCTTTCGTCAGCGCTCGCCGCCGAAACGCCGGCGCAACAGCAGCTTTCGCCCGAGAACGTCTTCGGCAGCTATCTGGCCGCCCGGCACGCTTCAGCGGAACGCGATGAGAGCGCCGCCGCCACCTACTACCTCGACGTGCTTAAGCTCGATCCGCACAATGCAGATCTGCTTAGCCGCGCGTTCCTCTCGGAACTTAGCGACGGCGATATCGACGCGGCGAGCAAGCTCGCCGACCGGCTGCTCGCGATCGATCACAGCGATCGCATCTCGCGGCTCGTCGTCGGCATCCGGGAACTTAAGAAGAAACATTACGCGCTGGCCCGGGAAGATTTTGCGCAGTCGGTGCGCGGTCCGGTGACCGACCTCACCGCGACGCTGCTGTCGGGCTGGGCGCTCGCCGGCGAGGGCGACTCGCATGCGGCAATCGATACCATGGACAAGCTGTCGGGGCCGGACTGGTACGGCATTTTTAAGGATCTGCATGCCGGGTTCATTCTCGATCTTGCCAAGGACGGCAAGGCGGCCGGCAAGCGCTACGCCAGCGCGTACAAGGCCGACCCGACGGCTTTGCGCACGGTGGAAGCTTATGGTCGCTGGCTGTCGCGCAACGCGAGCAAGGACGATGCGCTGAAAGTCTACGCGGATTTCGCCAAGGATCTGCCCAACCATCCGTTGATCGTCGAAGAGACAAAGCGGATTTCCGACGGCGAGAAGCTGCCGACGCTTGTCGATACGCCCCAAGCCGGCGCCGCGGAGGCGCTTTACGGGCTCGGCGCTTCGATCGGCCGCCGCGGCGGCGAGGACCTCGCGCTCATCTATCTGCAGCTTGCGCTCTATCTCGAGCCGAACCACGCCATGGCGCTGCTGTCGCTCGGCGATCTCTACGAGGATCTCAAAAAGCCCGATCTTGCGATCAAGGCCTATGAGCGGGTGCCGGCAAGCTCGCCGCTATCGCGCAACGCGCAAATCCAGATGGCGGTCGATCTCGATTCGCTCGACCGCACCGATGAATCCAAGAAGCTGCTCGATAAAGTCATCGCCGAGCATCCCAAAGACACCGAGGCGATCATCGAGCTCGGCAATGTTCAGCGCGGGCGCAAGGATTTTGCCGATTGCGCCAACACCTACAGCAAAGCCATCGACACGCTGCAAAATCCCCAGAAGTCGAACTGGGTCATGTTCTACTTCCGCGGCATCTGTTACGAGCGCTCGCATCAGTGGCCGCTCGCCGAAGCGGACATGAAGAAGGCGCTGCAACTTTATCCCGATCAGCCGCTGGTGCTCAATTATCTCGGCTATTCGTGGGTCGACAAAGGCGTTCATCTCGACGAAGGCATGGACATGATCCGCAAGGCTGTCGAGCAGCGGCCGGACGACGGCTATATCGTCGATTCATTGGGCTGGGCCTATTTCCACACCGGCAATTACGACGAGGCGGTCAAAAATCTCGAACGGGCCGTGGAGCTCAAGCCCGAGGACCCGACCATCAACGACCATCTCGGCGATGCCTATTGGCGGGTCGGCCGCACGCTGGAAGCGCACTTCCAATGGTCGCAGGCGATCGACCTCAAACCCGATCCGGAAGATCTGCCCAAGATCGAGGCCAAGCTCAAAAACGGTCTGCCGTCCGATACGTCGTCGGCGGCCGATGCCAGCAAGCCAAATTCTGCCGGCGATGCCGACAAGGCAAATTCGGCGGCGGACGCCGACAAGGCAAAGAAGACCGGCAACGGCGGGTGAGGGTTCTCTTTGCCCGTTCCGCTTGTCGAGACCGCGCCGGCCAAGGTCAATCTGACGCTGCGGGTGCTCGGTCGCCGCGCCGACGGCTATCACGAGATTTCAAGCCTGGTCGCGTTCGCCGATTGCGGCGACCGCTTGAGCCTGACGCCGGGTGACGAACTGACCCTGACGGTCGGCGGGCCGCACGCCGCGCAAGCCGGTGCGGACGCCGACAATCTCGTGCTCAAGGCCGCGCATGCGCTTGCCGCGCGCATCCCCGGGATCGTCTTGGGCGCGTTTCATCTCGATAAGGAACTGCCGGTCGCGGCCGGGCTCGGCGGCGGCTCGGCCGACGCGGCGGCGGCGCTGCGGCTCTTGGCGCGCGCCAACGATCTCGCAGCCGACGATGCGCGCCTTTTCGAGGCGGCCCGCGCCACCGGCGCCGATGTCCCGGTCTGTCTCGACCCGCGGCCGCGCCTGATGTCCGGTATCGGCGAGAAACTGTCCGAGCCGCTCGAACTGCCGCCGCTTCACGCCATGCTGGTCAATCCCGGCGTCGCGCTGGCGACCAAGCTGGTGTTTGCTGGATGGTCAGGCGTTGCTCATCACCGCGCGCCGTTCGATCCGGCGGCGGTAGAAAAAGCTCAGGACCGTGAGCAGTTTTTGCAGGCTCTGGCCGGGCAGCCGAACGATCTCGAAGCTTCGGCGATCAAGCTTGCGCCGGCGGTCGGCGATCTTCTCACGGCGCTGCGCGCGCTTGCCGGCTGCCGGCTGGCCCGCATGTCGGGCTCCGGTGCGACATGCTTTGCACTTTTCGATTCAGCTGCCGCCGCGCGTAGTGCGGCAGAAATACCGAGCAAAAAATATCCGCAATGGTGGGTGCGCGCCTGCCGGTTGGGAAGCGGATGAGGCTGCGGTTTCCCTCACCCACAAGGGGGGAGGAATTTAATGCGTCCGCGCGATACAAAAATCCACGGTCTCGACCAGGGCGGCTTTCATCGTCGAGTTGGGGAACAGAGCCAGCGCGTCGCGGGCGATGGCGCCGTAATGGTGCGCGCGGCCGATGCTGTCTTCGAGCGCGCGGTGCTTGACCATCAGTCCGATGGCGTGATCGAGATCGGCGTCTTTGGTTTCGCCGCGTTCCAGCGTACGCCGCCAGAACTCGCGCTCGTCGTCGCCGCCGCGGCGGAAGGCGAGCACGACCGGCAGCGTGATCTTGCCCTCGCGGAAGTCGTCGCCGATGTTCTTGCCCAACCGCGACGCGGCGCCGCCATAATCGAGCACGTCGTCGACCAATTGAAACGTGATGCCGAGATTCATGCCGAACGAGCGGCTGGCGGCCTGTTCGGCCTTCTGCCGCGCTGACAGCGCCGGGCCGACCTCGCAGGCCGCGGCGAACAATTCCGCGGTCTTGGCGCGGATCACCGCGATATATTCGTCCTCGGTGGTCGCTGTGTTCTTGGCGGCGGCGAGCTGCATGACTTCGCCTTCGGCGATCACGGCGGCCGCGGCGGAGAGGATTTCCAGCGCTTTGAGGCTGCCGACCTCGACCATCATCTTGAACGCCTGGCCGAGCAGGAAGTCGCCCACCAGCACGCTTGCTTCGTTGCCCCATAGCATGCGCGCGGCGAGCCGCCCGCGCCGCAGCTCGCTCTCGTCGACGACGTCGTCATGCAAGAGCGTCGCGGTGTGCATGAACTCCACCGCGGCGGCAAGCTTGATATGGCCGTCGCCGGCATAGCCGGCGAGCCGCGCCAAAGCCAGCGTCAGCATCGGTCGTAGCCGCTTACCGCCGGAATTAATGAGGTGATTGGCCACCTCGGGGATCATCGTCACTTCGGAGCCGGTGCGCCCGATAATGGTGGCGTTGACGCGCTCCATATCGGCGGTGACGAGATCGACCAAGGGGTCGATCGAGGGTTCACGCGGGCTTTCGAAGGGTACAATGACGGCCACTACGGCATTCTCCAGGCAGGCATTTTCCAGGCGCGACGCGGAAGCATAGAAACGCTATGGTGATGCGGCAAGTATGCCTGCCAATATGCGCCGCCATCTATAGATTTGCCGGCGGCGTCCTGCCGGCAGCTATCATGCCACAGAACGACGGCGGGGAGGGGCAGGAAAAAGGCATGTCAAACAACGACCTCGCCGCGGAACGCATAAGCACAAGCCGGTATGACGTCGCCCAATTGGAAGTGGCGGTCTTGCTGCCGTGTTACAATGAAGAAGGTGCAATCGCCAAAGTGGTTGCCGACTTTCGTGCCGCATTGCCGGGCGCGACGGTCTACGTTTATGACAATAATTCTACCGACGGAACCGTGGCGGCCGCAAAACAGGCCGGCGCCGTCGTTCGCCGCGAGAGCCATCAAGGCAAGGGCTACGTGGTGCGGCGGATGTTCAACGACATCGAAGCCGACATTTACGTGCTGGTCGACGGCGACGCGACCTACGACGCGCCGAGCGCGCCGGCGATGATCGACCAGCTTATCGGGGAGCGGCTCGATATGGTGGTGGCGACGCGCCTCGATCGCGAGGAAACCGCCTATCGCCCCGGCCATCGCACCGGCAATCGGCTGTTGAGCGGCTTTGTCGCGCACATATTCGGCCGCGCTTTCACCGACATGCTGTCCGGCTATCGGGTGTTTTCGCGCCGTTTCGTGAAATCGTTTCCGATTCTGTCGGGCGGTTTCGAAATCGAAACGGAATTGACCGTGCATGCGCTCGAACTCGAATTGCCGGTGGGCGAGCTGGCGACGCCGTACTATTCGCGTCCGGCCGGCTCGATCTCCAAGCTGTCGACCTGGCAGGACGGTTTCCGCATTCTTTGGACGGTGTTACGGCTCTACCGCGCCGAGCGGCCGTTATCGCTGTTCGGCGCCTTTGGCATCGCGCTCATCATCATGTCGGTCGGCCTCGCTATCCCGATCGTCATCACTTACGTGCAGGAAGGCATCGTGCCGCGCTTGCCGACCGCGGTGCTGTCGACCGGATTGATGCTGCTAGCCTTCCTGTCGATCGCCTGCGGCCTCATCCTGGACACCGTCACGCGCGGCCGGCGCGAGGCGAAGCTGATCGCCTATCTCGCGCTGCGCGCTCCGGGCGAGGAACGGCGGCGGAGCTGAAAAATATCAGGAGCTGAAACTTGCGCGAACTCGTCCGCACCAACGATGCCGTGCTGATTTCGGCGATCGAGGCGCTGCTCAATGGCGCGCATATCGAACATATGGTGGTCGACCGGAATATGAGCGTGCTGGAAGGTTCGATTGGCATTTTCCCGCGCCGCATCCTGGTCGGCGACGATCAAGTCGAGGCGGCGCGGCGGCTTCTACAAGATGCGGGCTTCGGTAACGAACTCCGCCCCCACACCGAGTGAAATGTCGACTGAGGCCGACCGCGGCACTACCAGCGAGGATGCCGTCCTCGGCGGCAAGCTCGTCCTGCGCCAGCCATTGCGCGGCCATCGCTTCGGCCACGACGCGATCCTGCTCGCGGCGGCAACGGATGCGCATGCGGGCGAGCACGCGGTCGAGCTCGGTGCCGGTGTCGGCGCGGCAGGACTGGCATTGGCGCGGCGGATCGACGGGCTCACCGTCACGCTGGTCGAGCTCGATCCGGCACTGACGGCGCTGGCGCAGCAGAACGCCGCGCGCAATGGCCTTGCGACGCGCGTGCACGCGGTTTGTCTCGACGTCGCTGCGCCCGCCGCCGCGTTCGCCGCCGCGGGGCTGGCGCCCGGATCGGCCGATTGCCTGCTGATGAATCCGCCGTTCAACGCGCCGCAAAATCCGTCGCCCGATCGCGGCCGCCGCATGGCGCGAACCGCATCGCATGAAACGCTAGCAGTGTGGCTGTCCACAGCGGCGCGGCTCCTGCGCCCTTCCGGAGAGGTCACGCTGATCTGGCGCGCCGATGGTCTTGGCGATGTCCTTGCGGCACTTGCCGCGGATTTCGGCGCGGTCTCGATCGTGCCGGTTCATCCCAAGCCCGGCGTCCCGGCCATCCGTGTGCTGGCGCGCGGCGTAAAAGGCAGCGGCGGGCCGCTGTCGCTCTTGCCCGGTTTCGTGCTCGCCGACGCCGACGGCAGACCAAGCGCGGCGGCCGAAGCCGTGTTGCGCGACGGTGTCGCCCATCCATTTCCGGTGGGCTGAGAACTAAACGTTACGAGGAGTTATTTCCCGAAACCAATTCGGGGTGTTCGACGCGATTGCTGCTCAGCCGTTAGGCATCACTCTGATAGCGAATCGGGCGGCCCGGCACGGCTTTCTTCGCTTCGGTGCGGATCGGAATATAGGAAAGACCAACAAATACGCTGATAAGCATCAAGAGGAATTCGATCTTCGTCACTGCTTCGCCTCCGCCGTTATTTCTGGCAACGTAGTCAAAGCAAAAAGCGTTCCACCGATTAAAAAACGGTTACTTGAGGCTTAACGAAACCCATCCTATTTGACCTTTATGACCGAGCGGTGGACCGGGGAACGCGTGCGAGACGTTTGCGGCCGCGTCTTTGGCGCGTTTAGCCCGCTCATTCCTCAGCGCTTTCGCCGCGACCGGCCGGTCGTGCCGGTGGTGCGGCTGACCGGCATTATCGGGTTTTCGACGCCGTTGCGGCCCGGCCTGTCGCTTGCCGGCATCGCCCGCACGCTCGATCGCGCCTTCGCCATCCGCCGCGCCGCCGCGGTCGCGCTCGCCATCAACTCGCCGGGCGGATCGCCGGTGCAATCCCACCTCATCTTCCGGCGTATCCGCGAGCTTGCGGCCGAGCACAAGCGGCCGGTGATCGCCTTCGTCGAAGACGCCGGCGCTTCCGGCGGTTACATGATCGCCTGCGCCGGCGACGAAATCATCGCCGACCCGCACTCGATCGTCGGCTCGATCGGCGTTGTCGGCGGCTCGTTCGGCTTTGACAAGGCGATTGCCAAAATCGGCGTCGAGCGGAGGCTCTATACGTCGGGCGCGCACAAGGCGATGCTCGATCCGTTCCTGCCGGAGAATCCCGACGACGTCGAACGCTTGAAGAAATTGCAGCGCGAGATCCACGACGACTTCATCGCGCTGGTCAAATCGCGGCGCGGCGCCAAGCTTAAGGGTCCGGAAAATGACTTATTCTCGGGCGAATATTGGACCGGGCACAAGGCCTTGGAACTCGGCCTGGTCGATGCCGTCGGCGACTTGCGCGGGACCCTGCGCGAACGATTTGGGGAGAAAGTGGTTACACCCCTGATCAGCGCCGAACGCGGGTTCCTCGGGCGCCGCGTTTTCGGCGTCGGGCGTGGCGATCTGATGCAAATCGGCCATCAAGTCGGTCTTGCCGAGGACCTGATTTCGGCGCTTGAAGCGCGCGCCATTTGGGCGCGTTATGGTCTGTAACGACCGCGCGCGAGCTATAGGAGTATAGAGATGCCGCCGCTCATCGTTTTTGCGCTTGGAGTTATGGGGGCGGCCGTGGTGGTGCGCTGGTGCGCGCGGGAAGTGCAGCGCGTCAACACCGAGCTCGATGAGGTGCGCGCCAAAGCCTCCGTCGAACCGCTCGACCGCACCACGCTGCCGAAATTGAAGCCCGATCCGAAGACCGGCGAATATAGGCCGGGATAGGGTTTTGTCATTCCGGGGCCTCGCGAAGCGAGGAGCCCGGAATCCATATTCGCGATTCGTGATTATGAATTCCGGACTTGCGCGGCAATCCGGAATGACAGGCTACTGCTCCTTGATCCCATTCGCTTCGACGACGCGGCCCCATTTGTCGTATTCCGACTTGAGGAACGTGCCGAGCGATTGCGGCGTGCCGCCGACCGGCGTCGCGCCGGCTTTGACGAGCTTGTCGTGCACCGCCGGATCGTTGAGCGCATCGTTGACCGTTTTGTTGAGCTTGGCGATCACCGCCGGCGGCGTCTTCGCCGGCGCCAACAGTGCGTACCAGTTCGACGCATCGGTGTTGGGATAACCTTGCTCGGCCAGCGTCGGCACGTCGGGCAATAGCGCGTCGCGCTTTTCGGCAGCCACGCCGATCGGCAGCAAGTTACCGGCCTGGATCTGCGCGATTACCACCGGCATGTCGAGCGAGACCACTTGCACCTGGCCGCCGAGCAAATCGGTCAGCGCCGGTGCGGCGCCGCGATACGGCACGTGCAGGAACTTCACGCCCGCCGCGTTGGCGAGCAGAACCTGCGCGAGATGCGGCGGCGAGCCGACGCCGGTCGAGGCGAAAGTCACGACGCCCGGCTTTTGCTTGGCGAGCGCCACCAGGTCTTTGACGTTTTTGACGCCGAGCTTCGGCGACACCACCATCACCTCGGTCACCTTGGTGACCAGCGCGACCGGAGCGAAATCGCGGAAGGTATCGAACGGCATATTCGCCTGGATGTGCGGCGACACCGTCACCGCGCCGGCGGTGGTGAGGAACAGCGAATAGCCGTCGGGATCGGATTTGGCGACATCGCCGCCGCCGAGCGTGCCGTTGGCGCCGGCCTTGTTGTCGATATAGACGCGCTGGCCAAGCAGCGCCGTCATCTTGTCGGCGACCAGGCGGCCGACGAAGTCAGTCGGACCGCCGGGTGGAAACGCCACCACGATACGGACCGGCCGGGTGGGGAAGTCCTGCGCTTGGGCAAATTGCGGGGCGGCGAACGCCAAGAACGCGGCCAGTCCAATTACTATCGCTCGAATTATGCGCACAATTTCCTCCCTGAGCGCCGATCACTGCTTAGCGGTGCTAGCATAGCGGGCGCGAAACGAATCGTCATCGCCGGTTCGATCCTGCGCGGGCGAGACTTGACCTCGCAAGACTTGACCTTGATCGCGCCTTCCACCAACAACGGCTCATGAACGCAGAATTGCCGCCCCACATGCGCCCGGAACGTTCGTTCCAGGGGCTCATCCTCGCCTTGCAGCGCTACTGGGCGGACTGGGGCTGCGTCATTTTGCAGCCCTACGACATGGAGGTCGGCGCCGGCACCTTCCATCCGGCGACGACGCTGCGCGCGCTCGGCCCAAACCCCTGGAACGCCGCCTACGTGCAGCCGTCGCGCCGGCCCAAGGACGGCCGCTACGGCGAAAACCCCAACCGCCTGCAGCATTACTATCAGTTGCAGGTGATCCTCAAACCGTCGCCGGACGATTTGCAGGAGCTTTATCTGAAATCGCTCTACGCGATCGGCATCGATCCCAAGATCCACGATATCCGCTTTGTCGAGGACGATTGGGAGAGTCCGACGCTCGGCGCCTGGGGCCTCGGCTGGGAGTGCTGGTGCGACGGCATGGAGGTTTCGCAGTTCACTTATTTCCAGCAAGTTGCCGGAGTCGAATGCGCGCCGGTGGCCGGCGAACTGACCTACGGCCTCGAGCGCCTGGCGATGTATGTGCAGGGCGTCGAGAACGTCTTCGCGCTGAACTTCAACGGCCGCGACGGCGCGCAACGCGTGAGCTACGGCGACGTTTTTCTGCAAGCCGAGCAGGAATATTCACGCTACAACTTCGAGGCTGCGGATACGGAAATGCTGTTCCGCCACTTCAAGGACGCAGAGGAAGAATGCAAGCGGCTGCTAAGGGTCGGCACGAAGGGCGAACGCAACGAGCTCGCGCTGCCGGCCTACGATCAGTGCATCAAGGCGAGCCACGTCTTCAATCTGCTCGACGCGCGCGGGGTGATTTCCGTGACCGAGCGGCAGAGCTACATTTTGCGGGTGCGCGATCTCGCCAAAGCGTGCGGGCAAGCGTGGCTCGCCACCGCAGGCGGCGGAAGAGTTTCATAAACGGAGAGACAAATGAGTGAAATGCCTGAAATCGGCGGCCGGCGGCCGATCCCGGTCAATGTCGAGGCCGGCAAGAGCTATTGGTGGTGCGCCTGCGGGCGTTCGAAGTCGCAGCCGTTCTGCGACGGCTCGCACAAGGGCTCGGCGTTCTCGCCCGTCGAGTACAAGCCGGCGCAGAACGAGGAGGCCTGGTTCTGCGCCTGCAAGCGTTCCGGCAAAAAGCCGATGTGCGACGGCAGCCATAAAACCCTCCCGTAATGCCCGATCTCCTGCTCGAATTGTTCTCCGAAGAAATCCCGGCGCGGATGCAGGCGCGGGCGGCGGAGGATTTGCGCAAAGCCGTCACCGACCGGCTGGTCGCGGCAGGCCTCGTCTACGAGGGCGCTAAGGCTTTCGTGACGCCGCGGCGGCTGACGCTTGCCGTGCATGGCGTGCCGGTGCGCCAGCCTGATCTGCGCGAGGAGAAAAAAGGCCCGCGCGTCGGCGCGCCGGAGCAGGCCATCGCCGGGTTTCTGAAGGCCGCCGGGTTGAAATCGATCGCGGAAGCAAAAGTGCAGCCCGACAAGAAGGGCGACTTTTACGTCGCGGTGATCGAGAAGCCGGGCCGCGCCGCGATCGACGTGATCGCCGAGATTTTGCCTGATGTGATTAAAATCTTTCCGTGGCCGAAATCGATGCGCTGGGGCGCGCCGTCGGCGGAGCCCGGCGCGCTCACCTGGGTGCGGCCGTTGCATTCGATCGTCGCCACTTTTGGGCCGGAGACCGAGGAGCCCGACATCGTGCCGTTCAAAGTCGACGGCATCGCCGGCGGCAACGCAACGCGCGGTCATCGTTTCATGGCGCCGGAGCCGTTCACGGTGCGCCGCCTCGGCGATTATCTGGCGAAGCTCGATAAGGCCAAGGTCGTGCCCGATGCCGCGCGGCGGCGCGACATCATCCTCGCCGAGGCCAAGCAACTGGCCTTCGCGCAGGGGCTCGAACTCGTCCACAACGACGGCTTGCTCGCCGAAGTCGCCGGCCTCGTCGAATGGCCCGTGGTGCTGATGGGCTCGTTCGACCAAAGCTTCCTGCAAATCCCCGAGGAAGTCATTCGCGCCACCATCCGCAACAACCAGAAATGTTTTGTGCTGCGCGACGCCGCCCATGCCAAGCTGGTCGACAAGTTCCTGCTCGTCTCCAATCTCGAGGCCGAGGACGGCGGCAAAGCCATCGTCGCCGGCAACGAGCGCGTCATCCGCGCGCGCTTGTCGGATGCCAAGTTTTTCTACCAGACCGATTTAAAGACGCGGCTCGAAGATCGCCTGCCAAAGTTCAAGGACATCGTGTTTCACGAGAAGCTGGGCACACAAGCCGAGCGCATTGAAAGGATAGAGCGATTGGCCGGCGAACTGGCGCCATTGGTCGGCGCCGACCCGGTTAAAGCAAAACGTGCGGCGCGCTTGTGCAAGGCGGACCTGCTCACCGAAGTCGTCGGCGAATTCCCCGAGCTGCAAGGCACGATGGGCAAATACTACGCCGAAGCCCAGGGCGAGGACGAAGCCGTCGCGCACGCCTGCGAGGATCATTACAGCCCGAAAGGGCCAGACGATCTGGTGCCGAGCGATCCGGTGTCGATTGCGGTGGCGCTGGCGGACAAATTGGATACGTTAGTGGGCTTTTGGGCAATCGACGAAATGCCTACTGGAAGCGGCGATCCAAATGCTCTGCGTCGTGGTGCGCTCGGTCTAATAAGAATTATCCTAGATAACAAAATAGATGGCCTTCTAGACAGAATGTTTGGCCACGCGGTCGAGGGGTATTTAAGCCAGCGCAACAAGCATGTTCGCGAGGGAATAAACCGCCGGATCGCCGGGAAAGCCAAACTCAAGGAATCTCTTCGCAAGACAATCGAACGTGTTGTCAAAGCTTACAATGCTTCGGACCTTCAAGCCTTCGTCAAAGATAGACTGAAAGTCCAGCTTCGCAACAGAGGAGCTAGGCACGATCTCGTTGAGGCGGCTTTTGCCAATGCCACGCCAAGCAATCTATTCTTGAATGTTCGGCGTCTCGACGCACTAGGAAAATTCCTTGAGACTGAGGATGGAAAGAATCTTCTAATCGGGTACCGTCGGGCAGCTAATATATTGCGCGACGAAGAAAAGAAGGACAATAAATCCTATGCAGGTCGTCCCAATAAAAAACGGCTTCGTGATCCAATTGAGCGACATCTTTGGAGCACTATCCAGAGCACGGTCGTGGATGCCGAGCACCACCTAAAGCGTAAAGATTTCGAAGGCGCAATGGAAACGCTGTCGACCCTCCGCTCCGCGGTGGATGCTTTCTTTGAGGCGGTTAAAGTGAATGTGGAGGATAAGGCGCTCCGCGAAAACCGGCTGAAACTGCTCAACGAAATCCGCGCCGCCACCCGCGCCGTAGCCGATTTCTCCAAGATCGAGGGGTGAGCACCAGCGGCAACGCGCCCTCACCCCAGGCCTCTCCCCGCACGCGGGGAGAGGGAGTAGAACCGAACGGCGGCTTGTGCGTTTAAGGACTGTCGTTTTCCGCCGCGTC
This sequence comes from uncultured Alphaproteobacteria bacterium, assembly GCA_963780925.1. GTDB lineage: Bacteria > Pseudomonadota > Alphaproteobacteria > Rhizobiales > Xanthobacteraceae > BOG-931. The sequence continues at coordinate 119,935 of CAWAEV010000024.1, read as the reverse complement.
CGTCGCGCCATCCCGAATCCATTCCAGCCCAGAGGACATCATGGTCATCTCCGCCACCGAGCTTTCACCAATTGTCGCCCTGATCGCCGGCATCCTGATTCTGATCATGCCGCGGCTTTTGAATTTTATCGTCGCGATCTATCTCATCTTCATCGGCCTGGTGGGGCTCAACAGCATCCATCATTTCGTTAACCTGCATTGAGCTTTCCGGCGTTGCGTCGAATGCCGACATCGGCCTAAACGGGGCCAGGACCGACCGAACGACTGAACCATGCCCAAATCGCGCTCGAAAATCTCCCGGCAGCCGGTGAAGAAATCCCCCGCCCGCAAAGCGGGCAATCGTCCGCGCAAATCCGCGGCGGCGAAGACGCCGGCGCGAGGCAAGTGGGTCTACGCCTTCGGCGGCGGCAAGGCGGAAGCCCGCGCCGGCATGCGCAACCTGCTTGGCGGCAAGGGCGCGGGGCTTGCCGAAATGGCGCATCTCGGCCTGCCGGTGCCGCCCGGCTTCACCATCACCACCGAGGTCTGCACCTATTTCTACGCGCACGGCAAAACCTATCCCAAAAGCCTCAAGGCCCAGGTCGAGGCCGCGCTCCGCGAAGTCGGCCGCATCACCGGCAAGACATTCGGCGACGCCGAAAATCCGTTGCTGGTCTCGGTGCGTTCCGGCGCGCGCGCCTCGATGCCGGGCATGATGGACACCGTGCTCAATCTTGGCCTCAACGACGTCACGGTGAATGCGCTCGCGAAAAAGTCCGGCGACCGGCGTTTCGCCCAGGACAGCTACCGGCGTTTCATCACCATGTATTCCGACGTGGTTCTCGGCATCGGCCATCATCACTTCGAGGAAATCCTCGACGACCACAAGGATCGCAACGGCTACGCGCTCGACACCGATCTCAATGCGCAGGACTGGTCCGAGGTCATCGCGCACTACAAGGAGCGCGTCGAGGAAGAAACCGGTAAGCCGTTCCCGCAAGACCCGCACGCGCAATTGTGGGGCGCCATCGGCGCCGTGTTCGGCTCGTGGATGAACCAGCGCGCCATCACCTATCGTCGCCTGCACGCCATTCCGGAAAGCTGGGGCACCGCGGTCAACGTGCAGGCCATGGTGTTCGGCAATATGGGCGAGACCTCGGCGACCGGCGTCGCGTTTACGCGCAATCCCTCGACCGGCGAGAAAAAACTTTACGGCGAGTTTTTGATCAACGCGCAGGGCGAAGACGTGGTCGCCGGCATCCGCACCCCGCAGGAGATCACCGAGGCCGCGCGCAAGGAATCCGGCTCCGACAAGCCGTCGATGGAGGCGGCATTGCCGGACGCCTTCGCCGAATTGCTACGCATCCACGCCAAGCTCGAAAAGCATTACCGCGACATGCAGGATCTCGAATTTACCGTCGAGCAGGGCAAGCTGTGGATGCTGCAGACCCGCAGCGGCAAGCGCACCGGGCAAGCCGCCTTGCGCATCGCCGTCGAGCTGGCGCAGGAGAAATTGATCAGCAAAGAAGAAGCGGTGACGCGGGTCGATCCTGCCGCGCTCGACCAGCTCCTGCATCCGACCATCGATCCCAAAGCCGACCGCAAGATCCTCGCCACCGGCCTGCCGGCTTCGCCGGGCGCGGCGAGCGGCGAAATCGTCTTTTCGTCCGAGGAGGCTGAGCTCCTCAAAAGCCAAGGCCGCAAGGTAATCCTGGTGCGCGTCGAAACTTCGCCGGAGGATATCCACGGCATGCACGCCGCCGAGGGAATTTTGACGACGCGCGGCGGCATGACCTCGCATGCCGCCGTAGTCGCCCGCGGCATGGGCAAGCCCTGCGTCTCCGGGGCGGGCTCCTTGCGCGTCGATTACCGCGCGCAGACCATGACGGCCGGCGGCGCCACGCTGAGGAAGGGCGATACGCTCACCATCGACGGCTCGACCGGCCAGGTGCTCGCCGGCAAGGTGGCGATGCTCGAGCCGGCGCTCGCCGGCGAATTCGCCACCGTGATGCAATGGGCGGACGCGTTCCGTAAGCTGAAAGTGCGCGCCAATGCCGACACCCCGGCGGACGCCCGCGCCGCGATCAAATTCGGCGCTGAGGGCATCGGGCTATGTCGCACCGAGCATATGTTCTTCGACGAGGACCGCATCCGCGCCGTGCGCGAGATGATCCTGGCCGGCGATGAAAAAGCGCGCCGCGCCGCGCTTGCCAAACTCCTGCCGATGCAGCGCGCCGATTTCATCGATCTGTTCAAGATCATGGGCGGCCTGCCGGTGACGATCCGGCTGCTCGATCCGCCGCTGCACGAATTTTTGCCGCACAGCGACAAAGAGATTGCCGAAGTGGCGCAGGCGATGGGCGCCGATCCGCGGAAGCTCGCGGATCGCGCCAGGGAGCTGCACGAATTCAATCCCATGCTCGGTTTTCGCGGCTGCCGGCTTGCCATCGCTTATCCGGAAATCGCCGAAATGCAGGCGCGCGCGATTTTCGAGGCGGCAGTCGAAGCCGAGCGCGCAACCGGCAAGCCGGTGGCGCCGGAAATCATGGTGCCGCTTATCGCCAGCAAGGCCGAGCTCGATATCGTCAAGGAGCGCATCGACGCCATGGCGGAGACCGTCGCCGCCGAGACCAAGAGCAAGATCAATTATCAGGTCGGCACCATGATCGAATTGCCGCGCGCGGCGCTCAAAGCCGGCGAGATCGCCGAGACCGCCGAGTTCTTCTCCTTCGGCACCAACGATCTCACCCAGACCGCCTTCGGCATCAGCCGCGACGACGCCGCGAGTTTCTTAAGCATCTATACGGCGAAGGGCATTTTGCCGGCGGATCCGTTCGTGTCGCTCGACCGCGACGGCGTCGGCGAACTCATCCGCATTGCCGCCGAACGCGGCCGCAAAGTGCGGCCGAAGCTGAAGCTCGGCATTTGCGGCGAGCACGGCGGCGATCCGGCTTCGGTCGCGTTCTGCCACGAGGTCAAGCTCGATTACGTATCGTGCTCGCCGTTCCGCGTGCCGATCGCGCGGCTCGCCGCGGCGCAAGCCGCGCTCGGTAAGGGCGCCACCGTGGATGGATAGCTGGAACCGAAAGTTCCGGTTCGTATCCTTGTTCGTGGTTAATGAAATTCCAACGCCTTGTGCGCAAACGGCGCGCGCGTGGAACTCGCGCGCAATCGGCGTAAGTATCATTACGATAGTGGCGCGCGAAAATTGCGCCACGGCGCGCGGTTAACGCCTTCGCAACGTTAACCCGACAATAAATAAACCCGTCGCATTCGAGCCACTGCGGTGGCGTTTCCATAATCGTGTATCGCGTTGCGTTGTGCGCGTGTTGGCGTAGGGGTGGTTGTGGCGTCGCGTATCGGGGTAGTCGGCGCGCCGTTTACGGCGCGCTTCTGGTTCAGCGCTTTCTGCATCGCCTTGATGCCGACGTCGGTCGGTTATCAGGATCTCGCTTTGCTCATTGCGCGCGAGCGCGGCGCTCCCGCAAGCTGGCACATGATCGCCTCGCCGCTCGGCACCGTACAAGCCGCCACGTTCAGCTACACGCGGCCGATCGGCACGACGCTTGGGGAACCGGTCGGCCTGGTGAACGTCAATTTCGATCCGCGCTCGCTCGACACTTACGCGTGGAAGATCGACGAGCCGATAACCGTGCAGCACGCGCGGCAGATCGAATATCCGAGCGTCAACCGCGCGCATAAGGGCGACCGCCTGCCGGCGACCAATGTTACGCCGGCGCCGGCTGCGCCGGCGAGCCTGCCGCAATTGCAGCCGGTCAGCGCACCGGTTGCGCCGGCCGCCTCGCCGGCCGCCGCGCGGTGACGCCGCAACCCGCCAAAAGCGAACAGCATGCGCAAGCGAGCGACGCCGCGCCGCTCGTGGTGCAAATGGACGTCCATCACGACGTGTCGACGGCGCTGGCGCCGGCTGCGGGCGCCGCCGATGACGATTTGGTCGCGGTGGATCGTCCGTCCGATGCCGCTGCGCCGGGCGACGGCGACGACGCTTCATCGTTCGAAGAAACTTCGTTTCTCGACGACGATGCCGGCGACCACAGCGCGGCGATTTATTTCGGCACCGGCGTCATGGGCTCGCACGAGGGCCTGCAAAGCTGGGCGCCCGGAGCGGCGCCGATCCTGGTGCCGCCGTCGGAAGATTCCGGCATAAAGCTTGCGGCGCTCGAAGGCGCCGATTACTCAGCCGACGAAGGCGGCGAGTTGGTGGCCGGCAAGGACGACACGAGCCGGCTGGAAAGCCCGGCGCAGCGCCTCGGTCTCGAAGGCGAGCCGCGCGCGCACGCCGAAAAGTGCCTCAGCGAAGCGATCTATTTCGAGGCGCGCGGCGAGCCGCTCCAAGGCCAGGAAGCGGTGGCGCAAGTCGTCATGAACCGGGTGTTCTCCGGTTACTATCCGCACGACGTGTGCGGCGTCGTGTTTCAGAACAAGAACCATCATCTGGCCTGCCAATTCACCTTCGCCTGCGAAGGCAAGGATTTGAGCCGCATCGACGAGCCCGATATGTGGCAGCAGGCCAAAGACATCGCCAAGAATATGCTCGACGGCAAAATCTGGCTCGCCGATATCGGCCACGCCACGCACTATCACGCCTATTGGGTGCATCCGAGCTGGGTGCATGAAATGGTGCGGCTGTATAAACTCGGCGTCCACACCTTCTACCGGCCGCGCGCCTGGGGCGACGACGAGCCGACCTGGAGCCCGGCCGCGGTTAAGGACGAGACCCAGGCCGATAAGCCGCAGGCCGCTGCAGCAAGTGTCAACGCTCCTGCCGCCGCGACGCCAATCCCCGAGGCGGCCAAGGGCCCGCAAGCCGCCGCATCGCCCGCGCCTGTAGATGCCAAGCCCACGCAAACGGCGAAGCTGTAAACGTCATCCTGAGGCGGCCGCGAAGCGGCCCTCGAAGGATGCGGCTGAAGTGCCCGGGCCGTCGCCCTTCAAGGCTCGCCGTAGCGCGTCGAAGACGCGCGTAACGCGCTTATGGCTCGCACCTCAGGGTGACGGATGACGGGTTACATCTCGATGTCCAAGCCGACGTCGAGATTCGTCACCGAATGGGTGAGCGCGCCCGACGACAGATAGTCGACGCCGGTTTCGGCGATCGCCGCGGCGGTCTCCAGCGTGATGCCGCCGGAGGCTTCGATGACGAGGCGGCCGGCGACCAAGGCGACCGCCTTGCGCATCGCTGCTAGATCGAAATTGTCGATCAGCACCACGTCGGCCAGCCCGACGTCGAGCACTTCCTTGAGCTGGTCGAGCGAATCGACTTCGATCTCGATCTTGACCAGATGCCCGGCGGCCTCCTTGGCGCGCTTGAGCACCGCCGCGATGCCGCCCGCCACCGCGATGTGGTTGTCTTTGATCAGCATCGCGTCGTCAAGCCCGAAACGGTGATTGTAGCCGCCGCCGCAACGCACCGCGTATTTCTCCAGCGCCCGCAGTCCCGGCGTGGTCTTGCGCGTGCAGATGACGCGCGCCTTGGTGTGGGCGATGCGATGCACGAATTCGGCGGTGGCGGTGGCGATGCCGGAGAGATGGCCGAGGAAGTTGAGCGCGACGCGCTCGGCGCCGAGAATGGCGCGGGCATCGCCGGCAATCGTCAAGAGCTTGGCGCCGGCCGCGATCGCCGCGCCGTCGCGCGCATGGGGGGCGATCTCGATGTCGGGCGAAAGCCGTTGGAACGCCGCGGCCACGAGAGGCAGGCCGGCAATGGTGCCTGATCGGTGCGCGTTGAGGAGGGCCCGGCCCGGCGCATCCTCCGGCACCGTCGCGGTCGAGGTGATATCGCCGGCGCGGCCGAGGTCCTCCTTAAGCGCGCGCGTCACCGCCGCCTCGATCTCGAGCGGCGACAGAAAGGCATAGGGGCGAAGCAGCGAGGGGGTCGATGACATGAGCGGAGACGCCAAAAACGGACCGGAAATCCATAAGCGCTGCTCAGACTTAACGCAAATGACGCGTTATTCCATGCGTTGCGCCGAGGATCAGCTATGCGCAGTTCGAACCGGCGGCAAAAAGTTTTTGTTTGGGCGATCGGGGACCGAGCCTTATGCTGGCGGGCTTTTCGAATCTTCGCATTGCCGGGGCGATATGATGAGCTCTTCCAAGCAAATCGGCAGTTGGCGCACGCCGTCGCTGGTCATCGGCGCCGGCTGTCTGATCGCGGTCGTCGCTTTCGGGCCGCGCTCGACGCTCGGATTCTTTCTCACGCCGATGTCGACCGCGCACCATTGGGGCCGCGACGTATTCGCCTTCGCGCTCGCATTGCAGAATTTGCTGTGGGGCATCGGCCAGCCGCTCGGCGGCATCGTCGCCGATCGCTTCGGCACCGTCCGGGTGCTATGCGTCGGCGCGCTGCTCTACGGTCTTGGCTTGGCGCTGATGTCGCACGCCACGAGCGCGCCGTTGCTCGATGCGTCGGCCGGCGTGCTGGTCGGCTTCGGCCTGGCCGGCTGTTCGTTTCCGGTCGTGCTCGCCGCGTTCGGCAAAATCGTGCCGCTGCAATGGCGCTCGCGCGCCTTCGGCTTCGGCACGGCGGCCGGCTCGTTCGGGCAATTCCTCTATTCGCCGGTTGCGGTCGCGCTGATGGATACATTCGGCTGGCAACAGACGCTGGTGATCTTCGCCGCGAGCATGCTCACCGTGCTGCCGCTGTCGCTCGCCTTGGCGACGCCGCCCTCGCAGGTCGCCCATGAGGGCGAAGCGCAATCGCTGCGCCACGCGCTGTCGGAAGCCTTCTCCCACCGCTCCTATGTCCTGCTCGTGCTCGGTTTCTTCACCTGCGGCTTTCAGCTGCAGTTCATCACCGTGCACATGCCGTCTTATCTGATCGACCGCGGGCTCTCGGCGGAAGTCGGCGGCTGGACCATCGCGACCATCGGCCTGTTCAACATCGTCGGCTCGGTGTTCGCCGGCTGGCTCGGCGACCGCATGCCGAAGCGCTATCTGCTGTCGATCATCTATTTCGTGCGCGCCGCGGCGATCTTCGCCTTCATCTCGTTTCCGGTCACGCCGGTCACCTGCATCGCCTTCGGCGCGGTGATGGGTTTCATGTGGCTCTCCACCGTGCCGCCGACCAACGGCATCATCGCGCTGATGTTCGGCACGCGCTGGCTGGCGACGCTGGCGGGCTTCGCGTTTTTCAGCCACCAAGTCGGCGGCTTCCTCGGCGTCTGGCTCGGCGGCCTCGTCTTCGACCGCACCGGTTCCTACAATGCGGTGTGGTGGCTGGCGATCGCCTTCGGCATCCTCTCGGCGCTGATCAATATGCCGATCGTGGAAGAGCCGGTGCCGCGCATGGCCTTGGTACCGGCCGAATAATCTGTCGTGCATCGATGCGCGAAGCGAAGCCGTTCCTTGAACGGCGATGCCCGGCCGTGCATTCTGGAGGTGCATGATCTTTTCGGAAAACCGGTTTCCACTTTTCCGGATCATGCACTAGGGCCGAGAGTATCGCCATGAGTAGCTTCAAAGCCGTCGTCATCGACAAAGCGGAGGCCGGACAGACGGTGCGGCTCACCGATTTCGACGACAAGGATCTGATGGACGGCGACGTCACCGTCCGCGTCGAATATTCGACCGTGAACTACAAGGACGGGCTCGCCGTCACCGGCAAGGCGCCGGTGGTGCGCCGCTTCCCGATGATCGCCGGCGTCGATTTCGCCGGCACGGTGGAGTTCTCCTCGCATCCGAGCTGGAAGCCCGGCGACAAGGTCATCCTCAACGGCTGGGGCTTGGGCGAGACCCATCTCGGCGCCTACGCGGAAAAGGCCCGCGTCAAGGGCGATTGGCTGGTGCGGCTGCCGTCGAGCATGTCGGCGCGCGACGCCATGGCGATCGGCACTGCCGGTTATACCGCGATGCTGGCGGTGATGGCGCTGGAGCGGGCCGGGCTTGATCCGTCGCGCGGCCCGATCATCGTGACCGGGGCTGCGGGCGGCGTCGGCTCGGTCGCCATCGCGCTTCTCGCCAAGCTTGGCTATCGCGTGATCGCCTCGACCGGGCGGCCGGAGGAAGGCGACTATCTCAAGGGGCTCGGCGCTATCGAAGTGATCGAGCGCAAGGAATTGACGGGCCCGCCGCGCCCGCTCGGCAAAGAACGCTGGGCCGGCGGTATCGATGCGGTGGGCTCGACCACGCTCGCCAATGTGCTGTCGATGACGCGCTATGGCGGCGCCGTCGCCGCCTGTGGACTTGCCGGGGGAATGGACTTGCCGACCTCGGTCGCCCCGTTCATTCTACGCGGGGTATCGCTGCTCGGCATCGACTCCGTGATGTGTCCGCTGCCGTTGCGACGAGAAGCCTGGCGGCGCCTCGAGACCGATCTCGACCGGGGCAAGATCGCGGCGATGACGAACGAGGTCGGGCTCGCCGATGTTATTGCCGCGGGCCAGCGCATCGTCGAGGGGCGGGTGCGCGGCCGCATTGTGGTAAAAATCGGGTAAAGGCCGCGGAATTTTGCTACCTATTTCCGCCATCTTGCGAGGGCGCTATGGTAAGGGGACGGTTAAGAAGTCTTGTTAACATTGGCCTAGTAGCGGGAGTGGAGTTGTCAATGTTGCGGCGCGTAGCTGTCGTCTGTGCGTGCGTTTTTGGGGTCGGAGTATTTGCGACCAGTCTGGCCCTCGCCGAGGACCTTGGACCGGAACAGGCCCGCGCTTTCGTGGTGGGCAAGCTGTTCTCCTATACCTGCTTTGAAGGCACCGCCGGCAGCGGGCGAATTTTCGCCGACGGCTCCGTCGTCGGCACCATCAAATTTCGCGGCCAGGGCGAGACCCGGTTCGCGACCTTGCCGGCCGGAACGATAAAGGTGGATGGTGGCTCGATGTGCGCCCATCTGCCGGGCCTGCCGATTACGCCGTGCTTTAGGGTGCAGAAGCTCAGCTACCGAAGCTTCCGCGGCTCGGTTGCCGGGCTCGGCTTTGCCTATTGCGATTTCTACCAGCGCAATCCGCGCACCGAACTTCTCACCAAGCGCGTTGAGCCGCGGCCGGCGGCGACGCCAATCGCGAATTTGCGCCCGGCGCTGCGGCCCTCATTGGCCGAGTAGTCTCATTTCTCACTCCACATCGAGCCGGAACGGCGTCGCCTCCGCGGCCAAGACGCCGCGGCCGATCGTTTCAATGGCGGCGATCATGCGGCCGTCGCGGCCTAAGAGCCGATCCGCCAGTGAGACGATGCGGATATTCGGCGTCGCGGTCGGCGAGGCGCGGCGCAGCGCCTGCGCGATGCCGTCTTCGCCGCGATGCGGGTTGAGCGCACAGACGGCCGTGAACGCGCTTGCAGTCGAGCGGCTGATACCGGCGAAGCAATGGACCACGAGCGGCGTGCGTCGGTCCCAGCCGCGCACGAAGCTGATGAGCTCGGCGACATGTTCTTCGCCCGGCGCGATATAGCCGTCGAGCGGCGCGGCAATGTCGTGCAGCCGCAGCCACAGATGGTTCTCCGGCGCGATCGAAGTCGGGCGTTCGACGCGCGCTTCGTCGCCGAGCAGCGACACGACATGGCGCGCGCCGGTATCTTCGACGGTTTCATGCAGACGCGAAAGCGAGCAGACGTGAATCATGGAATCAAGCGATGGCCGTTGTTCTGTTGATATAGGTATTCCGCGCGGCGCGAGTGTGACGTCTAGTAATCCATTTGAGCATGATCTTGTCCGAAAATCGGTGGCCACTTTTCAGGATCATGCTTACTCGCTGATAAGCTTCTTGAATCGCTCGTGGTAGCGCGCCTGTGCCGTCTCGGCCGGCCAGGGCTTTAAGTAATCGCGCTCCAGCGCCGCCGAGAAGACTGGCGGCCGGCCGAAGAACCGCCGCGCCTCAACGACGTCGAAGCCGGCAAGCCGGGTCGCTTCGAGATAAGCGGCCTGGCGGTCGGCGGCCTTGATCAGGGCTTCGAGTTCCGGCGCCGACTGCGCTGGCAGTCCGAAGCGCAGATGGATCGCGGTGAGGAGCCGCCGCTCGACCGCTTTATAGGCGTCGCCGATCACCGCTTTGAACGGCGAGATCATGTCGCCGATGACGTATTCGGGCGCGTCGTGGAGCAGTACCGCGAGACGGCGGCTCCTATCGAGCCGCGGCACCCGCGCCCGCGCCAGGGCCTCGACCAAAAGACAATGTTGCGCCACCGAATAAATGTGCGCGCCGCGGGTCTGCCCGTTCCAGCGCGCCACGCGCGCCAGCCCATGCGCGATGTCCTCCATCTCGATGTCGAGCGGGGAGGGATCGAGCAGGTCGAGCCGTCGCCCCGACAGCATGCGCTGCCAGGCGCGCGGGGACCGTGTCGCAGCCCTTTTACTTGGCGTTTTACTTGGCGTTTTTTTGAACGGCCTCATGGCGATGGCAGGTAATGAGATGATCGTTGACCATGCCGACCGCCTGCATGAAGGCGTAGACGATGGTCGGGCCGCAAAATTTGAAGCCGCGCTGCGCCAGCTCTTTGGACATGGCGCGCGAGATCGCGGTTTCGGCGGGCACCTGGCTGGTCGTGCGATAGCGGTTAATCTTCGGCTTGCCGTCGACGAATTCCCAGAGCAGCTTGGAAAAGCCGGGGCCCTTCTCCATCACGTCGAGCCAGGCGCGCGCCGAGAGCACCGCGCCTTCGATTTTGGCGCGATTGCGGACGATGCCGGCGTCGCCCATCAGCTTTTCGATCCTGGCCGGCCGATAGCGCGCGATTTTCTCCGGCACGAAGCCGTCGAAGGCGCGGCGGAAATTGTCCCGTTTGCGCAGGATGGTGATCCACGACAGGCCGGCCTGGAAACCGTCGAGCACGAGCTTCTCGTAAAGCGCGCGGTCGTCGTATTCCGGCACGCCCCATTCTTCATCGTGATAAGCGATGTAAAGCGGGTCCTGTTTCGGCCATGGGCAACGCTCCAAGGCTGGATTGTGCGCATGCGCGGTCATTCAGCGGCCTTCGTTTCCCCTGGGAAGGCGAAGCGCGCCCAGTCCGGCTTGACGGGCCGGATCGGCACGCCGCCGGCAGCGAGGGTGGCGCCGTGCGACATCGCCTCGGCCACGCGGTCGAGCCGGAGGAACGCAATGCCACAGCCGCTTGCCGCCGAGCCCATAGTGCCGACCGGCCGCTCGCCGGCGGTAATCGTGGCGCCGGCTTCTGGGGTAGCGCCGTCGTAGCAAACCGGCACAGCGCGTGTGCGCGCGGTGCCGCGATGCTCCATCCGCGACACCACCTCCTGGCCGACATAACAGCCCTTGGCGAAATCGACGCCGCCGAGCTGGTCCATATCGGTCTCGTGCGGGAAGGCGTCGCCGTATTTGAAATCGGCGCCGCCTTGCGGCACGCCGAGCGCGATGCGATGCGCGTCGTAGTCGCCGGCTGCGGCGAGTGTGGCGCCAAGCTCGGCCGCCGCCGCGGCGGCAAGGTGCGGCGGGATCATCACGCGAAGCCCGAGCGTCGACAGCCGCGGATCGGCATAGCTCAGTCCGTATTTGGTCGTGCCGCTTCCGTCCCAGGCGGCGAGCACGCCGAGCGTTTCCGACAGATCCTCGATCATCACCTTGGCGCGCAATTTGTAGAGGTTGAGTTTCTCGACGAGCGTTGCGACGAGCGCGCGCGGGGTGTCGAGAAAAAAGCCACCGCCGGCCGCCGCTGCCGCCTCGACCACGATGAAATCGGCGATGATTTTGCCTTGCGGCGTCAACAGCGCGCAAAACCGCGCCGCGCCTGGCGTGAGCTTGAGCATGTCGGCTGTGACAAGGCCATGGAGGAAGTTCCGCGCGCCGTCACCGGCCACCTTGACGACGCCGCGATCCTGAAGAAGGGCAGCTTTCATGCGATCAATGCCTATGCCCGCGGCAGTCTCGCCGCAAGCCGAATTTCTGTTGTTATTCTCATGTGCTAACGGCAAGAATTTATTGCGTTTCGGAGGATGACTGGCCTGCGCCTGGTGTTTACATCCACTGGCCAATATCGGCGTTCTCGACGCCGGCGGGTTAGGAACCGTCACCCAAACCGGGGCGTTGCATCGATCCTGACGCGCGCTTAGCAATAAATGACCGCGGGAAGCGCACGATGGACGACTTGATATCATTACGCGCGGTGGTGGTAACGCGCTCCGAAGGCGTCGCGCATTTGCTCCGGCAGGCGGCGTTGGCCTCAACCCTGCCGACCGAGATCGTGGTCACCGCGAATGGCGCGGCAAAGGCAGCGCTCGAAGGCGCCGATGTCGCCTATATCGATGGCGAATTGCCGGCGGCGGACATTGCACAGGTCGTTTCGGCGCTGCGTGCGGCGGTCAAACCGCCGTCCTCTATCCTGCTGGGCTCGGCGGCTACCGCCGGCAAGGTTTTCGAGACCGACGGTCTTGCCGCAAAGCCGTTGCGGCCCAACGAGGCGCAGGTGCTGCTCGATCGTTCGATGCGCGTGCGGGTTCCGAGCCGGGCGCTGGTGGTCGATGACTCCTCAACCATGCGCTCGATTGTCAAAAAGGCGCTCGCGGCGACGCGCTTCGAGTTTCATGTCACCGAGGCGAGCGAAGGCTTCGCCGCGCTCAAATTGGTGCGCGAGGGCGAGTTCCATATCGTCTTTCTCGATTACAATATGCCGCACTTCTCGGGGCTTGAGACGCTTGCCGAATTCAAGCGTGAGCAGCGGCGCGTCAGCGTGGTGCTGATATCGTCGACGCAGGATGAGGCCGTCGCCGAGCAGGCGCGCGCCGAAGGCGCGGCCTTTCTCAAGAAGCCGTTTTTTCCCACCGATATCGAGAACGCGCTCTGCGGCTTTTACGGATTGCGCGCGCTCAATCCGAAGCGCGCCTAACTGGAAAGATCACTGTCGCGACAGCTCGACGGAAAATTCGCCGTTGCGAATGCGCGTGCCGAAATTCTCGGTAAAGCGGGCAGTCGCTTCCTCGCCATAAGCCGAGATCAGCTCGGCCAGCGCCAGAAACAGCGCGGTCTGCGCCAGGCAGTCGCCTTCAATGCCGTCGTGCGAGGCTTCGGTCCAGGCGTCCTGAAGAAAAGCGAGCGCTCGCCGTTTCTGTTCGTGCTCGGCCAATGCCTCGCGGGGCGCTTGATTTTGCGTCGCCATTCTCATCGCTGTCACGCTATCGCCGCGAAGCGGCGTCCCTACCCAAGCCGGCACGTTAGCACGGCATGTTCGGGGTTTTCAGGACGAAGTTTAAGGCAGGGTTAATGGCCGCGGCAAAGGCCTTCCGGCGCTAATTGGCATAACGGGCGGTGATGTCGCGGGCGATCTTGGCGCCCTCTTGCAGGTAGCGGTGGATGACGACGTCGGCCGCCGGGGTACAGGTCCGGTAGCTCTGCTGGAAGCCGCGATAGCCGCGGTTAAAGCTCGCGACCATCTCGTCATGGCGACTGCCGGTGGGCGCTTCGGCATCGATCAGCGCTTGCGCCTCGTTGCGCCATTTTTGTCCGTCGTTGGAATTGCAAATACCGCGCAGGAAGTGCAGCGCGCCGAGGATTTCCGACAGCCGTTCCAGATCGGGATCGTAGGGTGCGGGTTGGTCCTGTACGGGAGGCGGCGGTGGGCCGGCCGGCTGGGCGGGGAGGGCCGGTGCGGCAGGCCTTGCCGGGGCGGGCCGCACTGCCGGCCCCTGCGGCGGGGCGAGTGGCGCCCCCCAAAACTGGGCGCGCGCCGGCGCGGCGATCCCGAGCGCGAGCGACGCGGCAAGCAAAAATCGAAACATGGTCATGACCGCAACGATAGGGGCCGGGCGGAGCCTACGGCAAGCACCACAACGCGGCGTGGTTGAGGCAGGCATTATTCGGCCCGGCCGATCCGCATGCTCGCGGCGGCGACGATCGCGGCCAAGCCCTCGGTCGTCTCCAGTCCGGAAATCTCGTCCGGCTCAAGCCAATGCGCTTCGGCCAATTCCTCGTTGAGCGAAATTTCGCCGCCGATGAAGCGCGCGGCAAACGGCAGAATGACGAAATGCCGTTCAACCCGGCCCGCGGCGTCGCGCACGATGGCCTGACGGAAGCCGACCAGTTCGATCGGCTCGATTTCGAGCGCGGTTTCCTCGCGGATTTCGCGGATCACCGCCTGCTCCAGCGTTTCGCCGAGCTCGACGCCGCCGCCCGGCAGCGTATAGAGGCCCTGCGCCGGCGTTCGCGCCCGGCGCACGATCAGCACCCGGCCGTCGCGAAAGATCGCCGCGCTGACCGCCAAATACGGCCGCGTTGGATAAGTGCGCGCGCTTTCGGCGTCGCTCATTAATATCGGCTCCGTTTCGTCCTATATCTCCCCATAGCATGTGCGGACGCTATGTCATCATCTCGACGCCGGAAGCGATCCGGGCGCTGTTCGGCTATAGCGAGCAGCCGAATTTCCCGCCGCGCTATAACGTGGCGCCGACGCAGCCGATCCCCATCGTGCGGCTTGTCGACGGCAAGCGTTCCTTCGCGCTGATGCGCTGGGGCTTGCTGCCCTCCTGGGTGAAGGATCCGAAGACGTTTCCGCTTCTGATCAATGCGCGCGGCGAATCCGTGCTGGAGAAGCCGGCATTCCGCAACGCCATGCGGCGGCGGCGCTGCCTCATTCCGACTGACGGCTTCTACGAATGGCAGGTAGGAGAAAATGCCGGCGGCCCGAAGCGGCCCTATTTCGTGCGCGCCAAAAGAAACGCCGACAGCCGCGCGCCGCCGCTCGCCTTTGCCGGATTGTACGAAACCTGGACCGGACCGAACGGCGAAGAGCTCGATACCGCCACCATCGTCACCACCGCCGCGAACCGAACTCTGACCGCGATCCACGACCGCATGCCGGTCTTCGTGCCGAAGCAAGCGTTCGATCTGTGGCTCGACTGCGGCAACGTAGAGGCCGACGTCGCCGCCGCTTTGATCCGGCCCGCGGACGATGGCTTGCTCGAAGCTTATGAGATCTCCACCGCGGTCAATCGCGTGGCCAACGATTCCGAGGCGCTGCTGGAGCCTGTACCCGCCGCGCCGCTCGCATCCGCCGCGCCAGCACGACCGGCCGAGACGCCGCCCAAACCCGCAAAGCCGAAAAAGCCGAAAGTGCCGGACGATCAGGCGTCGTTGTTTTAGGGGCGCTCACGCCGACAGCATTGGCCGATTACGCAGGGGCTAGGCGCCACGCACCACCGGCGTCAGCATTATTGTTCCGTAATCGTGTACCGCCGTGCAGCGCCCTAAATCGCCTCCTGAAATTTTTTGACCGACCACGCGCCGCTATATCCGCGTTGCCGGCGGCGGTGTTAGCATCGGCAGACTTATCCCAAAGTGCGACATCGCCCCGCTACACGCGGCCGGGAAATTGGTGTATGTCGGATCCAGAGCTGCCAGCGGACTTGCCGACGTCCGTGAAATCAAAGGCAGCGACTGTGCCCCCGGCGGGCTAGCACTTTGATCCAGAGCTGCCAGCGGACTTGCCGACGTCCGTGAAATCAAAGGCAGCGACTGTGCCCCCGGCGGGCTAGCACTTTGATCCAGAGCTGCCAGCGGACTTGCCGGCTTCCGTGAAATCAAAGGCAGCGATTGTGCCCCCGGCGGGCAAGCACTTCTGAAAGAAGTCAACATCGGTCTGGTGCGCCTTCTGCATTGCAGAGGGCACCCAGTGGCGCGGGAGGACGAAACCTCCCCGCAAATTCCTGCATCTTGCAAATCGCCTCGGCGGACAACATGGGAGGAATTGAGCAATGACGGCAGCACAAGACGCAATGAAGCCGATACCGTGGTGGAAAGAGCCGACCAAGGACCAATGGCTGGCTTGGTGGGCGGCCTGGCTCGGCTGGACGCTCGACGCTTTCGACTTCACCATGTTCCTTCTCATCATGGTGCCGATCTCGCAGGAATTTAACGTCCCATTACCCGAGGTTGCGTTCGTGCTGTCGGTGACCTTGTGGCTAAGGCTGCTCGGCGCCGTCGGCTCGGGCTGGCTCGCCGACCGGGTCGGGCGCAAGATTCCACTGATGATCTCGATCCTGTGGTATTCGATCGCTAACTTCTGTGCCGGATTCTCGCCGACTTTCGCCTATCTGTTCCTGTTCCGCGCGCTGCTCGGCATCGGCATGGGCGGCGAATGGCCGGCCGGTGCCGCTCTGGCGATGGAGACCTGGCCGATCCGTTCGCGCGGCATGATGGGCGGCATCCTGCAAGGCTCGTGGGGCCTGGGCTTCATGCTGTCGAGCGGGATCTACGGCCTGTTCTATGCCTATATCGGCTGGCGCGGCATGCTGTGGGTCGGCGTCTTGCCGGCGCTGTCCGTTTTATATGTCCGCAAGTTCGTCAAGGAGCCGCCAGTTTGGCTCGAGAACCGTCGGCTTCAGCGGGTTCAGCAGCGCGAAGTTCGTGCTCCGCTCCTCGCCATCTTCAAACCGCGCGTTCTCGGCAATACCCTCGGCGCCTGCCTGTGGATGGCCGGCGGCTTCGTCGCCTACTACTCCGTCAACGCGCTGTTCGCGACGCATCTGCAAAAGGATCTGCACCTCTCGCCAGGGCTCGTCGCGACGCCGATCTTCTTCGCCAATCTGGGCTTGTTCTTGTCGACATGCGGATGGGGTTGGTGGGCCGACCGCTTCGGCCGGCGCTGGGCGATTATTATCCCGGCGCTGATCGCTCTACCGCTCGCGCCGCTTTACCTGCTCTCCACCAACTTCCTCTGGATCGCGGTGGGCTTCATCGTGCAGGGAATGTGCGCGGGCGGCGGCATGCAGGGACAGATGGTGCCCTACCTGAACGAACGCTTCCCGATCGAGATACGGGCGACCGCGACCGCCTTCTGCTACCACCAGGCGGCGATATGGGGCGGCTTCGTGCCGCTAGTGTTGACCTTGCTCGCTGCGCATTTCGGTACGGGATTGGCCGTGATGATGATCATCGGCACTTGGATCGGCTGCATGGCATGGGCCGGAGCGGCTTTCTGGGGGCCGGAGACCAAGGGCACGGTCATGGTGCCCGATCTGGTTATCGCCTGAACCAGACCGACTCGAGCCGGAGGTTACGCCTCCGGCTCGAAAAGATCGTGCTCGATCGAAACGCTGGAGCGACAATCGCTTCAATCTGAAGCGATTGCGCCCCAGCGCGCCCAGAACGGCCGTTCCGACCAGCTGCGCGCCTCGCATCCGATCATGCCGATGTCGGCTGCCGCGCGATGATCGCTCGCCAAGTAGTCGAAGAGCTCCTGGCGTTGTCGTCGACGCTCACGGCAGGTGCACGCCAGACCCATCACACGACTGAAAATCGCGCGCCATGAAAACGAACGGCGTTCCGCAAAAGCGGCAGATGCTTCATTGTGAATGTAGCTGGACATGTCGCACTCCAAATGGATGATCTGGAGCGATCGTCCCGCAGTCATCCGCTTGGCGCCACCCGATTACTGATCTGTGCGCGACGTCGCCGCGATGATGGCGGCGGCAATGACGTTGGCGGCGACGCTGGCCAGGATCGGCAGCGTATAGCTGTGGGTGATGTCGAAGGCGAAGCCGGCGGCGGTCGGACCGATCAGCGTGCCGAAGCCGACGCTGGTGTAGAGGATGCCGATGATGCCCGCGACATTGCGGCCGCCGAAATAGTCCATGACGACGGCGGGAAGGAGCGCGACCCAGCCGCCATAGGCGACGCCGAACAGGAACGCGAATGCGGCCAGCGGCCAAAACGCCGTCGATAGGAGCCAGATGACGAGCACAAGCGCCATGCCGACGAACATCGCCGACAATGAGAGCTCGCGTCCCAGCCGGTCCGCTACGCCGCCGAGGAAGAAACGTCCGACCGTGCTGCCGATGCCGATCGCGCTCACCAGCAAGACCGCCGAGGCTGGCGCGACGCCGTTGTCGATGGCGTAGGGCACCAGGTGCACGAACGGGACGAAGACGCCGAACGAGCAGAACAGGCAGGCGGCATAGAGCCCGATAAAGCGGCGCGAGCTGATCGCTTCATGTAGCGACGCGCCAGTCGCGCTCGCCGCTTCGCTGTCCGCGCGCACCGGATCGCCGTCGGGGCCGAGACCACGGGTGCGCGGATCGTTTTCGATCAACAACGCCATGCCGACGCCAAGCATGGCGGCAAGCCCGCCGAGGATGAGATAAGCGTCGCGCCAGCCGATCATGCCGATGAACAAGGCCGCAAGCGGCGGCACCACGAGCGCGCCGACGCCGATGCCGCTTGAGGCAATGCCGGAGGCGAAGCCGCGGTGACGCACGAACCAGCGCTGCACCGCGCCCATGGCCGGCACGTAGGAACAGCCGACGCCGATGCCGATGCCTAGTCCATAGGTGGCGTAAACCTGCGCGAGATTTTGCGCGAAGCCGGCCAGCGCCAAGCCCACCCCGATCAGCAACATGCCGACGACCGCGAGCCGGCGCGATCCGAAGCGGTCGGCAAGCGGGCCGCTGATACTGCCGAGACCGAAATAGAGGAAGCCGGCGAGCGAGAACACCAGCGACACCGAGCCGCGCGAGCCGCCGAAATCGCGTTCGAGCGATTCGACGAAGGCGCTGAAGGAATAGACACAGCCGAAGCCGACGAAAGTGACGGTAAAGGCGCTGGCAACGACCAGCCAGCCGTAGAACAGGCGCGGATGTTTGACCGATGCGGGGGTGACGCTCACGAGTGCCTCCGTCCGTCCGCTTAACATCGGCAGGCTTGCCGGCGATAGCCACCCTTTTTGCTACGGTCGCGACCGAAGGATCGGTGGCGGGCTGGGCGTATCCGCTCTTCTCCGGCCTTTTCCGGTTTGGTCGCAGTGCTAAGTTGTGGCGCAAAGCAGGGGAGGGAGCGATGGCCGGAATCGAACTCACACGACGCAGGCTTTTGGCGGCAATGACGGTCGCGCCGTTTGCCGGCCGGGCTAATGCGCAAACCAGTTGGCCGGGTCGGCCGGTGCGGGTCATCGTGCCTTATCCGCCGGCCGGCGGCGCCGACACCACCGCGCGCATCGTCTATGCCGCTTTGAGCGAGCAATTCGGCCAGCAATTCGCCATCGAGAACCGCGGCGGCGCCGGCGGCACGATCGGCGAAGAGGTGGTCGCCAAAGCCGAGCCCGACGGCTACACCATCCTGCACGACGCCACGGCGTTCTCGGTTAACTCCTCGCTCTACCAGAATTTGCCGTTCGATTACCGCAAGGACTTCGATCCCGTTGTCCTGGTCGGCGAGGTTGCGAATATTCTTGTGGTGACGCCCTCGGTGCCGGTCACGACGGTTGCCGACGTCATCGCCTTCGCCAAAGCCGCGCCCGACGGCATCGATATGGCGTCGTCGGGCAACGGCACGCTGCAACATCTTCTCCTTGAATTGTTCAAACAGCGCGCCGGCATCAAGATCAATCATATACCGTATCGCGGCGGCGGCCTGGCGCTCGCCGACGTCGTCGCGGGGCACGTAAAGTTCTTTTTCGCCAACGGCTCCTCGGCTGTCGGATTGATCCAGGGCGGCAAGGTCAAGGCGATCGCCCATACCGGCAAAGGCCGGCTCGCCGGCTTCCCCGATCTGCCGCCGATGTCCGACACGCTGCCAGGATTCGAAGCCTATGACTGGAACGGCGTGTTCGTTCCGCACGGCACGCCGGCGGCGATCGTGCAGAAGCTCAATTCCGGCCTCAATGCGGCAATTGTTTCGCCAAAAGTGGTGGCGCGGTTTGCCGAGCTCAGCGTCCAATCGCGGCAAAACACGCCGGCCGAATTCGGCGCCTATATCGAAGCCCAGATGCAGCTGTGGAGCCGCGTGGTGAAGGAAGCCAACATCAAGCTGGGATGATGAATTCGCTCTTCGAGCCGCCGCGCATCGCCGGTCCGGTGCCGCAACCGATGCGGCCGCGCCTATTGCCGCCGCCCGGCGCCTGGGACTCGCACTTCCACATATTCGGGCCGTCCGACAAATTCCCTTATGCGCCGGGACGCGGCTACACGCCGCCCGACGCGCCGGTCGAACGGCTCATTGCGCTGCTCGATCGTCTCGGCTTCGCCAACGGCCTCGTGGTGCAAGGCAACGCGCATGGCTACGATAATCGCGTGCTGCTCGACGCCTTGGCGCGCTTTCCGCAGCGGCTGCGCGGCGTCGCCATCACCGACACGAGGATCGAGCCGGAAGTCTTGCACGATTGGCACAAGATCGGCATGCGCGGCCTGCGCTTTCATTTGTTTCCGCACAAATTCGATTACGTGCGCGGCGTCGGCTTCGACGTGTTCGAAACGTTCCGTAAGACGATGGCCGATCTCGGCTGGGTCATGCAGATTTTTTGCGACCACCGTATGCTTGCCGGCGCCGCAGCCTACCTGCGCGAAGTCTCGCGGGACATGCCGGTGATCGTCGACCATCTCGGCATGGTTCCCGCAAGCGCCGGCGTCGGCGATGCGAATTTCCAGGCTTTGCTCAAGCTCGTCGGCGACGGCCACGTCCACGTCAAGCTTTCAGCGGTGTACCGGCTGTCGGCGCAGTTTCCGGATTATCCCGACGCGCGGCCGTTGCATGACGCGCTCGTTCGCGCCAATCCGGACCGGCTGATGTGGGGCACCGACTGGCCGCATCCTTCGATCGCCGCCGAGGTCATGCCCGACGACGGCCATCTGCTCGATCTGTTCCACGACTGGACGCCGGACGGGCAAACGCGTCGGCGCATATTGGTCGATACGCCGGCGCGGCTATTCGCGGCGTGAGCGTTACCGTTCGACGAGAGTCCAGCCGCTCAGCGTGATCAGTTTCAGCTTCGTGTTCAGATAGCCTTCGAGCGCGACCACCGCCGCCATGACGCTCGGAAACGGCGACGGACGAAGAATATCCACGAACATGCAATAGCGCAGCTGATCGGTCTCGTTGGCGGACAGGTGCAAGAGCGTATCGTCGAAGATGAACAGCTTGTCGTCGCGCCAGTAGCTCGTCTTGTCGCCAACCGTGATGTAAGCGGACTTATCCGTGATGCCGTTGACGTTATACAAGACCCGTAACGTCGGGCGCAGCCAGCCGAAGTGGGGAGAAGTCGTGATTTTTTTGTTGAAGACGGAAAGCCCGATGGTCTTGATGTATTTCCACGGCTCGTAGAATCCGGGAACGTTGACGATTGTCTTGCTGGGCACCCCGTAACAGCGCCAGAACAGCATCATGCGGCGATGCTCTTTCGACCGCTCCTCGACCTGACTGACGAGGTTGGCGTCGTCGGTGACCCGGATCAGCCGCCGCACTTCATCCTGATAATCCGGCGGCAAATCCTCCAGGCGATAAACGCCCTTGTTGACATACGGCAGCGACAACAGATCGAGCAGAATGTTGACGGGGGACAGCATCCAGACGAGGAAGCCGTTGCCGATGAAATAGCGTCGCAGCGTGGATGAATTCAGGCCGGAATTGCGGCTGACGTCATACGCGCCGCAGACCACGTAGAATAACGCGATCTTGGGGAAGAAATAGGCGATCGGCGCGAGCACGCAGACGGGAAACAACACCCGCCGCAGCGCAAATCGCCAAATTCTATCGAAAAGCGCCCGGCCTCTGAGAGGCTCGCTGAGCGTGGTACTCAAAACCTACCGCCTTTGCAAAGGGAGGACTGCGACTTGAAGCTTATGCGAGTTTGTCGGGCCGGACGGTATCGAAGTCGACACTAGGCTGCTTTTGCAAGCGATGCCATCCTAAATCGGCCGTGCGCAGATTAATTCCGGCGCGCGATCCGTGTCCGAGGGGTATTCGAGGGTTTGATCCGAGCGGTTTTCTTACGATTCCGACACTGCGCCCGTCGGTTCCTCTCTCCCGGATTTTTCATTCTATCCCGCGATCCGTAATCCTCAGCCATTGGCGCCGGCACGCCGATTTCACGGATTTTCGGTGCAGGTCGGCTCAGGCGTGGATCGCGCGGAACTCGGCCACTCGAAACCGCGCTTACGGATTAACTCCCAGTAAAGGTTATCGAACTCCTTCCTTTCGGTAAGTTGCGTACAACCGCACAGTAACAAATATCTGTCATACCGCAGGCTCTCGACCGACGATCGGGCGAGCGTCGAGATCGCTGGTATGATGAAGTGGCTTCAGGCAATTCGTCAGAGCACGACCTATCTCGGAGTCGCGGTCATTATCATTATTTGGGGCGGAATTTATCTGCTCGCCAGCCAGGAGCACGAGAGCGCTTACCAGGATGCGGTGCGCCAAGGCGGCAATCTCGCGGTTGTCTTGGAGCAATATTTCAAGAGGGTCGTCAAGCAATCCGACAGCTCTTTGCTGGAACTGCGGCGCGCCTACCAGCGCCATCCGGAAAATTTCGACATCGCGGATTGGGTCGCCCGCACCCAATCGCACAATAACCTGACGGTGCAATTCGGCGTTGCCGGCGCCGACGGTTTCGTCAAGCTGTCAAGCCTCGGACCGGTGCCGTCGTCGATTTATGTCGGTAACGGCGCGCCCTTTACGGTTCAGCGCGACAGCAAAAACGACGAGCTCTATATCAGCGATCCGGTGATCGGACGTGTCACGAAAAAACTCACCATCGAATTTGCGCGGCGCTTGAGCAATCCCGATGGATCGTTTGCCGGCGTGGTGGTGTGCTCGCTCGACATCGCCGAGCTGGAAAGGTTCTTCAGCTCCCTTGACATCGGCAATTCCGGGGTAGTTTCGCTCGCCAGCACCGATGGCGTTCTGCTGGCGCGCGGTGGCCCTAATCCGGCAACTCAGGGCTTTGCCGGAATGTCGGTCACGCGAACCCCGCTGTATCGATTCGCGGAGAAAAATCCAGCCGGGCATTATTGGAACGGCCCGGCGAGCAGCATGCACTTCGACGGTGTGAGCCGGCTCGTTTCGTACCGGGCGGTTTCCGGAATTCCGGTCATCGCCGTGGTCGGCCTGGCCGAACACGATATTTTTCGACAAGCCAATGCGACGTTGCAAAAATATATTTTGGCCGGGAGCATTTTGACGCTTATCGTGCTGATCGTCGTGATCTTCGGCGCCGCCCAACAGGCGCACATCCTGGCGGTCGCGGCTGATCTGCGGCGGTCCAAGCGATCGATCGAGCAGTCAAACCTTTTGCTGCATACCGCGCTCAAGAACATGGCGCACGGTTTATGCATGTTCGATTCCGAGCAGCGCCTCGTCATCTGCAATGCGCGTTACGGCGAAATGTACGGGCTGAGCCCCGAGCAGACCAAGCCCGGCACCACGTTGCGCGCGATTCTGGAAGCGCGAGTCCGCGCCGGCAAATCGCCGCAGGACTCCGAGCAGTATATCAATACTCGGCTCGAAGAAATCACAGAGCGCACGCCTTATTATGTCGAAAACGTGCTGCGCGACGGCCACATCTATGCCGTCAGTCACCGCCCGATGCCCGATGGCGGCTGGGTCGCTACCCATATCGACATTACCGAGCAGCGGCGCGCGGAACAAGAGCTGGACGAAACCCGGAAGTTTCTCGATTCGATCATCGAGAACATTCCGGTCTCGGTGGTCGTGAAGGACGCGAAAACGCGCAAATATCTTCTCGTCAATCGCGCGTTCGAAACCATGCTCGGCATTTCGCGCAACGAATTGCTGGATCGCACCGCGTTCGACATCCACCGGCCCAAGGACGCGAAAAACATCGACGACGCCGACACCGAATCGCTGCAGGATAGCGATCACGTCAATCACAAGGAGATCGAGGTCAATACGCCGATGCGCGGACTGCGCATGCAGTCGACCCATCGCATCGTCATCAAGAACAGCCAGGGCGAGGCGAAATGCATCATCGCCGTCATCGAGGACGTCACCGAGCGGAAGAAAACGGAGCAGCGCATCGCCTTCCTGGCGCATCACGACGCGTTGACGGGGCTCGCCAACCGCGCCGCCTTGATCCAAAAAATCGAGGAGGCCACCGCGCGTCAGCGCCGTCTGCAGGAGTCGTTCACCGTTCTGATGTTGGATCTCGATCGCTTCAAGCAGGTCAACGATACGCTCGGCCATCCCGCCGGCGACGCGCTCCTGATCGAAGTGGCAACCCGACTGAAGTCGCTGTTGCGCGAAACCGACGTCTTGGCCCGGCTCGGTGGCGATGAATTCGCCGTGATTCAGGCCGGCGAGAGCGACCAGCGCGAAGCCGCAAAGTTGCTGGCGGAGCGCATTATCGAGATGCTGCGCCAGCCGTTCGATCTCGACGGTGGCAATATCAGTATCGGCACCAGCATCGGCATCGCGCTGGCGTCCGAGGGCGCGGCCGGCTCCGACGATCTTTTGAAGATGGCGGATCTGGCGCTCTATCGGGCGAAATCGGCCGGACGCAACGGCTACTGCTTCTTCGATCCGCAGATGAGCGAGATCGCGAGCGCGCGCCAGGAGATCGAAAGCGACCTGCGGCGCGCCATCCAGGAAAACGAGTTCGAGCTGCATTATCAACCGATCATCAATTCCAAGACGCGCAAAATCTGCAGCGCCGAGGCGCTGGTGCGCTGGCGGCATCCGACCAAAGGTCTGATCTATCCCGATTTGTTCATTCCACTTGCCGAGGAGACCGGTTTGATCACCCAGATCGGCGATTGGGTTCTGCGTGCGGCATGCACCGAAGCGGCGACCTGGCCGGCCGAGATCAAGGTCGCGGTCAATCTGTCGCTGGTGCAGTTTCACAAGACGAATTTGCCCGACGTGGTCATGCGCGTGCTGGCCGAAACCGGGCTGCGCCCGGAGCGGCTGGAGCTCGAAATCACCGAGACAGCGCTTATCGAATCGGCGGCGGAATGTCTGCCGGCGTTACGGCAGTTCAAGAGCATGGGCATTACCATCGTGCTCGACGATTTCGGTACCGGCTATTCGTCGCTCAGCCAGCTGGCGATGTTCCCGTTCGACAAGATCAAGATCGATAAGTCGTTCACGCAGAACTTGACCAAACGCAGCGAGTGCGCCGCGATCGTCTCGGCGACGCTCACTCTGGCGCAGAGCCTCGACATCGCGACCACCGCCGAGGGCGTCGAAACGGTGGATCAGTACCGGCTATTGCGATTGGCCGGCGTGACCTTCCTGCAAGGCTACCTGTTCAAGCGTCCGGGGCCGGCTTCGGAGATCGACTTCAACAGCGTGTACGGCGGTGTAGCGCTGGACAACGCCGCTTAATTGCTACGCGGGCTCAATTTTTCCTTCAATGAGATCGGGCGAGCGCGAGGATCTGGCGCGCCTCTTCGGGCGTCGCCACGTCGCGGCCGAGGCCTTGCGCGATCTTCATCATCCGCTCGACCAGGACCGCGTTGTTCTTGGCAAGCTCGCCGGGCGCGATATACGGATTGTCCTCGTAGCCGACGCGGACATGACCGCCGAGCGAGACCGCGAGCGACAGCAAATCCCATTGCTTTTGCGGGTTCATGACGCTCACGTTCCAGATGCAGTCTTTCGGCAGGTGATCGACCATGTAGATCAGCGCCTTCTCGGTCGGCGGCGTCCAGGTGCCGCCCGGCCAGCCGAGAAACAGCGTGGTGTAGGCCTTTTCCTTCAGATAGCCCTGCTTGCGGATGAATTCGAGATTCCAGAACGCGCCGGTGTGGAAGCACTCGACTTCGAGCTTTACCTTGTGGTCAACGGCGGCTTTGGCATAAGCGAGCAATTCCTCGACCGGATGGATCGCCATCATGCGCTTCGGCGGAAACTGCGGGTCGGGATTGAAGTATTCGTCGTGGGCGTTGAAGGCGACCGCCATCATGTCGGGCGATAGCGTCATCAGCTTGACCTTTTCCTCCAGCCGCGCGCTGGCGACGCCGAATTGCATCACCGGATCGGTCTTGGCGAGGATCGCTTCCTGCAGCCGCTTCCAGCCGTCGTGATCGATGCGCGACACCTGCTTGCCGTCGGCTTGCACCGACTCTTCGAGCCTGCGAATGCCGTGAATGTGGGCAATCGCGGCGCCGGCCTTGATGCCGTCGATATATTGCTGAGCCACGCCGGCGATGTCCTCCTGCGGCGGGCAGTGATGATTGATCGGATAGGAAGTCCGCGAGTTGCAGGCGACGGTAATGATCAGCTTGTCCATTTTTTGAGCGCTTCCGGAGTTTGTTTTGCGGTCAAGTGTAGCCCGGCATTGAGCGCAAGGCGATAGACGACCTATAAATCGCCACGTCTGGCTACCGAGGAAGACATCCGATTACGGAGGAAGAAAATGGGCTTGCTTGAGGGCGACACTGCACTCGTAACAGGCGCGGCGTCCGGCATCGGCCGCGGCATCGCAAAAGCGCTTGCCGCCGAAGGCGTCCGGCTTGTTCTCAGCGATATTGCCGAGGAATCCGGACGCGCATTGGCGCGCGAGCTGAACGCGACGTTCTTGACCGCCGACCTCGCCGATACGTCGGCGGCACGCAAGCTATTCGAAGCGGCCGAGAAAGCGCTTGGGTCGATCTCGATTCTCGTTCACAGCGCCGCGCCAAAGCGGCGCGAAAGCGAGACGGCTTTAGCCGTGACCGAGAGCGAATGGGACGCGATGGTGACGATCGGATTGCGCTCAGGCTTCGTGCTCGGTCAGGCTGCGGGGGCGCATATGACGGCGCGGAAAATCAGGGGGCGAATGCTTTTCATCACCTCGCTGCATGCCTATACGCCGCGCAACCTTCCGCATTACAGCGCCACCAAAGCCGGTCAAACGATGCTGGTGAAGGAACTTGCGCGGGCGCTAGGCGCTGCGGGCATCCGGGTCAACGCCGTAGCGCCGGGTGCTATTCCGGGCGGCGGATTCGAGGCGGATACCGCAGCGCTGGAGAAGATGATTCCACTCGGACGTACCGGAACGCCGCAAGACATCGCCGACATGGCGGTAGCTCTGCTGTGCGATCGCTTTTCCCGCTACGTCACCGGGACTACCGTCGCGGTGGATGGCGGGCTGGCGCTTTACAACTGGATCCCGCCTCGGGCTCTCTTATAAAACCTTGCCGGGATTGAGGATGCCGTTGGGATCGAGCAGAGCTTTGAGGCTGCGCATCAGGTCGAGCGCGACTGGGTCCTTCACCGACGGCAGCAGATCGCGCTTCATCACGCCGATGCCGTGCTCGGCCGAGATCGAGCCGCCGTATTTCTTCACCACCGCGAACACGACGGCGTTCACCTCGTCCCAGCGCTTGAGATAGTCGTCCTTGTCGGCGCCGATCGGCTGGGTGACGTTGTAATGGATATTGCCGTCGCCGAGATGGCCGAACGGCAGCGGCCTCGCCCCCGGGATAAGCGCGGTGACGGCGGCATTGGCTTCGGCGATGAAGGCCGGCACCGCGGCGACCGGCACCGAAACGTCATGCTTGATCGAGCCGCCGGCATAACGCTGCACCTCGCCGAACATTTCGCGGATGCGCCAGAACGCCTTGGCGTGTTCGAGGCTGTCGGCGATTGTCGCGTCGGTGACGAGCCCGTGCTCCATGCCCTGCGCCAGAATGTTCTTCGAGCACGCCGCGCAAGCCTTCGCGCCGTTGCGACGAGAGCTCGATCAGTACGTACCACTCGTGCGGCGCGGCGAGCGGATCGCGGCAGCCCGCGGCATTTTCCAGAACCAGCTCGATGCCGCGCCGCGTCATGATCTCAAAGCTGGTGACGTCGCCGCCGCTGCGCTCTTGCGCGATGCCCAACAGTTCCAGCGCGGCTTCCGCCGAAGTCACGCCGGCAAAGGCGGTCTCGATCGAGCGCGGCCGCGGCACCAGGCGCAGCACCGCCGCGGTGATGATGCCGAGCGTGCCTTCGGCGCCGATGAACAGGTTCTTCAGATCGTAGCCGGTATTGTCCTTTTTCAGCTTGTTGAGAGCGTTGAGCACGCGGCCGTCGGCGAGCACCACTTCGAGGCCGAGCGCATGCGAGCGCGCGATGCCGTAAGCGAGCGCCGCGGTGCCGCCGGCATTGGTCGAGAGATTACCGCCGATGGTGCAGGTGCCTTCCGACGGCAGAAGCTGCGGATAGAGCCGGTCGGCTTCGGCTGCCGCCTGCCGCGCGCGCTGCAAGGTGACGCCGGCCTCGCAAGTGATGGTGTTCGACGTGGCGTCGACCTCGCGGATACGGTCGAGCCGGTTGAGCGAAAGGACGATTTCATTGTGGTGCGGAATCTGTCCGCCGACCAGCCCGGTATTGCCGCCCTGCGGCACGATCGCCGTTCTGGTCGCGCTGGCGAGTTTTAGGATCGCCGACACTTCGCCGACCGAGCCGGGCCGCAACACCATCGGCGTGTGGGCCTCGAACAGATGGCGCAGCTCGACCAGATAGGGCGCCTGCAGCGCCGGATCGGTGATTGCGTATTTGTCGCCGACGATCGCCGCAAAGCGCGAAAGCAGCGCAGGATCGGTCTTGGCGGGCGGTCGATTGAGCGGCTTATCGAGCATCAGGGCGGGTCCGGCAATTGCTGTCCTCGACGGCAAAGATGGCAGCGGGATAATCGCCGCGCAAGCGTGCCTTGTGCCACTCAGCGCGGCGCGGCGGCGCGTTGCAGGCGGTCGTTGATCGCTTCGCCGAGATCGTCGTGCGGGATCGGCATCACCGCGATTGCTTTGGCGCCGGCGCCGTCGAGCAGGCGCAGGTAGGAAAACAGATTGGCGGCAGCTTCTATGACGTCGCCGCGCGCAGAAAGGTTCAGTATCCGCGTGGCCTTTTCCGCGCCGTGCGCGGGCGCGGGCCCGAACGCCAGCAAAGCTTCGCCGGTCTCCACGCTGTGGGTCTCAAGCCGCAGCGGCGTGCGCGGCGCGTAATGCGAAGCGAGCATGCCGGGCGCGAGTGGCGCTTCGTCGGCGGCGGCGATGCCGTTTGCCGGCGCGCCGGCAAGCGGCCGGCCGAGCGCGCGTTTCGATCGCCTGGCGCGACAGGCCGCCCGGCCGCAGCAGCATCGGCCCGTCGAGGCAGGCGACGATGGTCGATTCCACGCCGACTGGCGTGGCGCCGCCGTCGACGATCAAATCGATGCGGCTATCCAGGTCGGCGAGCACGTGCGCGGCCGTGGTCGGCGAGACGTGGCCGGAGCGGTTGGCCGACGGCGCCACCACCGGCCGCCCGAAGCGGGCGAGGATCTTTCGCGCCACCGGGTGGTCGGGGACGCGCACGGCGATGGTGTCGAGCCCGGCCGTCGCCAGCTCCGCCACCGTGCATCCTGCCGCTTTCCGCAACACCAGCGTCAGCGGTCCCGGCCAGAATGCTTGCGCGAGCCGCGTCGCATCGGCGGGAAATCGTGCCAATGCCCGTGCCGCCGCAAGATCGAGCACATGGGCGATGAGCGGATTGAACGACGGCCGGCCTTTAGCCGCGTAGAGCCGCGCGACCGCCTCGCCATTGGTGGCGTCGGCGCCCAGCCCGTAAACGGTCTCGGTCGGAAAGGCGACGAGCCCGCCGGCGATAAGTACGCGCGCCGCCTCCGCGATCGCGGCATCGTCGGCGTGCAGAACATGTGTCGTCACTGGCCCTGTCATCACCGAACCTTGGTGCTTAAATAACGTTGGTGCAACTGCACCAAGGCGGCGGCTTGCCGGGGCGGAATGCCGACGCTATAAGCCGCCCGCGGCCTCGATCGCGGCCAATGTCGGAGTGTGGCTCAGCCTGGTAGAGCACCTCGTTCGGGACGAGGGGGTCGCAGGTTCAAATCCTGCCACTCCGACCAAACACTTAGCTCGGTTCGCAACTCTCTTTACCACAGGTTCCGCCACAGCTTCGCCAACTGGGGCGACGCGGGTGGTATTTGTCAGCCGGAGCGCCCGATGCATTCCCGGACGAGCGCTTCAAAGCGTTCATCACCTGCACGTTTTGAAGCCGTGTCCTGCCGGTAATCATGCGTGTAATGCGCAAGCATATCGTCGAGCAGCTTCCTCGGTAATGGGATGGAAGCGGATGTTCCCGGCCCTCGCCGCATTCCACAGTCTAGGTCGATAATCGCGTCTCCACCCGCCACCTGATGAATGTCCAGACCAAAGGCGACGACGTGGTTCTCTGCGCTAGGCGGCAGGGGAGGATATTCGCGCGACATCATGGTCCGGCGATTGCCCGCCGTAGTTTGCCAAACTGTGAAAGCATTATTTGGTGAGAAATTGATGGTGGACCCCGATGGCAATTTCCATTCTGTGTTCAGGAAAAGATCATCAGCGATTCCGCGCCCGGTGTTAAGAACGCTAACGGCAAAGATTATTCTACAAAATTGACCTGGATGGCCCGAAATTGTTTGCAGTCGCACAATTAATTCAAGATTTGCTGATGGGGTTTGACCAAAAAGACCAGCTAATACTGTGTGAGGCGTAGGAAGAAAACTCGAACCGGCGCGTATATAGTATTCCTCTTTCTCCCCCCGGATGGAATGCCTTCTCCGTGTCAAGGTGCCCCCCCGGGCCATTCCTCAAACACCTCAAGGAGCGTGGCTTGCCGCGTCAATTGACGCATTGCGAAAGGTGCTGTCCTAATTCCATTTGCAGACATTGAAAGCCGGCGATGTAGATTTGCGGGTGTCGTGACTACGCGCTACGATTTAACATGGCCAAAACCAAGGCGTGCTCGAGCTGCGCGATTGAGATTCCGAGCGAGGCGCGATTCTGCCCGCAGTGCGGCACGGCGCAAGCTTTTTTGACTGCGCCGCCTGCGGTTATGACAATTCCCGCGATTTGGTCGCGATCGGGTGGAAAGCGGACCTAACTCGGACATCGCGAAAGTGCAGCGGATGACCCACAGCGGACATTCTCCTCGTCAATAGATAGGCATATCGCCTAATCTCCAGCGCCTTGATCAGCAGGTTTATGTTGGCTTTAATGTCGTTCGACCGACGGGGTAATGCAGGATGTGGCAACTGTTGCAGTGGGTACTGCAGCTCGTTTTGAGCGACGCCTTTCTTCTCATGTGCCTCATGTTTCTAATCATCGGGCTGCTCGAACTCGCAATTCCGGCGCGCAAAATCCCGGCCCGACATTACCGTCTCAATCTCCGCTATGCATTTGTAAATGTCGTAGCAATCACAGCTATTACGCCGATCGTTGCCGCGGGCACAGCATCCGCTATTCAGAAGCTTGGCCTCGGGCTTATCGATCTACAGGCGCTGGGCTTTGACGGCATTTTTGGCGGGATTTTGGCGATGCTCGTCGGGACGTTAGTCCTCGATTTCTTTCAATACTGGCAGCATCGACTTTCGCACGGCAGCAAAATTCTCTGGCAACAGCATCTGCTGCATCACAGCGACGAGTATATGAACGTCACGACCACTGCACGTCAGCATCTTTTCGATAACGCAATACTACCGATTTTTGTGACGATCCCAATGGCGATCCTCTTCCAACTTCCAGCGATCAACATCGCCATGTTGTCGTTGATACCGTTCGCTTGGCAATACGTAACGCATGCCAATATCAAGCTAGGCTTTGGTCCAATCTGGTGGTTGCTCGCTAGCCCAAATTATCATCGAATTCATCACTCCCTTGAGCCAAACCATATCGACAAGAATTTTGCTGCTTGGTTTCCAATTTGGGACATTATCTTTCGAACCGCGGTCGTGCCACAGCATGGCGATTGCCCAGCAACTGGTGTCGCAGGCGTGTCGGTGCAAACGCTTACACAAGCGTATCTGCTTCCATTGGTTGGCTGGCGGAGGATGATAACCCAGACGATCGGCAGACGGGCGGCCACAGGACCCAGCACAACTTCTCATGTGAGTGACACCTAACGGCTCGAACATGGGTCCAGTATTGACTTCCCGCAATCGAAAGACGGCGGCAAAACCAGAGGGCAACCGTGGTCGAAATTGTGATTTTTTTGCCACAGCGCAATGGAAAAGCAAAAGGCCGAGCTGTGGACGACGCCTCAATAACTTGACACGTGTTTCATGGTTAACTCTCATTGGAATTGAACCGGCGGGGGCTTATTAAGCGCAAACTGAGCGGCCGGATATTGGGGCGACTATGACCGTTCGTAAGATTATCGCTACAACCATAATCTCCGCCTTGTTTTTCTGGGCTCCTTCACCGTCACCTTCGGTGACCCCAGCTAAGGCCACTCTAGTGTGCGCGTCTGCGGTACCGGTCCCTTGCCTTCCAGCACCAGCACCTACTTCAGCTGCTCTGGGCATAGGTGGTGGGCTCGCGGTCGGCATCATCGCAACGGCAGGGTTGTTGTGTATCTACGACATCTGGCTCAAATTTAACGGCTACAAAAATTGGGATGGCTCGCCGAAAGTCGTGCAGGTGCACCATCACGGCCATTGAATTGGATTTCAGAAGCTGCTGCTAATTCTTGGGGCCGCCTCCGTTTGCCGCGTCTTTCATTTCAGACGCAATGTCTGCCTTTGGCCCTTTTCGACGCTCGCTGTGGAGCAGCAATTTGGTAGCGATCAGAGGCGAAGCGGACACGCCGCCGATGCCCTCGATCAGAGAAAATGGACCAAAATGGATATCCCGTAAGTCCGGATCGTGCGCTTTCACGAGCGAAGTGGCATCAAGGTTGCAGCCGCCACACATCTTTACCTAATCCATTTACCGAGCGGCTCGATTTCTATCCTGGCATCCACATTCGGCCCATACTCAGTTATGATCTCAGGGGTCGAATTCAGTTGAGTAAATGAGAACGAGGTGATTGCTATGAAGAAGATTCTGACTGCACTGATCGCAGCAACGATCTTCAGCGCGATGGCGTTGGCGATGTCCGATACAGCAGACGCGCGTTGGGGTTATGGCGGTTATCGCGGCGTGGGCTACCGTGGTTTTGCTTACCGTGGGTACGGCTATCGTGGTGTGGGCTACCGTGGTTTCGCATACCGTGGACTAGGCTACGGGTATCGTCGTTATGGCTATGCTGGCTACGGCTACGGTGGTGGTTACGCCGGCTACGGCTACAGTGGTGGGTATGCTGGCTATGGCTACGGTGGTGGGTATGCTGGTTACGGCTACGGTGGCGGCTATGCCGGTTACGGCTACCCAGGCTACGGCGTCGGCACTGCGATCGTGGTAGCCCCTACCTTCTATTATCCTGTCTACTACTCCGGATTTTCCGGTTGTGGATGCTAGGGAGAGCGCAGCGCCGAAAGGCGCCCTCGGCGCGCAGATTTCGCTTCAGTCCGTGAGAACGCTTTGGCCCGTCTCGGCCGTCGGGGCCTCGCATCGTCATGTCCG
This sequence comes from uncultured Alphaproteobacteria bacterium, assembly GCA_963780925.1. Classification (GTDB taxonomy): domain Bacteria; phylum Pseudomonadota; class Alphaproteobacteria; order Rhizobiales; family Xanthobacteraceae; genus BOG-931. Next base: position 86,988 of record CAWAEV010000024.1, on the reverse strand, counting down.
AAATTCGGGGATAAGCCGACTCATAGCTGACATCAGCGAAACGACGCTGGTGACCCGATCCGGACATCGATCTAGGTCGCCCGCTCGAATTTCACGGTGTGCACAACTTCATTGCCATTGAGCGGGTTTTTTGCAGGTGCCGACATGTATGTGAGAATACTTCCTTCGATCTTACAGAAGCGTACCTGCTCGGTTCCGGTCCACGCTTCATTCCAACTCATATCGAGATGGTGGATCACTCGGTCGGATTTGACCGTATAGGTTCCGGAGTAAGCAAACATCGTGTCGTAAAGCGCGAGCTTTTCGTCGGGGGTCGGCACAAGTCCAGCAGGCTTTTTGCGATCACTTTTTAAAACAAGCACCATCACGCGCTCGGGACTATAGACGATCCAGCCGCGAGGATTGGCGCCTAGCGCGTCCCGTTTTTCGCCTGTTTCGACGATCTCGTACGTCCAGGACGTCATTTGCCAGGCACCCAGCAATGCGTCTTTGGTCAGCGGTACTAGCTCGGCGATTCCTGTCATCAGAAGTCTCCGAATTTGTCTCGGGTGTTCAGTCGGGATGATAGTAGATATCAGAGGGTAGAAAATGGCTCCAAATGTCCGCGAACCGGACTCCAGCGCTCTGGCGAAAGCGGCGCATACTTACTTCGGCACGATCCCGCGACAGGCCCAGGCCACGCACGCAAAAGAACGCGGGCCATCGGGCCGGTTGGCGATATAGGCACGTCGCATGTGCTCTTGGAGTGTCGCGCGCGTGCTTTCGGACAGGCTTGCGACCAGCTGTCCAGGCGGCCCCTCGCCTCTGGTAAACGGACGCCAGTAATCGTCGAAGGAGCTAAATTCCATGCGGATCAAAAGGCTGGTTTGCTCGACATTGAGCATTCCAAGCTCGCGCCATAGACTCGCCATTTCGTCCGGGGCGTTGAGTGGAAGAAAGAGGCGCCGCTCGATAGACGGATCGAGCACGGCGGCGGTGTCCGCCAGCATCCTGAAATGCGGTAGACCACCATATTCATCCCAAACCGCGGCCGCCACTATACCGCCAGGCCGCACGACACGGCGCATCTCGCTTACAGCGCGCACGGAATCCGGGATGAAATGCAGCACGAGCATCGAGAACGCTCGATCAAACGATTTATCCTCAAATGGCAGGTTACAGGCATCGGCCTGCTGAAAGGTGATGCGAGGATCCGTGTTTCGGGTCCGCGCAAACTCCACGTAGCCTTGGGCTAGATCGACGCCGGTGATAGCCGCGACGTTGGCGAAGTCCGGCAGGGCGAATGACAGGCTGCCCGTTCCGCAGCCGACATCCAGCACACGATCGCCATCGGACAGACCTCCAAATCGGATCAGTGGGGGCGCAAGTCGACGGCTCCATCGTCCCATGATCCGTTCGTAGGCTTCGGCGTTTTGAAACATCTTCGCGGGCGCAGTGTCTTGAACGGACATCGCTCGATCTCCTCCGCTGATGAAGTACCAAATGATAGTGTTCTTCTGGATTGCCCGGAAGGCCGCATGAAGCTGACTTAGTCGTCAACTTAAAGACCAAGAAGACGCCCGGTCTCGCCGCAGTGTCGGGGCGTACCGCGCCCACCAACGCAGGCGATTGAAGAAAGCGATGATGATGTCTTTGGCTCACTTGCAACGCTTCAACTGGATCGGATGAGAAAGCTTCGACCCCTTCTTCGAAAAGGCTCGCAAGAGTCTCGTCTCCGGGGGGCGCGCTGTGGCTGTCGAGTTTTTGCCGAATGAGGACCGGGTGTCTCCGCGCTTCCCGGTCATGTTCGCATTTCAGATGCTTGGTTCGACGCCGCAGGGTGACACGTACACGGCCCGCGAGTTCGAGAAAATGGGTCGCGCGGCAGGATTTGGAAAAGTGATCGCGAAGCCGCTGCCGCCCACTCCACAGAGCCTCGTTCTGTTCGAGCAGGTATGACGTGGCTGGTCGTGTTGGGGGCGAAGCGGAACTGTCGGTCCGCGCTCGAAATGGCGCTGATGACCCATCTCTGGCATGCGCGGTTCAGACTTTCCGCAGCGCAATTTGACGATCACTCCCATTTCGCTGATCGCAATTTGTTGTTTTGATACCCTAAATCTGAATGCAAGGATTAGACTAATGTCGGACCAAGGGGCGACGTTATGAGCGATGCAACTTCCCAGACTGTCTATTTTTATAACCGCCATCCCATCTCATGCGAAATCATCCTTGCGAAACTGCGCGCGAGCCGTGGCCATCTCGACAACCTGCGTCCTGACGAGCTATTTCCCTATGACCAAGATCATTATGGTGGCCTCGCCGCTTCAGATGAATTGGCGCAACAAGCGCAGATCAGCAATGGATCGCGCGTAACCGATTTCTGTGCGGGACTTGGCGGCACGGTGCGTTACTTGGCTCACAGATATGGAGCCGACGTCACTGGTATCGAATTGACGCCAGCGCGCGTCACGGGCGCACAGGAGTTGACTAGGCGCGTTGGTCTTCAGGGTATTGCGCGGATTATCGAGGGCAACGTAATGGACGTTCCGCTTCCTGACGCGGGCATCGACGCTGTCGTCAGCCAAGAAGCATTTTGCCATGTTCCTGATGTGAAGCGAGCGCTTGCTGAAGCTTTTCGTATTCTGAGGCCGGGTGGTCGATTGGCCTTCACAGATTGGATAGCTAATCAACCGCTTACTACCGATGACGCGCAGTTGATGTGGGATGGAATGGCAATTCAGCCTCTTCGGTCCATCCCCGAATATCGCAGTCTGGTCGGAAGCGTCGGCCTTAGAGTGATTTCGTCAAAAGATTTGACTGAAGAATGGGGGCCAATTCTGAAGGAACGACTAGCAATGTATCAATGGCTGCGTGAGGAAGCCCTACAGGCCGGTACCCCAATAGGACATGATTCATTCCACAAGTCCTACATTCGATTTGTTGAACTCATTCAAGAGCGCAAGTTGGGCGGCGTCAGGATAGTGGCTACGAAGTAGTAAGCGCGTAGTTGAGGAACACCTCGCGGTACCAACATTGCTCGCCCGAGCCAACGAGATGATCGAATAACGGCGCTGTTTGCCGCACTGCGTATGTCGCTTCCTGGCCCATCGCGACACATATTGCGTTGCAATCGAATGTCGGCTTCTCTAATCGGCCATTCGGGGTCAAGCGCTTTCAGACTAGTCAGCACCTTGTCGGACACGCCGTACACTTCCTGTAGCGGCTCGATCAGGGCAGCACGGAGCCGGGCAGGGCGTTGGGCATCGTGCGGCTGGTCGGCTTCTCTGAGTTGCCGGTCGATCCAGCCGACAAGGTCGCCGTCGGCAATGTCCCGAATGAAGAGATAAAGAGAATAAGCGGTCTGGTTGAGCCGACCGTTGCGCAGGTCATGGCTCGGCACCGGACAATCGCCGATGTGGTCGGGCTCGGCGCAGGTGCGGCTGATCTTGTCGTACCGGCAGCCGTTGAAATGCCAGTAGCTGGTGAGTTTCGGACAGGTGGTGCCGTGACCGAGCTTGGCCTCGATGTCGCGCCACCGCGCTCGACCGTGTTGCTCCATGTAGTCGGTGGCGACGCGGTCCGAGATGCCTTGATAGCTCAGGGCCGCCATCAGCCAATCGAACAACGGTGCGGTGTCGTGGCGCCGAATTGCAGTGGGAATACCCTCAGCCTGCAGCTCAGCGCGAATGTCGCTAATCAAGCTCGCCGAACCGGCCACGCAGCAGACATGGTGGATCACACGAACAGCGTGATCGAGCGCACCGGCGTTTGATGGCTGCGAGTGCAAGGCGGGAGTTGTGGTTCGTTTGGCTCTCTGGCTGGTCATTATCAAATGAGCGAGACCAGCTTGCGCTGCGCGTCGGTGTCACCGTCGATGTATCGCTGTGTCGTCTGGATTGAGCGGTGACCGGCCAGGAGCTGAACATCGCGCAACGAACCACCGGCCTTGTGCACCAGCCGCGCCGCTCGGGTGATGAACGTCCGTCGTCCCGAATGCGAAGAGCAACCCGCCAAGCCCAGGTGCCGATATGCTTCACTGAACCAGTTGACGATGCTTGATGGGGTCAGCCCGCCGCCACGTTCGGAAGAAACAACATGCCGAGTGCCGTCACTGATCTCGCGCCACTGCGCCAGGGCCTGCCGCAAATCGTCGTGTAATGGGACCCGCCGTCCGCTGCCCATCTTTGCCGCGGCATCATGCAGTTCGATAGCTGTCGCGACGTCCCCGCTCGGGTCAAGGACCATCGGCATGTCAGGTTAGCGATTTCGCCAGCGCGTAAGCCTGCTTTGACTGACAGCAGGACGATAACGCGATTGCGAACTGGATATCGGGAAGCACTGGTGTAGGCGAGGAGGTTTTTTATGTGGTGATCAAAGAGAACCTTTGCCTGTTTGCCTGCCATGCGATGCAATCAGAGTGACTTGTTGAATTGTAGCTCAAACAGATTTGGATGCAATAGAAAATCAGAAGGTGTCGCGTTCAACTAACTCATGGCAATTAGCGTATTTTATACTCAGTCGTTGCTCGTTGAAAAAACCTGAAATTACTCACGATTAAAGCGATGAGGCGAGCTTTCACAGCATAGATGTGAAGCGTGGCGACAAGGATTTTGAGGGTTGGGCGGTCAATCGAAAGATCGAATTTTTCGATGAGTTTCAGCACATCGTCAATGAGACGCTCGAACGGGGTTTTGCGTCAATCCTGCGAGCGGACGACTACGCTTACTATTCCAATCTATCGTGGCCCAAGGGCACGCGAAAGGATTCTAGTTACGGCATTCTTTTTCGGGCATCGCTATCATCAGCAACGGAATTGGCCCGTGCGGTTCCACAGTGGGCATTTAACGACGAGCCACGCCTTCATATAGTGCTGGAAAGCGGACACAGAAACGCTCCGGATGCGGTGCATCTGTACGGGTTATTCCGAGAGAAGTTCAGCCCCCAAGCAAAGCCACTTGCCGGTCTTACGTTTGGAACGAAGGGAGATTGTCTGCCGCTCGCGGCGGCCGATTTGTTCGCCTAGGTAAGGCCGTTGGGTCCCATTGGGGAAGTTTTCATAAATGCCACCTATGCTGTCTCTGTATTTAGGTGGCAATCCATGTGGCAATCAACTTCAAAGGTTGAAACCTACATTCGCAAGGCGAAGCAGGAAGCGTCGCTGAGCGACAGAATTGAAAACCTCGTCCAGGCTATCGACGAACTCAGCCGCGAAGTAAAGCGACTAGATAACGACCTTCGGAGAGTTCGGCGGGAGGCTCAAGTTCGGCGCCGGTATTTTTGAACTGATCCCCCGGCTTTTGTGCCATTTGCGGTGCATCGCTGCGTTGCTTTAACCGCTGCACCACATCATCAGCGACGCGGTAACGTTTTTTCCTCAGTCAGACAGGAGGAACCCACGCAAACCTTGCCGAAAGCTATCGCGGCACTCGGCTTTGTCGCAATGCTGACGGTTAGCAGCGCCCATTCCAGCCAATGCCTTTTATATCAATGGACCGGGCTTCCATGTTTGGGTCGGTCACCGTGGTCGAGATTACGATTATTACGGTGGTGGCCGGAAGTGTGAAGCTGTTTGGGCGGCCCAAACCGCATGACCGATGGTAGCACCATGGTTGTCGCCGCGCTTTGCCCTGCGCGAAAAATATAGAAACTCAGGTCGCGATCAGAGACTTCCAGCAACAGATCAGCATCGTCGCTGTAATACAATTTGCGGCATAGCCACCAAATCGCGGCCAGCAGCACAAGGCACGTGCCAAGAGGTTCACGCACAAAGAACGCACCGAAGGTCGCAAGTGCGACCGGGGATTTGATCTGGCGGAAACCTGCCATCTGCGCAGCCGCGCTCCCTTTTGTGAGCACGGCCGGAAGGTTAACAAAGGACTAACGCCGCAGCGGAAGCTGTCTTGGGTCATGGTTAATCCCCAATCCGCTCGGATGGATGGGACGATGAATCGCTTGGGAGTGATTTCGACTTAGCGCGACGCGGCGAGTTGCAGGCCGCTGAGCGCCAACCAAACAGACCTATCACACCAAGGCCAGTCAGCATCATCGCGCAAGTGCTCCCGCACATAGCGTTTGCGCTGGCTGTTTGCTTTGAATATCATTCCTACGCGAGTTGGGTCGGGTCGAGTGTGGTCGTCAATGAGAGCACTCGGGGCGCGAATTGAGCCTATCCTACTTTTGGGGATTCGAACTTACACTGGTCGTCCTAACGGCGCTAGTTCTTGCAAGCTGGATAATTGCTCGCCAGAGGCGGGCAGACCTCGCCTGCACCAACCTCCAAAGATTGGTGGCGTTGGAACATCAAGCTTTTCAAGACGAATTGAATTTCATCGGTGACGACTTTGCGCGCATTGCGAATACGGCCGACTCCGCGAGCAAATCAGTCACAAGCATTGGTAATGCCGTGGTGGAGGCAATAAGAAAAATTGAAACACGGCTCGACAGATTGAAAGAGCAAACAGACGAGTTAAGCAACCGCTACGATGAACAGAGCCAGAATTTCGAAGCAAGCGAGATTCGTCAGTTACGAGCTACGATAGAGAGAATATCCAAAAGTCAGACACTCATTGAGGATCGTCTTTCGGACGACATCCGATTTAATCTTGAGCGTGCCAAAATAACGGACGCAAGCTTGAAGGGATTTGCAAGCCGAGTCGAAGCCTTCTCCGAACGGTTAAATGCCTTGGGGCGCGAATATAAAGAATTGTCCGCTTCGGTGGAAATGCTCAAGCAGCCAGGACTTTCCCCGCTAGCCGCCGCGCCTCAATCTGAGCAGGTTAGCGTTGGTCCTGAAACTGGGGTCGCCCCTATCGAATCCGGTTCTCAACCGCGAGTCCCATTGGGCAATTTATTCAGCCAATCCAATATTGCGGGATGCGCTGAGGAAGCTGATGTCGGCGTGGCCAATCCAAACGATGAAGCTGCGTAAAGGTGGTATAAAAACTCCGCGACCATAGCGGGGCGGCCTTGGTTCGATAGCGCATACCTATTTCACTACGGCATCGGCGGGGACACCGGCGGCATCTGGCCGCCCCGCTTTTATCCATCGGATAGTTTCGGAAATAGGACGCGGCCCGATTTGCAAATACACCCCCTCTAATGGGGGAAGAAAATACGGCGTGAAACCAAAATGTGACGACTGCGGAGCAGTATTTTGGAATCCATACCTCTCGACTGGAAATGAGCCGATCCCTAAGCCTGCGGCAGTAAGAGCATTCGCGAGTGCCTCGGCAGCATCATGCGGGACATCGCCAAGTCGAGGCGGATCCGGTTACACCGCCGCCGTGGAGCCTCACGACTAAGGAACGCAGCGGATGGTCGCGATTCATCATCTCGCTTATGATGCGTAATCCCGAAAGCGTCCAGAAACACAAAGAGGTTGCCGCTGCGATATTCAAGGACGCGCTTCCGCGAATTGAGGAAACCTATGCGCGGGAACGCAGTCCGAACGATCCTCCAACCTACGCCGAATACGCTGAGCTTCGTGGCCCTAATCCGGCCGCACGGACAATTGTACGCCTTCTACAAAGCCTAATTGATAACGTCGAGGTTGGTCGAAGGATAAACTCTATGCGTTGGATGGTGCTCACCGATCCCAAGCCGAGGTTTCAACTGCTTACGTCAGATCGCCCTCTTCTCGTTACAAACGGTATCGGGCATCCCAATGGTCAGATTATTCTTCCGATTTCCCCCTTCCACATCTTTGTTGCAACTAACAACGTACAAACCGAAAATCACATTCGGACGGTCTGGAACACTCGGCAGGCAATCCCGCAGGTCAACCACCGCGTCTCCTGTCAGTCGCGAAAGTACGTTTACGGCTCCGATGACCTCCAACTGTCTTTTGTATCGAAGCGCCTCGGTCTCAGACACACTGCTGACCCTCTTGAGAATTTGTCTTTCGATGCGCAAGTCGCCGCCGCGCGTGCTGCAGTCTCAGACAAAGCCTAAACGCGAACGCTGCGATGCCAGGAGACGATAATGGCACCATTAGCTAACTCTGTAGAGACATACGCGGTAGAGTTTCCGGTAGTAATGACGCCTTCCTGGGGAGGATTGAAATGCCGCTCTTCAAGATCATGGGAAACAAGCTTTCAAGCATCAAAGAAGACCCGTTTAAACTAATTTGCCGGTGGACAATTCAATACATGCCAGATTGGGCCGATCCATTAGTGTAGTCTGGCTGGATCGGTTCGAATGTGGTTGCGGAGAGTGTGTCGTGTCGATTGCGGATACCTATCGGGCAATGTCCGATGACATCAAACGAGCGGCAAACGAGACTAACGACGAGGGCGTGCGCAGAGCGTATCTTGCTCTGGCAGAGCTATGGCGAAAAGCGACCCTGAGGGCGGAGGGTTTTTCCATCCCCGGCGGGGAACACGTTATTCCCGATTAAAATTATTGGCGCCGTGACGAAGGCTCCGGGGGGCTTCTCGGCCTAAGCCCCTTTCTTTTGCGCGCTCAACTCACTCTGCAATGTCGCTGTTTGGCCCGAAACCGAAGTTCCGAGACGTCTGCGAGCTGGTCGCGATCGGAGGGAAAGCGGACACAACTCGGACATCGCCAATCGGTCGAAGATGACCGTGCAGCGAGGCTAGCTGCCATTCCAGCGGGTGAGAGTCCCGCCAACAGAGAGTCCAGTCGCTGTTGTAGTTATATCCAGCAACGGGGAGGGAGACCGATCCGTTGAAAGCCTGGAAGTAAAAGTCCCCGAGGGCTGGACGTTCCAGTCTGATCCGTACAGGGGGGCGAGCAACCTGGCAGGCCGTAGCGGAAGCGAACCAGGGAAGCCACGAAATCGACCGCCCGCGTGGAACGGATCGCGGGAGTGTCGGGAGTGCCGAGCCGGTGGTCATTCGGCGAAGGCCAATGTCGGCATCGAAGTTCCTGGATATCGATGTCGAACTCCCCGGGGTCGGAGAGGACGGCATGCCAGGAAGGAATGTGCAGTGAAAGCCCGGAACCACTCGCGGGTCGCCTCGGCGCTCCCGCACAGCGAAGGCATTGCGTATAAGCCGCTATGCGGTGAAATCGCGATGTGCCTGCGAGTGGGGCGGATGGGGCCGATTAAGTGACGACGGACCGGGACACTACAACCCGGACCCGAGCGAGGGCCCTTGGGGCGGAGGAGTAACGATCCTCCATGGCGGTGCGCAATCGAGTCCATGGCCCGACACAGTGCGGGACTACCGGAGCGACCACGAGGTGCACGAAGGGCGAAGACAAACCGGTCGACGACCAGCGCATGCCGGGAGCAGGCTTAAGCTGATTGACGCGCCGGGAAGGTCCCGCCTGATACGCCAGCCTTCCAGCCGTACTGGGGAAAACCCGCCGCACGGAATGATAGGGGGGATCGAGGAAACGTCGGCATCATGCGAAGCCCGGTCCGCGCCTCGATCCCACCCGACCGAAGCGGCGCTTCGTCACCGTAAATTGACGCACTGCGAAAGGTTTTTGCCTCGATAGACACACCCCACCCTCGACCATAAACTCAGGCCGAAATCACAGTGGTTTGGGGCAGTCTTTAAGGCACCCTCGCGGCGCTAAAGGCACATCGAAGCGAGCTCATTGATCCCAAGATTGCCGAGAATCGCGGCCGCATCGTCAGTCAAGACGATGGGTGATGGTGCCCTTAACGTGATTATGCGGCGTTGTCGCAGGGGAAGAAGGATTCCGATAGTTGATCCAAATCAACGGCTCGTCCAATGCCTTCGCGATAGCATGCCAAGCGCAGTGAGAGTGCACAGGCACGAACATCAGACGGAACCCACCATGGCAAAGACTGCGACCAAGTGGCTAATAATCGTGAGCGTGGTCATTGGCTTTAGTGCGTCTGGGTGGGGTCAGGATGCAGGAAAAACGGAATCGTCGAAGTCGAACACGCCCTTCAGTACGAGGTGGGAGCAAGCCAACGACGTGGGCGAAGTGGAATATCTGACTAGTTGTTCGGCATGTCACGGATTGGATGGAAGGGGAGACGGACCGCTCCGTGGAGAGCTGAAGTCGAAGCCCGCGGATTTGACCGTTCTCGCCAAGAAGAACAATGGCGTGTTTCCTCTCAACGCGATTTACGAAACCATTGATGGGCGAAAATCAGTCAGCGCCCATGGTACTAGTGAAATGCCCATTTGGGGCTTTCGATACATGCCATCCCCAAATCAAGCGCTTGGTCCTGCAGCAGCCGACAAATATCTCAATTTATCTTACAACCCAGATTTTGCGGTTCGAAATCGCGTCTTGGCACTGGTCGATTTCCTAAATCGCATACAGGAGAAATAGCCACTGTCGGATGAAAGACCCTGCCACCGGAGCGCAACTAATGATTTCGAACGTTCGACAGATCGCTCACCCGCGTCGCGAATACGACAATTATTTTTCCGAGCTTCAACGACGCTATCCCGGAAAAGGGGCCGCCCCGAAATCCAAAAGGGGTCGCTAATGTTTGGATTGGTCATTCGCGGACATGACTGCCTCCCTCGGCGAACTACCAGAGGAAAGCGCCACGCCCTGCGGACGAAGTGATCGAGTAGTGACTGCGGATACCAATCCTATCCTGAATAGCCCTGCACCAGCACGGTGTCCGATCGCGTGCTGGACAGCCGGGGCTTTAGGAGCGGCTGATACTCGGCGCTATCGTAGAACCGCAGGGCTACTTCAACTGTAGGAAACTCAAGAACCACCAGCCGATTGATCGGAGGATTGCCTTCGAGGCGACGCACGTCGCCCCCGCGATACCCATTGCCGTGCTGCGGATTCGGTCGGGCATTGGTCGAAGACCCCGTGGCTCTGCTAACGAAAGCTTGGCCTCTAACTCATCGAGCATTTTCTGCACGCTTCGCCACGTCGCTTCATTGTGGTCGGTCTGCGACAGGCGCTGATAATGTTCGACGTTGTGGTGGATGACGCTCTCGTCACCCGGGGCGATGCGGGACATTGGTCCGCCTCGCGGGTGCCGCGACGCGATCTGCAACGAGCGCCCGCCCCAAGCGCAAGCGATGATTTATATGACCGTCGAGCATGTGAAAACATGCCCAGGAAACAAGACGGCGTGCATTTCTCCGAGGATCATCAGCCAAGGAATGGGAATGCATCCGGAAACGTCCGTCGGATTATGCCGATACCAGGATTACGCGTTATTCTGCGACCTTCTCGTGGGAGGAGGCGCGGCCGCTGGCTCGAAGGTCTGCCCGGGGCTCAACATCGCGCAGGAAGCGGTCGACCGCTACGTCTCAGCCGGGCGCGGCGGCAAGCTCGCGTTGCGCTGGAGGCGACCGATCAACATTTCAGTATGTATGGGAAGCGATATGCCCTGCCGTCATGTGATGAGCGAGGGATGCCGGCGTGCTGTCCTTTCCTCAATTTGCGCGATCCGTCGCGCCGCCGCAGCGAGGCTAGCAAGCGCGTCCTGGCAGTCAAGATCCTGACTTGAGGGATCGCGCTCATAGCGTTCCAGGTAAACGCGCAGCGTTGCACCGTCAGTGCCGGTGCCCGAAAGTCGGTACACGATGCGCGCCTCGTCCGAACAAACGATGCGGATTCCTTGGTGCTCGGCCAAAGAATTGTCGATTGGGTCGAGATAACTGAATTCGTCGCAGAGGGTCACTTCATGTGTCCCGACCCGCTGACCCTTTAGACGCAACAGGCCCTTTTGCAAGTCACCTATGAGGCGTTTCGCAACGTTCTTGTCTAGCTGCTCGTAATCATGCCGCGAATAGTAATGCCGGCCGTATTCCCGCCAGTGAGCGCGCGAGAGCTGCTCGACTGACCACCGTCGAGTTGAAAGTATATTGAGCCAGAAGAGCACGGCCCACAATCCATCCTTCTCGCGCACGTGGTCCGAACCCGTTCCAAAGCTTTCCTCTCCACACAAGGAGATTTTGCCGGCATCGAGGAGATTGCCAAAATATTTCCAGCCTGTCGGTGTCTCATAGCAGGATATAGCGAGATGCGCGGCGACTTGATCTGCCGCCCGGCTCGTCGGCATAGAGCGAGCGATGCCTGCCAAACCCTTGCGATAACCCGGAACCGAACTCGCATTCGCGGCAAGAATAGCCAAACTGTCGCTCGGGGTCACGAAGAAGCGACGGCCGAGAATCATGTTGCGATCGCCATCTCCATCAGAAGCAGCACCAAAATCCGGTGCGTCGCGTACACCCATGGCAGCAACAAGCTCGTGGCAGTGGACCAGATTCGGATCCGGGTGCTTGCCGCCGAAATCAGGCAGTGGATCGCCATTGATGACGGTACCGACAGGCGCGCCTAGCCGCCGTTCCAAAATCTCATGAGCGTAAGGCCCTGTGACCGCATGCATGGCATCGTAGCGCATGCGGAACGAACCGGACGCGAACAACTCCGAGATCGCGTCGAAATCGAAGAGCCGTTCCATTAACTGAACATAATCCGCAACCGGATCGACCACTTCGATCGCCATTGCATCGAGGTGCATGCAGCCCACGCCGTCAATGTCAACGTCAGCCACATCCAGGATACGGTAGCCGCCGATGCCGCGACTCTGTGCGTAGATTGCTTCGGTTACGCTCTCGGGCGCCGGGCCGCCATTTGAGACATTATATTTCACCCCAAAATCGCCTTCCGGCCCACCCGGGTTGTGGCTTGCCGAAAGGATGATGCCGCCGAAGGCGCCGTATTTGCGAATGAGGCATGATACAGCCGGCGTCGAAAGGATTCCGCTGCGACCAAGAAGAACTTTTCCGACTCCATTTCCGGCGGCCATCTTGAGGATCGTTTGGATCGCTTCCCGATTGTAAAAGCGGCCGTCGCCGCCGAGCACCAGCGTCGTGCCCGCAAATCCTTCCAGACTATTGAAGATGGATTGCACGAAATTCTCAAGATAATGCTGCTGCTGAAACACTGCGACGTGCTTGCGGAGCCCAGATGTACCCGGCCTCTGGTCCTCGAAAGGTCGCGTTCTGATCATCTTGACAACCATGGCGTCTGAGCTCCTCGTGGAAGATAGGCTTTTCCCAAATTGAAGACTGATGGACTCTACCCATTCTTAGAGGAGTTCTCGGGGCTAAGGTCCGAAGTAATCTCCTGACTCGCCAGTTCGAAAACGAGGCCAACCCTCGACATGCACTCGCGCACCACCGCGCGCGAAATTATCGCGGATTTTGCCGGCGAGCCACTTGATTATTGGGTCACCGGATATGGCACCGGCGGTACGCTCAAGGAAGTCGCTCGCGTCCTAGCGAAGGAGCGTCCCAACACCAAGATCATTGTGTGCGAGCTGCAGGACGCGCCGTTGCTTGACCGGTAGGGACGTCCATTACTGGACGCCCACTAGGTGACCGGAGGCGGCCAGCCATGGGTTTTGGCCAGCTCAGCGGCCTTCACCACCATGCCCATACCGCGTTGCGCAGCCGGAGTGAGCACCACCTTGGCACCGAGAAACCGCATCAGCTTTCGCCGCTCGACGCTGAACGTCTCGGCCATCGTGATCACCAATGGATAGCCCTTCTGGGCACACACCATCGCAAGGCCGATGCCGGTGTTGCCGCTCGTTGCTTCGATGATCGTCTGCCCTGGCTTGAGCTGTCCGGAGCGTTCCGCTGCCTCGATGACGCCGAGTGCAAGACGGTCCTTAACGGAGCCGAGTGGGTTAAACGCCTCGATCTTGACGTAAAGATTCACATCCGGCGGCGCGAGCCTATTGATCTTGACGACAGGAGTGTTTCCGACCGTTTCAAGAATATTTTGAAACTTCGCCATCCCTTCGCTCCTGCTGATACGGTCGACGAGGAATATTATATTGTCTTAGACCGTGAGCCGCGCGAGGGCGTCTCGCAGCCTGCCGGACACACCACGACCGATCTGCTGCACACTAAGTTGTTCTAGCCAGACAGATCTTGGCGCGGAAGGGCGCCCTCAGGTCGCGTGTCGCAAACGCCATCCCGATTGATGCATCGGTGAACGGCGACTTTCGCTTTCTTGCAAGCCTCGCGCTCTTTGGCGGATGTCTTTTGCTACCGGCTGACGCCCTTTTTGGATCTCAACCATCCGCATCGAGATTCGCTGGTCTTCTGCCAAACTCGTCAGCTGCGCTTGCTCGACAACTGAGATATGCACGAAAACGTCCTTCCCGCCGCCGTAAACCTCGACGAAGCCCACAGCGCTAGGGACAGACTTAATGCAGGCACTCTTCATTGGACAAACCTATATTGACGTAACTTTTCTTACCGACCGGATGCCGATCGGCGACGAAAAGCATGTCGCGTCGGCTTACGCCATCTCGTTTGGCGGCAACGCGGTCACGGCTGCGTTCTGTTGCGCGAAGTTAGGGATTGCACCCGAACTACTGGCGACGGTCGCTGATGACTGGCTCGGTCGTATGTTCATGGATATGGCCGCAAAGTATGGGATCTCGATCCATGCCCGGGAGGTCAGAACGTCGTCGTTGTCGTTCATCATGCCAAATGATGGCAAGCGGGCGATCGTACGCTGCCGTGACGATGATTATCTTTACCCTTTCCCTATCTTGCATCTCTCAGGCTGCCGCGCGCTTCACATGGATGGCCACCAGCCGGACGCGACGATTTATTATGCCAAGCTTGCCCGGGAGGCGGGGATTCTTACTTCGCTTGATGGCGGAGGATTAAGATCAAACACTCACGAGCTCCTTGCTTTCACCGACGTAGCGATCGTAGCCGAGCGTTTGTGCCAACAGATGGGGATCGAGACCCCGGCGATGATGATCGATTATCTCAAGAGTTGAGGCTGCCGGGTTGGCGGCGTGACACTCGGCGAGCGTGGACTGGTCTGGTACGATGAGACTGGCGTTATCCGGACGCTTCCTGCTCTTGCTGTGCCGCCGAATTGAGTTCTCGATACCAGTGGCGCAGGAGATGTTTTCCACGGCGCTTATATTTATTCTCACCTCACCAATCCGGCGAAGAGTTGGGAAGAGCATTTTCGCTTCGCACGAACGGCCTCCGCCTACAAAATCCAGCACCTCGGCAACGAAGCGGGGTTGCCGACACTTGCTGAAATCGCCGCGGTCAAGCGCGAGTTCGAAGCCCCGTGCTGGTGTCCTCCCAATAACGAACATTGATCGACGCGAGTGACATGTCCGCTTCGGGGCCATAACCGGATCGGATTCATGCACTGCAAACAGAAGGACCGCCGGCGGTCTCGCGGAAATTCGATCAGTGTTTTGGCATGCGGTCGCAGTAGCCCAGCGTGGCCCGCGAACGCCAGCGCATGATGTGGCGTTATAAAACTTTTTCCGGCGTGCGCCGAGATTTTCCCTTTTTGTCGGAGCGACGCGGCCTATGCATTCCTCCCCGTGTCGATGTTTTGTCGGCGCCGCTTCGGCGATGTAGTTATGGGTAATGCTTCCCTATCGGCGCCGATGTCGGCTGCGATGTCGACTATCGTCGGTACCAGTTCCTTGCACAGCGCCGGCTTCCAGGCGGCCGCAATGCTGACGACGTTGATCGTTTCGACCAGCGGCCGAAACACGACATCGCCGCGCATCGCGCGGCTCGGCACCATGCCGACGCGGCAACCGACATAGGCAATCTGCGAAACCACCGAATGGACTTCATAGAGCACATGCGGCTCCCTCGCCCGGTGCATTGATCTATCTCAACAGCATCAATTGCATGCCGCGATTGAAGAGATGGAATCTCACGGAAGTCCTACCAAATTGAAGGCTCTCTTTCTCGAAGCGATTGAGCCTCCACATAGCGTAATCCCTCCAGCCTGATCGGCGCCCTTAAGGTAGTGCTGGAAGCCCGGCGCCAGCCCGTCGCGGCGGAGTAGAAGTCGCCGCGGTTCCTCGGAATCGCCTCGCGCTCCAGCCAGCGCCTCCCCAACTGGGCCTGATCCGCTCGGATCAGCCCAGCTGTACGCGCAGCCGATGGAAGGTGCCGTCGTCCTTGAGCGGGATAGAGAGCGGCCGCGCGGCGATCATCGCGCCATCGAGCTCGGCCGCCGCGACGCCGCGCTGCACGCTTTGCAGGTTCTCGACCACGATCTCGTACCGCGACGCGCCGTGTCGGAGCACGATCTCGAAACGAGGCCAGGACTTGGGAATGCAGGGGTCAAGACGCAGGACGCCGCCCTCGATGCGAAGTCCAAGGATGCTCTCGACGCCCGCGCGCTGCATCCAGCCGGCCGAGCCCGTGTACCAGGTCCAACCGCCGCGTCCGACATGGCCTGAAGCGGCATAGACATCGGCCGCAACTACATAGGGCTCGACCTTGTAGCGGTATATGTCGATGCGCGTGCGGGCGTGGTTGATCGGATTAAGCATCCAGAAGAGAGCCGCTGCCTTGTCGCCCTCCCCGAGGCCCGCGAAGGCCATCACTGACCAGAGGGCGGCATGGGTGTACTGCCCGCCATTTTCGCGCACGCCCGGCGGATAGCCTTTGATATAACCGGGGTCGAGCGGCGTCCGGTCGAAGGGCGGCGTGAATAGCAACGCCAACCCGTCGTGGTGCAGGATCAGCTCGCGGTCGACGGCCGCCATGGCCTGGGCCGCGCGGTCGGGCCGCGTCGTGCCGGAGATCACGGCCCAGGATTGGGAGATCGAGTCGATACGGCACTCTTCGTTCGTCGCCGAGCCGAGCGGAGTGCCGTCGTCGAACCAGCCGCGCCGATACCAGTCGCCGTCCCAAGCTTGGCTTTCGAAGGCGGCCGTCAGCGCCCGCATGTGCTTCCGCCAGTTCGCCGCCCGCGTCGCATCGCCCCGCGCATCGGCGATGCTGGCGAAGGCGTCGAGCGCGGCGTGCAACAGCCAGCCAAGCCAGACACTCTCGCCGCGACCGCCTTCGCCGACGCGGTTCATGCCATCGTTCCAATCGCCGCCGCCGATCAGCGGCAAGCCATGGCTTCCGACCGCCAGGCTGGCGTCCAGCGCACGGGCGCAATGCTCGTAAAGGCTGGCGGTCTCGTCCGAGATGGTCGGCTGGAAGAAGCTATCGCTCTCGTCCGGCTCGAGCGCCGGGCCGGTTAGGAAGGGCACTGCCTCCTTGAGCACAGCGGCGTCGCCGGTGACCTTGACGTAGTGCGCGGCCGCAAAGGCGAGCCAGACGCGGTCGTCCGATATGCGCGTGCGCACGCCCTGGCCCGTGTGTGGAAGCCACCAGTGCTGGACATCGCCCTCGACGAACTGACGGCTCGCCGCCCTGATGAGATGTTCGCGGGTCATCGACGGGCTGACCGTGGCGAGCGCCATGCAATCCTGCAGCTGGTCCCGGAAGCCGTAGGCGCCGCTGGCCTGGTAGAAACCCGATCGCGCCCAGACGCGGCACGCGAGGGTCTGATAGGTCAGCCAGCCGTTGAGCATGATATCCATCGACCGGTCGGGGGTCTTGACCTGAACCGTCCCGACAATGTCGTCCCAGAAACGTCGGACATCCGACAGCACAGCGTCGAGATCGGTCTTGCGGTAGCGGGCGATCAGCGACCGCGCCTCGATTTCATCCGGAGCATCGCCGAGGAAGAAGACGATGTCGGCGACGCCGTTCGGCGCGATCTCGACCGTGGTCTGAAGAGCGGCGCAGGGATCCAGTCCGGATCCCACGCACCCCGAGAGCGAGTTCCCGTTGACCAGGGCCGCCGGCCAGGCGAGCGCGCCGTTGCGGCCGATAAATTCCCAGCGATCACCCGTCCAACTCGTCTGGCGCCCGGCCAGGTCCGCGAAAGCGGCGCATCTCCCGAAGGCCGGGTTCCACGGATTGTTCGCAAGCATCGCCCCGCTTTCCGGATCGATGCGCGTCGTTACTGACGGTGCGGCCGCGCCGCGGGAAGCGCCGAGAACCCATTCCACGTACGCCGTCACCGACAACCGTCTGATGTGGCTGGAAAGATTGCGCAATCTCAGGCGCGAGATCTTCAGGGGATCGGCGAGCGGCACATACTCGATCAGCTCCGCAGCAATGTCGTGTGAGGTGTGCTCGAAACGGCTGTAACCCCATCCATGCCACGCCACGTAGGTGGCCGCTTCATCGCGGATTGGAAGCGCAGTGGGGCTCCAAAGATCCCCGGTCTCTTCGTCCCTGAGATAGAAGGCCTGGCCTGGCCGGTCGGTGACGGGGTCGTTGGACCATGGGGTCAACTGATGCTCGCGGCTGTCCACCGACCATGCGTAGCCGCCGCCCTCAGCGGATACCTGGAAGCCGAAGCCGGGATTGGCCACCACGTTGATCCACGGGGCAGGGGTCGATTGGCCAGGCCCGAGGATGGTCACATATTCTCGGCCCCCTGCGACGAAGCCCCCCAGGCCGTTGAAGTACTCTACGCCCGGTGCCGGACGCGACACCTGAAGCTCGGAAGCGGGCGGAGCGCGCCTTGCCGTGACCCGGGGCGTTGGCCTGGCCTCTGGGGCGCGATCGACGTGATCGACCAGCCGTCCGCGCGCTCCCACTAGGACAACACGCGCGACCGACATGAGAAGGGCTCGCGCCTCGGGCGAGGTCAGGTCGGCACGCAGCATAAAGGTGTGCCCGGGTAGCCGCTCTTCGCCAATCTGGGGCCGGGACTGGCTGGCCCTCACCAGGGTCTCCAGCGCGGTCTGGAGGTCCTGCATGTAGGACGAGGCGAGCTCGTTGAGGATGACCAGGTCCACCGCAAGCTGTTTCATCCGCCAATATTCCACCGCCTGTAGTACCTCGCGCGCCACTTCGAGTTGGTCGATGTCGGAGATGCGGACCAGGATGATCGGCAGATCGCCGGATATGCCCAGGGTCCACAGACCCGGCTGCCCGCCGCTCCCGCTTTCGATGGTTTCCGATGGTGGGCGCAACAAGGGCGCGGCGTAGACGAGGTGCCCAGCCAGACGCTGGTATTGCCTGGCCTCACGGCGATCGATGCCGAGGTGGTGCAATTGCACCTGTGCTTGCGTCCAAGCGAGCGCAGCGGCGCGCTCGAAGGCGCCGACGTCGTGGTGCTTGTCGACCAGATCGAGGATCTCTTTGCGTGAGGAGGCGACCATCGTCCAGAAGTCGATCCGCGCCATCGCGCCCGGCGCGATCCGCACCCGGCGGCGCAGGGCGAATATTGGATCGAGCACCGCCCCGGTCGCGCCAGAGAGTGGCCGGCCGCCCATCACTGCAGCCGGCGCGCGAATGCTGCCGCCGCGACCAAGGAAGCGCGCGCGATCGGTCTCGAACTCGCGCTTGCCCGCCGCTTCACCGTCGATAACCGCAAGATGCGCGGCCCAGACGTCCGGCTCCGTGGGCGCTCGCCGCCGCCTTGTCGCCAATATAGCGCCGAAGCCGGCGAGTTGCTCGGTCTCAATGAACAGCTTCGAGAACGCCGGGTGCGCCACGTCTGCGGCCTGGGACGCCAGAACCAGTTCGGCGTAAGAAATCACCTCGACTTCGCGCGGTTGGTCGCCGAAGTTCGAGATCGTCACGCGGCGCACTTCCGCATCGTCTTCGACGGAAACCAGCACCTCCAGGGTGGTCGCCAGCGTCTTGTCCCGACGCGAGAACTCGGCGCGATCCTCGTTGAAAGTGACCTCGTAAGCCTCGGGCTCGGTTCCAATCGGCTGGTAAGTCGCCGACCAGACCTCGCCGCTCGCGACCTCCCTCAAGAAGACGTACGAGCCCCAATCGTCGCAAGTGGCGTCCTCTCGCCAGCGGGTTACTACCAGGCCGCGCCAGGTGCTGTAGCCGGACCCGGCCGCCGTAAGCATCACGGAGTAGCGGCCATTCGACAGCAACTGCGTGGCTGGCGTGGCGCTGTACGGGCTGGCCTTTCGCCAAGCGACGGGTCCTTCGATCTCGCTGACCCTGGCCGCCGACATCATCATCTCCGAGACAAACGGCGGGGTCGCCGTGACCTCGCGTGGCACGCGCTCCTGCAGAAGCAACTCCGTCGCTTGAACGATCGGCTCGGCGTGGAAGCGTTTTCGCATCACGCCGTCCAGCAGGGCGTCGGCGATCGCCGTGATCGTCATGCCCTGGTGGTGGGCCATGAATGCGCGCACGACGGCGACGCGCTCGCCGTCCGGGACCCGGACCCGTGTGAAGTCCAGCGCCTCGTAGAAACCATAACGGCCGCGGGCGCCGAGGGCCTCGAGGCGCTTGAAGTTCTGCGCGGCGGCCTGAGGGTCGACCATGCTCGCCAGGGCGGTGGCGTAGGGAGCGACAACGGCATTGTCCGCCAGCCCCCTCTTCAGGCCAAGCCCCGGAATGCCGAAGTTGGAGTACTGGTAGGTGAACTCCAGGTCTTGCGCGTTGTAAGCGGACTCCGATACGCCCCACGGCGCCCGCATCGTCGCTCCATATTCGATCTGGCGGCGGACGATCAGCCGATTAGTCTGCTCGAGCAGGCTCTCGGCCGGCGCCATCATGACGATGGAAGGCATCAGGTACTCGAACATCGAGCCCGACCACGAGATCAATGCTGCGCCATTCGCCACCCCAGTCACCGCACGGCCCAAGCGGAACCAATGCCGCGCCGGTGCGTCCCTCTTGGCGATAGCCATGAAGCTTGCAAGCCTCGCCTCTGAGGCGAGAAGGTCATAACAGCGCGGATCCAGCGTGCCCTCAGTCGCTTGATAGCCGATTGCGAGCAACAGCCGGTCAGGGTCGAGTAGAAAGTCGAACTCCATCGACAGCGCTGTCGACCGCGCGGCCTCCTCCAGCGACTTCAACCGCGCCTCAAGCGACGACGACGCGCGCGGCGTGCCGAGATCGCGCCGGTGGCTCTCTATGCAGGCGTGGACTGTATCCGCCCAGAACTGCAGGTCCGCCCCCGCCTGGTCGCTTTCTTCGAGAACAATCTGGTGGACCGCGTTGGCCAGGATCGCGGCCTGTTCGGACAGCTCCGCCAGCCGCTGTTCGATACCGGCGCCGCTGGCGCTCGCCTGAAGCAGGCCAGACCCTAGCCGTCCGATCTCGTCATCGAGCCGCCGCCAGGACACCGCCTGCGACTTGCGCAGGTCGCGCAACCGGCGAGCCTCGTCCCGGACCAGGTCGAGAGCGTCCGCCACGCCCTGGAAACGCAGCTGCTCCGCCGGGTACGAGGTGCGCCACTCATGGCACGCGTTGGCGAGCGCGACCAGGTGTCCAGCCAGGTTCCCGCTGTCGACCGAGGACACATACTGCGGATCGAGCGGACGCAGGTCGTGTGTATCGTACCAATTGAAGAAGTGGCCGCGGTGCTTCGCCATACGAGCCATGGTCGCGAGCGTCGCCTCCAGCCGCTCCACGCCCTCGAGTGTCCCGATCCATCCGAAGTCCCGCGCGCACGCTACCGATAACAAATAAAGGCCGATGTTGGTCGGCGATGTGCGATGGGCTACCACTGGCTCTGGAGCTTCCTGGAAATTGTCCGGCGGCAGCATGTTGTCGGCCGGTGTGACGAATGCCTCGAAAAAGCGCCACGTCCTCCGGGCGACCAGGCGCAAACCATGCGCGTCTGCCTCGGCCAGCGGACGGCGGCCCAAGACCCGAGGCGATAGGCTCGCCCAAAAGGCGACGGCCGGAGAGGCGAACCAGGCGCCTGCGAACACGGCGGCCAAGGGCCACGTTTGCCGTCCCCAGAACCAAGCCACAGTTATCGCCACAGCGCCGATGACCAGCGCCCCCGACATCCGGCGGTAGAAGTGCATCGCCCGTGGACGCGGCCCGAACGCCGCGTGGGCCGCCGGGACCCATTCGAGAAGGCTGCGGCGCGTCACCGTGAGCCGGACCAGGGTGCGAACGATGGCGTCACCCATCAGCCAAGCCTGGTGCGCCAGGAAAACGATCATCAGGCCGGACTGGATAAACGCAAGGCGCAGCTCCGCGCCCAGGGCGCGGACGTGACTGCGCAGCGTCACGCCGGGACGGCGCGGCGCGATCTCCGCCATCACGGGAATGAGCGGCGGCAGAATGATCGTCGACAGGATGAAACCGGTCCAGACCGCCGCTTCTTCAAGCGGCATGGCCCATCCTGCGATCAGCGCCAAGACAATCGCCGGCGCCGATAGCGACCGCCGCAGGTTGTCAAGCATCTTCCAGCGGCCGATCGCAGGAACACCCCCTCGCGGCCGACGATCGGCCCTTCTAGGCCCCCGTCCGAAGAGCCACGGAAGCAACTGCCAGTCGCCTCTCGCCCAGCGGTGGTGGCGAAGAGCGGCGACGTCATAGCGAGGCGGAAAATTCTCCACGACCTCCACGTCCGACGCCAGGCCGGCGCGGGCGAAGATGCCCTCGAACAGGTCATGGCTGAGGAGCGTTGACTCGGGCACGCGTCCGTCCAGCGCCGCCTCGAAAGCGTCCACGTCGTAGATACCCTTGCCCGTATAGGAGCCTTCACCGAAGAGGTCCTGGTACACGTCCGAGACCGCCGCGGCGTAGGGATCTATGCCAGTCGCGGCGGAAAACACGCGCAGGAAGAGCGAGCCTTCGCGCCCCACCGGCAATGCGGGCGTGACCCGCGGCTGCAGGATACCGTAGCCTTCGACGACTCGCCCCAGAACGGCATCCCAGCGCGGCCGGTTGAGAGGATGCGCCATCTTGCCGATGAGCCGCCCGACCGTCTCGCGCGGGAGCCGCGTGTCCGCATCGAGCGTGATTACGTACCGCACATTCTTAGGCACGGTGGGAGGCGCCAGGAATGTGGTGTCCTTGGCGCCCCGCAGGACCCGATTGAGCTCGCACAGCTTCCCGCGCTTGCGTTCCCACCCCATCCAGCAGCCTTCGCCCGCGTTCCACACGCGCCGCCGATGCAACAGCAGGAAGCGGTCGCCGCCCGGTGCAGGTCGGTAACGTTGGTTCAGCCTCGCGATGCCTTCTTCCGCGGCGGCTAGCAGCTCTTCGTCGCCGTCCACGTGCTCGCTTGGCGCGTCGCGCCAATCGGAAACCAGCGCGAAATGAAGTTCGCCCTGGGCACTCGCCAGATAGTGTATCTCGAGCCGGCCGATCTGCTCCTCGATGTCCCTGAGCGAGGTCAGCAGCGTCGGCACGGCGACGAGGGTGCGCAGGTCCGCGGGGATTCCGCCACGCAGTTCGAGAGCCGGCAGCAAGGTGGCGCGGAAACCTCGGGTGACGATGTAGTTGACAACCGCAACGGCCAAGTCGATCGCCGGGACAAGCCCGAGAATCCCGAGCAGCAGCAACCATCTCCACTCCACACCGCTTAACGCGGCGACAGACAGCGGGACGGCCAGCAGGCCGGTTGCGACGAACATGCCGGCGCCGACATAGCCGCCGATGCCCAGCGCGCGATAGGCCCGTCCCGGCCAAGCCTTCAAAGACGGCGTGAACCCGATCGCCGCTTCAAATCCGACTCGCCCGCCCGCGATCAAATAATAGCCGGGATCAGCTAGGCGGGCGTTGCCGCCATCGGCATCCGCCCCGAGCGCGCGCCTCGCCGTCTCCACGGCTGCGTCGGCCACCTCCAGTTCGGTAAGTTCACAGCCGCGGGCGAGGTGTTCGACGGCGTTGCGATAGAGATTGCGTGTCCGGAAATCCATGTCCTCGAAGGCGCTTCCGGCCTTGAAGACGTCATCGATCAGGCTGACGCGCTCGAACAGTTCCGTCCAATCGACGTCGGAGATGAGACGCATGCTAGTGATGATGTTGCGCACCGTGACGCTGGAGGCGACCTGCCTCTGGTACTCGTCGCGGACGACACCGTCGGCGGTCGTCCCCTGCCGGACCAGTTGCTCGTCGAGCCACTCCAACGCCGGCGCAACGCTAGGATCCTGATCGCGTAACCGATGGATCAGCTGCACGAGAAAACTATCCAAGAACGTCGTCTGTGCATGCGGCGGGAGCACCGCTTCGGGTGGTTCGGCGATGCGGTCGCCAGTCCCAAGCAACCGGTCCGCCATGATGTCCGCAGTGCGGCGCCCGGCCCGGCTGTCGGCGACGCGCTTGGCGATCCGCCTGAGGTTCTCGACGAGCACGATGCGCAGTGTGGTCGCCACCGCCCACAGTTCGCCGATGGTTAGCGGCTGCACCACCTGATAGGAGCGCAGGTAGCGGCGCAGGACCTCCGGGTCGAAGAGGCTGTCAGTATGGGCCACGAACGCCCATGCCAAGCCGAACACGCGCGGATATCCCGCGAAGGGTCCGCCGGCGAGCCTGGGCAGTTGCCGATAGTAGCCGGGCGGTAGATCGACCCGGACTTCGCGGATCTGCTTTTCGACCAAATGAAAATTGTCGATCAGCCACTCGGCCGCGGGGGTGATGGCCTCGCCCGCACCGATGGCATCGGCGACATCGCGGTAGGCCGCTAGGAGCACAGCCTCGTTGTCGCCAAGCCTCTTCGCCAGTGAGGCGCCCTTCACCCGGCCGGGCGTCACGACTTGCGCGGCGGCGAGGCTCCGCGCGTGTTCCTCAAGTCGCTCGACGCTGAAGAGCTCGGCCCGAATGGGAGCTCCATCGTCCCACGGCGGGGTCGGTCCGCGAGCCCCCCACAAGCGCCGCAACGCCAAGCTCAGCGCACTCTCAAAGCGGGGTCTGCGCTGGCTCGCGAAGTTATCGGTCTTGACAAGCATGGTCTTGCGGCCCTTTCAACGCGGGCCTGCGCCGGCCACGTCACTGCGGACCCGTCCGGCGTCCCCCGGCAGAAGCGGCGTCGAGCCGAGACGAGCTTGAGCCACCCTTGATCTTTTTAACCCGCCCGCTCGGGTCGGCACCCTCGACAATCACTTCCGCGCACTCGCCATGGCGGCGGATAGCGTCGGCAAGACAGTTCGCCTGGCGGATCGCCATGTCCCTCGACCAAAAGGGCGTCATCATGCGCTCATTCATCCGGATGGCCCAGCCGTACCGCTCTTTGACAACGTTGAACGTGATCATGGCATGTCACCACGAATGGAGTCTAAGCAAGGGCGAACATCGCTCTGCGCAGGACAACCAGAAATGTAAACTATATAGCATTGCGGAGTTTGGCGGAGTTGATTTACGTCAAGCAGAACGAGGATGTCGATCCCACCGGCCGAGCTTGATCCACCTCAACGCTCCACGCGTCCAGATAGGCCGATGGCTCCGATTCCTGAGGCGACCTGGGAAAATCGCCCTGACGCCGCGTTAATCTGCTTCGTCACCTATACGCGCGCGCGAGGGGCGCTGCTGCGCGATCAGACCGACCTGCTCGAGCCGCCTGGGCGGCGCTGCGGCTGCTGACTGACGTCGACCGATGTCGCCGATTTCTTTTTCGCAGATTCCGGTTCGGGGCGGTCGGCGGCGCCGGGCGAGCTCAGCGAGGTACGGGGTCGTCGCCAACAGATCGCCAAATTTCGCAGCACTGACATGGGGGGCGATATTCGCCATACTTTTGCATCTCGCGCGCCCGCGTAATCAGTCTGTGCAATAGAGAGTCAGTCTGTGCAATAGAGAGAGCGCCCTGGCGCTCCAGGTGCATGGCGGTTGTGGCACTTCGCTTACCGTTGGGATCGAAAATCGCAACCTGATAACGGTCGTCACTCTCGTGGTGAAGTACGATCTCGTAGCCGTGATAGCTATGCGTGCTGGTTGTCATCTCGATCTTCCCGATGAGACATGACCAAGATCACGGACCGGATTTGCTCGCGCGGCAATTATATCGCTTGCCTGTCTCGTGTTTTCCGCGCTTGACCTAATTCGGCCAGTACCCGTCGAAAAATAGCATGAGGCCGCGAACTAAGGCTGCCTCTCTTCAACCTTTTCTTCCAATACGGCGCCGCTAGCCGGATTCACGTGATGAATCTGGTGGCATATCGGGCAGGTCACCGGCTCATAGATGTGTTGATCTTCCGAGGTATCTTCGGAGGAAAAGCCCTGAACCCAGAAATCAGTTTTGGGGCAGCGGTACACAAAAAGCGGCATCCTACTGCCTTACCGGCCGAGCAGCTTGCGCTTCTCCTCAAACTCGGCCTTTTCGATCTCGCCCTTGGCGAAGCGTTCATCAAGAATGTCGAGGGCGGCGCGGCCGCGGCCGGGGCCGCCGCAACACGGGCACCCACCATGTCCATGGTGGAAGCCGTGGTCATAAAACGGATAGCCACGGGTCGCCCAGCGAACCAACCACACGAAGATGACCATCATGCCAATGATGGCGAGCACCACGAAGATCGGCCCGACTATCATGAAGGCATGGCCGCCCCACATGTGATGACCATAGCCGTAATAGCCGTAATGCGCGGCCGGGACGTTCGGCGCCGCCTGCTCCTGCTGCTGGGCAAGCGCTGGCAGTGCCGCGACAGCGAAGATGAGTGAAATGGCAAGCGTCGCGAGAGATTTCGCGCGCGTGCGGATCATGTCTATTCTGGCAAACATAGCACAGACTCCAAATATCTGGCATGCCGTCCTTGATATAGATCAACGCTCCACTGCATCCTTACGAAAAGAAGATCCACCAGGCCAAAGCCAGGAGGTTTGGCGGAATTCCGCCCTCGTGCGCCTACAATCGGACTGTAGGGATCGGTGCTTCCATGAATGCAATTAACGTGATTGCCCCGTACAAGCATCATGGCATGTGGGTCTTCGATGATGCTCGCGTCGGCTTGGTGCAAGAGCCCTTCGTCGCTGGAGCCGACACCTGGATTGATCGCGTCGTTGCTGACATCCCCAACGCTGATCGGGGCTTCACGCTCATCTTTTCTGGGACGCCGTTCCCCGGTCACCAGCACCGACTTGATTGGCGCCGCACGGAAGGCGGAGGCAATTGGTATTACTCAGCGGAGCTTAATATGGAAGGGTGGTTGTGCCCCGCGCTTCTTCGGTATTTTATGGAAGCTCCAAGGAACCTTTACGTTCAGATAAAGGCGCGGGGCTAGTCGCCCGTAGTTTGGCCGAGAGGCTACGATCCGCAACGATCTCGATGTGATGGCATCGTCGCCACAAAAAGAACCCCAAGCAGGGTTCAATGCGGCGCACCTCAATCGTTTCTTCTGTGTGCCACGGGCCCGCTTTCTCGGCGTCACGCCGCAAGACATCATCGATTTTGGCCTTGATGACGCAACTCACCCGCTCAGCAAGGGCGATATCAAGCGCGCCGAGGACGCCTTGCAAAACGATCCGTTTATCGCGGCGCATCCGCAATGGGGCGCGGCCATCCGGCAAATGCTGAAGATGGGCGTTCGCGCCGAACAGCAGGCGTTGGCCAAATGGGGCCTCAACTACGTGATAGACGAATACTTGCCGCGCAAGCTCGCCAATGAGAACGGCTTTTTGCCGTAGTTATGGCCCTTAGCGGACACGCGGACCGTCCGCCTTCGTGTCCGTTATCGGGGGCATAGCTGCCGCGCTAGCCAGTGAACGACGCGGCCGCTTATGACTGCCAGCTCAACCGGGTAAAAGCGGACATCGCAAATGGAGGTGCCACGTCCGCTTCTAGTCTGGTCCACTCGAAATACGAGCGCAGCAACGCTAAACTCGCTACCGCTCTTGATAGTTTCCCATTTTTCGATCTTCGGTCGAAGCCGAAAAGATTCTATCGGATCCCCGCGCCCTTAATTACCATGGTATAAACTGTCAGTTATGAATGCTCGAACTCACTGGTGGAAGAACGCGAAACTGTACGAGCTTTACGTTGACGCGTTCGCGGGGACGTTTGCCGGACTTGCGGAACACCTGCCGTATTTCACCCAACTCGGCGTAAATTGTCTGCACATCCTCCCGCACTTCCCCTCTCCGATGATAGATGACGGGTATGATGTCGCTGATTATCGCGGCGTCCGTTCGGAACTCGGCACGATCGAAGACTGCATTCAATGTATCGAGGAAGCGCATCGGTGCGGCATCCGTGTAATTATCGATTTCGTGTTGAACCACACCTCTGATCAGCATCCGTGGTTCCTTGAGGCGCGCCGCAGTCGCGACAACCCCAAACGGGACTTCTATCTTTGGAGCGCGTCCGAAACGGGTCTCGCGGGAGCGGTCAACGCCTTCCCCGATATCAAATCACAAAACTGGATACCCGATCCTGCCACCGGCGATTACTATTTCGCGACCTTTTATCCCCGGCAGCCGGATCTCAACTGGGATACCCCTCAGGTTTTCGAGGCGATGCTCGCGAACATGGAGTTCTGGGCAGCACGCGGCGTCGATGGTTTCCGCCTCGACGCCGCCTCACATCTCATAAAGCGCGAAGGCACGACATCAAAAGGGTTACCCGAAACGCATCAGCTCCTTAAACGCATCCGTCGGCGGCTCGAGACGACGTATCCCGACGTGATCCTTCTCGCGGAAGCGGTGCAAGACATCGAGTCGTCGAAAGAATATTTCGGAGCGGGCGACGAGTGCCACATGGTCTACAACTTCCCGCTGATGGCTCACTTGTGGCTTGCGCTGTGCGACGGATCGCGATCGTCGCTTGACGCGACGCTCGCACGATCTTTTGGCATACCCGAAAGCTGCCAGTGGGCGACATTCTTGCGCAACCATGACGCGATAACGCTCGGCACACTAGGCTCCGACGAACGGCACCGCCTGATTGATTTCCTCGATCCGAAGCATGAGTATTTGTTCAACAAAGGCGAGGCGACTTGCATGCGCATCGCTAGCGCGTTGCGGGGCAACACGGAGCGCATCCTTGAAGCGATCGATCTTTTGTACGGCGTCACCGGCGCGCCAATTATGTACTACGGCGACGAAATCGGAATGCAAAATATTCCCGTACGAAATCTGGAACTTGATACCAGACGCTATGTGCGCGGTCCGTTCGATTGGAATACCGCAAATGCACAATTAAAAGACCCCGCCTCCCTCCTGAACCGGGTTTCTCGAATAATTAAAGGGGCCTGACGAAGGCACTCATACTCTGGCAATAAAAAAGTAGCGCAAACGTTGGTTCCTCAACGGCTTCAATTCGAGCCAGGTCTCGACCTGCGATATGCTGTCGGCGAGCACGTTGTAGATTGAACGGCTCGTTGTCATATCCCCGCGGTGCACCGCCGCTCCGGGGATCTTTTTCAAACTCGCGTAATGCCGTCATACGTCTGGAGTTGGAGCACAGGCCGACATTGCGGCTTTCGAGGGTAAAGCCGACATCAAAATTTAGGGATACCAATTCGCTAAGAATTCTTAGAAGCTTCTTGACGAGGTGATGGAGGTCGACTTCATTGTGCGTCTAAAGACAAATACTTTCACCGGAGTCGCACCCAGCAATGCCACGCATCATTGTCGCTACCGACGGCTCGCCCGGCGCAAATCGCGCGGTTGATACTGCCGCCAAACTGGCGAAGGTTACTGGTTCCGATCTCCTAATCCTGACGGTCGGTGGGAATATTTCCGGGGCGAAGCTCAGGCAACTCGCGAGCGCTGAGGGCGATCTGAGTGAGACATTGGAGACTGCAGCGAATAAAATTCTTGACCGTGCCCGAAAGCGTGCACTCCACAGTGGCGTGTCCGCCGTCAAATTGCGCTCCGAATGGGGCGACCCGACCGAAGCCATCATCGACACTGTCCGGCGCGAAAATGCCGATCTTCTTGTTGTCGGCAGACGCGGGCGCGGCCGGCTGTCCGGCCTTCTGCTCGGTAGCGTCTCGCAGAAACTAACGAGCTTGGCCCCGTGCAACGTAATGGTAGTTCCTTAGGGACAGCGTTGCTCGCCTCGCCCAAGCCGGACTCGGTCTGTCGACCGCCAGCGAGCACATAAAGCGCTTGTAGACGTCGGTTACGCGCATAATATTCGCACCGTCTGCGGCCGGTAAAATGAAATGCGCCCCCTTCATCAGATCGCTTTGATTCGGGACCAGAGGCAGCTTTTGGCCCGCTTCTGGCAGTCGGCCTCGGAACTGTGGGGAGAACGGAAAGCTTGGATCGCAGGTCTCGCTGTCTTTCTTGTCGGGGTAGTTGTTCTCCAATTACTGGTGCAGGTTGCGCTTAATCTATGGAACCGCAATTTTTTCAACGCGCTCGAACGCAAGGATGGGCAGGCGCTCTGGCTTCAAGCACAATTGTTCGTCCCGCTTGCTGCAGCGAGCATTTTGCTGGCGGCCACATCGGTATGGGGACGGATGACGGCGCAGCGCAGTTGGCGAGAGGCATTGACCCGGCACGTCATCGCAAGATGGCTCGACAAGGATCGGTTTCGCCATCTCGATCATTTGACGAAAGGTTCCGAGAATCCGGAATATCGCATCGCGGTTGACGTCCGTGTCGCAACCGATGCCCCAATAGATTTTGCGTTGGCCGTTTTTTCATCAGTATTGACCTCGATCACCTTTTTCGGCGTGCTGTGGACTGTCGGTGGCAGCATCGACATTTCCCTGTTTGGCCTGACAGTAACGATCCCTGGCTATCTCGTGTTCGGCGTCATCATCTATTCTGGAGGGGTGTCAGCTCTCATGGTCTTATTTGGCCACCATCTCACTGGCGTCAGTGAGCGCATGAACCAGACTGAAGCGGAGTTTCGTGCCGCAATCGACGCCTTCCGCGAAGAGACTGGACGCCCGGAAATCACGCATAGCAGTATCGATAAACGACAAACATTGCAGCTCAAGCTACAAGCGGTGCTGCTTTGGTGGCGCGAATACTGTTGGCAGCTTGTTCGCACCACGCTTGTCTCGCATGGAAACTTTCTTTTCGCCCCGGTGATCGCGTGGATCCTTTGTGTGCCAAAATATCTCAGTGGCACCATGTCGCTAGGAGAGCTCATGCAATCCGCAGCCGCATTCGTTGTCGTGCAGGGCGCATTCAATTGGCTCGTCGACAATTACCAGCGATTCTCCGACTGGCGATCCTCGGCCCACCGGGTCGCAACCCTGCTCGTCGCGCTCGACGAACTTGAGGAGCAGACGGACAGCCCACCATCGCAACGGCGTTAATTTCAAACGTCATTGATCGTCGCCTGAGCGCTTAACCGGTAAGCATCAGCGGGCCGGCAAAGTTCGGTACCCTCATTAATTAGCGCCGCGGCGCCGGCTCCAACGCCAAGGCGAAACGCATCAACAAGGCTGGCGCCGTTGGCGAGGCTGAACACCAGTGCGCCGAGAAAGCTGTCGCCGGCACCGACGGCACTCACCGGCTTGATCGGCAGCGCATGCGCCCGGAAAACCTGATCCCGTGTGACGAGCATCGCACCGAGATGGCCGAGAGACAGCGCGACGATCTCGACCTTTCCATTTTCAATCAGCGCACGCGCCCTCATCGACCAGTCGTCTTGCGTGGCTAATTTCGCACCGACGAGGTCGGACATTTCATGCAGGTTCGGCTTCATCATGTAGACCCCCTGCTCTATGCCTGCGGCGAGCGGCGCTCCGGAGGCATCAAGGAAAAACTTGGCCCCCAGTTTCTGCGCGATCACTGCCGCCTGCGCATAAAAATCATCCGGCACGCCGGGCGGCAGGCTACCGCTACCCACGACAAATTTCGGTGCCGGTGCGGTGTCGGCCAGTGCCGAAAGGCATTCGCGCCATTCCGATTCGCGCAGCGCTTGCCCAGGCAGGATGAAACGGTACTGGGTATGCGTGCTCAGCTCCGAGACTGAAAAGTCTTCGCGAGTTTCAGCCTCGACTTCAATGATGCGGCTCGGAATTCCTTCATCCTCGATCAGACGGCGAAGCAGTTGCCCGGTGAACCCTCCGACGGGGAGAATGGCCTCGACATCTCCGCCGAACCTCTTGACCGCCCGTGCAACGTTGACCCCTCCGCCGCCGGGATCGCGCCGCTGCGCTGCGCACCGCAGCTTGAGTATTGGTACAACGCGATCGACGGACGTGGACAAGTCGATCGCGGGATTTGGCGTTAGGGTGACGATATTTGCCATCTTGATCAAATTCTACGCCTTCTGGGCGGCAAGCGACTGCAGACCAATGAAAGCGGGATCATCATGCAGGATAAGATAAACCGGAATCGTCTCGAGATATCGGCTCATTCGCCCCTTCGCATCGAAGCGGGAACGAAACTGCGATCCCGGTAGATAATCGCGTACATGAGCTGCGATCCCACCAGCAATGAAAACACCGCCTTGCGCGCCGAAGCTGAGCGCAAAATTACCGGCGACCGCACCGAGCAGCGCGCAAAACGCATCGAGAGCGGCGCGGCTCGTCGCGCAGCCACCCGTGAGAGCAGCTTGCGTGATTTCGGCCGCACTGCGTGCCGGCACGATCCGCGATTTGAGCGACGCAATCACACGGTAGAGATTCTCCAGACCTTGGCCGGATAATGCACGTTCGGCAGACACGTGCCCGAACTGCTGGCGCAACTTCTCGATGATAGCGTCCTCGCGCAAAGAACCGCTCGGCATTGTGGCATGGCCGCCTTCACTGCGCACCACGAGACCACCCTGGTCGCTAGGTATATAGGCGGCCACGCCGAGCCCGGTTCCCGGGCCGAGGACAACCATAGGCGCATCCGCCTTCGGCTCTCGTCCCCCGATCTTGCAGAGATCGTCGGCAGGAAAGTGCGGCAGCGACCACGCAATTGCTTCGAAATCGTTGACAATGTGGATGTCGGCGAATCCGAAGCGGGCGCGAAGTTCCTTTGCGTCGACAATCCACGGATTATTGGTAAGGGCACAATGCTCGCCTTCGACCACGCCGGCGACGCCGAAAAGCGCGTGGCGGATCGTGCCGCCGTCCGCCTGATCCGCCATGAAAGCAGCAAGCCCATCCGCGAACAGCTTATAATCAGCGACTGCCATGTGCTTAATCGGGCCGAGCGCACCATCCCTGAGCACGGAAAAGCGCACATTCGTCCCGCCGACATCTGCCAGCACGACGCCTTCTGATCTGTCAGGTTCTGCCATGCCGGATCCAAGCGTTACGTCATCGGTTCCGCGCCGTCTTGATCAGATCGCGATACCAATTAAAGGATGCCTTCGGAACGCGCCGCTGGGTGGAATAATCGATATAGGTCAGCCCGAAGCGGACGTTGTATCCAGAATCCCATTCGAAATTATCAAGCAGGGACCAAATAAAATAGCCGCGAATATCGGCTCCGGCGAGAGCTGCGGCGTTCATCGCACCGATATAGGCGCGCAGATAAGCGATCCGGTCGGTATCGATCACTTCGCCATTGTCGTCGAGCTTGTCGTAGCCGCCGAGCCCATTTTCAAGCACGTAGATCGGCAATCGATAGCGGTTGGCCACCTGCAGCAATGTTTTCTGAAACCAATCGGGCATGATCGGCCAACCGTTCGGGGTGACCGGGACCTCGGGCGGCTTTTCGCCGAATCCGAAGCCGAGGGTTGCGTTGGGATCCGCCTTCACAAACACCGGGCTGTAGTGGTTGAGGCCGAACCAGTCCACGGGGCCACGAATCCGTGCAAGATCGTTCGCTGCCACGTGTGGCTCGATGGCTGCCTGCATGTACTGCGGATACGTGCCGAGGCATTGCGGATCAGGATAAGATCGATTCCAATATGCGTCACAGGTGTCGGCCGCTTGCGCGTCAGCAGGCGTTGATGGCAGGCAGGGTTGATAATTGTGAATGGCGCCAACCGAGGCGCCTGTCACCTGCGCACGCAATACATGAACCGCTACGCCATGGGCGAGATTGATGTGGTGAATTGCTCGGTGGAGTGCATCAATGCTGGACGTCGCGCGTTTGCCGCCGAATCCAAGGCCGAACAAAGTGAAGATGGATGGCTCGTTAAAGGTGCCGAAGCGTTTGACTCGATCACCATAACGCGCCGCTATAAGCGCGGTGTAATCGCCAAACCATGCAATACAATCTCGCGTCGTCCACCCACCGAGGTCGTCGAGCGCCTGCGGAAGGTCCCAGTGATAAAGGCAAAGCCATGGTTCGATGTTGGCAGCGAGGATTGCATCGATCAGCCGGTCATAAAAAGCTAAGCCACGCTCGTTTGGTGCGCCCCGCCCCAGCGGAAGGACGCGCGGCCAAGCGACAGAAAAGCGGTAAGCCTGGATGCCAAGCCGCTGCATCAGGTTAATGTCTTCGGGGTAGCGATGGTAGTGATCGCAGGCAACGTCGCCAGTATCGCGATTGGCAATTTTGCCCTTTTGGCCGTATGTATCCCAGACACTCAGACCGCGGCCGTCGTCGTGTGTTGCCCCTTCGATCTGAAAGCTTGAGGTCGACACGCCCCAGATGAAATCACGCCGCAACGCAGCAATTGGGGGATAGTCGGGCTCGGGATCCCGCCTTGGGCCCGCCGAATTGCGGCCTTCATCGAATGAAGACACGTAAGCCCTCCACCACACCTGCTCAATTTAAAAGAATAGCTCGAATGCGCGGCACCTTGTTGAGCTATGTCAACACACTGCCGAATGTTTCGGTCAATCTAGTTCCATTATTGATTTGTCGAGTTTGCAATGCCAGCGAAGGCGCCAAGAACCCGATGGGGTGGTATTGCCGAATCCAATTTTCGGCCGAGTGGATATTTTCGGATCGCCGAACGCCACGGAACCTTCTGGCTCGTCGACCCCGACGGAGGCCGTTTTCTTTCCAAGGGGGTCAATTCGGTGCGGTTCGATCAGGATCTGATTCAAGACAGCGATCGCATTCCTTACGCAGAAGCGTGCCAACGGAAATATGGCAGCCGGGACGCATGGCGGGCCGCTGTTGCGAGGCGGCTTGTGCGCTGGGGCTTCAATACGCTCGGTGCCTGGTCCGACGAAGCCGTGGCAAAAGCGGACGCCCCGCCGCTTGCCCTGACGCCTATTCTTGATCTTGGCATGTCGTTCGCTTGGGCCAAGGGCGATGTTGTGAAAGGCAAACCGCAACAGGATTTTCCAGACGTGTTCGATGCCGATTTTGATCGCTATCTCCATCGCAGAGCGCAAGTGCTGTGCGGAACGCGGCGCGACGATCGAGCCATTATCGGCTGGTTCATCGATAACGAATTGCGGTGGGGGCCGGATTGGCGCGGCGACGATGAATTGCTGACGATTTTCATCGTCCTGCCGTTCGCAAGCCCAGGCCGAATCGCCGCCCTAACGTGGTTGCGGGAACGTCATCCCGATTTTCAGCAATTCAACGCGACGTGGCGTGCGCCCGCCGAGTCCTGGAACGACTTCGCCTTGCTGACGCAGGTCGAGCCTCCGTACCGACGAAAACCGGCTTATCAGCGCAGCGCTCGCGACGAGGACGCCGCCAATCGTGCCTGTCCCGGGCGCGCCGCATTTACAGCGGATTGTGACGCATTCGCAGCCCTGGCGGCGGAACGCTATTTCGCGCTCACCTCCGCAGCAATCAAAGCTGCCGATCCCCATCATCTCGTGCTTGGCTCCCGGTTCGCCTACGTTCCGCCGCCGGGTGTGATTGACGCAGCCGCGCGCCACGTCGACGTTGTCTCCTTCAATTGCTATGATCCAGATGCAAGCGCGGTGATAGACGGCTATGCCATCACCGGCAAGCCCTGCCTGATCGGTGAGTTCTCCTTCCGCGGCGCCGATTCCGGCCTGCCTAATACCAATGGTGCCGGACCGCTGGTCGCGACCCAGGCCGAGCGAGCAGTCTGTTTCCGGCGTTACGTCACTGCCGCTTTACGAAAGCGGGCGGTCGTGGGCTATCACTGGTTCGAGCATGCCGATCAGCCGGCCGAGGGCCGCTTCGATGGCGAAAATTCCAATTTTGGCACCGTGACGATCGGCGACGATGTCTACGAGGAACTCACGCAAGCGATGTCCACAATCAATGCCGAAGCAGAAGATCGGCACGCGGCTACCGCTGGTGCCGAGGCGTGAAGGACACAAGAAACGCGACGATGGCAATCGTACCAAAATCGGCTTCCTCGGCGCGACCAGCATGTCGTTTGGCCTGAGCGTGTTGCGCGACATCTTCGCCAGCAATAAATTACATGGCTCGACGCTCACACTTGTCGGCCGCAACCCGGCGACTCTCGCGAAAATGACAGAGCTCGCCAAATTGTTGAATAACAAGCCAGATACCGATCATCGAATACACTACCGATCGCCGCACAGCTTTCGATGGCGCCGAATTTGTTGTCAACGCTACCGCAATCGATCGCAATCGGCTTTGGAAGCTGGATTTCGAAGTGCCGCGCAAATATGAGGATGATGCGGCTTTCGGGGTTGGAAAAATTGATGAACAGCGCCTTCGGACAAAGCTCCTGCATCTCGCGCACGAAATCGAACACCAGCGGCAAAGTCCGCAACGTTGGGGAGGTAAACTGGCCCTATATTCGGCCTTGCGCCTGAGGCAATCCTGGCATTGTGCGACAACATCATGTCGTCCTGGAAGGCGCGCTGCTCGGCAGCGCGGCAATCTCGGCATCGCTGACAACTTGCATCGTCCGCAAAATGCTTGATGGGTTAACACTGATGGAATTGATGCCGAGCTGCGTAAGGTAATACGCGATTTCCGGATAATTGGCCGGAGCCTCGCCGCAGATGCCGACATGACGCCCGTTCCGCTTGGCGCCGACCACTGCCAGCTTGAGCATCTCCAGCATGCCGGGATCGCGTTCGTCGAAATCGAACGCAACAATTTCGGAGTCTCGGTCGACGCCTAAAGTCAGCTGCGTCAGGTCGTTGGAGCCGATCGAGAATCCATCGAACAGTTTCGCAAATGCGTCAATCCGGATGACATTGTTTGGAATTTCGCACATA
This sequence comes from uncultured Alphaproteobacteria bacterium, assembly GCA_963780925.1. Lineage (GTDB taxonomy): Bacteria > Pseudomonadota > Alphaproteobacteria > Rhizobiales > Xanthobacteraceae > BOG-931. The sequence goes on along the minus strand of CAWAEV010000024.1, from coordinate 50,585 downwards.
ACGTAGACCTCAAGCTCATTTTCTCCGCGTTTGAGACCGTGGCTGGCCATCGTCTCGAGGACCCGCAGCGCCTCCTCCTCACGCCGGCAGAACGGCACCATGACTCGGACATTCGTCAGTCCCATATCGTCGCGAACACGCTGCAGCGCGGCGCACTCGAGCGCGAAACCCGCCGCATAGGCCGGATGCGCGTAGCGGGCGGCCCCGCGAAATCCGAGCATCGGATTTTCCTCCTTGGGCTCGAAGCCTCCGCCACCCAGTAGCCGTGCGTATTCGTTGGTCTTGAAGTCGGAGAGGCGGACGATCACCGGCTTGGGGTAGAACGCCGCAGCGATCGTACCGACCCCTTCCGAAAGTTTTTCAATGAAGTAATCCGTCGGATTGGCGTAATTACACACAAGCCGCTGGATCGCCTTTCGTGCTGGTGCCGAGACAACTTTCTCCGGACTGACCAGCGCCATCGGATGAACCTTGATGTGTTCACTGATGATGAATTCCATGCGTGCCAGACCGACGCCATCATTGGGCAGCATCGCCGTCTTGAAGGCTAGTTCAGGATTTCCCAGGTTCACCATGATCGCCATCTTTGGACGCCTGAGCTCATTCAACGCGAGCCGCGTGGTTTTCACCGGCAGCGCGCCCTCGTACACGTGGCCGACCTCCCCCTCGGCGCATGAGACCGTTACTGTGGCACCGGCTTTCAGCGCCTTCTTCGCTCCTGCCGCACCGACGACGGCCGGAATGCCAAGCTCCCGCGCGACGATTGCTGCATGGCATGTTCGCCCGCCGCGTTCTGTCACGATCGCGGCCGCGATTTTCATGACCGGCTCCCAATCCGGGGTAGTTGATTCCGCGACCAGAACCTCGCCGAGTTTGAAGTCTCCAAGCTGACGGGCGTCGGCAACGATGCGCACCGGTCCGGCGGTAATTTTCTCTCCAACCGCCCGGCCCTCGACCAACACGGTCCCGGGCGCAGCAAGCGAGTAAACCTCGAATGCTGTCGTCGCTTTCCGTTGTGACACCACAGTCTCGGGTCGCGCTTGTATGATGTACAGCTGCCCATCGATCCCGTCCTTCGCCCATTCAATATCCATGGGCGTCGGATGACCAGCAATATTCGAATAGTGGTCTTCGATCTTGATCGCGTCAGCTGCGAGCTTAAGGACCTCGGCATCCGCGAGGCAGAAGCGTTCGCGCTCCGCCTTCGGCACGGTTATATTCTTCGTGCCGCCACGGTCAGCATAGACCATGCGCAACTGTTTGCCCCCGAGCGCGCGGCTCAAGACGGCGCGCTTGCCTGCGCGAAAGGTCGGCTTATGGACGTAGAACTCGTCGGGATCAACGGCGCCTTGTACAATGTTCTCGCCGAGCCCATAGACGCCTGTGACGAACACTACTTCACGGAAGCCAGATTCGGTGTCCAGCGTGAACATGACGCCGCTCGCAGCGCGATCGGCCCGGACCATCTTCATCACTCCGACGGAAAGGCCGACTTTGAAATGATCGAATCCATTATCGATACGATAGGAGATCGCACGGTCGGTAAAAATTGATGCAAAACAGCGACGGCAGGCATCGAACAACTGATCCGCGCCGCGCACATTTAGAAAACTTTCGTGCTGTCCCGCAAAACTCGCCGAAGGCAGATCCTCTGCGGTAGCCGAACTACGGACGGCCACAGCCACATTCGCCCCGTATTCCGCTTCGAGTTCCCGATAGGCACGAATAGTCTGTTCTCGAAGTCCTTTATCCCCGGTCGCTTGGTAAACGATCTGCCGCGCTTCAGCGGCCCGCTTGGCGAGAAGTTCAACGCGCCGCTTGTCGAGTGTGTCGAGTAACCGGTGCAACGGTTCCCATGCCTTTGCGGCGGCGAGTGCATTCCGGTAGGCTTCGGCGGTCAAAGCAAAGCCGTTCGGGACACGCACGCCTTCTTCGGAAAGGGCTGAGTAAAGTTCGCCTAAGGACGCGTTCTTGCCGCCCACCAGCGCGACATCGCTCAAGCGAACGTCGGAGAATCGGCGAATATAGTCATTCGTTGGCATTTGGAGCCCTTCCCTGGCCCCAGAATCAAATTCTACACGCAGCTTCGGTCATTGATTTCGATCAAAAGCAAAACTCTACGAAATTGAGCAATAGGACTCGATCGGTCTTATGGCTGACGCCACTTTGGTCATCGATTGAGAGGTGATGTCATGGCAGCACGCGCTGCAGACCCTATGACTAAAGGCAGCGCCGCGCAGCGCGTCTCGTTCTATTTTGCGCCTCACCAGGACGATTGGCAGCTTTTCATGAATCCGTCCGCGTTTCAGGATGTCACCGACGCCGACACCAAGACCGTTTTCATCCACATGACAGCAGGCGATGCTGGGCTTGGAACAAGCAGCGGCGGCCGCAAGCACCCACTTTACCTTGCCCGCGAAAATGGCGCCGAAGTCGCAATCCGCTTTATGGCGGATTCAGACGGTCGGCCCCCCGTCGAAACGTCGGTGTCGGCATCAACCTTTAATGGTCGTCCCATCCGCGGAGTTAGCTATCGCAATACGGTCGCGTACTTCCTACGCCTGCCCGATGGTAACCCGACGGGCACCGGCTACGTCGACACCGGCTATCAATCGCTCAGGCAGCTAGCAGACGGCCAAATTAGCACGCTCGCTGCAATTGATGGCACTGCCTCGTATCACGGCTGGACGGATCTGGTGGCGACGCTGCGATGCGTCATCGACTTCGAGCGTGAGTACGCTTCAGTGGTTCAGCTCAACGTCCCAGAACTCGATCCCGTTCGCAACGTCGATGACCACTCTGACCATCTCATGACCGCGAGAGCTGCGCTCGACGCCGCCGAAGACTTGACCGCTGCGCGCCGTCTACATTACGTCTGCTATGCCAGCGCTAAGCTTCCGGAAAATCTTAGCGGACAAGGCCGCGACATGAAATGCGCCGCTTATGCCGTCACGCTTGCCGGCGTCTTGGCGCTCGACCACCCGATCTCCTGGCGGCACTACAACCAAACCTTTATCGGGCGGACTTATTTCCGGGTCGAGGACAAGTTGGATCAGCAGGCCCATTGAACCCCGAAAACAGGAGCTTTGTTCTGAAATTCGACGTTGCGCGCAGTTTTGAGCAGGTCAAAAATAGCATAGGTTCAAAATATGTTCAGGGATGATCCCTCACGCTTCGTTGGCCAGCGATCGAAGTGAGGACTAATTTGGGAAATAAACCATGCCAGCACTAATTCAGCCCTTCCCACTACCCCGGAAGCTGCCGAAAAAATTCGCGAACGTACTCCGGTATTGGAAGGCTTTAATACGAGCAGAAAATCCAATTCCGTTTTCGGACGACGTGAAACTCTCTCAGTTATCGGGCCTCTCAGGTAATCTCCTTCTGATAGACGTATTCGCCAAGCCTCAACGCTTCCGTTTCAACTACCTGGGAGAACATCTCATTCGGCAACTTAACTCTAGTATCACAGGCAAATTTGCTGATGAATTGGAGCTTCACAGTCCGCTCGATTTTTTCATTTCTCAGTCAAGCGCCACCGTCGAAGCGCGAACACCTACTTGGTATTCTTGCAGTTCCATTAGGTCGAATAAGTCTCGTGCGGTAGGCTACTCGCGCATCATGCTTCCAACGTGGGGCGACGGTCGCGTCGAGTTGCTGCTTGGCGCGATCATGTGATCACCTCGCGAGGAGATCGCGCAAATCCAGCGCCGCGATCGCATTCTTCATCCCCCGGCGAGCGAGTTTTCCGACTGCCTGGAAGCATTACCCGCGTGCGATGGTCGACGATTGTCCCGTCTCGGGTGGCTTCACCAATTCCCGCAAATCAGGTTCCCCGCAACGCGCCAGCATAGCCGCGCGGACTGCATCGCGTAATCGCAACACCGATGCAAAGTCGGTTCCATAGGGAGCAAAAGCATCGAGGATTTCAACATCGACGCGACCCCAGCGCGGAAACCACTGGCCGCTTCGAAGCATTGATCGCGTGCCGCGCAAGATTCCAGGATATACTGAGAGACCAGCTTCGCTTGCGATCTTGAATGCTCCCGTGAAAAACTCGAGAAGGCCCGCTTGTCGGGTGAATGTGCCCTCCGGAAATACAACCAAGAGGCGGCCATCGCTAGCGAGGGTAGTTGCGGTTGCCACATCGGAGAGCCCGCCCCTCAAGTCGTAGCGGTCGATGAAAAGCACCCCCAATCTAGCACTACTTTGGCAGATTTACTTACGCTGCTTTTCGGCGCCGATCCAGGATCGGCAGTACGGACATCGCTGAGGACTTGATCGCATGATAAGGTCGACGATGGCGTGGCGGACCGCCGGCAACGTCGGTTGAGGAGGCGGGCCGTTGATTCTTTTTTCCCCGCCTCACTGTTGTGAGCCGGCGATGTTGGAGGAACGCGTAGGCAATCATCGTCATCAGCGCATGACGATGAAGGCCTTGCCAAGACCTTCCTTCGAAGTGGTCTAGACCGAGTTCCTCCTTCAGCTGTTGATGGGCCTGCTCGCAAATCCATCGTGCCTTGATGGTCGCGGCCAAGCTGCGCAGGTCCATTCTGGCGGGCAAGTTGGCAAGATAGTATTTCTTCTCGCCGGACATGCGCTGCTCGCCGATGAGCCAGGCCTCGTCCCCTGGAAGATGCTGCTGACCCTTATCCCATATCCGCTGCGGAGGTCCGTCGGCGATGCGCACACGGACAGCAGCAAATCGGGCTTTCAGCCGGCCTTTCGTCCCGTTGCGCCAACTCACAGTTCTCCACTTGGCACCGGCCAGCATGTCTTCAGCTGCCGTCGATAGATGATCTGGCACGTACCGTTTACGTGGCCGGCCTCGAACCTTGGTATCTGGCCAAATGAGCTGCACCCCAACGGGGTAGACCTTGAGGTGACGAGGAATGCCAACAGCCCAGGCAAGCTTGCGAGCCGTCAGCCCTTGACGGAAAGGCGCACTGAGACCGTAGCCGGCATCTGCCAGCACACAGCGGAAGCGCGCGCCGATCGATATCAAGCGATCAATCTCCGCCAGTGCGATCTCGGGCTTGGTCCGTGCTGTTCGATATTCGGCCGGAACACCAGCTCGCTGCAGCCGCCGCCGATCGCTGATCCAACTGTCAGGAAGAAAAAGCCGCAATGCCACCATCACCGGCAGTTCGCCGCGGGCGAGCGTCAGTGACACCAGAGTCTGGCAGTTGGCGGTCTTGCCTAACGCTGAAGCATATTGTGCAGCAACGCCGACCGAGTGCGTGCCCTTCTTCGGTACTGCCGTATCGTCGATCACCAACACGGCATCGCTGCCACCAACGAGCCGATCCGCTTGAATGAACAGCTCCGTCTCCAATGGCGCCGCGTTCCAGACGCCAGCCGCAACAAAATGATGCAGCTGATCATAATCGCCAGGCGCAAGCCGCTCCGCCATTGGCTGAACGCTCTTGCGATCGCCGGGCCCGATCAGCCCTGCCACATAAAGCGGACACATTCGCCGCCGCGCTTTATGGCCCAGGTGATCCAAAAACGGCTTGAGCCAGCCTCGAAGCTCGTCTTCCCAATACGACGTTGTGCCTACCATAGTCGGCCCTCCAAAAAGCCGACTACCTATGAGTCACAGAAAATCTGATTTGTGAATCCCACCCACCCTGTCTCAGTCACAATCTGCCAAAGTAGTGCTAGCATTACAGTTGTGATTTTTCGCTGGCGCATTTGTTTGATTTCTAAATCCATGGGTCACCATGATTCGGAGATCATGGATGATAGGGGCATCGATTGAGACGACGCTTGAGTTGTGGGCATCGTCGCTGCGAGAGGTCAAGAAGCGGATACGTCCATTGTTCGCGCAGGAGCGCGCAGCTTTGAACGCGGGCTTGTTCGTGGACGGGCTGCTTGGCGACGAGCGTCGTAAAACCGGGTGGATGCGCGCGGAGGCAGCGGGCGATCCTGGGCCTTGGCGGCAGCAGGCGGTTTTGGGCCGTGACCGGTGGGATGCCGATGCGCTGCGCGACCTGGTGCGCGACTATGCCACCGAGCATCTTGCGGACGAGAACGCGGTGCTGGTGATCGATGAAACCGGTTTTCTCAAGCAAGGCAAGGCTTCGTGCGGGGTAGCGCGGCAATACACTGGCTCGGCGGGCAAAATTACAAACTGTCAGATCGGTGTTTTTGCTGCCTACGTGTCGCGTCACGGCCATGCCTTCATCGATCGGGCGCTCTATTTGCCGAAGGGCTGGACCGACGATCCGGCTCGTCTGAAGGCCACATACGTGCCCGGCGACGTCGGCTTTTCGACCAAGCCTCAGCTTGCAGCCGAGATGATCGAGCGCGCCGTTGCAGCTGGCGTGCCGTTCCGCTGGGTTGCAACTGATAGCGTCTATGGGGTCGGCGATATCGAGCGGGACCTACGCCAAGCCGGTAAAGGCTATGTACTCGGCGTCAATTCCAATCATTGGTTTGCATCCTGGGGCAAGCCGCAACGGGTTGTCGGCACTGCCGAGGAGATCGCAAAGACGCAGCGACGATCTGACTGGCGGCGTCTGTCGGCCGGTGCCGGAACCAAAGGACCACGATTGCATGACTGGTGCTACCTCGAATTGGCCGATCTCGAAGGCGAAGTGTCTAACCATCACAGCCAAGTCCTTTGGACACGAGGCCTACTGATCCGGCGTAATATCGCCAACGGCGATCTCGCCTACTTCACCACCTGGTGTCCGGCAGGGACTTCGATCAAAACCCTGGTCAGCGTCGAGGGCCATCGCTGGGCGATCGAGGATAGCTTCGAGACAGCCAAAAACGAGTTCGGGCTCGACCACAACGAATCCAGATCCTGGCATGGCTGGCATCGTCACGTCTCGCTCGTCATGCTCGCCTTCGCCATGATGGCTGCCATCCAACATCAGGCCAACAAGCCAGCGCCCAAAAAAACCAAGTCGAGCGCAACGCCAAAACATCCAATCTCATCCGTTGGTCGATCCAGGAAATCCGCCGCATAGCCCAACGTCTCGCGCGAAAGCGCATCCAACCCGCCGATGTAATCGCGTGGTCACTCTGGCGGCGCGCTCATCAGGCCGCAGCACAGAAATCTCATCTCAAACAAAAATCACAACTGTAATGCTAGGGTCTGGACTCACAACTTTATCCAATAGAGTGCACCGACGAGGGCCGCGGCGGCAAGGAAGTTGCGGGCGAGTTTGTCGTAGCGCGTGGCGATACGCCGCCAGTCTTTGATACGGCAGAAATAGTTTTCGATTTTGTGTCGTCGTCGGTAAAAGCGCTTTGGACAATAGGCTTTCTTGGTCGCATTGCTGCGGCTGGGGATGACTGGCAGAGCACCCTCATCCTTGATTTGCTGGCGCACTTTGTCGCTGTCGTAAGCCTTGTCGGCAGTGACGGCCAGTGGCGGTCTGGGAGTGTCGAGCACATCGCCAACGACCTGACTGTCGTGGACCTGGCCGCCGGTCACCGTGAAGTTCAGTGGGCGGCCTTTGCTGTCGACGATGGCGTGGATTTTCGTGGTGCGGCCGCCGCGGCTGATGCCGATCGCCTGATTTTGCTCCCCCCTTTTGCTCCGCTGGCCGCACGATGGGCTTTCACGATCGTGCTGTCGATCAGATACAGGCTGTCGCGCGATTGCGATGCCAGCGTGTTGAAAATCCGCTTCCAGATGCCGCGTCGAGACCAACGGTTGAAGCGATTGTACGCCGTCGTGTAGGGCCCATAGCGTTCCGGCAAATCGCGCCACGGCATCCCGGTGCGCAGCACGTAAAAGATTGCGTTCATGATCTTGCGATCGTCGGCGCGTGCGCACATTCGACTTTTCGGCATCAGTGGCTCCAGAAGAGCCCATTCGTCATCGCTCAAATCAAATCGCATGATCCACCTCCGACCACGGTGAATCACGTTCAGCCTTGCTTTTCAATATTCTATGTGGGTACAGACCCTACGCAAAAGCGGACCCGCGAAAAGCTGGCTGGAAAGTTCGCGTTTTACCAGATAGGCAGGTTCGCCGGGCAACACCGCAGCAACCACGATCGCGTCGACATAGCTGGCGTGATTGAATACGACGACGCCGTGCTGCTTCGGCAGCCGCTCGACGCCCTTGACGGAGAGCGGAACGCCCATTGGGACGAGCGCCGCGCGCGCCAGCGACCGCACCACGGCCCAGCGCCACTTACGGCGAGGAAGCGCCAAGACGGCGACCGCGCCGGCTGCAACGCAAATTACCAGGACCGTCCACCACCAAGCAGCGTAGAGATATTCGCGCGCCACCCGGATCAATCGCATCAACCGACCACCAACGCCAGCGAGCCATAGGCGCGTTATCTGCCGCCGCAACGCTCGCCTCGGTCGATCGAGCTGTTGGCGAAGATAAAGCTCCTTGGCGGCAGCCCGACGAATTTTGCCGCTCGATGTCTTTGGCACAGTTCCGGGCTCGACCGAACCCACAATGCCCGCCACCATCGTGCGGGCGCGCGTTTTCAGCGATTCCCATTCCGCCGAATCGGCCTCCGTCTCCCATTCGGAATAGGAGATGAACTCGCCGCGATCGCGCGCGCGCAACAACTTTTCCGAAATGCAACCCTTCTGCGAAATCATCAGGCTAGCACATTCAGTCTTCCCAGATGCGCTCCGCGGTCTCGGTCTCCGACGGATCGATCTTGATGTGAATGAGGCGGATAATCGACATGGTGTCCTCCTAGTGACCGCAAATAGTGCTCATTAGCTTACACACGATGGTAATGACTCCTAGCAAGGGTCGAACATCGTGCCTATGCAATCTAAGCTGATGAATGCCAGCCAATAGGGAAATTCAGCGACCATTAAACCTCGATGTCAGAAGCGCTTGCTCCAAGGATGGTGAGATGGTCTAGCCTCGGGATGCGTCTTCAAGAAATGGTGCAGGACGTGCAGCAATGTCACCACATGATTCTTGTCACCTCTGAGTTGGGCTTGCCGAATGTCGTCGACAATCATGTCCAAAACTTTTTCACTGCCGTGCTCTTGGGACAAGAGGTACTCAGCGAGTGCTGTTGCAGCGATTTCGGGGAGGTGTTCGTGCTCTGCGATAGCAAGCACCTCTTCTTCGGTCAAGCCGCATAACCCAACGCAATCTTCAAGCGTAATCATGTTCGCACCTACAGCCCGCTCTGCGGCCTTATTCGATCACCTCGTCGACAAGAGCGAGCACCACACTTAAGCTTTGACTAGCGCCGTGTGCAACTCAGCGACTGCTTTCGTGAGCTGATCGCGATGCATGACGTCATCCTTCGGAATGCGGCCAACGCTTAAAGCCAACTCTCGCAGTATGTCAGCGAACAGCCCAAAGTTGATGTGCATGTGAATCGATTTGTGGACGTCGTCAGCGCCCGGCCGTTCTAGGATCAGCGCGATGCCGGTCGGATCGAGATGCGCCTCGAATCGCGATGAGCGTTCAAACGTGCCAACATAGAGTTTGTCCGGGTATTCGAGAGCTATCTCGGCCTTGTCGGTGATGGGTTTGGTCATTGGGTCCTCGTCGATTATGCAACGGTAACATTCTTAGGCCCTCCTCGCATTGCCGCGGAGCGGCCAACAGGACGCAGGACAAGGTCATGATCAGCACCTTGTCGGACACGCCGTAGACTTCCCGTAGTGGCTCAATCAGGGCAGCACGGAGCCGGGCACGGCGGTCGGCATCCAGCGGCCCGCTTGTCTTGGTCCTTGGCCCCGGTCACCTTCCCCATCGGGGATGTCAGGCGCTCCAATGGAGAACCTCGCGCCGTCAACTGAGGCGACCTATCGTCTTTGAATGTCGTCGGGATCAACGGCCGACGTAATTGGTCGCGGACCGGCTCGAGAAGGCCATTCCCGAGTGCCTGTGTAGTCCCATCGAACAACGTATTGGCCATCTGTAGTTCGGCCAGTTATCACGCCGTTGTGCCAGTGGTCGCCCCAATAATCCGACTGGTGCCGCGCTCGTACCTTGTCGCCGGATTTGAATTCGTCATTCATCGGCAATTAGAAAATCAATCTTGCCAACTGCGCCAAAACTCAACTGCTTTATATAGATAGAACGTCACAGCCGGTGCCGGTGACAGCCAATCGGCGATTGCCCGTTCTAAGTCTTTGGTACTTTGTGACACCGTGCGTTTGTTCATCACAGGTACGTCTGAGGGCACACGCATGTCGCGCTAATCCGTTGCCATGCCTAGAACTCTCCCCGCACCGAAAATCTTGCTTTGCTGGGACCAGTCCCAGGACGAACGAACGAGCATTAACTATACGCTCCGTCGCTTCTGGCGTGCGACGTTAATCCCTTGTTAACCTTCTCGCCCTGCGCCAAAGGGAGCGCGGGCGCACATGATAAAATTTCGCGCGGTCAGATCACCGGCAGCGCTCGCCGCTTGCGGCGCATTCCTCGTGCCTGAGCCGCTTGGAACCTGCTTTGTGCTGGCAGCGGCCATTTGGTGGCTATATCGCAAAATAGGAGCCCCGTGCCGTACGCTGTTATCGTTCGGAGAGCGAGCCGTACGCAGACTGTTTGTTCGTTTGCGCCGAGCGGATTTGGGGATGAACAGGCTGTATCGCGGTGACAGTCTTCGATGAAGTGTCAATCCTTTTCTTCGGACTGCGGAAATATCTGAACGCGGAACGCGCAATGTCCGATCCGTCAGGCATTCAACCGTCTGAGGGCGGAACGATTGCGGAGCACGATCTGACGAGACTGAACCCCGATTGCCGCGGTTGCTTCCAAATGGGCGAGCGTGCGGGATACCGTCTCAAGGGTCAGGCCGAGATATTCTCCAATGTCTCGGCGCGTCATCGGCAACTCGACTGTGTTGCCTGCGGAAGCTGGTCCAGCCATTTCTAGCAGGAATGATGCGACCCTTTCCTCTGCACTCTTGATCAGCAACAGAATGTGATCCTGCACGCGATCAAGCTCGTGTCCGATCAGCCTCCACAATTCTCGCGCCACCGCGGCTTCGCGCGCTGCTCGAGCCATTACCAAGCGGCGGTTGATCAACAGCACCTGACAATCAGTGAGTGCTTCGGCGGAAAAGGCATGTTCTTCGCCGACCTCGACCCCGAACATTTCGCCGGGCAGATAGAACCCGCCGATCTGGCGGCGCCCGTCGATGCGCACCTTAGAGGTCCGCACTGTTCCGCTCACAACCTTGTAGAGGTAATCGGCCGGCTCGCTTTCGCCGTATATCTCGGCGTTCCGAGGGAAGTTCACAGGGATACCAAGAAACTCGATGGGCCCGCCCGGTCGATTAGGGGTCACGCGAGACAGGGTCTGCATCTTTGAACGCTTGGAAATACCACTATCGGCTGCGCTCTGCGCTCGCATGGCCTATCTCCTACGTTGTTGCCGTGGGGATAGTCGTAGGGACGGCTGCATAAGAGGGAAACTCAGATAACCTCCATAAGGGATGTTCCGGAGGACTGAATGACAACTCACGGAAGCCTTGCTCAGAGTACACAGCGCGGGTACACAAGCGTCGGTGTCCGTTTCAAAAACGCAAGCAATTTGAATGTCGGATGATCCAAACAACACCTCCTGCCACTCCGACCAGCCTACGCTCTGCGAGCTTCGGCTCGGCGTGCCATTTGGCTCCACGCCCGAGGAACTCGCAGCGATCGATGAAGGCCTCGCGGAGCTGGACCGAGGCGAGGTGGCCAGCGAGTCGGAAGTGCGGGCGGCCTTTGCAACGTTACCGCGGTGCGTGAGGGTCATTTATTCCTCCGCACCGCCGGCGATTACTCCGCTTTGATATTCGCGAACTTGATGACCTTCGCCCACTTCTCGGCGGCATCGGCGATGAGTTTGCCGAATTGCTCAGGCGTCATCGTCTCCGGCTCGACGCCCAACGCGACCAGACGCGCCTTCATTGCGGGATCGGCCATGACGGTATTGATCTCTGTGTTGAGCCTATCGACGATAGCGGCCGGCGTGTCCTTCGGCGCGCCGACGCCGGCCCAGCCGCTGCCCTCATAGCCCGGCACGAACTCGCCGATGGCGGGGACGTCGGGCAGCACGCTCATACGCTTCGCGCTGGTCACGCCGAGCGCGCGCAACTTGCCGCTGGCGATGTAGCCGAGCACCGGAGCGGTCGCGATAAACGCGACTTGCACCTGCCCGCCGAGCAGATCGGGCATGTAGCTGGCGCGATACGCCACGTGGACCAGATTGACGCCGGTCATCATCTTGAACAATTCGCCGGCGAGATGCGGCGCGGTGCCGGTGCCGGGCGAAGCCACGTTGATCTTGCCGGGATTGGCCTTGGCGTAAGCGATGAATTCGGGGAGCGTCTTGGCCGGCAGCGACGGATTGATCACCATCGCAAACGGCGTATAGCCGAGGAACGCCACCGCCGCGATGTCGCGGACGAAATCGAAAGTAAGATTCGGGTAGAGCGCTGCGTTCGCCGCATTCCCGGAAATCATGACCAAGAGCGTGTAGCCGTCCGGCGGCGCGCGCACCACCGCTTCGGCGCCGATATTGCCGCCGGCGCCCGGCCGGTTCTCGATGACGACCGGCTGGCCGAGCCGCTGCGACAGCGGCGGTCCCATCAGCCGCGCGATCACGTCGGGCGACAGGCCGGGCGGCAAGTCGACGATCATGTGCAGCGGCCGTGACGGATAGCTCTCCGCGCGCGCGATGCGCGCGAGCGACGGCAGCGCCAGCGCGCCCGCCGCGAGTTTAAGGACGTGTCTACGGGCAACTTTCATGGATTATCTCCGGTAACGGTTCGCGCCTAGCGCGGATGTGTCCGTTCAGAACGGCATGTCTCCGACCACGGCGGTCCGCTCCATGCGTCGGCGTTCGGGATAGTAGTCGTTGGCCGCGTAATGCTGCGTCGATTGATTGTCCCAGAACACGATCGCGCCCGGCGTCCAGCGCACGCGGAATTGATATTCGGGAACGTGCACTTGCGCGAACAGCACTTCCAGGATCGCCTGGCTTTCATCCGGCTCGAGACCGGCAATGCGCAGCGGTGAATTGCGGATTCACATAGATGCATTTTCGGCCGCTGACCGGATGCGTGCGCACGACGGGATGCGTCGGATTGGGAAACAGCTCCTCCATCTTGCGCAGCTTGGCCTGATCCTCCTCGGTGTTCTTGTACAACACGCGGAAGTTCTTGAAATCGTGCACGGCCGAAAGGCCGTCGATCATTTTTCGAAATGTGGGGCTCAGCCCCTCATAGGCCGCTTCCATATCCGCGAACAGCGTGTCGCCGCCGACCTTCGGCATGATCTGGCAGCGCAGGATGGTGTACTTGGTCGGATTTTTGCGGAACGTCGTGTCGCTGTGCCAGACGTCCGTCGACAGCACCGGATTGTCCTTGTGATTATCGAGCACCAGGATTTCCGGAAACGCGCCTTGCGGCCGCATCGGATGCACTTCGAGTTCGCCGAACCGGCGGCTCAAGGCGACGTGCTGTTCCGTGGTCAGATTCTGATCGCGTACGACCAGGACCTTATTCTCGACCAGCGCCGCCTCGAAGGCCTCGAAGGTTTCGCGGTCCAACGGCTCTTTCAGATCGATGCCGTGGATTTCCGCGCCGAGCTTGGCGCCCAGACGCTCGACCTCGAACGGCTTCGCATTGCTGCGGATCGGCGTAATGTTGTGCGTTGCGGCGGCGGTGTCGGTCATGACATGCTCCCTGGCGGCCCGGTTTCTGGCGTCGCGGTCAACGATCGGCGATGGGGCGAGCCTACCTGACATTCGAAGCCTAGCGAAGTCGTTCGGGGCGAGAGGGGCAGGATTCGGACCCTGCGGCCTCGACCATCCATTCAAGACATTCCCGGTTCCTGCCGCGACTACCCCGCAAACACATACGCCGCGAGAATAACGAAGCCGCTCACGGCGAGCGTGGCGTGAATGGCGATCGTTCCGCCGCCGATCGGTATCTTGACGATACGCGCGGCGAGGAGTCTCGCGCCGAGCAGTGCCGCCAGCACGAACAGCACGGCGGCGATGATGCCGAACGAGGCGGTGCCTTGTTCCACGCCACGCGGCGGGCCACGGAGCGCGAGAGCGAGGCTGCACAGCCCGACGATCGCGAGAATTCCGTGCAGCGCCGCGAGCGGCCATGGTGGCGTAGCGGTTCTGTTGGTTCGCAAATGCAGCACCGCGAGCAGCGAGCCCAGCAACACAGCGAAGGCGAGGATGACGAAAGCGGCGGTCAGCATCGCGGGCGCAACGTCAACGTCGTGCGAGCAGAATGAGGAAAAGGCCAACGAGCGCTATGGCGCCGCCGTAATAGACCCACCGGGTCTCGCTGACCATGAAACTCTCGGCGGGCCAGCGGATGTAGCCGGCGCCTTGGCCCATGAAGAACAGCCCTGCCGCCAACATGATTATTCCGATGAGGACGAGAAGCGTGCGCATTTTTCTTCTCCAAACATTCCGGCCTATCGATGCGGTCGCCGGGCATCGTGCTAACCCGCGGTTCCATCGGATTTAGCACTTTCGTCCGGTGCTATCAGAGTTTGCGCGATGCGCCTACCGCGTGCAGCGAAGACGGCGGCGGGTTGGACATTCGCGCGCGGTATGCTTGAGTGAAGCCAATGTCGGCGCGTCGGGACCGGGCTTCATGGCGGCGTATATCCAAGCTCACAACGTCAGCCTGACCTTCCGGCCGCCGAACCGCGCGCCGGTGCGGGCGCTCGGCAGTTTCGATATCGACGTCGCGGAAGGCGAATTCGTGTCGATCGTCGGGCCGTCGGGCTGCGGCAAAAGCACCTTCCTCAATATTCTGCTCGGTCTGATCAAGCCGGATTCCGGCGAGCTTTTGATGCACGGCAAGAAGATCAGCGGGCCGGGCACCGATCGCGCCATGGTGTTCCAGGATTTTGGCCTGCTGCCGTGGCGCACGGTGGAGAACAATATCGAGCTCGGGCTCGAACTGAAGAAGGTGCCCGGCGCTAAGCGCCGCGCCATTGCCGCGCGGCTTGTGGCTTTGGTCGGGCTTGTCGGCTTCGAGTCGCATTATCCGCACGAATTATCGGGCGGCATGAAGCAGCGCGTCGGTCTGGCGCGGGCGTTGGCGACCGATCCCGACGTGCTGTTGATGGACGAGCCGTTTGCCGCGCTCGATGCGCAAACGCGCGACCTGATGCAGGTCGAGCTCCTTCGCGTCTGGCGCGAGGCGAAGAAGACCGTGCTGTTCGTCACCCACCAGATCGACGAGGCGATCTATCTGTCCGACCGCGTCATCGTCATGAGCAAGCGTCCGGGGCGGGCCAAGAAGACGTTTGCCATCGATCTGCCGCGGCCGCGCGACTACGAGATGCGGGTGACGCCGCAATTCAACGAGCTTAAGCTCGAAATCTGGAACACGCTGAAGGACGAGATCGTGGTCTAGGCCATGATGGACCAACCCGCAGACCAATCCGCGATCAGGCCGTCCTTGGTGTGGCGCTATCGCAATTTCCTGCTCGGCGCCTTGGCCGTGGTGCTGTTCTTCGCCGCTTGGCAGGCGATCTTCCTGGTGGTGCCGTTCAATCCGCTGTTCATCAGCAAGCCGAGCCTGATCGCCGAAGGTTACGTCGATCTCATCGAGAGCGGCGATTTGGCCAACGATCTCGCCGTCAGCGCGGTGCCGTTCTTCCTCGGTCTTGGCGCCGCCGTCGCCGTAGGCGTGCCGCTCGGCATTGTCATGGGCTGGCGGCTGCGGGTCGGCTATGCGCTCGATCCGCTGATGACGATCTTCTATGCCAGCCCCCTGGTGGCGCTGGCGCCGCTCTTGGTGATCTTTTTCGGCGTCGGCGTGCCGGGCAAGACCATCATCGTGTTTACGCTCGCGGTGTTTCCGTTCATCTTCAATGCCTGTGCCGGGGTGCGCGCCGTCGACCGGCGGCTGATCGACGTGGTGCGCTCGCTCGGCGGCGGCGAGTGGGATCTGTATCGCAAGGTGCTGTTGCCGAGCGTGCTGCCGTTTGTGGTGGCCGGCGCGCGGATCGCCATCGGCCGCGCCCTGATCGGCGTCTTGGTCGGCGAATTCTTCGCCGCTTCCGAGGGCATCGGCTTCGCTATTTCGCGCTTCGGCGACATTTTCGCCATCGACCGCATGTTCGGCTGCATTCTCACGGTCATGGTCATCGCGGTGGTGCTGACCGAAGGCATCCGCTTTGCGGAGCGCACCGCCTTCCCCTGGCGCGCGGAGCAATAACGATGGCCGAATTTCAAGCCGATTTCGCGGTAGCCGGCCCGGCGGAGGCCGGCGCGCCGGCGCGCCGGCTGTGGCGGCGCATCGAGCCGACCGCGCTCGGCGCCGGCAGCATCGCGCTGATGCTCCTGATGTGGCAGTTCCTGCCCGATCTCGTTCCCATGAAGGCGGGCACGAAATTGTTTTTCACCGTGCCGAGCGACGTCGCCGGCACGCTGTGGCGGATGTTCGCCACCGGTTCGATCTGGGCGCCGCTTGGCGTGAGCGCCGGCGCCTTTGCCGTCGGACTTGGGCTTGCGATCCTGGTCGGCCTGCCGCTCGGCATCCTGCTCGGCCGTTCGAATACGCTCAACGCCATGTTCGATCCGTTCATCACTGCGTTCAACGCCACGCCGCGGCTGGTGTTCCTGCCGCTCTTGATGCTGTGGTTCGGGCTCGGGCTGTGGTCCAAGGTCGCCATCGTATTCCTCGGCGCCCTGTTCCCGCTTCTCATCAACACCTACGAGGGCGTGCGCAACGCCGACAAGCTCCTGATCAACGTGGTGCGCTCGTTCGGCGCCAACGAATGGGACATTGCGCGGCTTGTCGTGGTGCCCAATGCGCTGCCCTTCATCGTCGTCGGACTTGCGGCTCGCCATCGGCCGCGCGGTACTCGGCGTCGTGGTCGCCGAATTCTTCGGCGCGCAGGACGGGCTCGGCGTGGTCATGGTCCGCGCCGCCAGCGAGTTCAAGGTCGACGTCGTGTTCGCCGGTCTGATCGTATTCGCCGGCCTGTCGCTTCGTCATGACCGGGCTGGTCAAGCTCCTCGAAGACCGCATGAGCCGCTGGCGCCCGCAGCACGGCAATGCGGATTGAACTTCGTCCGCCCCCGCTTCCGCCTACGCGCTTCGGCGGACTCAAACCCGCCGTAGCTCGCAGAGCGAGCGAAGGCGGGTCGCGGGGGAGGAAGAACTTATCACTCCGCCTTCGCCGGCGCCGCGATCTTGGCCGGTACGTAATTCATCTCTTTCAGCGTCGAATTCGAGCAAGTTGCGCGCCAGAAACTGTTCCGGATCGGGCAATGGCTTGTCGGCCGGCCATTGCCGTGCGGCGATCATGGTCAGGCGGCGCGATTCGAGGATTTCCGCGAACAGATCCTTCGGCACTTCGGCGCCGTAGGAATCGTGCAGCTGGTCCCAGATGGCGCCGGCTTCGGCGTCGGTCTTGATGCTGCCGATGTGATGCTCCATCACTTTGATCGAGCCTTCCTTGTTGGTGCGGAAATACATCACCGCCTTGGCAATGGCGCGGATGATCTTCTTGACCGTATCGGGATGCTGCTCGACGAAGCTCTGCATGCACCAGATGGTGCCGCCGGCGCGCGGGATATAGTCGCCGGTGCGCAACAACACTTTCAGCCCGGTTTGCTCGGCGACGACCGCGTGCGGAATGGACAGCGAGGCGCCCTGGATATCGTTGTTGACCATGGCGGCGATGCGCTCCGGCTCGCCCTGGAACGAGATCACCTTGTAGTCCTTGCCGGCGTCCATGTGGAAGAAGCGGTGCAGGACCGCCTGCGCCTCGTCGTAGTCGGCGCCGCCAGGCCGGCCCAAGCCCAGCGTCTTGCCTTTGAGGTCCTCCGGCTTGGCGATGTCCTGGCGGGTGGTGATGGTCCATTGCGATTTGAGCGACTCGCCGACGATGTAGGTGATCTTGGCGCCGCTCAGCGCCGCTTGCGCCCCGCCCGAGGGGATCGGCGCACAGTCGAGATTGCCGGAGAGCACCGCGGCGACCTGGGCGCTGGCCTGCAATTCGACCAGCGTGGCGTCGAGACCTTCGGCTTTGAAAAAACCCTCGTCCAGCGCGACATAGGTCGGAATGTGGAAGCCGTCGCCACCGATCACCTTGCCGATGGTCACTTTGGTCTGCGCGTCGGCGCCGGCCGCCGGCGCCATAGCTGAAGCAATCGCTGCAGCGGACACGAGCACTATTCGCAGCATACGCATGAGGGTTCTCCCAGTCTTTCTTGGTCAATCGCGGAAACGGCGGCGGTAGGAAAATGCGGGTAGGGTTAAGGCGCCAGGCGGCGTGCGATTTAAGGGGAAGCTTAGCACAGGAACGAAGGTCGGTTGCTGCGCCACGCGAAATTTTGTCGCGGTGACAGCGCCGCCCGCCGCCGTCATCGTTGCGCCCATCGGCTGCACCGGATGGCCTTTATCTCCCGATTGTGCGATGCTTCCGGCGATGTGGGGGCTACCGGGGGACCCGGCCAAACGACGCTTGGCCCGGTGATCTATACATGACCGCGATCCACTCTAGGGATCGCACAGGGAGGAACCTATGAAACGGCTTTGCTTATTGGCCGCCGCCGCGACGCTGTTTGCTGCGCCGGCATTCGCCGAGGACACTATCACCGTCGGCTTCACCGACTCGCAGACCGGTCCGCTCAATGTCGATTCATTGGGTCAGCAGCGCGGCTACGAGTTCTGGCGCGACGAGGTCAATGCCGCCGGCGGCATCAAAGTCGGCGACAAGAAATACATGGTCAAATTCGTCAGCTATGACGATCAGTCGGTCGGCGGCCGCGTCCAGCAGCTCTACACGCGGCTGATCAACGAGGACCATGCCCAATTCCTGTTCAGCCCCTATTCGTCGGGGCTGACCGCGCCGGCCGCGGTCATTTCCGAGCAATACCAGAAGATCATGATCGATAGCGGCGGCGCTGAAGAAAAGCCCTTTGAGCTCGGCAACAAATATCTGTTCATGGTGATCACGTCGGCCACGCATTACATGTCCGGCGCGATCGAGGCGCTGAAGGAGAAAAATCCCCACGCCAAGATCGCCATGGTCTATTCCGACGATCCGTTCTCCAAGGACGTGATGAAGGCGGCCAAGGAGCAAGCCGTGGCGGCCGGCCTTCAAGTCGTGATGGATGAATCCTACGCGCCGTCCACCACCGACTTCGGCCCGATCGTCAACAAGATCATCTCGTCGAACGCCGACGCCTTCATGGGCGGCGGCCATTATTCCGACGGCGCGACGCTCGCCCGCCAGATGTACGACCAGAAGGCCAATATGAAATGGGTGTCGATCCTGGTCGCGCCGGCCGACGATAAATTCGGCGAACTGGGACCCTCCGCGATGGGCGTGACCGTGCCGTCGCAATGGGAGGTCCAGGTCTCCTACAAGCCGCAATTCGGACCGACCACGGCGGCATTCGCCAAGGCGTTTCAGGATAAGTTCCACGCCAAGGCGGATTATCACGCGGCGTCCGGCTATACGAGCGGCGTGGTGCTGCAGCACGCCATCGAACAGGCCGGCTCGCTCGACCCGGAAAAGGTGACGGCGGCGCTTAACGCGACCGACATCACCACCTTCTTCGGTCACGTCAAATTCATGACCGACCCGGGTCATCACGGATTGCAGGCTGCGCACGAGATGGTGCTGGCGCAGTGGCAAAAGGTGGACGGCAAGCCGGGCCGCCAGGTGGTGTGGC
The DNA here is from genome assembly GCA_963780925.1 of uncultured Alphaproteobacteria bacterium. Taxonomy (GTDB): domain Bacteria; phylum Pseudomonadota; class Alphaproteobacteria; order Rhizobiales; family Xanthobacteraceae; genus BOG-931. The sequence continues at coordinate 30,970 of CAWAEV010000024.1, read as the reverse complement.
CGATCGCGGCGAAGTCCGCCGATCTCATCTATCCGATCTCGGCCAGCCAGTAAGCGGGCAGCGAGGCCGGCGCAATTGACGCCGGCCTCGTCCGTTCAATCGTATGCTCGGCATCCTCGCTTCGATCATCGACGGCGTGCTGGTGGGGCTGGTCTACGGACTTGCCGCCATGGGGCTCACGCTGATTTGGGGCGTCATGGACGTCATCAACCTGACCCACGGCGCCATGATCGTCGCCGGCATGATGGGGCTCTATCTGTTGGCCAACGCGCTCGGCCTATCGCCTTATCTCACTTTGCCGCCGGTCTTGATCGGCGGCTTTTTCGTCGGCGTGGCGCTGTACTGGATCGCCATTCATCGCATGGTCGGGCGGCCGCCGCTGATGAGTCTACTGTCGACCTTCGCCGTCAATCTCATCCTGATCGGCGTCGGCACCGCGGTGTGGGGCACCGCGCTGTTCAATGTCGAATTGTCGCTGCCCGGCGTCACCATCGGCCGCTACACCTTTCCCGGCGCGCATATTCTCGCCGCCGTGCTGGCGGCCGTGATCGCCGGTTCGCTTTACGTGTTTTTGCATTACACCCGCACCGGCAAAGCGATGCGCGCGGTCGCCAATAATCGCGAGGCCGCCGAATTGGTCGGCATCCCGACGACGCGGCTGCTCGCCATCTCGGTCGGCGTCGGCGTCTCGCTCGCCGGCGTGTCCGGCATGCTGATCGGCACGCTGTTTCCCTTCACCATCCTCTCCGGCGACGGCTATCAGCTCAAGGGCTTCATTGTCACCGTGCTCGGCGGCTTCGGCAATCCGGTCGGCGCGCTGCTTGGCGGCGTCGCGCTCGGCCTGCTCGAGGGTCTCGTCACGCCGTTCGTGCCGGTGAGTTGGACGCTGGTGATCGAATTCGCGCTGTTCGTGCTGGTGCTGATCGCGTTTCCCGGCGGCATTTTCGCGTCGCGGCGCGGAGCGCTCTAGATGCTGCGGCGGCCGTTTTTCTGGATCATCGGGCTCGTCATCGCCGTCTTCGTTGCGGCGCCCGCGATCGGCAATGACGTGGAACTGCGCGAGAGCCTGGCGCTCGCCGCCGTCTACATCACGCTCGCCTCAAATCTCAATATGATGCTCGGCTATGCCGGCTATATCAATTTCGGCTCAATCGTCTTCTTCGGCCTGGGCGGCTATATCTGCATCTGGCTGGTCAGCTCTTATGCCTGGTCGCTGGCTGCAAGTTTGCTCGCGGCCGGGATCGGCGTCTCCGTGCTGTCGTTTTTATTCGGCGTCGGCATTCTGCGCCTGCGCGGGCCGTTCTTCGCGCTCTCCACCATCGGCATCGTCGAGGGCGTGCAGGCCTTTACCGAGAATTTCACGCCGTGGGGCGGCTCGTCGGGTATCTATATCTCGCCGCAGGTGTTTCTGCCGCTGGGCGGCTCGGCGCAGGCGCTCTGGGTGATCTATTTCCTGTTCGTCGCGGTGATGGGCGCCTCGCTCTATCTGAGCTATGCGATCAAGACCTCGAAATTCGGCTTAGGGCTGCTTGCCATCGGCCAGAACGAGGACGCCGCCGCGATCCTCGGCGTGCCGACCCCGCGCTACAAAGCTCTGGTTTACAGCGCATCCGCGTTTCTGCCCGCCATTGCCGGCGGGCTTTATTTTTTCAAGGGCGCCTTCATCCAGCCCTCGGACGCCTTCGATCTGACGCTGTCGACCGAAGCGATCGTCATCTGCATGCTGGGCGGGCAGGGCACGGTGACCGGCGTGGCGCTCGGCGCCTATCTCTACGAGGAGCTGCGCGGCTATCTCCTCACCTCGTCGACCTTCTCGAATTTCCAGCTGGTGATCGCCGGCGTGCTGCTGCTGCTCATCGTGCTGTTCTTCCCCTCGGGCCTGATGGGCTTCCTCTATAGCCGGTTTCCCCGTTTGCAGCGGGTGCTGGAATGACGGCGCTGCTCGAGCTCGACCGCGTCAGCAAGCGCTTCGGCGGCTTGCAGGCCGTGAACAATTTGAGCTTCGTGTTGCAGCCGGGCGAGATCCTCGGCCTGATCGGGCCGAACGGCGCCGGCAAATCGACGCTGTTCAATCTGATCAACGGCGTGTTCGCGCCGAATTCCGGAAAGATCGTGTTTAACGGCATCGACATCACCGGCGCAAAGCCCTTCGTCGTCGCCCGGCACGGGCTCGCCCGCACCCATCAGATCGTTCAGCCGCTGACCAATATGACGGTGCTGGAGAATTGCACGGTCGGCGCCTGCTTCGGCCGCGAGAATTTGCCGCTCGGACGCGCCCGCGACGTGGCGCGCGAGGCGGTGCATGTCACCGGGCTCGACGATCGCATCGATATGCTGGCTTTGAACCTGACGATCGCCGGCAAGAAACGGCTCGAGCTCGCGCGCGCGCTCGCCGCGCAGCCGAAGCTGTTGTTGCTCGACGAGGTGCTGGCGGGGCTCAACCCCACCGAAGTCGAGCATATGATCGGCGTCATCCGCCGTATCCGCGATTCCGGCGTGACCATCCTCATCATCGAGCATCTGATGCAGGCGATCATGAGTTTGTCGCACCGCATCGTCGTGCTTAATTACGGCGAAAAGCTTGCCGAAGGCCTGCCGGCGGACGTCGCGCGCGATCCGCAGGTGATCGAGGCCTATCTCGGCGATCCGAAGCTCGCCGAGCAACTGCACGGAGGCGCGGCGAATGCCTGATGCCGCCAACCACGATGCCGCACGGTCCGGCGCGTCGCAGGCCGAGGCGCTGCTGACGGTCGAGAACCTCGAAGCCGGCTACGGCGAGGTGCAGGTGCTGTGGGGCCTGTCGTTGAGGGCCCGGCGCGGCGCGCTCACCGCGATCGTCGGCGCCAATGGCGCCGGCAAGACCACGACGCTGCGCGCGGTGGCCGGCTCGATCGCGCCGTGGCGCGGCAAGGTCACCTTCGAAGGCGAGGACGTGACGCACCTGCCGAGCCACGCCAAGGCGGCGCGCGGCTTTGCCCTTGTGCCGGAGGGCCGGCAATTGTTCTCGTCCATGAGCGTCGCCGAAAATCTCGAAATGGGCGCATTTTCGAAACGCGGGGCGAGCAAATATGCCGATCGGCTCGACAAAGTCTTCACGCTGTTCCCGCGGCTTGCCGAGCGCAAGCGCCAGCAGGCCGGCACGCTGTCGGGCGGCGAGCAGCAGATGGTGGCGATCGCGCGCGGGCTGATGTCCGATCCCGACATTCTCATCATCGACGAACTTTCGCTCGGCCTCGCGCCCGTCGTCGTCTATCAATTGCTGGCGACGCTCAAGCAATTGAAGGAAGCCGGGCTGACCATTCTCTTGGTCGAGCAGAACGTGCATCTCGCGCTGGCGCTCTCCGACTACGCCTACGTCGTCGCCGAAGGCCGCATCTTCATGGAAGGCGTGCCGAAGGAGCTTGCGGCGAAGCCGGAGATTAGACGGGCGTACCTCGGTCTTTAGGATGGGCCCGGCCTACAGCTCTGGAATATACGGGATTGCCGTCACCGCTCGAGTTGAACCGTCTGGCGGACCGCTTGTCTGATGCGCAGCGCCAACCGGCCTTTGAGCGTGGCGCGATAATTGCCGTTGCCGTAAGAGCGGACCATGCCGCGGGCTTGCAGACGGCGCGCCTGATCGCGGCTCAGTCCGTTCGGTCGCACGCCCGACGCGACTTCGATCAATGCGTAAAGATCGCCGCGCTTTAAGTCCCTGCTGATCCAATCCTGGGCATCGAAAGTCAGCAATTTGACGATAATGGCCAAGACGACCAAAGCGCACATCAGCAACGCGTACTCAGTCCCGGTCATGGACGCACCCCACCCACCGACTAAGCAATGTTATCTAGAAAACCGAATGGGCTGCAATCCCACAGTTTAATTTTGAACACTCGCCTGAGTTGCTTTGCCCTTCGCCTACAGGCGAGACGAATATAAGAGTCCTCGCGTTGCCCGCTCTGTGCCTTTTTCCTAAGTTCGCATTTCAGTCGGGGAGGATATAATGGCGAATGCTGCACTGCCGAAGCCGCGCGAAGTGAAAATCCGCGTGCATGACGGCGTCGAAATCGCGGTGGCGCTGTACATGCCGGAGGGCGACGGGCCGTTTCCGGTGCTGCTGGCGCCATCGCCGTACCGTTACGACAACAATTCGCTGCCCGCGAGCCCGCAATTCCTCTGGCGCGAAACCGGCCCGATCGAGCTTTATGTCGAGCGCGGCTATGTCTACGCCCACATGGACGTCCGCGGCTGCGGCAAATCGGGCGGCGAATTCCGCCTGCTCGACCGCAACGAGCAGAAGGACCTGTACGACGTCATCGAATGGCTCGGCCACCAGAAGTGGTCGAGCGGCAAGGTCGGCGGCATCGGCCAATCCTATTTCTGCATGTCGCAATGGTGGATGGCGATCGGCAAGCCGCCGTCGCTTGCTTGCATCTGCGCCTTCGACGGGCTCAACGATCCGTATCGCGCCTCGATCTACCAGGGCGGCATGCTCGGCGATTTCTTCGGCGCCTATTGGTGGAACCAGAACCGCATCATCAATCGCCACCCGGCCAACGGCGAATTTCCGCGCGAGCAACCGTACGATTTGAACCTGCGCATCCAGGAGCATCCGACCTACGACGAATTCTGGCGCGAACGCTGTGCCGCCGAGCATCTGCACCAGATCGAGGTGCCGCTTTATTCGGTCGGCGTCTGGGGCAAGGTCGATCTGCACACCCGCGGCAATATCGACGGCTTCCGCCGCGCGCGCGGCCCGAAGAAGCTGAAGATGATCGGGCCGGTCAACGCCTTTGTCGCCAATCGCGAATTCAACAGCCGCGAGCTGCACGAGACAATGCTGCTGCCGTTTTACGATCATTATTTGAAAGGCTTGAAGACCGAATATCTGGAACGCCCGGAAATCGAATATTTCGTGCGCGGCGCCGACGCGGTGCGCGCCGCCGAGATCTTGGCCGCCGGCCGGCGTGCGCTACGTCACCTGGCATCTGAGCGGCGCCAAATCCGGCAGCGTGACGTCGCTCAACGACGGCGCGCTCAGCCGCGATAAAGCCGCGGGCGAGGACAAGACGTCCTACACCTATCCGAATCCGGGCTGGATGATGGGCGTGGTCGGCTTCGGGCCGAACAATGCACCGGATCCGGCGCGCCGCGTGCTGACCTTTACCACCGCGCCGCTGGAAGCCGACCTGGAAATCGCCGGCCCGATCAAGCTCACGCTCTACGCCTCGTCGACGCGCAACGACATGGACTTCTTCGTCAAGCTCTCCGAACAGATGCCGCAATCGGCCGAGGATCGCGGCAAGACGCTCAATCCGGCGTCGTTCTGGATCACCAAGGGGTGGCTGCGCGCCTCGCACCGCGCGCTCGATCCGCAAAAATCGACCGAGATGGAGCCGTACCACACCCATAGCGACCCGCAGCCGATCGAGCCGGGGAAAGTCTATCGCTTCGACATCAGCGTCGAGCCGATGGCGCACCGGTTCAAGAAGGGCAATCGCATGCGGCTCGAAATCGTCAACGGCGATTCCGTCGTCACCGACGTGCTGTGGACGCATTACTACATACCGAGCAAGATCGGCACCGATACGATCCACCATTCAGCCGAACATCCTTCGGCGCTCATTTTGCCAGTGATGGAGGGCGCCTAACCGCCGCCTGCGCGAAAATGCCGCCTCGCCGCGGACCGCGGCGATTAACAGGCGGTCGGGCACCAGCGGCGAGTTGTGCTATGTTGGCGACCGCCGCTGTCTTATGCAGCGACGTCAAAGAACTCGCGATGTCCGGCCAACGGGCGCAAGCGAAACAAAAACTCGGGGAGAAACGCCATGTCAGGGAGCACGGATCCTAACGGCCGCGACACGAGGCCGATCAACTGGGCAGTCACCGCCACCGTCTTCTTCGCCGGTAGCGTGCTGTTGTGGGCCGATCGCACCAATTTCAGCGTCGCCGCCGCGGCCTGGGCCAAGGAATACGGTTGGACGCCGTCGACGATCGGTATGATGCTCAGCGCCTTCTCGTTGGGCTACCTGATCCTGCAGCCGGTCGGCGGTTGGGTCGCCGATAAATTCGGCCCGCGGAAAACGCTGGCCGGCTCGATGGCCGGCTGGTCGGTGTGGGTCTTGCTGACGCCGGTGGCGCCGACAGTGCTGTGGCTCACCGCCGCGTTTCGCGTGCTGCTCGGCGCGTTCGAGGGACCCTACATTCCGGCAAGCGTCGCCGCTGTGGCGCGCGCCATTCCCTCGGTCACCAGGCGCGGCCGGTTCTCCGCCTTCGTGCAGTCCGGCGCGCAGCTAGGGCCCGCAGCTGGCGTCTTCTTCGCCGGCGTCATCCTGAGCACCACCGGATCGCCGACTTACATCTTCGTGATCTTCGGTCTGGTCGGTCTGGTCGGCGCTGCCGCCTGGTGGAGTTACGCCCGGAATTTCTCCGATCCGGTCCCGAAAGGCGCGCAGGCGGAAACGGCCGAAGCCAAAGAGCGGGCGGCGCAATCGCCGGTGCCGAACCGGCTCCTGATCACCAGTCCGGCGCTGTGGCCGTTCTATATCGGCTATTTCGCGCTGCCGTACTGCCAATACATCTTTCTCGGCTGGCTGCCGCAATATCTGAGCCATTACCGGCACATTCCGCTAGTGACGGCGAGCGCGCTCAGCGCGCTGCCCTTCCTGGTCGCCTTCATCGCCTCGAATTTTACCGGATGGGCGATGGACTGGCTCGCCGCGGCGGGGTGGACCAAGGGCGGCTTCCACCGCAAATTGTTCGTCGGCCTTGGCGCGGTGACTTATGCGGTGTGCACGCTGATCGCGGCGACGACGGACTCCAACACGGTCGCGGTGGCGATGATCATGATCGCCAATATGGGCCTGTCGTTCTACGTGGTGCCGTATTGGACGACCTGCACCGACGTGGCGCCGAACCAGACCGGCACGTTGGGCGGCGTGATGAATTTCTTCGGCATTATCGGCGCGACCATCTCGCCCTATCTGAGCGGCGTCATCGCGCAGGCGACCGGGGCCTTCGTCGCGCCGCTGGTGCTTGCCGTCTGCATCATGCTGACGGCGGCCGCGACGATGATCCTGTTCTTCCGCTACCGGCCGCTGAGCGAGCTCGTGGCGGAGACGCCGAAAGTGGCGAAACTGGCCGCCTAGAGCTGCTGCCAAAAGGCTGCCCCGGATCTGCTCCGGGGTAGCCGGCTTTTTCTTAGAGTGCGTTTTGCAGGACCGTGAAGATCGCGACCAGCTTGGTGCCGACGTCCTTGACGCCGGGAATGATGGCCACGGAAATGCCGGAGGTGATGAGCCCGTATTCGATCGCCGCCGCGCCGGATTCGTCTTTCAGGAAACGCTGGATCTGCTTGAACATTGGGTGCCTCTTCCCATGAGTTGTTCGAGGCGCAATCATGTAGCGGAAGAGGCATGGTAAATAAATCGAGATCGCTGTTAACAATGAACCGGTAAACGCGCGTCAAAACGCGATGGAATTGAGACTTTTGCGCAGTCGATCGAATTGACCGCAGCCTATCATCGCATAACCTTAACGCCCGCGCCGCGAAAGCGGGCGGCCTTCGGGAGAAATCCATGAAGCTCGGCTTCTTCATCATGCCGGTCCATCCGCCGGCGCGAGTTTACGCCGAGACGCTCAAGGAGGACCGCGAGGCTTTCATGCTCGCCGACCGGCTCGGCTACAGCGAAGGCTATTGCGGCGAGCACCTCACCGACCTCGCCGAGAACATCCCGTCGAGCGTGATGTTCTGTGCGTCGCTTGCCGGCTACACGTCGAATATCAAGCTCGGCACGGCGGTCGCCAATCTGCCGTTCAGCCATCCCTTGCTGGTCGCGACGCAGGTGGCGCTGGTCGATAATCTGCTCGAAGGCCGTTTCCTCTTTGGCATCGGCGCCGGCATTTTGCCGTCCGATGCCGAAGCGCTCGAGCTCCTCGACGCCGACCGCGGCGCCATGTTCGCCGAGGCGATCGATCATATCCTGGCGCTGTGGGCGAACGAGGCGCCCTACAATCTGACCGGCAAGTTTTGGAACATATCGACGATGAAAACGGTGTGGCCCGAAATCGGCATCGGCGGCATCGTCAAGCCGTTTCAGAAGCCGCATCCGCCGATCCTCGGCACATCGAGCGATCCAAACTCAAAAGGCTTAATTGCGCTCGGCCGCCGCGGCTGGTGGCCGATCTCGTCGCATTTCCTGCATTCCAATCACCTGCCGAGCCAATGGAGCAATTATGCGCAAGGCTGCGCCGAAGGCGGCCACAAGACCGACCGCGCCCATTGGCGGGTCGCGCGCACGATCTTTGTCGCCGACGATGACAATACCGCGCGTGCCTATGGCGGCGACGACACGAATAGCCCGTACCGCTTCTATATGAGCCAGCTCACCTCCAAGCTGAAGAAGGGAAAACGGCTTGGCGGCTTCAAGGGGCAGCCGGAAATGACGGACGACGAAGTCACGCTCGATTACATTTTCGACAATCTGGTCATTCGCGGCAGCGTCAACCGCGTCGTCGACGGCATTCTTGAGCTGCACGAGAAGATCGGCGACTTCGGCACGTTGCTCTATTGCGGCATGGACTGGGCCGATCCGGCGCTGTCGAAGAAATCCATGGAACTGATGGCCGATAAAGTGATGCCCGCGGTCAACGCTGCGATTGGCAATCGCGCGGCGGCGGAATAGCGATGCCGGAAAAAGCGCGCCGAGGTCACAGCCTCTCGGCAAGGAAGCGCATCAATCGCGGCGCGACAAAGCCGGTGAGGCTCCCCAGCTCGTCGATCGGATCGTTCATCCAGTAATGCGGCGCGCCCGGCACGATGCAAGGCCGCACGAAAAAGCCGGCCTGCTTGAGCGCAAGCTGGAACGGATCGGTCTGCACTTTGCGGTCGACCAGATCGTCCTCGGTGCCGGTGACGAGGAACACGCCGATCGCGTTGTTGGCGAAGCGTGGCGTAGCTGATCGGCGAAGCATCGAAATACAGTTGCCGGTTCTCCATCGGCGAAGCGCCCATGAATTTCTGGAAGTTATTGTCGCGGCCGCCTTGCACCTGATAGTTCGTCCACATCGCCGCCGCGTCGTAGATGCCATAGACGCCGATCAGCGCCTTGACGCTGGTGTCGACCGCAGCGAACGGATCCTGCGGATAGCCGCCGGCGAACTTTTTGCCGCCGAGCGCCGCGAGCGACGCGAGGTGCGCGCCCGCCGAAGCGCCGAGCAGCCCGATGCGTGCCGGATCGATGCCGAAGGCGGCCGCCTTGCCGCGCACGAATTGCACGCCGGCAAGCACGTCCTGCACCGCTTCCGGGAAGGTTTTGCTCTTGGTCGCCAGCCGATAGCTGATGGCGAATACCGCGATGCCGCGCGCGGCAAGATACGGCCCCCAATATTGGAACGCGCCGCGCACGCCGGCGACCCAGCCGCCGCCGTGCACGGCAACCAGCGCCGGTGCCGCCTTCGCGCCCGACTGCGCATTTTTGGGGAGATAGAGATCGCCGGCGAGCTCGACGCCGTCGTGGTTGGCATAGGCGATGCCGTTCTGGATGGTGAGGTTGTCGTCCGTCATTTTCTCGCCTCCTGCCTTGAGCCGCACGCAATGGCAAACGGCAGGAGCCGTGGTAGAACAACACAACGGGCTTTTGAAGGGCCCGGAACGCATGATGCTCATCATGCGAAGAAAAAGGGACGGGGAATGCTCCAACCGGCACAGAGCGCGGCAGGATCGCTTGTCGTCGAAGGCACGCGGATCGACATGATCGAGCGCGGCTCCGGACGGCCGCTACTTTTTCTCCACGCCGAGAACGGCATCGAGCCGGCGGCCGCGGCGATCGAGGAGCTGGCCAGGTCCGCGCATGTCTTCGCGCCGACGCATCCCGGCTTCGGCCGCTCGGAACTGCCGACGGGCATGCGTACGGTGGACGACCTGTCTTATTTCTATCTCGATTTCCTCGATCAGCTCGACCTGCGCGACCTCACCGTGGTCGGCGTGTCGCTCGGCGCCTGGATCGCCGCCGAGATCGCGGTGAAATCGACCGCGCGGATGTCCCGCCTCGTCATGGCTAATGCCGTCGGCGTCAAAGTGGGTGACCGCGAGACGCGCGACATCGCCGATATTTTTGCCATCACGGACAAGGAATATCTCGATCTGACCTATTGCGACCCGAGCGTCGGGCAGCGCGATTATAAGGCGCTGCCAGATGCCGAGGTGCTCGCCGCCGCGCGCGCCCGCGAGGCGACGGCGCGTTTTGCCTGGAACCCTTTTTTCCACAATCCGCGGCTCAAGAGCCGGCTGCACCGCATCCGCATCCCGACGCTGTTTCTGTGGGGCAGCCACGACCGCATGCTCAGCGAGGCCTATGGCCGCGCTTATTGCGCGATGATACCCGGCGCAAGCTTCGAAACGATCAACCGCGCCGGGCATTTCCCGCATCAGGAGCAGCCGAAAGCCTTTGCCGAGCGCGTTCTGGCCTTCGCGGGCAACAAATGACAAGATCGACGTGACGGGAGCGAGTACGCACCATGCGAGTTTATCAGTTCAGCGAACAGCCCTATTATCCGACCTGGAACGATCATTCCGGCTCGCTGCGCGTCATTCTGCCGAACCGGAAATGCGATCCGCGCGTCGCCGCCGATCTGTTTCACCGCTATTACGACGAGTACCAGCTCTGCGACGAGCTTGGCCTCGACATCATGCTCAACGAGCATCACCAGACCGCCACCTGCATGTCGTCGGCGGTGGTGATCGGCCTTGCGGTGCTGGCCCGCGCCACGAAAAAAGCGCGGCTCCTGGTGCTCGGCTATCCGATCGGGCATCGGCCCGATCCGCTGCGCGTCGCCGAGGAATTGTCCACCATCGACGTGATCTCGCGCGGCCGCCTCGACATGGGATTTATCAAGGGCATTCCGTACGAAATTCCCTCATCCAACCGCAATCCGACCGAGCTGATGGACCGCTTCTGGGAGGCGCACGATTTCATCATCAAGGCGATGACCACGCATGACGGGACGTTTAACTGGGAAGGCGAGTTTTTCCATTATCGGCAGGTGAACATCTGGCCGCGGGTGTGGCAGGAGCCGCATCCGCCGATCTGGTCGACCACCGGCTCGTCGAGCCAGGCGCGCTTGCTCGGCGAGCGCGGTTACGTCATGGCGACGCTCGGCACCGGCTTCGGCACGCGCAAGCTCTATGACGCCTACCGCAAGGGCTATGTCGGAAAATTCGGCCGTGCGCCCGGCGCCGACCGCTTTGCCTATCTCGGCCTGGTCGCAGTGGCGAACGACAAAGCGGAAGCGCATAAGCGCGGCGATCTCATTGCGGGTTACTTACGCACCAGCGCCATCGTGCATCTGCCGTTCCGCAATCCGCCGGGCTACGTGTCGCCGGAGGATAATGCACGGATGCTGCGCGGCGAAGCGCCGCCGCGCGGCTTCACCAAGGACGGCCGCGCCATCAACATTCACGCCTCGAGCGTCGAGGATTTGATCGATGCCGGCATCCTGTTCTGCGGCACGCCCGACGAGGTCTATGACCAGATCGTCGCGTTCTGCGAACATTGCGGCGGCATGGGCAATCTTCTGATGATGGGCCATGCCGGCTTCCTGACCCACGAGCAGACCGTCGACAACCTCACGCTGTTCTCCCGCGAAGTGCTGCCGCGGCTCAAGGCCTACAAGCAGCCTGACGCCGAGGCAGCGGCCAAGGCGGTGGCGGCGTAGTTATCCATGTGCCTCGCCCTAGCCCTCGCGAGGCGTTCCCCGTTTAAAGGTGAAGTACGATCAGGACCCGTGACCCGGACGAACCGGCCCGCGACGAGACTGTTCAAAAATTGGAACAAATCTTGATTTTGGGACGAGGCCGGTTCATGTATCGGCGGGGGGAACGGCGGATGCCGGTAAATAGTGAGACCGATCGATGATGAGTGAGCCGTTTGCGTCCGATCCTTTCGTCGTCGGCACAAGCGTGCCAAAGAGCGCGCCCGCAGTCGCGCCGCCGCATATTCCGGCCGAAGAGTCGCTGTGTCCGGTGGTGTCGCACGACTGGGTGAATTCCGAGTACAAACATCTCGTCGTCGAAGCCTCGCCCAAGGCGCTGACCGTCACGCCTGGGCAATTCTTCAACCTGCTCTGTCCGTCGCCCGACGTCGGCGAATTGTTCTTCCGTCGCCCGCAGAGCGTCTATCGCGTCAATAAGAAGCGCGGCCGCATCGAGTTTCTCTACAAATGTGTCGGCCGCGGCACGCGTGGGCTGGCGACGCTGGAGAAGGGCGACGCTCTCAACATGGTCGGGCCGCTCGGCGTCGGCTTCCGCCTCGATTCGGCCTGGCGGCACATCGTCGTGCTCGGCCGTGGCGTCGGCATCGCCACGCTCGGTCCGATCTCGCAGCTTGCGCGCGACAACGACGTCGGCGTCACCGCTATCTTGTCCGCGCGCAATGCCGACTTCGTCATGGCCGATACCTTCTTCCGCGAAGCCGGCGATGTCGTCAGCGTGCTCGACACCGACGGCTCGAGCGCGGTGGAGAATGTCGAAAAAATCCTCGGCGATTTGATCGCGCAAAAGAGGGGTGATGCGTTTTTTACTTGCGGGTCAAATCGGCTGTTTCAACTGATGAAGCGGCTGGGCAAAGCGCACGACATTCCGGGGCAGGTGGCGATGGAGCAGGTGATGGCCTGCGGGCTCGGCCCCTGCTACGTCTGTGTCCGCACCTTCGAAGTGAACGGCAAGAAAGAGCTGCGCCGGGTCTGCATCGAAGGGCCGGTGTTCGACATGCAGGAGGCAGTCGGATGGTAGATATGCGCGTCAAGATCGGCGCGGTGACGCTGCAGAACCCGGTCATGCCCGGCTCCGGCTGCTTCTCGACAGATCTCGCCCAAGTCATGGACATCAACCGGCTTGGCGCCTTGGTGGCCAAAACCGTGTCGCGCGAATACCGCGCCGGCAATCCGCCGCCGCGCGCCGCCGAGGTCGAGGGCGGCATGATCAATTCGATCGGCCTGCCGACCAAGGGCATCGACTATTTTTTCGAGCACCAGGTGCCGGATTATCGGCGCTTCACGCCGCCCTTGGTCGGCTCGATCTCGGCGACCACGATCGAAGACTTCGAAGCCATGGCGCGCGACGTCGCCAAAGGCGACATCGACGTACTTGAAGTCAATATTTCCTGCCCGACGCGCGATCCCAAGGGCGGCAATTTCGCGCTGCATGCCGAACACACTTACGACGTGGTCAAGCTCATCCGCGCCACCACCGAAAAGCCGGTCTGGGTGAAGCTGTCGCCCAATGCGGGCGACATCGTCACCGTCGCTCAGGCTGCCGAGCGCGCCGGCGCCGATGCGCTGGTGGTGGCCAACACGATATTGGGCCTGAAGATCAACACCGATACTTTCCGCCCGGCGATCGGCAATAAATTCGGCGGCTTGTCGGGACCGGGAATAAAACCCATCATCGTGCGCATGGTCCACCAATGCGCCAAGGCGGTGAAAATCCCGATCATCGGCTGCGGCGGCATCGTCAAGGTCGAGGACGCGGTGGAATATATGCTCGCGGGAGCGACGGCGGTGATGATCGGCTATCTCACCTTCCGCAATCCCACCGGCATGATCGCGATTATCGACGGGCTTGAACAATGGTGCGCCAAGCGCGGCTTCGCCCGCGTCGCCGATCTCACCGGCGCGATGATCGACGAGCCGCCGATGGAGACTTTTGCAGCGGCCGCCGCACCGATCGGGTAAATTATTGTCATGACCACGCGTATCACCATCCGCAAGCCGGACGACTGGCACCTGCACGTTCGCGACGGCGAAATGCTCAAAGCGGTGCTGCCTTACACGGCGAAGAATTTCGCCCGTGCCATCCTGATGCCGAATCTCATCCCGCCGGTGCGCACCACGGCCGACTGCATCGCCTATCGCGGGCGGGTCATGGCGGCGCTGCCGCCGGGATCGAAGTTCAAGCCGCTGATGACGTGTTATCTCACCGACGACACCGATCCCGACGACGTCGAGCGCGGCTTTCGCGACGGGGTCTTCACTGGCGTCAAGCTTTACCCGGCCAACGCCACGACCAATTCGGCGGCCGGCGTCACCGACTACAAGAAAGTCATGCGCGTATTGGAGCGCATGGAAAAAATCGACATGCCGTTTCTGATGCACGGCGAGGATACCGATCCGGACGTCGATATTTTCGACCGCGAGAAGGCGTTCATCGATCGGCATCTCTCGAAATGGATCAAGCAATTCCCCAAACTGCGCTTCATCTTGGAGCATCTTTCGTCAAAGGACGGCGTCGATTTCGTGAAAAGCGCCGCGCCCCAGGTCGGCGGCACGATCACCGCCTATCACATGATGCTGACCCGCAATGATTGGTTCGGCCATGGGCTAAAGCCCTATATGTACGTGATGCCGGTGATCAAAACCGCGCGCGATCGCACGGCGCTGCGCAAGGCCGCGACTTCGGGCGAGGCCTGCTATTTTCTCGGCACCGATTCCGCACCGCATCCTTACGCCCGCAAGGTATCGACCAACGGCGTGCCCGGCATGTTCAACGCTCCGGTCGCGCTCGAAACCTATGCCCAGGTGTTCGAGGAAGAAGGCGCGCTCGATAAGCTCGAAGCCTTTGCCTCGCTCAACGGGCCGAAGCATTATCGCATGCCACCGAACGACGAGACGATCACGCTGGAGAAGACGCCGTGGACGGCGCCGGAGGAGGTCAAGGTCGCCGGCCCCGACGAGCGCGCCTTGGTCTATCGCGGCGGCGAGACGATCGCCTGGAAGGTGGTGGCATAACCCATTATTGTCATGCCCCGCGAAGGCGGGGCAGCCAGTAATCGCGCGCGAACCGGCCAACGAACACGGTTGCTGTGGTTACTGGATCGCCCGGTCGAGCCGGGCGATGACAGCCTGAAGGATCGAACAATGACGGGCTTTCCCGACAAAGAGGTGATCGCCAATCTGACGGCAAAGATGCTGCTTGAGGTCGATGCGGTTCGCTTCATGACCGACAAGCCGTTCATCTACACCTCCGGCTGGGCGAGCCCGGTCTATACCGATTGCCGCAGGCTGATCTCGTTTCCGCGCGTGCGCCAGACGCTGATCGATTTCGGCGTGGCGACGGTGATGCGCGACGTCGGCTTCGAGCAGTTCGACGCGGTCGCCGGCGGCGAGACGGCCGGCATTCCGTTCGCCGCCTGGATGGCGGACCGGCTGATGCTGCCGATGCAATACGTGCGCAAGAAGCCGAAGGGTTTCGGCCGCAATGCCCAGATCGAGGGCCACATCGAAGAAGGCGATCGCGTGCTCCTGGTCGAGGACATGACCACCGACGGCCGCAGCAAAGTCAACTTCTGCAAGGCGCTGCGCGGCGCCGGCGCCGTGGTCGACCATGTCTTCGTGTTCTTCTTCTACGACATCTTTCCCGAGGGCAAAAAAATCTTGAGCGATCTCGGCGTCACGCTGCATGCCCTCGCCACCTGGTGGGACGTGCTGGACGTGGCCAAGAAGAGCGGCAAGTTCGACAAGGGCAAGCTCAAGGAAGTAGAAAAGTTCATGAAGGATCCCGCCGCATGGTCGAAGGCGCATGGCGGCGCCGCGCAGGCGGCGGAGTAACGATAGGGACGAAATGCCAAATCAAAATGCGGATGTGATTGTTGTCGGTGCCGGCAATGCGGCGTTCTGCGCGGCGCTGGCGGCGGAAGAGCAGGGCGCCAAAGTAGTAATGTGCGAAGCCGCGCCCGAGGATGAATCCGGCGGCAATAGCCGCTTTACGGCGGGCTCGATCCGTGTCGTCTACAACGGCATAGACGACATCAAGACGCTGGTGCCCGATCTGACGCCGGCGGAGATCGAGACCACCGATTTCGGCACTTACACCGCCGATCAATTCTACGACGATATGGCGCGCGTCACGCAAAACCGCGCCGATCCCGATCTGGTCGAGCTCCTGGTCACCAAGAGCTTCGAATCGCTCAACTGGATGCGCAACAAGGGCGTCCGCCTCATTCCGATCTATGGCCGGCAGGCCTTCAAGATCGACGGCAAGTTCAAATTTTGGGGCGGGCTCACCGTCGAATCCGTCGGCGGCGGGCCGGGGCTGATCGATATGCTCACCGCTTCGGCGAAAAAACGCGGCATCGAAATCCACTATTCGACGCGCGGCATGGATCTGCTGTTCGACGGCAACCGCATCGATGGCATTCGGGTGCGCGAGAACGGCGAGGTGCGCGAGCTGCGGGCGAAATCGGTGGTGCTGGCCTGCGGCGGCTTCGAAGCCAATCCGGAATGGCGCACGCGCTATCTCGGGCCGGGCTGGGACCTTGCGAAAGTGCGCGGCAGCCGCTACAACATCGGCGACGGCATCCGCATGGCGCTCGACATCGGCGCCGTGCCGCGCGGCAACTGGTCGGGCTGCCATGCCGTGCAATGGGAAATGAACGCGCCGGAATTCGGCGACCTTGCCGTCGGCGATCAGTTCCAGAAGCACTCCTATCCGTTTTCGATTCTGATCAACGCTACCGGCAAACGCTTCGTCGATGAGGGCGCCGATTTCCGCAACTACACTTATGCCAAGTACGGCCGCGTCGTGCTGGAGCAGCCCGGTCAGTTCGCCTGGCAGATTTTCGACCAGAAGACCAAACATCTGCAGCGCGACGAATACCGCATCCGACAGATCACCAAGGTGACGGCGAACACCATCGAAGAGTTCGCGCAGAAGCTCGAAGGCGTCAACGCCGCCGAATTCCTCAAGACCATCAAGGAATATAACGCCGCGGTGAAGGCCGATGTGCCGTTCAATCCGAACATTAAGGATGGCCGCTGCACGACGGGTCTCGCGATCAACAAAAGCAATTGGGCGAACACCATCGATGCGCCGCCGTTCGAGGGTTACGCGGTTACCTGCGGCGTCACCTTCACTTTCGGCGGACTGCGGATCAACACCGACGGCGAAGTGCTCAATACCGATTACCAGCCGATCCGCGGGCTTTATGCCGCGGGCGAATTGGTGGGCGGCCTGTTCTATTTCAATTATCCGGGCGGCTCCGGTCTGATGTCCGGCACCGTATTCGGCAAGATCGCCGGCACCTCCGCCGGCCGCGCCGGCAAGAACTGACCGAGAGAGCCATGGACGCGAAAGTCAAGCGCCCGCTCAACGAACTTTCCGCGGCTGAGATTGCGGACGAAATCGCCGCGGGCAAAATCACCTGCGAAGCGGTGGTGCGCGATTGCATAACGCGGATCGCGGCACGCGACGACGTGGTGAAAGCCTTCGTGAATTTCGATGCCGATCTCGCGCTCGATCAGGCGCGCGCGCTCGATCGCGGCCCGCGCCGCGGTCCGCTGCATGGCGTGCCCATCGGGCTGAAGGACACCATCGATACCTTCGATATGCCGACCGAGATGGGTTCGCCGATCTATCGCGGCAACCGGCCGCGCGCCGACGCCTCCTGCGTTGCGCTGCTGCGCCGCGCCGGCGCGATCATCCTCGGCAAGACCGCGACGTGTGAATTCGCCGGCAGCGCGCCGCCGGCGACCACCAATCCACATAATCCCGAACATACGCCGGGCGGCTCGTCGAGCGGCTCGGCGGCGGCGGTCGCCGATTTCATGGTGCCGGCGGCGCTCGGCACGCAGACCGGCGGTTCGGTGTTGCGGCCGTCGTCGTTCTGCAGCGTGTTCGGCTACAAGCCGACTTACAATACGATCAACAAAGCCGGCGTCTGGCCGGCCGCCGACTCGATCGACACGATCGGCTGGCTGGCGCGATCCATCGACGATATCGAGGTTCTGACATCGGTGCTGCGTATGCAGGCGCCGCAGCCGCCGCGCCGGTTGAATGGCGCGCCGCGGATCGGCGTCTGGCGCACCGATTTGTGGGACACCGCGCAGGACGAGACCAAAGCCGCGGTCGAGGACGCGGCGGGCAAGCTTGGCAAAGCGGGGGCGACGGTGCGCGACGTCGAGATGCCGGATGCATTCACCGGCCTGCATGTCATCGCCCGCTCCACCATCGGCTTTTACGAGCGTGCCGCCTGCATGGCCTATGCATGGGATCATCAGCGCGAAAAGTTGTCGCCGCAAATGCGGCGCTATATCGAAAACGGTCACAAGATTTCGCGCGACGATTATGTCGCCGGCATGCGGCGTCTCGACGATTGCCGCGCGCTGCTGGGCGGGGTATTCGCGAACTTCGACGTTCTGTTGGTGCCCTGCGTGCCGGGCGAGGCGCCGAAGGGTCTCGGCGTCACTGGCGATCCGAGCATGCAGGCAATCTGGACCGCGCTGCACACGCCGACCATGACGCTGCCGACCCATCGCGGTCCCAACAATCTGCCGGTCGGCATCCAGCTGGTGGCGCAGCGCTACGACGACGATCGGTTGTTCGCCTGCGCCCGCTGGATCTGGGACAAGATCGGCGCGCCGGATTTGGTCGGCGTGCGCCGGAGTCGCTAGTGCGGCGGATTTGAAGTTCCTACAGTACTGCCGCGAACTCGAATAGGAACTTCAAATCCAAAAGCCGCACTAGAATTCATAAGTCTGCTAGTGTCCCTTTGATTTCGAAGTTCGCATCAGAGTGGGCCGCGACTACTTGCGAACTTCGAAGTCGGGACACTAGATGGAATTCGACAATTCGTTCGACGTACCGCTGCCCCCGGCGCAAGCCTGGGCGCTGCTGATGGATATTCCGCGTATCGCGCCCTGCATGCCGGGCGCGGAACTGACCGAGATCGTCGATCCGCAGAACTACAAGGGCAAGATTTCGGTCCGTCTCGGCCCGGTGGCGCTCACGTTTGCCGGGCGTGTCGAATTCGATCAAATCGATGCGGCCAACCGCACCGCGCGGGTCAAGGCGCAAGGCAGCGATGCCAAAGGCCGCGGCGGCGCCAATGCCGCTGCGACGTTCCGCATCGAGCCGTTCGGTTCAGGATCGAAGGTGCTCATCCACACCGATCTCGCGCTGTCAGGCGCGGTCGCGCAATACGGCCGCGGCGTCGGCATGATCGAAGCGAGCGCGGCGCAGATCGTCGGCCAGTTTGCGAATAACCTGCGTGCGCAACTCGCGAGTGCGCCGCTGTCGTCGCCGGCGCCTGCGCAAACGCCGCAGCCGGCGGCCGCAAAACCGATTTCCGGCCTGTCGCTCATGGCCCGCGTCATTTGGTCGAGGCTTGTCGCTCTGTTCAGCGGACGTGGCGATCAGTTATGATCGAAAGCACTTCGAGCGAGTGATACGTGAATGAATTGATCGGAACACGCGTCCTACGCCTGGAAGACCAGGCGCTTTTGACCGGCAAGGGCCGTTTCGTCGACGATATTGCCGCAGCCGGCGTGCTGGTCGCCGCCTTCGTGCGCAGCCCGCATCCGCATGCGTTGATCCACAGCGTCGATACGGCGGCCGCCCGCGCGCTGCCGGGCGTCGTCGCAGTGCTGACGCTCGACGATCTCGCGCCGGCCCTCAAGCAGCGGCGGATGATCAGGACCTCCAATTCCGGCACCAAGCTCGACCAGAGCTGGCCGTTTGCGCTGGCCGACGGCGAAGTCTCGTTTGTCGGCGAGCCGGTCGCGATCGTCCTCGCCGAAGACCGCTATCTCGCCGAAGACGCCGCGGCGCTCGTCGCGGTCGACTATGAGCTGTTGCCGGCGGCGACCGATTGCCGCATCGAGCGCGCGCCCGCCGTGCGGCGCGAACTCACTTCGAACGCGGTCATTTCCTACAAGGTCGCTTATGGCGACGTCGATGCGGCTTTCGCCAAGGCGGCGCAGGTCGTGCGCGACGATCTGTGGATGCATCGCGGCGCCGGCCATTCGATGGAAGGCCGCGGCATCCTCGCCCAAATCTCCAATGGCGAAACCGTGGTCTGGGCGTCGACGCAGAAGGCGCACGATCTGCGCACCGCCTTTGCCGACTTGATCGATCTCGACGAAAGCCGGCTGCGCGTGGCGACGCCCGACGTCGGCGGCGGCTTCGGGCCGAAGCTCTGCGTCTATCCCGAGGATGTCGCGGTGGTTGCCGCCGCGACGCTGCTTGGCCGTTCGGTCAAATGGACCGAAGACCGCCGCGAGCATTTCACCAATGCGGCGCAGGAGCGCGATCAATATTGGTCGATCGAGCTTGCCGCGGATGCCGAAGGCCGCGTGCGCGGCGTGCGCGGCCGGCTCATCCACGACATTGGCGCCTATGCGCTCCAAGACGTGAACATCCCGTACAATTCCGCGACCACGCTGACCGGGCCATATCTGGTGCCGGCACTGACGATGGACGTGGTCGCGACTCATACCAATAAGTCGCCGGTCTCTTCGGTGCGCGGCGCGGGCTACCCGCAGGCTGCGTTTGCGATGGAGCGGATGATGGATCGTTTGGCGCGCGCGCTGAAAATCGACCGCGCCGAATTGCGCCGCCGCAATCTGATTCCGGCGGAGAAAATGCCGTATCTGAAACCGCTCAAGGCGCGCTCCGGCGAGCAGGTGCAATATGACAGCGGCGACTATCCCGGCTGCCAGGCGGAAATCTTAAGGACCGCGGGCTGGGACGACTTTCCGCGCCGTCAGGCCGAGGCCCGCGCGCAAGGTCGTTACATCGGCATCGGCCTTGCGCACGGCATCAAGGGCACCGGGCGCGGTCCGTTCGAATTCGGCAACGTTCGCGTATCGCCGACCGGACATATCACCGTTTCGACCGGCGCCGCGCCGATGGGACAGGGCCTTACTACCGCGCTCGCGCAGATTTGCGCAGAGGCCTTCGGCGTGCGTGCGCAGGATGTCAGCGTCATTGCCGGCGACACGGCCGCGGCGCCGCTCGGGCTCGGCGGCTTTGCCAGCCGGCAGACGGTCACGGCCGGCTCGTCGGTGAAGATAGCGGCGGATGCGGTCGCGGCCAAAGCGCGCAAGCTCGCTAGCCACATGCTGGAAGCGGCCGAGGAGGAT
Organism: uncultured Alphaproteobacteria bacterium; assembly: GCA_963780925.1. GTDB lineage: Bacteria > Pseudomonadota > Alphaproteobacteria > Rhizobiales > Xanthobacteraceae > BOG-931. Next base: position 10,078 of record CAWAEV010000024.1, on the reverse strand, counting down.
CTTGAAATTGTCGGCGGCGAAGTGCGCGTAGTCGGCGCGCCGCTGCTTGCCGTCAAGCTTGGCGAACTCGCGCGCGTGCTCAAGGGCGCGCCCGGTTACGGCTTTCCGCCGGGCATCGATCCCGGCCTTGAAGCGAGCGCGACATTTCGTGTCGACCAGCTCGCCTATACCAATGCCTGCCACGTCGTCGAAGTCGAGGTCGATATCGAGACCGGCGCCGTGCGCATTTTGCGGTATATCGCGCTGCAGGACGCCGGCCGCCGCGTCAACCCGCTGATCGTCGAGGGCCAGGTCCACGGCGGCATTGCCCACGGCGTCGGCAATGCGGTGCTGGAATGGATGGGCTACGACGCTTCGGGCCAGCCGGTGACCACCACCTTCGCGGATTATCTCCTTCCCACTGCGACCGAGCTGCCGAATTTCGAGACGCTGTATAAAGAATCGCCGTCGCCGCATAATCCGCTCGGCGTCAAAGGCGTCGGTGAGGTCGGCGTCATTCCCGCCGCCGCGGCGGTGATCTCCGCGATAGAGGATGCGCTGTCGCCGTTTAACGTGCGTATTTCGCAAATGCCGGTCATGCCGCACGAGCTAATTGAACTGATCGCCAAAGGCGCGACAGAATAACTGTTCCGCAACAGGAGAATAGGATGAACCGTTTCAAATTCGCCGCGTCCGTGGCGCTGTGGTCGGCGCTGCTATTGTCTTTCGTTGCGCCGGCGCGGGCCGAGACCTTTCCGTCGCGGCCCATACATCTGATCTTGCCGTTCCAACCTGGCGGTATCGTCGATTTCGCCGGACGGGTTCTGGCGCAGAAGCTCGGCGACGCGCTCGGACAGACGATCGTCCCCGATAACAAGCCCGGCGCCGGCGGTATTGTCGGGCTTGATTATGTCGCCCATTCCCCGCCCGACGGTTACAACATCGTGCTGATCGATCCGAGCGTGGTCATCAATCCGACGCTGCAGAAGTCATTGCCCTTCGACGTTTTCAAAGACTTAGTGACCGTTTCGATCATCAATTCATCACCTGAGGTTCTGGTCGTGGCGCCGCAGCTCGGCATCAAGACCTATCCCGAGCTTGTGGCCTACGGCAAAGCCAATCCCGGCAAGCTCAACTATGCCTCGGCGGGGGTCGGCACCACGCCGCATCTCGCCGCCGCGATGTGGGCGCTACGCACCGGAATCACCGCGGTCCACGTGCCCTACAAAGGCGTGGGTCCGTCGTTCGTCGACCTGATGAGCAATAAAGTGCAGATGGAGTTTTCGAGCATCGCCGGCGCGCTGCCGTTCACCTCGAAAGGCAGCGTCATCCCGCTCGCCACCACTGGCGCGAAACACTCTCCGGTCTATCCCGATCTGCCGACGGTGTCGGAATTCCTGCCCGGTTACGAGGTCGACCTGTGGCTCGGCGTTTACGCGCAGGCCGGAACTCCGCCCGACGTTCTCGCCAAGCTCAACAGCGGCATCGCCAAGGCGCTGCAGGACGATCAGCTCAAGGCGTCGTTCGCCAAGTTCGGTCTCACGCCGCGCGGCACCAGCCTCGACGAAGGCGCCGCCTTCACCAAGTCGGAATACGAGAAGTGGAAGAAGGTCATCACCGACGGCCACATTACGCTGGATTGAGCAAGCATGAACGCCGCCGGTACGACAAATCCCTGGCCGACCGAGTTGCGCCTGCACAAGGACCGCAAGACGCTCACCGTCGCCTTCGACGACGGTGAGCGCTTCGATCTCGCTGCCGAATATTTGCGCGTGCGCTCACCGAGCGCCGAAGTGCAGGGCCATTCGCCGAGCGAACGGCGCACCGTTGGCGGCAAGCAGGAGGTCGCGATCCTGGAGCTGCATCCGGTCGGCAATTACGCGGTGCGCATCGTGTTCGACGACATGCATTCCACCGGCATTTTCAGCTGGGATTATCTCAACGAGCTCGGCCGAAACCGCGAAGACTATTGGCGCGATTATCTGGCCGAGCTCGCAGCGCAGAACCTGTCGCGTGAACCGCCGGGGCGGTGAAGCGAAAACGCGGCCATTTTTACCGTTGTTTTGCCGACAATCGTCGGGCCGGACTTAACGGCGCGCTTCGGCCCCATCCGTAGATTTCCCTACACACGCGTTGCTAACGCGGACTTGCGTTGCCAACACGGACTTGGGCACGGCTTGCACCAGAGGCTAGGGTCAGAACTCATTAATCGTTCGGTCCCGACAATACGATAATGATTCGTATTGGGGGAAGATTGATGAGCAGGAATCTGTTCTGGCTGAGCGACGAACAATGGGCGCGGATCGAGCCGCAATTGCCGACGGATGTGCGCGGCGTCGAGCGAGCGGACGACCGGCGCGTCATCAGCGGTATCGTGCATGTGCTCAAGAGTGGCTGTCGCTGGTGCGATTGCCCGGAAGCCTATGGTCCGCCAACGACGATCTATAACCGCTTTGTGCGTTGGGCGCGGCGCGGCATCTGGGAAAACCTGTTCCGTGAGTTCGCCGCGAATGGCCGATCGGCAGCTACGCAGATGATCGACTCCACCCATGTCAAAGCACACCGCTCCGCGGCGGGCGGAAAAGGGGGAGCAGAAGCAGGCTGTTGGCCGCTCGCGCGGAGGGCGCAACACGAAGATTCACGCACTCGCAGATGCTAAAGGGCGCCTCATCGCCATCCTGTTGACCGGAGGCGAAGCACACGATTGTCCGGTCGCGAAACGCCTTATCCGCAGAGTAAAGTCGCCGAAACGCATGCTCGGCGACAAGGCCTACGACAGCGCCGAGTTGCACGAGGAGTTGGACGAGCGCGGAACCAAGCCGGTCATTCCCAACCGCTGCAACAGGAAGCAACCGTTCAGCTTCAATAAGCGCCTTTACAAGCTTCGCTGGCGCATCGAGAGTGCGTTCAACAGGCTCAAGGACTTTAGGCGCATTGCGACGCGCTACGACAGGCTGGCTCGAAACTATTTGTCTTCTGTCTGTCTGGCCGCAGCACTTGTATGGTGGATTTAATGAGTTTGGACCCTAGCACTACTTTGGCAGATTTACTCACGCCGCGGCTGGTTGCAAATCCATTTCTGGCAGTGCGGGCATTGTTGCGGTGGTGGCCGAGCGATGAGTTCGAGGATGGCTTGGCGTACGGCGGGCAGTGTCGGTTGAGGCGGCGGCCCGTTGATTCTTTTTTTCCCGCCTTGCCGTTTTGAGCCGGCGATACTGAAGGAACGCATAGGCGATCATCGTCATGAGCGCATGACGACGCAGGCCCTGCCAGGACCGACCCTCAAAGTGGTCGAGACCAAGCTCCTCCTTCAGCTGCTGGTGAGCCTGCTCGCAAATCCACCGCGCTTTGATGGTGGCCGCGAGGGTGCGCAGGTCAGTCTTTGCCGGCAGATTGGCGAGATAGTATTTCTTCTCTCCCGACATCCTGTGTTCGCCGATGAGCCAAGCCTCGTCGCCGGGCAGATGCTGCTGACCCTTGTCCCTGATCCGCTGCGGCGGTCCGTCCGCGACCCGCACGCGAACAGCAGCAAAACGAGCCTTGAGCTTTCCCTTGGTGCCGGTGCGCCAACTGATGGCGTGCCATCTGGCATCGGCCAGCATGTCTTCTGCCGGTATCGACAGAACATCCGGGACGTGGCGCTTGCGCGGACGACCGCGCTTGGCAACCGGCCAGATCATCTTCACATCGGCAGGGTACGCCTTAAGATGGCGCGGGATACCGACCGCCCAGGTCAGCTTGCGAGCTGTGAGCGCCTGACGGAACGGCGCGCTCATCCCGTAACCAGCATCCGCTAGAACGCAGCCAAAGCGTACACCGGCCGCGATGGCACGATCGATCTCCATCAAAGCCAATTCCGGCTTGGTTCGTGCCGTTCGATATTCGGCCGGAACGCCCGCGCGCTTCAGCCGAACTCGATCGCTCGTCCAACTCTCGGGCAGAAACAGCCGCAACGCCAGCATCACCGGCACTTCCCCGCGCGCCAGCGTCAGCGACACCAGGGTCTGGCAGTTCGCGGTCTTGCCCAGCGCCGAAGCATATTGCGCAGCAACACCGACCGAATGCGTGCCTTTCTTGGGTATCGCGGTGTCATCGACCACCAGCACGGCATCGCTGCCGCCGATCAGCTTGTCTGCTTGAATCAGCAGTTCCATCTCCGCCGGCCCGGCATCCCAGACGCCGGCCGCGATGAAGTGGTGCAATTGATCGTAGTCACCACGCGCAACGCGCTCGGCCATCGGTTGAACGCTCTTGCGGTCGCCAGGACCGATCAGCCCCGATACGTAGAGCGGGCACATTTGTCGCCGCGCCTTGTGACCCAACCGATCAAGAAACGGCTTGAGCCAACGGCTAAGCTCGCCTCTCCAATCCGACTTCTTGCCAACCATGGTCGGCCCTCCAAAGCCGACCACTCATGAGTTACAGAAAAACTGATTTGGGAATCCCCGTCATGCTAAAAATCTGCCAAAGTAGTGTACACTACTTTGGCAGATTTACTCACGCCGCGGCTGGTTGCAAATCCATTTCTGGCAGTGCGGGCATTGTTGCGGTGGTGGCCGAGCGATGAGTTCGAGGATGGCTTGGCGTACGGCGGGCAGTGTCGGTTGAGGCGGCGGCCCGTTGATTCTTTTTTTCCCGCCTTGCCGTTTTGAGCCGGCGATACTGAAGGAACGCATAGGCGATCATCGTCATGAGCGCATGACGACGCAGGCCCTGCCAGGACCGACCCTCAAAGTGGTCGAGACCAAGCTCCTCCTTCAGCTGCTGGTGAGCCTGCTCGCAAATCCACCGCGCTTTGATGGTGGCCGCGAGGGTGCGCAGGTCAGTCTTTGCCGGCAGATTGGCGAGATAGTATTTCTTCTCTCCCGACATCCTGTGTTCGCCGATGAGCCAAGCCTCGTCGCCGGGCAGATGCTGCTGACCCTTGTCCCTGATCCGCTGCGGCGGTCCGTCCGCGACCCGCACGCGAACAGCAGCAAAACGAGCCTTGAGCTTTCCCTTGGTGCCGGTGCGCCAACTGATGGCGTGCCATCTGGCATCGGCCAGCATGTCTTCTGCCGGTATCGACAGAACATCCGGGACGTGGCGCTTGCGCGGACGACCGCGCTTGGCAACCGGCCAGATCATCTTCACATCGGCAGGGTACGCCTTAAGATGGCGCGGGATACCGACCGCCCAGGTCAGCTTGCGAGCTGTGAGCGCCTGACGGAACGGCGCGCTCATCCCGTAACCAGCATCCGCTAGAACGCAGCCAAAGCGTACACCGGCCGCGATGGCACGATCGATCTCCATCAAAGCCAATTCCGGCTTGGTTCGTGCCGTTCGATATTCGGCCGGAACGCCCGCGCGCTTCAGCCGAACTCGATCGCTCGTCCAACTCTCGGGCAGAAACAGCCGCAACGCCAGCATCACCGGCACTTCCCCGCGCGCCAGCGTCAGCGACACCAGGGTCTGGCAGTTCGCGGTCTTGCCCAGCGCCGAAGCATATTGCGCAGCAACACCGACCGAATGCGTGCCTTTCTTGGGTATCGCGGTGTCATCGACCACCAGCACGGCATCGCTGCCGCCGATCAGCTTGTCTGCTTAAATCAGCAGTTCCATCTCCGCCGGCCCGGCATCCCAGACGCCGGCCGCGATGAAGTGGTGCAATTGATCGTAGTCACCACGCGCAACGCGCTCGGCCATCGGTTGAACGCTCTTGCGGTCGCCAGGACCGATCAGCCCCGATACGTAGAGCGGGCACATTTGTCGCCGCGCCTTGTGACCCAACCGATCAAGAAACGGCTTGAGCCAACGGCTAAGCTCGCCTCTCCAATCCGACTTCTTGCCAACCATGGTCGGCCCTCCAAAGCCGACCACTCATGAGTCACAGAAAAACTGATTTGGGAATCCCCGTCATGCTAAAAATCTGCCAAAGTAGTGCTAGTCAAACGGGTGAGAGGATCGACAGATGGGCAATTTCGGTGATTGGCTTTCGCGCTTGATGACGCATGAACGCGGCGTAACTGCCATCGAATACGGTCTGATCGCGGCCGGCATCGCAGTTGCGATCATCGCCACGATCGCCGCGCTCGGCACCAACCTGAATACGACCTATTCGACCGTCTCCAGCGGTCTGTAAACGAGCGGACGAAGCGAACGCCGCGGCGGCCGCTTCCGGCACGTCAACGATCGGTCAACTTACGCGCGGCATGATCGAGACAGTGTCGGGGAGGGGCGTACGATGGGGCGCCTGCCGACATCAGAACGGCCTCGATCCCTCTCCCTCGGGATCGGGGCCGTTCGATTCTCGGCGCCATGCGGCAAATCGATCGCCTGTCACACGGATAATACAAGCGGGTACGGCGCATGGGGTGGCGTGCCGAACGCGATCCTACGAGCCGCCCTGTCGAACAAATCGCCGCGAACGGGCGGGCTCGACTTTTCCCCAATCGATTTCTGTCGCCATGGTTGATGGAACGTTTGCGGCCGCCATCGGGACGGTGGCGCCACGATGCGCCGGACTGCGGTAACGGGGTCGGTTCGAAGACCTGGGACGAGCCGCATTTCTCTGCGCTGTCAGAAACCTTGCAGGCAGGAGGGCGGCAGCAATGCCGCCCTCCTCGCGTCACAGAATCGGCTATTAAGGAGCGGAGCTGAATCGGAACTGATTTGGAAAGGCCGGCGCGGGGATGAGGATCGGTCCGACATATCGCTGCTCGCTTTGTCTGCTCGCTGTCGTCCTCGTCATTGCGCCGGCGATGCTTCGAGCGCAGTCCGCGGCCGCCCAAACCGGTCAGCCGCTGCTCGGACCTGCAAATCCCTCATCGGCCATGGCGGAGTATCTCCGCGCGCTGGACGCCTACGACAGGGCCCACGCGATCTATGCCGCCGCGGCGAGCGCGTATTGGCATGAGATTGCGGCGAAGCGGCAATTGCGCAACGCCAAGCGCGCACACGGCGAAGCGCTTTCGCTCGACGACTACGTGCTCGCTCAGCCGCCGGTCTATAGCGGGCCGCCGAAGCCGCGCAATCCGCTCAAGCCGGAAGTGCCGCCGCGGCCGATCTATGTGCCGGTGGTCGCCGATTTTCTTTCTGCCGCCGGACGGGAATTTAAATTTGCTCCGCAACTGCCGCAAAGCGACGATCAGTTCAAGCGCGCTTACGCCAACGTGGCGCTGGCCGCCGGCCTGACCCGAGAGCAGGTCGTGCGCATTTACGGTTTTGAGGCAACCGGCAACGGCAGCTACGACGTCGAGGCCGGCCGCGAATACAACAAGCATGCCCGCGCCATCACCACCGCGCTCGGCTATAACCAGCTGTTGGCGACCAACACGGTCGAGATTATTGCCGAAGACGGCACCCATTTTCTCGGCGATTTGCAAGCGAAAGACGCGCGGTTGCCGATCGATCAGCAATGGGCGCTGGCGAACAAGATCGAGGTCTTGCGCCGGATGATTGCGTTCGCCAGAAGCGTGCCGGATGCCTGGGGCCAGCATGAAATCCTGGCCAACACCGAAAAGGGCCTTGCCGTGCATGCGCTCAATCTCGACCTCGACGTCGGTCCCTTGCTGCAGACGCAGAAGCTTCTGGACTCGCTCGTGTTCGCGCGCCGCAAGGGGGTTGTCCGTACGCTGAGCGCGGCCGAGCTTGAAATGATGAATCTCACCGGCGACGGCAACGGTTTCGATATGGTGACGATGCCGCTGACGTGGCGCGATAAAGTGCCGACCGCCAATTTCTTCCAGCCGAGCGGCTATGCCGACAATCCGGTGGCGCAGCGCAATAACGTTGTCGCCAAGCTGCTCGCGGCAACCAATACGCGCATGGATGAGGAGAGCAGAAAGCCTGGCGCCGAGGAACTGGCCGCCTTGTTGCATTGATAACCGACCCTGCCGCGGTGGTGCTCCGGTATGGCAATTAGGCCATTGCGATGCCACGGTGGGCCGATACGATAGACGTCCCAATACCTCCTAATTTTCCCATCCTTGTCGGGTTTGCTAGGGCAGTCGTGAAGCGGCGTGAATTTATAACATTGCTCTCCGGCACCGTGGCGTTCTGGCGGGGTTTGTGGCCGGTCGCAGCGCGCGCGCAATATCAAATGCCACCGCCGTATCCCGCGCCGGCATATCCGCCCCAGCAGATGCAGTCGCCGCCACAACAGGCGCCGGCCGCTGCACCCGCCGATAATTCAGTGGGTCAGGTCGCGACCGTGCAGGGCAGCGCCACCGTTACTCGCGCCAACGCCGCGGCTACGGCACTGAAAGTGGCCGACCCGATATTCAAAGACGACACGCTGGAGACCGGCGCGGATTCCGCCCTCGGCATGACCTTCGACGACGAAACGACGTTCAGCCTGTCCGCCGACACGCGCATCGTCATCAACGAATTCGTCTATCAGGAGGGCGGCGGCGGCAATGCCGCTTCGTTCAATGTCGCGATCGGTACCGCCGCTTTTGTCGCGAGTCTCGTCGCCAAAACCGGCGACATGACCATCACGACGCCGGACGCGGCGATCGGCATTCGCGGCACGACCGGCGTGGTCAACGTGCCGGCGGCGGGCGCCGCCGCCGCGCCTGAGATAAAGCTTTACCCCGACGCCGACGGGCATGTCGGACAGATCGAGGTGTTCGACCGCCAGGGCAACCGGCTCGGTGCGCTGACCCAGGGCGCGAGCGCTTTTCAGATCCGCCGCGGTGCGGGCGGCCGGATGACCGCGGTGCCTTATCGGATTCCGCAGCAGGAGGCGGCGCGCGACCGCGGCGCGTTGCAACGGCTGAACGTGACGCACACAATCGGTCGGCAGATGATAATCCAGCGGCGGCAATTGCGTTCGCTCAACCGGCAGCGACCGAACAACCAGCGCCCGCCGGGCGGCCAACGGAATTTCCATGGACCGCAGAACGGCAGGCCGAGCGGTCAACCGAACTTCCATGGACCGCAGAACGGCAGGCCGGGCGGTCAACCGAACTTCCGGGGACCGCCAAATGGCAGGCCGGGCGGGTTCCGCCCGCCGCGACCGCGCGGGCCGAAGAACAACAACGGAAACCGATAATTTGCGCCTTTCCAATCTGGCGCCAACCGAAGAGGAAGCGTATGCGAGCCTATCAAATACCCAAGGGCGGCGCCGGCATCGAGTCGGTGGTCCAGGTCGAGCGCCCCGATCCGAAGCCGGGCCATCGCCAGGTCTTGGTGAAGGTCAAAGCCTGCTCGCTCAATTTCCGCGATCTCGGCATCGTGCGCGGCAGCTACCGCATGCCGGTGCGCGAGAACGTCATTCCGCTGTCGGACGGCGCCGGAGAAGTGGTCGAGGTCGGGCCAGGCGTGCTCCGCGTCAAAGTGGGCGATCGCGTCGCCGGCAATTTCTTTCAGCGCTGGCCGGGAGGCGAGCCGATGCCCGACGCGCACGCGAGCGCACTCGGTGGCGGCATCGACGGCATGCTCGCGGAGTACGCGGTGCTCGAAGAGGACGGCGTGGTGAAAATCCCGCCGCATCTGTCGCTGGAAGAAGGCGCGACGCTGCCCTGCGCCGGCGTCACCGTCTGGCACGCCATGATGGAGCACGCCAAGCTCAAGGCCGGCGACACCATCCTGTTGCAAGGCACCGGCGGCGTCTCGATCTTCGGATTGCAATTCGCCCACGTCATGGGCATCCGCGCCATCATCACGTCGTCGAGCGACGACAAGCTTGCGCGCGCCAAAAAACTCGGCGCCGCGTTCGGCATCAACTACAAGACCACACCCGACTGGGACAAAGCGGCGATGGAATGCACCGGGGGCATCGGCGTCGATCACGTCGTCGAGGTCGGCGGCGCAGCGACCTTGGCGCGCTCGTTTGGCGCCATCCGCGTCGGCGGCAAAGTGTCGATGATCGGCGGCTTGAGCGGAGGCGCCACCGAGCTCAATCCGGGCCTGATCTTCTCCCGCCGCGCCAATGTGCAAGGCATTTCGGTCGGCTCGACGCAGATGTTCCTGGCGATGAACCGCGCGATCGAAGTCAACGCCATCAAGCCGGTGATCGATAAAGTATTCGCCTTCGCCGATGCGCAGGCGGCCTACCGGCACATGGCCTCCGGCGCGCATTTCGGGAAGATCGTAATTCGCGTGGGATAACGTTCAA